>CAWHCG010000031.1:0-64549 GCA_963827575.1 uncultured beta proteobacterium
CGCGATGCGCCCCATGGCCAGCAGGATCTGGGCCGTATCCGCATGCAGCGCATCGTTCACCGGATCCAGCTCGGCGGCCTGTGCCAGCACCGCGAGCGCGCGGTCGCGCTCGTCCCTGCGCCGCCAATTCCATCGCCTGCTTGCGCAGCAGGTCAGCGGGTGTCGGCAGCAGCCCGTCGATGAACTCGCGTACCGCGGATTCGGGCCGTGCGCCCAGGAACTCGTCCACCAGGTTGCCGTCGACGAACGCCTTCACGCTCGGGATACTGCGCACCGCAAATTGCCTGGACAGCTCGGGGTTCTCGTCGGAGTTGACCTTGGCGAGGCGGAACTTGCCCTGGTACTGCTCGGCCAGCTTTTCCAGCACCGGCGTCAGCGCGCGGCATGGGCCGCACCATGGTGCCCAGAAATCCACCAGCACGGGAGCTTGTCCGGACGCCTCGATCACCTCGCGCTGGAAGCTGTCGGCATTGACGTCGATCGCGTGGGCAGCCATGGGGTCTCCGGGTCAAAGCAGCAACGTTCGAGATGGTGACCGCGGCGGGATTATCAAGAGGTCCACGGCTGGAAACCGAATGGACAGGATTAACAGGATTTCTCAGGATTAACAGGATTAGAACGGGGCTGTGATCGGTCCAGGTGACCGAGCTTCAGTGTCTAACCCGGGGCCCGCTTGAATCCTGTTAATCTGAAAATCCTGTTAATCCTGTGAATCTCTTTGCTTTAGACCCCTGTTAGACCCGCCGTGCGAGCTCGGCCGCAAGGCCGAGGTAGGTGGCGGGCGTCAGCGCCAGCAGCGCTGCCTTGTCGGTCTCCGGGATGTCGAGGCCGCGGATGAAGGCGTGCAGCACCTCCCGCGTGATGCCCGCTCGCCACGGGTGAGCGCCTTGAGCTGCTCGTAGGGGTCGGCAATGCCGCAGCGGCGCATCACGGTCTGGATCGGCTCGGCGAGCACCTCCCAGGCGCGCATCCAGATCTGCCCGCAGGCGCGCCGGATCGGCCTCGACCTTGCTCAGACCGCGCAAGCAGGCGTCGAAGGCGAGCAGCGTGTGGCCCAGCGCCACGCCCATGTTGCGCAGCGCGGTCGAATCGGAGAGGTCGCGTTGCCAGCGCGACACCGGCAGCTTGCTGCTCAGGTGCTGCAGCAGCGCGTTGGCGATGCCGAGGTTGCCCTCTGAGTTCTCGAAGTCGATGGGGTTGACCTTGTGCGGCATGGTCGAGGAGCCGACTTCGCCGGCCTCGACGCGCTGGCGGAAGTAGCCGAGCGAGACGTAGCCCCACATATCCCGATCGAGATCGAGCAGGATGGTGTTCGCGGCGCGCGCAGCGCGTCGAACAGCTCGGCCAGGCTGTCGTGCGGCTCGATCTGGGTGGTGTAGGGGTTGAAGCGCGAGCCCGAAGCACTCGACGAAGCGGCGCGCGAAGGCTTCCCAGTCCAGCGCGGGGTAGGCCGCCAGGTGCGCGTTGTAGTTGCCGACCGCGCCGTTCGCCTTGGCGGTCAAGCTCCACGGCCGGCGATCCGCGCCCGCGCGCGCCGCAAGCGGTGCGCGAAGTTGGCCATCTCCTTGCCCAGCGTGGTGGGCGTGGCCGGCTGGCCGTGCGTGCGCGACAGCATCGGCAGCTCGGCGTGGTCGCGCGCGAGGCCCGCGCAGCTTGTCGGCGACGCGCGTCGAGCGCCGGCAACAGCACCGCTGCCCGGCTCTCGTCGCAGCATCAACGCATGACACAGATTGTTGATGTCCTCCGAGGTGCAGGCGAAATGGATGAACTGCGAGACGCGCAAGCACCTCAGGCGTATCGGCGAGCTTGCTGCGCAGCCAGTACTCGATCGCCTTGACGTCGTGGTTGGTGCGCGCCTCGATCGTCCTTCACGGCCTGCGCATCGGCTTCGTTGAACTCGCGACACATCTGCCGCCAGGCGCTGGCAGCGCCGCAGGCGAGAACGCCGGCACTTCGGGGACGGCGGGCTCCGCGGCGAGCGCCATCAGCCACCGCACTTCGACGCGCACGCGATAGCGAATCAGCGCGAATTCGCTGAAGAACTCGGCAAGCGCTGCGACCTTGGCGCGATAGCGCCCGTCGAGGGGCGAGAGGGCGTTGAGCGGGGTGAGCGGCATCAGGGGAGACATCGCAGCATCTGCTGGGATTCTAGCAGCTGCGCAGAGCACCGGCCCAGGCGTACGCCTGCGCAGCTCGGGTTCAAGCAGATCACGCCGCCGCCGAGGCACACCGTGCCGTCGTACAGGACCACCGACTGGCCGGGCGTCACCGCCCATTGCGCCTGTGCGAACTGCAACTTCGCAGCGTCCACCGCCCACCTGCGTCAGCGTGCATGCCGCGTCCGCCTGCCGGTAGCGCGTCTTGGCCGCGTAGGCGTGCGGAACGGCGGCGCGTCGCCGGCGATCCAGCTCAGCTCGTCGGCCGCGAGGCTGCGCTGGTAGAGCAGCAGGGATGGTCGTGGCCCTGCACCACGACCAGGCAATTGCCCGTCATGTCCTTGTCCGCCACGTACCACGCCTCACCCGCGACCGCCGATACCAGGCCTTGACGCTGGCCGATGGTGTAGTACATCAGCCCTTGGTGCTCACCGACCGGTGTCCCTCCGGCGTTCGCATGGGCCCCGGGGCCGTGGGCAGATAGCGCATCAGGAACTCGCGGAAGGGCCGCTCGCCGATGAAGCAGATGCCCGTGCTGTCGCGCTTGGCATGGTTGGGCAGCCCGATGCCTGCGCGCCAGCTCGCGCACGTCGCGCTTGAGCATGTGCGCCGAGCGGGAACAGCGTCCTGCGAAAGCTGTGCCTGGTTCAGGCGGTACAGGAAATAGCTCTGATCCTTGGCTGGCGTCCATCGGCCTTGAGCAGCTGGAAACGGCCGTCTGCCTCGCGCACCTGCGCGTAGTGGCCGGTGGCGATCCGGTCCGCGCCCAGCGCCATGGCGTGGTCGAGGAACGCCTTGAACTTGATCTCGGCGTTGCACAGCACGTCGGGGTTGGGCGTGCGCCCGGCCTGGTACTCCGCCAGGAAGGCGGCGAACACGCGCTCGCGGTACTCGGCGGAGAAGTTCACCGCCTCGATCTCGATGCCGATGAGCTCGGCGACCGACACCGCGTCGACGAGATCCTCGCGCGAGGTGCAGTACTCGTCGGTGTCGTCGTCCTCCCAGTTCTTCATGAACAGGCCGACCACCTCGAAGCCCTGCTCCTTCAGCAGCCAGGCCGCGACCGACGAGTCCACGCCGCCCGACATGCCGACGACGACTCGCTTAGCCGGCATCGCTCACACCTGACGCCAAGCGGATCAGCTCGTACTCGACCAGCAGATCGAGCGGATAGCGGCGGCCGGCAAGATAGTCCTCAACGCAGCGCATCACCAGCGGGCTGCGGTGACGCTGCGATTCGGCGCGCAGCTCTGCGGCGTGAGCCAGAGCGTGCGCAGGATGCCGTGGTCGAGCGCCCGCCCGGGCTCGGCGCGCCCAGCTCTCCCGCGAACGCGAAGCGAACGTACATCATGCCGCTCGCCGGATGGCGCCAGCGATAGACGCCCACCAGCGCCGCGCGGCACGAAGTGGTAGGCGCGTCTCCTCCAGCGTCTCGCGCGCTGCGCCGGCGACGATCGATTCGTCCGGCTCGAGATGACCGGCGGGCTGGTTCAGCCGCACGCCGTTATCGGTCTCCTCCTCCACCAGCAGGAACCGGCCGTCGCGCTCGATCACCGCCGCGACGGTGACACTGACTTTGTCGCTCATGCTCTGCATTGTCGGTAGGTCCCGGGCGCGAGGTCTTGCAGGTCCCACGGTCCCACGCGCCAGCGGATCAGCCGCAGGGTCGGGTGGCCCACGGCGGCCGTCATGCGCCGCACCTGCCGGTTCTTTCCTTCGCGCAGGGTCAGCTCGAGCCACGCCGTCGGGATCGCTCGCCGCACCCGGATCGGCGGCTGGCGCGGCCACAGACCCGCCGGTTCGTCGATGCGCCGCACCTCGGCCGGCAGGCTCGCGAAGTCGCCGAGGTCCACGCCGTTGCGCAGCCGGTTGAGCGCCGTCTCGTCGGCAACACCCTCGACTTGCGCCCAGTAGATCTTCGGCATCCTCGCGCGGGGATCACTGATGCGATGCTGCGCTGCGCCGTCGGCGGTAAGCACGACCAGACCTTCGCTGTCCCAGTCGAGGCGGCCGGCCGGATACACATCGTCCACTGGAATGAACTCCTTCAGCGTCGGCCGTGCCGGATGGGCGCTGAATTGGCAGACTACCCCGTAGGGCTTGTTGAACAGCACGCAACCGCGCGCGCGAGGGTTCGTCCCGCGCGCTTCGCTGCCCATGCTTCAAGCATGCATGCCGCTGTCCGTCGCAGAGCTAGCGGTGCTCATGCGCAATCAGATAGTCGTAGGCGGGCAGGGTGAGGAACTCGACGAAATCCTCGCGCAGCGTCAGCTCTTCGAACATCTTCGCGCCTTCCGCGTACTTGCCGGCGCGCGTACTGCTGCTCGCCGAGAATTTCGCGCACGTGTTCGAGCTCCTCGGGCACCAGCTCCTGGAACAGCTCCCTGGTGACCTTGCGGCCGTCGTCCAGCATGCCCAGCGGGCTGCGGATCCATTGCCAGATCTGCGAGCGCGAGATCTCGGCGGTGGCGGCGTCTTCCATCAGGTTGAAGATCGGCACGCAGCCGGTGCCGGCGAGCCAGGCGCCGAGGTACTGGATGCCGATGTTGATGTTCAGGCGCAGACCTTGCTCGGTGATCGGCCCCTTGGGCTGGAAGTCGAGCAGGTCGCTGGCCGCGACGTTGACGTCGTCGCGCTGGCGCTCGATCTGGTTCGGCGTCTTCATGACCTTGTCGAATGCCTCCTTGGCGATCGGCACCAGCCCCGGGTGCGCGACCCAGGTGCCGTCATGCCCGTCGTTGGCTTCGCGCTGCTTGTCCGCGCGCACCTTTGCCAGGGCCTGCTCGTTGGCGGCGGGATCGTTCTTGATCGGGATCTGCGCCGCCATGCCGCCCATGGCGAAGGCGCCGCGCCGATGGCACGTCTTGATCAGAAGCAGCGAGTAGGCGCGCATGAAGGGCGAGGTCATGGTGACGTGCGCGCGGTCGGCCAGGATGAAATCCGGCTTGCTCCGGAGCTTCTTGATGCAGCAGAAGATGTAGTCCCAGCGCCCGCAGTTGAGCCCGGCCGAGTGCTCCCGCAGCTCGTACAGGATCTCGTCCATCTCGAAGGCCGCGAGAATGGTCTCGATCAGCACGGTGGCCTTGACGGTGCCCTGCGGGACGCCGAGCTCGTTCTGCGCCAGCACGAAGACGTCGTTCCACAGCCGCGCTTCCAGATGGCTCTCCATCTTCGGCAGGTAGAGGTAGACGCCGGAGCCGCTGCTCGAGGCGCTCCTTGGCGTTGTGGAAAAAGTACAGGCCGAAGTCGAACAGCGAACCCGACATCGGCTGGCCGTCGACCAGCAGGTGCTTCTCGTCCAGGTGCCAGCCGCGCGGACGCACCAGCAGCGTGGCGATCTTGTCGTTGAGCTTGTAGCGCTTGCCTTCGGGGCTGGCGAAGTCGATCGTGCGGCGCACCGCGTCGCGCATGTTGATCTGCCCCTGCACCTGGTTGTCCCAGGTCGGCGTGTTCGAGTCCTCGAAGTCCGCCATGTAGATGTTGGCGCCGCGAGTTCAGCGCGTTGATCACCATCTTGCGGTCGGTGGGGCCGGTGATCTCGACCCGGCGGTCCTGCAGGTCGGCGGGCACGGGCGCGACCTGCCAGTCGGCATCGCGGATGGCCTGGGTTTCGGCCAGGAAAGCCGGCATCTGGCCGGCGTCGAGCTCGCGCCTGCCGCGCGGCGCGGCGCTGCAGCAGCTCGAGTCGGCGGGCGTCGAAGCTGCGGTGCAGCTTCGCGAGAAACGCAGGGCATCCGCGGTGAGAATCTCGGCGTACTCGGGCGTCATCGCGCCCAGCGATTTGCACGCCTGCGGGGTCTGGTCGCGCGACATGGCGATTCTCCTCTGTGGTTGTGTGTGATCAAAGCAGAAATTCTGACATAAAAACCGGGTCGGTCCGCCCAGACGCCAAATGACGCTACGAATCGCTGGGACGCAAACAGCGCATCGAGCAGACTGCCTTGCGGAACGGCAGACGTGCGTTCTGCAGCCCGAACAGCCGCAGCGGCTCGAGCCGCGGTCGCTTGGCGGCTCTGCGCCTCTGCGCCATGCTCGCTGTCGATCGCATGGAAGCAGGCAGCTCAGCCCGGCAGCGGCCGGGCTGAGGTAGCAGGGCTGCGCTTAAGCGAACTGCTCTTCTTCGGTCGAACCGGTCAGCGCCGTCACCGACGAGCTGGCCGCCCTGGCACAGCTGGGTGATCTCGTCGAAGTAGCCGGTGCCGACCTCGCGCTGGTGCTTGGTGGCGGTGTAGCCGCGCGACTCGGCGGCGAACTCCGCTTCCTGCAGCTTGACGTAGGCGCTCATGTTGTCGCGCGGCGTAGCCGTGCGCCAGGTCGAACATGCTGTAGTTGAGCGCATGGAATCCCGCCAGGGTGATGAACTGGAACTTGTAGCCCATCGCGCCCAGCTCGCGCTGGAACTTGGCGATGCGTGGCATCGTCCAGGTTCTTCTTCCAGTTGAAGGATGGCGAGCAGTTGTAGGCCAGCATCTTGTCCGGGAGACGCGGCATGGATGGCTTCGGCGAAGCTCGCGCGCGAACTCCGAGGTCCGGCTTGCCGGTCTCGCACCAGATCAGATCGGCGTAAGGCGCGTAAGCGAGCCCGCGCGAGATCGCCTGGTCGAGGCCGTTCCTGGTGCGGTAGAAGCCTTCGGCGGTGCGCTCGCCGGTCAGGAACGGTTTGTCGTTCTCGTCGAAGTCCGCGGTGACCAGGTTGGCTGCCTCGGCGTCGGTGCGGGCGAACAGGACGGTCGGCACGCCCGCCATGTCGGCGGCCAGCCGCGCGGCGATCAGCTTCTGCACGGCCTCCTGAGTGGGCACGAGCACCTTGCCGCCCATGTGGCCGCACTTCTTCGCCGAGGCGAGCTGATCCTCGAAATGCACGCCGGCGGCGCCGGCTTCGATCATGTGCTTCATCAGCTCGTGCGCATTCAGCACGCCGCCGAACCCGGCTTCCGCATCCGCCACGATCGGCGCGAACCAGTCGATATCGTCCTTGCCCTCGGCATGGTGGATCTGGTCGGCGCGGATGAAGGCGTTGTTGATCTTGCGCACCACGCTCGGCACGCTGCTGACCGGGTACAGCGACTGGTCCGGATACATCTCGAACCGCATCGTTGGCGTCCGCCGCGACCTGCCAGCCGGACAGGTAGATCGCCTTGAGCCCGGCCTTGACCTGCTGCATCGCCTGATTGCCGGTCATGGCCCCCAGGCAGTTGACGAAGGGCTCCTCGTTGAGCAGCTTCCACAGCTTCTCGGCGCCGCGCCGCGCCAGCGTGTGCTCGATCGTGCAGCGCTGCCGCGCAGCCGGTACACGTCCTGTGCGGTGTAGCCGCGCCGCACACCCCGCCAGCGCGGGTTCTCGCCCAGTCCTGTTCAGCTGCGCGATGCTGCTGATTCATGTCTGCCTTCCCTCGCCAGCTGCGGGTCATTGCTGTCGCCGGGCTTGCATCAGTTCACAAGCATGCGTCACGCGCGTCGATGATGCGTCCAGCGCCTGGGCCGCTCAGCCGTCCCACGGATGGTACTCACGCAGTATAGCCACGGCGATTGCGCAAGGCAACAGCGCCGGCGGCCGATAGTTCCGACCCGGCCTCCACCTTGACGCCGATGGTCCGAATCGCGGATTCCGCGCCGCACGTCGATCCGCAAGTGTTCCAAAGCGGTCCAGCATGGTTGGCATGAGCAAAGTGAATATTTTGCAATGCGCAAACAGCGGCCCGCCGTCACGGCGTCGCCACTCAACCGATGCAGGCTGGCCGATAATGTAGAATCTTCGCCTTTTCAATACCCTACACCGAGCCGGCGTCAAGTCAATCCTCGAGAGGATTCTCATGTACCAGCACATCCGCGTCCCCAGCTCCGGGCGAGAAGATCACGGTCAAGCCGGACTTCACCTTGAAGGTTCCCGCCAACCCGATCATCCCGTTCATCGAGGGAGACGGCACCGGGGTCGACATCACGCCGGTGATGCAGAAGGTCGTGGATGCCGCCGTCGAGCGCCGCCTACGGCGGCAAGCGCAAGATCGAGTGGATGGAGATGTACTGCCGGGGAGAAGTCCTGCCGGGTCTACGGCGAGAACGTGTGGCTGCCGGACGAGACGCTGCAGGCGGCCAGGGAGTTCGTCGTCTCGATCAAGGGCCCGCTCACCACGCCGGTGGGCGGGGGCATCCGCTCGATCAACGTGGCGCTGCGGCAGGAGCTGGATCTGTACGTGTGCCTGCGGCCGGTGCGCTACTTCAAGGGCGTGCCGAGCCCGCTCAAGCAGCCGGAGAAGACCGACATGGTCATCTTCCGCGAGAACTCCGAGGACATCTATGCCGGCATCGAATGGCAGGCCGAGAGCGACAACGCCCGCAAGGTGATCAAGTTCCTGATCGAGGAGATGGGGGTCAAGAAGATCCGCTTTCCGCAGACCTCCGGCATCGGCATCAAGCCGGTGTCGCGGGAGGGCACCGAGCGTCTGGTGCGCAAGGCCATCCAGTACGCGATCGCGAACCAGCGCAGGTCGGTGACCCTGGTGCACAAGGGCAACATCATGAAGTTCACCGAGGGCGCCTTCCGCGACTGGGGCTATGCGCTCGGCGCAGACGGAGTTCGGCGGCCAGCTGCTGGACGGCGGACCGTGGGTGAAGCTGCCGAGCGGCGATCATCATCAAGGACGTGATCGCGGACGCCTTCCTGCAGCAGATCCTGCTGCGGCCCGACGAGTACGATGTCATCGCAACGCTCAACCTGAACGGCGACTACATCTCGGATGCCTTGGCGGCGCAGGTGGGCGGTATCGGCATCGCGCCCGGGGCCAACACCAGCGACTCGGTCGCCATGTTCGAGGCCACCCACGGCACCGCGCCGAAGTACGCCGGCAAGGACTACGTCAACCCCGGCTCGCTCATCCTGTCGGCCGAGATGATGCTGCGGCACATGGGCTGGGTGGAGGCGGCCGACCTGATCATCTCGTCGATGGAGAAGACGATCCTCGACAAGGTGGTGACCTACGACTTCGCCCGCCTGATGGACGGCGCGACCCAGGTGTCGTGCTCGGGGTTCGGCGATGCGATGATCCAGCGCATGGGGCGCTTGATCGTATCTCTGACTGCCGGGAAAGAAGCCGGCCTCGCGGCCCGGACACAAGCGCCGGCCGCAACAACAAAAACCCGCCTCGTGGGCGGGTTTGGATTATTTTTCTCGGATGGAGCGGGTGGCCGCTCAACCTGAAATCCGAACTGCTTCCTCCTCGGGACTCCTGCTTGGGGAACCTTGACGTTCGCGTGAGTCAGGGCAATGAGTGGTCGCGGAATCGGGCGTCACGCCGCCTGGATGTTCGAGGCCTGCTTACCCTTCGGGCCCCTGGGTGACCTCGAAGCTGACCTTCTGGCCTTCCTTGAGCGTCTTGAAGCCGCTCATGTTGATGGCCGAGAAGTGGGCGAAGAGATCCTCCCCTCCATCGTCGGGCGTGATGAAGCCGTAGCCCTTCGAGTCGTTGAACCACTTGACCGTACCGGTTGCCATACTTCCTTTCCTTGTAGAAGACCCGGACGCGCGATGGCGTCCGCCGAGCGCCTCGCGGTCCAGAACTCTGGCCACGCCTCCTCCAGCGCACACCACGAGAGCCGATTTTCTTTTTAGGTCATTTACTGTCCGAAGTCAAGGCATTAGGCCGACCCCGGCGGCAGGGTACGCAAAATGCTTTGCCCGTACTTGTAAATTTCCGCGTTATGCGCGACATTAGCAACGGAGCAAACTTCGGTCTGGTTCTACTGCGAAGCGTCCATGGCTAGTGGAAACCGCGACAACGCTCTGCTGGAGACCCAGAAGAGCCGCGTCAAGCCACCGCCCATGTTCAAGGTGGTTCTGCTGAACGACGATTACACCCCGATGGACTTCGTCGTCGCAGTCCTGCAGACGTTCTTCTCCATGAGCCGCGAGCAGGCCACCCAGATCATGCTCAAGGTGCACCGCGAAGGCATGGGCGTGTGCGGCGTGTATCCGAAGGACGTCGCAGCAACCAAGGTGGAGCAGGTGATCGCCTTCTCACGCAAGCATCGAGCATCCCGCTGCAATGCGTGATGGAGGAGACCTGAAGCAAGGCCCGAAGCGAATTGCCGCGGCGGCGGATGTTCAGGTGCCGTAGAGTAGCAGATCAAGACCGGAATCGTCTAGAGGTAAGGATCAGTATGATCGCGCAGGAGCTCGAAGTCAGCCTGCATATGGCTTTCATGGACGCGCGCCAGAAGCGCCACGAGTTCATCACCGTGGAGCATCTGCTGCTGGCGCTGCTCGACAACCCGTCGGCGTCCGAGGTGCTGCGCGCCTGCGCCGCCAACGTCGAGGAGCTGCGCAAGCTGCTCACCGACTTCATCAACGAGCACACGCCGATCGTCACCGGCGACGAGGTGGACACCCAGCCCACGCTGGGCTTTCAGCGCGTGATCCAGCGCGCCATCCTGCATGTGCAGTCCTCCGGCAAGAAGGAGGTCACCGGGGCCAACGTGCTGGTCGCCATCTTCGGCGAGAAGGATTCCCACGCCGTGTACTTCCTGCACCAGAAGGGCGTGACGCGCCTGGACGTGGTGAATTACATCTCGCACGGCATCAGCAAGGTGCCGCAGAGCGGCCCGTCCAAGCAGCAGGAGATCGGAGACCGACGGCGAGCAGGACCAGGCCCAGGGCGGGGCGCTGGAAACCTACACCATGAACCTCAACGCGCTGGCCCTGGCGGGCAAGATCGATCCGCTGATCGGGCGCGACCGCGAGCTCGAGCGCGTTGTGCAGACGCTGTGCCGCCGCCGCAAGAACAACCCCCTGCTGGTGGGCGAGGCCGGCGTGGGCAAGACCGCCATCGCCGAAGGGCTTGCGCGCCGCATCATCGAGGGCAGCGTGCCCGATATCCTCGCGCGCTGCCAGGTCTATGCACTGGACATGGGCGCGCTGCTGGCGGGCACCAAGTACCGCGGCGACTTCGAGCAGCGCCTCAAGGCGGTGCTCAAGCAGCTGGTGGACAACCCCAACGCGATCCTGTTCATCGACGAGATCCACACCCTGATCGGCGCCGGTGCGGCCTCGGGCGGCACGCTGGACGCCTCCAACCTGCTCAAGCCCGCCCTGTCCACCGGCGCGCTCAAGTGCATCGGCGCCACGACCTATACCGAGTACCGCGGGATCTTCGAGAAGGATCATGCGCTCTCGCGCCGCTTCCAGAAGATCGACGTGGTGGAGCCCAGCGTGCAGGAGACGGTGGAGATCCTGCGTGGGCTGAAGAGCCGCTTCGAGGCGCATCATGGCGTGCGCTACACGACCTCGGCGCTGACCACCGCCGCCGAGCTGTCGGCGCGCTACATCAACGACCGCCATTTGCCGGACAAGGCCATCGACGTGATCGACGAGGCCGGCGCCGCTCAGCGCATCCTGCCCAAGTCCAAGCAGCGGCGCGTGATCACCAAGCACGAGATCGAGGACATCATCGCCAAGATCGCGCGCATCCCGCCGCACAACGTTTCCTCCAACGATCGCGGCAAGCTGAAGAACCTGGACCGCGACCTGAAGGCCGTGGTGTTCGGGCAGGACAAGGCGATCGACGCGCTGGCCGCCGCCATCAAGATGGCGCGCAGCGGGCTGGGCAACCCGCAGAAGCCGATCGGCAACTTCCTGTTCTCCGGGCCCACCGGCGTGGGCAAGACCGAGGTCGCGCGCCAGCTCGCCTACATCATGGGCGTGGAGCTGATCCGCTTCGACATGTCCGAGTACATGGAGCGCCACGCGGTGTCGCGGCTCATCGGCGCGCCGCCGGGATATGTGGGCTTCGATCAGGGCGGCTTGCTGACCGAGGCCATCACCAAGCAGCCCTACTCGGTGCTGCTGCTCGACGAGATCGAAAAGGCGCATCCGGACATCTTCAACATCCTGCTGCAGGTGATGGACCACGGCACGCTGACCGACAACAACGGCCGCAAGGCCGATTTCCGCAACGTGGTGATCATCATGACCACCAACGCCGGCGCCGAGTCGCTCAACCCGCGCCTCCATCGGCTTCACCCAGTCGAAGACCCAAGGCGACGAGCTGCAGGACATCAAGCGCATGTTCACGCCCGGAGTTCCGCAACCGCCTGGACGCGACCATTTCGTTCGCGGCGCTCACCCACGAGGTCATCTTGCGGGTGGTCGACAAGTTCCTCATCCAGCTCGAGGACCAGCTCCACGAGAAGAAGGTCGAAGCGAGCTTCACCCAGGCGCTCAAGGACTATCTGGCCAAGAACGGTTTCGACCCGCTGATGGGCGCCCGCCCGATGGCGCGCCTGATCCAGGACACCATCCGCCGCGCGCTCGCGGACGAGCTGTTGTTCGGCCGGCTGGCCAACGGCGGCAGGGTGCTGGTGGATGCGGATCCCGCTGGCAAGGTCAGGCTCGAGTTCCCGGAAGAAGAACCGGCCAGTCCCGCGAGCGTCGAAACCTAGCCTGAGCGCAGGGGCCGGCTGCCGACCTAACGGGCGGGCAGGGTGACCTGCCCGTTCCCGCTTCTGGGGCCCGTGGCGGCTGGGGCGACATGCTCGGGTGAGCTGCGTGCCGAACGGCGTGACCGTCGATGGTCCTGCTCGCCGATGTCGTTCTAGTTCTGCACTTTGCCTACGTCGTGTTCGTCGTCGGCGGGCTGGTCGCGATCTGGCTCGGCTATGCGCTCGGCTGGCACTGGGTGGGCAACTGGTGGTTCCGCGTGCTGCACTTCGCCGCCATCAGTCTGGTGGCGATCGAGGCGGTCGTGGGCGTGCTGTGCCCGCTGACGCTGCTGGAGGATTGGCTGAGGCCGGGCCGAGAAACCGGTAGCAGCTTCGTGCAGCGCTGGTTGCACGAGCTGCTGTTCTACGACTGGCCGTTGTGGGTGTTCACCGCGCTATATCTCGGCTTTGCTGGAATGGTGGCGGTCACCTTCTTCCTACTTCCGCCTCAGCCCAGGTCGAGAGGCCCGATGCCGAATTGACAGCCTTCTGAGCATGAGCTCGGCACCAGGGCCTACCCGCGGGCGACGGGCCGCGCCGGGTCCGCGCACCACTCGCTCCACGAGCCCGGGGTACAGGCGCGAGCCGGTCAGCCCGGCGATCTCCATCGCGAGCATGTTGTGGCACGCGCTCACGCCCGAGCCGCACTGATGCACGACCTCCTCGGGCTTACGGCCCGAGCAGGAGCGCCTGAAACGCCGCACGCAGTTCCTGCGGGCGACTTGAAACGGCCATCCGCGCCCAGGTTCTCCTTGTACGGGCGATTCACGCGCGCCGGGGATATGGCCGGCCACCGGGTCGATCGGCTCGATCTCGCCGCGATAGCGCTCGGGCGAGCGCGCATCGACGACCAGCATGCCTGGATCGCATTCAGATGCGATAGCACATGGCCGACGTCGACCCAGAGCGTCCCGCGGCCGGCCGGCGAAAGCGACGGCTGTGACGGCCGGCAGGTCGGCGGTCACCGGTGCACCGGCCTTCGACCCACGCCTCCCAGCCGCCATCGAGCACGGCTGCATCTTCGTGCCCGAGCCAGCGCAGCATCCACCACAGGCGGGTGGCGGACGCGTCCGCCGGCGAGGTCGTACGCGACCACCTGCTTGCCGCCATCCACGCCATTGGCGCCGAGCCAGGCCATGAATCGGTCCGGCTCGGGAAGCGGATGACGGCCGGTCTTGCCGGTCTTGGGGCCGGCGAGATCGCGGTCGCTGTGCGCGAAGCGCGCGCCCGGGATGTGGGACTGCGCGTAGGCTTGCGCGCCGGCATCGCGGCTTCATCAGGTCGTGGCGGCAGTCGAAGAGCGACGAAATCCGGGTCGCCGAGATGGCGCCTGCAGCTCGTCCACCTGAGATCAGCGTCCAAAACGCCATCGTGCAGTCCTCTTGGCACGACTTGCTGTCGCTGAAGCAGCCGCGCCAGCCACTCGCGGGCCGGCGGGCTCGTCGTCGAACACCTGGATCGTCGGCATCGAGGAACAGCCTGGGTCAGCAGGGCGGTCCAGCTCACGGTCTCGCGCTCGCTCAGAATCGCGATGCGGCCGATGTCGCGCGCGTGCTGCGCGCGTGAAGCGGATGTCTTCCAAGGCGACGTCCACGGTGAAGCCGAGCATGTCGCGCAGGTCTACGAGCAGGCTCACGCTTGCCTTGCGCCGAGCTGGCGCGATGACTTCTTCCTCGAAGCGCTTGGTAGTCGGCGAGCGTGAACTCGCCGAACACCGCGGCAATCGCGTGATGCCGTCTTCGTGCTGAACGGAGATCATGGCGTCCTGCGGACAAACGTGCGCGCGCGCTATCTTAGCAGGCGGCCGCGCTCGGAGCCGGCAAAGGCGCGCGCGCGTTGACCAGGCCTTGGTCATTGCGCTATTTTGCGTGCTTTTTCTCGACGCCGCTGCGCAGCGATAGTCACGAATGTCCGACCCAGGCACAACAGCGGCTCTCACCCTCTGCACGACTCGGCAGCCTCGGATGGCAGGGCAGCCGCCGCTGCCGGGGCTGGCACGATGCAGCTGTGCGACGTCCCGCCTCAGCTTCGAGGCGGCGCTGGCCGAGCTCGAGGCCATCGTCGCGCGCATGGAGTCGGGCGAGCTTCCGCTCGGAGCAGTGCCTGCTCGCCTACAAGCGCGGCGCCGAGCTGCTGCAGTTCTGTCAGTCGGCCCTCAAGGACGCCCAGCAACAGGTCAAGATCCTGGAAGCCGGGCTGCTGCAGGATTTCGCCGGTGACGCGGAGCAGCGAGTGAGTTTCGCGGACTGGATGCGATCGCGCCAGGACCGCATCGAGACGGTGCTGGACGCGTTGCTGCCCGCGGTCGAGCGTGGCGCCCACCAGCTTGCACCAAGCCATGCGCTATGCGGTCCTGGGTGGCGGCAAGCGCGTGCGGCCGCTGCTCGCCTACGCGGCAGGGGAGCTGGCGCAAGCGCAGGAGGACCGCGTGGACCGTGCCGCCGCCGCCGTCGAGCTGATCCATGCCTACTCCCTGGTGCATGACGATCTTCCTTGCATGGACGACGATGTCCTGCGCCGCGGACGCGCCGACCTGCCACGTTGCGTTCGACGAGGCGACTGCGTTGCTGGTCGGCGATGCGCTGCAAAGCCTTGCCTTCCAGGTTCTGGCCGAGCGAGCGCTTGCGCCTACGCCTCGGCAGCGCAGCTCGACATGGTGCGCGCCCTGGCGCTCGCCGCCGGGTCGCGCGGCATGGCGGGCGGTCAGGCCATCGACCTTGCCAGCCGTGGGCCGGGAGCTGACGCCTGCCCGAGCTCGAACACATGCACATCCACAAGACCGGCGAGCTGATCCGCGCCGCCGTGCTGCTCGGCGCGCGCTGCGGCAACGGCTTGGAGCCGCGAGCGCTCGGCGCGGCTGGACCGCTTCGCCAAGTGCGCGGGCCTGGCGTTCCAGGTCGTGGACGACGTGCTGGACGCGAGGCCGACACCGCGACGCTCGGCAAGACGGCCGGCAAGGATGCGCGGCAGAACAAGCCCACCTATGTCAGCGTGCTGGGCGTGTCGCGCGCGCGCGCCTTTGCCACGGAGCTGCGCGACCGAGGCGCTGGGGCGCTCGAGGCGTTCGGCGGCGACGCCGGCCGGCTGCGCGAGCTGATCGATTTCATCGTCCTGCGCAGCCACTGATGCAGCGCTCCGTCCGAATGTACGAGCTGCTCGAATCACATCAACGACCCCGCCGACCTGCGCAAGCTCGACCGCAAGCAGCTGCCTCAGCCTCGCCGCCGAGCTGCGCGCAGTTCCTGCTCGAGTCGGTGGCCCGCACCGGCGGGCACCTGTCGTCCAACCTCGGCACGGTGGAGCTCGCGGTGGCGCTGCACTACGTGTTCGACACGCCCCGCGACCGCCTGGTGTGGGACGTCGGGCACCAGACCTACGCCCACAAGATCCTGACCGGACGGCGCGAGGCGATGGCGGGGCTGCGCAGCCTACGGCGGCATCGCCGGGTTTCCGCGGCGCGAGGAGAGTCCCTACGACACCTTCGGCACGGCTCACTCCAGCACCTCGATCAGCGCGGCGCTGGGCATGGCGGTGGCCGCGCGCCATGCCGGGGAAGATCGGCGCGTGGTCGCGGTCATCGGCGATGGTGCCATGACCGCGGGCATGGCCTTCGAGGCGCTCAACAATGCCGGCGCGATGGACGCCAACCTGCTGGTGATCCTCAACGACAACGACATGTCGATCTCGGAGAATGTCGGCGCCCTGAACAACTATCTGGCGCGGCTGATGTCGGGGCGCTTCTATGCGGCCGCGCGCCGCGCCGGCGAGCGCATGCTCTCGGCGCTGCCCGCCGGTGCTGGACTTCGCCCGCCGCGCCGAGGAGCATGTGAAGGGCATGGTGACTCCGGGCACGCTGTTCGAGGAGTTCGGCTTCAACTATATCGGTCCCATCGACGGGCACGACCTCGACGTGCTGGTGGCGACTCTCGCGAACATCCGGGCGCTGGAAGGCCCCCAGTTCCTGCACGTGGTCACCCGCAAGGGCAAGGGCTACAAGCTGGCGGAGGACGATCCCATCCTGTATCACGGTGTGACCAAGTTCGATCCCGGCGGCCGGCATCCAGCCGAAAGCCGCCGGCCAAGCCGACCTACACGCAGATCTTCGGCGACTGGCTGTGCGACATGGCGGCCGCTCGATTCGCCGGCTGATCGGCATCACCCCGGCGATGCGCGAAGGTTCCGGGCTGGTGCGCTTCTCCCAGGAGTATCCCGACCGCTATTTCGACGTCGGGCATCGCCGAGCAGCACGCGCGTCACGTTCGCCGCCGGCCTGCGCATGCGAAGGGCTCAAGCCGGTCGTGGCGATCTACTCGACCTTCCTGCAGCGCGGCTACGACCAGCTGATCCACGATATCGCGATCCAGAACCTGCCCGTAGTGCTCGCCATCGACCGCGGCGGCCTGGTCGGCGCGGACGGGCCCACGCACCATGGCGCCTTCGATCTGTCCTATCTGCGCTGCATTCCCAACCTGGTCGTGATGGCGCCCGAGCGATGAGAACGAGTGCCGGCAGATGCTGTACACCGCCTTCCAGCTCGATCAGCCGGCGGCGGTGCGCTATCCGCGCGGCGCCGGGCCCGGGGTCCCGGTCCAGGCAGGCACATGCAGGCGTTTGCCGCTGGGCAGGGGCGAGCTTCGCCGGCGCGGCCGCCAGGTGGCCTTCCTGGCCTTCGGCAGCATGCTCAAGCCCTGCCTGGAGGCCGCCGAGGCGCTGGATGCGACGTGTGGCCGACATGCGCTTCGTGAAGCCGCTGGACGGTCCGCTGGTTCTGCAGCTGGCCGACAGTCACGACCTGCTCGTCACCGTCGAGGAGAACGTCGTCCTGGGCGGGGCGGGGAGCGCCGTGGCCGAGTGCCTGGCCGCGCAGGGCCAGGCCGTGCCGGTGCTGCACTTGGGCCTGCCGGACCGTTTCGTCGAGCACGGCGATCCGGCGCTGCTGCTCAAGCAGTGCGGGCTGGACGCGGCAGGGATCCTGGCGGCGGTCCGGGCCCGCTTACCTGAGTAGGTTACTCAGGTACTAGGCCCGCGACTATAATCGGGCGCAATGCATATCGAGCTTAAGGACCTGGCCATGAACGACCCGCGCGCATTCCCGATCCCCGACGTGCAGAGCAGCGCCGACACGCGGCAGCTCGCCATCGACCGGGTCGGCATCAAGGCGATCCGCCACCCCGCGCGGGTGCGCGACAAGGGCGGCGGCGTGCAGCACACGGTGGCGATGTTCAACATGTACGTGCACCTGCCGCACAACTTCAAGGGCACGCACATGTCGCGCTTCGTCGAGATCCTCAACGGCCACGAGCGCGAGATCTCCGTGGAGTCCTTCGAGACCATCCTGCGCGAGATGGTGCAGCGGCTGGAAGCCGAGTCCGGGCACATCGAGATGAGCTTCCCGTACTTCATCAGCAAGGCGGCGCCGGTCTCCGGGGTGCAGAGCCTGATGGACTACGACGTGACTTTCGTCGGGCGAGATCGAACAGGGCCACTACCGGTTCACCATGAAGGTGGTCGTGCCGGTCACCAGCCTGTGCCCGTGCTCCAAGGGCATCTCCGACTACGGCGCCCACAACCAGCGCTCGCACGTGACCGTGACGGCGCGCACCCGGGGCTTCGTCTGGATCGAGGATCTGGTGCGCATCTGCGAGGAGCAGGCGTCCTGCGAGCTGTACGGCCTGCTCAAGCGGCCCGACGAGAAATACGTGACCGAGCGCGCGTACGACAACCCCAAGTTCGTCGAGGACATGGTGCGCGACATCGCCGCGGTGCTCAATCGCGACGATCGCATCGAGAGCCTACGTGGTCGAATCCGAAAACTTCGAGTCGATCCACAACCACTCGGCGTACGCGTGCATCGAGCGCGACAAGACGCTAGAGGCTGGTCGACTGAACGGCGGCAAGAAGCAATTCACAGGATTAACAGGATTCTCAGGATTAACAGGATTCACATCCTCTGGAACGGCGCGGGCACCAGGGTGGGAGCGTGCGCGACATTGCGCCGTGCGTGACGCAGGCAGTTCGCCCGCGGCCACTGGGTATCTAATCCTGTTAATCCTGGAAATCCTGTTAATCCTGTGAATTGCCTTTGAATTGCGTTGCGCTCTAATAGCGCTTGATGAGCGTGAGGTTGTCGCCCGCGCGCCGCATCTCGACGCGGTTCAAGAAGCTCATCCCCAGCAGCACCCAGGGCAGGTTCTGCTCATGCACCAGGGCGTCCACGTTGTTCAGCGTGATGTCGCCGATGCGCACCGTGTCGATCTTCACCTTGTAGACCGGCGCCACGCCGTTGGCGGTGTTGGACAGGCCTTTCTGGCCTTTGCGGTAATCGATCCCGACGCGGCGGGCGTCGCCCCGCCCCATCGAGATCATGGTCGCACCGGTGTCCACCAGGAACTGCACGGTCCCGCCGTTGATCGTGCCGGTGGTGACGAAGTGCCCCCGCTCGTCGGCACTCAGGATCACCTGTCCCCCTCCGGAGCTGGGAGCGGCGGCGGACACGTGGTTCCCCATAGTCATCGTGTGGCGCTTGCCGTCGATCTCGAACACCGCCGATTCGGGTGTCGCCTTGAGCAGGCGCGTGCCGTTGGGCAGGCTGTCGCCTTCGCGCAGGACCCGCGGGCGCGGGTTTGCGCCCAGGGTCACTACGGCTTTGCCCTGCGAGAGGCCGACGATGTTGATCTCGCTTTCCTGGGCGGAGGCCGTCATCGCCTGCAGCACCAGTAGCAGGGCCGTCAGAACTGACTTACACTCGCGCCGTTTTCCCATCATGTGCGTTGTGTCCGTCTCGTGAAACCCGTCGCCATCTTCCGCCACAGCCCGACCGAGGGCCCCGGGTACTTCGCCACCTTTCTCGACCGCACCGGCATGCCGTGGCAGCTGATCAAGGTGGACGCCGGTGAGGCGCTCCCCGCGAGCGTAGGCCAGTTTGGCGGGCTCGTGTTCATGGGCGGACCCATGAGCGTAAACGACGAGCTGGCGTGGATTCCTGGGGTGCTCGACCTGATTCGCCAGGCGGTCGCAAGAGACGTGCCGGTGCTCGGCCACTGCCTGGGGGGGCAGCTGCTCTCCAGGGCGCTCGGCGGGACCGTGTCGCGCGCACCGGTCAAGGAGATCGGCTGGGGACAAGTCCACGTCGCGCAGGATGCCGTTGCGCAGGCGTGGTTCGGCCCGGCCTGCGATGTATTTGTCACGTTCCAGTGGCACGGCGAGACCTTCTCCGTGCCCCCGGATGCCACGCCGGTGTTGTCCAGCCCCTGGTGCCAGAACCAGGGCTTTGCCCTCGGCCCGCATCTGGGCCTGCAGTGCCATATCGAGATGACCGCGGAGCTGGTGCGCAGCTGGTGCCAGACCGGCGCTGCGGAGATTGCCCGCCGGCCGGACGCCGGCGTGCAGCCGGTCGAGCGCATTCTCACGGACTTGGATGCTCGCCTCGCCGCGCTTCAGACTGTGGCCGACCGCGTCTACGCGCGCTGGGTCGCGGCGGGCCTGACCCCTTCCACGAGACGGCGGATCGTCTGCGCCATCGTGCCGCTCTCGGTCAGAAGCAGGGCAAACTTGCTTCAGTCCCGGAAGTTCTGATATTGCAGCGGAAAATCGGTGATCGCCTTGCGCACCAGAGCGATCGCATCCTGGAGCATGTCCTTCTTCGCACCCGACACGCGCACCGCGTCGCCCTGGATGCTGGCCTGGACCTTGAGCTTGCTGTCCTTGATCAGCTTGACGATCTTCTTGCCGAGCTCCTGGTCCACCCCGGTGCGCACGGTGATCGCCTGCTTGACCTTGTCGCCGCCGATTTTCTCGATCTTGCCCTTGTCCAGGGCCCGCACGTCGACGCTGCGCTTGGCGAGCTTGCCGATCAGCACGTCGTAGATCTGGCCGAGCTTGAACTCGTCGTCGGCGAACAGGGTGAGCGCGGTATCGGCCTGCTCGATGCGGGCGTCGGAGCCCTTGAAATCGAACCGGTTGGCGATCTCCTTGTTGGCCTGATCGACGGCGTTGCGCAGTTCGACCCTGTTGACCTCGGAGACGATGTCGAAGCTGGGCATGCAGATCGCCTTCAGGGCTTGAGCAGGCGCACCGCGAAGGAGGTGATCGGGCAGCGCCGTGCAATCGTCGAACTCCGCAGCCGCCTCCACCGCATGGCGCGCCAGCTGCTTCCGCGCTCGCGGGCCGGGTCGTCATAGGCCGAGTACAGCGCCCCCAGCGCGTAGTCGCTGCCGCTGCCGTAGGCGTAGAAGCGGGAGAATTCCTGCACCGTGCGGTGCCCCGAAACGCCGAAGATGCCGTGCGGGTTGGCGATCAGCACGTCCATGCGGGAGGACTCCAGCGCGTCCTCCTTGTCTTCCTCGGGCATGAGGTAGTAGCGCTGCTTGAGCGTCGCGTGCAGGCGGTTCCAGGTGCGGAAGATCTCCTGCGGGTTGGCGAGCCGCACATCGGCCGCGTCGTTGAAGTAGTCGCGCAGGATCAGCTTGAAGGTGGCCGTGCCGGTCACGGCGATCAGGCTCTCGCCGACCTGCAGGATCTTCTCGTGATTGGCGATGTACAGGCGCGCTCTCCTTGGCCGATCCCCACTTGGTGAGCGTATCGGCCGCCACGGCGGCGACGCCCCTGCTTCCTGACGACGGCGACGGTAGTCATGTGCCCGGCTGATGCTCTCGCATCCGAAGCGGCGCCCGCTTCGGTGGCCCCGGAGCGAAGGCGGCGCTGAAAGAGTATAGGAGGGGGCCAGGAGCGGGCCAAGCCCCACTGGACAGTGGCAGGAATAGGCCCGGGACGCGAAGTCGCCCGGGAGCGACATGGCATCGGCCGGGAGTGTCCTAGGCGCTGGCCCAGTCTATTGATTTATGCTGATTATCGACGTTGGAGCAGTCGAGCTATCGGCTAGCGCTGCCGCCGCCGCGCGGCGATGCGCATGCGCAGGGCGTTGAGGCGGATGAAGCCCTCAGCGTCCTTCTGGTTGTAGGCGCCGCGGTCGTCCTCGAAGGTGGCGATGCTGGTGTCGAACAGCGAGTCGGTCTTGGACTCGCGCCCCACCACGATGACGTTGCCCTTGTACAGCTTGATGCGCACCCAGCCGTTCACGTTGCGTCTGCGAGGCGTCGATCATCTGCTGCAGCATGCGCCGCTCGGGGCTCCACCAGTAGCCGTTGTAGATGAGCGCGGCGTAGCGCGGCATCAGCTCGTCCTTGAGGTGGGCGACCTCGCGGTCCAGAGTGAGGGACTCGATGGCGCGGTGGGCCTTGAGCATGATCGTGCCGCCCGGCGTCTCGTAGCAGCCGCGCGATTTCATCCCCACGTAGCGGTTCTCCACCAGGTCCAGGCGGCCCGATGCCGTGCTTGCCGCCGAGCCGGTTGAGCTCGGTCAGCACCTGTGCCGGGCTCATCGCTGCGCCGTTGACGGCGACGATGTCGCCCTTCTCGTAGCGCAGCTCCACGTACTCGGCCTGGTCGGGCGCCTTCTCCGGGGACACCGTCCAGCGCCACATGTCCTCTTCGGGCTCCACGCGCGGGGTCTTCCAGGGCCCGGCCTTCGAAGGAGATGTGCAGCAGGTTGGCGTCCATGCTGTAGGGGCTGCCGCCCTCGCGGTGCTTCATCTCGATCGGGGATGCCATGCTGCTCCGCGTAGCCGAGCAGCCGCTCGCGCGAGTTCAGATCCCACTCGCGCCACGGTGCGATCACGCGGATGTCCGGCCGCAGAGCGTAGTAGCCGAGCTCGAACCGCACCTGGTCGTTGCCCTTGCCGGTCGCGCCGTGGGCAACGGCATCGGCGCCGACCTGCCGGGCGATCTCGATCTGGCGCTTGGCGATCAGCGGCCGCGCGATGCTGGTGCCCAGCAGATACTCGCCCTCGTAGAGGGTATTGGCGCGGAACATCGGGAACACGAAGTCGCGCACGAACTCCTCGCGCAGGTCGTCGATGAAGATCTCCTTCACGCCGAGCTTCTGCGCTTTGGCCCGTGCCGGCTCCAGCTCCTCGCCCTGGCCGATGTCGGCGGTGAAGGTGACGATCTCGCAGCGGTAGTTGTCCTGCAGCCACTTCAGGATGACGGAGGTGTCCAGGCCGCCCGAGTAGGCGAGCACTACTTTCTTGATCTGGCTCATTCGCGATCAGGTGCGATTGGGGTCGTCGTTGTCTTCGGGTTCGGGCTCGATGTCGCCTTCGTAGACACCGTCGATCCACACGCCGATGAAGATCTTGCCGTCCGGGCGGCGATACTGGCCCTGGCCGTGCGGTTTGCCCATCTTCCACTGGCCCTCGTACCAGCTGCCGTCCGGCGCATCGTAGCGGCCCTTGCCGTGCTGCATGCTCTGCTTCCACTCCCCGTCGTACTTGCTGCCGTCACCGCGCGTGAGCACGCCGTGACCCGCTGCCCACCCCATCTCCAGGTGGCCCTCGTAGCGGTCGTCCTCCTGGCCGTTCAGGTACCACTGCAGCACCCCCTCGCCGTTCGCGAAGCCGTCCTTGCACTCCCCGCTCCAGGTGACCGATTCGCCCGGGCGCGGGAAACGGGTTGGCGATCTTGCATCCGCGCTTGTCGGCGATCCAGGCCGGATCTTCGTCGGGTGCAGCCTGGGCCCGGCTGCCCAGCAATGCGGCGGCTGCCGTCAGCGCGACCAGCAGCCAGATCAGCCCCTCGGGGGCGCTGCGACTTGCAATCCTCATAGCGTCGAGTCCTTGTGACAGATCCTGCAGCGGACCTCGGTCCGCGGGCTAGTCTTTGTATTGCTTGACCAGCTTGCCATTCTCCCACACGCCGCGGATGGGCTCGCCCTTGGCCGGGCGATAGGAGCCCGGCCCATCGGGCTGTCCGGCGGTCCAGGCGCCTTCGTAGCGGCTGCCGTCTGCCGCGGTGTATGCGCCGTAGCCGTCCTGCTTGCCGTCCACCCAGTCGCCGTCGTAGGTGCTGCCGTCGGGGGCGCGCAGCACCCCGCGCCCGGTCAATCGGCCCTTGGTCAATGTGCCCTCGTAGCGAGCGCCCGGCTTGCCGTCGGCGCTGAACTGCAGCACACCCTTGCCCTGCATGTAGCCGTCTGCACAGGCGCCCGACCAGGTCACCGACTCGTTGGGTTTGGGCGTTGGATTGGCGAACTTGCAGCCACGCTTGTCCTGGAGCCAATGGACTTCCACGGGGGAAACGGCTTGCTTCTGTGGTGCCCCAGGGGGGGTGGCCTGTTTCTGTGCTTCGGCTGGCGGGGTGGTCTGCTTCTCCTGGCCGGTGCCAACGGCTGGCGCCAGCAGGCCGAGCAGGAGTAGGGGAAGCGCACGTCGCAACATCATGGACTCCTAGGGAAGTTAGGCCGGCCGAGACCTCAATGTCCTACGGCATCATGATTCGACAGCCCCGAGCAGCAGGAATTCGATCAGTGCTTTCTGCGTATGCAGTCTATTCTCCGCCTCGTCCCACACCACGCTCTGCGGGCCGTCGATCACCGCGGCATCCACCTCCTCGCCGCGGTGGGCCGGCAGGCAGTGCATGAACAGCGCGTGAGGCGCCGCCAGCTTCATCAGCTCGGCGTTGACCTGGTAGGCGGCGAACCGCCGCTTGCGTTCCTCGGCCTCGGCCTCGAACCCCATGCTCGTCCACACATCGGTGGTGACCAGGTCTGCTCCGCGCACCGCATCCTGCGGCCGCGGGAAGCACTTCAGATGGGCGCTGTCCTGGCCGACGCCGCGCTCGGGCTCGAGCTCGTATCCGGGTGGGGTGGAGACGTGCAATCGGAACGCGAACAAGCGGGCCGCCTGCAGCCAGGTGTTGCAGACGTTGTTCGAGTCTCCCACCCAGGCGACGGTGCGGCCCGCGATGGAGCCGTGCTGCTCCAGGAACGTGAACAGATCGGCCAGGATCTGGCAGGGGTGATACTCGTCGGTGAGCCCATTGATCACCGGCACCCGGGAGTGAGCGGCGAATCGCTCCACGATGCTCTGCTCGAAGGTGCGGATCATCACGATGTCCACCATGCGCGAGATCACCTCGGCCACATCCTCGATCGGCTCGCCCCGCCCCAGCTGCGTGTCGCGGCTGCTGAGGAACAGCGCGTGCCCGCCGAGCTGGGCCATGCCGGCTTCGAAAGACACGCGGGTGCGCGTCGAGTTCTTCGCGAAGATCATGGCCAGCGTGCGGCCTTTGAGCGGCTGGTAGAGCGTGCCGGCGCGCTGGCGCTCCTTCAGGATGCGGGCGCGCCCGAGCAGGTAGTCCAGCTCGGCGCGGCTGAAATCGGTCAGCTGGAGGAAGTGCCTGACGTTTGCCATCTCGACTTAGCCCTTGAGCCGCTTGAGCCCCTTCTCGTCGCTCGGGGACAGCACCCGCACGCAAGGCAGATAGCCGTCGTAGACGATGCCGTGCAGCTCCACGCGCTTGTGGCTGCGCATCAGCCCGACCAGGTACTGGATGATGTCCTGGGTGATGACCTGCCCGGGCACCAGGACCGGGATGCCGGGCGGGTAGGGCGTGATCTGATCCGCGGCGACCCTGCCGTTCAGGCCGGGGTTGATCTTGTCGTGCTCGTCCAGGACCGGCACGATCTGTCCGGCGCAGTAGAAGGCGTCGCGCGGCAGGTACTTCAGGTGCGTGAAGCCCGGGATGTCCGGCGTGCGATACAGCCGCCGCGGGGCGCGCCGCTCACGCGCGATGCGCATCAGAGCGTCGTACAGGCGCGAGACCTTGCTGCGCGTCGTGCCGATGGTGAGCAGCAGGCTCAGGGTGTTGAAGGTCGACTTCTCCACCTGGATGTTGTAGCGCTCGAACAGCTCGTGCTGCAGCTCCTCCACCGTGTAGCCGCATTCGGAGATGTCCACCGTCACCTTGGTCGGATCGAGCTGCACGTTGTCGTGCTTGACCTCGTCGGGCAGCAGGTCTTCGAGCTCCAGAACCCGGAACACGCCGGTGGAGTTGATCTGCTGGCGCAGCTCCTGCGCGAGGGCCAGGGTGCGCGACAGCAGCTTGTAGCCCTCCATCACCGCCTGCTTGCGGGCCACGTCCAGGCTCGCGATCATGCTGTACTGCGGGCTGGTGGAGGTGTGCATGTTGAAGTTCTCCCGGAAGATGTGCTCGTTGAAGTCCGGGTCGTTGACGTGGATCATGCTGGCCTGGGAGAAGGCCGACAGCACCTTGTGCGTGCTCTGGGTCGCGTAGTCGGCGCCCGCCTCGATCGCGGTGGGGCGGAACGCGGGATGGAAGCGCGCGAAGCCGTACCAGGCCTCGTCCACCACCACCTTGATGCGCTTGGCATGGGCCGCCTCGATGATCGGCGCCAGGTCGTAGCGCAGGCCGTCGTAGGTGCAGGAGGTGAGCACCAGGGCCTCGGCGTCGTCATGCTCCTCGATCGCCTTGAGCAGGGTCTTCTTCGGGATCGGGCCGAAGATGCCGTACTTGCGGTTCACCGACGAGTCCAGGTAGATCGGGTGCGCGCCCGACAGCACCACGCCGTGGTGCACGGACTTGTGGCAGTTGCGATCCAGCAGCATCTTCTCGCCCGGCGCGATCAGGGTCTGGAAGATGACCTTGTTGCCGGTGGAAGTGCCGTTGGTGGCGAAGAACGTGCGGCGTGCGCCGAATGCCTTGGCGGCCTTCTTCTGCGCTTCGAGGATGACGCCCTTGGGCTCCATCAGCGAGTCCAGGGTAGGCACGGAAACCGACAGGTCGGCGTCGAACACGTGCTCGCCCATGAACTCGTAGAAGTCGTTCACCCATGGGCTGTCGCGCAGCGAGTCGCCCGAGCTGTGGCCAGGCGTGTGCCAGGCATCCTTGGCCATCAGCACGTAGCTCTTGAGCGCATCGTAGAACGGCGTGTCGGAGCGCTCCTGGAGCTGGGCGTTGAGGATGCGGTAGATGCCGCGATGGTCGCGCTCCTCGCGGTAGAAGTAGCCGTCCACCGCCTCGGTGAACAGCGCGTCGACCACCTCGTCCTCCTGCTCCTGGGCGATGAGGATGTAGACGTCCAGCTCGGGGCGCAGGCGCGTGATCCGCTGCACCAGCTCGAGTGCGGACATCTGCAGCATGCGCGAGCCGGCCGAGCCGTTGCTTTTCAGCGTATAGAGCGTGTCGTCGACGATCACCGCCTGGATGTCGCCGTCGTCCTCGATCGCCTTGAGGGCGTCGCGCGCGGTGGTGACCCCGGTGAAGCCGATGCCCAGCGGATTGTCCAGGCTCTTGGCGGCGGCGTTCAAGCCCTTGATGAGCTCCTTCAAGACCAGGGTCTCGTCGTTGATCACGAGAATGCGGCTGACCGGGTTGCGCATGCCGGGGCCCCTATCCATGGAGCGCATGACTCGATGCAGTGTGCATGCCGGGACGCCTGCTCTTGGCGGGGTCGCGCATGCCGGGAGCGCCGTTCAGGGTCGCGCGCGGCGCCGGAGCGGGGAATGAACTCTGGTAGGATTGCCTGCCACGCCCACGTCTCCGATTCATGCCCGAGGCCCCGCGCGAGATCATCATCATCGGCATCACCGAGTCGGGCTCAACCTTCCGCCCCAGCGACTGGGCCGAGCGCCTGTGCGGCGTCATGTCACTGTTCGGCGAGGACCAGCGCATCAGCTACTCGCCCTTCGTGCGGCCGATCGTATCCGCAGGAGCGCGGTGCGTGGTGGTGGACAGGCGGCTGCAGGAACTGCGGCCGGAGGCCTTCGAGTTCCTGCTCGGCTTCGCCCGCGACAACGAGCTCAGGGTGGGAGCGGGGGGTGAGGTAGCGGGTCCGCCCTCGGCCGGCGAGGTGGCGGGCGTGGCTGCAGGCGAGGAGCAGACGCGGTCTCCTCCGGTAGCCGGATGATGCCCGCTCGGGCGGCCACCCACGCTGGCGGCGGGAGCGCTGGGTCAGGCCAGGGCCTTGATGGCGGCCTGCAGCCGGCTCTTGTAGCGGGCGGCGGCGTTGGCATGAACCGTGCGCTTGCGCGCCACCGAATCGATCGTGCTGCGGGACCCGTCCAGCGCGGCTTGCGCGGCTCCCTTGTCGCCGCCGGCGATGGCCTTGCGAACGCGCTTGATGGCGGTGCGGAACTCGGAGCGCAGGGACGCGTTGTGAGCCCGGCGCTTCTCGGATTGGCGGGCGCGCTTGCGCGCCTGCGCGGTGTTGGCCATCGGATGCTCCTCAGGAACGGTAAGGCTTTGAAAAAGGGCGTAAGGATACTGGCTCGGCGCCTCCAAGGCAAGGCCCGCGAAGGGCCCACCGGGCCGCTCTTGGCAGGCCGCCCGGGTACCTTCGAAGCCGAGGCTGCCGGCCTGGAGCGAAGCGCGGGTCGCGCCCCGGTGACAGATGCAGGCTGAACGACCGGGGGCGCGCCCGTGAACCTGCTCAAGGCGCTCGTCACCGTGAGCGGCATGACGTTGATCTCGCGCGTCTTCGGGTTCGTCCGCGACGTGGTGATCGCGCGCGCGTTCGGCGCCGGACTCGTATACCGACGCCTTCTTCGTCGCCTTCAAGCTGCCCAACCTGCTCAGGCGGATCTTCGCCGAGGGCGCCTTTTCCCAGGCCTTCGTGCCGGTCCTGGCGGAGTACCGGTCCCAGCGGGGCGAGCCCGACACCCGCATTTTCGTGGAGCACATCGCCACGCGCTGGCCCTGGCCCTGTTCGTGGTGAGCGTGCTGGGGATCCTGGCGGCCCCGCTCATCATGTACCTGAGCGCCCCCGGCTTCGCCGCGGTCCCCAGCAAGTTCGACCTGACGGTGCAACTGCTGCGCATCACGTTTCCGTACATCCTGTTCATTTCGCTCGCGTCGCTTGCCGGCGCGCATTCTCAACACCTACAGCCGCTTCGCGATCCCGGCTTTCACGCCCACCCTGCTCAACCTGTGCTTCATCGTTTTTGCGCTCTGGCTGGCGCCGTACTTCGATCCCGCCCGTGCTGGCGCTGGCCTGGGCGGTGTTCGCTGGGCGGGCTGCTGCAGCTCGGCTTCCAGCTGCCCTACCTGGCCCGACTCGAAGCTGCTGCCGCGCCCGCGGCTGAACCTGCACGATCCTGGCGTGTGGCGGGTGCTGACGCTGATGGGGCCGGCCATCTTCGGCGTGTCCATCGGCCAGATCAGCCTGCTGATCAACGGCATCTTCGCCTCGTTCCTGGTGACCGGCAGCGTGTCGTGGCTGTACTACGCCGACCGGCTGATGGAGTTTCCCACCGGCGTGCTGGGGGTGGCGCTGGGGACCATCCTGCTGCCCAGCCTGTCGCGCAGCTTCGCCGAGCGCTCCGCCGAGGAGTACTCGCGATTGCTCGACTGGGGACTGCGCTTGACCCTGCTGCTCGCGCTGCCTGCCGCCCTCGGCCTCGCCATCCTGGCCACGCCGCTGATCGCCACGCTGTTCCACCACGGTGCTTTCGACGACCACGACGTGACGATGACCAGCCAGGCGCTGACGGCCTACAGCGTGGGGCTGGTGGGCCTGATCGTGGTGAAGGTGCTGGCGCCGGGCTTCTACGCGCGCCAGAACATCAGGACCCCGGTCAAGATCGGTGTGCGTCACGCTGGTCGCCACCCAGCTCATGAACCTCGGCCTTCATCTACCCGATGCGGCATGCCGGGCTGGCGCTGGCGATCGGGCTGGGCGCCTGCCTCAACGCCTGGCTGCTGTACCGCAAGCTGCGCCAGCATGGCGTCTATCCAGCCGCAGCCCGGCTGGGCGCAGGTTCGCGTCCGTGTCGGCGCGGCCCTGGTGACGATGGGTCTGGTGCTGTGGTTCGCCATGGGGAGCGTGGAAAGCTGGCTGGCCGGCGGGCTGGCCCGGGCGCTGCGCCTCCTGGTGGTGCGGTCGGGGCGGCAGCTATTTCGCCGCTGGGGCTGTGGGGTGCGGCCGGGCGACTTCGTCAAGCGTGGTTGCCCAGCCGTCCTGGACGCTGCTGACGGATGTTCAGGCTACAGGAGCGACTTCGTCAAGCGCGGCAGCGGGCCGCGTAGTCCGCTTGAAAATGTTCAGTCCATTGCTGAGTGTTTCGGTAGCCGTGTAGGCTAGTACCCGTGCGTCCCGGCCGTCGCCGACGTCCATGCTCGTCCTGCGTCATCTGCCGACCGAACCGGCTCGTCGTCCGCTGGCGCTGACCATCGGCAACTTCGACGGCGTGCACCTGGGGCACCAGGCGATGATCGCGCGCGTCACCCGCGCCGCGCGCGAGCGGGCCCTGGCCTCATGCGTCATGACGTTCGAGCCGCATCCGCGCGAGTTCTTCGCGCCCGGACCAGGCGCCCGCGCGGCTGACCTCGTCTGCGCGAGAAGCTGGAGTTGTTCGCGGAGCTCGGACGTCGGACACAGTGCTGGTGTGCCGGTTCAACTACGACTTCGCGCGCATCGCCGCCGAGGAGTTCATCGAGCGCATCCTGGTGCGCGGGCTGGCGGTGCGCTGGCTGCTGGTCGGAGACGATTTCCGCTTCGGCGCCCGGCGGGCGGGAGACTTCGACCTGCTGGCGCGTGCCGGGCGCGACCATGGCTTCGAAGTGGTGCGGATGGACACCTGCGCGGTGGACGGCAGTGCGAGTGTCGAGCACGGCGGTTCGGCAGCGGCTGGCGGCGGGCGACCTGGATGGCGCAGCGCGGCTGCTGGGACGACCTTACAGCATGAGCGGACGGGTGGTGCGCGGCGACCGGCTGGGCGTGCAACTCGGCTTTCCGACCGCCAACGTGCGCTGGAGCACAACCGCCCGCCGCTGATGGGCATCTTCGTGGTCGAGGTGCAGGGGCTGACGCGGCGCGCCGCTGCCGGGCGTTGCGAGCCTGGGCGTGCGTCCGACGGTCAAGGCGGGTGGGGCGCCGACGCTGGAGGTGCACCTGTTCGACTTCGACCGGGACATCTACGGCCGGCGGGTGCAGGTGAGGTTCCTGCGCAAGCTGCGCGACGAGGAGAAGTATCCGGACCTGGCCGCGCTGACCGCCGCGATCGCCCGCGACGTCGACGAACGCGAAAGCACTACTTCTCGAGCCGCAGAGTACACAGAGTACAAATGCCTCATGCATACCGCTGCAGGTGCCGGATCGCCGGGATGCTCACGCTCTTGTTTCTCTGCGATCTCTGGGTCCTCTGTGGCTAAAAGCGGTTGATACTGAAATGGCTGATTACAAGAACACACTGAACCTTCCGGATACCCCGTTCCCGATGCGCGGCGACCTCGCCAAGCGCGAGCCGCAGCTGGGTCAAGCAATGGCAGGAGAGCCAGCTCTACGAGCGCATCCGCAAGGCCGCGCAGGGGCCGCCCGAAGTTCGTCCTGCACGACGGCCCGCCCTATGCCAACGGCGACATCCACATCGGCCACGCCGTCAACAAGATCCTCAAGGACATCGTGGTCAAGAGCAAGTCGCTGGCCGGCTTCGACGCGCCCTACGTGCCGGGCTGGGACTGCCACGGCTTGCCGATCGAGCATCAGGTCGAGAAGCTGCACGGCAAGAACATTCCGGCCGCCGAGTTCCGCCGCCTGTGCCGCGCCTACGCCCAGACCCAGATCGAGCGCCAGCGCGCGGACTTCATCCGCCTCGGCGTGCTGGGCGACTGGAGCCGACCCTATCTCACCATGGACTTCCAGGTCGGAGGCGGACATCATCCGCTCGCTGGGCCGCATCCACGCGCGCGGCTATCTGTACCGGGGGGCGAAGCCGGTGCACTGGTGCATCGATTGCCACTCCGCGCTGGCGGAGGCCGAGGTGGAGTACGAGGATCGGACCTCGCCGGCGATCGACGTTGCCTTCGCGGTGGTGGACCTGCGCCGGCTGGCGCGCCCGTTCGGCTTCACCCACCTCTACGAGCCGTCCTTCGCGGTGATCTGGACCACGACGCCCTGGACCCTGCCGGCGAACCAGGCGGTGTGCGTGCATCCGGAGCTTCACTACAACCTGGTGCGCACGCCCAAAGGCCTGCTGGTCCTGGCCGAGGAGCTGCGCGAGCAGTGCCTGCAGCGCTACGGCCTGACGGAGAGGTTCTGGCCACTGCGCGGGGCCAGACCCTCGAAGGAGCTGGAGCTGCAGCACCCGTTCTATCGAGCGCAAGGTCCCCGTGGTCCTCGGCAATCACGTGACGCTCGAGGCGGGAACAGGCCTGGTGCATACCGCGCCGGCCCACGGTCTCGACGACTACGTCGTGGGCATGCGCTACAACCTCCCGACCGACAATCCGGTGGACGACAACGGCCGCTTCTACGACTGGGCAGAGATCGTCGGCGGCATGAGCGTGTGGGACGCGAACCAGGTCATCATCGACACGCTCGAACGCGAACCAGCGGCTGCTGAAGGCCGAGACGCTCACCCACAGCTACCCGCACTGCTGGCGCCACAAGACGCCGATCATCTTCCGCGCCACGCCGCCAGTGGTTTATCGGCATGGACTCCAACCACCGCCCCGGCGGCGGCCCGCTGCTGCGCGAGATGGCCAGGCGGGCGGTGGCGGACACCGAGTTCTTTCCGGCATGCGGGCCGGGCCCGCCTGGATGCGATGGTCGCGCAACCGGCCGGACTGGTGCGTCTCCCGGCAGCGCAACTGGGGCGTGCCGATGGCGCTGTTCGTGCACAAGGACACCGGCGAGCTGCATCCGCGCACCGCCGAGCTGATGGAGCAGGTCGCGGTCCGCGTCGAGGCGCGGGGCATCGATGCGTGGTTCGACCTGACCGCGGAGGAGCTGCTGGGTGCGGAGGCGCAGGACTACCAGAAGGTCCCCGACACGCACGGACGTGTGGTTCGACTCGGGTACCACGCACGTCAGCGTGCTGGAGCGGCGCGCCGAGCTGGTCAAGCCGGCCGATCTGTACCTCGAAGGCTCCGACCAGCACCGCGGCTGGTTCCAGGCATCGCTGCTCGACCGGCTGCGCGATCGACGGACGGGCCCCGTACCGGCAGCTCCTCACGCATGGCTTCGTGGTGGACGGCGCAGGCCGCAAGATGAGCAAGTCCGCTGGGCACCGGCATCGCGCCGCAGAAAGTGTCGGACACGCTGGGTGCGGAGATCCTGCGCCTGTGGGTGGCGTCGACCGACTATTCCGGCGAGCTGTCGATCTCCCAGGAGATCCTCAAGCGCGTGGTCGAGATGTACCGCCGCATCCGCAACACGCTGCGCTTCCTGCTCGCCAACGTGTCGGATTTCGATCCGAAGCAGCAGCTGCTGCCGGTCGAGCAATGGATCGAGCTCGACCGCTACGCGCTTGCTGTTGCGCCGCAAGCCCTGCAGGCGCAAGTGATGCGCGACTACGAGCGCTACGAGTTCCACCTCGCCGCGCAGAAGCTGCACAACTTCTGCTCCGAGTTCCTGGGCGCTTTCTACCTCGACATTCTCAAGGACCGGCTGTACACCACGCGCGCGCGGCGAGCCCTGCGCGCCGCTCCGCCCAGAGCGCGCTGTATCACATCACCAACAGCCTGCTGCGGCTGTTCGCGCCGATCTTGAGCTTCACCGCCGAGGAGGCCTGGGGCCTGTTCAGCCGCGACGAGCGCGACAGCGTGTTCCTGCACACGGCCTGCGTGCTGCCCGAAGTGAGCGGCGGCGAAACGCTCGACAAGCGCTGGACGCTGGTGCGCGAAGTGCGCGCCAACGTGCAGAAGGAGCTCGAGCTGCTGCGGGTGAAGGGTGAGATCGGTTCGCCGCTGGCGGCCGAGGTGGAGATTCTGGCGAGCGGCGACCGCTACCAGGCGCTTGCCGCGCTCGGCGACGACCTGCGCTTCGTGCTGATCACCTCGCAGGCGCGCGTGGTGCAGGTCGGCTCCGAGGCCGAGGAGATGGTGAAAGTGCGCGCCAGCAGTCATCGCAAGTGCCCGCGCTGCTGGCACTACCGCGCCGACGTCGGCGCCGATCCCGCGCACCCGGAGCTGTGCGGGCGTTGCGTGGCGAACCTGTACGGCGCCGGGGAGCCGCGCACGCATGCCTGATCAGACGACTGACGGTCGCCGCGCCGCGCAGGGTTCCGTGGTGGTCCTGGCTGCTGGTGAGCGCCGGCGTGATCGGGCTGGATCAGCTCACCAAGTGGCTGATCCAGCAAGTGCTCGTCATCGGGCAGTCGCTGCGGGTGCTGCCGTTCTTCAACCTCGTGCTGGTATACAACCCCGGGGCGGCGTTCAGCTTCCTGAGCAGCGCGCCGGGCTGGCAGCGCGACCTGTTCGTGGCCATCGCGCTGGCGGCCAGTGCGCTGATCGTCTACCTGCTGCGCAAGCACGCGCACGACCGTCTGTTCTGCTTCGCGCTGTCCCTGATCCTGGGCGGGGCCATCGGCAACCTGATCGACCGCCTGCTGCTGGGAGCGGTGGTGGATTTCCTCGACGTGCACGCCTTCGGCTATCATTGGCCGGCGTTCAACCTGGCCGACAGCGCCATCACGCTGGGCGCGGGGCTGCTGATCTGGGACAGCCTGCGCGGCGGGAAAAGGTGATCAGTGACCCTGATCGGTGACCAGAAGGCAGGTCGATGGCAGTCCGCGAGCAAACGATCACGGATTGCGATCACTGTCGCAGCCCATCAGCGTCACGATCGCCGATCACAGATCACCATGATCGTCATCCTGGCCAAGCCCCGAGGCTTCTGCGCCGGCGTGGACCGCGCCATCGAGATCGTCGAGCGCGCGCTCGAGCTGCACGGCGCGCCGATCTACGTGCGTCACGAGGTCGTCCACAACAAGTACGTGGTCGACGATCTGCGCACCAAGGGCGCGGTGTTCGTGGAGGAGCTGGCGCGACGTTCCGGCCGGCAGCACGGTCGTCTTCAGCGCGCACGGGGTATCTCAGGCGGTGCGGCGCGAGGCCGAGTCGCGCGGGCTCGAGGTGTTCGATGCCACCTGCCCGCTGGTGACCAAGGTGCACGTGGAGGTGAGCCGCATGCGCGAGCAGGGGCGCGAGATCGTCATGATCGGCCACCGCGGGCCATCCCGAGGTGGAAGGCACGATGGGGCAGAGCGAGGGCGGGATCTACCTGGTCGAGACGCCCGGGGACGTGGCCGCGCTCGTGGTCGACGACGAGAACAACCTCGCTTATGTGACCCAGACCACGCTGTCGGTGGACGACGCCGCCAGCATCATCGCCGCGCTGAAGGCGCGCTTCCCGCGCATCGTGGGCCCGAAGAAGGACGACATCTGCTACGCCACCCAGAATCGCCAGGACGCCGTGAAGGCGCTGGCGCAGCAGACGCGACGTCGTGCTGGTCGTGGGCTCACCCAACAGCTCGAACTCCAACCGGCTGCGCGAGGTCGCGCAGAATGTGGGCGTGAGCGCCTACATGGTCGACAAGGCGGCCGACCTCGATCCGCAGTGGCTGGCGGGCAAGCAGCCGGGTGGGGGTGACGGCGGGCGCCTCCGCGCCCGGAGGTGCTGGTGCAGCGAGCTGATGGAGCGGCTGCGGGCGCTGGGGGCGACCGAGGTGCTGCGAGATGGACGGGAATCCACGAAGCGGTGGTTTTCCCTCTGCCCAAGGCGCTGACGGCCTAGAGCCTACTGGTAACCGCAGAGGCGCGGAGGCGCAGAGGACTCCGCAGAGGAAACTGCGCATCCGCTGCTGTGGTCGCACAGGGGCCGAGCGCGCGGAGATCGCCTTGACCGCGACGCTTCGCGCAGTCTCGTCCAGCGCTCGGACTGCAAGCTAGGTGCTCGACTCGCGTCAGCACCTCGATCTGGCTGGGTTCTTGCGGTTTCTCTGCGCCTTCGCGCCTCTGCGGTTCAAACCAAAAAAAGCCCCGCCGAAGCGGGGCTTTCGAGTGTGAAGCCGTACCAGCCTACTGCTGAGCTCCGGCGTCATTTCCCGCCAGCGAGGTCCGCCGGCTGGGCGAGGCGTTCGGCGCGACCGGGATGTCGTCCGGCACCATGTCGGTGACCCGCTGCACCTGGCCGACCAGCGAGCCTTTCTGCAGCTGGTAGATCACCGTACCCACCGTGAGCACGCCGGACTGCTTGCGCGCGACGAGGTTGTTGGTCACCCCCTCGATGTAGCTTCCCGTGCATGTAGTCGAAGTGGTAGATCCAGCTGTTGCCGCCGATGCTGCAGGCGCTGCCGTCCGGGATGTTGGTCGACTACCATCAGCGTACCGAGCGCGAGCTGCATGTCGACGTTCATCCGCTCGCCCGGCGACTTGTTGCCCGGGTTGAAGTCGATGTACCAGCCGTTGTTGGTTTTCCAGTCCACCGCCTCGTTCGAGATGGTCCGCTCCAGCCCGCCTGACAGCTCGGTGATCGTCTGCTGCAACCAGCTGGTTGGACGTATCGCGCAGGATCCCGTAGTCCGCGTCCAGATCCTTGAAGGCGTACAGCGACTGCTGCCACGCCCAGGTGCCCTTGGGCGTCTGGGTGGCCGGATCGGTCAGATCCTTCAAGCCCAGGTAGCGGCCGGTTCCCACGAAAACCACCTTGTAGACGTCGTTCACCAGGCCGAGCTCGGGCCGCGTGGTAATGGGTTGCGGGTTGCCGCTGGCATCCGCAGCGATCCCCATGCGCTGGACCGTGGCATCCGTTCTTGGTGAGATCGAACCTCCAGACGTTGCCCTCCAAATCGCCGCCGTAGACATAGGGTGCGGTGTTGTCCACGTAGAAGTTGTCGGCCCAGGCCGCGATCTTGCCCAGCCCGCTCGGCGCGGTCGTGGAACCCACGCCGGTGCTGACTTTGTCCAGGATCGAGCCGGTCAGCGCATCCAGCACGTACAGCTAGCCCTTTCCATCGCCCGGGCTCACGTTGTTGTAGCCGGAGGTGACAGCACCACCCATTTGTCGTCGTAGGCGCGCTTGGTGATGATCGGGTTGCCGAAGGAGTAGCCGATGTTCGTCGTCCGAGATCGAGCACAGGCGTGCTGTCGCTGCAGATCTCCCACAGCGCCTTCGGCGCGCCGGGAACGGTCATGTCCAGCGCGTAGTAGCCGCGGCCGCCGGCGTTGAGCCCGCCGACCAGGATCGTGCGCCAGTTGCTGCCGTCCCATACGTCCATGGAGCTGGGCGAGCCGTCCACGAAGTACTGGTGCTTGGTGGCGTACGCTCTCGTCGGCGAGCTTCCACATGTTGGGAGCAACCTGCGCGGAATGTAGGCCCACATCTCCTCGCCGGTGTCGGCGTTGAAGGCGTGCAGCATGCCGTCGTTCGCGCCGACATACAGCGCCGGGGTACGGTTCTTGACGCGATGCCGTCCTTCCAGGCGCGTAGGTCGTTGATCGCATCCGCGAAGTTGAAGCGCGGCTTCGCGACGTACAGCGGCACGGCGTTCACCATGTCGCCCAGCGCATAGCGGCGGTCGCGGTACATGCGTGGCTTCGTACAGGCGTCTGCCCGCGCAGGAAGTTGACCATGTTCTGCCGCTGTTGGCCGTTGACCAGGTCCGTGGCCGGATCGAGCAGGGAGCACTGGCTCATGTTGGAGGCCGGCGTGCACTTGTTCTGAACCAGCTCTTCTCGCGTGGCTGTCATGTCTGCGTCCAGGTGAAGGTCTTCATGCCGCTCGTGGCGACGCTGTCGTACATGTAGATGCGTGCGGATGTCCGAGGTCGGACCCGACGCGCGCCTGCAGCTTGTCCTTGGCCGACCAGAGCACGCCGGGCAATACCCGTGCCGTTGTTCGGGATCGATCAGCTGCGCGACGATCTCCCCGTTCCACTGCGACGGTCGTGTAGGAGGTCTTGAAGATGCCGCGGTCCGTCGGCGTGATGTTCGGGGGTGCAGGTCGCCGCCGCCGCACCCGAGGCGCTGCGCTCCTGCAGGCTGGTGAGCGCGCCGTCAGGCCCTCCTGCACCGCCTTGGTGTCGCGGGCCTAGAAGAACTTGCCGCGCCCGTTCACCGCGGCGTGCCACAGGTCGTCCAGGTTGCGCGGGCCTCCGTATCGCCGGGCAGGGCCAGTTGCAGGCGCCGGTGATCCAGCTGCAGGCGTTCGACGCGCCCTTGCGCACGTTGTCGAAGTCGCCGGTCGCATCGGCGGAGTCGTAGTCCGGCCGCCAGTCCATCAGGCCTTCGGCCATGCCCAGCCCGAAGGTGACCATGTGCTGCGTGTTGGGCGTCTTCTGGTCGAGCTGGTCCCCAGGGGTCTTGCTGGTCGGGCACGTTGTTCTCCGACACGTCGGTGCCCAGCGCGCCTTGGAGCCGGTCGACGCAGGTCGGTTTGGTAGTAGTACAGCGCGACGTCGGCCAGCGTGCCCTTGGCGCTGTAGGTCGGTCGAGCTGCCGTCCGGATCCTGGGCGGCCGCCGTCCGTGGCGCCGTCCCATACCGGGCGCGGCGCCTGTGCGGAGTCGTTGTCCTGGTTGTCCATCGCTGCTTGCCGTCGAGCTTCTTGCCGTCGAAGCCGTTCCAGTAGCCGTCCGTGGTCATGATGGTGAAGTTCTGCTGGCAGGAGTACTGCATCGGATCGTCGTCCATGCCGTTGTTGATGCCGTCTTTCTTGCCCGCGAAGTGGCGGCCGGCCCGCGACAGCGCCTCGGGCAGCGGCGTGCCGCCGATTCGGGTGTTCTGCTTGTAGAACATGTCGTACCACTTCTGCTTGTGGACCGCGATGAACTTGTCGATCTGGGAGGAACTTGGTCGCTGTGCTCGACGCGGTCGTCGCCCGGGTTGATGGTGAGAAGCCCACCCGGTAGCGGCGTCGATCGGGGCGAAGGCCAGCCCGGCGGCTGTCTTCATCATCAGCATGCGGGTGCGGTAGTAGGCGAACCAGTTGGCGAAGTTGGTCATCTCCTCGGCGGCGCTGCAGGTCGGGCCTGCCGGCGCAGTCGGTGCGCAGCGGGCGGCCGGTGAGGTGCCGCGTGGCGAGACGATATCCACGCGCCGGAACTGGCCGTAGCGCGGATAGATGTAGCCGGTGGCTCTTCGTACTTCTTGCGGCAGCGCGGCTTGGTGTTGGTCGGCTCCTTGCCGGTCGGGCGTGTCCAGGCGGTAGGCGTCGAAGGGATGAGGCAGAACCGCACCGGCGCGGGATAGCGCGGTTGGCCGTGCCGGCCGTGCAGTCGGTCAGCGCCGTATCCTGCAGGACTCCACCGGCTCGATGGTGTAGTAGAACGGGTTGCCGCGGCGGATCTTGGGATAGTTGTACAGGCTGACGTTGGTGCGGCGGTAGTAGCCTTCGCCGGTCTTGTTGCCGCCGGTGTGTGCGATAGGTGAAGGTCTGGGCGTTCACGACTCCGAGCACCTGGACGTTGGCGACCGTGAAGATGCAGTTGCTGTTCGAGCAAACGGTTTCCGTCACGTCGATCCTGTCGCCTGTGTTGAGGCCGTGGTCCCAGGCGTTGCGTGACGGTGACCACGTTGCCGCTGCGGCTCAAGTTCACGATCAGGTCCAAGCTGGCGTAGACCGGCTTGCCGGTGCTGTTGCCGGTCTGGCCGTTGTTGTAATCCAGCGTATACCGGTCCGCGCGCAGCGTACCCGTGCAGGAGTTGCCCGTGGCGTTGCAGGTACCGGAACCGTTGCGGTCGAGAATGTTGCTCCCGGTGGTGCTGGTGCGCGGGATGAACTTGATTGCGTTGGCCGTGGTGGGCGCACCGCTCAGTGCGTACGGCAGGCCGACCTGGATGTTGGTGCTGCCGTTCTGGCGGTCAGAACTCGTTGACGGGCGGGGCTTCCGGGTAGCCGCCGCTGAACTGCACGGCAGGCGTCACGGCAGGTGCCGTATTGCCACGGCCCCAGCGCGCGTTGCTGTAGCGGAACGGGTTGCCCGTGTGGCGCACGTCGGGCGAAGTGCCCTCGCTGGCTTGGCGAGGCAAGCCGTTGCGGCGGCATTGGTCCAGGTTGTTGACGTCCCCGCCCGAGCTGTTGCAGTAGACGATCTCCGGCCACTGGGTCTGGATGTCGAAGGTGGTGCCGGTGCCGTACCACTGCTTGATGTTGGAGTTGTTGTAGGTCTGGTCGCCGCTGCCTTCGTTGGCCGTGGTGCTGCCGTTGTCGTAGTAGTCGGTGGTAGTACATGTACCAATCCTCGCAGGAGTTGGCGCTGGCGAACGGATCACATGCCGCCGAGGTCGGCGTCTGCTTGGGAAAGGAAGTGCCGTCGGCCTTGATCGGCGGGCGGTAGGTATAGCTCGGGTTGTAGTACAGGCCGTTGAACTCCGCCGCACCCAAGGGCGGGTCGATCCGGTCGCAGTGCGTGGCGAGCAGGTTCGCGTTGGTGCCGGTGGTCAGCGGTTGCCTCGGCTTGCAGGTGTTCAGCTTGTGCCAGTAGCGCCGATGACCGGACGTTGCGATTCGGCTGTTGCTGGTAGTCGACGTATGTCGGGCAGGACATCGAAGATCATGGAGCCCGAGTCGTCCAGCACGAACAGCACGTTGGGCAGCACGGTCAGGTTGGACGCGCTCGCCAGCGGCGTTTGCGACAAGTCGGTGACGTGCGGCGGGCGCGGACAGGGACCAGAGTCCGGCTGCCGCGCCGAGCATCAGCCCGGCGGCAAGTCTGGAATAGCGCATAGACGGGTGTTTCATGGCTGACTCCTTAAAGTCATCGAATTAAAATTCCTGGTCTCCGTCATATGCTTTTTGTTTTTGGCCGCTCAATGCTGGATGCCGATGTTCGATTGCACGATGCTCAACGTGTCGCGCGGGCCCTGCACGCGCACGGTCACGCGGTAGTAGACCACCGGCGTGGAGGTGAACTGGTTGCCCATCACCGACATGCTGTTGCCGGCCTTGCCGCCGACGCGCGGGGTCTGGGCGCAGTTCACGGTCGTGTACTTGCCCGGCAGCTCGCACATGCGGTGAATCAGATAAGAGATGGTGTTGCCGGCCGCGTCGGTTCCCACGACCTTGGCGTCGCCCCACACCGATGTCGTCGCTCCAATCGTTGTCGGGCGGGTCGGAGGCGGCCGCGAAGAACCCTTCGGACGGCTGGTCCGTCTCGAGATTGGCGCTCAGCACGTTGTCCTTGAGGTACTTGAACGCATCGTCGATGCCGCGGTCGGCGGCCGACAGCGTGCCTTGCTTGAAGGCGACGTTGCCCGAGATCAGGTTGCCGGTGTCCACCGAGCGCATGATCGCGATGCCGGCCAGGCTCATGGCCACCAGCACGATCAAGGCGATGAACAGCACGACACCGCGCTGGTCTCGGCGGCATGGCGGCAGCCGCATACGGTTGCGAAGCGCTTTCATTCCTGCCTCCAGATCATGTTGCGCAGCGGTACCGTGGTCTCGTAGACGCGATAGCGGTAGCACTGCCAGTCGGCCGTGGTGCGCACGTCGATCGGCCGCCCATTCGGTGCGTCCGGGCCGCGTGCCCAGCGCACTGGATAGGTGTTGGCGTTAACGTCGGCGTTGTAGTCGGGCGTGGCGCTGCAAGGCGCGCGGTCCGGCGTGAGACTGCGCGAGACGATAGCCACGCGCACGCTGCGCACCCGGCTCCACTCGACCGGTTTGGTCACGTCCGGGCTCACGGTGGTGAAGTTGTCCACCATGCCGTCGTCGGCCAAGTGGACCGCGCGCTCGACCGTGCCGTTGTCCTTGCCGTCGTCCATGCCGTACTCGGCCTTGAGATGAACCATCTGGTCGGCGACCGGCTCGGGGCTGGCAACCTGTCCCCAGATGTTCTGCGCGACCAGCTGATTGTTGTCTCTCGGGTTGGCCTCGGCGTTGCGCACCGTGATCTCGTTGCGCACCGGGTTCGGACCGAGGTTGAGGACCTTGGCTCCGAGCAGGAACTTGTATTTCTCCGGAACGCCGGCCGGATCGTTGAAGCGCGGGACCTTGCTCTGCCCGCTTTGCGGGAGGACGTAGCTGCCCTGCAGGTGTTCCAGATCCACCGGGCCGGACCAGCCGGTCACTTCGATCATCGTGCAATTGGAGCCGGGCTGGCCGACGACCGCTACGTCGCCGGGGTCGAACCCGAAGCGCGACACCAGTGACACGGGCTCGGTAACAGTCTCCATGTCGCTGCCGAGCTGGACCGCCGCCGTAGTCTGCTTGCTGCCGCCGTATACGACGCGCACGACGTCCGGCGTGATGCCGGCATTGGAGACGATCTCCACCGGCGCCAGCGGGAAGTCGGGCACTTTGCTCGGCGTGCGCATGGCGTCGTACATCTTCATGTTGCAGCCCACCAGGGCGAAGTCGTTGATGCCGAAACCGGCATGGCGCAGGTCGCGCTCCAAGGTCATGAGCGCCATGAGGCCGCTGGTCTGCTCGTCGCTGCCGCTGGTGGTGGTGCGGCGCACGTCCTCGTTGACCGCGAACACCTGGAAGATGATCAGCACCCCGAGCAGCGAGATGACGGTCGCTACCAGCAGCTCGATCAGGCTCAAGCCGCGTTGAGGGCGGTGCAGAGTGTGCGCGTCGCATGGTTGCCTGCTCCTAGTCCACGTTGATGTAGGCCACCGCCTGATAGCTGTGCGCGGGGGCGGACACGCTGCGGTCGCGCGCCTGCTGCCAGCTCACGATGACGGTCATGGCGTTGGTGGCTGCATCGCGCGAGATCGTGGGCGGGTTGGCCGCTGCGCCGGGCAGCCGCGCCTCCACCGTGGCGACCCAGTTCGCGATGGCCGCGGGCGGTGCGCCGGCGCCGTCGTAAACGTAGTCGTCCAGATTCTGGGCATTGCTCCACATATCGGCGACTACCTGGTTGGCGAGGAACGCGGCATCGCTGCGGTACTTCGCTTCACCCATGTCCTGGAAGGCGGTGGCCTGCATGCCGACGATGGCGAGGATCCCCACCGAGAAGATGAGCAGCGCGATCAGCGCCTCGAGCAGCATGACGCCGCTCTGCTTCGCGGGGTTCGCACGGCGTGGATGGCTGGTCTTCATGTCGTGTCCTCCGCGTTTCAAGACGTGCAGCGGCGCGAGTCGCCGGCGGGAAGGTTGGTGTCCGGGTCGCACATCCGTACGCTGCCCGACACCGAGATCGTGATGCGCAGCGGGCGCAGTCCGCTTACGCTCTGAGAGCTGGTGATGTCGATCTGCTGGATGGGGAACGAGCCGTTCTGGTTGCTGCCCGCGGGCGCGCCAATGGGGTTGAAGGTGATGCGGTCGGCGCCGGCGGGCGTTGCGTTGAACACCGCATTCTTGGAGCCGGCGCTGCCCTTGCGCTCCTGCAGTGTGGTGCGAGGGCTGACCAGCACGACCGACCAGTCGGCCCCCGTGCGCAGGATGAACTCCACCGGCTTGTTGCGCCGGATTGCCTCCGCGCGGGCCAGCTGCACGCCGTTGAGCACCGTGTCGGCTGCCGTGCGGACCTGAGAGTTCTGGATCCAGCTGCGAAACGCGGGCACGCCCATGCCGACCAGCAACGACAGCAGCGTGATGGCGATCAGCAGCTCGATGAGGGTGACGCCGGCCTGGCGTCTGGTTAGGGTCAGCATTCTCCGCCCTTGTTTCTGATCCAGCAGCCGCTGTTGGCTGTCCAACCGGTCGCCGCCGACGTCGTGGCGCGTTGGTTGGCCTCATCGACCGTGAACTCGAACCCGTCCACGTCCGAACCGCTGCTGCCGGCCGCATGCAGGGTGTAGCCCTGGCCGTCACCGTCGATATCGCAGGTGACAGTGAAGTGCGGGGTGTCGGATACCGTGGCTACGGTGCCGGCGTCACATGCGCCCGCGTAGGTCCTCATGTCCTGGTAGAACTGCTCCATGCGCACCCGCTGCGCACCCAGGGCGGCGTGGGCCTCGGTCAGCTTCCCGCGCCTCACATAGTCGCGATAGGACGGGAGGGCGACTGCGGCCAGGATCGCCACGATCGCTACTGTGATCATCAACTCGAGCAGGGTGAAACCCCTCGTCGTTCTCATCTCTACGCTCCTTTCCCTCAGGGTTGTGCGAATAATACGCAGCTAAATCCGTAGCTTGCAAAAAACGCCGATCAGCGGTCGGCTCCCGGGAACGAGCGGCCGGGTTGCCGCTTGTCGCCGGAACGAACGGTCGTCCGGGCTTGGCCTGGCGACATTGCCGGGGGAGCGGGTGCAAGACCGGTGCCATGGGGTGGCACCCCTTGAATCAATACCTTAAGGTGCAGCACCCGGCGATAGGCGGGGCGGGCGAAGCGACCTGAAGGCGGGTAACCACCTGAACAGGAAGGCTTTCGGCGGGTTGTGAAGGAGGCGCTGCCGGGTCGCGCAATTCCAGTGCCTCGTTTATACTTACGGGTCATGGACAATGCGCAATTCACCCGTGACAACCTGGCCGAGGTGCTGCGCCAGCACGGCATCAACCCGACCCACCAGCGGATCGAGATCGCGCACGCGCTGTACTCCAGGTTCGAGCACCTGTCGGCCGATCAGGTCCTGGCGATGGTCAACCAGCGGCATCCCGAGACCTCGCGGGCGACCGTCTACAACACGCTCAACCTGTTCGTCGAGAAGAAGCTGATTCGTGAGGTGATCGTGGACCCGAATCGAGTGTTCTACGATCCCAACACCCGGCCCCACTACCACCTCTACGATGTGCGCACCGGTCGTCTGACCGACATCGACGCCAAAGACGTCGAGATCAGCGGCTTGCCGCCGCTGCCGGCGGGGATGGTGACCGAGGGCATGGACATCGTGATTCGGGTGCGTTCGGCCTCTTAGGGACCCAGGAACCGCAGAGAACGCAGAGGCGCAGAGGATCCGCAGAACAAGATCCCTGGCGGACTGGTGTCAGTCGTCGCCCTTCTCCGCGGGTCCTCTGCGCCTCCGTACCTCTGCGGTTCAGTCCTATCTGATAGTCCCTAGCCCAACCAGCCCATGCCTTACGAGAACATCCTGGTCGAGACCCGTGGCAAGGTCGGCCTCATCACGCTCAATCGTCCCAAGGCCTTGAATGCGCTGTCGCCGGAACTGATGCGCGAGCTGACCCATGCGCTGGTCGAGTGCGAGGGCGATGAGAACATCGGCGCGATCGTCATTACCGGTAGCGAAAAGGCCTTTGCTGCGGGCGCGGACATCAAGGCGATGAAGGAATGGGGATATGTGGACGTCTACAAGGCCGACTACATCACAGCCGACTGGGAGACCGTCTCGCGCTGCCGCAAGCCGGTGATCGCGGCGGTGGCCGGCTATGCCCTGGGCGGGGGCTGCGAGCTGGCGATGATGTGCGACTTCATCCTGGCGGCAGACACCGCCAAGTTCGGGCAGCCCGAGATCAATCTCGGCGTCATCCCCGGGGCCGGCGGTACCCAGCGCCTGCCGCGCTTCGTGGGCAAGTCCAAAGCGATGGAGATGGTCCTGCTGGGTCAGGCCCGCGTGATGGACGCCGCCGAGGCCGAGCGCTGTGGCCTGGTGAGCCGCGTGATTCCTGCCGACAAGCTGGTGGAGGAAGCCGTGGCCACCGCACAAAAGATCGCGGAGCTGAGCCTGCCCATCGTCATGATGGCGAAGGAATCGGTGAACCGTGCGTTCGAGACCACGCTCAACGAGGGCGTGCGCTTCGAGCGGCGCCTGTTCCACTCGACCTTTGCCACGGAGGATCAGAAGGAAGGCATGGCGGCGTTCGTGGAGAAGCGCAAGCCTGGGTTCAGGAACCGCTGAGCGAGAAGCCTCTGAGCGCACAGGCGAAGCCAGAAGGCGCTGCGGTCTGGCTCGAAGTGTGCAACATGGTCGCCGATGCCTGCAAAGCCGACCAGCCAAATTGCCCGCCCCACGGGCTCGGCTTATAATCCTCGCCCGGCGCTGATGTAGCTCAGTTGGTAGAGCAACTGATTCGTAATCAGTAGGTCCTCGGTTCGAGTCCGAGCATCAGCACCAATACCAGAGTCGCGATTCCCGCGAGTGAACGCTAACAAGAAGGTGCTGAATTAGCCTGGGGTACCCCCGGGGTTCCCTCAGAAGTTGTGCTGGACCAGGGACTCGCCCCGCACCGCGAAACCGACGCGAAAAGCGACCCAACCACGCCGGCGAAGCGCGGCGGCAGCGGAAACGTCTACCGCGATTTCGGCTATGCCGACGCCGACATCAACCAGCTCAAATCCATCCTCGCGGCCGCGATCATCAAGGCGCTCGACAAGCAGGCCTTGAGTGTCCGCAAGGCCGCAGCGCATACCGGCATCGCCGCCGCGGATTTCTCCCGCATCCGCAATGCCGATCTCGGCCGCTTCACCGTCGACCGCCTGATGACCATCATCAACCGCTTGGGCTCGCGCGTCGATGTGAAAGTGAGCGTCCGGCAGAGCCGGCGCAGGCCATCCGCGGCCGAAGCCCGCGCGGCGTCCTAGAAGCCTCCAGAGGAGAAGCGCCTGTTCTTCCAGCGCAGTCAGGGCACCGGCGGGACGATCCCGGACATGCGGTCAAGAACATCCTCGCGACTCAAGGCGAGACTTGGACAAGGCCAAAGCCGACAAGCTGATTCCGAAGGTCGCCTACCGCCTGTGGCCTTCAACCCCTCGCAGACGTCGGAATAGTCATCGCCTGGGGGCGAGCGACTACGTGCTCCTAAAAGGCGTTGCTCAAGTTTCCCCGCGAGGCCATGACCAACCGCTTCTTCTGGCATGGCATCCGGACCAACGAGGACGAGTTGATCAGGGCGATGAATGTGCAGGCGACTATCTCGCCGAGGACTACCGGCAGCCGGGAGGCGAGGCAACGCGCCGCGAAAGAGCTGACGCTGATTAAGCAACTTGAAGGCTCGTCGACGGATGCGCGCGGCAGATGTCGAGCCCTCTGGAGTTTGATCAGACGGGCAACACAGAACGGCGACGGCTTGGGAATCGTCGAGCCAGCGACCGCTCAAGCCGGCTTAGATCGCGGTTGCTTTCTACCAAGCTGTATGCGAGCGCGGCGGCAAGCACGTTTCGGAGCCATGTGGCGCTAAGTGGTTCGTAACCCGCGGCATCTCGCCCCTGCCGTAGACCCATCATCCAATGACATACCTCGGGCTGCAGACATACAGCCCCAGACACCATGCAGTGACTATGAAACCAAGGAGATCGCGATGAATAAGACTGTCAGCGCCCTGGTCGCTCTCTCGGCTAGCGCGGAATTGCAATCGGAATTCTCGCAAGTCAGACGGTTGGCGCTCAACCGAAGCCGATCACGAGGATCGAACTCCTCAACGTCGACCTTGAAGGGCTCCAAGGGAAGGAGGCGCATATGTACACCGTCGAACTCGCACCAGGTGTGCTGACGCCCAGGCACTGGCACCCTGGCCACTACTTCGCCTACGTCCTGGAGGGCTCGGGATACATGGAAGAGGAGGGAAAGCGCCTATCCCACTGCAGCCAGGAAGTCCGTATTACATCTACTCAGACGCGCAGAAGCCCGCGTACTGGCACGCCGGCAGAAATTCCAGCCAGACCCAACCGCTCAAAATGTTCGTCGTGCTGATAAGCGACAAGGGGCAGCCCATTACCAACTTCGATAAGTGAGCCGCCATTAGGTGACAAAAAACGGAGATGACCACCGACCGGCAGCTCCTGGCAATCTCGAGACGCTGGCGACCGGCTGATCTCGACCCGATGCCGGCCCGGTCATGATCGTCCGCTTTGGGCGATCCAAATCTGCAGTTGATCTGTGCCGCACGCGGCCCGCGGGCTGTGGGAGCAGGCGGCCCAGCCCCTGGCCCACTGGGAGCACGCCCCGGCACCCGTGCCACCAGTTCGTGTTCGACCAGCGCCTGAGCTGGTAGCCCACCGCCCCTTCCCCGCTGCTCGCCCAGCCCCTCCCACAGGGCTGACGGCCAGGTTTTGCCGCGCCGGTCCAAAACCGTGAACGCTGACCCCCTAGTCATCGCGCTCACCACCGTTGGCTGCCCCGCCCCACCTTTCCGACCGCTTCCCGAGCCGGCACCAGCCAACCCGATACCGCTTCAGCCCCCCCCGCAGCACGTGATGCGGTTGAACTCCTATCCGTCCCGTTCCCCCCGACGCACCTCACCGACACGCAGGTCGTGGACTTGCCTCGCGCCCGATCTGGCTGGTGCGCGGCATCGACCGCGCGGGTAACGACTTCGCGCCGGCCACGTGGCTGCCTAGCGGTCCGGAACGGCGCGCCGCGGCCTGGGTGTGCGAATCCTGCGCCTGGGCGCAGCAGCGCACAAGCTGCACTGCGTGCCATCCTCAGCCTCGCGCCAGGTGCGGCATTCGCACTACCGGCGGGGCAGCTGAGGTGGAAGGGGTTGCGCCCGCCCGATTCGACTAGTAGCGGCCCTGTTCGTCGAACGACACCCATTGCTTTCATCGAACCGCATCAATCGCATCTCCTTGATGGGTGAGTCGTCCGTCGAGCTAGTGTTAAGCTTGATCCCGGGAAGCAACATCGACAGTTCGACATCCTTGAGGCTGGCCGCCTGCTTCATCACGTTTTCGCGCGTTAGATCGTCGCCGCAGTGATTCAACACGTGAACCATTGCCTGAGCGAGCGTGTACCCAAACACGTTGTACCAATCTGTGAGGTCGCCCTGAGGATAGTATTTCTTCATCCACACTGTCCACTCCTTCATGCCCACGTCATCGCGCCACTGTGGATCAGTAGGGTCCTTGAGGAACGAAGCTGTCATTAAGACCGGTTGAGCGTTCAAGGCCGGCCACCTTCAGGACTGAGGCTACGGAAGAGCCAGGCATTGCAACCATGTGGTGCGGCCGCCAGCCAATGTCATAGACCTTGCGGATCGAGAGCGCGGCAAACTTGGGTGACGCGAATGTGAGCAACGTGTCGGCGCCGGAACTTTTCAGGGTGATGATTTGCGAGTCAACGGTGGGGTCGGACACCTCGTAGGATGCTTCGGCGACAACTACGGCATCTGTCTGCCCACTCAGAGCATCCTTGAGCGGCTTCAAGTATCCCTTGCCGTAATCATCGTTCTGGTACAGCCCGCGATCTTGGCATGCGGTCTGTTCTTCAGGATATGGCGAGCATGAACGGCTGACTCGGTTCTTTGATCCGTCCAAAGCGACATGCTCCAGGGGAAGTGCTGCGGTCCGCCCATTTCGTCCCCAATCGCGGACAGGAATAAATGAGGTACTCGCTTGGCGTTCGTATAGCCGAGAATTGCTGTATTGGTCGGCGTGCCGAAGGAACTGAAGAGAAGAAGTACTTCCTTCCTGCTCGATCAGTTTACGCGTCTCTCCACTGTCCGGGGCGGACTATACCCGTCATCGAGACTGATGAGCTGGATCTTGCGGCCGTTAATGCCGCCTTTTTCATTGATCATGTTGACGTAGGCGGCCTCCGCTCTGCCCAGCGTGGCCCATGCGGATACTGCACCGCTGTAAGGCATGGTTTGGCCTATCTTGATTGCAGTATCCGTGACACCGGGACCGTACGCCTCTCCCGCGAGTCCCGGAGTGACCGCAACTACTGACGACAGCAGTGCAGTCGCAAACGACTTGGTGATCGGAGAGTCCCTCTGCCCGCCTCCTCTGGTACAAACGTAGCTCGATGCGATCATTTACCACGCACGTCACCGAATCATCCGCCAAAGCGAACGGTTAGATTCCGAGACAATTGCGTAGGCGACCTGGAAATGGAATTATTCCCGCGGGCTCTAGAAGTTTTGCAACAGGCAACCAGGCAAAGGGCAGGGGGGAGAAGGTTGTCGCCCTTGCTCCATTCTCCCCCCTTCCGATCTCTGACTTTCCGTCAGTGGTTGCCCACGCTCGAGACTTACCTAGCGCTCGCCCACGACGGGCAAGCCGACGGGGACGGCGTGCCGCAGTCCGTGGAGGGGGAGTTTCGCCGCTACCTCGAATGCGGCATTCTGGCCCACGGCTTCGCCCGCACCCAAGTAGAGAGACTGCGGACACGATTTTCTAATAGCACTCTCTTGCAAAGGCCGCAGGGGTATGTCCGTCCTATCCTTAAGGGTTGGAGCGTCGCGCGTATTGCCGCGAAGGCGCTAGTGAACTCTGCAGGTGTTCCGACGCTCACGACCTTCACCTCAATCGATACCGCGAGTGCGGCCGCTTTTTGAGAGGTTCAACCATCTTCGTTTAGTTTTTCGCCGTCAGCCGCCATGATGGCGAGGTCCTTCGCCCACGCATGACAGACGTTTCGGCCTGCGGGGCCGCCTTGACGGTGATCTGGTGAGTTCGGCGGGTGGCCGGGATGGAATCACCTCATTGACGTGCAACGTACGCGGCCAAGTATCGGTTCCACGCCTGCCCTTATCGCTGACGCCCAACGCTCCGGTTCAGCGGCGGGCCGCGCAACGGATCGTCCGCTGCAACCGGTTGTTAGACCTTCCAGCCGCGAATGCCAGCGTTCATCAGAGTGCCTCGAACCAGGTCTTGATCTTCTGCGCCATGAGCTTGCGGCGCTCCTCGAGGAAGTCGTCGTAGGCCGGGATCTCGCCGTCGAGCAGCGACTCGGGCAGGCAGCTCATGCGCAGGTTGGCGCGCAGGTCGGCCGCGTCGGTGATGCCGCCGTACTTCTTCTTCCCGCCCTCGCACTGCTCGGCCAGCTCCCCGAAGTACTTCTCGGGCGGCTTGTCGCCGATGGCGATGTTGATCTCGCTCTGGGCGAGCACGAAGTTGGCGATCTGGTTGTAGCGGCCGCGCGAGAGGCCCTGCTCCTTCAGGTGCTTCTTCGGGTAGACATGGTGTACGTCGCTGCGGTTCATGCAGCAGGTCGAGCACCGTGATGTCGCGCGAGAGGAAGCCCTTGTCGCCGAGCTTCACCTGGGCCGCCTGGTAGGCGAGGAAGTACGGGCTCTGCGCCGAGGAGGTGTCCATGAGCTGCGGGAGCATCCCGGTCCAGAAGCTCTCGGGCAGCTCGTTCTCGATCACCGACTCGGCGTAGCTCGCGAGGCCGCGCGCCTCGATCTGGCGGATGTCGAAGTCGAAGGCGGTCTCGGGGCTGCCGGTGTAGCGCCCGCGCAGGATCGACATGGCGTACCAGCGCCGCACCAGCCGCTCGAGATCGGCCGCCGGCATGCTCTCGGCCCGCCCGCGCAGGTAGAGGATGTAGGCGAAGTTGACCGCGTTCTGGCCGCCGATCAGGTCGCTCGTCACGAAGCCCGCCGAGCGCAGGATCATCGTGATGCGGTCGAAGTGCGTCTTGTTGATGAAGGCGAGGATGCCCTTCTTGAGCCTGCCGAACGACTCCTCGGCGATGGCCTCCTCGAACTGCTTGGTCTCGAAGTTGCGGCCCGAGAGCAGCGCCACGAGGTCCTGGAGCTTGCCGCGCCCGAACTCCGACGTGAACGCCACGCGCAGCATGTCGGTGTAGGTCGGGTCGTAGATGTCGTCGTTCGACGTCCTTGAGCCAGCGCATCTGCGGCAGGAACTCGGAGGCGGCGAAGGCCTTGTCGCCCTTCTCGATCCGCGGCAGGAACTCCGGCGCCACGGCGAGGTGGCAGAAGTAGTCGATCGCCTTGCGCAGCAGGTTGCCGCCGTAGGTCTCGTTGACGGCGATCTTCGACATGGCGAAGTCGGCCTGCGAGAGCTCGGTGCCGGCCGAGTTCACGCGGATGAAGATCTCGGTGACCGTCTCGATGTCGAGGTCGTCTGCCAGCTCGATCACGCCGACGTGGTTGTTGATGATCTTGCGGAGCTTCTCGAGCACGCGTGACGACGCGTCTTGCGGTCGGCGGCGGGGTTCTTCTCGGCGTAGGTGTCCGTCAGCTCGGTCGAGGCTCGGCGTCGGGCGCGAAGACCTCGGCCACGTCCTCGATCCACGCCACGTCCTTGCGGATGGCGGGGTTGGCGACCTCGAAGCGTTCTTCCTGCGGGTGGAAGGCGATGCGGATGCGGACAGTCTCGTAGTCCTTGGTCAGCACCTCGCGACCGAGCAGCGCGGCCATCAGCGCCGTGACCCGCTGCTGGCCATCGATGAGGATGCGCTTGCCCGCCGAGGGCGTGCCGTCCTTGAGCTTCACCGTGGGGTTGCGCCAGGCGATGAGGTAGCCGACCGGATAGCCCTGGTAGAGCGAGTCGAGCAGGTTGCGAACCTTGGTCGCCTCCCACACGAAGGGGCGCTGGATCTCGGGAATGGCGATCTCGCCCGACTTGACCCAAGTGAGGAGCGTTTCGATCGGGTGCGGCGTGACGGAATAGCGTTGTGTGGACATGCTCAGCCTCTCGTTCTCAGGAAGTCGTCCATCTCATTCCTCTCGAGTCTAACTTTGAAATATTTCCGGAAGCCATTGTCTGTGGTGACAGGCTCATCTGGCAAGCCAGTCAAGGGGTTACAGTGGTTTCCCATTCGGACTCTCGCCGGGATACGCTGCATGGCGCGCAAGTTCACGCCCATCAGCCCGCAGCAGCCGGCCAAGCTCAAGCTGCTGCAGGTCGTGCGCCTGGCGCTGCGACGCGGTCACTACAGTTACCGCACCGAGCAGAGCTATCTGCACTGGATTCGCCGCTTTGTGCGGCTCCATCACCGCCGTCATCCCGTGCCATGGGTGCAGCCAAGGTCACGGCATTCCTGAATCACCTGGCGGCGGAGCGACGAGTCGCCTCCGCGTCGAGGCCAATCTTCTCGGCAAGAACAAACGACGTCCCGGCAAGGCCGAGCAGGGCATCCTCGGACAGTCGAAGGACGCTCAGAACGTTCCCAGCCGAGTCCACAAACTGCACTTGATAGTAGCCTTTGCCTAGCGCCGTAGCCGTTGCTTTAACAACCACTCGACTCTCTCGGGTCCAAACCGTAATGGGCGTGTCGGGGGTGGCCATGCTCGACCTCGTAGACTCGCTTGTCGATCTTCATGGCACAAGTGTAGGTTATCAGCGCAGCAAAGTTGCAGCGCCGCAGTTATCGCTGGACTGCAGCCAGGTGCCCGTAGGCGAATCGGAGGAAACGCAGCCGCCCGCAGTTCCCCCGACCGGCGCCGCCCCCGCGCCAGCGTAGATGCTGAACTGGAAGCGTCCCGTGCCGGGTAAGCCGTCGTCTGTCTTCCGATCAACCTCAGCGAGCACCGCGGCAGGGACGTAGTTGCCGGTCTTGATGTTGTGACGGGCCGCGCTGCGGTCGCCCCACGTGTTGTCAAACGCGATCTGTAGGTAGCCACCGAACACGCTGCTGGGATTGTTCTCGGGCGTTGCCAGCGAGACCGAGGGGTCGAGCATCTGGTAGCTCTCCCGCAGGAAGCCCGCCGCGCTCAAGTGCTGCCATGCCAAGATGTCCTCGTGGATGGCGCCATCGGTGCCGGGCTCAACTCGCCCATTTCCATTGCCGTTCGGGCAGGCGCCGGTCTCGCATCCTATGGTCGAGCTGGCCTCAGCGTAGTCGCCCGGTAGAGCGCGGAATCGGTCCTGAAAGGCTAAGACCGCCTGCTCCACGGCATCCTGTTGCGCCATGACGTCGCGCACGCGGGCGTTCTGGATCAGTTCCTGACCCTTCACGACGCCCTGGACGACAAACCCGACGATCATCAGGACGATCGCTGCTTCCACCAGGGTCAACCCCGTCGAGTATGCGGGGCCAATTGCTTGCACGACGCCTTCTCCCACCACGGGTCAAAGACCGTGCCAGAGCAAAAGTCGCTCCATGCGGACACCGGCAAGGCTGCCTGCTGGGACATACCGTTTCCGTGGGTGTCGGTGGCGACGTGCGTGAGCGGTGGGGTCCCTGTGACGACCGTAACATGAAGGATCAGGCAGATACGTCATGGACACTTTACTTCTCGGCCAAGGCGTCGTAAGATAGTCAAAAGAGATTTGACAATTCTCCGGCGTCGATCGCTGGGAGCGACAGTCCTTTGCCCTGGCTCCGACTTCAAACACCTCGACTCGGAACCCGCCATGATGTTATCCATGACCGCCCGCTCGATTCTCGGATCAGTCCCACAAGGCTCTTCTTCTCGTTTGCCTTGCCGCAATGGTTTTCTGCTGGACACAGGCCGTGCGCTCGCACCATCCGCTCTCGCTGCGAATGGGTGTTGCCGCTGCAACTGACGTGACCGCGCCGATCATCGCGCGCGCGGGGACCAGGGTTGCGACACTCTGGGATGCTGCCGCTAACTTGTTAGCGGGCGGGCGGCTCCAAGGACAGCAAAACGCGCTGGATCGCGTCGAACCCGTCTTACCGATTGCCACAGTCATTGCGGCCCGATCCAGTGGGTTCTTCCCGCTTCGCGCCTGGCCTCGCGTGGATTGCGGGGATGCCTTGCCACATACGAAAACGTCGGCCAGCGCGGATGAGCCTTATCTGCCATGGAGCAGCCGCGATGCCGTCGACGTCTACCTCGCGACGCAGATACCTCACGGAGGCCCTCACTCCATCGCGCAGCGACTTGGTCTGCGCTGTGATCAGATCAACCGCGGCAAGGCACCAGCAAGCGCTCCCTGAACTGCCAGCTAGCGGCGACAACGTCTCCGAACTACGACTCTGTCGATCGGCAGATAGCCGAGTCTTCGACGGCGTGGCATGATCGCAATTCCTTCGACAGGTAGGCAGCGCGGGCGACACCGACTGGAATCCATTCGGTCGTCGGCGCAAAGTGATGGACCAGAAGCGCGAAAGGATCATGCTATGGATCGCGGGCGTCGGCGCCGCGGTAGGAGCGTCGGCGTTCGCAGTAGCGGTGATCTCACTCCTGCTCCGTCATAACAGTGGTAGCGGTTAGTACCCGGGAGCTTCGGCTCTTGAGCCTTCATCTCCGCCGCCTGCGCTCGTTGTCATTAACAGGGTATTGCTGGGCTCAAAGTTGAAGAAGAGGACGGAGTAGGCGCCTTCGACCGGGCAGGGGATCTCTCAACCGACCCCTCTAGCCGTCTTGCCGCGTCTTCTTTCACGACCGGCTCACCCTTCAGGGCTTCTCGCAGCCCAACCAGCGCCAATTCGGATCCTGGATCGAGCCCATTCTGTCCCCTGAATCGGTCCAGGGCTCGGACGAAATCATTTGCCCGTAGTACCGCTGCCGGCGAGAAGGCCGCCACGCCTCCGAGCCAGCGGGCATTGGCGGCGAACTCGCTCAGTGTGATCAACTGAAATTGTTCGACTAACGTCCGGACACTACTGGGTTTCGCCGGTTTCCTTGGTTTCTACTGCGGAGAATGCGGAAAGTGTCACCGGCGCGATGGGGACAACAACGCCTGAACCTGTACCAATCCGCATGGAGGATGAATCTGCGTAGAGACCGAGCGGAGGACTCCCGCTTCGAGCTCGGCGTGTCCACGTGTCTGAACAACCGCAAGGTTGCCCCAAGGTCGACGGCTTACATGGTTGATAAGGTGAGGCTGATCAGGATTCGCGCTGAGCGCCGGCTGGGCGAGATGATCGCGGCGCAGAAGGCGGCGGAAGGGCTGAGCAAGGGTGCGGCCGGCAGCGGGATCAATCAGCACACACCGAAAGAGCTGCCCTCGTTCGACGACGAGGGCGCCGGGATAGCCCAGCGGCCCCGCCGCGCCGACGAACTGCAGGCCGGTCTCGTCGATCTTGAGCTTGGGGTCCCCCGCTCTCTCCTCTCGAGTTTGACCTCCCGTTCTGCGACTAACCGGCGAAGTCGATCCTCCCACACCGTATCCCTGTCGCCCCAGTGCTTCAGGATCCATCGGTAGGCATGCAGAATCGCTCGCTCAGGATCCGACCGGGAAAGCTGCTCTTCCTCGGCGGTGATTTCCTCCCCATGACTGGCTTTCTTGTCCCGGAACCAGCGCAGCCCATAGCGTTGCGTTCATCAGCGGACAGATCGGGCAGCGAAGGCCTCTTCGGAGCAGGGGTCCTCCGCTCGATCTCGTCGACCCTGGCCCGTAGACTCATCGGCTCGCCCACGCCCGCGCCTGAGCAGCGCGTGCTTTGCGCTCCTGGTGGATGCGCTCAGCAGCTCGCGGCGCTCATTCTCGTCTGTGGGCAGCAGCCTGATGTATACCGGGCGCCGCGATCCGTTGCCGCGGAGCGGCGGATCAGAATCGCCCGCGTCGGCGGTTCGCTGTTCTCGTCCCCCCAGAATCCGCTGCCGTAGGTGCCGCTGAAAGTCGGCATCTATGATCTCGCCCTCGAGTATCTCCACCTCCTCCCTGAGGCGCTCCTTCTTGTCTTGTTTGTCCGGGCCCCAGTGCGCCACGAGCCACTTACATATCTCTAACTCTGCGCGCAAGTGATCGGAGCGCTGCAAACACTCATCCGCAGCCTGATCTTGCCACCGCGAAATTGTATGCCTTCCCGGCCGGCTGCGATCTCCTGGGCCACAGCCCGCTCTGCTGCCGCCTGGAGCTGAGCAATCCTTGGGGCAACCTTGTGGGGATAGTCTCGACGAGCCAGCGCGAGGCTTGACAGATCGGAGGCTGACTAATGTCGAAGGTGGGCTAAGGATGCCTCCAGTCCCACGGCGGCACCGGATTACCAGGAAGTCGGGAACGAAAGCGCCGGTGAGCGTGGCAGTCAGGGCGGGCAGATCTGCCTGCTGGAGCGCTTGTAGACCATCCTTTCGCGCCAGCGGTCTAGCGAAGCCCCGGGGCTAATCCGTAGAATTTCGGCCACCTCAGCGCGCGCTTCTTTGTCGCGGCCCAGTTCGGCGTAGATGACCGCGAGAACCCGGCGCGCTGGCAAGAAGTTCGGATTGCGGCGCAACGCGTCCTGAATGGCGGCGATCGCCTCGTCGTACCGACGCAGTAGGAAGTAGCTGTGCGCCAGATGAAACACAACCCACGGCCCGTAGTAGGGGTCGACGCGAGCGCTTCTGATCCGCAGCTCCGCGGCAACAGACCGCGTCGGCCGGTATACATCAGGCTGCTGCCCACCGACGAGAATGAGCGCCGCGCTGCTTGAGCGCATCCGCGAGGAGCGCAAAGCACGCGCTGCTCGGGCGCGGGCGTGGGCCAACGCACGTAGTCTCTCTTGACCTCGGTTTGGAACCCAAACGACTGCGGCACAGCTCAGCCACTGGCCGACCGGAACGCGGTCGCGATCGTGTACTCCTTGGGCGGCCTACCGTGGTAAGCCCCGAGGAAGCCGGGCGGCCGTTTGGCCCGCCCGATACCATCCAGCCACGGCAAGGGGGATTCACGTGTCGGTTACAGAAACAGCAAAGCCGAAAGCGCCCTGATTCTGGGTGGCCGAGGCGACCCGTCGCTCCGCGCCACTCAGCGTCGCGACAGTTCCTCCAGGAGTTCCTTGGCCTCCTTGAGGTCCTTGGTACGCTGTCCGCCACCCGCGTTGCACTGCCATCCCCCTCTGATACGCGGGCCCTAATCCGCTCTGCATGCCTCAGACAGGAGGTTCGAATCACGTTCGCCCAACGTACCGGCGCCCGTCCGCTGCACGCCTCGTTGGGCGGCGCTCGAGCCGCGGTCGAAAGCCTCCCTTGCATGATGGTGATTGCCGAAATCTGACTTTGAAATCAACTGCAGGAATGCAGCATATCCCGGAAGCTATTGTCTGTGGTGACAGGCTCATCTGGCAAGCCAGTCAAGGGCTTACAGTGGTTTCCCATTCAGACCCTCACCGGGATACGCTGCATGGCGCGCAAGTTCTACGCCCATCAGCTCGCAGCAGCCGGCCAAGCTCAAACTGCTGCAGGTCGTGCGCCTGGCGCTGCGACGCGGTCACTACAGCTACCGCACCGAGCAGAGCTATCTGCACTGGATTCGCCGCTTTGTGCGCTTCCACCACCGCCGTCATCCCCGTGACATGGGTGCAGCCGAGGTCACGGCATTCCTGAATCACCTGGCGGCGGAGCGACGGGTCGCCTCGGCCACCCAGAATCAGGCGCTTTCGGCCCTGCTGTTTCTGTACCGAGCACGTGCTGGAATCCCCCCTGCCGTGGCTGGATGGTATCGAGCGGGCCAAACGGCCCGTGCGGCGGCCTACCGTGGTGAGCCCCGAGGAAGCCAGGCGCTTGCTCGCTCAGATGCAGGGTACGCCCAGGCTGGTCGCGGGATTGCTCTATGGGGAGTACGTCCAACAATCTAGCCTGCATGGGCATCGGATGTGGGTGGGCGCTCGCCCGGCGGATCTTCTGACTGCAGACACTCGGCAAACACTGCAGATGCGGCGTCGAATCGCGAGTACCAATCCGCAAGCTCGTTCTTGATTACGGCTTGCTCTGTCTGAATGCTCGGAACAGCGGCCACCGTCTGCTCAAGGTCATTGAGTCTGGAATCCCACGCCTTTAGCACTTGGTATGTCTTATCCTGGTTTCTCTGCAAGGTTGCGAGCCTTGCTTCTACCGAGTCACGCATACCTTCCAGATCAACCGAAACTTTCGAAAAGGCGCTGATCAGTTCGGATTGCTTGCTGTTCGCGCCTCTCAGATATTCTTTGAACCCGTCTAAGTCCGGAAAAGCCACTGCAATGGACTCGAGCGCGCCAACCACGCTGGCATGCTGGGTTTGGGCGTCTCGCATGGCAATATGCAATCGGCGTAGATCTATTAGCCATTCTTCTAACCGATCGATACGACGACTCAGTCCCAGGACTACTGACGATATCACTAGCGCAGGGGCCACTGCGGCGCACAGGAGGACCAGTGCCGTACTGACCCTGAGCCCCGTACTCGCAAACAAATCCGCCGCAAGGTCTGTCATAGCGTCCACGGCTTTACATCGCCTCAGATGCGTATACACACCACGCGCCCCGGACGATTTTTGTGCCTGCTAGGCACCGCACCCAGTAACCAGTCATCCAAGATTCCACTGCAAACCACGCTGCGCTCTGAACCTACAGCTTGAACGAGTGTAAGTTCAACTCCGAAGTCTGCTCAACAACGGTCAATCTTTTGACAATCTCGACGACCGTGTCCGGCGAAAGAGCTTCTGATTGCTCACTCGCTACACACTCGCCACGCAGCAAGCGTCCCGCGTGATCCGTGGCGGGGGCTGGACCGGCAGGGCGCAGAGCGTGTGGTCGGCCTACCGCGGCTGGCGCGACCCTGGCTTCCGCGGCGACAACTTAGGGTTTCGCGTTGCCAGGACGCTGCCTTGAAGGGCAGCTTACCCCTTGCTTCTTTACGCCTTTACCCCTTGACCGCGGGGAAGCCGCCGCGTCGCTTTGCGCCACTCCCAAGGTGGCAGCGCTCTATCCCCGTCCGCCCACAACCCGCGTCCCGCTGCCTTCGCTTCGTCTTCGGCCTGCTCATACGCCCGCTGGTCCTCGGCGCTCTGCTGGTGGGCAAACTTCCGAAACCACCACGCCATGCCGGCGCGGATCTGCTCTAGGCCTGCGTCAATCCCGGCCGGTGTGAGCACCTTGCCCACGATGCGGCCCCAGCGGTCCCGCTTCGACCATTCAACCGTGACCGTCTTGCCGTACACCAAGTCCGACAGGTTGACCTTTGAACGGCTCCCGAACGGCTGCCCCTCCTCCGGTGCGTCGATTCCATCCAGTCGGATCTTGTGCTGTGTGCGGGTGTCGTCGAGCACAGTGATTGTGTCGCCGTCCGCGACGCGGACCACGCGCCCGGTCAGCGTGTCTGCGCTGGCGAACGGCGAGAGCGCCAGCAGCGTAAGCAGTAGCAGGGTCGGATCATTTCCAGATGGACTGCACGGACAGCACGCCGGCAACTTGGCGGACGCTGGACGGCAGCGACAATTGCGGGGCGGCTACGCTGCTGCGGTCATCGTCGCACCGCTTGTCGGGGGCCTACCATGAGGAGTGTGGGGGCTATGGGCGGCGCTTGGCTCGCGACTTGCGAACCTTGGGGGTGTTGAACTCAAGCCAGATGTCGCGGAACGTCTTCCCGCGGAGGATGTAGCCGATGGCCGGCTGGCGTGACGCCGACGGTAGCCGCGATGGCTCCCTGCGTCATCCCCTCGGCTCCCATCCGATGCACGCTGCGAACCTGCTCGGCGCTCAACTTCGCTCTGGCTGCACGGACCGCCTCGGCATGTGACAGGATCGGGGGTGGATTCTTGATCCCCGCGCGAACTTCGGACCAGAGCTTCCCGCGCAGCGCTCGGCTCACAGTCGTAGCTATTCACGCCGAACCTGTCGCCTAGCGCTTGTTGGGTCCATCCCTGCGCCCGCAACTCGAACATCTCGAGCACCAGCTCGCGCGACAGCTTGGTCCGCACTCGCCGTTGGCTGCTGGTGTGATCTTGCTGGCCGAATGGGGTTGGTGTCATGGTCGTTCCCTGGCTACCTGTCCCGAGATTGCCCCCTCTGGAACCAGCCGGCTCATCGGGCACCGCTTCGCCTCCGCCCCGAACGCCGCAATCGCCTACGGCCGGACTCCTCCAGCCGTTCCTGCCGCCAGAGGTGCCAGAGGAACCACACGCAGGACACCGTGACAGCAGACAGCGCAATGACAATCACCCAAGCTAGGGCGTGCAACATGCTGGTCATTCGAGTACCAGGGGTATGACATGTAGGTTTGAACAAATGCAGATGAGGGTCAAGCCCATTCAACAGGGAATTGACGCTCTGTTTGCAGTGCCGCTCGGGAGTCGCCTCGCGGGAAGGGCAAATGGCGCGCTTACACCGCCGCACCCGCTGACACACTGTTGACGTTGGTGGTCGCCCGATGCCGCAGGCTGTAGCGTCCCGGCTCGGTGGGTGCCGCTGCCTAACCTGAACGACCCCTTTCCCCAAAGGTCAGGAAGGGTAGAAGGCACCCATCACGCGACCTCAGACAAGTCGGGTCGTTGTCGTGAGGGACGACGTTGAATCGATCGCCGCCCTCAACGCTGTCCTGGTAGATGATTGCGACCCATTTCACCTGCGGGTCGAGCATCATGGTTCTGACCACGTCCGCTCATCTGGCAAGCCAGTCAAGGACTTACAGTGGTCTCTCATTCAGCCCTCACCGGGATACGCTGCATGGCGGCAAGTTCGACGCCCATCAGCTCGCAGCAGCCGGCCAAGCTCAAGCTGCTGCAGGTTGTCGCTGCGACGCGGTCACTACAACTACCGCACTGAGCAGAGCTATCTGCACTGGATTCGCCGCTATGTGCTTCCACCACCGCCGTCATCCTTGGCCTGGAAGGTGGGCGGCTGGCTGGCCCCCAGAGGGTGGGCGTGGCTGGGTGGGGAGGTGTGGACCATCCCATACCACCCTTCAAAGGTCCAACCCTTGGTGAACGGTCAGGCAGAAGCCAGGTCCTCGCCTTCGGCTGCCCCCCGAGATTGGTCTCAGGCCTTTGAGGCTGAACCGATCAGCGGGTGGAGGCGGCCTGTTCAAGTTGCGAGGAGGCTTGCTCGGGAATCGCGGCGTAGCTTTCGGTGATCAGACCCGAGCCAAGCGCTAAGGCCAGCGCGGCGAAGATCAACGCGAGGGTGTTTTCGGACTTGAACATTGTGGTGTCCTTCTGACGCGGGTGTTGGTGGAAGAAAATTCGGTTCGGGCGGCTCAGTTGGAGGCCATGACCACCGGAGCGGCGGATCGGGATGCCTGTCAGGAAACATCACGAGCGTCATGTTCGGCGGCGAGGCGCGCGACGAGCTGTACGTGACCTCGATGGCGCGCGTGAAGCACCCCGCCGCGCACGATCGCTTCGCGCGGGAAGCGCGACTCCAGTTCCTCGCAGGCAGCCTGTTTCGCGTCACCGCACTGGGCATTCGCGGACGGCCGGAGCCGCGCTTCGCCGGGTGAGACCCGCGCCCTTCCGCGCCGGGCGCTGCACCTCCGCCGACTGTCAAGCAAACGGCCCGCCGTAGATGATGGGGACGATGAAGGCGCCGCGCTCCAATACGTCCAGCGAGCTGGGTTTGCCAGCGGTTTCCAGCCCGCCGCCACCCACCGCGGTGGTCTGCTCGCGCGTGAGCTCCACGACGCTCTGACGTACGGCCACCGCACGGGCCACGCCTTGTGAAGCCAGTGCGGCGATAGCATCGGACTTGACGCGCAGGGGTTGCTTCAGGTCTTTCCTGGTCGTGTCTCGAAAGTTGATTGAGGGAGCCGGGCATGTTGCCCGGTGCCACGCGCACCCGAACGTGGCGGGCAAAGTGTGCGTAGGGTCCAAGCGACGCAGTATCTTGGTGAAGGCATATGGCTTGCGAGCTACGCAGGTTGTTCTAGGCGCTCGCTCGCAACTCTGCGTTGGCGCGACGACAGACTGGATCTTCGAACAGAGCTGCTCGACGAGGCTGTAAGGCGGCCCGGCAGGCCCGGCCGGGGGCGGAATGCTTACTGCGCCTGATCGCTTCCTTGTAACGCTCCAACGACGGGGCGTAGGATGCGCGGAGGCGCCTATGGGCGCCGGAACCCATCGGGCCACGTCATGGGTTCCGCTCGTCTGTATCTACCCAACCCGGGCTCCGCCCATCCTACGAGGCCGCTCACCATGTGCCTGCTGAGAAATGTCGCCAATCAGGACCGTGAGCGATCTTGCCGAGTGATGGCGTCTGTGGGTTGACAGCTTAGAGAAGGAGGCGAACCGATGCTGTTCCCGACCACGCTCGTCGGCAGCTACCCGCAGCCGGATTGGTTGATCGACCGAGACAAGCTCGCCAAGCGCTTGCCGCCCCGCGTGCGAGCAAAGGAGCTGTGGAGCATCCCCGAGCGCTTCCTCGGCGAGGCACAGGACGACGCCACGATCATGGCGATCAAGGCGCAGGAGGAGGCTGGCCTCGACATCATCACCGACGGCGAGATCCGGCGCGAGAGCTACTCCAACCGTTTCGCCACAGCGCAGCCAGACTAGCCCTTGCCCGAATACTGGGCGGCTGGGATCAGCCCGGCCTGCCTTCGGAACACCGTGATAGCCTTGCTATGACCTTGCTATGGATATCTGCCTCGCGCACGAGGCGTGAGCGCTCTGGGTCCAGAGAGCGGGAGCTGTATCTGCACCCTGAGTGTGTCCTCAGCACCGAAAGTACACCTTAACGCTGGCGCGCAGGCGGCTTTCTCTGTTCCCCGGAATTTTAGGGATGATCACTTATGATCAGATCTTTGGGGTGTCACTTGGCTTTCGGCTGCGCACTCTCCTCATCAGAGTCGGCGCTTCGGCCGCCGCCGTTCGGACCGCCGCTGTAGCCGGCCTCGATTACGTAGTGGTAGGTATTGCCGTTTGCAACGTTGGCGTCGATGTAGCTGGTCTCGGCGACGCAAGCAAGCGTCTGGTACGGCCCACCGGGAAGCGTGGCCCGTTTAGCTTGGTAATAACTCGCTCCAACGGACGCTGGCCAGGAGAGTGACACCTTGCTATCCCCCCGTTTGGCGGTGAGGCCTGCAGGAGGTGCTGGATACACGAGCAGAGTGGTGGATGCCGTATGCGCGATAGTGCCGCTTGTGCCGGTGACCGTAAGCGATAGCGCATAAGGAAGGGTGTCCGTCGTGGTGTCTATCATCAGTTTGGAGGAGCCCGAGCGAACCACGCTCGAGTGGGTGAAGCCAGCATTCGTAATCCCGTGTGGAAACCCCGACTCACTGCTAACACTCAGATTGACCGTGCCGGCAAAACCGCTCAGGGGCTTCACCTCGACCGTATAGGTCGTGAATTCCCCTGGAACGAGTTTCTGCTCGGGCGGGCTCACCGTTATCAAAAAATCGGGCGTGCTGGGAAGCACGGTAATCGTGCGCACGGGCGGACTTGGGTCGGAGTTGCCGGTCGAGTCGACTACGGTGAGTGAGGCCTTGTAGGTCCCCGGGGTGCTAAATGTCACAGCGCCGGGATTCTGCGCTGTAGACGTTGTTGGTGTGCCGCCAGGAAAGACCCACGAATAGGCGACGCTGGTGGTGCTGGCGCTGAAGTTAACAGCTTCGCCTGCTTTTATGGTCACGTTTCCGCCTGGCGAGCTCATCTTGCCGCGTGGTGCATCAGTCGAATAGGGCGTAAGCTGCATGAACTCTGCCTCCGACGGCACCCCTGCGCTGTCGACCAGAAACAGCATGTAGTAGCCGGGCGGGGCGACGTTTCCGTTCGGTGGCGTAGTGAGGTCAAGCGCGTTACTCGATGCGCTGCAGGGCGACGTGGCCCCACACAGGCCGATGAACCGCTGGTCCATATCCGTGGCGTGGGTCGACGAGCCGGGTCGCATCAGTACAGCGAGCTGATGGGTGAGCTGCTTTTGTAACTCACCCGAAAGGGTACGTCGTAGCCGATCGGTCCGGAAAACGAAAGCGCGGTGATTTGCGGGCGATTTTTAGTTATCAGCTTGTCGTTGGCATCGTACAGATAGGCCGGCGTGTAAATCTCTATTGCTGCCTCGTAGCGGCCGCGCACGCCTGGGTTGCTGCCCATGCTCAAGACGGTTGCATCCGGTAGCAGTAGTGCAGTGGAATGATAGAGCCGCGAATAGGCGGCGCTACCAGCGGAGCGCATCGGTTGCTGACCGGATCATAGAGATCGGCCCTCTTCCCCTGAGTGTCGGGCCTTTCGTTGTTCAACGAGCCTCCCGCTGCGAGTACTTTGCCGTTGGGCAATATGACTGCAGTCATCTGGACCCGGCCGGTGAACATGTAGGTCCGGGCATCCAGGCTGGCGATGCGGCGGAGAGATCGATAATCTCCGTAATCCGGGTAGCCGGGCTGCCTCCGCCGAAGTTCATGACCCAAGGGACGTAGTGCGGTGGCTGGAGCGGCAGCAGAACCGAGGAGCCATAACTCCTGTTGCGCGTGCTGGTGGCAGAAGGCGTCCAGCTCCCAGTCGCGGGATTGAAAATATAAGCGCTCGCATTGTTCCTGCCGTCTCCCCGTCCCGTATAGAACACGGTCCCATTGGGCAGAACGGCTACGCGCGGGTACAGGGGCGGGCGGAAACGGCACACTGGTCGGTGCGCTCCATCCGGCGCCGGCGTTGCTGAGATCGTAGATCTCCACGGTCTGACTGACGGCGCCGTTTTGCTTGCGCCCGGACATGGCCATGATTCGTCCATCGCCGAGAGTGGTCGCCGTGGCGTACCAGCGACCGTCGACCATGTTCTGCGATTGCGTGAATTGGTGCGTCGCAGGGTCGAAGACAATATGCACGGTTTTCCCCCTTAAAAGTGTAGTCGGACGTGCCACCAACGATGAGCGAGCGCCCATCTGGTAGAGCAGCTGTGCCGCTACAAAAAACGTCGTACGTTAAGTTTTGAATGGCAATGCGGCGCTCGGTGGTGCGCGTCGGGTCCCAGATCGCAGCGCGGTAGCTCTCCGCGCCCTCTGAGTTGTTGGTCTTGTCGTTTTCCGAGCCGGCCACAATACCCACTGTGCCATCGGGAAGCAGACTCGCCGACACCGGATTGATCGGCATATGGTAGGGCAGCACAGTCCACGTGCCGGTCAAGTGCGGGATATTCGCTGGACAAATCTGGGCCGAGGTGCCCCCGCAAAAGAAACTCTCAAGAACGGCGACTACTAATGACGCCAGTCTGATCTCCGATCGCATGATCTTCCTCCGCA
>CAWHCG010000032.1:0-89799 GCA_963827575.1 uncultured beta proteobacterium
ACAGACAGGAAATGCTACCTGCTGACGTGTCGTGCTCCTCCGGCAACCCTGCAATCACAGGGTCGGCCTTCAAGGCCAACGCCGCAATCCTGAGAGCGCAAAACTATCCACAGAGTTGCCCGCGAACAAGACGCCCGAGCGGCCGTTTTGGGCGGTGTAACGTGGCTACCGGAAGTCGCAAACCGACACGGCTCCTGCCTGGGTTCGAGTCCCAGCGGGCCCACCATTTGCATGGCGGCTCGCTATAGGCCAGGCCAGCCGCCAGTCCCCGAGAAGTCGAGTGCTCCAAGGCATCTTCCAAGGAGGTGACTACGCCGCCGCGGAGCTGTCTACTGGTTCCGACTCGCAGTGCCGCTTGACGTCCGGGAAGCGTTACGGCAAGTCCGAGGTCACCCACTCGCTGCGCACGAGGACCGTGCAGAAGCGCTGCGGTTGACCCGCAGGCGCGCCGTGGAGTGGGACCAGGAGTGGGCGTCCCTCCGTAGGCCCGGCGGGACCGCGCCGGACAACACCAAGGTCAACGGGAGTCCGGCGCGCACACCGCCGACTATCGTCAACGGCAAGCCTCAGCACAACATCAACGGCCTTCACAGGTACTGGCTGCGCCACGCTCAACCAGCTCCGCGCACACTTCGAGAGGCCGAGCGCGCCGTGGAGATGTTCAAGAAGGTCAACGGCAACATGTTGCTGGTGGACATCGAGAGGCGCCACATCGTTGCCGTTCGGGACCACATGATCGGCGGCTCCGCCCCCGCCACGATCAAGAAGATCTTGTCGCTGCTGCGCGCGATGTTCTCCACCGCGCTGCAGGACGACAAGATCAAGGCCAACCCCGTGGCCGGCGTCGTGGTGCGCGGTGAGCGCGGTCGCACGAAGGTGCGCAGGCCCTGGTCGGTGGAGCAGATCAACGCCATGCTCGCTCTCCCCGTCTACACGCAGGGGAGCGTCCCCGAGGTGGAGCAGGCGAGGCTGCGTACTGGCTCCCATTACTCGGGCTGTACTCCGGGACACGCCTCAAGGAGCTGGGCGGCCTGATGGTCGCGGACGTCGCCCTCGAGGACGGTGTCCACTACCTGCGGATCGACGACAACGCCGCCCCGACGGGTGAAGACGAAGTCCTCGCGTCGACGTGTTCCCCTGCACCCGGTGTGGATCGAGCTTGGCTTCCTGCGCTACGTCGAGCGCTTGCGCGCTGCGGGGGAGGCCCGTCTGTTCCCATTGATCGCCGGAAAGGAACAGGATCACGTCCGCCCTGGTCGAAGTGGTTCCGTCGCTATACCAAGGACGTCGCTGCCCGAGAGTGCGACTTCCATGCCTTCCGGCACACCTGGAAGCGCCAGGCACGGCTGTGCGGTGTGTTCGAGGAGCACAGCGACGCCATCACTGGCCACGCGAGTGACAGCGTGGGCCGGGCGTACGGGTCGGCGGAAGGCTTCCCGTTGAAGCCCCTGGCTGAGGCCATCGCCAAGGTCAGATATGAGGGGTTGAAGCTGCCCAAGTCGGCGGCGTAGCGACCACCGGGGCACCAGCAGTTGACCACCGCGCGCGCCATGAGCTGGCCGGTGGTGGTGCAGCAGGAGCTGTGGCGCCTCAGCCACGGCGCCGCAGCTGTGGCGGCTGGCTACTACGCCCTGATGAAGCAGCCCGCGGCCGACCACCAACTGGGAGGGAGGGATTACTTCAGTCGACCCGGGGCTGCGTGTCAGAAGCTACGCGGGATTCGTGGCATCTTCGTGACGCAGCCGGTGGGCGACACTCCTCACCAGCATGCACCGTGGGAGTCTGAGAGGCCAACCCCCGCCGGAACTCCCGGCCGGGTTTCGAGATCGTAGCTAAACGGGGGACTTGTTAGAGAAGGAGCACCGAGCCGGCGCATCGTGGTTTTGCCGGCGAGTCCCCCCAGGCCCCGGCCCCGAGATCCCCTGCGGCAGCCGGGGCCTTCGTTTGCCTAAACCCCGCTCACTTCATTAAAGCCTGCGGCTTCGCCTCCTTGCCCTTCCCAGCGGGTCACCCCCTCGATCCCGGAACACCCGCTGGATGGCGCTAGTGGCACGGTCCAAGGCTATCCCCATGATTGAGGTGCGCCTTTACCGCCTCCTGAGGTAGTTCAAGAGTCTTCTTTCCTTTGTGACATACCAGCGCGGTGTCGCCCCCGGCTTTTCCACCGTGGCCGTCGACGGGAACGACAGCGCAGCCACTGACTAATAGGACGGGAAGGATCGAGCATGATCAGTTTCATTTACAGTCTCCGGTACGGTGCTCTGGCCCCTGGTGCCTACCGCGCAAGGGTCAGAAGCAGTCGTGTCACGGGTTCTCTCCTTTCGTTGGTCAGGTTGCCCCGCGCGACAACGCAAGGTTCAGACCTGATAGCCGTCCTGGGCCCACGTTTTGGTCAGGAAATTTCCGTGGTCGTATGTGTTCCGCGCGCGTTGCCGCCCGCCCCCGTGCCCCCCTCGATCCCCAGCGGGCCAGCCCTCCCGCCAGCTTTTTCGACGCCCACCAGGGACCCGCTGTCCGCCACCCCACCGGAGCGCCCGGCCCGAGCGACCACACGCACACTCAATCCGATCAGGCCAGACATGAAATCGTAATTAGATCAGCACGATAGAGCCGCAGCGCCTGCGCCTGCAGGGCAAGCCGCGGGCCGGGCTCGAAGCCGACACTTCTATGAATGCACGCAATCGTTTTTCGTCCACAGCGTCCAAGCACCGTTGGACAGCAGCAGGGTCTGGCGGGCGCGCCTTTTTGGTCCACAGGGCGGGCCGGCGTGGCTGACGTGAAGTAGTCAGCGCGGAACTGCGCGCGCAAGCGCACCCGTGTCAGGCAGTCACGCCCGCCGAACGCAGCAGCGCCGCGCCCTTGGGCGTCAGCATCAACAAGCGGTGCGATCGGTGCACCGGGTCGATCGCCTGATCTATCAGTCCCTGCGCCATCAGCCGCTTCACCATCAGGAATGCGGCCGTGGCATCTACACCCAGCGTGTCCTGTAGGACCCTCTGCGGCAGGGGCTGACCCTCTGCGACAGCAGAGAGAGCCAGCAGGGTCCGCAGAGACTCTCCGCGCCCCCATTCTGTTACCAGAACCTGCAGGGTATGACGTAGTTCGGCGGCCTTCACTTGGCTTCCCAATCAGCAAGGGGTAAGCATGATCGCCCTCGCAGACTCTCTGTGTCAACTATGAGTCACAGGAACGCGGAAAGTCTGATATTTCCACACGCAGACTCTAGGCACTGGCACATAGACTTCGTACACTTCTAATCAAGCAGTCGCGGGCAAGCAGGTTCAAGCAAGGCCCACTCGCTAGGCAAGGCCGGCAACGGCGCGAGGCAGATAGGCGAGCAACAGCGAGCAGGCAGCACCGGCCCCTAGCGGTTTCGCCTCACCCCATACCCCCGAAAACAGGGGGTGGGGGTGGAACAGTACTGGGTGGTCGCTTCCGCTCACTTCGTAGCCCCGCAGAAAACAATCCTTAGCTCGCCAGCGCTTACGGGCAAAGGATGTAGCAGGGGATGGGCCTCCCAACCTCGTTGGCAGGGGTAGTCACCACCGTGTGCACCAAGCCCGAGTCGACGTCAGCCCCGATGTGCGCCTTCATCCCGAAGTGCCACTGCTCGCCCTTCTTGGTTTGATGCATCTCCGGGTCGCGCTCGCCGCTGGCGTTCTTGGTCGAGCTGGGCGCTTCGATGATCGTGGCGTCCACCATGGTGCCGCTGCTTGAGCAGCAACCCCTTGCGACTCAGGTGTGCGTTGACCCGCTCCAGGATCTGGGGTGCGATCTCGTTTTGCTCCAGGAGGTGGCGAAAGTGCAGGATGGTGCTCTCGTCGGGGATCGCCCCCAGCAACGTCAAGCGCGCAAACTGGCGCATCGAGGCCACCTCGTGGAGGGCTTCCTCCATTCCCGGATCGCTCAGCCAGAACCAGTTCTGCATCAGGTTCACGCGGAGCATCGTCTCCAGCGGATACGGCTGGCGGCCGCGACCCGCCGTGGGGTAGAACGGCTCAATCAGCATAGCCAGCACTGGCGCAGATTCATCGTCACGTTCCCGCGCACGCTCGTGCGGCACGGACATGGCACACGGATGGAGGCGCGAGGACGACTGATGCAGTGTCCGGCGTGTCGGAACGAGAACCCGGCGCAGGCGACGTTTTGTTTGGAGTGCGGTGCCCGCCTCGTGGTCAGCTGCTCGAACTGTCGCACTGAGCTGCCGCTATCCGCGAAGTTCTGTCTGGAATGCGTACTACTGACTGTAGAGCGTCGTCACTTCTGCTGGCGTGAGCGCGCGGTTGTACACGCGTACCTCATCCAGCGCGCCGCCGTAGTATGCCGGTGCGTACTCCTGGTTCATGCCGAGGCGGAGGTTGAAGTTATTCGTACGAATCGGCTGGGCGTAACTCCTGGAAGCATTCAGCTCGCGGTCGATGTAGATCTGCTTGGCGCTGCCGGTGTATACGAGGACCACATGGTGCCACTGCCCGTCATCCACGACCGCGGTCGCGTACAGGTCATCTACGCTCGAGGCGGAGAAGGTGGTGAATGCCACGGAGTGGCCGGTGTTGTTGCGCCCCGCTCCCCAGGCGGAGTCGGCCTTGGTGACGAGCGCTTCCCAGCTGTTGGCGTAGCCGTTCCGCTTCATCCAGAAAGAAACGGAGAAAGGGCCAGTGAAGTCGAAGCCTTGCTCGTTGGCAATATTCACGTAGCTCGTGCTGCCGTTGAACTGCACGGCGTTGCCGAACTTACCGGTTGTCCATGTGGCGCCGCCCGCGAGCGTGCCGGTGTGCCCGGTGCCAGCCATGTCCGCAGTCTGGGTCCCCATGCCTTCATTCAGACTCAAGTAGGCGACCAGGCCCGCGCTCGGCAACGGCGATCCTGCCGAGGTGGCAACTCCGAGAGGGGAGCTTTGCGCGCTCTCGTTGCCGTTGGCATCATATGCGGCAATCGAGTAGCTGTAGGTGGTAGAGGCGACTAGTCCAGTATCAGCGTGGGCGGTCGCAACTGTGGACGCGATGTGGGCGCCATTCCGGAATACCTTGTAGCCGGCTACGGCGACATTGTCATTCGAGGGGCTCCAGGCGAGGGAAATAGAATTGCTGGAAATGTTCGACGCGGTGAGGCCTACGGGTACCGACGGCGCCTGCGTGTCCGGGGCTGTGGTGACTGCCTCAAGGGCTGCGCTCCGGGCGCTGAAGTTTCCCGCGGAGTCGAATGCGGCCACCACATAGGAATACCGTGTTGCGGCAACAAGCCCGATATCCGTATAGGTGGACAGTGTGGACGTCGCGATCAGGGAGTCGTTCCGGAAGATCGCATAGCCCGCGACCCCGACGTTGTCGGTCGAAGGCAGCCACGAGAGCAAGATCGACGAGGCGGTCACCTTTCCGACAGCGAGTCCGCTGGGAACACTCGGCGCCTGAGTGTCGGGAGGTGGCAGCGCGGGCATCCCAGGCTTCGGCAGGTTGCGCGTGGCATCGTCGAGTACCAGCACCCAGTCATTCAGATCGGGGGAAGTGAAAGTTCTGGTGCCCGTAGCGGGGAGGAGGCCGATAGCAGTCGCTTCTCCCGTGCGTGGGTTGAACCACCAGGTGGATGCCTGCCCGCCGGATATCTTGGTCATGTCCACGGTCACCGTGCGCGCGGTCGGTATATAGGCGATCACCGTCGCGCCGTCATCCGTCCGCGCGGTACCCGCGTACGCCGTACCGGAGCTGTACCCCGCGGTCAAGACGCCATGGTTCTGATCGGGTACGAGACGGTGGAACGCCCGCGACCGGAACAGCCGGCCGAGGTAGGACAGCGTCACCGAGCCGGCGGAATCGAGCTGGCTCTGCCAGGTGGCCGAGGCGCAGTAGCCCGCATCGTAGAAGCTCCACATGGGGCAGTTTCCGAAGAGGTGGCCGAGGGTCGCGCCGGAGAGGATTGCGTTGTAGGCCTGGCGCCGCAGCGAGAGCGGCGTCGAGCCATGCTCGTTCTCGTAGGCGGTCTCGAGGAGGAACAGGGGCTTGAACGGCACGCGGTTGTACTCGGCGATAGCCGCCGGATACGTATCGTTGTAGGTGTAGATATTGTTGAGGGTGAGCCAGGATTCGCCCGACCAGACGCTCGCCGCGGATTGACTCGGCGCGTTATGGGCGGTCATGATGTGCGCCGTGTCGTATTCCTTGATCCCGTAGACGACCTCGCGCACTTTGTCCGCGACCTGCCTCGGATCCGCATCGCCGCCCATGATCCAGACGATATTCGGGAAATCTTTGTAGCGGTTGCCGATGTAGCGGCCCCAGCTTCTCATGTTCGCGAGAGAATTGGCTTGCACTTCCGCGCACCATCCTTGATAGCCGCAGCCGATCCCGAGGTAGAGCGGATCGAGGAGCACGACGATCCCTTTCTCCGCTGCCTTGTGGATGATCCAGTCCGCATGCGCAAAGTAGGCCTCGTTCGGGGTCGAGAAATTGCCCGCCGTGGTGAAGGGCGCCTGGTTGCCGATGTTGTTCGGGGCATTGGTCGCGAACTGGTGCTCGATCAGGTTCACCAGGATGAAGTTGTACCCCTTCTGCCGGCGATCCTCGAGATAGATTTCCGCGTCCTCCCTGGAGAGCTGCGCGATGAGCGACCAGGCGGTATCGCCGTTCAGGAAGAAGGGTTCCCCGTTCGGCCCGATAAGGTACCTCCCGTTCCCGCTCAACTGCACCCAGGCCATGCCGGGATCCGGCCCCGCGGCAGTCACGAAGGTGCCGTTCGCGCTGACGCGCTCATTGCCGGCCGCGTCCTTGGAGCGGACCCGGTAGTTGTAGGTGGTCTGCGGAGAGAGCCCGGCGAGTTGGACGCTATGAGCCGTCACCAGAGCCGAATCGAGCGTCGTTGTCACTCCATACGTCGTAGTCAGGCCGTAGTTGACCTGGGTGGTGGCCGGTTCGCTCGTTGCCCAAGTGATGACTGCGGAGGAGTCGCTGATGCCAAAAGCGCCTTGGGAGGAGATGGTCGGTGTGGTGGTGTCGTGCACTATAGTGTCCGATGCCGCGGCCGACCAGTTACCCGCGGCGTCCATGAACTGGGCATAGACCGTCTTGGTTCCTGAGCCGCTCGAGAGCGTCCAGGTAGTAGTCGTCGCGTAGGCACGAGTCCCTGAGAAGGACGCCCCGTCATTGGAGAAACGCATCTGCGTGATGGGGCCAATGGCATCGGCGGCGGAGAGTGTCAATGTCGCAGTGAGGCTGTTGGTTGCATGCGTGCCCCCATTGATGAGGATGGCGCCAGCGGGAGGGGCCTGGTTATCCACGACAACGGAGATGGTGCTCGTGGCCTCATTGCCGGCCGCATCCCGCGCCCGCGCGGAAATGGTATGCGGGCCGTTTGCGACTGAGGTCGTGTTCCAGGAACGGCTGTAGGGAGAAGACGTGTCCTGAGATCCTATGGGGGTCGTTGTGTCGAGGGTAAACTGGACCCCGGTAACGCCCACATTGTCGGAAGCTGTCGCGGAGACTGTGACCGTGGCGCGCAAGAACGCACCGCTCAAAGGTGCGCTCACCGAAACGGCCGGGGGAGCAATATCGTTTGTTTGCGCAGAAACCGTGGAAAGGTTGTACGAGAGGACGGCTATCAGAATGCCGATACCTGACAAGCCTTTGCGGAGAGTTCCTAGTTTTCGTTGTGCTTCTTGGCATCAGAACCTCTGCAGCCTGCGGACTCGACGAAAGCATGACCTCGGATAACGGCGCCTACAATGAGAGTGGTGACTAAACGCGCGCCGCAGTAGACGCACCGGCTGTATCGCTCTTCAAACATCACATTTCTCCTAGAAACGTTCTCAGGGGACTCCCCGTAGAACGCCGGAGTCTTGTGGTTTCCGTACCGGTCGTCTCAGCAATGATTATAGCGGTGCTGAAATGACATACGGAAGTCTGCTGCCATAGCCCAACTACCCGCACGGCTCTAACAGCCCGCTAAGGCCAAGAAAGGAAGCGCCCCGCAGGATCAGGCGCCAGAGCCACCCGAGCATCAGGGCCACGAAGACCGGTCGGCCCACGTAGACGTACCACCATCCACCGAAGCCAAGCGACGCCGGGGCGGCCTCGGCGGCCCATTCGAGTTCATGCACCCGATGCATCGAGGCACCGGTGAGTGCCCAGGCGAAGGCGATCGCGCCGATGAACACCCACGGCAGGACGGCGTCGCGCAGACGTGCCGTGTCGGCCAGGATCGCACGAAAGCGCGGCAAGTCCGCGGGCCGGACGAGGCCCGCGTTGACGAACTGCGGCATCATCGGTGCGAATAGCCAGGTCCGTCGGCCGGCGGACGCTGCCAAAGGGCGAACAAGCGGGCATGCCGGATGTCCTCTGGGGTAGCCCGTCCGGCCGCAACTGCGTCCGCGGCTGCCCGCGACCGCAAACGAGATGTTTTGGGAAGGCCGCAAAGCGGCAACACTTGGGTGTCGCTTGGTGGTGGGTGCGCGGCCAACCCTAACAGAAGCCGACGCGTAAAGCGATTGGACTTTGGGTCTAGAGGTCGCTGCTAGCGAAACAGAAAACTCTCTTGACCGTGCAGTAACCAATTGATTTGCCGACAGTAACGTGCCGCCATCACTCGCCACGACCCGCCGAAACGCGTTGATTCTCGCGCGATTCAACCGCGATTCTCAATCAACTGAGATGCGGCTCTGGCGCTGTACTACTCCACCAATTACCTGCTGGTCATATGTCTGTCGAGCTCGCCAGCGCTTCCCGCCTGTAGCTGTCGTTCGCGCGCCAATGGGTGCGGACCGCATGCTCTCCGAGCGGCCGCTCTGTTCCAAATCGAACCAGCGCGAACTCAGGGCACGAACGCAAGGAACAGGAACGCCGCAAACAGCACCAGATGCACTGCCCCCTGCATCATGTAGGTGCGACCGGTGCCGAGCGTGACGGCGCTCACCAGGAACGTCAGCACGAGCATCGCCATGTCCTTGGACTCCAGGCCCAAGACCAGGGGCAACCCGAACGCGGCCGACGCCAGCACCACCACGGGAACGGTGAGACCGATGCAGGCGAGCGCGGAGCCGATCGCAAGATTCATGCTGCTCTGAAGTCGATCCGCCCGGGCAGCACGCACTGCGGCCCACGTTTCCGGCAGCAGGACCAGCGAAGCGATCACGATTCCGACCACCACCCTGGGCGCATTCGCCGCCTCGACCGCGAGCTCGATTGTGGGCGAAAGCATCTTGGCCAGGCCGACGACCGCCACGAGCGAGACCAGGAGTAACCCGAAGCTCACCCACGCCTCCCGGGTCGTCGGCGGCTCGGCATGCACGTCCGGGTTGGCCGCATCGGCCACGGGAATGAAATAGTCCCGATGGCGTACGGTCTGAACGAAGATGAAGATTGCCCAGAGCGCGGCCGAAGTCGCCGCCACGAACGCCAGCTGCGAGCTGTTGTAAGTGCCGGCAGGCGTGCTTGTGGTAAACGCCGGTAGGACGAGCGTGAGCGTGGACATCACGATCAGCGCGGCAAGCCCTGCTCCAGCCCCCTCGACGCGGAAGGTTTGCTCACGGTGTGCAAGACCGCCGAGCAGAAGGCATATGCCCACGACGCCGGTGCAGATGATCATCACGGCAGCGTAGATCGCGTCGCGCGGCAGGACCGCCATATCATCGCCGCCTGCAATCATCATCGAGAGAATGAGCGCGGCCTCGATCACCGTCACGGCCACGGCAAGTGCGAGCGTGCCAAAAGGCTCGCCCACGCGATGCGCAACGACTTCGGCGTGGTGGACTGCTGCGATGACCGTCCCGATCAGAGCGACGCCGCACAGCACGGCGAGCAACATTCCCACGCCTGCCACGAGCGCAGCAGCGAGCAAAGCGAGCGACAACACAGGGATAAGCCAAGTCCACAGAGGCATGGTTCGGTCTGAAGTCTATGACCTCGGTTTCGACAACGTGCGAAGCGCGTCCCGGCGATGCCCTGCTATCAACATTCTCACGCAGCTTTCGGTTCAGGCGAAGAACTCCACCGCGCCCGTGTCCAGGTTGTACATCGCGCCGGTCATCTTGATGGTGCCGTTGGCTGCCAGCTCCGCGAGCACCGGGCTGTCCTTGCGGATGCCGGCCAGCGTCAACTCAACGTTCCTGCGTGCCACCGCGTCCACGAAAGAGTAGTTGCTCGCGGTGCGCTCGCCGGTATAAGTCGTCGCCTGCACCGCAGGCTTGATCCTGGCCAGCAGCCCGGTCAGATTGCCCAACTGGGCGTTGTCGATGGCGCCTTTGATCGCGCCACATGCGGTGTGCCCCATCACCAGCACCACCTTGGCACCGGCGAGTTTGCAGGCGAACTCCATGCTGCCCAGGATGTCGTCGTTTGCGACGTTACCCGCTACCCGGCAATTGAATGTATCCCCGATGCCGAGGTCCATGATCACTTCAGCCGGCGCGCGCGAGTCGATGCAGCTCAGAAGTACCGCCGCAGGATACTGGCCCGTTGCGCTTGCCCGCTGTTCGCGCAGGTAGTCGCGGTTCTTCCTCTCACCTCTGCGGAAGCGCTCGTTCCCCTCCTTCATGACCTCGATGATTTGCTCGGGCGTCATCTTGTCACGCTGCGCCCTAGTCAGGGCATCGGCGCGGGCCGATCCCCTAAAGAACGTGCCACCCGCGAGCCCAAGCGCCGTCGCAACGCCCGCCGCCCTGAGAAACTGCCGACGGCCTGAACCGTTGCCATTCCGAGGCTGTTCAAGCATTTCGCACATTGTCTGTCTCCCCCTTGCATCGCTACCCAAAACTAAAATGCCGGTCACGACCGCCGGTGTTCACGAGCAATACCCGTTGGTCATAGAGCCAAAAGCTCACCTTCCGCGTTTGATCAGCGCAAGATATGTGGACGTATACCACGTAAGCAAAAGGATTATAGCTAACGTCCGCTATTCAGCGAATTGGACGACGCGCTCGACTGACTTCTCGTGGGCCGAAAGCCGCCCATGACGGATACCGGTTCCGAACCTGAGGTGTCGCGCAGGCGTGATGTCAAGCGCGTTGTAAGCGGGCCGCGCCGGCTGTGACGGTGAGGTGAGAACTCTGAAACCTGGCCTGGGCCGGACAGCGCACCGGCCGCAGCGGTCTGGCGAGCCCGGCGTCGCCCCACAGAAACGCTTCCCAGGCAGGCGCCAAGCTCGGAATCGGCGATTCGGCTGGAGGATGATCCGGGAGAAGCCGGGGATCAGACGCGGCGCCGGCCGAAGACGCAGGCCTCGCGGGCACGGGCTGTGCTACGCAGTGCCCATCGCCGATTCACCAGGGAGAGGCGTTTGAAGCGATTTGTGCTGTAGCGATCAAAGGCACGACGAGCTATCTGGGCATGTCCAACGAAGGGCAGCTGCGCTACCGGCTGCCGAAACAGCGCAGCTACTGGCTCGATCTGGTCGGGGCGATCGGGCTGGACGTGTGGGCGCGCAAATTCCAGACTGGCCAGCGGGAGGACTACCGGGTCGGCTTTCTGAGGCTGGGTGTGGAGATCGGCACCGGGGCCGAGACCGGGGTGATCGCCGGCCTGGGGGTCAAGTATCCGTTCTGGATCGATGAGGACGCCAACTTCACCGATGAAGGTTACGATCAGAATCCCAGCCTCGAGCCGGGGGAGAGCCCAGCCTGTACGGACAGATTGGCTACCGCTTCCGCCGCAACCTGGCGGTGGTCGGGTACGTGGACGGGTTCCGTTTTTCCCAATCGTCGCCGGTGACAGTCACCCAGGCCGGCAACATGTTCCAGTTCTACCAGCCGCAGAGCACGATGCTGGTAGTCGGCGTGACGCTGCAGTATCTGTTCTAAGTCGATGCCCAAGTTCGCCGCCAACCTGCACTACCTGTTCACCGAGCTGCCGTTTCTCGAGCGCTTCGAGGCCGCGGCTGCCGCCGGTTTCCGCGCGGTGGAGTTCCAGGTGCCCTACGACTATCCGGGAGGCGAGCTCAAAGCGCGCCTGGACAGCAACAGCCTGGAGATGGTGCTGTTCGATGCGCCGATGGGGGACTGGAACGGCGGCGATCGCGGCCTCGCGGCAGTGCCCGGCCGGGAGGCGGAGTTTCGCGCCGGCCTCGCGCGGGCGGCCGACTATGCGCACGCGCTCCAGTGCGATCTCGTCCATGTGATGGCCGGCGTGGTGGGGCCCGCCGGCGACTATGCCGAGGCAGAGCGCGTGTACGTCAGCAACCTGCGCCATGCGGCGGCGTTTTTTCAGCCGCATGGCGTGCGCGCGGTAATCGAACCGATCAACCGCAGGCTCGGCACGCTGACGGGCGGGCCGTCCTACACCACCGAGGGTATGCACGGCTATTTCCTCAATCACAGCGAGCACGCCCGTCGCATCATCGAGGCCGTGGGCAGCGACAATCTATTCCTGCATCTGGATGTCTACCACATGCAGATGCTGGAGGGGCATCTGGCCGAGACGCTGCGTGCGCACATCGGTCTGCTGCGGCACGTACAGATCGCTGGCGTGCCGGGCCGTCACGAGCCCAGCGTGGGCGAGATCAACTACCCCTACTTGTTTGCGCTGCTCGACGAGCTGGGCTACGACGGGTGGGTAGGGTGCGAATACCGCCCTCGCACCGGCACGCTGGAAGGACTGGGTTGGGCGATGCCGTACGGGATCGGACGCTGACTTGACGGACACTGGGGCTGGACGTGTCGCAGGCCGGGCAGGCAGGCTTACGGACCCGATGACGGGAATTCGGTTTATTATTCGCGGTCTATTTGCCAGGCGGCTGCCTCTTTCCCGCGACTGCGGGTGTCCCCAAGGAGGCGCTACCCCAGCAACCCATCACTACCTAGAGAATCTTCGGAGGAGCCCAATGAGAGTGTGCGCCGCGCTCGTCCTGTTCCTGGGCCTGGCCGCCAGCGCCATGGCCGACGTGGAGCAGGGCGTGGAAGCCTGGAAACGAGGAGACTACCGGGCCGCACTGGAGCAGTTCAAGCCTGCTGCCGAGCAAGGCGATGCGCGCGCCCAGTTCTATCTGGCCGAGGCCTACAACCAGGGACGCGGCACGGTGCAGGACTACGCCGAGGCGCTCAAGTGGTACGTCAAGGCGGCCGACGGCGGCAACGTCGATGCCCAGGACAAGCTGTGCACCGCCTACTTCTTCGGCGAGAACATCATCCGCAAGGACGAGGCGCAAGCTGCCAAGGTGTGCGCCGGCGCCGCACAGGGCGGCAAGGTCTACGCTGCGTTCCTGGCCGGGTACCTGTACGACTTCGGCAAAGGGGTTGCAGCGGATCCCGAGCGCGCCGCGCAGTTCTACAGGATCGCCGCGGAAGGCGGGAACGTCGATGCGCAGGAAGCGCTGGGGCGCATGGTCTTCTTTGGCCAGGGCGTGGCTCAGGACTACGCGGAGGCGGGCAAGTGGAACCTGAAGGTGGCGGAGGCGGGCCGCCCCTATGCGCAGTATCTGGCCGGCTATGCCTACGACTACGGCAAGGGCCTGACGCAGAACGATACCGAAGCGGCCAAGTGGTATCGAAAGGCGGCCGATCAGGGCGAGGCGCGCGCCATGAGTGCGCTGGGCTATCTCTACGCGCAGGGACGGGGAGTCGAGAAGGACGAGGCGCAGGCGGTCAAGCTGTATCTGCAGGCCGCCGAGAAGGGCGAGACTTCGGTAAATGCTCTGCTCGCGTGGGCCTACTATCAGGGCGCCGGCGTGGCGAAGAGCGATGCCGACGCGGCCAAGTGGTTCGAGAAGGCGGGCGAGCTGGGCGAGGCCAACAGCCAGTACATGCTCGGCTATCTCTACGAGGACGGCAACGGCGTGAAGCAGGACTACGCGGCGGCGGCGAAATGGTACGCCAAGGCCGCCGAGCAGGGCCTGACCGGCGCACAAGAGGCTCTTGCCCGGCTGTACTTCGCCGGCCAGGGCGTCGAGCAGGACTACGCGGCCGCAGCGAAGTGGTACAAGGCCCCCGCCGAGGGCGGCAGCACCTATGCACAGTACATCCTCGGTTATCTGTACGAGAGCGGCAAGGGCGTGCCGCCGGATCCCGCCGAGGCAACGAAGTGGTACAGGAAGGCGGCCGAGAAGGGCGACGTGCGCTCGCAGATGGCGCTCGGGTTCCTGCTGGCCGATGCCAAGAGCGGCAATCAGGACCTGATCGGCGCCCACATGTGGAGCAACCTGGCGGCCGCCCAGATGTCGGGCGACGAGCGCAAGACGGCCGAGCAGCAGCGCGAATACATCGCCAGCAAGCTCACCTCCGCGCAGCTGGTGAAGGCGCAGCAGATGGCGCGCGACTGGAAGCCGACGCAATAGGCCGCCGGGGCGCACAGCAGCGCCTGGTTGTCGTCGCGACACCTCGGCCTGTCGTCGTAGCCAAGGACGCTCGTCAGGGCCCGGGCAGCCCGATCCCGCGACGCGCGGCCTGATCCGCGTGGGCTGGCCAAAGAAGCCGGCTTGGAGCAACAACCGGGACGGCGCGACGGGCGTGTTCCGCGGCACCCGGTCTAGTATATTTGCTCGAAAAGCTTTCCCGCACACGTCCCGCGCCGGAGGGCGATCGGTATCCGCAACCCAGAAGCAATGCCCTGGCAACGTACATTCGCCCACGGGCTGGTTGCGCTGGCCCTGGTCCCCGCAGCACCGGCCCACGCCGTCACCGTGTCGCTCGCTTGCAGCGCGGTGGGGCGCGAGTTCGAGCTGTGCCGCGAGGGGGCGCAAGCCTGGGCGCGCCGGACCGGCAACGAAGTCCGGCTGGTGTCGGTGCCCAACTCGGCGAGCGAGCGTCTGGCGTTGTTTCAGCAACTGCTGGCCGCGCGTGCGCCGGACATCGACGCGTTCCAGATCGACGTGGTGTGGCCGGGGATCCTGGCAGGACACCTTGTCGATCTTGCGCCGTACGCAGGGGATGCTGTCCGCGAGCACTTTCCGGCGATCGTCGCCAATAACACGGTGCGTGGGCGGCTGGTGGCCATGCCCTGGTACGCGGACGTCGGCGTGCTGTACTACCGAACCGATCTGCTGCAGCGCTACGGCGAGCCGGTGCCACAGACCTGGGACGCACTGACTGCCACTGCCCGGCGAATCCAGGACGCCGAACGCGTTGCCGGCAACCCGAGCATGTGGGGCTTCGTCTGGCAGGGCCGAGCCTACGAAGGGCTCACCTGCAACGCCCTGGAGTGGATCGCCAGCCGCGGCGGAGGAACGGTGGTCGATGCGCAGGGTCGGGTCACGATAGAAAACCCGCGCGCGGTCGCAGCGGTGCGGCAGGCGGTCGGTTGGCTCGACCACATTACCCCGCGCGGCGCGCTCAACTATACCGAGGAGGAGGCGCGCGGCGTGTTCCAGTCGGGGGCGGCCGTGTTCATGCGCAACTGGCCTTACGCATACGCACTGGGCAACGCCAATGACAGTCCGGTGCGCGGCCGCATCGGGGTGGCGCCCCTGCCAGCGGGCGGCCCCGACGGGCGCCACGCCGGTACGCTGGGCGGCTGGCAGCTGGCCGTTTCGCGCTACTCGCGGCACAGCGCCGTGGCCATCGATCTCGTGCTGTATCTGACTTCAGCCGCCGAGCAGAAGCGCCGCGCGATCGCGGCGGCCTACAACCCGACGATCCCCGCTCTCTATCAGGACCAGGAGGTGCTGGCCGCGCAGCCGTTCCTCGCAGCGCTGGAACCGATGATCGCGCAGGCGGTGCCACGGCCCGCGCGCAGCGTCGGCACCCGCTATAACCAGGTCAGCGCGAAGTTCTGGAGCGCCGTACATGCCGCGCTTTCCGGGCGCGAGACGGCGCAGGAGTCCTTGGCTCGGCTGGACCGCGACCTCGAGCGGCTGCGCCGGATCGGGCACTGGTAATCGGCCGACCAGCGCGCGCAGACGGCCGCTACGGCCTGGCTGTTTCTGTCCCCGATGGTGCTGGCGCTGAGCCTGGCGGCGGGCTGGCCACTCGCGCGCACGGTCTGGCTTTCGTTCACCGATGCGAGCCTGGCCGACCCCGCAGGCTATGCTCTGATCGGCCTGCGCAACTACCTCGGGCACGAGGACGGGGTCTGGTTCGGCGTGCTCGCCGACCCGGACTGGTGGCGCGCGGTGTGGAACACGCTGGCGTTCACGGCGGCTTCGGTTGCGCTGGAAGCGTGCCTGGGGGTGGCCGTTGCTCTGGTGCTGAACGCGAGCTTTCCGGGCCGCGCGCTGGTGCGCGCCGCCGTGCTGGTGCCCTGGGCGGTTCCGACCATCGTCTCGGCGAAGATGTGGGCCTGGATGCTCAACGACCAGTTCGGCGTCGTCAACCGGTCACTGTTCGCGCTCGGGTTGATCGACACGCCGCTGGCGTGGACGGCAGACGCGCACCTGGCCATGGCGACCGTGGTGATGGTCGACGTCTGGAAGACCACGCCGTTCGTCGCGTTGCTGGTGCTGGCGGCGCTGCAGATGATCCCCGAGCACTGTATGAGGCCGCCCGGCTCGACGGCGCCGGTCCGCTGCAGCAGTTCGCCTATATCACCCTGCCGCTGATCCGGCCGGCCCTCACGGTGGCGGTCATGTTCCGGGCGCTGGACGGCTTGCGCGTGTTCGACCTGATCTACGTGCTCACCGCGAACAGTCCCGACACCATGTCCATGTCGGTGTACGTCCGCCAGCAGCTGGTCGACTTCCAGGACCTGGGCTACGGTTCGGCGGCCTCGACTCTGCTCTTCACGGTGGTGGCGCTGTGCACGGTGCTGCTGATCGCGGGCACGCGGTTGCGCATGGGTGCAGAGGTGCAGCGATGACCCGACCGCTTCGCACCGCCGCGGCTTGCGTGCTCGGCGCGATGGTGGCTGTCTGGGCGGTGTTTCCACTCTACTACGCGCTGATCACGTCGGTGACGCCCGAGCGGCGAGGCTGTTCGAGGCCGGCTGGTGGGCCGCGGACTGGACTGCGGAGAGCTATCGTTGGAGTGTTCCGTGACCAGGCCTTCGCCTTGAACATTGTCAACTCGGTTCTGGTCGCGGCCGGAGTGGTCGGCGTGTCGCTGCTCCTGGGCTTGACCTCGGCCTACGCGCTTACCCGGATCGAGTTCCGCGGCCGCGGGATTTGCTCGCGGCGGTGCTGGGCGTGTCGATGTTCCCGCAGGTGGCGGTGCTGGCCGGGATGTTCGAGCTGATCCGCTGGCTCGGTCTGTACAACACCCGCTTCGGGCTCGGTCTGTCGTACTTGACCCTGACGCTGCCGTTCACCGTGTGGCTGCTCGCCACGTTCATGCGCGAGGTCCCACGAGAGCTGGAAGAGGCCGCGATCATCGATGGCGCCACGCCCTGGATGATCGTGACGCGCATCTTCGTTCCGCTGATGGCTCCGGCGTTGGTGAGCACGGGCCTGCTCGCGTTCGTGGCGGCGTGGAACGAGTTTCTTTCGCGCTCACGCTTACCCTGACGGAGGCACGCGCACCGTGCCCGTGGCGATCGCATTGATGAGCGGGGCGAGCGCGCACGAGTTGCCATGGGGCAGGATCATGGCTGCTTCGGTGGTGGTATCGGTGCCGGTGGTGTTGCTGGTGCTGGCGCTGCAGCGGCGCATCGTCGCCGGGCTCACCGCCGGTGCGATCAAGGGTGAGAGACGCGGCGACAGCCGGGCAGCCAAGGCGAGACGCGTAGCCCGACGCGACAGTTCGCGGCGCATGGGTATCCATATTGCTTCGGAGTTGCGGCCGATTGCGGCACAACACATTTCTTACATTCCGGAGGCAGCATGAAGCAGTACGTGGCATTGCTCACTATCGCGGCGCTCGGTGTCGCGGGCTGCACCAGCACGGGCAGCGCGTCGGGCAAGCGGCCGATGACCAACATGGAGACGGGCGCGATCATCGGCGCGGCAGGCGGGGCGGCGATCGGTGCCGTGGCGTACAAGAAGAACCGGGCCGCGGGTGCCATCGTCGGTGCGGTGGGCGGCGGGCTGGCCGGCGGCGCCGTTGGCGCCTACATGGACAGCCAGAAGAAGGACCTGGAGAAGAACCTGAGCAAGGAGATCCAGTCCGGGCGCCGCCAGGGTGCAGAAGCTCGACAACAACGTCGTGCAAGATCACCATGACCAACCAGACCGCCTTCGACACCGACTCCGCGCAGATCAAGCCGGGATTCCACAGCACGATGGACAAGATCGCGGACGTGGTCATCCGCTACGGCAAGACCACGCTGACCGTCGTCGGTCACACCGACAACGTTGGCGCGCACGGGTACAACCAGAAGCTGTCGCAGGAGCGCGCGGTTGCGGTGGCGCAATACCTGGAGTCCAAGGACGTGAACCCGGTGCGGCTGGCCACTTCCGGCAAGGGCGAGTCCACGCCGATCGCCAGCAACGATTCGGAGTCCGGCCGGCAGGCCAACCGTCGCGTCGAGATCTTCGTCGAGCCGGTGGTGGCGAACTGATCCGCTGGCCGGATCCAGTTCCAACGCTGGGAGCCTCCGGGCTCCCCTTTAGCGGTTCTTGTCTGTCTTCTTGGTCCTTGCTTCACACAACTTTACGCGCGCCACACAGCCCAGCAAAGCTCGCCACTAGCATGGTCACCATTCGCCGCATGGTGCGGCGAAGGCAACCCCGAAAGGAGCATGCGATGAGCGAGCAGCAAACCTGCTTCCCTCCGAACTGCGGTCCGTCGGATCCGCGGGCCGGGACCCCGAAGCGGCGTCGGTTCGTCACCGGTCTGGTAGCCGGCGGTCTGCTGGGCGGTCTCATGGCCACGGCCGATCGGCGCCTGGTCGGACAACCATGGCGGCCCTGCGGATGGCACGGCGGCGGGCGCTGGTGCCGGGCGTCCGATGAGCCCCGAGGCGCAGCGCGAGCGCGCGGAGTTCGCCACCGACTGGATGCTGAACAAGGTGAATGCGACCGATGCCCAGCGCAGCCAGATCAAGGCCATCGTCGCGGCAGCGCTGCAGGATCTCACGCCAGCGCGCGACGAGCACCGCCAGCACCGCGAAGCATTCCTGGCGGCGCTGACGCAGCCGAACGTGGATCGTGCCACGCTGGAGGAGCTGCGCCGGGCCGAACTGCAGCTCGCGCGAAGCGCATCCGAGCGCATCGTCACCGCGTTGGCCGATATCTGCCGACGTGCTCACGCCAGAGCAGCGCGCCGAACTGGTGAAGATGGTCGAGCGCTTCCGGCCAGTGAGGGACTGAGGCGGAGTGTGCAGGCCGCCCGAGCGCGTGACAGTCCACCATCGGCGCGCCGGCAGCTTCCCGTCGGCCCCGGTGGGCAATGTGCTGTGTCCGCGTTGCCCTGAGAACCAGCATGCCCGACCGGATCCTGATGATCGAAGATGACGAGAGCCTGGCGGCTATGGTGCCGAGTACTGGCCGGTCTCGGCTTCAAGCGTGACCGCGCGCGCCAGCGCGGCCGAGCGGCCTGGAGGCGTTGCGCAACGGCGGCTTCGACGCGCTGATCCTCGATGTCATGCTGCCCGACGCGGATGGCTTCGAGGTGTGCCGGCAGGTGCGCGCCGGCTCCGACCTGCCGATTCTGATGCTGACCGCGCGTGGCGACGAGACCGACCGCATCGTCGGCCTGGAGATCGGCGCGGACGACTATCTGCCCAAGCCCTTCAACCCGCGCGAGCTGCCGCCCGCCTGCGGGCGATCCTGCGCCGGCGCGCCGGCGGGGAGGCAGCGCGCGGCGAGCGCTGCGGTTCGGGCGGCTGGAGATCGATCGCGGTGCGCGCCTGGTGCGGGTCGACGGTGCGGAGCGCGCGCTGACCGGCTATCAGTTCGATCTGCTGTGGACACTGGCGCGCAACGCCGGGCGAGTGATGTCGCGGGAGGTGCTGATGGACCGCGTGCGTGGCGAGGAGCTGGAGGCATTCGACCGCAGCCTGGACGTGCATGTCTCGCGCATCCGTGCCGCCATCGAGGACGATCCCAGACATCCCCGCCGCATCATCACCGTGCGCGGGGCCGGCTACCTGTTCGCCAAGAAGCAGGACGGGCAGACCTGAGGCCAACGCAAAGAGCGGCCACAGAAGAACACAGAGAAACAGGAATTCACAGGATTAACAGGATTTCTCAGGATCCACAGGATTAAGAACAGATCGCACACGTTCACCTGCGTGGCGGATCAGAAGCGCTCCTGGCGAGACGCCACCGCTGAAGGCGCGGCCCTACTACATCCCAGCACTAATCCTGCTGATCCTGAGAAATCCTGTTGATCCTGTGAATTCCCGTTTCTCTTTGATCTCTGTGTTCTCGGCGGCTGATCTGCGGTTGCGACGATGAAGCGGCTCTATCTGCAGGTCTATCTGGCGTTCGTCGGCGTCGTGCTGCTGTTCGCGGCGCTGATGGTGCTGGCCTGGTGGCTGCTGCCGGACGACGGCCGGGAGGGGCGGCAGCTGCACGGGCTGGCTGCCTTGCTGGCAGAGTCCCTGCCGGAGCAGGCACGGGCCGACGCTTTGCAGCGCAGGCTCGCCGACCTGGGCGCGCGGTTCGATGCGGATCTGACGCTGCGGGCGGCTGACGGTGCCATGCTGGCTGCCGCTGGCGAAGCGCTCGACCCGCCCTCCCCAACCCGAAGCGCAAGCGGCTGGCTGCGCGGACGCGCGGGGCCAACCATGGCATTGCGCTTTCCGGACGGCCGCTGGCTGTTGGTGAAGTTCCGCCATCGGCACCGCGGCGGCGGCCTGCTGCTGGCCTTGGTGGCGTTGGCTGCCGCCGTCGGGCTCGGTGCGTACCCGCTGGCCCGCCGCATCACGCGGCGCCTCGAGCGTCTGCAGACCCGGGTCGACGCGCTCGGTGCCGGAGACCTCGAGGCCCGCGTGGAGGTAGAGGGTCGCGATGAAGTGGCGGAGCTTGCCCGCAGCTTCAATCGGGCCGCCGCTCGCATCGGCCGGCTGGTGGCGGGACAGAAGACTCTGCTTGCGCACGTGTCGCACGAGCTGCGCACCCCGCTCGCCCGGATGCGCATGGCGCTCGAACTGCTTCCGGGGGATGAGCGCCCCGAGCTGAAGCTGAGGCTCGCCAAGGACATCGCCGAGCTGGACGGGCTGATCGGCGAGCTGCTGTTGGCGAGCCGCCTGGATTCGCTCGACGGTCTGGTCCACACGGAGGAAGTGGATCTCCTGGCCTTGGCCGCGGAAGAAGCGGTCGAGCACGGCGCGGAGGTGGGGGGAGAACCCGCGACGATCCAGGGCGATCCGCGCCTGCTGCGCCGGCTCCTGCGCAACCTCCTGGATAACGCGCGCCGCCACGGCGGCGGCCTCCCCGTGGAGGTCACGGTCAGACGCGCGCCTGCCGGGGCGCAGCTGCGCGTCGCTGATCAGGGCCCCGGTGTGCCGGATGCCGAGCGCGAGCGCATCTTCGAGCCCTTCTACCGGTTGGCGGGCACGCGCGAGACCGGCGAAGGGGTAGGGCTGGGACTCGCGCTGGTGCGCCAGATCGCGCTGCGACACGGCGGGACGGTGCGCTGCGTGGCGCGCGCAGGCGGCGGCACGGTGTTCGAGGTCGAGCTTGCCGGGAGCAAACCGTGAGTGCGGGCTAGCCCTGGGCTAAGCGTCGTTGCGCCAGGACTGGTACTCCCACTCGAACAGCCGGTTCGCCTCTTCGCGGGCCCCAGCTCCCGGCCGGATAGGTGTGGATGAAGTCGCGCTCCTGCGCCCAGTGCTTGAGAATCGGATCCACCACCCGCCAGGCCCACTCCACCTCGTCGAAGCGGATGAAGTTGGTCGGCGTCTCCGCGGACTGACATCCAGCAGCAGCGCTTCGTAGGCGTCGATGGCACGCTCGCCGTCGCCGCGGTAGCCCGCGTTCATGCGCATCATGCGGGTGTGCAGCCCCAGGCCGGGTTGACGCGCTTGCATCTCCAGGTGCATGCTCTCCGCCGGCTGCAGCTGCAGCACGATCCAGTTGGGCTCGGTGTTCTCCAGCGGCGTTTCCTGGAACAGCTGCTGCGGCACGATGCCGGAAGCGGATGGCGATCATCGACAGCTGACGCGCGAGGCGCTTGCCGGTGCGCAGATAGAAGGGCACGCCGCGCCAGCGCCAGTTGTCGATCAGGAACTTGGCGGCGACGTAAGTCTCGTTGACCGAGCCCTTCTCGACCCCCGGCTCCTCCTGGTAGCCGGGAACCGGTGTACCCGCCACGTTGCCGGCGACGTACTGGGCGCGCAAGGCGTGGGAATGCACGGCGCGGCGCGGCGATGGCACGGATCGAGCGCAGCACCTTGACCTTCTCGTCACGCAGGGCGTCGGCCTCGAGCGCCGGCGGGCGGCTCCATGGCCGACCAGCGTGAGCAGCTGCATCAGGTGGTTCTGCAGCATGTCGCGCAGCGCCCCCACCCGGTCGTAGTAGCCGGCGCGCGTTTCCACGCCGTCGGGCTCGGCTACCGTGATCTGCACGTGGTCGATGTAGTTGCGGTTCCAGAGCGGCTCGACCATGAGGTTGGCGAACCGGAACACCATCAGGTTCTGCACGGTCTCCTTGCCGAGATAATGATCGATGCGGTAGATCTGGTGCTCGTCGAAATGCCGGTGCAGCACCTGGTTCAGCATCCGTGCGCTCTCCAGATCTTCGCCGAAGGGTTTCTCTACTACCAGCCGATGCAGCCCGCGCGGGCGATTCAGCCCGATCGCGGCGAGCTTCTCGGCGACGGTGCCGAAGTCGCCGGGCTTGATGGCCAGGTAGAAGACGAGGTTGGAGCACACGCCGGTCTTGGGCTTGGAGATCTCCTCCAGCAGCCTGCGGTAGCCGTTGCTGTCGTGCAGGTCGCCGCGCACGTAGGAGAAGCGCCGGGCGAAGCGTCCGTAGACCGCGGGCTCGAGCTTGTCCTGGAGCTTGGCGCGCAGGCGGCCTCGACATGCGCGAGCCAGGCCCCATCGTCCCACTCGCGCCGCGCATAGGCGATGAAGTTGGTCACCGCGGGCAGCCGCCCGGCGTGCTCGAGCTGGTATAGCGCGGGCAGCAGCTTGGTGGCGGCCAGGTGGCCGGTGGCGCCGAAGATCACGAAGCTGCAGGGGTACAGCGGTTCTTCCTGGTCCACGCGACGATGTGCTCTCTGGGTTGGAGTGCTGGTCAGCCTACCGCCCTTTGCGTGGGGTCACAATGGCGCCGAGTGCGGCGGACCTGAGCTTGACCGCGGCCTGCAGCGCAGGAAAGAATGTCCCCAGGGGACGATGCCGTTCTCCTGAACTCGGACCAATCCATGCCGCCAGCCTTCTACCGGACCCTGCGGCCAGCGCTCGCGCTCACGCTGGGTCTCGCGTTGCGGCTTGCCTGGGCGCAGCCGCTCCCTGCGCTGGGCACGGATGCGGACCAGACCACCGTGTCCGGCATCTCCTCCGGCGGTTTCATGGCGGTCCAGTTCCACGTCGCTCATTCGGGCAGGTGAAGGGGCCGGGGTGCTGGCGGCGGGCCCATACTACTGCGCGCAGGGCAGCGCGTGGGCGGCCCGCTACAACTGCATGCAGCCAGGGACCTGGCCGGGCTGCCGAGCGCGGCGACTGGTTGCGAGACGCAAATCTTGGCGCGCGGCGGCCTCGTCGAATCCTGCGAATCTGAACGTCGTCCCGCGTGTGGCTGTTCTCGGGCCGCAAGGACGATACGGTGCGGCCGGCCGTAGTGGAGGCACTCGCCGACTACTATCGGCGTTCGTGCCCGGCCGAGCGGATGGCGCTGGTGCGCGACATCGAGCGCTGGGCACGCGATGGTGACCTCCGACTACGGCGGCGCTGTGACGCGACCGCTGCGCCGTACCTCAACGACTGCGACTTCGATGCGGCCGGGGCGTTGCTCGCCCATCTGTACGGGCCGCTAGAGGCGCCGGCCCTGAAACCGCGGGCTGGGCTGCTGCGCTTCGATCAGCGTCATTCGCCGTGGTGGCCGAACGGAATAAGCTGGACCAGGAAGGGCTCGTGTAGTGCCCGGTCGCGTGCCGGGCCGGCGGGTGCCGCGTACACGTCGCTTTCCACGGCTGCGGGCAGGGCCGGAAGTGATGGAAGAGGTGTTCGCCGACCATGCGGGTTACAACCGACTGGGCGGACTCCAACCGCATCGTCGTGCTGTATCCGCAAGCGATCACGCGAAACGGCTGGGGGCCGTGGCCGTGGCCGACGAGCTTCATTTACAATCCGAACGGCTGCTGGGACTGGTGGGGGTATACCGGCCTCGAACTATCACACCAAGGCGGTGCGCAGATCCGTGCGGTCAAGGCGATGCTCGATCGCCTGGCGAGCAAACCTTGATAACCGCAGAGGCGCGGAGGACCCGCGGAAGACATTGACTGTTGTTAACTCGCCTCCCGAGCGACACGCGCCAGCGTTGACGCCGTCCGGCCCGAGGATCGGAGTCGGCCTTTCCTGCGGCCCTTTGCGCCTCGCGCCTCTGCGGTTCAGCCTGAGTCGGTCTAGACAGGCTTGCAGAAGGTGAGGACTCGTACCCGACCCAGCACCAGGTCATGGCGGTCATGGGCTCGGCGTCGGTGTCGATGCTCCAGTCCTGCGCGCTGCTGAAAGGGCCGACGATCAGGTGCTCGACGACCGCGCAGTCTTGCCGGCGGTGTCGGCTTCGCGCGCGCCGCATCGTAGGCCTTCTGCCGGCGGGCCTCGAATGCCCGCCTGAATGCCTCGAGCGCGTCTTCCACGGCATCGTCGCCGATGCCGTTGCCGACCACCAGCTCGTAGTGGAAGTGGGCCACGGGCGGGCAACTCAGGACATCGACAATGCCACGCTTGGGTGCACCTTCCCTTTTCTTCCTCTCCCGCTTCTTCAGCTTGGCGTCGCTGTCGAGCTTCCTCTCCTCTTTCTTCCCCATCCCAGCCCCCGGAGTCACCCGCAGAAACAGAACCTTCACACGGCCGCGGACGCGGCGGCACACTCTACCGGGGGCGCGCTACGGGGTCAACCGCAGTCTTTTCCAACATGGTATGAGCCTGAAGCGGGAGCCGTGTTTCCAACGAGGTATGAGCCTGAAGCTGAGTAAGCGGGCCGTCGATCATCCCGGACATGGTGATCGACATGAACGATGCGAAGCTGAAAACGCTGGCGCAGCTGAGGGCGTTTCTGGATGGCAGTGCCGGGGTGGCATTCCAGCCGGCCGGAGACGACCAGGCACGCTACGAGCACATCGCAGCGGTGCTGCGCCGCTTTGGCTACCGCGGGCTCGGGCGGGCGGACAAGGGCCTGGTGCGGCGCTATCTGGCGCACACCACGGGCTACTCGAGAGCGCAGGTGACGCGGCTGCTCAAGCGTGGCCTCAAAGGGGCGCCCCTGGTCAAACGCTACCGCGGGCCGGCACACGGGTTTGTCCGTGTGTACACCGAGCAGGACGTGGCGCTGCTGGCGCAGACCGACACGCTGCACGGGACGCTCTCGGGACCGGCCACCAAGCGAGTGCTGGTACGCGCCCTGGAGATCTACGGCGATCGGCGCTACGAGCACTTGGCGCGCATTTCGGTGGCGCACCTGTACAACCTGCGCGGGCGCGCGAGCTATCGCAATCGGCGCCGGCAATGGGACAAGACCCACCCCACCCCGGTGGCGATCGGCATCCGCAAGGCCCCGCAGCCCGAGGGGCGCCCGGGCTTTATCCGCATCGACAGCGTGCATCAGGGCGATCAGGACGGCCTCAAAGGCCTGTACCACATCAACGCCGTGGATTGCGTCACGCAATGGCAACTGGTGGCCACCTGCGAGAAACTCTCCGAGGTCTACCTGCTGCCGGTGGTCGAAGCGCTGCTGGCGGCCTTTCCTTTCCGCATCGAGGGCTTTCACGCCGACAACGGCTCCGAATACATCAATCACCAAGTCGCCCAGATGCTCGAGAAGCTCCTCGTGGAGTTCGACCCAAGTCACGCCCGCGTCATTGCAACGACAACGCCTTGGTGGAAACCAAGAACGGCGCCGTGGTGCGCAAGCACCTGGGCTACAGCCACATCCCGCAGCACTTCGCCGCCGAGGTCAACGTCTTCTGCCGAGACTATCTCAACCCCTACCTGAACTTCCATCGGCCTTGCTTGTTCGCCGAGGAGATCGTCGATGCCAAGGGCAAGCGCAAGAAGCGCTACCCCTGCAAAGGGGTCATGACGCCGCTGGAGAAGCTCGCCAGCCTGCCCGAACCCGAGCGCTACCTCAAAGCCGCTATCACGCTCTCAGGTTTGCAGCGCGAAGCAACCCGCATCAGCGACAACGAGGCTGCTCGGCGCCTGAACCAGGCACGTGCGGCGCTGTTTCAATCCATCAACCGACGACTCAAACGCTCAGCCTGATGCGCCACCGAGCACCCTGTGGATTTCGTGGACAGCCCCGCTGCGCGGGGTTCCCGCCTAAGCGCTGCGCGCTTTCCTGTGGACGAGCCGATGGACAACCCTGCGGGTTGCCCACAGCTCGCCCACAGGCCGGCGGCTGCCCACCAACTCCACAGGGTCTTATCAACCGATTCATACTTCCAAAAAAGCCCGGACAACCCCTCTCGTTCAGGCTCATACCTCAATTGGAATTGACTCCCGCCGGCGCACAAGTCTCACGGACCAACTCTCGAGACAGCAGCAGCAGGACGCCCGCGTTCAACAGGTGCCAGAGAAAGTGGGTGCCCAGCGGGAAGGCCGAGCAGACCTGCAGGTCGACGGTGCGCAGGGCGAGCGAGGCGCAGAACACGAGAATGCCGAGCAGGAACACCCGCCAGGCCGGCCGCGCCCTGACGCGCAGGAACAGGGCGATCGCCGCCAGGGCGGCGATGTACGGGACGTAGGCGCCGGACTGATTGAGCAGGCCGGCTGGCAGAACGCCCGGGGTAGAGTAGCTTGCGAGCGTGAACAGCGCGGCGCCCATCAGGGCGATCCAGGTTCCCACGCCGGCCACATGGCGCAGAAACGCATACAGGAACACGCAGGCGAACAGCAGGATCGACAGCGTATCGGCCAGGCCGGCCCACACCGTGGCCAGGGTGTGAAACAGGAAGCTGCCGAGTCCAATCAGGCACAGCAGCCATGGCAGGGAGCGAACCGATGAAGGGACGCTCGCGCCGGAGGCCCGCAGGCGGGCGATCACATGCCAGAGCAACACGCCCGCGACCACGAAGGCGGCGTTGGTTGCGGCGTTGACCGGCTCCGACCACAAGCCCGCGTCGGTGCGCTCGCAGTAGGCGTCGACGCTGCTCAGCAGCGACACGGGGGCTCAGCCGTCCGGCATGGGTCGCCGGCGGTGTCAGGCAGCCGCTGCGTGGGGCGTCAGGGTCAATGGTGCGAGCGTGCCGTTGCCGTCGAAGGCGAGCGATGCCGGACCCGAAACAGCTTCGAAGCGCTCGGGCCGCCCGCGCAGCTCCTCAAACATCGGTTCGGAGACCTGCATCTCGGCCAACTGCAGCGTGTTGCGGATGCGGACGATGCGGCAATCCCGAGGGTTGACCCGCACCACGGTCTTGACCGCGAGCTGGATGGCTTCGCGGTCGCTGTTCATGATCATCGGGATGGCGGCCCCGTCCAGGTTGCACGAAGTGATGATGTTGGCGTAGGTGGACGGCACATCCAGCTCCCGGTACAGCCGCATGGTGATCACGTCGGCCGACCCACCCCGGTGGCGTTTCCCATCGATTCCCGGGTGAGCCCCAGCACCACGATCTTCTTCACCAGCGGCTTGACCGCCCACTGCACCGCGCGGCGGTTGCGCCCAGTGATGTTCGGGTCGAAGCCGGCGCCGCTGATGTTCTTGCCCATCTCGTCGATGATGAGCACGTCGATCTCGTCGAAGGGCAAGCTGCGGCATCATGCGCCTTGGCCATCGCCTGCAGCTCCGGCTCCCGCGCTGGCCAGCTGCTCGGCGGGGATGATCTCGATCAGCGCTGTCTCATCATAGGCATTCTCGACGATGCCCACGCCGAACAGCACATTGCGCGGCACCCAGGTTGACATCGCGGATCCGCGGCAGCAGCTCGGGGAACAGGTCCATGCCGTGCGCGTGGTAGCTGCTTGCGCCGGTGATCTTGCCGATGCCGATGGACAGCATCTTGGTGAGCCCGCTCTCGGTGGGGCCGCGGAAAGCCGGTGTGCGGCTTGATGCGGTTGATGACCACGACCGCCTCCGCCTCCGCGGCAATGCGGTCCATGTGTACGGGTGTGCCGTCTTCGAGGTGACCGACGACCACCGTGTCCATGGTCGCGCGAATCGGAACGCCGATGGCCGCTTCGGTGATGCCGTAGCTTGCGAGCACCTTTTTCTGGCCTTCGGCGGTGGCGGCGCCGTGGCTGCCCATGCACGGGAACATGAACGGCTGCGCGCCCAGCGCGCGCAGCTCGCTGACGACCGCCTTGGCGATCTCGCCGATGTTGGCGATGCCGCGGCTGCCGCAGCCGACTGCGATGACCTGGCCCGGGTTCACGCGGTCCCGCACTTCGGGACGCTCGAAACTCGAAGCGCGAGGTGCCGGTCGATGTCGGTCAGACGCTCGGCCGCGAACTTCTGGCGAATGGTCGACCATGCGCGGCAGCGCGATGTCGAGCCCGCCGGCGATGTTGACTTCGATGCGATCGGGAATCATGCGAGCGGCCCCTGTGTGGCCGGAGACAGGTGTCGGTGTGGGGAGACGGTGTCGGATCCAAGCTAGCGTAGCAAACGCGGGGCCGCGTTCGCCCGAAGCCGGCTTGGCGGTGCAACCGGGTGGTTCCATGCGCTCCAGGGAATAGCTGCTATGCCCCAGAGAGCGGTTCTGCCCGTCGCGTCGGCCTGCTAACTTGCGCGCTGCAACAGCTCCTCGGACAGCCCAGCGGCACGCGACGACTTAGAGTGAACGCCGCAGAGCACAACGATGAACCTGCCGCATGGAAGCTAGACCTGGACAACGACCGCGACCAGGCGCTGGGGCATTCGCCGGACTCGGCGGCGAAGCCGGTCGAGTTCGCCACCGTCAAGCCGGAAGAACGTGCGCCTTTCCAGCCGAACCCTGGGCTGGCGCCCGCTGAATTTCGAACGCCGGGACGCCGCACCCGACAGCGATTGCCTGCCGGCGGGCAGCACCGAGCACCTGGTGTTCGTGAGCCTGGCACCTGGCTCGCGTTCAGCTGCCAAGCGCGAGGGGACGCTGGTCAGAGCATGAGCTGGCGCCCGGATAGCGTCGCGGTCCAGCCCGGCGGGCAGCCGGTGTACTGCTCGTGGGATACGCGCCTGAGCTTCTCGGTGATGAGCCTCGAGCCGTCCTTCCTGGACCGTGTCGCCAAAGAAGTGTTCGGCCTCGAGCCTGAGGCTATCAGCTCGTGGCGACTGCGCGGACCAGGACCCGGTGATCGCCAATATCGCCGGGGTGCTCGCGCGCGAGGCGGTGCGGCGGAGGCCGGGGAGAGCTGTACGCGGAATCGCTCGCCAACATCCTGGCTGTGCACCTGCTGCGCAACTACAGCTCTCGCGACTGCAGCCGCGGTTGCCCGCGGGACGACCGGCCGGCGGCAGCACCGCGCAGCGGTCGCGAGCGGTAGCCGACGCCATCAAGTTCATTGCAGGGCAACTACGCCTCGGAGGTCAAGCTGGAGGACGTGGCCGCGGCGGTTCACTTGAGCCCGTTCCACTTGGCGCGGCTGTTCAAGCAGGTCACCGGTTCGTCGCCCCACCAGTATCTGGTCCAGCTCCGGGTGAATGCGGCGCGCGCGCTGCTGGGCGCCGGGTCGGGCCAGCGCGTCGCTCGCCGAGGTGGCCGCAGCGGTGGGCTTCGCCGATCAGAGCCACCTCACGCGACAGTTCAAGCGGCACTTCGGCATCACGCCCAGCCATTTCCGCTAGCCCGGTCCCGCTGCGTCGGCAAGAACGTTCAAGAACTGCGCAAGCCTGTCCAAGACCGGCAGCACCCTGCAGCTAAGCTGTGTACAGTGCATGGGCGCTGTGATTCAGCAGGGCGCCAGATCTTCCCCTCCGTCCGACCTCCCCGGGCGGAACCCGTGGGCGGCCTCATGCCCGCGGGACCTATCCCTCCTCTGGCCGCAAGGCCTGACTTCACGGCGGTGTTGATCACCGCCGTTTTTTTTCTACGGCCTGGATCCTAAGGCGGAACGCAGAGGGCGCAGAGGAAAAGCAAGAGAGAGCGCAGAGGAAAAACTGGAGAGCCTGCGGGGCTAGTTTCGCCTTGCAACTTCGGGACCACGAGACCTTTAGGCCCTTGCAGTCAGCGTGCCCCCGACCTACGCTAAAGCCATGGCCTTTAGTTGAGTTGCGCCCTCCCTGCACTGCCGACCCCTAAAACCCTGGCTTTCTCTGCGGCCTCTCTTGCTTTTCCTCTGCGTCCTCTGCGTTCCCGCTTTACGCAGTAGGCTTTGACCCAGGGCGATAGACCGGAACGACGTAAGGGCCCTCCGGCACGACTGCGATGTGCGAGTCGCCGGCGCTCGCCACGCAGCGCCGCAGCGTGTCCTCCAGCGAATCGACGACATTCACGCCGGTGAGCTCGCGTTCCTCCGGCCGCAGGCCGGGGCTGAACAGGTGGACCTGCTCCCACCCGCATGGGCCTCAGCTGCATCTGCGTCTGCCACTCGTCTATGTCGGCGTGGGACTTGCGGCTGATGTCGGCGAAGAAGCCGTCCGGGCCCTGTTCGATCAGCCGGCGCTGGGCCTCGCGATATTCGTCCGACCCGATGCCCTCGGAGCACTCGGAAACCACCACCAGGTTGCCGCCCGGCTCGAGAATGTCGACTGGGCCGACCATGCCCTTGACCGTCTGGTAGTAGGTCGTGTCCAGGGGATAGCCGGCGGCGCTGGTCACTACGGTCTTGAAGCGCCGCGGCACCGCTACCTGTGCGTAGCGGCGGATGAACTCGACCGCCTCCAGGTGGCTGTCGACGACCTCCCCGAAGTTGACGAACGACAGCTTTGCGATGCTCGTCGATGACGGCGTTTACCGCCAGGACCCGGCCGCAGCATCCGCACGATCTCCAGCTGCTCGCGGTGCAACGGGTTGCCCTCGAGCACGCAGTTGTCGGCCTTCGGATCGGACATGAAGCGGGCGTTGTGGAACGTCGTGATGGTGTCGCTGTGGGCGATCCCCGGTGCGATGACCTTGCGACCTCCGGAGTAGCCGGCCATGAAATGCGGTTCCACCAGCCCGGTAACGATCTTGAGGTCCGCCTGAACGAAGCGCCGGTCGAGCTTCACCACCGTGCCGGCCGCGGTCGTCCCCAGGAGCACGTGGTCCGCATCGTTGCGCGCAAAGTGGTTTTCCACCCGGACGGTCCGCAGCACCCAGGGATCGCCGACCAGCTCCTCCAGCTCCTTGCCCTCGTTGGGGCGGTGCAGCCCGGTGGCGACCAGGATCCGGATCGAGTCGGCGCTTGAGCCCTGCCGCCAGCAGCTCGCGGACCAGCGCGGGCAGGATCAGCCCGTTGGGGACAGGCCGCGTGATGTCGCAGATCAGGATGCAGGCGGAGCGCGCCCGGCCCGCTTCCTGCATGAGGGTGCCGCTGGCCACCGGAGCCGCGAGCGCCGCTCGCAGCGCCGCAGGGGGATCCGCCAGCACCGGCATTGCCGGCTTGCGGATGACGCTCACCGACCATTGATCGGAGAGCTCGAGTGGCACCGTGCCCTTGCCGTAGTTCAGTTCGACCCGCATGGCGTCCTCAATCCGGGGAGAGTTCTGGCCGATATTGCTTGCAGAGCATAGCACTCCCGACGCCAGGGGGCGCCCAGGTTGCAACAGACTCTCAATTACTCACGCTAACCCCTTGTCGCAAGTGGCTTTGTGCGGCTAGAATTTGGGGAAGCCAACTGAAGGAGGCAGCATGTCCGCATGGAAAAAGCTGGTTATCATCCCGGCGCTGACGCTCGGATGGCCGGTCCGCCGGCGTTCGCGATCGATCAGGAGCAGATCGGCCGCGAACCGAACACTGCGGAGATGTACGCCGACGGCCTGATCGCGCGTCCCCTGGGGGTGGTGGCCTCGGTGCTGGGGGCCGTCGTTTTCGTAGTGACGCTGCCCTTTACCTTGCCGAGCAAGAGCGTCGACAGCGCTGCGAAGGAGTTGGTTGCGGTGCCCGCTCAATACACGTTCAAACGTCCGCTGGGCCAGTTCGACAACTGCCAGACGCTTCCTGAGAGCTGCAAGTAGGGTTCTGCCGGATTGATGGGCTGGGCTTCACGGCCCGGCGCTGCCTGGGCATGCGCCAAACGCGCCGCCCGGGCGGTCGCATTGCCTGATGACGCACTGGCGCCTCGCGGCGCGGCGTTGGCTGTGATGAAAGGAGAAAGTTGCCCGGGGCGGTTTTGCGGCCGCCGCTCGCCCGACCCCGATCCAGGCTAGTGGAACCGCACCGGCTGCGTCAGGAGGGATTCGAAACCACCGAGGAACTCGTCGACTGAATCGATCGTCGGATCCTCGGCGATGAGGCGTTGCAGCGAGATGCGGAAGGAGTCTGCAACTTCGCCCTCGAAATAGCCGCCGACACCCAAGGTCTTGTCGATGAGCTCGTAGGCGTTCAAGCCTGGATACTCCACCACGTGGTAGTGCTGACTGTTATATACGATGTTCATGGCACTCCAACTCTCCGGACCCGCGCACCGGTCGGCGCATCGGCTGCGCTGGTGCATGCACGTTAGATGATGTAATCCAGCTGTTAAATCAAGTCCCTCTTGCGCGACTCAATGGGTTGGGCAGCAACTTTCAGGCCACGGAGGAAACCGAGCGTGAGCGTACGAACCAAGCTGGAGTCTCTCGGGCTGAGCATGCCCGAAGCGGTATCACCTGCGTTCGAGTACGTCCCTGTAGTCGTGCACGCGGGGGTCGCCTGGGTGAGCGGGCAGATTCCCCGAGCCGGCGCAAAGGTCTTGATGACCGGAAAGGTCGGAGCGGAGATCGGGCTGGAACCGGCGCGTGAGGCGGCGCGTGCGTGCGTGCTGCAAGCATTGGCGCAGCTGGAGTCCGCGCTGGGCAGCCTGGATCGGGTGGAGCGGGTTCTCAAAGTGACCGGGTTCGTCGCATCAGCTCCAGGCTTCACTCAGCAGCCGCAAGTAGTCGATGCCGCTTCGCAGATTCTGGTTCAAGCCTTCGGCGAGGCCGGCCGGCATGCCCGCAGCGCGATCGGGGTCGCCGAGCTGCCGCGCGGCGTACCGGTGGAGATCGAGTTCGTCATCGCCGTTCGAGAGTGAACGCTAACATTCGGAGAATGTAGCGTCAGGGGCTGTGCACAATACGAGCGAATGGACTGGCGGTGGCGCGGAGCCGAGCCTCGGTAGGAGGCCCGGGGGAACCTAAAGGCGACCCCCTGCGCCAGCTCGGCTCGACCGCGTTGGCGAAGGGTGGACTTGTCTGATGCTGCCGGGGCGTACGGATAACCTGCCATCGCAGCGAGATATTTGACAGTAGTCCCTGGAATCGCCAAAATTGCCGGTTTCGTTCGGAGGGGTTCCCGAGCGGCCAAAGGGAGCAGACTGTAAATCTGCCGGCAATGCCTTCGAAGGTTCGAATCCTTCCCCCTCCACCAGTCGACCGGCAATCGCGTCCAGCGGTTGCCCGAGGCGTGCAGGGCAGGGGCGGGTCGCTTGCAGAAACGGGTGTGGTGGGGATGGGTTCGGAGGGCGATCAGTGCTGGCGGCGTCCCTTTGCCAGGCGGGTGTAGCTCAATGGTAGAGCAGAAGCCTTCCAAGCTTACGACGAGGGTTCGATTCCCTTCACCCGCTCCAACCAGCCTCGCTGATGTCTGGTCCTCGCGAGCCGCGAGGACCGGGTGTTCGGGGTCAAGGGTTTTGCGCAGCTTGTCGTGCCGCCCATGTAGCTCAGTGGCAGAGCACTCCCTTGGTAAGGGAGAGGTCGAGCGTTCAATCCGCTCCATGGGCACCATCCCATCAGCGCAGTTTTTGTTCTCGCATCGAGCGCCTTCACGGCTAGCAGTCAGGAACTTAAGGAACCGGTAATGGCTAAGGGCAAATTTGAGCGGACCAAGCCGCACGTGAACGTAGGCACGATTGGGCACGTGGACCACGGCAAGACCACGCTGACGGCGGCGCTGACGCTGGTGCTGTAGCAAGAAGTTCGGGGGGAGGCCAAGGCCTACGACCAGATCGACAATGCGCCGGAGGAGAAGGCGCGCGGGATCACGATCAACACCGCGCACGTGGAGTACGAGACGGCCAAGCGCCACTATGCGCACGTGGACTGTCCGGGGCACGCGGACTACGTGAAGAACATGATCACGGGGGCGGCGCAGATGGACGGGGCGATCCTGGTGGTGTCGGCCGCCGATGGGCCGATGCCGCAGACGCGCGAGCACATCTTGCTGGCGCGCCAGGTGGGGGTGCCCTACATCATCGTGTACCTGAACAAGGCCGACATGGTCGATGACAAGGAGCTGCTCGAGCTGGTGGAGATGGAGGTGCGCGAGCTGCTGTCGAAGTACGAGTTTCCTGGGGACGACACCCCGATCGTGATTGGCTCGGCGTTGAAGGCCCTGGAGGGGGACAAGGGCGATCTGGGGGAGGGGTCGATCTTCAAGCTGGCCGATGCGCTGGACAGCTACATCCCGCAGCCCAAGCGGGCGCTGGACGGGCCGTTTTTGATGCCGGTGGAAGACGTGTTTTCGATCTCTGGGCGGGGCACGGTGGTCACCGGGCGGGTGGAGCGCGGGATCGTGAAGGTGGGCGATGAGATCGAGATTGTGGGATTGAAGCCCACGCAGAAGACCGTGTGCACGGGGGTGGAGATGTTCCGCAAGCTGCTCGATCAGGGGCAGGCTGGGGACAACGTGGGGATCTTGCTGAGGGGGACCAAGCGCGAGGAAGTCGAGCGCGGGCAAGTGCTGGCCAAGCCTGGGTCGATCACTCCGCACACCAAGTTCGAGGCCGAGGTGTACGTGCTCTAGCAAGGAAGAGGGTGGGCGGCACACGCCGTTTTTCAATGGATACCGGCCGCAGTTTTACTTCCGGACCACCGATGTGACGGGCAGCATCGAGCTGCCGCAAGGGCACCGAGATGGTGATGCCTGGGGACAACATTGGGATGACGGTGACGCTTGATCGTGCCCATTGCGATGGAAGAGGGGCTGCGCTTTGCCATCCGCGAGGGTGGGCGCACCGTGGGCGCGGGCGTGGTGGCCAAGATCCTCGAGTGAGGCAGAGCGGAGGCGTGAGGCGGCGAAAGAGCCTTGATGCGCGCCTCACGCCTTACGCCTCACGCCTCACCTAGCAACTGAAGGCCAGTAGCTCAATTGGTAGAGCGTCGGTCTCCAAAACCGAAGGTTGGGGGTTCGAGACCCTCCTGGCCTGCCATTACGTACATGATGCCTGCTAACTGCGAATCGGCGCTGCGCACTGACAACTGGCAGCTGACAACTGACAACTGATATGGGCCTCGCGACGCAAACGAGCTCTAACCCCATGCTCGACAAGATCAAGCTCGGCGTGGCGGCATTGGCCGCCATCGCCGGCATCTGGGGCTTCTACTATCTCGGCCGCCAGCCCCTTGATTGTGCGTCTGGGCGCCATCATGGCTGGGGTTCCTCGCGGGTATCGGCGGTCGGCTGGACCAGCGAGCCGGGCAAGCGCTTCTACGCCTACACCCAGGACTCGGTCGAGGAAACCAGGAAGGTGGTCTGGCCCTCGCGCAAGGAAACCGTGCAGACCACCGGGCTGGTGGTCGCTTTCGTGATCGTCATGGCGCTGTTCCTGTGGGTGGTGGACGCCTCGCTGACGTGGCTGGTGCAGATGTTTATCGGTCGGGGTGCCTGATGTCCAAGAAGTGGTACGTCGTGCACGCCTACTCCGGGCTTCGAGAAGAGCGTGGCGCGTGCGCTCAAGGAGCGCATCGAGCGCGCCGGAATGCAGGAGCAGTTCGGCGAGATCCTGGTTCCGGTCGAAGAGGTCGTGGAGATGAAGCAGCGGCCAGAAGAGCATCAGCGAGCGCAAGTTCTTCCCGGGCTACGTCCTGGTCGAGATGGAGATGACCGACGACACCTGGCATCTGGTGAAGAACACGGCCAAGGTCACCGGTTTCGTCGGCGGCTCGGCCATGAAGCCCACGCCGATCAGCGAGAAGGAGGTGCAGGCGATCCTCCAGCAGATCCGCGAAGGGGTGGAGAAGCCCAAGCCCAAGGTCCTGTTCGAGGTGGGCGAGGCGGTGCGGGTCAAGGAAGGTCCGTTCACCGACTTCCACGGCTCGGTCGAGGAAGTCAACTACGACAAGAACAAGCTGCGGGTGTCGGTGTCTATTTTCGGCCGCGCGACGCCGGTGGAGCTGGATTTCTCGCAAGTTGAGAAAGCGTGAGGCGTGAGGCGAGAGGCGTAAGGCGTGCCGGTAACGGTGCCGTTATCGCGCCCTGTATAAACGCGAACGGGGAGGGCCGGTAGTCGCGGGACGACGGCGCTGAGGTTTAACACGCCTCACGCCTGACGCCTCACGCCTCACCGGTCCGCCAGGACCCGAAAACGGAGACTCTAGAGTGGCAAAGAAGATCGTCGGATTCGTCAAACTGCAGGTACCGGCCGGCAAAGCCAATCCCAGCCCGCCGATCGGGCCTGCGCTGGGTCAGCGCGGCCTGAACATCATGGAGTTCTGCAAGGCATTCAATGCGCAGACCCAAAGCTATGAGCCTGGACTGCCGCTGCCCGTGGTCATCACCGCCTTCCAGGACAAGAGCTTTACTTTCATCATCAAGACCCCGCCCACGACGGTCCTGATCAAGAAAGCCATCGCGCTGGAAAAGGGCAGCCCGAAGCCGCATACCGACAAGGTCGGCAAGCTCACGCGCGCCCAGGCCGAGCAGATCGCAAAGGCCAAGATGCCCGACCTCACGGCCGCCGACCTCGAGGCGGCGGTGCGTACGGTGGCGGGCAGTGCCCGCAGCATGGGCGTTGAAGTGGAGGGCATCTGACATGGCACACATCTCCAAACGCGCCAAGGCGCTGCGCGCGAAGGTAGATCCGAGCAAGTACTTTCCGCTCGCGGACGCCATCAAGCTGGTCAAGGAATCCGCGACGGCCAAGTTCAACGAATCGATCGACGTGGCCGTCAACCTGGGCATCGATGCCAAGAAGTCCGACCAGGTTGTGCGCGGCTCGCTGGTCCTCCCGCAGGGCACCGGCAAGAGCGTCCGGGTGGCCGTGTTCACCCAGGGCGAGCCGGCGAAGGCCGCCAAAGCCGCAGGCGCGGACCTGGTTGGCCTGGAGGATCTCGCCGCCCAGGTCAAGGAGGGCAAGATCGACTTCGACGTGGCGATCGCCAGCCCGGACGCCATGCGGGTGGTCGGTCAGCTCGGCCAGATCCTGGGGCCGCGCGGGCTGATGCCCAACCCGAAGGTGGGCACCGTCACGCCGAACGTCGCCGAGGCCGTCAAGAACGCCAAGGCGGGTCAGGTGCAGTTCCGCACCGACAAGGCGGGCATCGTTCAATGCACGATCGGACGGGCCTCGTTCACCGAGGATGCGCTCAAGGACAACTTGCTGGCGCTCCTCGACGCCCTCAACAAGGCCAGGCCCGCGGGGGCCAAGGGCCATTACGTGAAGAAAGTTGCACTGTCCAGCACGATGGGTGTGGGGGTCCGGGTGGACCAGGCCACGCTGTCTGGGCAGGCGCAGTAGGAATCTTTGGGCCGCAGCGCCGCTCAGTCGACGGTGCTGCGGGTTATCAAAGACCGTTGGAGCCTGGTGCGGCTTAATCGCTCGAGCGCGCGGTCGCAGGCCGAACCGGGCTTAATCGAGAGACCGGTGGCATTCGCGGGTGACTCCTGACCCCTGACTCCTCACGCCTGATCGCCCAACGCAGATGGCGCACCCGAAGACAGGTTGATGACATTTTGCCAATGCCAAGCGAAGGTTTGTGCGGCGAGCGGGTTGTTGCCCTGGTCGAAGGTCGCTGGATCTGAACCGGCGGGCAAGTCCGGCGGAAGTGTCGCCGGCTGGCTCTCCAGCAATGAGTAGGAGGTAGACCTTGGGTCTCAACTTAGACGAGAAGAAGGCGCTCGTTGCCGAGGTCGGCGCGAAGGTCGCGCAGGCCCAGGCGATGGTGCTCGCCGAATATCGCAGCCTCGGAGTTGTGCACATCACCCAGTTGCGCGCAAAGGCGCGCGGAGCTGGCGTGTATCTGCGCGTGCTTCGTAACACCCTGGTGCGCCGCGCGGTTGCGCAGACGCCGTTCGCAGGGCTGGCCGAGCATATGTCCGGCCCCCTGATGTACGGCATCTCGTCCGACCCCGTGGCGGTTGCCAAGGTGCTGCATGAGTTCGCCAAAGCCCACGACAAGCTGGTAATCAAGGCCGGCGCCATGCCCAACCAGGTGATGACCTCGAGCGAGGTCGCGACCCTGGCGAGCATGCCCAGCCGCGAGCAGCTGCTGGCCAGGCTGATGGGAACCATGCAGGCCCCGGTGGCCAAGCTGGCACGCACGCTCAACGAGGTACCGGGCAAATTTGCGCGGACCCTCGCGGCGGTGCTCGACGCCAAAGAGAAGGCTGCGTAGCGGTAGGGCTGCTGCGTTCGACACATTCTAGAGTTCAGGAGCAAACCGACAATGGCAACAATGGCAAGAGCTGAAGTCCTTGACGCGATCGCGAACATGACCGTGCTGGAGCTGTCTCAGCTGATCAAGGACATGGAAGAGAAGTTCGGCGTTTCGGCGGCTGCGGCCAGCGTAACGGTGGCCGGCCCGGCCGCCGCCGCGGCCCCGGCAGCGGAGGAGCAGACCGAGTTCACCGTCATGCTGACCGCGGCGGGGGACAACAAGGTAAACGTCATCAAGGTGGTGCGCGCGGTGACCGGCCTGGGCCTCAAAGAGGCCAAGGACCTGGTGGACGGCGCACCGAAGGCGGTCAAAGAGGCGATTCCCAAGAAGGACGCCGAAGACATTCTCAAGCAGATCACTGACGCCGGCGGCAAGGCTGAGATCAAGTAACCGTCTTCCGGGCGCGGTTCCAGGCTGGGGGCAACCCCCGGCCTGTTGCCGTTTTCTGACAGGTCGCAGACCAGAGCCCGCGCTACCCGCCCTGCGCCAAGCTGGGGCGAGTTCTGCTCTGCGTCTTACACGCAGTCCCCGTTAAGTTTTTCACTGTCGAGGTGACAATGGCTTACTCCTTCACCGAAAAGAAGCGCATCCGCAAGAGTTTCGCCAAGCGTGCGAGCGTCCTGCAAGTGCCCTACCTGCTGGCTACCCAGATCGACTCGTATGCCGCGTTTCTCCAGGCGGAGGCGCTGCCGGAGAGCCGCAAGACCCAGGGGCTGCAGGCGGCCTTCCACTCGATCTTCCCGATCGCCAGCCATTCGGGCAACGCGCGCCTGGAGTTCGTCAGCTACCAGCTCGGCCTGCCGCCGTTCGACCAGAAGGAGTGCCAGCAGCGCGGTCTCACGTTCGCTTCGCCGCTGCGGGCGAAGGTGCGGCTTACCATCATGGACCGGGAGGCGGCCAAGCCGACCGTGAAGGAAGTCAAGGAGCAGGAGGTCTACATGGGCGAGATCCCGCTCATGACGCCCACCGGCTCGTTCATCATCAACGGCACCGAGCGCGTGATCGTGTCGCAGCTGCACCGCTCGCCCGGGCGTGTTCTTCGAGCACGACCGCGGCAAGACCCACAGCTCGGGCAAGCTGCTGTTCTCGGCGCGCATCATCCCCTACCGCGGCTCCTGGCTCGACTTCGAGTTCGATCCCAAGGACTTCGTCTACTTCCGCGTGGACCGCCGCCGCAAGATGCCGGTGACGATCCTGCTGAAGGCGCTCAGCTATACGCCGGAGCAGATCCTCCAGCACTTCTACGAGTTCGACACCTTCCACCTGAGCAAGAAGACCGGCATCCAGTTCGACCTGGTGCCCGAGCGGCTGCGCGGGGAGATCGCGCGCTTCGACATCGTCACCAAGCAGGGCAAGCTGATCGTGCCCAAGGACAAGCGCATCACGGTCAAGCATGTCCGTGAAATGGAAGCCGGCGGCATTGCACAAGCACCCGGTGGTCGAGGATTTCCTGATCGGCAAGGTCCTGGCTCACCCCATCGTCGACAAGGAAAGCGGCGAGATCCTGGCGCATGCCAACGACGAGATCACCGACGAGATCCTGAAGAAGCTGGTGGCCGCGGGCGTCGAGACGATCAAGACCATCTACACCAACGATCTGGATCAGGGGCCCTACATCTCCCAGACCCTGCGCATCGACGAGACGCAGGACCAGCTGGACGCTCAGGTGGCGATCTACCGCATGATGCGCCCGGGCGAGCCGCCCACCGAGGACGCGGTGCGCACCCTGTTCAACGGCCTGTTCTTCGCCGAGGAGCGCTACGACCTCTCGGCGGTCGGGCGGATGAAGTTCAATCGCCGGGTCGGCCGCGAGGAGCTGACCGGTGCCAGCACGATGTCCAACGAGGACATCGTCGCGGTGATCCGCATCCTGGTCGACCTGCGCAACGGCCGCGGCGAGATCGACGACATCGACCACCTCGGCAACCGGCGCGTGCGCTCGGTCGGGCGAACTGGCGGAGAACCAGTTCCGCGCCGGGCTGGTGCGGGTCGAGCGGGCGGTCAAGGAGCGTCTGTCCCAGGCCGAGTCCGAGAACCTGATGCCGCACGACCTGATCAACGCCAAGCCGGTGTCGGCGGCGGTGCGCGAGTTCTTCGGCTCCTCGCAGCTGTCGCAGTTCATGGACCAGACCAACCCGCTGTCCGAGATCACCCACAAGCGCCGGGTCTCGGCGTTGGGGCCGGGCGGGCTCACGCGCGAGCGGGCGGGCTTCGAGGTGCGCGACGTGCACCCGACCCACTACGGCCGCGTGTGCCCGATCGAGACGCCGGAGGGTCCGAACATCGGCCTGATCAACTCGCTCGCGCTGTACGCGCGCACCAACGCGTACGGGTTCCTGGAGACGCCGTACCGGCAGCGTGGACGGCGGGCGCGTCACCAACGAGATCGCGTTCCTGTCGGCCATCGACGAGGGCCAGTACGTGATCGCGCAGGCCAACGCGGCGCTCGACAAGAAGGGCAAGTTCATCGACGAGCTGGTGTCCTGCCGGCACCACAACGAGTTCACTATGTCCGACGCCGGACCGCATCCAGTTCATGGACGTGGCGCCCTCGCAGATCGTGTCGGTCGCCGCCTCGCTGATCCCGTTCCTCGAGCACGACGACGCCAACCGCGCTCTGATGGGCTCGAACATGCAGCGCCAGGCGGTGCCCTGCCTGCGCGCGGAGAAGCCGCTGGTCGGCACCGGTATCGAGCGCACCGTGGCGGTGGACTCCGGCACGGCGGTGCAGGCGCGCCGGGGCGGCGTGGTCGATTACGTCGACGCCAGCCGCATCGTGGTGCGGGTCAACGACGAGGAGACCATCCGCCGGCGAGGTCGGCGTGGACATCTACAACCTGGTGAAGTACACGCGCTCGAACCAGAACACCAACATCAACCAGCGCCCGATCGTGAAGGTCGGCGATCAGATCGCGCGCGGCGACGTGGTGGCCGACGGCGCCTCCACCGACATGGGCGAGCTCGCGCTGGGGCAGAACCTGCTGGTCGCGTTCATGCCCTGGAACGGCTACAACTTCGAGGACTCGATCCTGATCTCGGAGCGGGTGGTGGCCGACGACCGCTTCACCTCGATCCATATCGAGGAGCTGTCGGTGGTCGCCCGCGACACCAAGCTCGGGCCGGAGGAGATCACGCGCGACATCTCCAACCTGTCCGAAGGGCAGCTCGCGCGGCTGGACGAGTCGGGCATCGTCTACATCGGCGCCGAGGTCGAGGCCGGCGACGTGCTGGTGGGCAAGGTCACGCCCAAGGGCGAGACCCAGCTCACCCCGGAGGAGAAGCTGCTGCGCGCGATCTTCGGCGAGAAGGCCTCGGACGTGAAGGACACCTCGCTGCGCGTGCCCTCGGGCATGTCCGGCACGGTGATCGACGTGCAGGTGTTCACCCGCGAAGGCATCGAGCGCGACAAGCGCGCCCAGCAGATCATCGACGACGAGCTGGCGCGCTACCGCAAGGACCTGAACGACCAGCTGCGCATCGTCGAGGACGACACCTTCGGCCGGATCGAGCGCCTGCTGACCAACAAGATCGCCAACGGCGGGCCGAAGAAGCTCGTCAAGGGCACCAAGATCACCAAGCCCTACCTGGTCAGGAGCTCGAGCGCTTCACAACTGGTTCGACATCCGCCTGGCCAGCGAGGAAGCGGCCGCCCAGCTCGAGCAGCTCAAGGCGAGCCTGGACCAGCAGCGCGTCGAGTTCGATGCCGCCTTCGAGGCGAAGAAGAAGAAGCTCACCAGCGGCGACGAGCTGCCGCCCGGGCGTGCAGAAGATGGTCAAGGTCTACCTCGCGGTCAAGCGCCGGCTGCAGCCGGGCGACAAGATGGCGGGCCGGCACGGCAACAAGGGCGTGATCTCCAAGATCGTGCCGGTGGAGGACATGCCGCACATGGCCGACGGCACGCCGATGGACGTCGTGCTGAACCCGCTGGGCGTGCCTTCGCGGATGAACGTCGGCCAGATCCTGGAGACGCACCTGGGCTGGGCGGCCAAGGGGCTGGGCAAGCGCATCGGCGATCTGCTGGACGCGCAGGCCAAGGTCGCCGACGTGCGCAAGGCGCTCGCCCTGGTCTACAACTCCAGCGGCGCGCCGAGGAGATCGATTCGCTTACCGACGAGGAGGTGATGGAGCTGGCGCGCAACCTGCGCCCGGGCGTGCCGTTCGCCACGCCCGGTGTTCGACGGCGCCACGGAAGAGGAGATCAAGACCATGCTCGAGCTGGCGGGGCTGCCCCGCAGCGGACAGGTCGACGCTGTTACGACGGCCGCACCGGCGAGTCGTTCGATCGTCCGGTGACGGTCGGCTACATGCACATGCTGAAGCTGCACCACCTGGTCGACGACAAGATGCACGCCCGCTCCACCGGGCCGTACAGCCTGGTCACGCAGCAGCCGCTGGGCGGCAAGGCGCAGTTCGGCGGCCAGCGCTTCGGCGAGATGGAGGTGTGGGCGCTGGAGGCCTACGGCGCCGCCTACACGCTGCAGGAGATGCTCACGGTCAAGTCCGACGATGTCAGCGGGCGCACCAAGGTGTACGAGAGCATCGTCAAGGGCGAGCACACGCATCGACGCGGGCATGCCCGAGTCCTTCAACGTGCTGGTGAAGGAGATCCGCAGCTGGCGATCGACATCGATCTGGAACGTTATTGACGGTGAGGCGCGAGGCGAGAGGCGATGAGGCGACAAGCCGAGCGCCGCCCTACTTGCACTTCACTGATTGCTCCTTACTACGGGGTATTCGCAATGAAAGCATTGCTCGATCTGTTCAAGCAGGTGACCCAGGAAGAGGAGTTCGATGCGATCCGCATCGGGCTCGCCTCTCCGGACAAGATCCGGTCCTGGTCCTACGGCGAGGTGAAGAAGCCGGAGACCATCAACTACCGGACCTTCAAGCCGGAGCGCGACGGGCTGTTCTGCGCGAAGATCTTCGGGCCGGTGAAGGACTACGAGTGCCTGTGCGGCAAGTACAAGCGCCTCAAGCACCGCGGCGTGATCTGCGAGAAGTGCGGCGTGGAAGTCACGCTGTCCAAGGTGCGCCGCGAGCGCATGGGCCACATCGAGCTGGCGAGCCCGGTGGCGCACATCTGGTTCCTGAAGTCGCTGCCTTCGCGGCTGGGCCTGGTGCTGGACATGACCCTGCGCGACATCGAGCGCGTGCTGTACTTCGAGGCGTATGTGGTGGTCAACCCCGGCCTCACGCCGCTGCATCGCGGCCAGCTCCTGTCCGAGGACGACTACCTGTCCAAGGTCGAGGAGTTCGGCGACGAGTTCTCCGCGACGATGGGCGCGGAGGGCGTGCGCGAGCTGCTGCGCCAGCTCGACCTCAACCGCGACATCGAGACAGCTGCGCAAGGAGCTGGACGGCACCGACTCCGAGACCAAGATCAAGAAGATCGCCAAGCGCCTGAAGGTGCTGGAGGCGTTCCACAAGTCCGGCATCAAGCCGGAGTGGATGATCATGGAAGTGCTGCCGGTGCTGCCGCCCGAGCTGCGGCCCCTGGTGCCGCTCGACGGCGGGCGCTTCGCCACCTCGGACCTGAACGACCTCTACCGCCGCGTCATCAACCGCAACAACCGGTTGAAGCGGCTGCTCGAGCTCAAGGCGCCCGAGATCATCGTGCGCAACGAGAAGCGCATGCTGCAGGAGGCGGTGGACTCGCTGCTGGACAACGGCCGCCGCGGCAAGGCCATGACCGGCGCCAACAAGCGCCCGCTGAAGTCGCTCGCCGACATGATCAAGGGCAAGGGCGGGCGCTTCCGCCAGAACCTGCTCGGCAAGCGCGTCGACTACTCCGGCCGCTCGGTCATCGTGGTGGGGCCGCAGCTCAAGCTGCACCAGTGCGGCCTGCCCAAGAAGATGGCGCTCGAGCTGTTCAAGCCCTTCATCTTCCACAAGCTGGAAGTGATGGGGCTCGCCACCACCATCAAGGCCGCCAAGCGCCTGGTCGAGCAGGAAGTGCCGGAGGTGTGGGACATCCTCGAGGAGGTGATCCGCGAGCACCCGGTGCATGCTCAACCGCGCGCCGACGCTGCACCGCCTGGGCATCCAGGCGTTCGAGCCGGTGCTGATCGAGGGCAAGGCCATCCAGCTGCACCCGCTGGTGTGCGCGGCGTTCAACGCCGACTTCGACGGCGACCAGATGGCCGTCCACGTGCCGCTGTCGCTGGAAGCGCAGATGGAGGCGCGCACCCTGATGCTGTCCTCCAACAACATGCTGTCGCCGGCCAACGGCGACCCGATCATCGTGCCGTCCCAGGACATCGTGCTGGGCCTGTACTACATGACGCGCGAGAAGGTCGGCGCGCGCGGCGAGGGCATGGCGTTCATCGACGTGGCGGAGGTCCAGCGCGCGTACGAGAGCCGGCAGGTGGAGCTGGGTGCGCGCATCAAGGTGCGCATCCGCGAGCAGGAGCGCGACGCTGCCGGCAACGTGACGCTCCGAAGGTCACCCGCTACGAGACCACGGTGGGACGCGCGCTGCTGTCCGAGATCCTGCCGATCGGCCTGCCCTTCCCGCAGGTCAACAAGGCGCTCAAGAAGAAGGAGATCTCCAAGCTCATCAACGCCAGCTTCCGGCGCTGCGGGCTGCGCGAGACGGTGATCTTCGCCGACCGGCTGATGTACACCGGCTTCACGCTGGCCACCCGCGCCGGCGTGTCGATCGCGGTGGACGACATGCAGGTGCCGCCGGAGAAGAGCGAGATCATCGGCAACGCCGAGAAAGAGGTCCAGGAGATCGAGTCGCAGTACACCTCCGGCCTGGTGACGCAGGGCGAGCGCTACAACAAGGTGGTCGACATCTGGGGCCGGGCCGGCGACATGGTGGCCAAGGCCATGATGGACCGCCTGGGGCGCGAGCAGGTGCATGGTGTGGGATGCCGCCAAGGACGGCTGGGCGCCGTTGAAGGACAAGAAAGGCGGCGACGTGTTCCAGGAGTCGTTCAACTCCATCTACATGATGGCCGACTCCGGCGCGCGCGGCTCCGCGGCGCAGATCCGCCAGCTGGCCGGCATGCGCGGCCTGATGGCCAAGCCCGACGGCTCCATCATCGAGACGCCCGATCACCGCGAACTTCCGCGAAGGGCTGAACGTGCTGCAGTACTTCATCTCCACGCACGGCGCGCGCAAGGGCCTGGCCGATACGGCGTTGAAGACGGCCAACTCCGGCTACCTGACCCGGCGGCTGGTCGACGTGACCCAGGACCTGGTGGTGACCGAGGACGACTGCGGCACGCAGGAAGGCTTCACCATGAAGGCGCTCATCGAGGGCGGCGAGGAAGTCGAAGCCCTGCGCGAGCGCATCCTGGGCCGGGTGTCGCGCCAACGACGTGCTGCATCCCGAGACCGGTCAGGCGGTGCTGGCGGCCGGTGCGCTGCTCAACGAAGAGCAGGTCGACGCCATCGAGGCGCTGGGCATCGACGAGGTGAAGGTGCGCACGCCGCTCACCTGCGAGACGCGCTACGGGCTGTGCGCGAAGTGCTACGGCCGCGACCTCGGGCGCGGCCAGCTGGTGAACGTGGGCGAGGCGATCGGCGTGATCGCCGCGCAGTCCATCGGCGAGCCGGGCACGCAGCTCACCATGCGCACCTTCCACATCGGCGGTGCGGCTTCGCGGACCGCGGTGGCGAGCCAGCTCGAGAGCAAGTCCACGGGAACGGTGCGCTTCTCGCGCGCAGATGCGCTACGTCACCAATCCGCGCGGGCGAGCCGGTGGCGATCTCGCGCAGCGGCGAGGTCGCTGATCGTCGACGACAACGGCCGCGAGCGCGAGCGCCACAAGGTGCCGTACGGGGCCACCCTGGCGGTGATGGACGGCGCGCCGGTGAAGGCCGGGAAGGTGCTGGCGAGCTGGGACCCGCACACCCGGCCGATCATCACCGAGTACGCCGGACGCATCAAGTTCGAGAACGTCGAGGAAGGCGTGACGGTGGCCAAGCAGATCGACGAGGTCACCGGCTTGTCCACCCTGGTGGTGATCGATCCCAAGCGCCGCGGCGGGGCGCAGGCCAAGGGCCTGCGGCCCAGCGTCAAGCTGATCGACGACAAGGGCAAGGAGGTGAGGATCCCGGGCACGGAGCTGCCGGTCAACATCACCTTCCAGATCCACTCGATCATCACGGTGAAGGACGGCCAGCAGGTGCAGGTGGGCGAAGTGCTCGCGCGCATTCCGCAGGAGACCTCCAAGACCCGCGACATCACCGGGCGGTCTGCCGCGGGTGGCGGAGCTGTTCGAGGCGCGCTCGCCCAAGGACGCGGGCCTGCTGGCGGAGATCACCGGCACGGTGTCCTTCGGCAAGGACACCAAGGGCAAGCAGCGCCTGGTGATCACCGATCCTGGACGGGGTGGCCGCACGAGTACCTGATTCCCGAAGGACAAGCACGTCATGGCGCACGACGGCCAGGTGGTCAACAAGGGCGAGATGATCGTCGACGGTCCGGCCGACCCGCACGACATTCTGCGTCTGCTCGGGGTCGAGGCGCTGGCGCGCTACATCATCGACGAGGTCCAGGACGTCTACCGGCTGCAGGGCGTGAAGATCAACGACAAGCACATCGAGGTGATCGTGCGGCAGATGCTGCGCCGCGTGCACATCGTCGATCCCGGCGATTCGGACTTCATCCAGGGCGAGCAGGTGGAGCGCTCCGAGGTGCTGGAGGTCAACGACGAGCTCGACGGGGCCGGGAAGAAGCCCGCCACCTACGAGCACGTCCTGCTCGGCATCACCAAGGCGTCGCTGTCTACCGACTCGTTCATCTCGGCCGCCTCCTTCCAGGAGACCACGCGGGTCCTGACCGAGGCCGCCATCATGGGCAAGAAGGACGAGCTGCGCGGTCTGAAGGAGAACGTCATCGTCGGGCGCTTGATCCCGGCGGGGACCGGGCTCGCCTACCACAACACCCGCCGCAAGCAGCAGGCCGGCGAGGACATGGCGGCGACGCCCGGAGCTTACCGAGGTCGATGCCGGCATTTCCGGCCCAGGACGAGCAGGTGGCCTGACGGTCGCTGACGGGAAGGCGTGCGGGCATGCCGCCCCGGGGCTCAATCCTTTTTCCCCTCTGGGGCTTGCTTGACACTCGCTACGCGGGCCCTAGAATCGCCAGTCTTTTTACCTGGCCCGGCCCGATCGGGCCGCGGACAGGGCTCGATGGCCAACGGGACGGCGCTCGCGCCGTCTTCGGTTTTTGGAGATGCCCCGCTCCAGCCGGTCGCCAGGGGGCACGAGATTACAGGCCCATTGCGGGCGGTCGGGAACGGGACGCGAGGGCCGCGTCCGCGCCCGCGAGGTCGGACCATCAGCGCTTAGAGTTATCACGATCGAAAAGGCACCCATGCCCACAGTCAATCAACTCGTGCGCAGGGCGCGCACGCAAAAGCGCCCCAAGAGCAAGGTCCCGGCGCTCGCAGAACTGCCCGCAGAAGCGCGGCGTGTGCACGCGTGTCTACACCACCACACCCAAGAAGCCGAACTCGGCGCTGCGCAAGGTGGCCAAGGTCAGGCTCACCAACGGCTTCGAGGTGATCGGCTACATCGGCGGCGAGGGCCACAACCTGCAGGAGCACTCGGTCGTGCTGATCCGCGGCGGCCGCGTGAAGGACCTGCCGGGCGTGCGCTACCACATCGTGCGCGGCAGCCTGGACACCCAGGGCGTGAAGGATCGCAAGCAGGGCCGCTCCAAGTACGGCGCCAAGCGCCCGAAGGCGGCGTAGGAACGACAGGGGCCAGGAGCTAGGAACCAGGATCTAGGGAATGACGAGCAGGGCCTTTTTCAAAGCCCCCTAGTCCCTAGATCCTAGCCCCTAGATCCTCAAGAGGATCACACATGCCAAGACGCAGAGAAATTCCGAAGCGGGAGATCCTGCCGGATCCCAAGTTCAGCAGCCAGGACGTGACCAAGTTCGTCAACGTCGTGATGACGCGCGGCAAGAAGGCCGTTGCCGAGCGCATCGTCTACGGGGCGCTGGAGCAGATCACCAAGAAGGGCGGCAAGGACCGCTGGAGGTGTTCTCCAGCGCGCTCCAGAACGTGCGCCCGATGGTGGAAGTCAAAAGCCGCCGTGTCGGCGGTGCGAACTACCAGGTGCCGGTCGAGGTGCGCTCGGTGCGCCGGACCGCGCTGGCCATGCGCTGGCTGCGCGATGCGGCGCGCAAGCGCGCGAGAAGTCCATGGCGGCGCGCCTGGCGAACGAGCTGGCGGAAGCGGCCGAAGGCCGCGGCGGCGCCATGAAGAAGCGCGAGGAAGTTCACCGGATGGCGGAGGCCAACAAGGCCTTCGCCCACTACCGGTTCTGAGCAGCGCCCCAATACTGCCGGGTAAGCGAGTGCAGCAGGCGGAGCAGCGAAAGTGCCACGTATCACACCCATCGAGCGCTATCGGAACATCGGCATCAGCGCCCACATCGACGCGGGCAAGACCACGACGACCGAGCGCATCCTGTTCTATACCGGCGTGTCGCACAAGATGGGCGAGGTGCACGACGGCGCGACGGTCATGGACTGGATGGAGCAGGAGCGCGAGCGCGGGATCACCATCACTTCGGCGGCCACCACCTGCTTCTGGAAGGGGATGGACAACAACTATCCCGAGCACCGCATCAACATCATCGACACGCCCGGGCACGTCGACTTCACCATCGAGGTGGAGCGCTCCATGCGCGTGCTCGACGGCGCCTGCCTGGTGTACTGCGCCGTGGGCGGCGTGCAGCCGCAATCCGAGACGGTGTGGCGGCAGGCCAACAAGTACGGCGTTCCGCGGCTCGCCTTCGTCAACAAGATGGACCGTCAGGGTGCGGACTTCTTCAAGGTCTACAACCAGATGCGCCAGCGGTTGAAGGCGAACCCGGTGCCCGATCCAGATCCCGATCGGCGCCGAGGACAAGTTCGAGGGCGTCATCGACCTGGTGCGCATGCAGGCGATCGTCTGGGACGAGGCTTCGCTGGGCATGAAGTTCGACCTGCGCGACATCCCCGCCGGCTCTGCGCGACGCAGGCGCAGGAGTGGCGCGAGAAGATGCTCGAAGCCGCCGCCGAGGCCAACGAAGAGCTGATGAACAAGTACCTCGAGGAAGGCGACCTGTCGGTGGCCGACCTGAAGCAGGGCGCTGCGCACGCGCACCATCGCCGGCGAGATCGTTCCCATGCTGTGCGGCTCGGCGTTCAAGAACAAGGGCGTGCAGGCGATGCTCGACGCGGTGATCGACTACATGCCCGCGCCGGTGGACATTCCGCCGGTGACGGGGGAGACCGACCGCGGCGAGCCGGCGCAGCGTGCGCCCGGCGGACGACCAGCCGTTCTCCGCGCTCGCCTTCAAGATCATGACCGACCCCTACGTGGGCCAGCTGATCTTCTTCCGCGTCTATTCGGGCGTGGTCGCTTCGGGCGACACCGTGTTCAATCCGGTCAAGGGCCGGAAGGAGCGCATCGGCCGGATCCTGCAGATGCACGCCAACCAGCGCGAGGAGATCAAGGAAGTGCGCGCCGGCGACATCGCCGCGGCCGTGGGCCTGAAGGAGGCGACCACCGGCGACACGCTGTGCGATCCGGGCAAGGTCATCATCCTCGAGCGCATGGAGTTTCCCGAGCCGGTCATCTCCCAGGCGGTCGAGCCCAAGACCAAGGCCGACCAGGAGAGGATGGGCATCGCCTTGGGCCGCCTGGCGCAGGAAGATCCTTCATTCCGCGTGCACACCGACGAGGAATCCGGCCAGACCATCATCTCGGGCATGGGCGAGCTGCACCTCGAGATCATCGTCGACCGGATGAAGCGAGAGTTCAACGTCGAAGCCAACGTCGGCAAGCCGCAGGTGGCTTATCGCGAAGCAATCAAGAAGGCGGTTCGAGGTCGAGGGCAAGTTCATCAAGCAGACGGGCGGCAAGGGCCAGTACGGCCATGTCTGGCTCAAAGCTCGAGCCGAACGAGGCCGGCAAGGGCTTCGAGTTCGTCGACGCCATCAAGGGCGGCACGGTGCCGCGCGAATACATCCCGGCGGTGCAGAAGGGTGTCGCGGACGCGACCAGCACGGGCGTTCTCGCCGGCTATCCGGTGGTGGACGTCAAGGTCACGTTGTTCGACGGCTCCTATCACGAAGTGGACTCCTCCGAGCAGGCGTTCAAGATGGCCGGCTCCATGGCCTTCAAGGATGGCATGCGCAAGGCCACGCCCGCTCCTGCTCGAGCCGATGATGGCGGTGGAAGTGGAGACCCCCGAGGAGTTCATGGGCAACGTGGTGGGCGACCTGTCGTCGCGCCGCGGCATGATCCAGGGCATGGACGATCAGATCGGCGGCATCAAGGTGGTGAAGGCGGAAGTGCCGCTGTCGGAGATGTTCGGCTATTCCACCACGCTGCGCTCGCTGTCGCAGGGCCGCGCGACCTATACGATGGAGTTCAAGCACTATTCCGAGGCGCCCAAGAGCGTTGCCGACGGGATCATCAACCGCAACCCCGACAAGGACAAGAAGTAGGAGCGATCGATTATGGCTAAGGGCAAATTTGAGCGGACCAAGCCGCACGTGAACGTGGGCACGATTGGGCACGTGGACCATGGCAAGACCACGCTGACGGCGGCGCTGACGCTGGTGCTGAGCAAGAAGTATGGAGGGGAGGCCAAGGCCTACGATCAGATCGACAACGCGCCGGAGGAGAAGGCGCGCGGGATCACGATCAACACCGCGCACGTGGAGTACGAGACGGCCAAGCGCCACTATGCGCACGTGGACTGTCCGGGGCACGCGGACTACGTGAAGAACATGATCACGGGGGCGGCGCAGATGGACGGGGCGATCCTGGTGGTGTCGGCCGCCGATGGGCCGATGCCGCAGACGCGCGAGCACATCTTGCTGGCGCGCCAGGTGGGGGTGCCCTACATCATCGTGTACCTGAACAAGGCCGACATGGTCGATGACAAGGAGCTGCTCGAGCTGGTGGAGATGGAAGTGCGCGAGCTGCTGTCGAAGTACGAGTTTCCTGGGGACGACACCCCGATCGTGATTGGCTCGGCGTTGAAGGCGCTGGAGGGGGACAAGGGCGATCTGGGGGAGGGGTCGATCTTCAAGCTGGCCGATGCGCTGGACAGCTACATCCCGCAGCCCAAGCGGGCGCTGGACGGGCCGTTTTTGATGCCGGTGGAAGACGTGTTTTCGATCTCTGGGCGGGGCACGGTGGTGACCGGGCGGGTGGAGCGCGGGATCGTGAAGGTGGGCGATGAGATCGAGATCGTGGGATTGAAGCCCACGCAGAAGACCGTGTGCACGGGGGTGGAGATGTTCCGCAAGCTGCTCGATCAGGGGCAGGCGGGGGACAACGTGGGGATCTTGCTGCGGGGGACCAAGCGCGAGGAAGTCGAGCGCGGGCAGGTGCTGGCCAAGCCTGGGTCGATCACTCCGCACACCAAGTTCGAGGCCGAGGTGTACGTGCTCTAGCAAGGAAGAGGGTGGGCGGCACACGCCGTTTTTCAATGGATACCGGCCGCAGTTTTACTTCCGGACCACCGATGTGACGGGCAGCATCGAGCTGCCCAAGGGCACCGAGATGGTGATGCCTGGGGACAACATTGGGATGGTGGTGACCTTGATCGTGCCCATTGCGATGGAAGAGGGGCTGCGCTTTGCCATCCGCGAGGGTGGGCGCACCGTGGGCGCGGGCGTGGTGGCCAAGATCCTGGAGTGATGCGTAGGGGTCAGGGATCAGTGAGTTAGGACAGACAACGAGACTGGCGCCGACGCCTCTACGCCTGACAGACCTGATCCTAGCCACACTGCAATGGAGTAAGCGACATGGCCGTGCAAAGCCAGAAGATCCGTATCCGGTTGAAGGCGTTCGACTACCGGTTGATCGACCAGTCGGCGCTGGAGATCGTGGAGACGGCCAAGCGCACCGGTGCGGTGGTGAAGGGGCCGGTGCCCCTGCCCACGCGCATTCAGCGCTTCGACCTGCTGCGCTCGCCGCACATCGACAAGACTTCGCGCGACCAGCTGGAGATGCGCACGCACCTGCGGTTGATGGACATCATCGATCCCACCGACAAGACGGTGGACGCGCTGATGAAGCTGGATCTGCCGCCGGGCGTGGATGTGGAGATCAAGCTGTAAAGGCGGTGACTGGTGACTAGTGACTGGTGACTAGGAGTGGGCTAGTCACCGATCACCAGTCACCAGTCACTGCAGTTAACCGCCGGCCAATTGCAGCCGGCACCTCAAACGAGGACAGAAGAATGACTCTAGGACTAGTGGGCCGCAAGATCGGCATGACGCGGCTGTTCACCGACGACGGCGACGCCGTGCCGGTGACGGTCGTGGACGTGTCGAACAATCGCGTGACCCAGATCAAGACTCCCGCCACGGATGGCTATTCGGCGGTCCAGATCGCCTACGGCCGGCGCCGTCCCAGCCGCGTGATCAAGGCGGCGGCCGGGCCATTTCGCCAAGGCGGGCGTGGAAGCCGGCTCGGTGTTGAAGGAGTTCCGCGTCAGCGAGGAGCAGGCATCGTCGCTGCAGCCGGGCAGCACCGTGGGCGCCGACATCTTCACGGTCGGGCAGAAGGTGGACGTGAGCGGAACCACGCAAGGCAAAGGGTTCGCTGGCGTCATCAAGCGCCACAACTTCTCCTCGAACCGCGCCACCCACGGTAACTCGGTGTCGCACAGAAAGCCCGGCTCGACCGGCCAGAACCAAAGTCCGAGCAAGGTCTTCCCCGGCAAGCGCATGGCCGGCCACATGGGCGACGCGCATCGAACCATCGCAGAACCTCGAGATCCTGCGCGTCGACGCGCAGCGCCAGCTGCTCATGATCAAGGGCGCGTTGCCCGGCTCCAAGGGCGGTAACGTGGTGGTGGCGCCCACGGTGCGAGTGAGGGCGTGATGGAACTGCCGATCATCGACGATCAGGGTCAGCGTAGAGCCACGCTGGCGGCCTCGGACGAGCTGTTCGGGCGCGAATTCAACGAAGCCGTGGTGCACCAGGTTGTCACCGCCTACATGGCCAACGCGCGCCTGGGCACGCGGGCGCAGAAGGCTCGCGGCGAGGTGAACAAGTCGAACAAGAAGCCGTGGCGCCAGAAAGGCACCGGCCGTGCCCGGGCCGGGCGCGCTTCCAGTCCGCTGTGGCGCGGCGGCGGGAAGATCTTCCCGAGCAGCCCGGACGAGAACTTCAGCCACAAGGTCAACCGCAAGGTGTACCGTGTCGGGATTGCCTCGATCCTGTCGCAACTCGTTCGTGAAGGCCGCCTGCAGGTGGTGGAGAGCTTCGCGCGTCGACACCCCGAAGACCAAGCTGCTGGCGCAGAAGCTCAAGGGCATGGGTCTGGACGAGGTCCTCATCGTGACAGACAGCATGGACGAGAACCTGGTGCTGTCCTCGCGCAACTTGCCCGAACGTACTCGTGGTGGAGCCCAGGAACGCCGATCCGGTCAGTCTGCTGCGCTTCGAGAAGACGCTCATCACCCGCGGTGCGGTTGCCAAGATGCAGGAGATGCTGGTATGACGCGCAGGGCCTTCAATGCCAAGACCGCTGACCAGGGGCGTCTGATGCAGGTACTGATCGCCCCCCAGGTGTCGGAGAAGAGCACCTTCGTCGGCGAGAAGAGCAACCAGTGGATCTTCCGGGTGCGCCCGGACGCGACCAAGCCGCAGATCAAGGCCGCCGTGGAGCTGATGTTCAAGGTCGAAGTCCTGGGTGTGCAGACCGCTCAACGTCATGGGGAAGGAAACCAAGCGCTTCGGCCGCGCAGTCGGGCGCAAGCGCAGCTGGAAGAAGGCGTTCGTGCGGCTCAAGCCCGGGCAGGAGATCAGCTTTGCGCCCGGCGACAACAAGTGAGCCAGGCAGCCGCTAGCGGAGAATCGATATGGCACTGATCAAGGTCAAACCCACCTCGCCTGGACGGCGCGCCGTGGTCAAGGTGGTCACCCCCGCGCTGCACAAGGGCAAGCCGGTGGCGGCCCTGGTGGAAAAAAAATCGAAGCGGGCGGGGCGCAACAATCTCGGCCAGATCACCACGCGCCACCAGGGCGGCGGGCATCGCCAGCACTACCGGATCGTGGATTTCCGGCGCGACAAGGACGGCATTCCGGCCAAGGTGGAGCGTCTTGAGTACGATCCCAACCGCAGCGCCCATCTCGCGCTGTTGTGCTACGCCGATGGCGAGCGCCGCTACGTCATTGCTGCCAAGGGGTTGACTGCCGGTACGCAACTGATGAGCGGCCTGGATGCTCCGATCAAGGTCGGCAACACGCTGCCGCTGCGCAACGTCCCGGTGGGCACCACCATCCATTGCGTGGAGATGCAGCCCGGCAAGGGCGCTCAGATCGCGCGCGCCGCGGGGACGTCGGTGCAGTTGCTGGCTCGGGAAGGAAGCTATGCGCAGCTGCGGCTGCGCTCGGGCGAGATCCGCAAGGTGCACGTCGATTGCCGTGCCACCATCGGCGAGGTCGGCAACGAAGAGAACAACCTGCGCTCCATCGGCAAGGCCGGCGCGCAGCGCTGGCGCGGCATCCGTCCGACGGTGCGCGGTGTGGCGATGAATCCCATCGACCACCCGCACGGCGGCGGCGAGGGCAGGACCGGCACCAAGCGCGATCCGGTTAGCCCCTGGGGCCAGTACACCAAGGGTTATAAGACCCGCAAGAACAAGCGCACGCAGAGCATGATCGTGCGCAGCCGCCATCGGGCCTAAAACGAGGTAGAGAATCATGGCACGTTCAGTCAAGAAGGGGCCGTTTGCCGACCACCACCTGGTGGCGAAGGTCGACAAGGCCCGCGCCACCAACGACAAGCGCCCGATCAAGACCTGGTCGCGGCGCTCCACGGTGCTGCCCGATTTCGTGGGCTTGACCATCGCGGTCCACAACGGCAAGCAGCATATCCCCGTTTACGTGACCGAGAACATGGTCGGCCACAAGCTGGGCGAGTTCGCGCTCACCCGCACCTTCAAGGGGCATCCGGCCGACAAGAAGGTGGCTGCCCCGGCCCCGGCCAAGAGAGGGTAGAGAGCCATGGAAACCACCGCCAAGCTGTGGGGGGTGCGCGTGTCGGCGCAGAAGGGGCGCCTGGTCGCCGATCAGATTCGCGGGCTGCCCGTGGATCGCGCGCTCAATGTGCTGACCTTCAGCCCGCAGAAGAGTGCACAGATCATCCGCAAGGTCCTTGAATCCGCCATCGCCAACGCCGAGCACAACGACGGCGCGGACGTGGACGAGCTCAAGGTCAAGCGCATCCTCGTCGAGCGCGGGACGTTCCTGCGCCGCTTCCGCGCGAGCTCCAAAGGCCGTGCCTCCCGCATCATGAAGCCCACTTGTCACATCTTCGTGACGGTCGGGGACGCAAAAGATTCGTAACTGGGGATTCGCAATGGGCCAGAAAATCCATCCTACCGGCTTCCGCCTCGCGGTCCTGCGCAACTGGACCTCGCGCTGGTACGCCAATAGCCGCAACTTTCCCGGCATGCTCAAAGAGGACATCAAGGTCCGCGACTTTCCTCAAGAAGAAGCTGTCGCACGCCGCGGTGAGCAAAGTCATCATCGAGCGCCCGGCCAAGAACGCGCGCATCACCATCCACAGCGCGCGTCCGGGGGTGGTGATCGGTAAGAAGGGCGAGGACATCGAGTCCCTGCGCGGCCAGCTCCAGCGGCTGATGGGCGTGCCGGTGCACGTGAACATCGAGGAAGTGCGCAAGCCCGAGCTCGATTCGCAGCTGATCGCCGACAGCATTGCCCAGCAGCTGGAGAAGCGGATCATGTTCCGCCGCGCCATGAAGCGGGCGATGACCAACGCCATGCGCCTGGGTGCGCAAGGCATCAAGATCATGAGCGCCGGCCGCCTGAACGGCATCGAGATCGCTCGCACGGAGTGGTACCGCGAGGGCCGAGTGCCTCTGCACACGCTGCGTGCGGACATCGACTATGGTACGTCGGAGGCCAAGACCACGTATGGCGTGATCGGAATCAAAGTCTGGGTTTTCAAGGGCGAGGCGTTGGGCAAGGGCGAGCAGCCGGCCGCAGCGCCCCCGCCGGCCGAGCCCGAGAAGAAGCCCCGCAGAGCAGGAGCCAAGCATGCTGCAGCCAGCTAGAACCAAGTACCGCAAGCAGCATAAACAGCGGAACAAGGGCATCGCGACCCGCGGCAACAAGGTGAGCTTCGGCGAGTACGGCCTGAAGGCGATCGGCCGGGGCCGGCTGACTGCGCGCCAGATCGAGGCGGCGCGCCGGGCGATGACCCGCCACATCAAGCGCGGGGGGCGCATCTGGATCCGCATCTTCCCGGACAAGCCCGTGTCCAAGAAGCCGGCCGAGGTCCGCATGGGCAACGGGAAGGGCAATCCGGAGTACTTCGTGGCCGAGATCCAGCCCGGCAAGGTGCTGTATGAGATGGACGGCGTGGATGAGACGCTGGCGCGCGAGGCCTTCCGGCTCGCCGCCGCCAAGCTGCCCATCCTGACCACCTTCGTGGCCCGGCAGCTGGGGTGACGAGAAGAGCAATAGACAGGATTAACAGGATTTTCAGGATTAACAGGATTAAGAGCCCATTCGCTCAAGCCATGGCAGTCGAGATTTCCTGAGAAGTAATCCTGTTAATCCTGAAAATCCTGTTAATCCTGTCCATTCGTTCTAGGTGATTGAGAGATGGAAGCCAAGGAACTGCGCGCCAAGAGCGCGGATGAGCTCAAGCAGGAGCTGAACTCCCTGCTCAAGGCGCATTTCGGCCTGCGCATGCAGAAGGCCACGCAACAGCTCTCCAACAACTCCGAGCTGCGCAAGACGCGCCGCAGCATCGCGCGCGTGCGCACCATCCTGCACGAGAAGGCGAAACAGTCATGAGCGAAGCGAGCCCAGAGAGCAGCAAGGGCGCAGACAGCAAGAGCCGCCGGCGGCTGACCGGGCGAGTGGTCAGCGATAAGATGGAGAAGACGGTCACGGTGCTGGTGGAGCGCAAGGTCAAGCATCCGCTCTACGGCAAGTACGTGAGCCGCTCGCAGAAGTACCACGCGCACGACGAGAAGAACGAGTTCCACCCCGGCGACCTGGTGACCATCGAGGAATGCCGGCCGCTGTCGCGGACCAAGACCTGGCAGGTGGTACGGCTGGTGGAGAAGGCGCGCCCGGAATGACGGGGGCGCGGGCGTGACGCGGGCCTTGCGCCCAGCGGACCAGGGGTTTAAACTGCGCGGTTTTCCGAGTTTTGCCTGCAGGTGCGGCGGTACCGCCCCTGGAAGCAGCGATATCGAAAGACCCGGACGGGTTCCAAAACTGGCCGCCGCAGCGAAGGCGTGAGTGGGCGGAATAAGTTGGAGAACAAACAATGATCCAGATGGAAACAATGCTGGACGTCGCCGACAACACCGGGGCGAGGTCAGTGATGTGCATCAAGGTCCTGGGCGGCTCGAAGCGCCGCTACGCCGGGATCGGCGATGTCATCAAGGTCAGCGTGAAAGACGCGGCTCCCCGCGGGCGGGTCAAGAAGGGGGAGATCTACAACGCCGTGGTGGTGCGGACTGTCCGCGGCGTGCGGCGGCAGGACGGGTCGCTGCTCAAGTTCGACAGCAACGCCGCCGTCCTGCTCAACAACAAGCTGGAGCCGATCGGCACGCGCATCTTCGGACCGGTGACGCGCGAGCTGCGCACCGAGCGCTTCATGAAGATCGTGTCCCTGGCTCCGGAAGTCCTGTAGGAGAGGGCCGGGCAATGCGCAAGATCAGGAAGGGCGACGAGGTCGTCGTGACCACCGGCCGGGACAAGGGCAAGCGCGGCACCGTGCTGCGCGTGGTCGACCCCGAGCACCTGCTGGTGGAGGGGGCCAACATGGTGAAGAAGCACCAGCGCCCCAACCCGATGAAGGGGCAGACCGGCGGCATCATCGACAAGGAGATGCCGCTGCACGTGTCCAATGTGGCCATCTTCAACCCGGCCACCAAGCAGGCCGACCGGGTCGGCATCAAGGTGATGGGCGACGGCCGCCGGGTGCGGGTGTTCAAGTCCAACGGTGAAATGATCGACGTCTAAAGAGCGCGACGATGGCAGCCCAAGAGCACTACCAACCTCCGAGGGCGCGAAGGCGGCAGCTTCGAAGAGCGCTCCCCGGTCCGAGGCCGCGGCGAAGGCGCGCCTGCAGGAGCACTACCACGCGGTGGTGGTCGGCGACCTCATGAAGAAGTTCGGCTACAAGTCCCGGATGGAGGTCCCGCGCGTCCAGAAGGTGGTGGTGAACATGGGCGTGGGCGAGGCGGTCGGCGACAAGAAGATCATGGACAACGCGGTGGGCGACATGACCAAGATCGCCGGGCAGAAGCCGGTGGTGACGCTGGCCCGCACCTCGATCGCCACGTTCAAGATCCGCAAGGGCTACCCGGTCGGGTGCATGGTGACCCTGCGGGGAAGCCGCATGTACGAGTTCCTCGACCGCTTGATCTCCGTGGCGATCCCCCGCATCCGCGACTTCCGCGGCATGTCGCCGCGCGCCTTCGACGGACGCGGCAACTTCAACATCGGCGTGAAGGAGCAGATCATCTTCCCGGAGATCGAGTACGACAAGATCGATACCTTGCGCGGAATGAACATCACTATCACCACCACGGCCAAAACCGACGACGAGGCCCGGGCGCTGCTCGCGGCCTTCAACTTCCCGTTCAGAACCTGAGGTCCAAATTGGCGAAGCTTGCCCTGATCAATCGCGAACAGAAGCGGCGGCAGACGGTGAAGAAGTTCGCCGCCAAGCGCCTGGAATTGAACGCCACCATCCACAACCAGCGCCTGCCCGAGGAAGAGCGGCAGGCCGCCCGCGACAAGCTGCAGCAGCTTCCCCGCAACGCCAGCCCGTCGCGGCTGCGCAACCGCTGCGCGCTGACCGGGCGCCCGCGCGGGACGTTCCGCAAGTTCGGGCTGGGGCGCAACAAGCTGAGGGACATCGCCTTGCGCGGCGAGATCCCGGGTGTGATCAAGGCGAGCTGGTAGACGTCCGTTAGGAGCGGCCCATGAGCATGAGTGATCCCATCGCCGACATGCTGACGCGCATCCGCAATGCCCAGGCGTCGGAGAAGGTGTCGGTGGAGATGCCCTGCAGCAAGGTCAAGGTTGCCATCGCAGCCGTGCTGAAGGACGAGGGCTACATCGAAGACTTCAAGGTCAGCGCCGATGCCGATGCCGGCAAGAGCAGGCTGGAAATCGGCCTGAAGTACTACGCGGGCCGGCCCGTGATCGAGAAGATCGAGCGGGTGAGCCGTCCGGGCCTGCGCATCTATCGCGCCAGCCGCGACATTCCCCCGGTGATGAACGGGCTGGGAATCGCGATCGTCTCTACCTCGCGCGGCGTGATGACGGACCGCAAGGCCCGCGCCAGCGGCGTGGGCGGCGAGGTCCTGTGCATCGTCGCCTGAGGCGCCGACGAGCACACGCCAAGGCTTAGGGGAAACGACAGATGTCCAGAATCGGAAATCTCCCGGTCAAGGTCCCGGCCGGGGTGGAAGTCACCCTCGGTGAGGGGGAGATGGTGGTCAAGGGGCCCCTGGGCACGCTTACCCAGACCCTGTCCAACGTGGTCCGGGTCAAGCGCGATGCCGACAAGGTCGTGTTCGAGGCCGCCAACGAATCGATCGAAGCCAACGCGATGTCCGGTACGCTGCGCGCGCTGCTGGCCAACATGGTGCTGGGCGTGAGCAAGGGGTTCGAGAAGAAGCTGAACCTGGTGGGCGTCGGGTACCGCGCCCAGGCTGCGGGCGAAACGCTCAACCTCACGCTCGGCTTCTCGCACCCGGTCGCGCACAAGATGCCCAAGGGCGTCAAGGTCGAGACCCCGACCCAGACCGAGATTCTGATCAAGGGAATCGACAAGCAGCGCGTCGGCCAGGTGGCGGCGGAGATCCGCAGCTATCGCCCGCCCGAACCCTACAAGGGCAAGGGCGTGCGCTATGCCGACGAGGTTGTGGTACTGAAGGAAACCAAGAAGAAGTGAGCTCAGCATGATCCAGAAAAAGGCGGCGCGCTTGCGCCGTGCGCGGCAGACCCGCGCGAAGATCGCGGAGTTGAAGGCGGTGCGCTTGACGGTGCACCGCTCCAACTTCCATATCTATGCCCAGTTGATCGACGGGAGCGGCCGCCAGGTGCTCGCCACCGCCTCGTCCCTGGAGCCGGAGCTGCGCTCCAGCCTGCCCAATGGCGGCAATGTGAAGGCCGCTGCGGCGGTAGGCAAGCGCATCGCCGAGCGAGCGCGGGACAAGGGCATCGAGACGGTTGCCTTCGATCGCGCCGGCTATCGTTTTCATGGCCGGGTGAAGGCGCTGGCGGAAGCCGCGCGCGAAGCCGGACTCAAGTTCTGAGGATACCGCAATGGCCAGATCACCCCAGAAAGCACCCCAGTCCGAAGATCGCGGCGACGGCCTGCGCGAGAAGATGGTGTCCATCAACCGCGTCACGAAAGTGGTGAAAGGCGGCCGCATTCTGGGTTTTGCCGCGCTCACCGTGGTCGGCGACGGCGATGGCGGCGTGGGCATGGGTAAGGGCAAGGCACGGGAAGTTCCGGTTGCGGTGCAGAAGGCGATGGAAGAAGCGCGCCGCAAACTGGTGAAGATCAGCCTGAAGAACGGCACCCTGCATCATGCGGTGCTGGGCGAGCACGGCGCGGCGAAGGTGTTGATCCAGCCGGCTTCCGAGGGCACCGGCATCATCGCCGGCGGGCCGATGCGGGCGGTGTTCGAGGTGATGGGCGTGCAGAACGTGCTGGCCAAGTGCTTCGGATCCACCAATCCGTACAACGTGGTGCGCGCCACCCTCAATGCTCTGCAGGCGATGAACACGCCGGCCGAGATTGCCGCCAAGCGCGGCAAGAGCGTGGAACAGATCCTGGGTTGAGCCGCTGGAGCGAGGCAGACATGGCGAAGAACCCGACCGGCAAGAAGCTCCCGACAGGCAAGACAGTGAAGGTGACGCTGGTGCGCAGCGTCGTCGTCCACGCGCGAGAGCCATCGCGCCACCGTGCGCGGGCTGGGCCTGCGCCGGATCAACCATACCGTGGAGCTCGAGGACACGCCCGTCGATCCGCGGCATGATCAACAAGGTAGGCTACCTGTTGAAGTGCGAGGGCTGAAATGCGTTTGAACACGATCAAGCCGGCGGCCGGCTCCAAGCACGCGCGCAAGCGCGTGGGGCGCGGCATCGGCAGCGGCCACGGCAAGACCGCCGGCCGCGGCCACAAGGGGCAGAAGGCGCGCTCCGGGGGCTACCACAAGGTCGGCTTCGAGGGCGGGCAGATGCCGCTGCAGCGCCGCCTGCCCAAGCGCGGATTCGTGTCGCTGGCCGAGGGCCTGACCGCGGAGGTGCAGGCTGTCCGCGCTGGACCGGCTGGAGGGCACTGCTTTCGACCTGGCCGCATTGAAGGCGGCCGGCGTGGTGCCGCGGCAGGCCTCGGCGGCCAAGGTCATCCTGGCCGGCAAGATCGGGCGCGCGGTGACGCTGTCGGGGTTGCGCGCTACCAAGGGTGCGCGCGCGGCCATCGAGGCGGCCGGCGGCAAGCGTCGAGGAATCCCCCAAGACTGAAGTGAGTAAGGCAGAAGGATAAGCTCAAGTTGGCCAACGAGAATCTCCTGCGCGGCGGCGCCGGGCGCTTCAGCGATCTGAAGCGCCGGCTGCTGTTCCTGCTGGGCGCACTGATCGTCTATCGCATCGGCACCCACGTGCCGGTGCCGGGCATCGACCCGGTGCGCCTGGCAGAGCTGTTCAAGTCCCAGGCGGGCGGCATCCTGGACATGTTCAACATGTTCTCGGGCGGGGCGCTGTCGCGCTTCAGCGTGCTGGCGCTGGGGATCATGCCGTACATCTCTGCCTCCATCATCATGCAGCTGATGACGGTGGTGTCGCCCACGCTCGAGGCGCTCAAGAAGGAGGGCGAGTCGGGGCGGCGCAAGATCACCCAGTACACGCGCTACGGCACGCTGGCGCTGGCGACCTTCCAGGCGCTGGGCATCGCGGTCGGCGCTCGAAGGCCAGCAGGGATTGGTGATCGATCCCGGCCTGTTGTTCCGCTTCACCACGGTCGTGACGCTGGTCACCGGCACCATGTTCATCATGTGGCTGGGCGAGCAGATCACCGAGCGAGGCATCGGCAACGGCATCTCGCTGATTATCTTCTCCGGCATCGCGGCGGGCTTGCCGCGCGCGATCGGCGGCACGCTCGAGCTGGTGCGCACCGGCGCGTTCAACATCCCGCTGGTGCTGGTGCTGTTCCTGGGCGCGATCGCGGTGACCGCCCTGGTGGTGTTCGTCGAGAGCGGGCAGCGCCGCATCCCGGTGAACTACGCCAAGCGCCAGGTCGGCCGCAAGGTCTACGGCGGGCAGAGCTCGTTCCTGCCGCTGAAGCTGAACATGTCGGGGGTGATTCCGCCGATCTTCGCTTCCAGCCTGATCCTGTTTCCCGCGACCCTGGCGGGCTGGTTCGGCCGGGCCGACCAGGCGACCTGGCTGAAGGACATCGCCGGCATGCTCTCGCCCGGACAGCCGATCTACGTCGCTGCTGTACGCCTCGGCGATCGTGTTCTTCTGCTACTTCTACACCGCGCTCGTGTTCAACCCGAAGGAAACCGCGGAGAACCTGAAGAAGAGCGGGGCGTTCGTGCCGGGCATCCGTCCCGGCGAGCAGACCGCGCGCTACGTCGAGCAGCATCATCTTGCGACTGACGCTGGTCGGCGCCCTGTACGTCACCCTGGTGTGCCTGCTGCCCGAGTTCCTGATCGTGAAGTGGAACGTGCCGTTCTACTTCGGCGGCACCTCGCTGATGATCATCGTCGTGGTGACCATGGACTTCATGGCCCAGGTGAAGGCCTACATCATGTCGCACCAGTACGAGAGTCTGCTCAAGAAGGCCAACTTCAAGGGCGGAGGGGTGCTACCCACCCGCTAGCGGAATGTCCAAGGAAGACACGATCCAGATGCAGGGCGAGATTCTGGAGACCCTGCCGAACGCGACCTTCCGCGTGAAGCTGGAAAACGGGCACGTGGTGCTGGGGCATATCTCGGGCAAGATGCGCATGCACTACATCCGCATCCTGCCCGGGAGACAAGGTGACGGTGGAGCTGACGCCCTACGACTGACCCGCGGGCGGATCATTTTCCGGGCGAAGTGAGGCGGCGCAAGGCAAGGAGACAACGCCAATGAAAGTACAGGCATCGGTCAAGAAGCTGTGCCGCAACTGCAAGATCATCCGCCGCAACCGCGTGGTGCGGGTGATCTGCACCGACCCGCGCCACAAGCAGCGGCAGGGCTGAAGGCGGCGTGCATACGCATACAACTGTCATCGAAGTGGCTCGAGGACTGACAATGGCACGTATCGCCGGGGTAAACATTCCCAATCACCAGCACGCCGAGATCGCGCTCACCGCGATCTACGGCATCGGCCGCAGCACGGCGCGCAAGCTGTGCGCGGCGGCCGGGGTCAACAACACGGCCAAGATCAAGGATCTGTCGGATTCCGACATGGACAAGCTGCGCGAGCAGGTGGCGCAAGCTCACGGTCGAAGGCGACCTGCGCCGCGAGGTGTCGATGAACATCAAGCGTCTGATGGACCTGGGCTGCTACCGCGGCACGCGGCATCGGCGCGGGCTGCCGGTGCGGGGACAGCGCACCCGCACCAACGCGCGCACCCGCAAGGGGCCGCGCAAGGCGGCGATCCGGGCCGGCGTGCAGCCCGGCAAGGTCTGACGTGCTTAACGCCCGGCCGCCGCGCGCCACACGCTGCAAACGCCCATCACGCCGCAACCGAGGATTCGTAACTCATGGCTAAAGCACCCACCCGGGTTCGCAAGAAGGTCAAGAAGAATGTGGCCGAAGGCATCGCCCACATCCACGCGTCCTTCAACAACACCATCGTGACCATCACCGACCGCCAGGGCAACGCGCTGGCCTGGGCCACCTCCGGCAGCTCCGGCTTCAAGGGCTCGCGCAAGAGCACGCCGTTCGCCGCGCAGATCGCCGCCGAGCAGGCCGGCCGCCAGGCGCAGGAGTGCGGGGTGAAGAACCTGGAGGTGCGGATCAAGGGGCCGGGCCCGGGCCGCGAGTCCGCCGTGCGCGCGCTCAACGCCGTGGGCTTCAAGATCACCAGCATCGCCGACGTGACGCCGGTTCCGCACAACGGCTGCCGCCCGCCCAAGAAGCGGCGCATCTGACAGAAGGATCGACACGATGGCAAGAAACCTTGACGCCAAGTGCCGCCAGTGCCGGCGCGAGGGCGAGAAGCTGTTCCTGAAGGGCGAGAAGTGCTTCACCGACAAGTGCCCGGTCGAGCGGCGCAGCTACGCGCCCGGCCAGCACGGGCAGAAGCAGACCCGCCTGTCCGGCTACGGGCACGCAATTGCGCGAGAAGCAGAAGGTGCGCCGCATCTACGGCGTGCTGGAGCGGCAGTTCCGCAAGGTCTACGCCGAAGCCGACCAGCGCAAGGGCGTCACCGGGCGAGACGCTGCTGCAGCTGCTGGAGAGCCGGCTGGATACGGTGGCCTACCGCATGGGCTTCGGGGCGTCGCGCTCCGAGGCGCGCCAGATCGTGCGCCACAACGGCATCACGGTGAACGGCAAGCGGGTCAACATCCCCTCGTACCAGCTGCGCCAGGGCGACGTCGTGGAGGTGGCCGAGAAGGCCAAGGTGCAGCTGCGCATCAAGGGGGCGGTGGAGGCTGCGGAGCAGCGCGGCTTTCCCGAGTGGCTGGAGGTGGACACCAAGGCGATCAAGGGCGTGTTCAAGGCGCCGCCGCAGCGCTCCGATCTGCCGGCGACCATCAACGAATCGTTGGTGGTGGAGCTGTACTCGAAGTAACCGAGCCATTCCTCTTCTGAGAGAGGTAACACCCCTATGCAAAGCAGCACTCTGTTGAAGCCCCGTATCGTCGACGTGCAGAGCGCGGGTCCGTTCCACGCCAAGGTCACCATGGAGCCGTTCGAGCGCGGCTACGGCCATACGCTGGGCAACGCCCTGCGCCGGATCCTGCTGTCTTCGCTGCCGGGCTTCGCTCCCACCGAGGTCAAGATCAACGGCGTGCTGCACGAGTACTCGACGCTCGACGGCGTGCAGGAGGACGTCGTGGACATCCTGCTCAACCTCAAGGGCGTGGTCCTGAAGCTGCACAACCGCGAGGAAGCGCTGCTCAATCTGCGCAAGCAGGGCGAGAGCCTGGTGACCGCCGGCAGACATCGAGGCCACCCACGACGTGGAGATCATCAACCCGGATCATGTCATCGCGCATCTGGCGCCCGGGCGGCAAGCTCGACATGCAGATCAAGGTCGAGCAGGGCCGCGGCTATGTGCCGGCGACGGTGCAGCTCGGGGGCGAAGGACGGCCGCCCCATCGGCAGCATCGTGCTGGACGCCTCGTTCAGCCCGGTGAAGCGCGTGAGCTACGCGGTCGAGAGCGCGCGGGTCGAGCAGCGCACCGACCTCGACAAACTCATCATGGACGTCGAGACCAACGGCGTGATCGAGCCGGAGGAAGCGATCCGCTATGCCGCGCGGGTGCTGGTGGACCAGCTGTCGCTGTTCGCGGATCTGAAGGGCACGCCGGCACTGGCGGAGACGCCCAAGACGCCGCAGGTCGATCCCATTCTGCTGCGCCCGGTCGACGATCTGGAGCTCACCGTGCGCTCGGCCAACTGCCTGAAGGCCGAGAACATCTACTACATCGGCGATTTGATCCAGCGCACCGAGACCGAGCTGCTGAAGACCCCGAACCTGGGCCGCAAGTCGCTCAACGAGATCAAGGAAGTGCTGGCCTCGCGCGGGCTCACGCTGGGCATGAAGCTGGAGAACTGGCCGCCGGTCGGTCTGGAACGGGAACGAGTCTAGCGCGGTCGGGTTGGCCGCAATGGGGCTGGAGAGAGAAGGGGTTTGATATGCGTCACCGCCTAGGACTGCGGAAGCTCAACCGCACCAGCAGCCATCGCCTGGCGATGTTCCGGAACATGACCAACTCGCTGCTGCGTCACGAGATCGATCAAGACCACATTGCCGAAGGCAAAGGAGCTGCGGCGCGTGGCCGAGCCGATCATCACGCTGGGCAAGAAGCCGTCGCCTGTCCAACCGCCGCCTGGCGTTCAACCGCCTGCGCGACCGCGAGATGGTCGTCAAGCTGTTCGACGTGCTCGGGCCGCGCTACGCGCAGCGCAACGGCGGCTACCTGCGCATCCTCAAGTACGGCTTCCGCCTGGGTGACAACGCCCCGATGGCCTTGGTGGAGCTGATGGATCGGCCCGAGACGCGAGGAGGCCAAGCCGAGCGGGACGCAGGCAGCCTCGGGCAGCGCGAGGCGAAGGCCGACTTCCCGCAGACGTAGTGCGGGAAGCCAAGTGTCGCTGCCGGAGTCCACGAACGCGCCCCATCTCCACTGGTCGCTGCCTGGAACGACCGGAAGCCCACGCGACCTCGCGCCTCCGCTTGCGGTTACTCTAGACGCAGTGGCCGTTAACCCGCCAGCGGCCGCCTTCAGCTGCGGGCCGGCCAGGAGCGCGGCGAACTCTTCGGCCGGCACTGGACGGCTGAACAGGAAGCCCTGCACCAGGTCGCAGCCGTGCTGCCGCAGGAAGGCGAGCTGCTGGTCGGTCTCGACACCCTCGGCGACCACGGCCAGCCTCAGGCTGTGTGCCATGGCGATGATGGCCTTGGCGATGGCGGCGTCCTCGGCGTCGCGCGGCAGGTCCTTCACGAACGAGCGGTCGATCTTCAGCGTATCCAGCGGAAAGCGCTTCAGGTAGGCCAACGATGAATAGCCTGTGCCGAAGTCGTCGATGGCCAGCCGCACCCCCATGTCCTTGAGCTTGAACAGCGTGTCGAGGGTTATGTCCACGCCTTGCGCGTCCACCCCCTGCATCAGCATGCTCTCGGTGACCTCCAGCTCGAGCCATTCGGGACCCAGGCCGGTTTCTCTCAGTGCGCGGGCGACCGAATCCATCAGCCCGCCCTGGCGGAAGTGCGGGCTGGCGATGTTGACTGCTACGTGCACCGGCGGATAGCCGGCCTTCTGCCAGGCCTGGTTCTGCCTGCACGCGGTCTCCAGCACCCAGTCCCCGATCGCGACGATAAGCCCGGTTTCTTCGGCTACCGGAATGAACTGGGATGGTGGCACCATGCCCAGCTCCGGGTGCTTCCAGCGGATCAGCGCTTCGACCCCTGCGACCGCGCCGGTGGTGGCGCTGAGCTTGGGCTGGAAATGCAGGAGCAGCTCGTCGCGCTCGAGGGCCTTGCGCAGCTGTGATTCCAGCGAGAGCTTCTCGAGCGCGGTGGCGTTCATCGCGCGGCTGTAGAACTGGTAGTTGTCGCGCCCCTGGTCCTTGGCGAAGTGCATGGCCGCGCCTGCGTTCTTGAGCAGGCTCTCCGCGTCCTCGCCGTCGAGCGGGTAGAGGGCGAGCCCGATGCTGGCCGACACGAACACTTCCTGATTCGCGACACCGAAGGGCTTGCGCAGCTCGTCGAGCAGCCGGCGCGCGACCTTGGCCGCATCGTGGTAGTGCGCCAGTTCGACGATGAGCAGGCTGAATTCGTCGCCGTCCAGGCGCGCGATCGTCTCGACGCCCCCGACTTCCGACCCAGGGCCCAATTGGCTGACCAGGTCGCTGCCCCGCACCACGCTCAAGAGACGGCCCGACACGGCGATCAGCAATTCATTGCCGGCCTTGTGCCCGAGCGTGTCGTTGATGCGCTTGAACTGGTCGAGGTCCAGCGACAGCACACCGAGCTGGCGATGGTAGCGCCGGGCGTGAGCGAGGGCCTGCTGCAGCCGCTCCATGAAGAACTGGCGGTTGGGAAGCCCGGTAGTCCCGTCGTAGGAGGCCAGATAGCGGATGCGCTGCTCGGCCTCCTTCAGCTCGGTGACGTCCTGGATCGTGCCCGAGAGCTGCGTCAGCACACCCGCGGCGTCGCGCGTGCTGATGCATTGCAGCTGGGCGTGGCGCAGCCGGCTGTCGGCCAATTGCAGGCGCACCACGCGGCTGGCGAACTCCCCGGTTCGGATGAGCTGGCCGATGGCTTCCTGCAGCCCCGCTCGCTCTTCTGGATGCACGCGCTCGAGGACGGTGGCGAGGCGCGGCACCGCGCCGCCCGGTGTCAGCCCGAGGATGCGGTAGGTCTCGTCGGACCAGTGCACCTGGTTGCGCGGGAGATCCCACTCCCAGCTGCCGAGCCGGGCGATGCGCTGGGCGCTCTCCAGCCCCGCGCGGTTCTTCTCCAGGTCGCTGAAGGCCTGGCTCGCGCGCAGGATGTAGCGCACCCGGTGGCTGAAGATGCCCCAGTTGATCGGTTTGCTGATGAAGTCGGTGGCGCCGACCTCATAGGCGCGATCGATGGACTCCACGTCGTCCAGGCCCGTGAGCATGAGCACGGGAACGAAGGCGCCGGTGGGCATCCCGCGCAGCGCGGCGCAGGCCGCGTAGCCGTCCATGTGCGGCATGACCACGTCCAGCAGCACGATGTCGGGCTGCAGCTGGGGAAAGCGTTCCAGTGCAGCGACGCCGTGCTCGGCCTCGTGGCAGACGAAGCCGGCCCGTTCCAGCGTCTGCCGGATCAGCATGCGCATCATGAGATCGTCGTCGACGATCAAGGCGACCGGCGCATGGACGCCGCTGGGCTGGGTCATGCGGTGGTCTCTCCGATCTCGGCTTCCAGCGCCGCGCGGACCGCCAGGTAGGCGCGCTCGAGTGCTTGCGCGTCGGGCAGCCCCGGTCCCAGGCTGCCCGTGCGCGCCGCCAGCTCGAGCTGCTTGCACATCTCGGCGAGTGCGGCGGCGCCCAGGTTGGCGCTGCTGGACTTCAGCGTGTGCGCAGCGATGCGCACCGCGTCGTGGTCGCCTGTGGCAAGCCCTGCGCGCAGGCGCGCGAGCATGTCCGCAGCCGACTCGAAGTACAGGCGCACCACCTGGGCGAGCAGATCGGGGGCGGCGTCGCTCTGCAGCGCGCGGATGGCATCGAGCGCGCTGCGCTCGAGCAGCGGCCGGTCGGAAGAGGGCTTAGCTTCGGTCATGGGGCCTCCGTAGCTGGGTTCCGAGTGCAGTCAGCGCTGCGCTCCAGAAACTCGCGCCAGCGTCGGCGCGGAAAGGTCATGGAGTCCGACGCCGCTGCCCAGCGAGATGGCGTTGGCCAGCTGGCGGCCCAGATCGAGCAACATGTCCTGGCGTTTGCGGGTGTGCTCGGAGGCGACGAAGTACGCCACGCTGCCTGCGGCCAGCAGAATGAGCAGGATGCCGAGCAGGTTGAGCTTGGAGACGAGGCTTTTGCGCTTTGCCATCGTCTGGGCGTGGCTCGCAGAAGTCGATTGGCCGGGACCACGTCCTGCGTCCCCCGACCCCCGGCGGCCGCCCCGCTGTCCCTAGCCCGGATATTTCACCAGGCCACCCCCGCATTGCTAGCAGATGCACACCCGCCAAGGCTGTCGAAATGCTTGCTACTCAGGACACTTTGGCTTCGGGGTTACGCGGTTTCTGACTCGTTCTGGACGGCCATCTCGGGCATGCCCGTCTTGCCAATAGAATGATCTATTGGCTGCGACGGTCGAGCCCGACCTGGCTCGCCCAGAACGACCCAGAAATCCGCGTCCTGATGAAATATCCGGGCTAGGCGTTTGCCACTGGGTATCGGCAAGCGCGGGCGAAAATTGAGACTTTTGCGCCCGCCCTCCAGGGGCTTTTCTGCGGCCGGCCGCAGAGGGAAAAAGGGTGTGCAGCGGCTGGGGGAAGCACGGTCGCGGCGGGGATCAGAAGCGCCCTCGCAGCCGGCCCTTTCCCGCCAGACGGCCGCCCGCGGCGCAATCGGACCTGGCCCGCCCTGTCACCCTCCCGCGAGCTGGGAGGGTTAGTTAGGGTGGGGGAATGCAGCGCCCCGGGGCTGTTGGCCGCGCGCGATGGCACCACCACCAGAGGATAGTGATGTACCGGGGTCGCCGAGCGACCGGTTCACACTCGATTTTCAGTCCGCGTACCCCGGCAGCTCGCGATCGAGCACGCGCATCATGGCTTCGAAGTACAACCGTTCCCGCTCGCTGGGCGAGTGGCGGTCGTCCGGCGGCAACGCCTGCACTAGCGCCGCGATCGCGTCAGGCAGCACTTCGATTGGCTGGCCCGTGCCCATTGCCAACACCTGAGTGCGGCACACGCGTTCCAGCTTGTAGATCCGTTCGTACGCCTGCGCGATTGTGTTACCGACTACCAGCACACCATGGTTCTTCATGAACAGAACCTGCTTGTCGCCGATCAGGCGCGCCAGGCGCTCACCCTCCTCGAGCGTGTCAGCGGTGCCGGCGTAGGTGTCGTCGTAGGCAACGTGACCGTGGAAGTAGGCCGCAGTCTGGTTCGCCGGCAGCAGACGGTTGTTTTGCAGCATGTTCAGCGCCAGCGCCCAGGTCTGATGGGTGTGCAGCACCACGCGTGCACCCGTAATGCGGTGGAGCGGCGCGTGGATGCATTGCGCCGAAAGCTCAACCACGCCTTCACCCTCCAGGGTTGTGCCCGACTCGTCAAATACGATCATGTCGCTCGCCCGTGCCTCCGACCAGTGCAGGCCGAAGGGCAGAATCAAGTAGCGGTCGTCCCTGCCGGGCACCGTAACCGTGAAGTGGTTGTCGATGCCTTCCTCGAGCTCGTCCAGCACCGCCAGCCGATGCGCGGCTGCGAGGTGGATCTTGGCTTCGCGGACCGGATCCGCGGCGTGCCTGGGGGACAACGAATGAACGGACATGGCGGACCTCCCGGCTGGCATTAGTGAACGCGATGGTACTACGTGCCGCGCCAGGCTGTCTCGCTGCCACACACCCTCTAGAGACCCGAAGGATTCAGCACGACCGCCGCGATCGGGCCAAGGCGGATTGGCCGCTCAGTGATGGAGGACCCGGTATCTATGTCCCCGAAGGCATGGCGGATTGACTGCGCCAATCGCGCGCTATCGCATCAGCTCGGCAACGGCAGTATCAGGCGCATCGTCTCCTGCCTCCTCGGCGTCGTCGAGCAGGAATCCTCCGCTCTGATGCGCCCACAGACGTGCATACAACCCGCCGCGCGCGAGCAGCGTGCGATGGTCGCCGTCTTCGACGATACGTCCCTTCTCGAGCACGATCAACCGATCCATTGCAGCGATGGTAGACAGCCGATGCGCGATTGCCACCACGGTCTTGCCTTCCATGAGCTTGTACAGACTGGCCTGAATGGCGGCCTCGACTTCGGAGTCGAGCGCGCTGGTGGCTTCATCCAGAAGCAGGATCGGCGCGTCCTTGAGCATCACGCGAGCGATCGCTATGCGCTGGCGTTGGCCCCCGGATAGCTTGACGCCGCGTTCTCCGACATGGGCGTCGTAGCCCTTGCGTCCCCTCGGATCGGCGAGGCCAAGAACAAAGTCATGGGCTTCCGCGCGCTTCGCCGCGGCGATCATATCGGCATCGCTGGCGTCCGGACGTCCGTACAGAATGTTGTCGCGCACCGATCGATGCAACAGCGAGGTATCCTGCGTGACCATCCCCACCTGAGCACGCAGGCTGTCCTGGGTCGCGTGAGCAATGTCCTGCCCGTCGATCAGCACCCGCCCTTGCTCCACGTCGAAGAAGCGCAGCAGCAGGTTCACGATCGTTGATTTGCCTGCACCGGAGCGGCCCACCAGTCCGATCTTCTCGCCCGGGCGGATCTGCAGCGACAGCTCGTCGATCACCTTGCCCTTGCCGCCATAGGCGAAGCTCACGCGCTCGAAGCGGATCTCGCCGCGCCGGACGCGCAGTGCTTGCGCGTCGGGCGAATCGACGACGGTATGCGAGCGGCTCAGCGTGTTGATGCCGTCCTGGACGGTACCGATGTGCTCGAACAGCGCTGCGAACTCCCACATCACCCAGTGGGAGATGCCATTCAGTCGCAGCGCCATGGCAGTGGCGGCGGCCACCGCGCCTATGCCGACCTGGCCTTTGGTCCACAGCCAGAGCGTGGCGCCGGCCGTGCTCGCGATCAACAGCATGCTCAGCATGTGGTTGACGATCTCGAACCCGCTGACCAGACGCATCTGACCGTGCACGCTGTGCATGAAATCCCGCATCGCGCTGCGCGCATAGCCGGCTTCGCGCCGCGCATGGGAAAACAGCTTCACCGTTGCGATGTTGGTGTAAGCGTCGGTGATGCGCCCGGTCATCAGCGAGCGCGCGTCGGCCTGCTCTTTCGCGACCCGACTGAGCCGCGGTACGAAGTAGGACAAAGCCACGAGGTACAACGACAGCCAGCCCACGAACGGCAGCACCAGCCAACGATCCAGATCGCCGACGACCGCCATCATGGTCACGAAGTAGATGACGACAAACACGAGGATATCGGCCACGATCATCCAGGTGTCGCGCACCGCCAGTGCAGTCTGCATCACCTTCGCCGCTACGCGGCCCGCGAACTCGTCCTGGTAGAAGCTCATGCTTTGTCCGAGCATCAGGCGGTGAAAATTCCACCGCAGCAGCATCGGAAAGTTGCCGGCCAGAGTCTGGTGCTTGAGGAACGTTTGCAGCGCGACCACCAGCGGGCTCGCGAACAGAACTCCCGCGAGCAGCAGCAAGGTGCCTCGCTCGTCCGTCCACAGACGGGCGGGTTCGACCCGGGTCAGCCAGTCCACGATATGCCCCAGCATGCTGAACAGCAGCGCTTCGAACACGCCGATGATTGCCGTGCAAAAAGTCATCGCGGCGATATAGCGCCGCAGACCGCGTGTGCACGCCCACAGGAAAGCCACGAACCCTTTGGGCGGCGTGACCGGTGCCGTCTCGGGATAAGGGTCAATCAGGTTCTCGAACACTCGCAGCACGCAGCTCTCCGTGGATTGATCTGACCAGTAGCGAGGATAACGGGTCGGAGGGTGTTTGAGGCTATCGGGTTCGCGGTCTTGTCTCGACAGGTCTGGCGCGGGATCCCGGCGCTTGCGGGTTTCCGGAGCGCCAGCTAGCGTAGCAGGTCCTCTGGCGTAGAGGAGCGTCCAGCGACCATCGGCTCAATCGCGTCCTCGGTAGGGCGATCTCGCCCATGCCGCGGCGGTCTTCGGCCGACCCGTAGAGCTGTACCGTGGGCTGGCCCGCGGTGAGGGTGTAGACCCGGCTCTGGCCGTCGTGCCAGAAGACCTTCACCAAGGCGGCCGAATAGCGCTTGCCCACGCCTTCGATCGCATGCCGGCCGCGCATCCCGGCTTCTCCGCAACGCAACATGTTCAGCTCGGCGCGGCAGCCATCGGGCCACACCGGCGTCAGCGCCTTGCTCGCCGGGCGGTTCCCGCTCACCGTTCACTGCCACAGGAACTGGTACCCGAACGAAGACATCCAACGAGCGTTTCTAGACGCCGCCGGTGCTCTCTGTCCCTCGGTCCGGATCCTGCACCTGGATGGGCGGGAGCCGTCGATTCGGCGCCGCATCTGGTGCGCCGCTGACATCTTCACGTCGCTGGTTGACAACATTCAGGAGACGTTCGGCCTGGTCCCGATAGAGGCGAATGCCCTGTGGGACAGTACCAGCGCGCGATGCGCGTACCGGGCGGACTCACCCGAGCGTAGGTGCCATGGCGGGCAAAGCCACAGCCGCCGCGCGGATGCAACGGGCAGCACGCCAGTGTTGCCAGACGCCAGCCTTCTGCGGTAACGTAATCGGCGCTGGACAGCCCCGAGGCGAACCGAAGCTGCACCAGCATCAGGCCCGCGCAGGCGACACTCCTTCGCGGGCCTTCCTCCTTGTGTGATCGACGAAGCGGCAAAGCTTACGTCGCTCACATCCGCATCGGAAGACCTCCGCTCGACGCCGTTCTCATTGCCTAACCAGCCACGCCAGCTCGCGGTGACGCACTCCGGGGAAAGACCGCCGGTGAATTGCAATTCAGTGCGAGAGACAACACCTGCAGCGGACCCTGGTGTGGCTCGGCAAAGTGGGTTTGGTCCGACTCGCTGCGCCAGCCAAGGCCGATCTGGGCGAACCACGACCAGCGAATGGCTCTTAAGGGCAGCACGCGATTGACAATTCGACGTGAAACTGCCGTAAAATGCTTTGCTCATCCCCCGGTTGAAACAAGCGATCTGCGGGGGTTGCGCTCGGATTTCCTGGAATGGCGCCGCTGGATCGAACAAGCAGTGCGTCATACAGGCTTCAACGCGTCGCAATCACGCGACATCTTCGCAACGAGGGACTGGCAGAGGCGTTGAGGTGGGCTGGCTGCCCAGGGTTGCACAGTGACGGGGGGGAGGCCTCGCCGCTCAAATCTCATGTCACGCTACGAGAGACGAGAGGGGACCTATGGCCATCTTCATTGGCACTGCTTTGGGCGAAGTCATCACCGGTACCAAAGCCGATGACTACATCAGTGGCGAAGGCGGCGCTGATACGCTGAACGGCTTGCTCGGCAACGACATCCTGAACGGCGGCGCTATCGGCGTGGGAGACACGATGTCAGGTGGCATCGGCAACGACAACTACATTGTCGACAGTCTTCTCGACAACGCCAACGAAACGTTGAATGTCTTCGGCGGCGGCATCGACAGGATCTATAGCGGCATCAGCTACAACCTCAGCATCGCGCAGGGCTGATGTCGGCCTCACGGTGATGCTCGCGGCCCGTTCAATCATTGCGGCAGGCTGGCCTGTGGGCGACGTGCGCGGGGCACGGCGTGCACCCTCATCGGCTTTGACGGCGAGTTGCCCTTGCCCCGGTATAGACGCATGAGGCCTCCAGCGACTCTGCGCCGCTCTGCCAGGGCTGGTGTTACCTGACAGCTATGTTCCAGCTCATCCTGCGCTTCCGCGCGTTCTTCTTCTACGCAGCGGTCTTCAGCTTCTTCATCAACATCCTGCTGCTCGTGCCCACGCTGTACATGCTGCAGGTCTTCGATCGCGTGCTCACCAGCCGCAGCGACGAAACCTTGGTGCTGCTGACCTTCGCGACCGTGGGCGCGCTCGTCGTGATGATGCTTCTCGACCTGCTGCGCACTCGGCTGCTGTTGAGCGCGGGAGTCGCCATGGCCGATCTACTGGGGCCGAGGGTATTGGCGCAGCTGCTGGGCGCCGCCTGGCTGCCATCGGGCAACGACTATGTTCACGGTCTGCGCGACGTGAATACGCTGCGCGCTTTCCTGACCGGCACCGGGATTCTGGCACTGTTCGACGCACCCTGGCTGCCCGTGTACCTGGTGGTCATTTTCCTGTTCCACCCGCTGCTCGGTGCGGTCGCCACCGCGGGTGCTGTGCTGCTGTTGCTGCTCGCTGTTCTAAGCGAGCGCATGACGCGCAAACCCCTAGAGGCGTTGCAGGTCGAGGGCCGCAAGGCGGCCAGATTTGTCGATTCGAGCCTCCGCAACGCTGAGGTCGTAGGCGGCCTGGGCATGATCGGCAATGTCACGCGGAACTGGCAAGGCCAGAACACCACAGTCGTTGCATTGCAGGTAGAGAGCAGCCAGGCCGCCGGCGCGATTACGGCGCTCACCAAGTTCACCCGCCAGTTCGTCCAGATTGCCATGCTCGGGACCGGGGCCTACCTCGTGATCGACCTGCATGTCACTGCGGGGGTGATGATGGCCGCCACGATTTTGCTTGGGAGAGCGCTCGCGCCGGTCGAGACGGCGATCACAGGTTGGAAGAACCTGGTCGAGGCACGCAGCTCCTTCCAGCGCCTCGACAAGCTCCTCACTGGCGAGGCAACCGGGACGGCGGCGATGGATCTGCCTGCACCCACGGGTGCCGTTTCGATCGACAAAGTCGCATTCGCGATCAGGGGTCAGGACAAGGCGATTCTGCGGGGGATCTCGTTTGAGCTCGCCGCAGGCGAATCACTGGGATTGATCGGCCCGAGCGGTTCGGGGAAATCCACGTTAGCTCGGATCGTGGTCGGCATCTGGAAGCCGGTGGCGGGCGTGGTTCGTCTGGACGGCGCCGACGTGTCCCAATGGCCGCGAGATCGAGTCGGACCCCACATCGGGTATCTGCCCCAGGACGTGGAGCTCTTTGCCGGCACGGTGGCCGCCAACATCGCCCGGCTGGCCGAAGTGGATTCGGTGGCGGTGGTCGAGGCTGCCTGCGCAGCCAATGCCCACGACATGATTTTGCGGCTGCCGCATGGCTACGACACGGACATCGGCGAAGATGGCATGGTCCTCTCGGGCGGTCAGCGGCAGCGCATCGGCCTTGCGCGTGCTCTTTACGGGAAACCCCGGTTGGTGGTCCTGGACGAGCCCAACGCCAACCTCGACGGCGAAGGCGAGGACGCTCTGATGCAAACCATGCTGCGCCTCAAGCAGGAAGGGGCCACGCTGCTGGTCATTACACATCGCCCGTCCCTGCTCGCGAACATCGACAAAGTGCTGGTCCTGCGAGACGGGGCTATGGAGATGCTGGGGCCAAGGGCGGAGATTATCGCCCGCGTAGCACGCGGCAGCCTGCCGGCGGATGCGGCGGTGGCAGGGTCGGTGGTGCCCAGAGCGGAGCATTCGGTGTCACGCACATGAATAGCCTGCCTCTGCCCTCCGTCGCAACCCGCGAGGCGGTGAACGCGCATCGCATCATCCGTGCAGGCCTGCTGGTCATCGCGGTTGCCTTCCTGGGTGTCGGCGGGTGGGTGGCTTTCGCGCCGCTATCCGGGGCGGTCATCGCCCCCGGTCTGGTAAAGGTGGATACGAACCGTAAGACCCTTCAGCACCAGGAAGGCGGGATCGTCAAAGAGATCCTCGTGCGCGACGGCGACCGGGTCAATGCGGGGCAAACACTCATCGTTCTCGACGATGTGCGCGTCGACGCGACCCTGGAGTTGCTGCGCACGCAGCTCGACGCGGAGCTCGCTCGGACGGCGCGGCTGTCCGCCGAGCGCGAGTTTGCCCGTGCGCTCCCGTTTCCGAGAGAGCTCACCGGCCGTTCAGGAGACCCGCGCGTGGCAGAGCTCATCCGCCGCGAGACCACGCTTTTCAAGGTGCGGCGGGAGGCGCTGGACAGCCAAGTGAAGCTGCTCGAGTCGCAGGCCGACGAAACCAGGGCCGAGATCGCCGCCCGCTTCGACCAGGAGACGGCGGGCGCGAGCTCGATCAGCCTGCAGCAGGAGGAGATCGACGCCAACGAGGCCCTCATCGATCAGGGCTTCGTCTCGAAGACTCGACTGCTGGCCCTCAAGCGCGTGCGCTCCGAATACGAGGCGCGGCGCAGTGAGAACCAGGCGGAGCTGGCGCAAGCGCGACAAAGAGTGTCGGAGCTGGAGTTGCGGGCCGTGAGCCTGCGCAGCGCTTACATGCAGAAGGCGGCCGACGAGCACAAGGAGAGCATCATGCGGGTGTTCGACCTGCAAGAGCGGTTGCGGCCCTCTGTGGACGCGGCGCGGCGTCAGAACATCGCAGCGCCCGTCGCCGGTGAAGTCGTAGACCTGAAGGTCAGCACAATCGGGGCAGTCATCGGTCCCCGCGATCCGCTCATGGACATCGTGCCACAGGACCTCGAGCTGATCATCGAGGCGCACGTGCGACCGGAGGATATCAACAATGTTGCGGTCGGTGCGCAAGCCGATGTGCTTCTGACTGCCTTCAAGCGGCGCATTACGCCCGTTGTGACGGGCAGCGTCGTCTATGTTTCGGCCGATCGCATCTCCGACCGCAACTCCGGGATGGCCTACTACGTTGCGCGAGTCCGGATCGCACCGGAGGCGCTGAAGGAGGCCGGGGATCTGAGGCTCCATGCCGGTATGCCCGCCGAGGTCTTCGTAAAGACGAGTGAGCGCACTGTGCTCGAGTACATGGCCGACCCGATCATCGGCTATGTTCGCCGCGGTCTGCGCGAGCCCTGAGCCTATGCAGGGCTCGAGTAGTCACCCGAGCAGGCCAAATCGTCGGCTCGGCTCGGCGAGCTGGGGAATCCAGGAAGCGACGATGGCTGGATGTCGGCTAGCCGTGGTGGTGACGGCGTTGCAGTCGGGGCAGCGCAGCGGAAAAATCTCGTAGATGCGGGCGAGCAACACCGGATGCGCGCGAGCGAGTGCGCGGGGTCGTGTGAGGGCGGGGCAGCGTTGGATATAGGTGGTGGGGGCTGCCGAGCCAGTGCGACGAGCTGCGCGCGCTGTGGTGCGTTGGGTGCCAGCACCCCGTGATAGCGCGCGTGGCAACTCCATCGCGGCGCGATTGCATCCCTGCCGCAGTAGAAGCCCGGGCGGGCGCGACCCGCCCGGGAGTGCAACTCCTACGACCTGCGCCGCCGCAAGACGAACCCCACGCCCGCCAGCCCGACGAGCAGCATGGCCCAGGCGCCCGGCTCGGGAATGAGCTGGACGTCCGTGACCCCTAGCGCGGTCCCACCGATGTCGTCCGGAACACCCACTGCGCCGAACGTGAGCACGTGCGAACCGGTAGACGCGATCGGGATGTTGAGGGTGCCCCAAGCGTTGGCCTTGAGGAATGGCACGGTGGGCAGCGTCGGCGCGAGCGTGACGTCACCGATGGCGAGCTGCTGCACGATGGTTCCATCCAGCGCCCAGAACACGAAATCGCTCGCGAAAATGGGATCGTCGTCGGTGTAGAGAAGCGCGTCGAAGCGGACCACCTCTCCAGCACTGGCCGAGAAGGTCTGCTGCAGGATCGACCCGCCGACGGCGCCCGGTCCGAGGCCTCCGCTCGGCAGGCCGATCAGCATTTCCAGGGTTGCGGCCGGAAGCGTCGAGCCGCCGAACAGGAAGTCGACCCCGGGTGTGCTGAGCACGGCGTGGTTCTGCGGGGCCGAGGCGAAGTCGAGCGGCACCGCCACGACGTTGCCGTTCTTGATCCAGTCGCTCAGTCCGGCGCTGAAGTCGCCGTTGCTGATGGCCGCCTGCGCGCTGCCGGCCCAGCCGAGCGCTACCGCAAGCGCGATTGTATGTTTGGACCCAGGGCTGACAGCATCACGATGGCGAGAGCAGCGAACGACCTCAGGGCCTGAGTGTGGCCTCGGAACCAGCTCCGGTCTCATGTTGATTCCGCAGCGGACTGGACGACGATTCCTGACACGCCGGGTGTTTACGTCATCTACGAAGGCTCCGAGGATCTACGATTTCACAAATCGTGCAGGCTAGCGGCCCCGAGCTCGCGGCTGGCCGGTATCGAGCTCGACCGAAGCTCGCGCGCCAAGGCCGTGGGCCCAGTGCGCCATGGCGCGCGCATCGGCTGGGTCGAGCGCGCCGGCGCGGGCGAACCAGCGCAACCTGCGAGAGCGTACCTGCTGCTGCACCGCGGCGAGGTCTTCCGGGCTCGGTGCGGCGGCCTCGGCGAAGTGAACCTGCCCGTCTTCGCCCACCGCAAACACCCCGTCGATCACGCAGCAGGCCCGGCGCGGAGACGCCTATCGAGCTCGGCAGTGTGGCGGCGCCTCTGGCTGGCCAAATCCGACGCAGGCTATGCAGGGTCCCAGCATCGCCGGGCGCCGCTCTACAGCGACTTCAGGTACTCGACGAGATCGCTCTTCTCCTGTCGCTCAGCCCCAACCCAGGAACTCGTTGTAATGCTTCACCACGTCGCGCAGCGTGGCAAAGCGGCCGTCATGATAGAAGCCACCTTTCTGGTGGGTCCACAGGCCCCTTCAGCGGTGAGGTCCGGTAGCGTCTATCCGGCGCTCGATTCGCCTGGAAATTGTCGATCCCGATCTCCTCGGCCGCGTGTGATATTCCAGCCCGGCTCGCTGAACAGCGGAGGAACATGGCAGGTCGCGCAGCTGCGCGTTCCCTCTGAAGATCGTTTTCGCCGCGCGCGGCCGCCGCTTTGTCAAAGGAGCGCTTAGGCGGTGTCGGCGCCTGGATGGCGAGCTGATAGAACTGCAGGGCGCGCGAGTTTCGAGGTGACGAGGTCGGGATTGTTGCGGACGTTGCCGAAGCCCGCGCCGGCGGCGACCGGGAACTTGACCGCGTCGTTCAGCCGGGGATCAAAGAACGTTCCTTTGCCGTGCATCTCCAGATTGGCGACGAAGGCGTTCCAGTAGGTAACGGATCCCCAACCGGTCCAGGTGTGCAGGTTGACACCTGCCAGTCCGAAAGCCGGAGGGATCAGGGTCGCGGCGGACTTCCCGCCGGGCCTGAACGCCTTGCCGTCCAGGAGCAGCTCCGCGTCGAACTTCCCCGGTCCCCAGCTCCTCAGCACCGCCTCGACCGTGGCTACATCACGGTCGTCCCAGCGAGGCTGAGCAAGTCGCTACCGGCTGCAGATTGGGCGCCAGCGACGTGATCGCCCGACATTCAGATCGCGGTTGGCCCACCCGTCAAGCCGGTGGCCGATGCCGGGAGCGAAAGAGTCGTCCACGGTGGAGTGGCAGAGCGCGCACTGGATGCCGATCGACTTCAGAGTTCCGTTGGTGTTGAAAAAGCCTGTCAGACCCACCACGGCGTTCAGCCTGAGCAGGGCGAGAGTGGTCGCCGAACTGTCAAGGTCGACCTGACCTTTCCTCAAAGCGCGGATGAGATCTCGGGGAAGCGCTTCCACATCGACTTTGAGCCCCACTGCGAGGGCTGTCTTTGGGCTTACGCCGTCGATTCCGAGATCCGGGGTGGCGACGCCGCCGAACGCGGTGCCTTCAATGGCTTTGTGCAAGCCGAGCAGATCGCCCCAGAACGCCTCGTCACCGAAGGTATCGAAGCGAAAAATCTGCCGGCCCTCCCAGACCATCTGCTGCGAGTTGGCATCGATCAGGCGGTCGAATCTCGTCCCGGATTTGCTCTCCTCGGCGTCGCCGGTTGAGCCGCTCATGGCCTGTTGAGCGCGGGAGCCGACGAGGACGACCAGGGCAAGGACACAGATGAGGGGAATGTTGCGCCAGATCTTCATTGGGAACCTCCTTTGCACACGACGTGCTGCCGCGGGAACTGCGTCGCAAGCTCGCGATAGGGCATGGGCTTCCTGCTCGACGGCGCTACGCCGCCCCTCGCGCCCTAACCGCGCGAGCGCCGTCTCTCACCCGCGCTCAACTCGCTCTATCGGCTCAGCTGCTCGTATTAGATGAACGCGGAGAGGCTCGCGTTCCGGAAGCGTGCTGCTGCACGCGCGCAGCATCCGACGCCGGGCGTGCCCAGGGGGTAGGAGACGCAAGAGATCAGCACCGGAGCCCCGAGAGAGCGATGCCCCAGTGCGGGACGCTCTATCGCTTTGGAATCTTCTGAACCGAAAGGGCACTGATCCCGCTGACTTTGGCCACAATCAGTCTCTGCGCAGTATCCGGCAGATATCCAACTCTGCGAGCCATGCGTGATGCTGCAGAAGCCGCTGGAGCGCCCGATGAGCCCGGCAATAGCACCCGCTCAACGGTCGCTTCATGGAGCTTGGACGTGGCAGCCTCGAGTCAGAGCGATCAACTAGCGATGTATAGCCTGCGCCTGTTATGGCACCTGTATGAGCTCGCGCCTGCCGAGGCAAGCGCGAGGGAAGAACTCGCTCGGCGCATCGCGGACACCATCGAAGCGCATTCGAATCGAAGTGAGATGCTTGCTCCAGCAAAGGCTCTCGAGGATTTGCTCGACCTTCCGATGTGGCAGTTCCGGCACCAGATCTACTCGATCTGGCTGGTCACCGTCGTCGAGCGTGCGTTCCTGGATCCGGACGAGTTTGTGCTGGCAGGCGAGGATGGCCGGTTGGTGTTCGCGTTCAAGAAGACCCTCGTGGCCCGCCTTCGTACACGCGGCGTTGACATGGAGCTGGTCTCCGAGCTCCGCACCTCTGCCGGAAAGCTGGAGCTGACCGGGGAGGGCAGACAGGGCAACGTCCAACCAGACTACGTTGTGCGACGGCTCGACCCCGAGGGCAAGGAGCGCATCGTCTTTGTCTTGGAAGCCAAGCAGTACGCGAGGGCAAGCCTGCAGAACTTTTCACGAGCGTTGCGTGACTATGCTGTCGTACACAAGGATTCTTTCGTAGCACTTGCCAACTACGGTCCGATGTCCAAAGCCATCGCCGAGGAGGTAGCCGCGCTTGCCGCGTCAATGAATGACGAAGGGGTCGCCGAACGGTACGCGGCGTTTGGACATGTCGAACCAACCTTCCCCGAGTCGGTAGGTGCCCTTCGCAATCAGATCCGTAGCGTAATATCGTCGCTGCCGCTGGCTGGCTATCCTGCGCCGGGACATGGACGGTGCGCGCAGGATCTGGGAAACGTTTTCGAGGACGCCGGCCATCGGAGTGCCGACGCACGCTGCGCACAACCATCCGATCGCATGGCTGCTGGCGCAGGAAGGGCAGGGCAGTGTCTTGCTCGAACGCGTCAGGAGATGGAGGGCGCCGCTCGACGGCATGCGCAGTCCGTTGATGGAGTTCAATCTTCTGTCGATGGAAATCTTGGCGTACCGCAGCGTGGGCGAGGAAGCGGCGGCAGAGGCTGCGCTCAAGAAGATGTTCGCGATCGGGGCCAAGCACGAGTACCGAACTACGCTCACCTGGATACCGGCGATGATGTCGGAGCTGTGCGCCCTGGCCCTCGAGTCGAAACGTCGAGCCCGCCTACGTCCACTGGCTCATTCGGCAGCGCAATCTGCAGCCGCCCCGAGCGGATCTGCTCGACTGGCCCCGATCTCTCGAGATTCCCACGCTGGGCGGCTTTCAGATAAGCAGAGATGGGCAGCTCATCGAGTTCTCCCACAAGTTGCCCAGGAAACCGCTCGCGCTGCTGAAGGCTATCGTGGCCGAAGGGCCTCGCGGCCTGTCTCATGACCAGGTTTTCAACGTGCGAATTGCCGGCGTCGCAAATAGAAGGCCAGAGCTAAAATGCCAGTGCCTACCAGCGCGAAGCTGGCGGGTTCCGGTACTGGGATCGGCGTTTCCCGGAGCGTAAACTCCCGAGTTTTCCCGCCGATAGTTATTTCATGTATTCCAATGAATTTGGGTTTCCATATCTCGCCATTTACGCCGTCCTTCACCAGGCCATTCCCAAACTCGATCGACTTCACACCTTGCCCAATTCCATTTCCTTGAAACGCATCGATGAGCTTAAACTTGTCTCCATCGATAGTATTTTTCAGTGCCACAGCAGGCCCGTCCTTATGAAAGTGCGCAAAGCCTGGGTGGACTCCGCCTACGGGAGGAGTGTTAGGGTCCTTATCGATAAGCTCCTCTTTGAATCCCTTCCAATCCTTACCGGACTGGTTGCTTACAAACTCGTCCATACTAAAGCGAAGACCAAATTGGTCGGCATTTAGCATGTTTGTCTGGGTGAACTTAATATCGATTGCGGTTAGATCTCTGAACGTCACTGTCTTGATTAGGGTGCCGATGCCCGCACCACGGCCAGCTTCAAAAGCAAGCCCCACTTGCGGGGAGGCCCACGTTACGTCCCATGTCGCGCCATCAGCGTCCTTCAACTGAATCATGCCGGCCGTTGCGGAACCGGTAGTCAGAATCAAAGCGATACCAACAAAAACACCAATCCGAGACACCACGATCTGCTTCATCTCAATCCTCCGTGTCTCTAACGAACGCTGCGCCCACGCCGAGCGCAACTGAGTCAGACAGCACATACCAAGAGGCGCAAACTCAATTTTCTCCCCACGGCAACAACCTCCCCCTGTCAAGAACGCTCAGCTTCATGACTACCCCCCTCTTCTCTTCTTGAACTGAGAGTTAGGCAGGTCGTTTTATTTTTTCGTACGACCGAAGCCCACCTGTGATTCCCTACTTTTTTCCTAGAGTTAAGTTGTACTTCATTCACGTTACACCGTCATGTCAGTTCTTCGCATGTCAGGTACGCACTTGGCTCATGTGCTCGGCAGATTCGCTTCGGGCTGCTCGGCGATCGTTCCTAGGCGGCAGGCAGCCGGTGTGCCGCGGCGGCTGTTTTGGCTCGGTGTGGCGGCGGTCCCTTACCTTTTTCCCCTCCTAAAAGTCCAACATACGTCGCTATCTCCCTCCCCCTCCCCCCCCTTCTCCAGCCACCCCCCCCCCCCCCCCCCCCCCCCCCCGTCGCGGGCGAGCGCCAGGTAAGTCTCCAAATGCTCCCGCACCGCGCGGTACAGCGGCGTGCGCTCGGGACGGCGGCGGGACCATGCGGCGCGCGGTGGCTATGAAGCCATTGGTTTGAGGTAGGGAGGCATCTCGGATGGCTACCCCTTTCATACCCGTGCCACCGACTCACTGCCGGCGGGCTATCCGGGCCCTCACCTACTGCATGTTCATCTCGCGCCACGACTTGCGCTTGCCGGAGGTGCTGCTGGGCGCCGGCGGCAATTTCTTCGACTCCATCCCCATGTCTGATTTGCGAATGAGCTCGTAGGACTCACCGTTTTGCAGCTGGATCACCTGCGGGCGGCTGGCCAGAACGTTGCCCAGCCATTTGCCGGCGACACCAGAGGTGGTGCTGCTGTTGGGGATATATCCTCCGGTTGCATAGTGGACGTCGTAAGACCAGCTGCTTCCGCCCGGCAAACAGGGATCGGCTCCGTCCGGGATATTGCTGGTGAACGACAGCACCCCTTGCGCGAGCGACGGATTGGTCACCACCCGCTCGCCGGTCTGCGGCAGGTCGATGTACCAGCCTGTCTTCGACGCGAGGTTCACCGCGTTGCTGGTGAGGGTGGCGCTTCCCGCAGTCGTGGTTCCCGCGCTCGTAGTGAAAGACTTGGTCAAGGTCTGTTGAACCAGCGTGCTGCGCAGCGGGGTGATCAGCGCGGTCGTGAGCGGCGCGCCGGTAGGCGCGTAAGGCTTGGGCTCCTTCAGCGCGTACATCGTTTGCGTGCTGGTTGCGCTGGCGTTGGCCCCCGTGGCCCCCGGGATGTCGGTTGAACCCAGATACTGCCCCGTGCCGACGTAAATCATGCGAAAGCCGCTGACCACTCCGAGCTCGGGCTCGGTGGTTATGGGCTGGGCGTTGTTGCTGCTGTCCACCAGCTTGGCCACCAGCTGGACTTTCCAGCTCGCTGTCGTGGTCCCGGACAGATCGAAGCGCCATACCGCCCCGGTGAGGTCGCCGCCGTAGACGGCTTCCACCGTGTTGTCGGTGTTGGCGTGGTCGACCCAGGCGGAGACGTAAGCCAAGCCGCTGGGGGTGGCATTGCTGCCGTTTCCGGTGGTCAGATCGGCGATCTTGCTGCCGTTGGTCGGGTTCAGGACGAACAGGTGTCCCTTACCGTCGCCGCTCGACGAGCCGACGGTGGTGTTGTTGTTGTAGCCTGAAGCCGCCAGCACGACCCAGCCGGCCGCGCGCGTCTTGACGACGATTGCGCGGCCGAAGCTGTTTCCCATGTTGGCGTTGTCGGTGTCGCTGGTCGAGGCATTCGGGAACTCCCAGAGAACCTTGCTGGCCAGCGCGGTTTCACTGGTCACGACGGGGTCGGTCACGTCCAGGGCGTAGAAGCCGCGCCCGCCCTTGCCATAGGCGCCCACCAGAATCGTGCGCCAATCGGCCGTCGTCGACGAGGCGCTGAAGTCTACGTCGGCCGACACCGGCGTCCCATCGATGTAGAACTTGTGCGTGAAAGCATTCTTGCTGCTGAGATTGAGCAGGGTGGGGAACATAGCGTTCGGCACATAAGCCCACAGCTCGGAGCCATTGGCGGCGTTGAAGGCATGCAGCATCCCGTCATTGGCGCCCTGGTAGACGACCTTCGTACGATTGGCTGCGGCGCCGGTCTTGAACGCGGCATAGCCGTTGTCGACATAGGCGAATCTCGGCGCGGAGACGTATAGCGGCTCGGCGTTGACGATGTCGCCCAGCACCGCGATGTTGTCGGGCACCACGTCGGCCGTAAAGGGTGGACGGGGGCCGCGGCCACGGAACTTGATACCCTCCAGACCGCGGCTGCCGCGCAGGAACGACAGCACTTGAGAGTCGTTGTTGAGCGCGCTCTGCTGCGCCGAGGTGAGGCTCGACCATTGGAAGGGCGTGCCGGCCGTGCCGCTATAGGTCGCGATGATGCGTGGATTGGTGGTGAGATCGCGGTTGGCCAGCAGGCGCTGCGGAGAGGGAATCCAGTTCGGCGTGGTGCTGGGCTGGCCCGTGGTCACGTCGATGGTGTAAGAGTTGATGTCCCCGGACCACGAGCCCGAGTTGTAGCTCGAGGCGTAGGCGAAGTTGTCGCCGGCCACCGGGTTCGGATTGCTCACCGCGACCGCTGCGGCGGCTCCTCCTTTGGCCACGACGTTGGCCACCACGGTCAGCACTGCGTCGCGGGCTTCTTCCGGGTTACTGGCGAGCAGCATCTGACCGCGCGCGTTGATGGTCGCGTGCCACAGCTCGTCGATCGCTACCGGCGAGCCGCTTGTAGCGGTTACGTCGGGCAGGCTGTTCCAGCTCGGAGCATAGGTGTAAGGGTCATTGTTCTGGTTTGGGAAGGCCGCGATGTTCCCGTAGATGCGGCCGGTCAGATTGAGGGTCATCCCGTAGATATTGACATGCAGGTTCGGATTGCGATCTGCGCCGGGGCTCACATCGGACTTGTCCACGGGCACTTTCCCGACTGGCGTCAGAAGCGGACGCGGGTTCTCCGTATACAGCTTCATCGCGATGTCGGCCAGGCTGTTGGAAACGCTGTCCGCGAACGGTGCCGTGCTGTTCGTCCCGTACGTCATGTTGTAGGGGTACGCGCTTCCCGCTTGGTTGTCGTAGTTGCCGTACGAGGTGGCCGCGGTGATGCCGTTCGCGAAACCGTCCGTGATCACAAAGCCGGCATTGAACTGGCAGTAATTGGTGATGGGTGCCGCCGCGTCGGTGCGCCTGAACTGCTGGCCGAGATAGTCCATCGCCGGCCGCGTCTTCGTGCCGGCGGTAGCATTGCCCGTGACGCGATACAGCGCGCCGATCGCCCGGGTCGCGTTGGTCGAGCTGCTGCCGCTGTCGAAGTCGTACATGCTGAGATTGGTCAAAGGGGCTTGCGGACTGTTGCCCGCGTTGCTGAACACGAAGTAGCCGGCGCGCAGGCCTCGCAGCCCGTCGAAGGCGTTGCCCAGAGCGGCATTCATCATGTGGCTGCGCTTGCGGTAATACTGGAACCAGTTGGCGAAGTTCTGCCGCTCCTCGGTGAGGGTGCAGCTGGTTCCACCGCCGCAATCCGTGCGGCCTGCCGGCACGGTAAAGGGTCCGGCAGCTGTCTTGAGATCGACCTTGTAGATCAGCCGGCCGTCCGGACCGTAGGCGCAGGTGCCGTTGATGAGATTGGTCGTGTTCGGCGAGGCCATGGTCCCACAGTTGGTGGTATCGACCTTCCAATAGGTGCCGGGGGTGTAGGTGATCGCCGCTTCGACGTAGTTGTAGGGCGCATTCACCGTATAGCCGCTGGGCGTCACGGCCATATCGATCTTTCCGGCCGCTCCGCTCCCCACGAGCATTCCCATGTTGTTCGCACAGGAGGTGATCGAAGTATTCACCAGGCAGGCGTTCGAGGTCCCCGGAGTGAGCCAGCCGCCGCAACCCGTGCCCTCGACACACAACCGGTACTTGGTGGTTCCGGCGAGCCCGGCCCCCGTGGGGACGCGCGGCAGAATCATCCCCGGGTGCAGCCTGAAGATGAAGCCCGTCTGCGGGTTCGAGGAACCGTCCAGTCCCGTGTAGAGCGAGAACAGCGGCAAGTTGGAGATGCTGGACGCGCTGCCGTAGACCGGGTGGGTCAACGTGGAAGTCGTGCTGGCGTTGCCCGGAGTGCACACGCCGCTGCTCATGGTGCCGGAGGGACAGCTCGTCGTGCCGTCGCTGTACGGCTTCCAGGGCAGGTAGGTCACCCCGGGGTTGTAGTACATGCGGTTGTAATCCGAGCTGTGGAGAAAGGCGAGCTGCTGGGTCGGCGCCGCCGGGACGATGCCGCCGTCGTTATAGGTCCGCGCATCGCAGGGCCAGGCGGCGATGGTGGGCGAGGTCTGGCCGCACGACCCATTCGGGAACAGGTAGGCGTACATGATCCACGTGTGCTGGACGAGTGGGCTTTGCTCGCTTGGGCACTTGCTGGCCTGCGTGCCGTAGCCCCCGGCGCCGTTGAAATTCAGACTTCCGGTCCCGCCCCACGTGCCTTTCGAAACGTAGTCCGAGCAGTCGTTGTGGATACGACCGTGGAAGCGGCCCTGCGCTTGATTCCACCAGAACACGCCCTCGGCGACATTCGCGGCGAGCTCGAAGTCCATGCTGCCGGAGTCGTCGATGGCCATGATCATGTTCGGGTTCGGGCGTTTGGCTGCGGCAAGCGGCACGTCCGAGATGGTAGTGGAGGCCGCGTGCGCCAAGTTGGCCAGGGGCGCTAGGGCCAGCAGGCCAATCGCGGTGCGGGCCAGAACTGCAACACAGAGGCGATGACACGTTTTCATGGTGCACACTCCGTTTACGCTGCCCGGCCGATACCGGAGCGAGGATCGAAACAAGTTGTCCGAAGATTGGTTAGAAAGCCAGGATGGCCTGCGACATGGCCACAGTGCTGCGTGGGCCCTCCACGCGCACCGTCACGCGATAGTTGACTGCGGGAGGAGTGTTGCAGTTGGTCGAGCAGCCTCCTCCCCCGAGCTTCACGCTGTTTGGCGAGCTGCCTTGGTCCGCGATGCAGGAAGTCATGATGTCATCGGCACCGATCGGCAGAGTGCCGGTGCACATGCGCTCGATCACATAGCGCACCGTGTACTCGTTGCTGCTCCCCAGGGTGGTCGAAGGGACATCGTCCCAGCTCACCGTCGTGGGGATGCCGTTGGCGTCGAGTGGCTGAATGACAGGGAAATACTGATCGGCGATCGGGGTGTCCGCGCCGGACGCAACGATCGTTCCCAGCTGAGTGAAAGCGGCTTCCACGCCGACGTCGGTGGCCTGCAGCGACGCTTGCCTGAAAGCGAAGTTGCCGGCGATGACGTTGGCCGTATCCACCGAGCGCATCAAAGCGATGCCGGCCATCGACATTGCCACCAGCGCGATCAGCGCGATGACCAGCGTGATGCCGCGCTGACGGCCCGGCGCCTTCGGCAACGCAACGACCATGAAGCCGGTCGGGTTCATATGTTTGCCCAAAGCACGTTGCGAAGGGGGATGATCGTTTCGAACACGCGGTAGCGATAGCGCTGCCAGTCGGGATCCCCCGAAAGGTCGATCATCGGCGCGGGGCTGTCGGCGGCGTTCGGGTCGCCGGCGTCGTTCCATGCGCAGGGGCCATTGTTCACACCGGCGCTGTTGGTGCAGGTCCCGGTCACGATGTCTTTTTCCAGCAATGAGCTGCGGACCACGACGGCCACGCGAATGGCTTTGACGAGCGGGACGTTCGCGGCGGTCGGGAAACACAGCGACGTGTGGGTAGGATCGCGCGTTGTGGACCAGCCGGTGCCGCCGGTGGCAGTGCAGTCGGTCGCCGAGATCCAACGGTCAACCGACTGAGCGCCCGCACTCGCGGCGATGCCGTATTGCGCCTTGATCGCAACCACGCCGCTGGCGATGTTGACCGGCGTGGATCCCGTGGTCAGATTCTGGTAGGTGAGGTTGGCGCTGCTCGCTGCCTTGGCGTACTGGGCGCGCACCATCCGTCCCATGTTGATGACCACTGCGGGGTCCGTGGCAGCATCGTCGTAGCCGCCGGCCGGGAAGATATTCGTGGACGC
>CAWHCG010000033.1:0-105780 GCA_963827575.1 uncultured beta proteobacterium
GATCGCGATCTTGAACTTGCGGGGCAGGAACCGAACTCCGGGTGCCGGAGTTGACCACTGCCGCATCACCTCGGCCCAGACGAACGGGTCGACGATCTCGTCGGGTGCTATGCCGGCGAAGTGATCGGTGGTAATATTGCGCACGCAGTTGCCGCTGGTCTGGATGGCGTGCATCTGACGCTGGCCAGTTCTGCGAGGATCTCCGGACATCCTCCAGCCGCGGCCAGTTGAACTGGATGTTCTGCCGCGTGCTGAAGTGGCCGTAGCCTGATCGTAGGCGCGGGCGATGTGGGCGAGCTTTCGCAACTGCCCCGATGACAGCAACCCGTACGGGATCGCGACCCGCAGCATCGGCGCGTGCTCTGATGTACAGGCCGTTGCGCAGGCGCAAGGGACGGAAATCGTCCTCCGAGAGCTGGCCCGCCAGGAAGCGGCGCGTCTGGTCGCGGAACTGCGCTACACGCTCCTCCACCAGCCGCTGATCGATAGGGTCGTAGATATACATGGGTTGTGAATGGGCCGAGCCGACTGCGGACAGACTTACGCCGACGCGCTGCCGACCAGACGGTCAACAGTCCGCGGCAGCGCGACCGGCACATGCCGGCCCCTGCGGGGCGGCGATCTGCCGATTTGACAGAGTGTGGTCGAAACAGCGCGGAGCCCAGAAGATTCGCAAGGTCGCGCGCACTCGCAAGCTCCCGGCGACCGGCAAGCCGCCGACCCGGCGAGCCCTCCCGGCCAGATGAGGCGTGCATACCCCGGCCGCGCGCATCTCCGCCCGCCGATGAACGTGGCGCGCTGCAGCGTGGATCGCACTCGGGAATCCGTGCGTTGAATAGTGCGCAGTCATCTCACTGAGCTTTGGTCTCAGGATGAGATGCTAACAACCCGATCGGCGTGGCGAAAGGAATAACAAATCATATCGTTATTCCTTTCGGACATATACGAGCGCGTCGTACCGCGAAATGCGAGGCTATGCGATGGGGCCGGGCGGATGCTGCCCCCGGCCCCCGGCGCCGTCAAGCCACCAGCTTGAGGGCGCGCTCCGCATCGCCGGGCTGGGCGATCTCCAGGCGCACCGGCGTGGCGTTGCGGAACAGATCCAGCACCGGGCAGTGGGCATCCACGACCTCCTTCAGGCGTTGGAGCTCTGCCGGGGTTGCCGTGCTGTCGAAGTGCACCGTGCCGCGGATGTCCCGGAACCCCGGCCGGACGCCCTCCTCGACGGCGAAGAACCCGCGCAGGTCGAGGTCGCCCTCGATCTTTACGCGCACATCGTTCAGCGGGATGCCCAGCGCCGCGGCGTGCAGGCGGTAGGTGATCTCCTGGCAGGTCGCCAGGGCGGCAAGCGCGTATTCGACCGGGTTGGCGGCGCGGTCTGTGCCGCCCAGAACCGGCGGTTCGTCCACGTCGATAGAGAAATCTCGAATGCTCACCCGCCGGTGCAGACCTTCGAGGCCCTGACTGGCGACCGCAAAGGTCGCTACCGCTTGTTCCGGGTGCGCCTTGAGCGCGGTGTGGTTGTCGCTGAACACCTGCTGCAACTGAGTGGACATATTTGCTTTCCTTGGTTCGGATGGAGGAACCGCGGACGCTGTCCGCGGCGCTTTAGCGGAAGGGGAAGCGTGCCGACAGGCCTTGCCCATCGAATCCGATCTTTTTCGTTCGCCCCCGGCGTGGCCGCAAGCTGCTCATTCAAAGCCCACGGGTCCGATGCGCAGCCAGTGCGCCGGCGGACCAGCCCGTGCCAGGCGGCAAGCGCGGCAGTCCTCGAATCCCGCCGCGGCATGCCGCCCGGTCACAGTGCGCACTATGCCAAGGGGCGCAGCCGGGCGGAACGAATAAGAATTTCTTTCCTTATGCGGAAAGTGAATCCCTTGCTTTGGCACCGGGTACGAGCACATGGAAATACGGCAAGGCCGCTACCCGTTTCCGTGCGCCAACCGCTACAGTGGCGCGCTGCCGACTCCCCGAGATCGCGCTATCCTTTTGTTTGCAGGAGCGATGCAACCGCGGGCGGGACGTGCGACCGGCAGTTCACGGGGCGCTGTCACCAGCCGGACCAGCGCGCCGCGGACGCGTCGAGGTACAAAGTCTGGATACTAAAGAGGGAGGAAACCATGAGAGGGTTCCGGCATTTGCATGTCTGTGCGCTGCTGCTCGCCTGCCCGCTGCTCAGTGCAACCGCGGGCGAGGACACGCAGGCGCGCAGTCTGGCTGTCAACTGTACGAGCTGCCATGGTCCCGGCGGCGTGAGCACCGGGGGCATCCCGTCGCTCGCCGGGCGACCGAAGCAGGCGCTGCTCGAAAGCCTGCAAGGCTTCAAGGCCGGCACCCGCCCGGGTACCATCATGGACCAGCACGCCAAAGGCTACACCGACGCCGAATTGGAACTGCTGGCCGACTATTTCTCCAAGCGGGCGGAGCGATGAGCACACCAGACACCCGGGCGCAGCCAGGCGTCCCCATCAGCGCCGGTCGCGGCAGGCGCAATTTCCTGCTGCAGCTTGCCGCCGTGTCCGCTTTCGCGGCGACGCCCCGGGCGTTCGCAGCTTCGCCACGCGTCGTCGTCATCGGCGCGGGGTTCGGAGGCGCCACGGCAGCCCGCTGCATCCGTGAATGGTCTCCGGACATCGAAGTGGTGCTGATCGAGCGCAACCGCGAGTTCATCTCGTGTCCGCAGAGCAATCGGGTGCTGAGCGGGGTAGTGGGACTGGATTCGCTCACCCGCAGCTACACCCAGCTTGCGTCGCGCTGGGGCGTCAAGCTCGTGCATGCGGAAGTCGCGGCGATCGACGCTTCCAGCCGCCAGGTCCGGTTGGCCGACGGCCAATCCATCGCCTACGACCGCCTGATCGTCTCGCCCGGCGTGGAGTTGCTGTACGGCTCGTTGGCCGGCCTGCGCGATGCCTCCGCTCAGGAGCGTGTGCCGCATGCCTGGAAAGCGGGACCGCAAACGCTGTTGCTGCGACGTCAGCTCGAGGCGCTGCCGGACGGCGGGGTCTTCGCCCTCACCGTCCCCAAGTCCCCCTACCGCTGCCCGCCCGGTCCCTACGAGCGCGCCTGCCAGGTGGCCTGGTACTTCAAGACCAGCAAGCCGAAGTCCAAGGTGCTGATCCTGGACGCCAACGACAAGGTGCAATCCAAGGAAGCGCTGTTCACCAAAATCTGGAAGGAGCTGTATCCGGGGATCGTGGAGTACCGGCCCAACAGCACGCTGGTCGATGTGGACCTCGCCACGCTCACGGCCAAGCTGGAGTTCGAAGACGTGAAGGCCGGCGTGCTCAATGTCATCCCACCGCAGCGGGCCGGCGGGCCCGCCGCGCAGGCCGGCCTGATCACGGTCAACGACAAATGGGTGGGGGTGGATTTCCTGACCTACGAGTCGGCGGCCGTCAAGAACGTGCACGTGCTGGGCGACGCCATCGCTGCTGCGCCGGCCATGCCCAAGTCCGCACACATGGCCAACCAGCATGCCAAGGTCGCTGCCGCCGCGGTCATCGCCCTGCTGCACGATCAGGCACCGAACCCGAGCCCGATCGTGAACAACACCTGCTACAGCTTCGTGACCGACAAGCAGGTCATTCACGTCGCGTCCGTGCACCGCTACGATCCCGAGAAAAAGACCATGGTCGTCGCACCCGGGGCCTCCGGGGTATCCGCGGAGGCGAGCGAGCTGGAAGGGGTCTACGGCGAAGCGTGGGGCAGGAACATCCTCGTCGACACGCTCGGGTAGTACATTCCTGCGGAAGCGGGAACGACAGGCTGCTCGAGCATCTCCGGATCCCCGCCTGCGCGGGGACGACGCCTCATCAGGGGTTCATCGACTGGTAGCGGCGGCTGAGCTTACGCATCGACGCTGCGTTGCGTCTCATGACCTCAAACGGTGATGCGCAACCTGACGTTGGGATCTCGGTCGCAGTCGCTCCGCGCGAGGTCGGTGACGAAGTCGCGCGCCCACGGTCGTGTCGGATCGGGCTGATTCAGAGCCCCGGCCGGCCACTTCGCAAGCCAGTCGATGAGCGGCTTGACGTCGGGCGAGTCGCTCCGGCTGGTGGAGTCCCTGCCGGCTCCACCGTCCAGCTGCTTGTCCTGGTTCTGGCCGAACAACTTGTCGTCGCCGTCGCCCCCCAGCAGCGTGTCGCGACCAGCGCCGCCGTAGAGCAGATCCTTGCCGGCGCCGCCCTCCAGGCGGTCATCGCCTCCACCGCCCAGCAGGAGGTCGTCGCCGTCGCCCCCGTAGAGCTGATCGTTGCCGACCTGTCGGGTGTCGCGCGCATCGCAACCTCTGTCGCTCCAATCCTCCCAGAAACTCCAGACGCGGTCCCAGCCGCAAGGCAGGGACCAGCAGGACGAGCGGTTGTCGCGAGTGAAGTCGAGCAGAATGCTGGCGCTGATCAGGGAGCCGCCGATCAGCAGATCCTGGTTTGCGCCGCCGGTCAACGTATCGCTGTCGACGACCAGATTGTCGACGTGCTGCTGGAAGCGATACTTGGTCTGTTTGCCGACCTGCACAGGTACGAGCTTCTCGCGCAAGTCGTGCGAGATCTCGTCGAGGGTCGCCAGACTATCGCGCAAGTGACCGCGCGTGTGCTGCCAGTCCTCGGCCAGCTCGGTCAGCCTTGGCAGGAGCGTGATCGGGACGTTCAGCGTGGCTTCGAACAGCGCATAGCTGCCGCCGACGAGTGAGTCGTTGCCATCGCCGCCGTCGAGTTGATCGGCTCCGATGCGCAAGGTACGATCGACGATGGTATCGTGCCCGACGATCGACGAAGCCTTGCCGGTGTCGTCGACCTTGCTCTCCAGCCGCTCGAGGAAGCAGCTCAGGTCTTCGCTCACTGTGTGCAGGTCGGCTGCGTCCTTCTCAGCTTTCTGCAGCAGTGCGGTGCCGATGGTCAGAGTCGGCGCCAGATAGCTCGCGTTGTCGCCGATCAGGCGATCGTTGCCGGTGCCGCCCGACAACACGTCATTGCCGGGCAGCAGGTCGAGATGGTGGCTGATGTCTGGAACCATCGAGGCGTACAGCACCAGGCTGGAGCCGTCGGTCTTCTGCAGCCGTGAGTTGCCGGCGCCGGTTGCGTCCGCGTAGGACTGCAGCAAGCCCGCCGCGACTTCCACCGGATTCTGCGGATCGCCGACTACCAGCGGATGCACCAGACGTCCGGCGGCACCGATGTCGAGCTTCAACTGGGCATCCTGCGAACCTTGCACCAGCAGCAGGTCCTGTCGTACCAAAGGCAGGCCCGATGATGGATCAGCGGCTATCAGATCGTCGCCTGCGACAAGATCGTCGCCATCGCCGCCCGACAAATTGTCATCGCCGGTTCCGCCAGCCAGCACATCGCGGCCCGCTCCGCCGGTCAGCACGTCGTTACCACGCTGGCCGAACACTAGGTCGTCGCCGTCTCCGCCCGTCAGGGTGTCGTCGCCGCCATCCACTAGCGTGACCAGCAGCAGCCCGGTTTCAAGCTGCAGGCGGTTGTTCGAATCCTTGACCTGCTTGGCCTTGCCTTGTGCGTCATACTCGGCGGTCGCGATCAGGAAATCGGCTTCGACCAGCGAGGTGGCGAGCGCCGAAGTCAGCGTCGAATCCGCCGCGCGTACCAGATCGACGTAGCCGGTGACGCGACCGATATCCGCCAGGGCGATCTGCGGCATCGCTCCGACCGCACCTGCTGTCACAATCCCGAAGTCGCCCAGCAGGGTGTCGTGTCCGAGACCTCCGTTCAGCGTGTCGTTGCCAAGCCGCCGATGAGAATGTCGTCGCCGCCGCCGCCCTGCAAAGTATCGTTGCCGCTGACGCTCGGCGCGTCCTTGCGATCGCCCCACAGCCGCGCCGCCGACATCACGCCGGGCTGCAGTACGATCGAGTCGCTGCCTTCGCCGCCTTCGGCGACGATCGTCTTGACGCCCGTGTATTCCTGCTCCAGGCCGAAGGCCGATACCGCCACGGTTTCGCCACCGCTTTGCGGGCTGCCCGCAATGTGGCGCACGCTGAAGCTCTCATTGCCATCCTGTGTGTTGACCGCAAGGCGCGACGCGGCCAGCGGACCGATGTGCAGGACCAGCGTGCCGTCGGCCTCGACATGCGCCAGCGACACGATCACAGCGGCTTCGATGTTGCGGATGCCGCCGGTGGCGGTTGCCGTACCGGCCGGTATGTTGACTGTAACGTGGCTGATGTCGCCGTACTGCAGATAGTTGAGCGTGTCCGAACCGGCCGCACCGTCGATGATGCCGCTCACGCCGCTGTTGCCGATGAAGTAGAAGGTGTCGTCGCCGCTGCCGCCGGTCAGATTCTCGAAGCCGGAGTAGCTCAGGCCGCCGTTCACATCGCCGCCGTTGAGCTCGGTGAGATGCCAGGCGTTCGTTGCGTTGGGACCGATCAGCGTGTCGTTGCCGGTGCTGCCCAGGACGTGCTCGATGCCGGAGAAGATGCCCACGCCGGTCGCCGAAGCCGAGGCGGGATTGACCGTCACCGGGCCAGCCGAGCCACTCCAGTCGAGCGTGTCGTCTCCACTACCGCCCTGGATCTCGTCGAGGTTCGCCGCGGCGCCGAGAGCGAAGGTATCCGCGGCCGAGCCACCGGTCAAACGTTCTGTTCCGTTGAACTGGACACTGCCGAGACTGCCTTGCCCAGCACCTGGAACATTCCACAGGTTCGACAAGTCGGGTCCTTGCAGCAGGTCGCTGCCGCCCATGCCATCGATCAGCGTCGGCAAACCCAGTTCAGTGCTCAGCAGCACGTTGTCGTTACCTTCGCCCGCCAGCACCTCGATGCTCGTGATGCCGAGCAGGCTGAACGTTTGCGGCGAACCGGTCAGGAAATCGGTGGCGACGGTCAGCGTGTCGCCAGCGCGTGCCAAAGCGATGTGGTCGGCGTTACCGGTGCCCACGATGCGCAGCACCCCGTCCTGCACGCCGATGCCGGCGATGCTGGCCGTGACCGCGTCCTGGTCGCTGCCGGTGTCATCGTCGGCCACATTGACCGAGATCTCGTAGAGGCCGCCGCTGGCATAGACGTGATTGGCCTGGAAGTCCTGAACGCCAGCCGCCAGCGACACCATGCTGCTGTTCCCATCGCCCCAGTCGATGAGCACGTCGTGCGTGTCCAGCGTACCGGCATCCAGGAAGCTTCCGCTCAGCGCGGCGCTGCCATCTGCGGTTGAGGTATACGCAACCGAAAGGCTGGTGATCGTCGGCACGACGTTGCTTACTTGCGTGGACCGCGTTGCCGGCGGCGCTTCGCCGCCATCGTCGTCCAGCAGGCGCACGCCTGCTTGATACGCGTCGACCGGCGTCCCGGTGGGATTGTCATCCAGGTAGCGGTGCTCGACCGAGAAGTCGAGCACACCAGCAGCGAGCGAAAGCGTGCTGGTGGTGCCGTCGGCCCAGTCGATCAGGACGGTGTGTGCATCGAGGATACCTGCCTCGTGGAAGGTTCCCGAGAACACAGCGGCACCGTTCTCGTCGATCGCCGGCGTCAATGTCAGCGTGTCGATGACCGGTGCAGCGTTGTGGACGACGATATCGAACGATGATCCCGCGGTGCCGCCGTCGTCATCCGTGGCGGTCAGGCTGACCGTGTAGGGGTTGTCGTCGAGATAGCGATGCGTCGCGCTGAACGACACGGCGCCGGCCGCGAGCGTGATCTCGTCGGGATCGGATCCATCGCCCCAGTCCACGGTCAAGGTGGCAGCGTCCAGGACGCCCACATCGACGACCTTGCCCGCGAGCTGCATGGTGTCGCCCTCGACGTAGGAGGTGATGAGGATACCGCTCTGCGTAGCGGCGTCGACGCCGGTCGAATAGGTCAGCGTGGGCGCTACGTTGCGGACGATGGCAGACACAGTGCTGGAGCCCAACGGGCCGGGCGTCGTGCTGTCATCGTCGAGGACGATGACCGTCACCGCATAAACGCCATCGGCGGCTGCGGAGTCATCCAGGTACTGATGCCGGGCGCTGATGGCCGTCGTGCCGCTCGCATTGGCGGTGAGCCGCAGAATCTGCACATCCGAGCCGTCGCCCCAGTTGACCGCGACGGTAAAGCTGTCCGCCGTTCCCGGATCCACGATGGCACCCGACAACTCGACGAAACCGCCTTCGTCCGTGGACGTGGCGGTGACGTTCTGCAGCGCTGCCTTCACGTTCTCGACGCTCACGCTGGATTGCGAAGAGGCGGCGCCGCCGTCGTCGTCTTCGACGCTCAGTGTGACGGAATACTGACCGTTGTCGGCGTAAACATGCGACCGGGACAATGCTGTGGTGCCCGCAGGGAGCGTGACCACGTCGAGATCCGAGCCATCGCCCCAGTCGATGCTGGCGATGAAGCTGTCCAGCGAGCCTGGGTCGACGATGCTGGTAGACAGAGTGGCTGTTCCGCCTTCCTGCAGAGTCGCTATGGACTGGAGGTCGGTGATGGCAGGTGCCGCGTTGGCGACTTCCGCCGTAGTTTCCGTGGTCGTGGCTTCGCCGGCGTTGTCGGCGACTTGCAGCGTAACCGCGTAACCGTCGGGTGTGTCGTCCAGGTAGCGATGCTGTAGAGCCAGGGCGCGGCTGTCTTTCGCGTCGATGCTGATCGTCTCCAGCGCGGACCCATCGCCCCAGTCGACCGTTACGACGAAGCTGTCGCTGGTTCCAGGATCGACGATGTGGCCGGTCAAAGCAGCAATGCCGTCTTCCGTGGTTGGCATTACCGCCAGATCCGTCACGGTGGGCGCGACGTTGCGGACCGTCAGCGCAGTGAAGTAGCTCCGGCTGCCTTCGCCATCGCTCACCACGCCGCGGACGATCAGCGTGCCTTCGTTCGCCAGGAACTGCTCCGGAACCGCGGCATCGGAAGCCGTCACATCGGTCAGCTCGAAGGTGCCGTCGTTGTCGAAATCGTAGGAGTAAGTCAAAGTCGCCAGGTCGACCGCACTCGGGTCGGATTGCTGGGTGAACGCCACGCGTGCGCTGCCGCCTTCGGACAGGACATTGGCGCTGCTGCCGAATACCGCGGTCGGCACGACGTTGACGACTTCCAGCTGGGCCGCCCCAGGAGCGGAGCTGCTGGTGTGAGCTGTGCCGAAGTCGGTGTACAGCGCGCGCGCCGAAAGCGAATAGATGCCGTCGTCCGCGATACCCAGGCTCGCGAGGTGTGACCAGCTCAGCGTGATGTCCGCGCCGACTGCGTCGTCGAACAGATCGCCATCCTTGCCCTGGTCGATCTGGTCGAGGTTCCACACGATGGTGGCCACGCCTGCGGCTGCTGCGTGGAGCGTGATGCCTTCTCCCTCCCGGATGTGGAGAGCGGGATCATCGCCGGCGCGCGTGATCTGCGGCTGCGCCGGTGTGACGTGCAGGCCCAGTGAGCGCGTGTAGCTGCCGTCCTCGTCCAGGGCGGTAAGGACGATGTCGAAGTCACCGGTCGTGGCGTAGGCATGCTGATGCATGGTGGCGACAGCGTCGCTTCCCAGCACGTCAGTAGTTCCATCGCCCCAGTTGATGGTCCATTGGACGATGAGATCGTCGCCGGGATCGGAAGCGCCAAGCAGCACGCCGAGCTTCTGGCCTACGGCCAGAGTCGGCTCGCCGGCGACTTCCGGTGCGTCGCTGGTGGCGATAATGTCCGGAGCGCGGTTGAGAATCGTCACACTGGCAACGTCGTCGGCAAAATTGCCGTTCGCATCTATAGCGCGGAATGCGATCGAGCGAACGGTGCTATTCGGAGCATCGCCGTCGTCGAGGCCCAGGCCAGTCAGGTCTGCCCAGCTCAAGGTGGCGTGCGTGCCGGTCACCTCGCCGAAGACACCGTCACCGTTGATGTCCCACAGATAATCGGTCACGGCCACGGTCTGCCCGCCGACCACGGCCGGGGTAACCGTCGCGTTGAGCTCCAGCTCACTGCCTTCGGTCACGGTGTAGGCGGCGCCTGCGTTGGCGACGGCGGCGCGGAAGTCGGGGATGCTCTCGATGCTCTGATAGGAGATCAGCGCAAAGGGATTGCCCGATGCATCGGTGCCGAGCACACGCACGCTGCCGCTGCCGACTGTCGGGGTGGTCGGCGTGATCTGCCTGCCGGCCGAGTCGATCCGCAGTGTGTCGGCCGAGCCCTGCGGCCCGCCGTCCAACATAGGCGCGTTACCGAGCTTTGTGCCCGCGATCTGGAACGTGTCATTGCCAGCCTCGCCGAACAGGCTGATCTGGCTGCCGGTGCCGCTGCGAGCGACCAGCACCAAGTCGTCGCCTGCACCCGCATTCACAGTCAGCGTCGTATTCGCATCAGCGGCGCGCAGGTCGATCACGTCGTTGCCCGCACCGCCATTGACCACTGTCGTGCCGCCCAGCCTGACCAGCGTCAGCGTGTCCGCCCCATCGCCCGTGTCGATCGTCGTGGATGCTACGGACGTCGGGTTCATCAGTCGGATGGAATCGTCGTAGACGCCGGTGGCGACAGACAACGCGTCCATGTTGGCGAAGGTCACCGAATAGCGAGCCGGCGCCGCGATTATGGTCTGGCGTCCGAAGCTCGATATGCCGCCCGGCAAGTCGCCCGGGCCATCCGAGGAACCGACAAAGACCGTCTCGACGCCGCCGACTGCTCCGGCATCGCTCGAATTGGGCTGCGTAAGGCCGAGGTCCGGTCGGTTGCGCAGCAACTGTACTTCGAGCAGCTTGCCGCTCGCAGAGTCGCGTTGGAACACGGCCAGCGCTTCGCTCTGCGCGCTCAGCACATAGAGGTACAGCCCGTCGTTCGACAGCGAGAGCGCGTTGGCCCCCTGAATGCCGCGCACGCCGGCGAAGCCCTCGCGCAGCGTCTGCACGAGCGACAAGGTGGTCAAGTTCACAACCTGCACCGCGTCGTTGGTGGAGGCGACGTAGGCGAACTTGCCATCACCGCCTATTTCGACACTCGCGGCTCCAGTCAGCCCGCTGATCGGCGTGACGGTGCCGGTGCCATCCAGCTGGTTCAAGACGAGCAGTCGCCCCCCCAGGCTGTCGGTCGCAATCAGGCGTCCATTCGAGATTTCCATGTCGCTCACTTGCGTTCCGGCAGGAAGCGCCGGCAGATCGAGCGGCGAGGACAGGACGCCGGCCGCAGACACGGAGTAGCGGGTGATCGCGCTGCCGTGCGCCACGAACAAGCCGCTTGCGGTCGCGAGCAGTGAATCGGCGCTGCCGGTGAACGCGAGCTTGCTGCTGAATGCGAGGCCCCCAGCCGCTTCCTGGAACACGGTAATGCTGCCGTCGTCGGGCGCAGCCACGTAGACGAAGCCTGCTGCAGCGGCGATACGATTGGCACCGTTCAAGCCATCGACGCCACCGTTGCCGTCGCGCAACGTTTGCACGATCGACAGGTCGGCGGCGTTCAACACCACGAGCACGTCTTCGTTGGGACTCAAGCCGTAGATGCGATTCCCGCTGACGGTGACCGCGCGCAGCTCTGCCAGCGGGTCGGTGCTGCTGTCGCCATTAGCCAGTTTCGATTGGAATGCGAGCGCTGGCGCTGTGGGAGTCGGCGTGGCGTTGCGGCTCAGCGCGTAGATGCTCTTACCGGTCGAGTTGCTGACGTATAGACGATCTTCACGCACGCCCGCGTCCGGCGTAATGACAAGTGGCGCACTGAGAGTGAACTCACCGTTGCTGAACGACCCAAAGTCGGAGTTGGCTTGCAGGGTCAAGGTGCCGTTGTCATTGCGGATGAAGACGGCAATCCTGTCCTGACTGGTGGTTGCATCGCGATGCGAGACGTAGACCCGCGAGCCATCGGTGCTCACGTCGATCGAGTTGACTCGTCCGAGGTTGGTAAAGCTCTGGACGACTTGCGGCCGCGCCTGCGCTTGACTCACGTCGATGACCTGAAGCGTGGCTTGTCCGGCTGCGCTCTGCCCGCCGACATAGAGGAAGCACTTGTCCAGCAGATCCGGTCCGGTCCCGTCGACCTTGATTTCAGCGATGGCCGTCGGAGTCGTGATGGCAGTGGTTAGCGCTGCCGCTGCCTTCGTGATCTTGGTGTTCAGGGTATAGCTCAAGGGACCCTGGCCGGCCGTCGGATCCCGGACGACCACCCAGTAGGTATCGGTAGAAGCGGCCGAGGTTACTGTGCTCCCGAACTTGTCGATCAGCCGGGCCGTGGCATTCGACCCGCCTGCAGCCGGAGTCAAGGTGAGCGAGACGGCGTCGCCCGCCTCGAGCTTCACCTGATAGAAGTCGGCGTCGGCTGCGAGGATCTGGCCGCTCACCTTGAGGTCGCCCAGCACGAAGAACGCACTCGTTTCCCGAGTCGTCGAACTGCCTGACAGTGTGACTACGATCCGGTCGGCGATCACACCGCCAACCGGCACGATGGCGCCGATTTGATTGGCGTCGCCTCCGGCAATGCGATTGGCGGCCGGGGCCTGATAGGTGAGGTTGCCGTTGTAGAACGTCTGCACCACCAGCTGCGTGCCGAACTTGGTGAAGAGATTCTGCAACGTCATCGAGAAGATTCGAGCCGGGCTCGAGAACGTACCGGTGTATACGGCGTTTGTCTCATTGTCCGTTGTGTCGGCCCCGATCAGAGCGACGTCGTTCAGATTGGTGTCGAATTCTCCGTTGGGGTCATACTGATTGCCGGCCCAGTAGCTTACGAACTGGTATACGTGAGCGATCTGATCCGCGCTCAACGCATGACCGACCGCTCCATCGGTCACGTTGTCCGCTCTAAGACCGCTCAACAGCTCGTCATCGATGTCCCGCCCGGTTCTGCGGGCATCCCAGCCGTCGTCGCTGATAAAGGACTGGATCTCTGCAGTGTTCTTCGCCTGATCCACCAGTGCGCCGGTCACGTCGGCTTGGAAGACGCCGGGAGCGGTCGGGCGCAGCTGCAGCGTTTCGGTGGTGCCGGTCGATCCGTTGGGGTCGGGGTCGGGGGTGGCGTTGGGGTTGACCTCGTTCGTGGAGGTGACGAAGGTGAGCGTCGTGGCAAGTGTGTACGCGCCGGTGGAGCCGCCGGCACCTTCGACGACGACGTAATAGTCGCCGGCATACGTAAACCCCAAGAATGTCAGCTGCGAGTTGTTGTTCGTGCCGCTGACATCGTTGTTCGATGCGAGCTGATTCCCGTTCCGATCCAGCAGACGCACGAACGGATCGCCGAGACCTGCGGTCGCGGCTTTGTTCAGATTGAGGGTGAGGGAATTGCCGGGCGCAGCCTGCACCTTGTAGAAATCCACGTCGTCCGCCGAGCCGATGGTGCTGGAAACCGACGTTCCTGCCGGACTGGCGGTCAGGTCGTTGGCGAGGACTGCCATGCTGTTGGGCTCTGGCGTACCGGGACTGCCGACTTGCAACCCACCGGGTCCGAACGCATAGTCGAAAACCAGGGTCCCGCCGCCAGCGCGGTCGAACACGCTGATCGGCCCGCCTGCCGCGCTGGCATAGAGACGCAAGCCGTCGGCGCTGAGCTGCACGCGGTTTACACCCGCGAGCGGGGCGGCGGGGCTCAGCAGAGTGTGCACGAGAGTCAGTGAGCCATCCGCGTTGATCGAGAAGATAGCGATGGCGCTGTCGGCGGCTCCCGCGGCATACAAGTAGCCGTCCGCACTGACGGCGAGACTAGTCACGCCGGCCAGTCCGTTTACGCCTCCTTGTCCATCCGTCACGACCTGCGTCGCGACAGGCGCAAGCGTGCCGTCCGCCTGGCGCTTGAATACCGCGATGCGGTTCTGCACGCTGGTGCTGGTGTAGAGATACTGGCGATCCGGGCTGAGAGCCACGTCGTTGCTGCTGACAGTGCTGCCGCCAAGATGGAGAGCGGCATTGATGGCATCGATCAGTTGGACGACCTGGAGCCCATCCCCGCCATCGCGCAGCACGTTGAGCGCCCCGGAAGCGTCGCGAACGTACAGGTAGGATTCTCCGGCCGTCGCACCGGGCGCGACCGCGATGTTCTGCGGCGCAGTCAATCCCTGGAACGTCGATTGGGCGGCGAGAGCGTCATTGAGGTTGGCGTGCTGAAGAACGATCGAACCGCGCACTACATCGACCCGATCCCCATCGATCGCGGCATCCACCGCCGCGGTGTCCTCCTTGATCTGTAGCGTGTCGGTGCCGGTGCCCGCAAGCACTCGGATTTCCTCGGCACCGTCGATCTGCAGCAGGTTGGTCGTCTGCACGCCGCCGCCTTGCACGGTATCGAGCGTCAGCAAGCCACCGCCGATGCGCCACAAGTACGGGTCGGCATGGGTGTTGACGTGGTTGTCGACGATCACTTTCTCGATCGCGAAGCTCAAGTTGTGCGCCAGATCGCCTTGTGCCCCCGAACGAGGATCGCCCGGGATGCTCACCGTCAAGGTATCCTCGCCGGTGCCACCGTTGATGAAGGTCGGCGCAGCGACTCGGGTCAGAGTGATGGCATCGTTGCCCCCACCGCCATGCACGGTAATCGCGAGCTGAGAGGAAGCACTGTCGATCGACACGGCATCCTGAGACGTGCCGAGATTCAATACCACCGCATCCATGCTCTCGAGCGCGATGGTGGACGCGATGTCGGTGACGCTCACCTGAGCACTCGATCCGCCGCTGGTAACGGAGGCCGAAATTGCCGAAGTGCGGGCCGTTCCCGAGTACGTCAGCGTGTCCTTTCCGGCATCGCCTTGCACGATCAATGGCGAGGTGACGCCAACCACCGTCACGTTGTCGTCACCGCTTCCGAGAGTCAGCGTTGTCGCCGCATGGATATCGGTGACGGTGATCGTGTCCGCCCCAATGCCGACCGTGAGATGGGTCGGGACAGCAGTATCCGCAATTGTGATGCGATAACGTGAGTCGTCCTGCGCGTTGACTGCCAGCGAAGCGAAGCCGCTGAAGGCGATCTGCCCGGCGCCGGTCATGCCGAAACCCGTGACCAATCGGAGCGCGATGGTCCCGGTCTGCTCGGCGCTGACACGTTCCGGGTCCCATAAGGTCAAAGCCGCCGGACCGGTAGTCGCCAGCGACAAGGGCGCTGCGATGTCGTCCAACGCCCGTTCGACGGTGGGGCCGGCTTCAGGCTGACCGACTTCGACTTCACCGTTGCCTCGGCGCAGATCGATTGCGGTCGCGCTGAGCACATTGAGGATCTTGACTCGGTCGGTGCCGCCCGCTGCGTCGGACAGCGCAATGCTTGTCGCCAGTGCGCCGTGGGTTTCGAGCACGATGCGATCGCCGGCGGTTGGATTGCCGGTCGCATAGTTGGCGGCCGTCACCGCACGCAGCGTGTCGTCGACCAGCAGCCACTGCGTGGTAGCCGGAGCGGCGTTGCTGTTGACGAAGTTCACCGCCTCGACCGCCTGCGTCACGACGCGTTTCCCGACTGCAGATGCATCGGGCGTGCCGAGCAATATCGCATTGACCGTATCGGCCCCGGCACCGCCATTGACGATCACTTGGCGGAACAGATCCGGCAGAAGGACGGTTTCGTCGCTGACGCCCAAACGCAGCTCCACCGTTTCGATGGCGGCATCGAAGGAGACGTCGGCCTCGGAACCCGTGGGCAGGCCGGTCACCTCGGTCGCCAGCACGGTGATCGCCTTGGATCCGGCGCGGTCCTCCACGTCGGCACTGTCGTCGTAGACGACTTTGTCCGCGCCGCCGGCGCCGCGTATCGCCAGCTCGTCATTCAGTTCGGCGAGCGAACCGCTCTTGCCCAAAGTGACCTGATCGTCGCCTTGTCCCAGGTCAAGGACGACCGGACCCAGGACCGCCTCGACCGTAACGCTATCGTTGCCGCCCCCCATCAGGATCGTGGTCGGGGTTTCCGACGTCCCTTTGATCGTCAGGGCGTCCGCGGCATCCCCGAGCGTCAAGGTCACCATCTGGTCGAAATTGGCGAAGCTGATAGCGCCTGCCCCTTGAATCGCGAGACTGCCGGCGCCCGCGCCTGCTCCGTTCAGGACCAGCACGTCGCCGCCTGCGGTCGGATCGAAGATCTCGAGTGTGTTGCGGCCGCCGCCCCCGATCACCGTCGCGTCGCCGTAGGCGACGCGCACCGTATCATCGCCGTCGCCGCCGTTGATCAGGACAGGGACCAGACCGGTCGACGCCGCGAGCGCCTCGATGAAGTCGTTGCCGCGCCCGGCCAGCAGCGATACATCGCCCAGCTCGCCGTACAGCGTGTCGGTGCCCTGGCCGCCGTCCAGCCGGTCGGCACCGGCGCCGCCGGTCAGCGTGTCGGCGCCGGCTTGCCCATACAGAAGATCGTCGTTGTCGCCGCCATCGAGGATGTCGTTGTCGTTGCCACCTTCCAGCCAGTCCTTGCCGGCGCCACCACGCAACGTATCGTTGCCGCCTCCGCCGCGCAGGAGGTCGTCGCCGCTGCCGCCCTCCAGCACGTCCGCGGCGCTGCCGCCCTGCAGCGTATCGTCGCCGGCATCACCGAACAGTCGAGCGGCGCCGCTGCCTGCTTTCAGGGTGTCGTTGCCGGCATCGCCGTGCAGCTCGAGCTCCACCTGTACGCTCGGGTCGACCAGGATCGCATCGTTGCCCGCGCCACCGTGCGCGATGATGCGATGGACTGCGCTGGCGTTGAAGCCTTGCGCGAAGCCCATGCCGGCGACCAGGATCTGGTCCTGATCGTCCGCTGTGGTGCTGTTGGTAGGGTTGCCCTTGACGAAGCCGATGCTGAAGGCTTCGTCGCCGTCGCTGGTGTCGCCGTACAGACGCAGGCCGGCGCGATCGCCCATGTTGAGGATAAGGTCGCCGCTTGCTGTCAGCTCCGCCAGCGCGGGCGTCTGCGAAGGGAAGGTGACCAGATTGAAGTCGATCAACGTGCCTTGCGCGAGCGTGTAACTGTCCTCGAAGATGGTTTCCTCGATCGACCCGAACGGTCCGAAGTCGATGAAGATGCCGACCTTGGCGAATGCGCTCAGCGAATAGGTGACGTTGCCTGCGATGTCGAACACGGCGAACGGCGAATAGGAGAACAGCTGCGCCAGTTCGTAGGGCCGGATCTTGCCATCGGCCTTGAGATAGGGCAGATCGCCATCGGGGTCGATGTCGTGGAAGTCCGCCGTGACCTCGCCTTGGATACCACCCTCAACGCCGCCGCGGAAGATAACGGCATCGACGACGGCGCCAGCTTCCAGGCCGGCTCCGAAGCGGACCTCGGGCGAATCGGTGCCGTCCGCCGCCACGTGATCGGACAGGAAGAAGCCCTGGAAGATGTCGGCCACGTCGCCGGTCTGCTTGTAGCGCTTGATGCCGAACGTGTCGAAGCCGAAGTCGAAGTCGGCGAAGGCCGAGAACTCGCCGCCCAGCGAGACTTTGAGGAACGGCGGGAACAGCGGGAAGTCGGCGCCAAGGTTGAAGTCGAAATCGAGCGCCGGCATATCGAACAGGAACAGCGTCGCGTCCGCATCGTCGCCGGTCAGCAGCTTGAACAACTGGATCGGGTCCGACAGGATCGGGAACTTCAGCGCCTGGTTCGCGGCGCTCAGAGCGCTCTTCATGAAGCTCTTGGCGCCCGCGCCGCCGCCCGGCTGATTGAGCTGTGCGTTGGTATCCGCGGCGTGCGCGGTCATGTCGAACTTGGGCGGCTGACCGGGGCTGGTCGAGGCGCGGCTCAAATCGAAGCTGCCCAGATCGAGGGCGATGGTGTCTTTGACATCCTGCAGCTTGTCGATCAAACGGACTACATCGATCGCCGCCAGCACGAAGCCCAGCTTCGGATTGGGTCTGATGTTCTGGATCGTCGAAGCCAGGTCGTACAGCGAAATCCCGTCTTCGCCGTCGGCCAGCGCATCGACATCGGGCAGACCGCCAAACCCGCCGATCTGGTCGATCAGTTCGGTGACGACCGGCAGCGGCATGACCAGCACGTCGACCAGCGGCATGATCGGATCGAGCACGTCGCCGATGGTGTCCAGGATCGGCTTGACGAAGTCGCTGACGAAGCTGCCCAGGTCCAGCGTGACGTGATTGAAGGCGATGTGCGGGCTGCCGCCGAACTGGGCGGGATCGCCGCTGGTGTCCGCGTTCAGGAAATCCCAGTCGATATCCAGCTCGGCGCTCACGCTGGGGAAGGCACCGCTGCCCACGTCCAGCGAGACCAGCAGATTGACGTCGGCGCCGGCGGTGACCTCGCCAACGATGGTTTGCCGCAGCTTGTCGGTCAGACTCCCGGAAATGCCGTTGAATTCGGTGAACGTCAAGCGTCCATCGCGCTGCGCCAGGGGATCGTCCTCGGTCGCGGGATCCGGCTCGCGAATATCGATGGCGACGCGCCCGAAGATCGCGGTGCGACCCCCGGCGGGGTTCTCCAGCGCCCGCGGATCGTCGGGGTCGGCCGGCAGATCGTCGGCATCGACGCGATCCTGCGCGACCATGTGGAAGAAACCCAGCTCGCCGCTGATCTGCGAGCCCGGCGCCAGGCTGGCGGAGATGTCGAGCTGCAGCTCGTCCGGATCGTCGGCGCGGACGTAGAAGATGTCGCCCAGCGCCGTCTCGACCGCATCGGGATCGTCGACATCGATGCTCGGTTTCTGGATGCCGAAGCCGAGGTCATACTCCCACGACACGGTGAAATCCACACCGGCATCCACGTCCAGCGCCAGCCCCGGAATCCCGAGATCGAAATCGAAGTCGCCGCTCAAGCTGGCCAGGGTGCCGCCGAGCTTCATGTCGAACTCGACGAAGTCCGCGTCGCCGAAGATGTGCACGTCGTCGCGCGTCACCACGCCCTTGACGATGTCGATGCCATCGGGCCCCAGCGCCGCGAGCAGCTTGGTCTTGAGCTGTTTTTGCGTCACGGCCGCGGCGAGCTTGCCGCCCAGGGTAAAGACGTCGGCGACGCCATCCAAGTTGGTGTCGGCGATGACGACCGTCACATCGCGTGCGTCGACGGTTCCGTCACCATTCGTGTCGCCCAGGGATTCCGTATCCAGCTCGGCGAACACGGCGTCCTGGACATCTGCGATCGTGTCGGCGAAATCGGTCTCACCCGCAGCCAGAGCCAGCGCATGCGCGGTCGGGGTTGCGCTCATGTCCAGAGTGAAGACGTCGCCCAATCCATCCGCGTTGGTGTCGGTGATCGTGGCATCCGGCAGATCGCTGATCGCAATCACGCTGTCCTGCAGGACATTGCTTCCGTCCGGACCCAGCGCATCGAACACCGCGTCCTGGAGCGCGCGGATCAAGCCGCCCTCGTCGAAGTGTTGCAGGGCATCGAGCATGTCCTGGACGACGCCATCGCGGAACTGGCCGATGAAATCGGCGCCGTCCTTCAATGCCGAGCCCACTATGGGCAGCTTGCCGAGCACGTCTCCCAGGCCGGCCTGGACGGTGCCCAGAAAATCGTCGAACCGCTCCACCAGCACGCTGGGATTTTGCAGCAGGCTGAACAGATCGATCGAGTCGGCCAGCTTCTGCAGCGTGAGTTGCGACGGATCCGTGAAGATCGAAGCGAGGTCGGAGATCTCGTTGAACGCCGATCCGGCGATGTCGGCGGGATTGACCAGCCCCAGGCTCAGCATCGCCTTCAGCGATTCGAGATTGTCGTTGCGCAGTCCGGTCGACACTTGGTCCGACGTGAGACCTGTCACACCCAGAGCCGCGGCGACGTCCATTTGCGACGCTTCGTCGAACATCAGCTCGCCGTGCCCGAGATTGCCCTGATCGATCAACTCCAGCGTCGAGCCGATGCGTGCGTCGCCGAAGAACTGCCCGGCGGCGCCGTAGGTCGGAATGGTCCCGTCGCCGGCGGCGTCGGAATGGACGTCCTGATACCAGGTTTCTCCGGCTGCGGGCGAACGGCCGCGCAGCAGGGTATCGAAGCTCAGGATCTCACCCCCGAGGCTGGGCAGTCCGAGCGGTCCCATCTTCTGATTGACCGCGTCGACCGTCTCGACGCCACTGCCGTAGACAATGGTGGCTTTGCCGGGATTGGCGTCGGACCCCAGCAGTCTGATGAACTCATTCGGATCGGCGGCGGGCAACAGTGGTGCCGTCGCGTTGTGCGCTCCCGAAGCGTCGACGTAGGTATTGAAGTTGAGATCGAGGACGATGTCGTTGCGGAACCGGCTCTCGTCGCCTTGCGCGGGGACCGTCGTCAGCATGCTGCTGCCGTCGTCTGCTAGATTGATCACCGGGAAGGTCGCAACCAGGTCCTTCATCGTCGGGATGTAGCGCGCAGCGAACTCCCGCTTGGCGCCTTCAGGATCGGTGAGGGGGTTCGCGGCGAGGGTGGACAGACTGATGTCGTCGCCCTCCGGCCCGGCGATCGACTCGCCTGCCAGCACCCTGTCGTAGGCGCGGTCGGTCAACGTGGCCAGCAGCCGGGTCTCGATGGTGCCGCCCCAGTTGTCGTGGAGCAGATTCCAGGTCTTCAGCGTGCCCTGGTTGGGAACACCGACCAGCACGAGATCGTCGATCTTCGGCAGGATCAAGTCGTCCAAGTCGATCGATCCGCTCAGGTTCGAGTCGAACTGTTCCCCGTAGGGGGTGCTCTGCACATAGCTGCGCGCGACCAGTCCGCCGGTGCTGTGCGCGACGATGTCCACCGATTGCAGCGTGTCGCCGGTGGCCGCATGCCAATCCTCGGCGACCGTCTTCAGCCAGTAGCCCATGTAGTCCAGGCCGGTAGCGAAGCTGTCGTCGCTGATCGAGTCTGCCGTTAGCGCGGACTGGCCGGTGATCGGGTCAGGCGTGCCGATGATGCCGTCCGCCTTGCCGTCGTCGATCGCCACGGGCACGCGCCAGTCCCAACTCGCGACGTACAGGGTCTGCGGCAGCGGATTGCCGGGATCGGAGGCATCCGCGTGGTCGCGGTAGCCCGCGTTCTTGAGGGTTTGCAGCAGGTCCTGGTAGGTATCGCCGACCGGATCGACCTGCAGCTTGTCGGGCGAGATGCCGCGGTGCGTCAACCACTCGTCGACCGTGGCGCTGTCTGCCGGCATCGAAGCCGCAAAGCCCGGAACCAGCAGGATCGGCTCGAGGCCTGGCGCGGCGCTGAGCAGCAACCGGCCTTCGAGGAGCTCGAAATGCGGGCGGTTGCGCCGATCGCTGCCGCGCGCTCTCGCGGAGAGCCCCGCGAGCGACTCGGCGAGAGCGCTGCGAGAAAAGGGCGGCCGTGGTGCAGTCGAACGAGTGAATCCGGCGCGCCCGAACAGGCGCGAGATCACCTTAGAGCCCAGCATCGTCCCCCCTCTGGCGGCGAACGCCCGCCAACCGTGCTCAGCAAGCCCTTCGAGTAACGATCCGAAGCGCCTGGCTGTTGTTGTTGTTTGAAAGTGTCCTCGTCGCGCGCGTCGTGCCTACCCGCTCCAGGCCTGCCTCAAAGCAACCCCGGTCCGGCCAGCCCGGTGGTCGAGCCCCAGCCCGCGTGGTGGGTCGGAGGTCGCTCACGTTGATTCTGCACGCCGGAGATGCATCCGCGCCGGATCAAGCGCTGCCCATACTGTGGCACTGCGCGACCGCATCCGGCGGTTCGATCGTGACCCGGTGCGTGGCGGTGTACAGGTCGCTCCCGGGACAACTTGTCTGGCAATCTCGAGCGGACGGGAAGCAGAGGGTATCTCGGTGCGAACCCCCGCGGAAGCTCGGTCAACAGGATTTTACAATCGAGGCTAGGCGGATTGCCGCCTAGCCCGCGCTGGGACGCGGCAACACTCCCGGGGCGGTTCGTGTTCTGTCCCGCACGGAGCCGCAAGCCCAACGCGGTCATGCCTTCCGGGCGGACTCAAGGCACCGCTGTAACACGACTGCCATGCAAGTTCTGTAGCGTCGTGTACCCACCTGTTTCCTACAGGAGCCCATAGTGAACTCGAGCGACGACGAATTGCTGCGGCGCATGCACCGCGAATTGATCGACAGCTACGACGAGGAACTGGAGTTGGAGCTGGAAGATCGCTCGGAGGAGGGACGGTCCGACGACGGGTCGTCCAGCCGGACGGAGGAGGAGAAGGAGAGCCGCCGCCGTTATTTCCGCGAATTGCTCCGCCTGCAGGCGGAGCTGGTCAAGCTGCAGGACTGGGTTGGGAGCGTCGGGCACAAGGTCGTGATCCTGTTCGAGGGCCGTGATGCCGCCGGGAAGGGTGGCGTCATCAAGCGCCTCACGCAGCGGCTGAATCCGCGCTCGTGCCGCGTGGCGGCGCTGCCCGCGCCCAGTGACCGCGAGCGTACCCAGTGGTACTTCCAGCGCTACGTATCGCACCTGCCGGCGGCGGGCGAAATCGTCCTGTTCGACCGCAGCTGGTACAACCGCGCCGGCGTGGAGCGGGTGATGGGGTTCTGCACCGACGACCAATACGAGGAGTTCTTCCGCACCGTGCCGGAGTTCGAAAAGATGCTGGTGCGCTCCGGGGTCCAGGTGATCAAGTACTGGTTCTCCATTTCGGATGAGGAGCAGCACCTGCGATTCCTGGGCCGCATCCACGATCCGCTGAAGCAATGGAAGTTGAGCCCGATGGACCTGGAGTCCCGCCGCCGCTGGGAGGAGTACACGAAGGCGAAAGAAACCATGCTCGAGCGCTCCCACATACCAGAGGCGCCCTGGTGGGTGGTGCAGGCGGTGGACAAGAAGAACGCGCGGCTCAACTGTATTCACCACCTGCTGAGCCTGATGCCTTACAAGGAAGTGCAGCACCCGGCCATCGTATTGCCCGAGCGCGAACGCCACGAAGACTACGTCCGCCACCCGGTTCCGGCCAACATGTACGTACCCGAAGTGTACTGATCGCGCCGCCCGTCCCGGCAGCCCCAGGGCCGCCCTAGCTAGCTAGGGTTCGATCGGCTGTGCCATGATCGGCAGCACGATCTTCGAGGGACGCTCGGGGTCGTGATAGATGATCTGCTCCGCAACTGCCAGCTCGCTGTCGAGGCCGAACCGGCGGCCGGTGTTCGGATTGCGGTCGTAGTGCGGGAAGTTCGAGCTGGAGATCTCGAGCCGGATGCGGTGCCCGGCCTTGAACAGGTTGCTGGTCGGCCAGATCGAGATCTCATAGGCATAGACCTTGCCGGGCTCGATCGGCTCCGGCTTCTCGAGCGAATTGCGGAAGCTCGCGCGAAGAATACCGTTGTTGAGCAGGATCGCCTTGCCGTCCGGGTAAACGTCAGTCAGCTTGGCGGTGAAATCGGTGTCCTTGGCGCTGGATGCCGCGTAGAGCGTCACCGTGATCGGGCCAGTGACCTCGACCGCCTTCTCCAGCGGCGGTGTGGTGTAGACGAGCACGTCGGCCCGGTTCTGAATCTCGGCCTGGTCGAACGGACCGACCGGAGCGGTATCGGCGGTGCAGCAGGAATGGCCACCCTTGCTGGGGACCGGGTTGGCGGGATCGTAGCGGTACCGGTCGGGTGATTCGTCCGCGCCCGGCTTCTGGGTAGTGAGCCAGCCGTTGCCGTAACGAGTATTGGCGGCACCGCGACTGTGCAAGTAGTACTCCGTGAACCGGGTGCCCGGGATCGGCCAATCCTCGGCCGTGCGCCACTTGTTCGCGCCCATCACGAACACGCGCACCGCCGGGTCGCTGCTCACACCGTTGCTCTTGCCTTTGAGCCAATGGTCGAACCAGCGCAGCTGCAGCTCGTCGACCGGATTGGCTGCCTCGGGGCCGAAATCGACCTCGCCGACCTTCTGCTGCCAGGGCAGATGGATCCAGGGCCCGACGAACAGCTTCTGCCCCTTGCGGGCGAGATCGCTGCCGCCCCTGGCGCGCATGCCGACGAAGTTCTCGATCGCGCCGTTCATGAACACGTCGTACCAGCCGCTGAAGTTCAGAGCCGGCACCTGCACCTGGTCGTAGCGGGTGCGAATCGACCACTGCTTCCAGTAGTCGTCCCAGGTGTTGTGCTTGATCCAGTCGTAGAAGTAGGGCGCGACCTTGGGCCGATCCGGCCACAGCCAGGGATACTCCTTGATCGGCAGGAATCTGTAGGTGGCCCAGAGATCGCGGATCGCCTCGTTCATGCGGTCCATCACCGCCTGGTCGCCGAGGCGCCGCGAACCGGTGAGGGCGATGGTGACCAGCGGCCAGGATTCCTCGAAGGCCAGCGACCACGCACCCCCTTCGTAGCTCCAGCCGTCGTAGTAGTCGGAGGAGGTCATCGCCGGCACCATCGTGACCAGGGACGGCGGCTTCAGCGTCGCCGGCAGCCATTGCGTGGCGCCCACATAGGAGAAGCCGTACATCCCGACCTTGCCGTTCGAGCCGGACAGCCTGGCGGCCCATTCGATGGTGTCGTAGCCGTCCTGGGCCTCGTCGCGGAAGGCATAGAACGAGCCCTCCGAGGTGTACTGGCCGCGCACGTCCTGGATCACGACGATGTAGCAGTGGGAGGCGTAGAACTCGGGTGGCGCGTAGACATAGGTCTGGGCCCCGTCCTTGTTGTAAGGCAGGCGCATGAGGATGACGGGATAGGTGCCGGCGGACTTCGGGCGATAGACGTCGGCGTAGAGCGTGACTCCGTCGCGCATCCTGGCGGCTACGTTCGGCTGCTTTTCCACCTGGCAGGGACCGTCGGCCGGACGCGCGGCAGCGCAGGGGGCAAGGCCGGCCAGACTCGCTGCGGCAAGAGCAATGCCCAGCCAGCGTGACGTGCGAGGGATCCAGGCGTTGGGATGCAGCATGGCGTTCTTCTCCTTGTTGAGCGTTTACGAGACGTTTTCCAACTGCGACCGAATCAACCGCAGATGCAACTGGCTGTCCGGATCTTCGACCTTGCCGATTGCCGCTTCGATTTTCTTGTACAGCTCCGCCACGGCCGCTCGCAGCACGGCGCGGTACTCGCTGAGGGAACTGACGCCGCCAGTGTATTCCTCGCCCACCTTGGCGATCGTGGAGTCGAAGGACCTGGCGGCCTGCATGATTCCCCGGGATCTGCCTGCTGCTCCCGCGTCCTGGCGAGCGCTCCGATAGGAGGGGTCTTCGATCGTGCCGGTGGCCACCAGCAGCATGGTCACGTAGCTGCGCTGGACCTGGCGACGGTAGGGGCTGATGGCGGGCGCCTGGGCCGCGAGCTCGCTGAACAGCCCTTCGTTGAGATCCGAAAGCAGCTCGATACCGGTGTAGCGGCCGCGCCCCCGGCTGCTCGCGTGCGCCATGCGCTGGAATACGTCCGGGTCGATCAGGCGCTGCAGTAGATCCACGTTCGAGCCTTGCAGCGGATTGCTGCCGCCCGTGGGCGTGATGCGGTCGATCACCTCGGGATCGAGCAGAGTCTTGGGCTCGACGAAGGCGCGCTCGACCAGGAAGTTCACCGCCTGCCGCTGGCGCTCGGGAGCGACCGGCACGAAGGGTGCCTTGCCGCGGCCCGCCTGGTAGCGTGTTTCCTCGACCCCGCCTACCAGCTTCGTGACGTACACCAGCTCGCGATGTCGCTGCTGCACGAGCGCTTCGTACATCTCGCTCAGCCTGTCGTAGCTCTCGCCCGTGCGGGTGGTGGCGGGAACGATGAACGCCATCACCCGATCGATATTACGCAATCCCAGATCGGTGGATTCGATCGCGTCGCCGCCCACCACGTTGGAGAACACCGCGGGGTCGATCTCCGCCACCGCGTCCTCCCCGCCGAAGCGCAGCAGCGGATTGGCGACCTGGCGTGCGGCGATCTCGTCGAGCTTGGCGCGCTCCTCCTCCGGGGTCATGTCCTCGGCGAAGACGCGGTAGCCCCACTCGATGGCGAAGTAGTCGTAGGGGCCGAACTGCGGCAGCAGGCCCGCACCATCGCCCGGCTGCGCGACGTAGTTGAAGCGCGCATAGCTCATGGTGGACGCCGACGTGCCCCAGGTGCGGGTCCACGCGGGATCGCGCAGCTCCTTCACGCCGACACCCGCCATGGCCTTGAGGTTGTGCCGCAGACCCAGCGCGTGCCCGATCTCGTGCCGCACCACGTAGCGGAGCAGCTCACCCATCAGCTCGTTGGGCAGAGGCAGCTTCTGCGCACGCGGATCCAGCGGGCTCGCCTGCGTGAAGTACCACGTCTCCAGCAGCCTGAGCACGTCGTGCCAGAAGATCGTGTGCGAGGAGATGACCTCGCCGCTGCGTGGGTCCACCACGGCGGCGCCCAGCGCGTTGCGCCTCCCGCTGGGTGTCCAGCGGATGACGTTGTAGCGCACGTCGTCGGGATCCCAGGACGGGTCTTCCTCTTCGGTGGGCGCATCGCGGGCGATGATCGCGTTCTTGAAGCCAGCCTGCGCGAACACGCCTTGCCAGTCCTCCACTGACTGCTTCAGGTACGGGCGCCACGCGCTCGGAACGCCGCGGTCGATGTAGAACACGATCGGGGCCACCGGATCGGACAGCAGGGCGCTGCGATTCTTCTTCTCCAGCCGGTAACGCTGGATGTAGCCGCGCTGCACGCCGCCGTAGTCGCCGCTCCCGTAGTCCTGGAACGACGTGGCGAAGTAGCCCACGCGCGCGTCCCAGAAGCGCGGCCGCATCGGCTGGTCCGGCAGCAGGTAGATGTTGGTGTAGAAGACGAACCCCAGATACGCGCTGACCGATTCCTCACCTGTTTCCACCCGGCTCATCAGCTGCTCGCGATCGGCGACCCAGGTCTGGTAGTAGCGAATGCCGATGTTGCGCGAAAACCCCTTGACGACCTGGATGTACGAGCGCTTGGGATCGATCTCCTGCGTCCCGAAGTGCTTCATGAATCCGAGCGCGAATGCCCTCGGCGGTTCGGTGACGAACAGCGGCGTGATGTCGATCACCGCTTCGCCCTTCAGGCCTTGGCCGACTATCTCGAAGGTCCGCAGCAGGGTGGGCAGCGTGGTGGCCTCGATGCCATGCTCGATTTCCGCCTCGCGCGTCGCCGAGCGATGTCATGAGTCACGTTCTCCAGGTTCACGGTGTTGCCGCGGCGGGTCCAGCGCACTACCCGATTGTCGACCAGTGTGCCCGGGGCGATCAGATCCGCACCTCCCGACACGGCCGCGAACTCGGTGTTGAGCAGCATGTCCCGGTCGTACAGGCTGTCCGGGATCTCCAGCAACAGGTGATCGCAAGCAACGTGAGTAGTGAACAATCCCTCACGGCTCACCACCGCGTCGTCCGCCCCGGGCTTGCACCCCGCGATTTCGCGCAGGCTCGCCGCGCCGGCCGCGTGCGGCAAACCGAGCATGAGCGCCACCGCAATGGCGCGCGTCGTCTTCATACGTGACTCCTGCTGATGGACAGCTCCATCCGAAACGGTGCCGTCGGGGTCCCCGTTCCAAACATGGGCTATTTCTTCAGCAGCCGGCACGCGCTCTTCGCGAGCGGCTGAAATGCTTGCTCGCCAGGAACGGTCGCGCGCAGCTTGAGATAGTCCCAGGGCGCCGCCGGACTCCGCGGGGCTCTTGACTTCGAACAAGTACATGTCGTGGACCATGCGCCCGTCCTCCCGCACCCGCCCGGCCGTGCCGAAAAAATCCACCGGCAGCTCGCGCATCTTGGCCACCACGTCCTCGGTGCGATCAGTCCCGGCCGCCTGCACGGCCTTCAAGTAGTGAAGCGTCGCAGAATAGACTCCGGCTTGGGCCATGTTCGGCATCTTGTCCTCGCGCTCGAAGAAGCGCTTCGACCACTTGCGGGCCTCATCGCTCGAATCCCAGTAGAACGCGGAAGCGAGGTGCAACCCCTGGGTGACCGCCAAGCCCACGCTGTGGATGTCGTTGACGTAGATGAGCGAGGCAGCCAGGCGCTGCTTCCCTGCGTTTGCGATCCCCAACGCGTGGGCCGCCTGGATGGCGTCGATGAAGTACTTTCCGGCGGTCGCGAGCCCGATCACCTTTGCGCCCGACTGCTTGGCGCGCAGCAGGTGGGCGGAGAAATCGGGACCATCGATCGCGTGCATCGATGAGCCCAGCACCTTGCCGCCTTCAGCTCTGACCGCCCGGGCGGCGTCCTTCTCGAGCGCCTGTCCGAAAGCGTTCTCAGCGGTCACGAAATACCACGTGTCGTTGCCGCTTCTGACCATCTCCTTGACAGTGACCTCGGCCAGAGCGTAGGAGTCGAAAGCCCAGTGCATCGTCACCGCATTGCAGGCCTCGTTGGTGAGCCGCAGGGTGCCCGCGCCATTGACCACGAGAATGCGGTTCTTCTCCCGGGCGACCTTCGCAACGGCGAGCGCGGGAGGTGAGGCCGTGACATCCATCAGCGCGTCGACCTTGCCGGCATCGAACCACTCGCGCGCTATTTGCGCAGCCAGGTCCGCACGGTTCTGGTGGTCGGCGGAGACGATCTCGATCGGATATCCGAGCACCTGGCCGCCGAAGTCCTCGACCGCCATGCGCGCGGCAGTCACGCTGCTCTCGCCGGCAAGATAGGACAGGGCCTGCGACATATCCAGGATCAAACCGATCCGGACCACGCCGTCGGCGATCTTGTCGTCGGGCGCAGCGAGCGCAGCCGCCGCGATCCCAAGCGTCGTCAAACAGCCAGCCAGCGCGCAGGATGCGACCGCGCAGCGAACCGCAGCGCCCCGCTTTGCCCGCATCGCTACGCGCCCCTCCACAGTTCGATCTGCGCACGCGGTCGCTGTCACGGCTTTTTGCGGTCCTGGCGTCAACATCTTCGCCAACATGGAGAACGACTGCCTCCGTCACGGTCCCGCGGGAACCGGTTGCGCCCTGTGATCGGCTGTGGACGGATAGCAACTCCAACCGTATCACGTGCGGCGGGAGCGTTCAAGGCGGGTGTGGGATCAGCGCACGACAGCTCGCGAGCGCTGAGGGAGCGCTCGGGGATTGCGTGGTGTGCGAGATCTGCTGTAGGACCAAGGTCCGATTGCACGGCTGCGCTGTCTTCGGTACTGTGCATGCTCCACGCACCGAACGACGCGAGTGCCAGGCGTGCTTCGCGCGCGCCACTTCTGCGTCGAGCCGCGCACCGTATCTGTGTATCAGCTGCGCTGCGGCGCTGCTGCAGCTGCGGTTCTTGCACTGTTCACTCAGCGGAGAACGCTGCCATGCCAATCAATATCGTAGAGTCCCTGCTCAACTCGGCGAAGGATCTGACCGGCCCGCTGGCCAACTATCTCGGCGCGCCCGAGGGAACCGTAAAATCCGCCATGGCTTCTGCTGTTCCGGTGCTCCTGGCCGGGTTGATGCAGAAAGCCGCCGCGCCTCAGGGGGCGAACGACGTATTTCAATGGGTCACCGCTCCCAGCATCGATACCGGTATCCTGTCCGGCGCGGAAGCGCTCGCCAACCCCGATCGCGCCGGCTCCCTCGTGTCGTTGGGCAGCAATTTGCTCAGCAAAGTGTTCGGCGACAAGACCACGCAGCTGACCGACGCGATCGCCGCGGCCACCGGCTTGAAGGCCTCTTCCGCGGGCAGCCTGATCGCGCTGGCCACGCCCCTGTTGTTCGCATTCCTGAAGAAGCAGGTGACGGCGAACAACCTGAGCGTTTCGGGGCTCGGCGATCTGCTGCTGGGCCAGAAAGGGTTTCTCGAGAGGATGGGGTTGGACAGCCGCATCATCCGCGTACTGGGCTTCAGCAGCCTGTCGAGCCTGTTGGACGCCGTGCCGTCCATGCCCGCGGCGGGGATGCAGGGAGTCAGAACGGCGGTGGCCGGCAGCGCCGCCGCGGGCGCGGCCGTCGCGACTGCCGGCAGCAGCGCGTTGCGCAGAGCACTGCCCTGGTTGATCGCAGCCTTGGTGGCCGCGTTCGTCTACTTCGGGTTGATGCGGTCCACGCCCGTGCGCCCGCCTGTGGAGGGATCACCCGTCGCGGCGACCCCGCAATCCGGCTATTCCGGTGCGGGCTTGCGCGTGAGCGTCTATTTCGAAACGGGGCAAGCCGCTCTGGGCGCAGACTCGCAGGACACCATCAATACGACCGCCGACCGGATCAAGGAGAACGGCATCACGATCAACATCACCGGCTATACGGACCCGAGCGGCGACCCGACCCAGAATGCGGAGCTTGCGAAGGAGCGCGCCAAGGCCGTGCGCGATGCGCTCTTGGCGGCGGGCGTGGCCGAGACGTCGATCAACCTGCAGCCGCCCGCCGACATCACCGGCGGCGGTTCCGACATGGAGGCCAGGCGCGTTGAGATCGCGCAAGTGCCGTGAGCAGGCCCTGCGGCTGCCTGCGCACGGGCAGAGCTCTGACCAGCTAGCTGGCCCTGAATTGTCGTTCCCGCACGAGCGGGAAGCCGGGTTTGGATTCCCGCCTGCGTGATCGGGCGGTGAAACGGACCCGGCGCTTTCTGCAAGCGCCGGGGCGTGTCAGCCGGTGGTCTTTTTCAGTGCGTCCACTGCCTGACTTGCTGCCTGCTCCGCTTTCTTGCCAACGCTTTTGGCTGCATCCAGCGTCTGCGCTGTCAGTTCGGCGGTCATGTCCGCCGCGCTGCTCGCGGCCTGGGCGGTCTGATCGAACGCCTTGCCAGCGACCGCTCCCGTAGCGCTGGCAACGCTCTTGGCCGCATCGAAGGCTTTCGCCGTCAGCTCGCCAGTCATGCTTGCTGCGCTGCTGGCGGCTTGCGCAGTCTGCTCCATCACTTTGTCGGCCGCGCCGCCCGTAGCGCTGGCAACGCTCTTAGCTGCGTCGAAGGCTTTCGACGTGAGCTCGGCGCTCATGCCCGCTGCGCTGTTCGCGGCTTGCGCGGCCTGTTCAAACACCTTACCGGCGCTTGCCTCCGTTGCACCGGCAACGTCCTTGGTTGCATCCCAGGCCTTGTTCGCGAGATCGCTAGCCTTGTCCGTGGCTTCGGCGGTCGTGCCGGCAACCTTCCTGGCTGCCTCGCTCGCTATCTTCGCTGCTTCGGACGCCAGTTCCTTTGCCTTGTCCCAGAGATCACTCATGGCTAGACCCTCCTGTAGGGTGTTCACGCTCCCTCTTGCGGCGTGAACTACTGACCATACTCCCGGCTGGATGACAATACAACCCGACCGGCCCGCGCGCCTCAGGCCGACTCCCGTTGCGACCTGCGCATAGCACGCGCACCTTCTTCTCCCGTGCTTGCAACAACCTTGTGTCCTTGGCGGCGGACAGATGGAACCGCTCTTCGAGCGCGGGAACCGGCTGCTGCAGAATGAATGGGAACGCGATGATCGCAACGGGCACCGCGCCGCCGAGGACGAACAGCAAGCTCGGGTCCCGGTCGTGGCTGACGTCGAGGAAGCCCTGGACCTTGCTTGCGTGCGTCATCTGGGCCAGCGACTCGAGCGCGCCTCCGGCAGTTGCGTATTCCAACGTTCCGTCTGGTCGTCATGGGCCATCGAAAATCAACTCCGCTTGCCAATACGTGCATATGCACTATACTGGCGGCTATGACTGCAGGCAAGTCTTCCCAGGCTTCACCCAGCGCCGCTCCGCCGGAGGCGGGGACGGCAGTACGAGGCTGCACCTGCTTCAGGCTGCGCCGGCTGACGAGGCGGGTAACGGCCGTATACAACCGGGCGCTCGCGCCCACCGGGATGCGCGTCACGCAGTACTCGGTGCTGTCGAATCTGCGCGGCTCGGGCGCTGTCTCGGTCTCGCACTTGGCTGAAGCGCTGGACATGGATCGCACCACCCTCACCCGCAGCCTGAAGCCGCTGATCGGGGCCGGCTGGGTCGAGGCGCAACCAAGCGCGCTCGACGCGCGCGTGCGCCTCGTAGCGTTGACGTCGAGCGGGGACGAGCACTTGCGCGCAGCACGCAGCAATTGGCGGCGGGCTCAGGAAGAGGTGAACAGCACCATCGGGGCGGCCGACCTGGCGCAGCTGCATGCCATGCTCGACCGGACCGTACCGCTGTTCCGCCCGGTAACGGACAGCGAAGGAGATGTTGAATGAGTGAAGGAAAGCACGCGGCAGCTGTCTCGGTCTGGCCGCTCATGCTGACTGCTGCGGCGATCCTCATGATCACCATGGGCGCGCGCCAGTCTGTTGGGCTGTTCGTCTCGCCGCTGAACTCGTCGACGGGGCTGGGTATCGTCGCCATCAGCTTCGCCCTGGCCGTGGGCCAGTTCGTCTGGGGCGTCTCGCAGCCGATCTTCGGTGCGATCGCCGACAAGTACGGCCCCTCCCGCGTGATCATTGCCGGCGCGATTCTCCTCGCGGCAGGCAGCGCGCTCACTCCCTTCGTCTCGAGTGGGTGGATGCTGCTCCTGACGCTTGGGGTGCTGGCACCGGCCGGCGCCGGGGCCGGCAGCTTCTCCATCCTCATCGGCGCCACTGCCGGGCGACTGCCGGCAGACAAGCGCGCCTTCGCCGCCGGCTTCATCAACGCGGGAGGCAGCTTCGGCCAGTTCTTGTTCGCCCCGCTCAACCAGGCGCTGATCAGCGCCTTCGGCTGGGTGAGCGCGATGATCGCCATGGCGGTGGCGGCACTGGCGACCGATGCCATTGGCGGGCCTGCTGGGAAAGCGGCCGCCGGCATCGCCGGCGCAAGGCACCGCATCGCCCGCGGCACACGCACCCGAGCTCACGCTGCGCGCATCAACTCCGCCGCGCCGCTCGCAACAAGAGCTATTGGTTGCTGCACGCAGGTTTCTTCACCTGTGGCTTTCACATTGCTTTCCTGGTCACGCACCTTCCGGGGGAGGTGCAGCTCTGTGGAATGTCCGCGGGCGTGGCGGCCACCTCGCTCGCGATCATCGGACTTGCCAACATCGCAGGCAGCCTGACCGCAGGCGCGCTCGGCAGCATCTACCGGCTGAAATGGCTGCTGTTCTGGACCTACTTCGCACGGGCCGCGGCGATCGCCGTCTACCTCGCGGCGCCGAAGACCGCACTGACCTTCTACGTGTTCGCGATGGTGCTCGGGTTCACCTGGCTGTCCACGATTCCGCCCACCGCGGGGCTGGTCGGGAAGTTGTTCGGGATACGCTATCTGGCGACCCTGTTCGGCTTGACGTTGTTGTCCCACCAGATTGGCGCGTTCTTCGGCGCCTGGCTGGGCGGGATCGCCCTGGTCGAAAGCGGCAGCTACCTGTGGATGTGGTACGCGGACATGGCGCTCGCGTTCGCCGCTGCGTTCGTCAACCTCCCCATCCACGAAGAGCGGATCGGAGCAGTGCGCGCTGCGGCGCCGGCGTAACCAAAGTGACCATCGCACGCCAGCTTGCTAGACTGTGCGCTGACTGATGCTCCGACCACGCACATGACCGACTCCGATACCCTTCGCTGGCGCCTGCATGGCGTGCGCGTGATCCCTGCCGATCAACTCGACGCCAACACGGCCCAAACGCCGGGCATGAACCGCGCGGCCGCCATCACGCAGGCGCGGGTCGGGCGCCGACAAGCTGTGGGCCGGGACGGTTGTGATTCGTCCCAATGCGAAGACCGGGGCGCATCACCATGGCCCGGTGGAGAGCGTGATCTACGTGGTGCGCGGGCGGGCGCGCATGCGTTGGGGCGATCGGCTGGAGTACTGCGCAGAGGCCGGACCCGGCGACTTCATCTACGTGCCTCCCTTCGTCCCGCACCAGGAGATCAACGCCGATCCCGGCGCCGAGCTCGGAGTGCGTGCTCGTACGCAGTGGCCAGGAGCCGGTCGTGGTGAACCTGGACATCGAGCCCGTGGAACCCCCTGAGTCTGTGCCGTGGATCGATCCGCTTCACGCGGATCCCCGGTCAACCTCGCGTTGAGCGGTTGCCGGGATTGTGCTTTAAACCAAATCGACAACGCCCAATGCGCAACGTCGAATGCCCAGGGATCTGACGTTGTTCTATCCGAGGATAGCGATTACCACGCTGGACGACTGAAAAGCGGCAGTCACCGTCGACCCGACTATCAGCCCCAGGGATGCCACGGCCTGGGTGGTGACGACGGCAGTGATATGGCGTGTGCGCGCCAGCGGCAAGTCCAGACGACTCTGCACTGACCGGCCCCTCGTGGATTCGGCTGACCACGCCGGTGAGGTGGTTGCCGACACTCGTCCGGGCGTCACGGTCGCTCAACAGAAACACCGCCGAAGCCTTGACCAGCGCAACCACCTCGCGACCAGGCGCCAGGTCCAGTTGCTTGACCGAATCGCTCGTTATCTGGGCTTCGAGCTCACAATCCTCATCCAGCGCCAGGAACACCAAGGCGTTCACCGGCCCCGCCTCGACGCTTGAGACGGTGCAGGCGAACTGATTGCGGGCACTGGTACGCAGCGTAATGCGCCGCAACAGCCGCTGGAAAGCGACCTTGTCGGCTCCGTCCCGGCCGGTGGCTTCGCCTTGCAGGCGGTCCATAGCCGTCTGGTATTCACCCTCGATGGCACGGTACATCGCGACCAGCTTGCGCCCGTAGTCGGTGAGCTTCGTCACCTCCCCCGCCGGTGCCACCGATGCTGCGCTGCAATGACCGGAAAGTCGGCCAGGTTATTCAGATCGTCGAGCGCATCCCATGCTGCCTTGTACGACATCGGAATCCGGCGTGCGGCTTGCGAGATCGAGCCGTACTTGTCGACGGCCTCGAGCAAGCGGATGCGGGGGCCGCCGAGGACCGCACCGGATTCCGTTTCCCACCTCGAGGTGGGCCTGCAGCCTGCGCTTTGCCATTCGGGCGGCGTCGATGAAGATGGCTATATCTGAGACTATACAGCGAATGCCGCGGGCTGCATGGACGCAAGCCCTCCGATTTCCGGGTTGTGGCGCTATGGTGGAATCTAGCGAGCGGCATGCCTTAGACTGCACATACTGCAGCTAACCTGTGAACCGCAGCGCAGGGCCGAGGGGACCTCTCGGCGCACAATCCAGTCAACCCCCAAAGGAGTCATGCGGATGAAGATCAGCGGCACGCAACAAATTCGAAGGAACCATCTCGGCCGTAGACGCCGGCCCGATCAGCACCGAAGTGGTGCTCGACCTCGGCGGGAGGCGATAAGCTGGTTGCAGTCGTCACTACCAGCAGTTCGAAGAGCCTCGGTCTGGTCAAGGGCAAAAAGGCGATCGGTCTGGTCAAGGCTCCGTCGGTAACGGTGGTTACCGATGCGGGCAACTATCGATTCAGCGCCCGCAACCAGTTCAAGGGGGAGGTCACCCAACTGGTGAAGGGTGCGGTCAACAGTGAAGTGAGTGATCCGCCTTGCCGAGCGGCACCATGGTTTCAGCCATCATCACCAACGAGGCGGTGTCCGAGTTGCAGCTGGCCTCCGGCAAGCAGGCCACTGCCCTCATCAAGGCGAGCCAGGTCATCCTGGCCGTCGCTGCCTAGCCGAGCGCATCGGGGCGGCTGCAGGACTCGGAGGAGTCGGCAAAGCCCGCGCCGCCGCCACTTACCCGCGCGCAGGCTGTTCGCAGAAGCTGGGAAGAGCGACGGCGGGCGTCGCGCTGACCCGAGACTGGGGACCGAGGATAACGAGAAAATCCTAGTTCTTCTCCCTCCTCGGCCTAGGGGGCCTGCCCCAAGCGCAGCACGATCAACTCGCGGACCCAGCGCGCTTGGCGCTTTTCCCAGGGCACGACCATCCGCAGCGGCCCCTCCTTGGGTCCGAGCGCCTCGCCGTTCTTGCGGTCCGCGACCGGGATCGCACCATCGGTGAAGTCGGCGTCGAACTCAGCGAGCGCGTAGAGCGCCTTGTAGCCGTCGGAAGCCTCGGCCAAGACATAGAGCGATAGCCGTGGGCCGCGCAACGCGTGCCCCGACGGGGCGCCGGCGAGCTTCAGTAATGCCCGGGCGGCGACGCCTTCGAACGTGACCTGGGCACCGCCGTGATCGACGGCCTTGACCATCGCTCGAGGAAGCTTCGCCGAGTCCTCTGCCGTGACTCGCAGCTCGGCCCCGTCCACGCCGACAATGCGCAAGAGGGCGGGGGAGCTGTCTTGCTGGGCGCGTCCATGACCCGGGAGGGTCAGCGCCAATCCGATCAGGCCGATCCACAGCAGCTTGCTAAGCAATCCTGTCCGCATGCTACTGGGCGATCGATGAATGCCTGTCATAGTTGCAAGCGTCAGCATTGTCGCCGGGCAAAGCTGCGCTGTCTATGCTCGGGGTATATCGCGCATGCGTTCAAGGCCTCGGTCCGAGGATTGCTGCGCTGGCGGGCGGATGAGGACCGCGCCTGCTCGCTCGGCGCGTCAACGGCACTAGAGCACTGGAAGGGCCGGCGGCGTGCAAGGCGTCGGTCCGGTGAGCCGTGTCAATCCCCGAGGTGGCGCCGCGGCGCCGCCCGGGGCTGCGCGAAATGGGCGAGCTTAGAAAGCGAGTCGAAACCGGCGGGCAGCTTCGCCACGGTGGACCCGGGTTATTCTTGTTCGGCGACACGGCGGACAACTTGGGGATCGACCAGGAGCCGGCTGCCGTCGCTCAGCTTGCGGACCGCGATGTCGAACGACTCCGCTGAGCTTTCTCTCCTTGTAGAAGGCCAGCGTCATCGAGCAAGCGCCATAAGGCGGCGTTACCGTCACCGCATTGGTCTTTACGATCTCGGTATCCGTAAATAAAGGAGTACACTATTCCTCCGTCCGCGACCGGTGGGGGCGACGGAGGAACGCTAATGGCGAGGGCAAGACTGGGGTCATGGGATAGTCTCGGATGCATTCTGGGAGCGGGTCGAACCGCTGATTCCGCAACGCCCGGCGCGGCCACAAGGCGCAAGTACATGCGCAAGCCTGGGGCGGACGCAAGCCGAAGGATCCGCGCGTCAGTGTTCGAGGCCATCGTGTACGTGTTGCGCACGGGCTGCCAGTGGAAGGCGCTGCCGGCCGAACGCTTCGGTAGCGCGAGCGCCATCCACAAGCGCTTTCTGGAGTGGGAGAAGGCTGGCTTGTTCGAAGCGCTGTGGAAGGCTGGGCTGGCGGAGTACGACGACATGGAGGGCATCGCCTGGCGATGGCAGAGTATCGACGGGGCAATGATGAAGGCGCCGCTGGCCCAAGAATCCGTCGGGCCGAACCCGACGGATCGGGGAAAAAAATGGAAGCAAGCGAATCCTGCTGGTGGACGCGCCGTGGCGTCCCGCTGTCGATCATCGTGACCGGGGCAAACCGACATGACATCAGTCAGCTGGTGCCCACCTGGACGCCGTCGTGGTGGCTCGACCTGCCGTTGCCACCGCGTGCCCGCCAGCACCTGTGTGCGCGAAGTGGCTTCGTGGGCGCCGCGGCGCGAGCAGGACATGCTCGAACGCGACTACATTCCGCATGTGGCCCACGCGGGCAGGAGCGTACCCAAGCGCGCTCCGGCGAAGCGTCCCCGGCGCTGGGTGGTCGAGGTCACCCAAGCTGGTTCACGCGCTTCCGCAAGCTTCTCGTCCGCTATGAGAAGCTCGCATCGCTCCTACATGGTCCCGATCATCTCGCCGCCGCCATCATTTGCTTCAGGAAGGTCCCCATGAATAAATATTATTTACGGATAAGTTCTTAGTCTCCTCCGTGCACATGTTTGGTGGTGGCTCCCAGTCCAAAAAAAGAGCAGCACTCCGGTGGGGAGGCTGCTCGAACTCGAAGGGGAAGGCCGGGCCAGTGAACTGCGGCCGGCGTCAGCTTTCCTGCACGCTATATTCATATAGATATAACGACGCTGTCAAGCTCTTTTTCCGCTCGAATCGGCCGGTCACCGGGTTGTGTGGTGAGACAGACCTCGTTATATTTACATGAATATAACGAATGGAGCCTCCGCCATGCTGATCGAAGCCGCCAGCCTCACCACATGCGAAGTGTCCGACGACGGGCGGGACGTGCGATTGAACCTTCTGGATCGCGAGGGGCGTGCCGTGGCGGTGACCCTCCCGCTCGCCTGCGTGAGCTCGCTGATCATGACTCTGCCGGCCATCCAGACGCAGGCGCTGCGGGCCGCCCATGCAGACCCCTCCTTGCGGGTGGCCTACCCCGCTGAACGCTGGGCGCTCGAGCGTTCCGATGACGCCGGCTGCCTGCTGCTGACATTGATCACGCCGGACGGCTTTCAGGTCTGCTTCAGCTTGCATTCGGAAGCGCTCGCGGACATGGCACGCGCTGCCACCTGCTCAGCGGCCCCGCACGTGGGGCCATCGACGAGCGTACACTGAACCGGGTCTGGCTCAGCGCTCGCGGCGCACTAACTTTAGTCCGCGATCCCCACGACGACGTCGGAGGCCTTGATCACCGCACAAGCCTCCTGACCGACCCTTAGCCGCAGCTCCTCGAGCGCTTCCAGGGTGATCGTGGCCGTCAGGATTGCGGGGTTGCGCACCTCGATCTTGACGACCGCGGTGGTGATCCCCCTGCGGACCTCGCACACCACTCCCAACAGCTGGTTCCTTGCACTAAGCTTCATTCCTCTGGCTCCACGGAGACGCTAATGGACGTGATCTACCGTTCGATCGGGATCGTGCGCAGCCCTTTCACGCAAGCTGCCGGCATGCCCATCCAGCCCTCACGCGCACAGGGGGCCGAGGGCTGTCTGGAGCTGGAGCCCGAGTTTTGGCCTGGACTCAAGGACCTCGACGGGTTCTCGCACTTGTTGCTTGCCAGCCACCTGCACCGCACCGGAGCAGCGCAGCTCCAGGTGGTCCCGTTCCTCGATACCCAAGCGCGCGGGATCTTCGCTACGCGCGCACCCGCACGCCCGAACCCGATCGCGATCTCGCTCCTGCGCATCCTGGGCATCGAACCCGGCCGAGTGCGGGTGGCCGACCTCGATCTGCTGGACGGCACGCCTATCCTCGACATCAAGCCCTACGTCCCCGAGTTCGATGCGCGCCTCGACGTGCGCATCGGCTGGTACGCCGACGCGGCCTGCAAGGACCAGCAGGTCGTGGCCGATGAGCGCTTCAGCCGTGGCGCGACGTGACGCGGCAGTCTCCTTGACCCTGCTGCCCTCATCTCTATATCTTATTACATATAGCGTGAAAAGTCGCTGTCCGGATCATTGGGAGCATGCGCAGTCACTGGCGGGTGCGCTGGCGCGCCTTTGCGACCCTGACGCATGTTGGCGCCAGAGCGTGCGGAAGCTCGCGAGGACGGCTACTGCCCGGGCTTGTAGATCTGGTCGAAGATCCCGCCGTCGGCGAAGTGGGTGGTCTGCGCCTTCTGCCAGCCGCCGAACACTTCGTCGATCGTGAACAGCTTGATGGTACCGAACTGAGCCGCGTACTTGGCCGCGACCGCTTCCAGCCGCGGCCGGTAATAGTGACGGCCGGCGATGTCCTGCCCGTCCGGGGTGTACAGGTACTCCAGATAAGCCTGCGCCACCTTGCGGGTCCCATGCCGGTCGGCAACTTTGTCCACCAGCGTCACCGGCGGCTCCGCGAGAATCGAGATCGACGGGACCACGATCTGGAGTTTGTCCGGCCCCAGCTCCTTCACGGCGAGGAAGGCCTCGTTCTCCCACGAGATCGCCACGTCGCCTATGCCGCGCTCTACGAACGTCGTCGTGGAGCCCCGCGCGCCCGTGTCCAGCACCGGCACGTTCCTGTACAGGCGGGTGACGAAATCTTTCGCCTTCGCTTCGTCGTTGCCGCTGTGCTTGAGCGCATAGCCCCAGGCCGCCAGGTAGTTCCAGCGTGCCCCGCCCGAGGTCTTGGGGTTGGGCGTGACCACCGAAACACCGGGCTTCACCAGGTCGTCCCAGTCTTTGATGCCCTTGGGGTTGCCCTTGCGCACCAGGAACACGATAGTGGATGTGTACGGTGCGCTGTTGTTGGGCAAGCGCTTCTGCCAGTCCTTGGGGATGAGCCTGGCCCGCTCGTACAGCGCGTCGATGTCGTAGGCCAGCGCGAGCGTCACGACGTCGGCGTCGAGCCCGTCGATGACGGAGCGAGCCTGCTTGCCGGAGCCGCCGTGAGACTGCCGGATGGTCACGACCTCGCCGGTCTTCTCCTTCCAGTACTTGGCGAAGGCGGCGTTGAAATCCTGGTATAGCTCCCGCGTCGGGTCGTAAGACACGTTCAGCAGGCTCACGGCGGCGGTGGCCGTCGAAACCAGGAACCCCGCGAAGAGCAAGGCGCCCATAGTCAAGAATCTACGCATTCACTGCTCCAAGTGGTCTTCGATCTCGGGCGACGAGCGAGGAACCGCGGCGACCCGGTGCCCCGCGACATCGCGGTGTGGAGCGCAACGATACCCGGTTCGACGACAGCGGCTTGGGTTTACGGTGGAAGACTCGGATGCGGTCCGTGGCGGCCTTCGGCATCCCCCTCTCCCCAGCCCTCTCCACAAGGGGAGAGGGAGCGAAGCGCGGTGCTTCTGAGGTCAACTGTTCCAGGCCACAGTGGGTGACCGGACGCTTCCGCTACGAGATCACCGTCCCGGTCAGCGGCAGCGGCGGCGGCTCGTCCGCGGCTGTCTCAGGTCTCGCGGCCGCGCCTGCAGGCGCTTCGCGCGTGCGATCGATGAACACCTGCATGTTGCGAGGGAAGATCGCGAGGGTTTCGCCCACTTTCAAATTGAGCGCACGCGCGCGAGGCGCGGGGATCTCCGCCTCCACGATCTCGCCGGTATCCTCCCGTTCCAATTCGAGCCGCGCAGTCGGTCCGACTACCAGCATGCGATTGAGCTGCGCACAGATGCCGTTCAAGCCCGGCGAGAAGCGCTCGATCTCGATCTCGTGCGGCCGCGCATAGACCACAGCGGGCGCGTCGCGCACGTCGCGGTGCTCGGGCGACTCCAGCGAGACCGGTCCGAGGTCGAGCCGGCCGTCATGTGCGCGGCCGTGGAACACGTTGACGGTGCCGAGGAAGCCATACACGAACGGGGACGCCGGGTGCTCGTAGACTGCGTCCGGGCTGCCGACTTGCTCGACCTTGCCCTTGTTCATCAACACCACCTGATCGGCTACCTCCAGTGCCTCCTCTTGATCGTGCGTGACGAAGATACTGGTGATGTGCAGCTCGTCGTGCAGCCGCCGCAGCCAGCGGCGCAACTCCTTGCGCACCTTGGCGTCGAGTGCACCGAAGGGCTCATCCAGCAGCAGCACCTTGGGTTCCACTGCAAGGGCCCGCGCGAGTGCAATGCGTTGCCGCTGCCCCCCCGAGAGCTGGTGCGGGTAGCGGTCGGCGAGCCAGTCCAGCTGCACGAGCTGGAGCAGCTCGAGCACCTTGCTCCGGATCTGCTCGGCGGGGGGCCGCTGCGCGCGCCGCTTCACCCGCAAGCCGAAGGCGACGTTCTCGAACACGGTCATGTGCCGGAACAGCGCGTAGTGCTGAAACACGAAGCCGACCTGCCGCTGTCCCACGTCGCGGTCGGAAGCATCTTCGCCGTGGAACAGGACGGCGCCGCTATCGGGCACCTCAAGCCCGGCGATCACGCGCAACAAGGTGGTCTTGCCGCACCCGGAAGGTCCGAGGAGGGCGACCAGCTGACCGGCCGGGAAGGTCAGGCTGACGTCGTCCAGGGCCGAGAAGCTGCCAAAGCGCTTCACGATGCTGCGTACTTCGATGCTCATACCGGTTGCTCGCTGCTCAATGCCGCGGCCGCCTGCTCGCGCCGCACACGCCACTCGACCAGGCTCTTGAGCAGCAACGTCACGAGCGCAAGGCAGGCGAGCAGCGAGGCCACGGCGAAGGCCGCCGCGAAGTTGTACTCATTGTAGAGGATCTCGACGTGCAGGGGCATGGTGTTGGTCAGCCCCCGCACGTGCCCGGACACGACGGACACGGCGCCGAACTCGCCCATGGCGCGGGCGTTGCAGAGGATCACGCCGTAGAGCAGACCCCACTTGATGTTCGGCAGGGTCACCCGCCAGAACAGCTGCCAGCCAGAGGCGCCCAGCACGCGCGCCGCCTCTTCCTCCTCGGTGCCCTGCGCCTGCATGAGCGGAATCAGCTCGCGCGCGACGAAGGGGAAGGTCACGAAGATGGTCGCCAGCACGATGCCCGGCACGGCGAAGATGATCTGGATGTCGTGCTCCCGCAACCATGGCCCCAGCCAGCCCTGCGCGCCGAACAGCAGGACGTAGACCAGGCCCGAGATCACGGGAGATACGGCGAAGGGGAGGTCGATCAGCGTGATGAGCACGCTTTTGCCCCGGAAGTCGAACTTGGCGATGGCCCACGCGGCCGCGACGCCGAAGACGAGATTTGCGGGCACCGCGACAGCCGCAACCAGCAGCGTGAGCTGTATTGCAGCGACGGCATCCGGCTCGGCGAGCGCCGCGAAATAGGTGTCGAGCCCCTTGCGCAGCGCTTCGGTGAACACCGCCGCCAGCGGCACCAGCAGGAACACCCCGAGGAAGGCGAGTGCGAGGACGATCAGACCCCACCGGACCAGCGCCGGCTCGGCAGTTGCCCGTCGCCGGGCCGACACCGGGGCGGGAAGCGCGAGGCTGGACGCGACGGCAGCCATGCTCAGCCGCCCGCCATCCTGCGGCTGCTCCACCACTGCAGCAGGTTGATCAGGAGCAGGAGCAGGAAGGAAATGACCAGCATGACCACCGCAACCGAGGTTGCCCCTGCGTAGTCGTATTGCTCGAGCTTGATGATGATGAGCAAGGGCGCGATTTCCGAGACCATCGGCATGTTGCCGGCGATGAAGATCACCGAGCCGTACTCGCCGACCGCCCGGGCAAAGGCCAGGGTGAAGCCGGTGAGCAGCGCGGGCCAGACCGCCGGCAGGATCACCCGTGCGAAGGTCTGCCAGCGGTTCGCGCCCAGCGTGGCTGCGGCCTCCTCCAACTCGGGCTCGACATCCTCCAGGACCGGCTGAACCGTGCGCACCACGAAGGGCAGGCCGATGAAGGTCAGCGCCAGCACCACCCCCAGGGGAGTGAACGCGACCTTGATGCCGAGCGGAACCAGGAGACTGCCGATCCACCCGTTGCTCGCATAGACGGCGGTGAGTGCAATGCCGGCCACGGCCGTGGGCAGCGCGAAGGGCAGATCGACCAGCGCGTCAAGGAGGCGCCGGCCCGCAAATCGGTACCGCACCAGCACCCACGCTACCAGCAAGCCGAATACCGCGTTGATCAAAGCGCCGATCAGCGACGCCCCGAAGGAAAGACGCAACGAGGCGAGTACGCGGGGAGCGGTGACGGTGGCCCAGAACACCTCCCAGCCAAGCGCGGCTGACTTGAAGAACACAGCAGAGAGCGGAATCAGGACGATCAGCGACAGGTACACCACGGTGTACCCCATGGCCAGGCCGAACCCCGGCAGGACGCTGGGGCGCCGCCACTGCCAGAGACTTGCCGTACTCGCTACCGCCGTGTCCATTGCCGTGCCTCAGAAGTCCCAGGGCGATCGCCTCGACAGGTTCCCGCGTGCAGCCGATCGACCTGGGTGCCGACGCGGCGGAGCGCGCCGACCAACGCAGCGGGCCGGACGAGCCACCGTGGCCGCATGACAACCCCGTGGTTGGATCTGTTTGCGCCGCCCTCTCGTCCTGCGAGCGCAGGCGACGGCGGCCGGAAACCGGAGGTGGAAGCCTACTGGCCTTCGCACCAGAGCAGAACGAACAAAATCTTCGTTCTAAATGCGCTGAGGTTATTAGCCCGGCCGCGGGCGCGCAGTCCCGGAGTCCCCGCCGGCCAGGCCGGATCGTCCAGCACGACGCAGCGGAAGTGAATATCAACGCCGGGCCCTGTCCGAGGGCCATGTCCTGGGAGACGCTGCCGTCGCAATATCGGCCGGGGCCACGCCCTGGAACCCCGCCGGGCCGATGCTATGATCTTCGCCATGCAGACGGCGGCGGCGATCGTGATCGGCGGAGGCGCCTTCGGCGCCAGCACTGCCTACCACCTCGCGCGCCGCGGCGCAGACGTGGTGCTCGTCGATCAGCACGCCATGGGCTCGCAGACGTCCGCCCGGGCGGCTGGCCTCACCAGCAAGACGGCCTCGACGCCGGTCATGGCCGCGCTCCGGCACGAGGCCTGCGAGGCGTTCGAGCGTTTCGAGTCGGAGCTCGGACGCGACGTCGACTTCCACCGGTCGGGCAGCCTCAAGGCGGCGTACACCGAGCCCGGCGAAGCGCGGCTGCGAGCCGATTTCGCCGTCGCACGCGCGCTCGGAATCGAGGTACGGTTCATCTCGGCACGGGAAGCGCACGCGCTCGCTCCGCACTTCGAGCCTGGCGCGGCCCGTGCGATCGGCCACGTCCCGTCGGACGGCTGGCTCGATCCCTCCAGGGTTGCCGTGGGCTTCGCGGAGCGTGCGGGCGAGCTGGGTGCGCGCATGCTTCCTTTCACGCGGGTGACGGGACTGCTTTGTGCGGATGGCCGGGTGAAGGGAGTCGCGACGACCCGCGGCGAGATTCACGCCCCCATCGTCGTGGACGCGGCCGGCGCCTGGAGCCGCAGCGTGGCAGCCGCTGCGGGGATCCTCATCCCGCTCGTACCGGTACGCCATCAGCTCTATATCACGCAGCCCATCGCGGGCGTAGAGCCGCTCCAGCCCATCGTTCGGCTCCTCGAAGCGAGCGTCTACGTGCGCTACGCGGGTGGCGGGCTCATGTTCGGCGGCTACGAGGACGAGCCCGAGGTGGTCGAACCGGAAGCTCTCCCGCCCGGCTTCCAGATCGCCGATCTGCCGCTCGACCTCGCGGTCCTGCGCGCACTGACCGCCGAAGTGGCCGCGCATTTCCCGGCGCTCAGGTCGGTCGCGGTGGCGATCCACCGCGGGGGCTTGCCCACGATGACCCCGGACGGCCACCCGGTCCTCGGACCGGTTCCCGGACTCGACGGGCTCTACATCGCCTCGGGCTGCTGCGTGGGCGGCCTGAGTCTCTCGCCGGCGGCGGGCCGCGCTCTCGCCGGTCTCATCCTGGACGGAAAGAGCGAGCCCGACCTCGCTTCCCTGTACGGTCGAGCGCTTCCGTGGCTGGGCGCAGCGCCCAGCCGAGCTCCGTGCGACCTGTGTGCAGCGCTACGCGCGCAAGTACATGAAGTAACCCACGGCGCGTGGTCTCAAGGGAGGGTGACCTCGTCAGTTCACGACGTTCTGCGCCCGGCCCTCGAGGAAGGCGATCACGTTGTCGACGACGCCGGCGTTGAGGAGCTCCATGCCCTCCGGCGTCTGGTCGGCATTGTGCGCGGTGAGGACGACCTGCTCACACGCCAGCAGCGGGTGGCCTGCAGGCAGGGGCTCGGTGTCGAACACGTCCAGGGCGGCGCCGCCGAGGCGGCGCGAGTGCAGAGCTGCGACCAGCGCCGCCGTGTCGACGACGGCGCCGCGCGCGGTGTTCACCAGCAGGGCTCCCGGCTTCATGAGGGCGAGCTCGCGTGCACCGATCAGGCCACGGCTCCTGTCGGTCAGCTTGACGTGAAGGCTCACCACGTCGGCCAGCCGCAGCAGTTCGTCGAGCTCGACGAAGCGCACGCCCAGCTCTGCGGCGCGGGCCGCGGAGGGGTTGAACGTCCAGGCGAGGACCTGCATGCCGATCGCATGGGCGAGCCGGGCCATGCACCCTCCGATCTGCCCGGTCCCGACGATACCGAGAATTTTGCTGTGCAGATAGACGTTGTCCCCGCCGGTCCAGCGTCCAGCTTTGAGCTCTGCGGTCTGGTAGTAGGCGCGCTTGGCCAGCGAAAGCATGAGCCCGAAGGCGTGCTCGGCGACGATCGGCGCCGTCTTGCCCGGGATATTGCAGATGGTGATGCCCAGCTCCCGCGCCACAGCGAGGTCGAAAGCGTCGGTGCCGATCCCGCAGACGGTCGCCATGCGAAGTCGGGGCAAGGCGCGCAGGGCTTCGGCCGGCCACTTCACCGCGCTGCGTGTATTCATCAGGCACACCGCGTCCTTCGCCCGCGCGATCCGCTCCTCGAGCGTCCGCGGGCGGTCGGTGTGCACGACAACCGGGCCGTACGGCTCGAGCCGCTCGAGCTGGGGCGAGCCCTGGATCTGGGGCGGGTCATCGCCGGGCGCGACGATCACCACAGGCGTTCGAGCGGGCATCCGGATCTCCTCCTCATCTGAGGCCAGCGCATGGCGTTGCGGTCATTCTAACGTGACGAGCCGCGCCGTCGACGCATCGCAGATCCGTCCAGCACAGGGTCGTGCTGGATTGCAGGCGACCGGGCCGAGTGCTCCATCGGGCCCTTGCGGAGCCAGCGCCGCGCCAACGGCCGCGGCGCTCACGCTTCCGTCAACGGCCGGTCACAGACACCCTTTCTCCCACGGACCCGTGATGGCGTAAGTGGTCCCAGGGTATTGCAGGTGGCAAAACAGCCAGCGGCCGAACGGCGAGAATTCAACGCCCGCATACTCGCTGCGGCCGATGCCCGTCTCGCCGAACGGCTCCAGATCGAGGGGCGTAGTGTTCTCCGCGAAGGGGAAGATTTCGCCGTCCAGGCTCAAGCCGCGCAGTCCATTGGTGCCGCCGTCGACGTCTTCGCCATCGCCGTCTTCGGCGATCAGCAGGCCAGTGCGACGCGGGCTCGCGGTGATGTTGTCGCCTTCGTCGAACACGCTCGGGTCGGTCGATTCGAACACCAGGGTAAGCCACCCGCCTTTCAGTCCGAAGGGCCGATATCGCCACACCTGCCCCAGCCCGGCATCGCCGCCGCCCGAACAGACGAAGTAGACGTCGCGGCCGAGCATGGTGATGCCCTCGCCGCCGAGGAAAGCCGAGCCGCCTTTCGCGTAGCCCTGGTTGAACACCGCCGACGGATCCGACTCGGCAGCGTCTGGATCGGGATGGTCGATCGTGACCCAGTGCGTGAGGAACGAGGCACCGGTGGTCTGACCGGTCAACGTCGAGTAGCGCGGCTGGCCCAGGATCGCCAGCATCTGCAACGTCCCCCCTGCTGCCAGATTGCCATAGCGCTTCGGCACGAAGCGGTAGAAGCCGTCGAGCGGCTCGCCGTTGTCTTCGGTCATATAGACGATGCCCGTGATGGGATCGACCGCGCAACCTTCGTGGACGAACCGTCCCATGGCTTTGAGCGGAATCGCGGGCACCGGCCCGCGGGCCGCAGCCGGAATCTCGAACACGTAGCCGTGCGGACGCTCGAGGCCGGCTTCGATCCCGGCGGTCGTTTCCTCGCACGTGAGCCAGGTGGCCCAGGGCGTCGCGCCGCCGCTGCAGTTCACGATGGTTCCGCCCAGGACCGGCCAGCTCTCGCCGAAAGTGCCGCGGAAGGGATCGAACTCGCCTGGGAAAGCTCGATTGTTGTCCGCGCCTGTGACATGGGAGTGAACGCTGCATGAAGGACTGCGCAGGCTCGATGCGGCACACTGCGCAGCCACACTGGATTTCCTATCCGCCTGTGCGCTACCCGCCGGACGGCAAGAGTGCAGCGTCCAGTGTGTCGGCGCGCAGCGAACCCTTGCAACGAGCCTGCATATGTGGTGTCATTTTGGACCGCTCCGGGAGGCTACGATCCAACTCGTCCTCCGTCATTCGCTGCGGCGCTCACGCGTGCCGATCGAGCTGCACGCGTTTCCAAGAACAGCTAAGGGAAGGAGAGTTCAGCATGAAAGCTTCCATTATCGCCGGGGCCGTTGCGACCGCCTTTGCGCTCGCAGCGAGCGCCGCGCTGGCCCAGGTCAGCGACAAGCCGTTTGAAGAAAAATGGGCGCCCAGCAAGTGGGGCAAAGACGATGCCGCGGGTTCGGCCAACCACACCTTGAACCCCGACAATGTCAAGCGCGCCATCAGCATGATCAAGCAGTTCAAATCCGTGACGCTCGGCAAGTACTACCACCGAGAGATCCCGACCGTTGGGACCCGGCATTGGAACTTCGTGCTCACAGGTACGCCAAACGGCGGGCCGTTCGGCCAGAACGCGATGATCTATCACGACGAGATGATCTCGACAGAAATCGGCCAGATCAGCACGCAGTTCGACGGTCCGGGTCACATCGGCGTGAACACGTCCAAAGGCATGTTCATGTACAACGGCCACATGTACCCCGAGTCCTACGAGCGTGGGCCTGCAGGGCGTGCAGAAGGGATGGGGCCGCTCGGCGTCGAAAACGTCGGCGAGATGGGCTTCATTTGCCGTGGCATCGTCCTCGATGCTGCAGGTTATCGTGGAGTCGAGCGGTTGCCGATACCCAAGAAGCCGGGCGAGATCGGCATCGTCACGGCGGCAGACGTAAAGGCCATCATCAAGAGGCAGGGTATCGCAGAGCCGCAACCAGGCGATTGCGTATTCCTTCACACGGGGCACGGCAACATCTGGGGCAACGGTGTCTACAAGAAGATGACCTCCGAGCAACGTGCCAAGGCTCGCGCCGACTTCGGCGCCGGTGAACCGGGCTTCGGCATCAGCGCCTGCGAGTACATGGCTTCCCGCGACATCGCCCTGATGGGCGGCGACACATCGTCCAACGATGCCCAGCCGTCGGGCGAGAAGGGTGACGCCTATGCCGTGCACTGCCATACCGAGATGCAGGCCCGGCGCGGCATCTGGAACCTGGAGAATCTGGACCTGAAGCCGCTGGTCGACGCCAAGGTGTACGAGTTCGCGTTCATCTGGGCGCCGCTCAAGATCATCGGCGGCACGGGCTCGGCCGGCAACCCGATCGCGATCTACTGATCGGCCGACACGACGAGATAGGGCGTCCATGCGGGCGGCGACGCGACGTCGCCGCCCGTATTGTTTCGATGCTCGCGCTGCACTTCACGGGAGGACAGCGCTCATCGTCCGGCCATAGCCTCGAGGGGTTCGATGGCGTCCTGCACGAGCCGCAGTCCTGCGATTCTCAACATCCGCGGCGTGAGGTTGTAAGTGGCGAGCAGGCCGAACGCGCAGGTGAGCGCGGCCTCCTCCATATCGGCCTGGCTGGCAAGTAGTTGACGCAGACCTGCGCCCGCACGCCCGCATAGAGCAGCCCACGTCTCGGGGAAACGGTTCTTCAGGGCGGCTGTCCAGAGCGCAGGCCAATCGCGCAGCGCGTCTTCATTCTGCTCTGTTGCGAGATAGGCAAGCGCAAGAACCCGGCCGAGATCCTTGTTGCTGCGCTTGATCCTCCGACCTTCGATCAACCCGCCCATGCTCTCGGGGCCGATGGACGGGTGATGCAGCAGGTTGGCAAGCGCCATCATCTCCGGCCGGGCGATGGAGATGCCGAATTCAGTGCGAATGGGTTGTTCCTCGACCAGCGATAGAAACCCGAAGCTGCACAGGCTGAAGTGCCCGCGCCGGGTTTCGAGGCGGACGAAGTTTCTTCCCGAATCGGCCGCGGAGGCCGGCGAAACCATCAGCTCGATGAACCACTCCTTCGTGTCCGGCGGGTGCAGCCGTACGAGGGGCAGCTTTTCCGTGGGCATTGATGCCGAGCCGGGTTCTCCCCACTCGCTGTCCTCGCGCAGCCTCCAGTTTGCCTCGAGCAAGCTCTCGGCGACGACCCTGCCGGCTGGGACCGCCTTGATGTGGGGCGAGATCATGCAATCCACGTCCTTGGTGCGCACCTGTGATTCGGAGTCGTCGCCAAAGAAATGGTAACCCGCAGCCAGGCTCCCGATGATGATGACGCTGTCGCGGCATTCCTCGGGGAGGGCGGCCGCGACCTGCCTCAGCACATCGCGGGGGGAGAGGAAATTCACACGTTCGCCCTGGATGAGAAGAACTCCAGGAACTCTTTCGCCTGGGCTTCGAGGCGCGCTTCGTGCAGATCCAGCAGGCATTCGACCGGGTCCGCCCATTGCAGACCGTCTTCGCCCGGCTGAAACAGCGAGGCTTCGCGGCGTACAAGATGCACGACCAGGGCAGCCGGCTCGTCGCGGCGCTCGGTCTTTTCCAGCGCCGGATCGAGGCGTTCGACGAAGCTCCAATCCACGCGCTTCGCCGGACAGTGCAGCGACAGATCCAACCGGGGCGTGCCTGCCAGATCGAGATCGGGATGATAGTGCCGGGCCGCGACAACGCCACCGACGGCGAGGTCGGTGCGCTGGAGCGTCGTCAAGCGGCGCAACAGGGTCTCGGGCGAGCGCTTCTGCCCGGAGCGATCGGCAAAGCGGGTTGTCGAACGTGCTTCGTCGGACGTCGCCACCAATCGCGCCCACTCCTCGCGCGGAAAGCGGCGCAGTTCGACCCGCCGGTCCGAGTGCCGAATGAGGACGTGATCCAGGCGTCGCAGTGCGCTGGCGACGGTCGGGTAGCTGCACCCGATGGTCTTCATGATCCAGTCGGTGGTCATCGGTCCCTTGCCGAGCAGCCATTGGTGCAACAGGACTTCGAGAATTGCGAAGTAAGTCTGCCTGGGCTTGCCGTCGCGAGTTTCCTTGCGGACGAGATCGTCGAGCCAGACACGGAAGTCGTCGCCGAGATCGGAAGGAATCCCAACGTAACGGTGATTCTTCTCGATCACCAACGCCAGACGCTGCACCACATCCGGCCGCAGCGTTTGCTCGACCAGGCGCAGTTCGCTCTTCAGCCGTTGTTCCGTGATGCGGCTGTTCGCCAGCACCAGCAGCCCGCGATGGCGGGGTTGGCCGGCAAGGAGGTAAGCCATTCCGAGGAGGCTAGCCCGGACGTTCCTGAAGCTGTGGGTGTGGGACTTCACCTCGACCCAGACGTCACGCCATCGGCCGTCGGGCTTGTATCCGAGCTCGGTCCCGGGCCGGTCGTTTGGCGGGCGAGAAGGCATGGACATTAAGGTGCAACATAATACTTAAAGTTGCAAGTTAATTTGCAAGTGGCAACTCAATTGATTCTGCCCGGCCTCTCGAAAGCTGTTAGATAGTCTTTTCACATCAGATATTTACCCTCATCATTGCCGATCTGGCTTGGCAGCAAGCTACCCCCCAAAACCGGCGAAGGGCGGCCGCCCAACTAGCTCACGCGGGCGCCACCGCGGTCAGGCGGCCCCGCTCGCCGGTTCCCGCGCCGCGCGCGCCGGCAGCTCCGCCGATTGCTCCGAGGCCGGAGCGCGCAGGTACCGGGTGTCGGCCTGTGCGCACAGGAACTTGGCGAAGCGCTTCTTGATGCCGGGCAGGCGGAAGATCGCGGCCGGGCTCTTCTTGCGGATGTCGCGGATCACGGTAGAGGGGTCGAAGAAGGCCTCGGCATTGTCTACCGTAAGGACGAAGGGCGGCTTCGCATCCCGCAAGAGCAGATAGCTCATCACGAGCGCACCCGTGCGGTGGTTGCCCTCGATGAACAGTTGCGGCTTGCTGAGTATGCGAACATACACGCCCGCCGCGCGCTTCCACACCGAGTCCTCGGAATGCAATGCGAGCCACTCGACGATGTCCTGGATGCCCCCTTCCCGCTCCTCGTAAAAACGATCCTCGGTCGCCTTGAGATGGCGCGCGGACTCATCGCGTGCCCCCGCACCGCACAACACCACCTTGTTCAGCTCGAGCACGGATTTCAGGCGTCCCATCGCGAAGATGTCGACGCGCGCGTCGACCAATGCATCGACCAGCGCGTAGCCGGCAAGCATGTTCTCGACGACGGCGTCGCTCAGGGGGTCGCGATGGGCGCTGAGGTGGCGGTTGATACGGTCGAACTCGCGCTGAACCGCGCGCAAGGACGCTTCGATCTCGCTGAGATCGAGCCGCGGGCCGGCCACGGCGGCCGGTAGCGGGGTTTGGCTCTGGTGGGGGGAGGACGCCGCCACCCTGTCGGCGCCGGCGCTATCTGACCGCGGCGACCGCCGCGCGCGCGAGCGACGCCGCATCGGCAGGCAGCGGGATGTAACCGAGCTCCCCGCTGTAGCTCTGCCCTTCCGTCAGGCTCCAGTCGACGAACCGCTTGAGCGCCACGGCTTTCTCCGCCTCCGCATATTGGCCGTACAGCAGCAGCCAGGTGAAGGTCACGATAGGATACGCGTCCTCGCCCTCGGGATCAGGCAGGAATGCGCGCAGGTTGTCCGGCATCTGCTTCACTCCGGCGGCCAGAGCCGCCTGGCCGCTGCGCGGCCCAGGCTCGACGAAGCGCCCTGCGCGGTTCTGCAGGTGCGCCATCGCGAGTCCGAGCCGTCTCGCAAAACCATACTCCACATAGCCGATCGACCCCTGGCTGATCTTGATGCGCGAAGCCACGCCTTCATTGCCGCGCGCCATCATGGCATTGCCGGGCCAGTCCACCACCTTGCCCACGCCCGGTCCGCGGTCGCGCCACTGCGCGCTCACCGCGCTCAGATGGTTGGTCAGCGCGTAGGTGGTCCCGCTGCTGTCCTGGCGGCCGACCAGCGTGATGGTCTGCTTCGACTGCTTCAGCTCCGGGTTGAGCCCGACCAGGCGCGCATCGCCCCACTGCCTGATCTTGCCCGCGAAAATGTCGGCATAGACGTCCCGGGTGAGCTTGAGCGGAGCGGTTAATCCGGGGAGATTGTAGGCCAGCACGACCATGCCCGCGGTGACCGGGACCAGGCGTGCGCCCGCCGTCACGGCAGCCATCTGCTCATCGGTGAGCGCCGCGTCGCTGGCACCGAAATCGACGGTGTGCTCAAGGAAGCGCTTGGTGCCCTCGCCGCTGCCCACCTCGCGATAGTCGATCATGATCCCCGGATTCTGCTTCGTGTAGACGTCGATCCACTTCTTATAGAGGGGCGCAGGGAAGGTCGCACCGGCGCCGTTCAGCAGAACGGGCGCGCCGGCGCCCTGCCCTTGGCTCGGCACCAACAGGCTGGCGAGGCCGAGCGCAGCCAGCAGGAGCGCGCAGCGCGCGGCCACCGCTGGTTCCCGGCGAGCCATCAGCTGAACTCACCCCGGATATACTGCCGGGTGAGTTCTTCCCTGGGACTGTCGAAGATCTCCTTGGTGGGGCCCATCTCGACCAGGTGGCCGGTGCGGCCGCCCTTGGAAATATCCACCGAGAAGAACGCTGTCGTGTCGGCCACCCGCTGCGCCTGCTGCATGTTGTGGGTGACCAGCGCGATGGTGTAGTTCTGCTTGAGCTCCACCATCAGCTCCTCGATCCGGCGCGTCGCGATCGGGTCGAGCGCCGAGCACGGCTCGTCCATCAACAGCACGGCGGGCTCCGTCGCCACGGCGCGCGCGATGCACAGGCGCTGCTGCTGCCCGCCGGAGAGCGACAGGCCGCTGTTCTTGAGCTTGTCCTTGACCTCGTCCCACAGCGCGGCCCGCCGCAGAGCCTTCTCGACGCGCTCGCCGATCCCGGCTTTCACGCGGTTCAGGCGCAGGCCGAAAGCGACGTTGTCGAAGATGCTCATCGAGAACGGATTGGGCTGCTGGAACACCATGCCGATATAGCGGCGCACCACCACGGCGTCGACATCCTTCGCATAGATGTTCTGGCCGTGGAAATGCACGTGGCCTTCGAAGCGGAATCCCCGCACCAGATCGTTCATCCGGTTGAGGCTGCGCAGCACCGTGCTCTTGCCGCACCCGGACGGTCCGATGAAGCCCGTGATCTTGCCCTTTTCGATCGGCACGTGGCTGTCGCGCACCGCCAGGAAATCTCCGTAGTAGATCTTGTCCAGCCTGCAATCGATCACCTTGGCGGCGGCCGGCGCCTTGGGCGCCACCGCGACCGGTGCGGCATCCAGAGTAGTTGTCGTCATGGATTGCATCCTCAGCTTAAGCTCTGCGACGTCCGAACAGCCTGCTCACGATGTTGATGAACAGGACGATCATCACCAGCACCAGGGATGCGGCCCACGCCAGCTCGATCTGGTTGTCGAACGGCATCCCGGAAAAGTTGTAGATCAGCACCGCCAGCGAGGCGGTCGGTTGCATCAGGCCGACCTGTCCGTCCTGGACCAGCCAGTAGTTGCTGAACAGGGCGGTGAACAGCAGCGGCGCGGTTTCCCCGGCGGCCCGGGCCACCGCGAGCATCACACCGGTCAGGATTCCCGGCAGGGCGGTCGGCAGCACGACCTTCCAGATCACCTGTGTGCGGGTGCAGCCCATGCCGTAGGCGGCATCCTTCATGACCTTGGGCACCGTCTTCATCGCTTCTTCCGCGGTGAGGATGACCGTGGGCAGCATCAGCAGCGCCAATGCGGCCCCGCCCGCCGGAGCGGAGTAGGTGCCGAAGATGAGCACGACGGCCGCGTACGCAAATACGCCGGCCAGGATGGAGGGGAAGCCGGTCAAGGTCTTCGCCGCGAAGCGCGCCGTGGCGGCCAACCGGCTGTCCGGCCCGAGCTCGGCAAAAAACACCGCGATCAGGATTCCGGCGGGAATACTCAGCGCCGCGCCGATGCCCACCATCACGAACGTGCCCACCAGCGCGTTGCCGAATCCCCCGCCCATCTCGAAGCCGGCGGGGGGAAGGGTGGACAGCGCTTCCCAGTCCAGGCGGGATCCGCCACGCACGATCAGCATGTAGAGCACGGAGAACAGCGGGACGCTCGCGATGATTGCCGTGAGCCACGCCAGCGCGCTCAACAGGATGCTGCGCAGCGCACGGCCCTCGAACGGCGCGCGGCGCAGAACGAAGGGCTCGGCTGCAGGCGATTGCCCGGCAGCGAGCTCGAGATCGCTCATTTCTTGACCCCCTGCGAGGCATAGCTCATGATCGCGGCCCCCAGGATGTTCACGAGCAGGGTGATCGCCAGCAGCACCAGGGCCGCATACATCAGCACCTGCACATCGCGCGGGCCCGCCTCGGGGAAGTTCAACGCCAGCAGCGCGGCCAGCGTATTGGCAGGCGAGAACAGCGACAGGCTGATCTGGTTGGAGTTGCCCACCAGCATCGCCAGGGCCATGGTCTCGCCCAGTGCGCGCCCGAAGCCGAGCACCAGCGCGCCGAAGATACCGGTGCGAGCCGCCGGCAACAGCACGCGCAGGATCGCCTCCCAGCGGGTCGTTCCCAGGCCGTAGGCCGCTTCCTTGATCTTGTAGGGCACCAGCGTGAGCGCGTCCTGGGACACTGCTGCGACGGTGGGCAGGACCATGATCGCGAGCACCAGCGCAGCGGGAAGCATTCCCGGACCGCTCAGCGTGGTCCCGAAGAACGGGATCCACCCGAGGCTCGCATGCAGCCAGTCCGCCAGCGGCCGGATCGCGGGGACCACGACGAAGATGCCCCACAGCCCGTAGACGACACTGGGGATCGCCGCCAGCAGCTCGATCGTGGTGCGGAATACCTGCGCCAGCTGCGGCGGCAGAAAATCCTGGGTCAGGAAGACGGCGATCACCACGCCGAAGAAGCCCCCGATCAGCAGCGCTAACAGGGAGCTGTAGAGCGTGCCCCAGATCTCCGGCAGGATCCCGTAGACACCCTTGTTGACGTCCCAGGTCGTGGTCGTGAGAAAGCTCAACCCGTGATCGCGGATGCCGGGGAACGCCTTGCCGCCGATCTCCCACACGATCGCGGCGACCAGCAGCAGCAGCAGCCAAGCGCCGGCCATGGCGAGCAGCCGGAAGCTGCGATCGGCGAAGTAGTCCCAGCTGCTGGGCGGCCCCGAAACCGAGCCGGGAAGCTGGGCGTGTTCGAGTGTCCTCACCAGGGGGACTGCGGCGCGGCCCGTTATTTGATGTTGCCGACGGCCTTGCGGACCTCGGCTATCACGCTGGCGGGCAAGGGAATATACCCCATCTGCGCGCTCATCTTCTGGCCGTCGGTCAAGCAATACTCGACCAGCTGGCGCAGCGCGGCAGCCTTGGCGGGGTCGCTGTACTGCTTGTAGAACAGCATCCAGGTGTAAGAAGTGATCGGATAGGCCTTCGCCCCCTCGGGATCGGGCAGCCATAGCCGCATGTCCGCAGGCAGCTTCGCATTGAGGAGCGCCTCCGCGCCGCCTTCTCCTCCGGCCGCGACATATTGCCCGGCCTTGTTCTGCAGCATGGCATCCTCGACCTTGGCCAGCTTGGCGTAGCTGTACTCGATGTAGCCGATGGCCCCGGTGGTCTGCTTGACGGTGGCGGTCACCCCGTCGTTCTTGGGGGCTGCGACGATCTTGTCACTGCTGGGCCAGTTCACCGAATTGCCGGCGCCGATGGTCTTCTTCCATTCCGGGCTGATCGCGCTCAGGTGATTGGTGAACACGAACGTGGTCCCGCTGCTGTCCGCCCGGCGCACCACCGTGATGCCCAGGTCCGGGAGGTTCGCGCCCGGGTTGGCCGCTTTGATCTTGGGGTCGTTCCACTTCGTGATCTGGCCGAGGAAGATGGCGGGGTACACCTCACGCGAGAGCTTCAGATCCTTCACGCCGGGCAGGTTGTAGGCGAGGACCACCTCACCGGCCGTGAGCGGCAGCAGCTGCACGCCGCTGGCCACCTTGGCGATCTGCTCGTCGGTCATGGCCGAATCGCTGCCGGCGAAGTCCACGGTCTGGTTGATCAAGTCCTGGACGCCTGCGCCACTGCCCTTGGCCTGATAGTCGACCGTGATGCCGCCGGACTTCCGGCTGAAGTCCTTGAACCACGACGCATAGATGGGGAACGGAAAGCTCGCGCCCGAGCCGATCAGGCGAACCTTTCCCTGTGCGGATGCCGGGATGGGCGCAGCCGTGGCCAGTGCAAGGCCGATCAACACCGCGGGAATGAGCGGGCGAGTCACTTGAGAGTCCTCCGGCGCTGGTGAAAGGAAATGCCAAGTATGCGGCCGGGACGATTGCAGCTTTGTTACGATCCCCGTGAGCCTCGCTCGTCGGCGGGATCCAGGCTCTGCTGAGACCGGTTTGGGGCTCGTCGCAGGTGCGCCTACGGTTTGACCACGTTGGGTTCCACGTCGTACGGGACCGCGATCGGCGAGTTGGCGTCGGCACCCAGTTTGTTGGTCACAGTCTGCTTCACAATCTCTTTGAGCTTGACTTCACGAACGGACGCGGGAGATAGAAGCGCAGGCCTTCCAGCTTGTCCGCCGCGCTTTGCTGCGCGTCGCTCCAGACCATGTATTGCGTCGGGGTCGGTACTTTCTGCACATTCACGGATGCGCACCCGCCGACGCTCAAGATGGCCAGTAAACCGACCCCCCGTTCCAAGACTTTGTCATTGTGATCCCCTTCGAGGTTTAGAGCTGTGACGAGAAGCCGGGCCGCTTGGGCAAGCCGGCCCGGCACTCGAGTTCAGCACTGCAAAACCGCGTGTCCTGCCACCTCCCGCTCATGCGGCCTCTGGCCGAGCCGCAGGGTTGCGTCGTCTGGACAGCGACGCGGGCAAGTCTGCCACGGGTGGGGTTACGGATGCCAATACGCCTGATGACAGGGGTGGTGGCGGCGCACCATGACGCTGTGTTGGCGGTCGCCGCGCCAGCTGGCCATCCGGCTCTCAAGAAACCAACGGTGCACGAGGCTCGCTAGAGCTCCCCTCATCCAGCCTCTCCCCACTGCTTGGGGAGAGGGGGCTTCTGGGTGCCACCTGCCCGCCGCGCGGGCTACCTGCTCACCAGCCGCCAGCAGGCCCAGGCCGGCGAGTACCTGCAGGATGCGGCGCTGCACTATGCCGTCGCGCTGGAGACGTCGTGGTGCGGTGCGTGATGCCCCGATCCTCGCCTGGCTCAGGCAGCTAAGCCACGAAGCGCTCGCGGCGGGACTGGGATCAGCGCTTGCTACCTCGAGGCTCGCGCTCGCCCGCAGCGCCGAGCATGGCGCTTCCGATGACGCGAAGCGTGCGTGCACCCGGCCGGGTCGCTCCGCGACGCTGCTACCTCAGTCGCGCGTCCGCCCCGCGTCTCACTGCGCCAGCAGTCCCACGAGCTTGCTGTCGTTGAGCATGTCGTCGAGCGCCATCGCGACGACCTTGTTCACCGTCTCGGCTCGCTCCTTCTCATCGGGCAGAAGCGGGCCGGTCTTTTGCTCGCCCGCGTTGTAGACCCGGTCGTAGTGCTCGTTGCCGTTGGTGGCCATCGCGACGAGCGACACGCCGACCTCGGTGGCGAAGGTCAGCGTCTGTTTGAGCGACTGATACTTGAGCTCGCGCACCTCGATGACCAGCTTGCGCTCGTCGGGGCCAGGCGTGGGCGAGGCGACGAAACCGATCTTGCGCATGGCCGCGGAGACGCGCTGGTACACGGTCGAGGAGAAGTCGTCGTCGACCGAGACTTGCGTGAAGCGGCCGTCGGGGTCACCGACGTTGCCCAGCGTCTTCCTCACGCGGGCGTCGCGGATTTGAACCCAGACGATTTTTCCTTGCCCAACGTTGGATGCGGCAACCTCTACCGGCGGGTCGAGCTTGATGTTCTGCGGGCGCAGGCTGCACCCTTGCAGGAGCAGGACTGACAGTCCAAGTACCAGGGGCACGAAGCGAAGCGGAGCGTTCACGAAGCTTTCTCCTTTGTTTGACGGTGGAACGATCGACGGGTCGCTCGGCGTGAAGCCGACCCATGCAAGCGGATACGCGCCTGCGGCGGGCCGCGGAAGCATCGAGGCGAATCGAGCCCGACGCTGCAGCGGGCCAAGCGGAATGGTCAAAAAAGTATATTCCCACGAGCCAGGAAGTCAAACCGCTCGAGGCCGCTGCGAGGTGCGGTGTGACCGAACACTCACTCAGGGACGTCGAACCCCCGGCGTGTGCATGGAACCTGCGTGCCAGGTGCGCAGCCGGTGCCCACGGCTGTCGGGCTGCGCGTACACTTGACTTGTATGCCTGCGGCAATATGATTTCCTGCAAACGCATGCGCCAAGAGTTCCCCTCGACGCGCGGACACGGCCTGCCGCGAGCCTCTCGAGCCCCGACCAGGTGTCGGCAAGCGACGACGATCGGGCCGACTATACGTGCCGCAAGGCGACGCGGTCGCACAGCCGGCGACCGCACCCCGAACCACGAGGCCCTCGACATACTCGACATAGGAGGATAGGCAGATGAGAGTCCACAGCCACTCAGTCCCGCAGTCGGAATCGAGCAAGCGGTTCACAGCGGCGCCGCTGTACGCCGCGCTGCTCGCCGCGGCCGTGCTCAGCGCCTGTTCTGGCGGTTCGGCCTGGCGCTCGAGCAGCGCCATGACGTCGGACCGCGCCGGGGTCAAGACTGCCAAAGCGGAAGCCCCGGCCTCGCGCGCAGCGGCAGCGCCGCAAAAACCAGCCGGGCCGGCCCCCGCGGCGCGCAACCAGCCGCTGCCGTCTGCGGGCGGCGCCGGCGGCACTCCCGGGTCGAGTACAACACGGCCGCAGACCGCCTCTGACAATGCCGCGACCTCGATGCAGTCCGGGGAGACCGAAAACGCAGCGCGTCCGGCGCAGGGAGGCGAATCCGGCACGGCGAACAGCCTCGCAACCTCGGAGTCCGGGGCGGCGAGCCCATCGGGCCGTCGCGGGCACGGCCGATTCTGCGCAGGCGGGTGCGACGGGAGCTGACACGAACCGCTCGACCGGCACAGACGCCGGCGGCGCAGACGCAGCGATGCAGGCCGAGCACCAGAACGCCGGCCAGACGACCGGGAGCAATGCGCTGGCCGAGAAATGCCGGCGCGGGTACGCCGGGCGCCGGTCAGCCGCGGGAGCGAGTCCAGTCCTCTCCGGCGACACAACCCGCCGCGGGCGCCAGTGCTGCGCAGGTCGCCACCGGTCAGGATGGGACCGGCACCGGCCGGGGACGCACAATCAGGCACGGGCTGGCTTGTCGCAGGGGACGGCGCGGTCGGCGGACGCAGCCACACGAGGCGCTGCAGACAGCACGAGCAGCCCTGCAGACAGCACGATTGGCGCAGCGGCCAAGAGCGGGACCGCGGCCGACGGCGGCACCGGCCTCGACCAGGCCACCGCGGCGGCCGCAGAACGCTGGACGAGCGTCGTCCGCAGCGTCGGAAGGCGGGGCTGCGTTGTCTCGGGAAGGGAGCTCGCAGGATAGCCAGGCCACCAAGCAGGAGGAAGTGATCGTCGGCCTGGTCGAGACGCCGGGCAAGAAGGCGACACCTACCGAGACGGTGATCCCGCAGACCCTCGGCGGCATGCTGCCGCTGACCCTGGGCGTCGAGGGCGAGGGCGAGTTCGACTTCGACAAGGCGGTGCTGCGAGAGCAGGTGCGAGTCGTCCTCGACGAGCTCGCCGCCAAGCTCAAGAGCGCCGAGTACGACCGCCTGGAGATCGTCGGCCACACCGACCGGATCGGCACGGAGGACTACAACCAGTACCTGTCCGAGCGCCGCGCATGGGCGGTGGCGCGCTACCTGATCCAGAAGGGCGTGCCCGCAACCAAGCTTGCGGTCGAAGGCCGCGGCATGCACGAGCCGGTGACCGCCGCCAACGCGCCTGCGCAGGGCTCAGCCGTGAGGCAGACCATCAGCTGCCTGCAGGACGACCGCCGCGTGGTGATCTCGGCCTCGATCCGCCGGGTGGACGTGAACGTGCATTACACCCTCCCGGCAAGCCCGGGGGGATTTCTTCGACCGGCTGCAAGCGTCCGTGACGAGCGCGCCCCTTCAGGGCGCGCTCGTTGCATTCCTGTCCCGCTCCAGTTCCCGCCCGTATCGCCTGCCTCCAGCAGGGCTAGAATCTGCGCCAGGCCCATAACCGGAGGCGGCCATGGCGCAACTCACCCGTGTCGAGCACGACCTGCTCGGCGACCGCGAAGTCCCGGCCGACGCCTACTACGGCGTCCACACGCTGCGCGCGCTGGAGAACTTCCCGATCACCGGCACGCCGATCTCGATCTATCCGGACCTGGTCGCGCGCGCTGGCCTGCGTCAAGCAGGCCGCCGCGATGGCGAACCACGAGCTCGGCCTGCTCGACGAGGAGCGAGCGCGAGGCCATCGTCGCGCGCCTGCGAGGAGATCCGCGGCCGGCGAGCTGCTCGACCAGTTCGTGGTGGACGTGATCCAGGGCGGCGCCGGCACCTCGACCAACATGAACGCCAACGAGGTGATCGCCAACCGCGGCGCTCGAGCTCCTCGGGCACAGCGCAAGGGCGAATACCGCACCTGCATCCGCTCGACGCACGTCAACATGTAGCCAGAGCACCAACGACGTCTACCCGACCGCGCGTCAAGCTGGCGCTCAGTTCGCGCATCGAGCGCCTGCTCGACGACATGGCGCTACCTGCGCGCGGCGTTCGAGGCGAAGGCGGCGGAGTTCGCCGACGTGCTCAAGATCGGCCGCACCCAGCTGCAGGACGCGGTGCCGATGACGCTCGGGCAGGAGTTCTGCGCCTTCGCGGTGATGCTGGGCGAGGACGAGGCAGCGCCTGCGAGGAGGCGGCGCTGCTCACGCGCGAGATCAACCTGGGCGCCACCGCCATCGGCACCGGCATCAACGCCCACCCGGACTACGCCGCGCTGGTCTGCCGCAAGCTGTGCCGAGATCACCGGCATGCCGCTCGTCACCGCGCCCAACCTGGTCGAGGCGACGCAGGACGCGCGGCGCCTTCGTGCAGCTCTCCGGCGTGCTCAAGCGCATCGCGGTGAAGCTGTCCAAGATCTGCAACGACCTGCGCCTGCTGTCCTCGGGCCCGCGCGCCGGCTTCGGCGAGATCAACCTGCCGGCGGTGCAGGCGGGCTCCTCGATCATGCCGGGCAAGGTCAACCCGGTGATCCCGGAGGTGGTGAACCAGGTCGCCTTCGAGGTGATCGGCAACGACATCACCGTGACCTTCGCCGCCGAGGCCGGGCAGCTCCAGCTCAACGCCTTCGAGCCGATCATCGCGCACAGCCTGTTCAAGAGCATCGAGCACCTGGCGAGCGCCTGCCGCACGCTGGCCGACCGCTGCGTGCGTGGGCATCACCGCCAACCGCGAGCGCGCTGACGCAGCATGTCGAGAGCTCGACCGGCTCGTCACCGCGCTCAACCCCTTCATCGGCTACGCACGCGCCAGCGAGATCGCGCGCGAAGCGCTCGCCACCGGCACGCGCGTCTACGACCTGGTGCTGCGAACGGGCTGGATGACGCGCGAGCAGCTCGACGCAGATCCTGCGGCCGGAGGTGCTCACGCAGCCCCAGTACAGCACGGTGCATCGGCCACGGCCCGAACCTGAGTAGCCGCAAGCGCGGGGCGCCACAGCGCAGCGTATCGCACCGCAGGGGGAAACATCCGGCTGGTCACGCGTCGCTGACCCGCCCTGCGACGGCGTCGCCGGCCCGCTTCGGTCTGTTGGCGGCCCCCGATCCGGTGGAGGGCAGGCTTGCTGCGCGAGGTTACCGCAGCGTGCTGTCCCGGTCGGGGCGCCGGATGATGCTGGGCGTGCAACCGGCGATGCCACAGGATGGCCGCTGCTCGACGGAGATCTTCGCCTTGCGATCGTCGCGCCGCGGCCGGCAGTTCACCCACGGCGTTTGTCCCGGCGTGCCCTTGCATGCCGGGAAGGGCTTCGGCACCGCTCCGAACGGCACCACACCGACTGCACCATATACGGGCTGCACCTCGAGAAGAGCGTCGAGCTTGCGATCGATGGCGCGCAGCCGCTCCTGCTGCAATTCGGAGCGCAGGCGAGCGTTTTCGAGCTCCGCCGCGACTCGTGCAGCCTCGGCTTCGGCGGCCGGTGATTTGCTCGCCTCGATCTGGCCGGCTGCGTCCGCCGCTTGCCGCTCCGCAGATGGCTTTGCCGGCGCCGGAGCCTCGGGAACGATCAATTCGGTCCTGTACCCAGGCGGACAACCGGCGTCAGTGAACAGAGTCTCTCCTGTCGCGCCCGTGCACTGGAACAGCGCCGCGTGAGCTGGCCCGCAGAGCACACCACCAAGACCGCCGCCGCGACGACCGCCACGGCGGTGAACCTCATTGTGTGGGATGACTTCATTGCAGTTCGACTGCCCCGGCCAGAAGAGGTTCTTGTGACTGACTCGAACGACTTGCGCATATCTCCGCGCTGTTTCGCGGCCTGATCGGCCGCCCGGCGGGCGGCATGTATCGGTCCCCTAGTGTGCTAGCCTGAACGTTACAACGCTTTGCAACCGCAGTCCAACCCAGGAGGAAACCACCATGCATGCCATTCGCAGTCTCGCCGCGGCCGCCGCTCTCGCATTTGCCGGAGCCGCCTGGGGCTACCAGGTCACTGGACCGGTGCTGGAGGTGACGGACAGCAAGATCGTCGTCCAGAAGGGCAAGGAGAAGTGGGAGATCGCCCGCACCCCCGATACGAAGGTCACCGGCGACCTGAAGGTCGGCGCAAAGGTGACGATCGAGTACTCGATGACGGCCAAGTCCGTGGAGGTAAGGAAGTAGCGGCCCCCGCTTTGCGCTCCACGGGGCCCGACTCGGTGGCGTTCCCGCCAAGCCCTTTTCGGAGCTGGCCCGACACCAGCGATGACCAGGAGGCCGCCAATGCAACAGCATCCATCGGGCTCCGAGCGTGAGCTCTGCGCCAGGTTTGCGCGGCTCATCCCGGACCAGGTCAATGCCGATCGCCACCTGGTGTGGCGAGGCCGGACACTGACGGCGGACTGCTTGATCCAGATCGGATCGGCCGCGTTGCTGCTGCGCGTCGATGCCGGCAGCATCCGGGAATGCCGGACCGAGCTTCCCCCGCTGTGTCCTTGGGACCTCGCCGTGCGTGGATCCGCTCAGGCTTGGGCGGCCCTGTGGCAGGATCCCCCGCCGCCGGGCTGGCACGACATCTTTGCGCTCTCCAAGCGCGGCGAGATGTCGCTTCGAGGGCAACCTTCAGCCCTTCCTGGCCCATCTGCAGTATTTCAAGGACGTGCTGGCCTTGCCTCGCGGCGCGGGCGCGTGATGGCACAGCGGCGTACTGGAACCGATCGTCGGGCGCTACGTCGCCGTGCCGGTCCTGGGCGAGTATTGCAGGGTCTACTTCGAAGAGGCGGGACAGGGTATACCGTTGCTGTGCCTGCATACCGCGGGAGCCGACTCGCGGCAGTTCCGCCACCTGATGTGCGACGAAGCGGTCACGCGCCACTACCGGGTCATCGCGTTCGACCTGCCCTGGCACGGCAAGTCATATCCGCCCGCAGGCTGGCAGGCGTCGGAATACCGCTTGACCACGCAGACGCTATGTTGCGACGATCCGTGCGCTGTGCGCGGCGCTCTCGCTCGAGCGCCCGGTCGCGATGGGTTGCTCGATCGGTGGACGCATCGTGCTCCAGCTTGCGCACGCGCACGGCGAGGAGTTCCGCGCGCTGATCGGCCTGGAAGCCGCCGACTACCAGCAGCCGTGGTACGACACGAGCTGGCTGCATCGAGGCGACGTGCACGGGGGCGAAGTGTGCGCCGCCCTGGTGTCCGGGCTGATCGCGCCGCAAAGCCCGGCCGAGTATCGCCACGAGACGCTCTGGCAATACATGCAGGGCGGCCCGGGCGTGTTCAAAGGGGATCTGTACTTCTACCGCGTCGACGCCGATCTGCGCGGCAAGCTCGACGGCATCGACACCTCGCGCTGCCCGCTCTATCTGCTCACCGGGGAGTACGACTTCTCCTGCACGCCGGAGGACACTCTGCGCACGGCGAGCGCAATAGCAGGCGCGAAGGTCACGGTGATGAAGGAGGTCGGCCATTTCCCGATGAGCGAGAATCCCGCCCAGTTTCGCCGCTACATCCTCCCCGTCCTGGACGAGATCAGGCAGGCGCGCGGCTGACCGGCGTGGCGCGTGCAGCGGGTGAGGACCGCAACAGGTGCGGCCGCGGTGCTCGGCGGAATCGGGCCGCGCTCCGCTGCTCAGCTGCGCGGGCCGGGATGCTCGATAGACACGCGCTTGCCGCCGATACGGGCCACCGCGCAATCCGGCGCAGGCGCTGCCGCGGCCTCCCGCTGCATTTCCATGAGCAGATTGAGCAGCAACGCCTTGCGGCCGTCGACGTCGAGCGTCGTGTATTGCGGAAGCTCCTGGATGGCTTCCGACAGCATGGCGACGAAGGAATCCGCTTCGCGATCGTCGAGCTCGTAGTCGCCTCGGCAATGGTCGTACGCCACCGCGTATTGGACCACTCGTGTCGACGTTGCGCCGGGCTTGCGGCGACAGTCCGTCCAGGAGCGCACCGGCGCGCGCGGCCGGCGCAGCGAGCATGCACGCCACGGCGAGCGCAGCGGCAAATATGAACGACCTCACGCCGCAGGAACGTTTGGACCGCATGGGAACCTCCTTGCCATTGGTGCGCGGCCGCGCACGGCCGGGAGACGCTCGCCGTGCACCGACTGAGAAGACCGCGAAGTACTCGAGGGCGCTCCAGCCGCGGCGCCCGGACGGTATTCGACAAGCATAGAGCACGCCCACCCGCGGGCCGTCGGGCGGTCTTCGATGCGCTGCCAGTTGACAAACGTGGGGATGGGCAGCAAACGAAAAGGTTCCCTCCCCTTCAAGGGGAGGGCAGGGTGGGGATGGGCAGCAAACGAAGAGGTCCCTCCCCTTCAAGGGGAGGGCAGGGTGGGGATGGGTATGGGTCTTGAACCGCGAGCACGACCCGTTCCCCTCCTACCTTCCGAAGGGGAGGAACGACTTGCGCGGTCAGCCTGGCGGCAGCTCGTCATACTCGCCGGGGACGACGTGGACCGGTGCGTGCACGCCCTGGGCCGCAGCCTGCCCGCGCAGCCTCTTCGCCTGCGCCCGCCCCTCCTGGCTCAACCATGAGCGCTCATGACCCCAGAGGCTGGGGCCGTGCACCATCTCCTCCACCGTCCAGCTCGCATCATCCACGCTGCGCCCGCCCCACCCGCACTCGACCAGGAACCCTGAGGGCGAGCGCGCGTAGAACGACAGCATGTGATCGTTGGTGTGGCGGCCGAGGGTCACGCCGACGGCCTGCCGCTCGAGCGCCGCGTCGTAGGCACGGCCCAGATCGTCCACCGACACAACCTCCACCATGAGATGGTGCAGGCCCGGCTGGCCCGCCTGCAGCAGCGCCAGGCTGTGGTGGCGTGCATTGACGTGGAAGAACACGGCGCGGAAGGGGCTGTTCGCATAGTCGCTCAGGCGAAAACCGAGCACGTCTCGTGTAGAACGGCACGACGCTGTCGATATCCGGGGCGCTGAGCACTGCGTGACCCAGCCCCAGCGCTCCGGTACGGAACCCGTTCAACGGGCGCGCCGGCTCGAAGGGCTGGTCCGCGTCGGCCAGCCCGTGGAACAGCTCGAAGCGGTAGCCGAGCGGATCGGTGAACCACAGCAGTCCGGCAACCCGGCGGGCCGCCAACTCGTCCGCGGTCGGTGCCTGCACTTGGACCCCGCGCGCCCGCAGATGCGACGCGGCGGCCTCCAATGCGGGAGCATCAGCGATCTCCCAGCCGAAATAGGGTGCGCCGCGGCCGGCATGCACGAGCAGGCGGTGCGCCTTGGCGTCGATCCGCAGCGCCAGCCCTGCGGGCACGGGCTGGACCTGCATGGCGAGGATGCCGCCGGCGAAGTCTCGCCACGCCGCGAGATCTTCGGCGAAGACCCCTGCGTAGCCCAGAGACTTGATGTGCATGTCGACCTCCTGTCAGCCTGAAACAAAACCAGAACACAGCGTGCACGGCCAGACATGAGCGTGATACACGCCGCGCCTAGCATGCTACCCATTCTGGGGCACAGCGTTTCGCACCAGCGGAACCAGGAGCGATGTCATGCAGGCAACGCATTGGCAGCAACACAACCCCGCGGGTGAGATCATCCACCTGCCTGTTGGGCAGCCCGCGCAGACCGGCTTCGAACTGCTGGTTCGCGCCGCCCGGAAGGTAGACGCACCCGCCGTCCAGGCGTTCGTGCGCAACCTCTCGCCGGAGACGCGGCGCAGGCGTTTCTTCGGGCCCATCGTCGAGTTGTCGCCGCAGCAGCTCGAGCGGCTCACTTCACGTGCCTCGGCCGACGATCTGAACCTGCTGGTCCTCGACCCTGGCGGGGAGATCATCGGCATGGCGCAATGCGTGGCGACCGGCTGCGCCGAGGCGGAGTTCGCCCTCGTCGTCGCCGACGGCTGGCAACGCCGCGGCATCGGTACGGCTTTGTGCGGCAGGCTTCTCGAGCATGCGCGAGAACGCCGCTTCGTCTCGCTGGCCGGCTTCGTCCTGACGGAGAACCGGCCCATGCTCGGGTTCGCTGTCAAGCTCGGCTTCTCCCTGGTGCGGGACACCGATGCCACTCTGACGCGGGCCGTCCTGGCGCTTGCCGATCCCCGACTGCCTGCGCCGGGAGAGACTGGGCCAGAGCCTGCCCGATGGGTGAAACCCGCTCGGGACGCTCAATCGTCGAGGAACAGCCCGCAGCACTCGGACGAGCCAGGCTGGTCCGGCACCAGCGTGCCGGTGCGGATCAGCTCGTTGTTGTGAAAGCGGCCGGGGATAGGCGTCGATCTTGCCGCCGCGGTCGATCGAGGCGCTGAAGTTGAAGATCTTGTCCTCGGCGTAGTGGTAGGCATTGTCACCGCTGCGGCCCAGACAGGGGCCGGAACACGAATAGGTGTCCTGACCGTCGAGGTCGATGTGGATTCCCACGGCCTGCTGGGCGGCCGACCCTTGCGCCAGCCCGCCGGCGGCGTAGCTATCGTCGCCTTCGCGGTCGATGAGCATGGCGGCGCTCATATCCCACGCCGCCGCCTGGGCCGCCGGGCCGGGGCACGCATACGAATCGGCGCCGGCATCGTCGACCAGAATGCCCGCGGCCTGATGCGCGGCGCTGCCCTGCGCGTAGCGCGAGCCCAGGTAGCGGTCGTTGCCCGCGCCGTCGTGAAGGATGCCCAGGCCCTGAAAGTAGCCGCTGCCCTGGCCGTATTCGCCGACCGAGTAGACGTCGTCGCCGGCGAGATCGTAGATTGCACCGATCCCGCCGGCGGCATAGCCGCGCAACCCCAGTCCGAAGCCCTGGCTCAACCCGGCGAAGACACCGGGCGTCCCGTACCTGCTGGCAAAGTGCGGACCGTTCGCGCTGTAGATGTCGTTGCCGGTGGTGTCGATGATGACGCCGATCCCGCGGGGACCACCGACACCCTGGGCAAGCACCTGGCCCTCGTAACGGTCGTCGCCGGCGCGGTCGATGAGCATCCCGGCACCGTAGAAGCCGATGCCGTGAGCCCAGCCCGCGCCGGGTGTGTCGTTGCTGTACCGATCGTCCCCGGTGTCGTCGATCAAGATCGCGACGCCGAAGAGTCCAGCGGCGATCGCGCCCTGACGATGCGAGACGTAGCGATCGTTGCCGGACCGGTCGTTGAGGACCGCGACCGAGAAGAGGGCCGCAGCGGGACCGGCAAGATCCGCGCTGGATTCGTACAGATCGTCGCCGGACGCATCGATGATGACCTGATACGGCCCGGACGCAGGAGCCGGGAAGGCATAGGTATCCGCGCCGCCGGTGTCGAAGACCGCCACGATGAGATCCATGTTGTAACGGTTGGCCTGATCGCCGCCGACGACCCACAGGCCGCCGTCCACCAGCCGGGCGCCGAGGACCGGCCCCTCGACTGCCGCGCGGACGCGCTCGGCCAGATCGGGTGGCGGCGGCTGTGGAGATGCCGCCGCCTCCTGCGCGAACTGCTCGAGCTCGATCGCGTGCTGCGCAACCCTCGGAAGTATCGCGACGGCCAGCGGGGTGAGCTGTGGACTTGCGCGTATCAGCTGCAGGTACTGCGGGAACTCCGGACTTCCGGTTACGTTTCCATCGCGCATCGCCATGAGGAGGCTTGCGGCCACCCGTTCGTATTCGTGCCTTGCCGCCGACAGCTCGAGAGCAACGCCGGGCCGCGACTGAAAGTCCGCAAGGTCGAGGACGCGCAGCGTGAACTGGTGAAGCGCGAGGAGGCTGTCCTGCAGCGGCTGCGGCTGCGCGAACGGGCGCACCTGGGAAGCGATATCGGCCTCGACCCGATCGAGCGACAGCGGACGCTCGAGCGCATGCACGACCGCAGGAACCGAGTTGGGATCCAGCAGGCGCTGCTGCAGTGAGGCCAGATACGCGAGCAGCGCGTCCGGCGTGCCGGGTGGACTGCGCAGCCCGAGCTCCTCGGCCTTGCTGAGAATGAGTTCTTCGAACTCCGCTGCCTGTGCCGGCGGAATGACTCTCCCGGAGCCTAATCCTCGGCCCAGCGTGCCTCTCCAATTCGCCGCATCGTCGAGCACGACCGCGACGCTGCGCTCTTCTCCGTTCGGATCGCCTTGCGGGATCGCCGAATAGGGATCGGCATTGGCGCCGCGCCGATAAACTATCCGCAGCGTCTCACCTGCGGCAAGCGATCTCACCAGGCGGGTGTAGCCGGCCAGGTCCAGCGACTGACCGTTCATGGATACGATGAGGTCGCCTCGCCAGATCGAGGCAGACTTGGAGCCGTCGCCCCCGAAGGGCCCCGGCTGAACTCCGGCGACCACCACACCTTCGGGATTCTGGCGCAGGCCCAGGCCCGCGTAGGCGGCTTTCCCGGCAGGCTGCTCGGACGGCGGCGGTTCACGAGTGGCAGGCCGATAGGGGCGCAGCCCGTAGCCTTCGATTGGTCTGCGTGCATCGGCGGTGAGCTCGCCGGGCTGGGCCCGCCCGAGGCCAGCGCAGCCGAGTGCGGTGACTACGACGATCAGGAGCGCAGAGAGCGTTGCATGGTACGGTTTCGCACCGGCTCGTAGCCCGCGCCCGGCGGTAACGGGCTCAGAACGTGTTCCAGCTTGGGCCGCCCGTGCCCAGCGCGGCGGCATGGGCAGGGCGCCTCAAGCGCTGCGCAGGAAGACCGACGGTGCGCGCCCGAAGTAGGAGCGAAACGCCTGGGTGAAATGGCTATGGCTGCTGAAGCCCAGGTCGAGCGCGAGATCCGTGAGGCGCTCGCGGTAGCGCGGCAACTGCTCCAGCGCGGTCGCCAGCCGCAGACTGGTGAGGTGCTGGTGCAGGGTGCCGCCGGTCGCCTGCCTGAACGCCCGGCACAGTCCGAACGGAGACACCCCGAGCGTTCTCGACAGTCCGTCCAGTGTGATGCGCCCGGCGAACGAGCCGGCGATCAACACCTGGGCGTCGGCAGCCAGCGCCGCCGCGCGCTTGGCTGCCGCGCCGCGCAGCCGGGCGCCATCCTCGTCTGCACTGGTCGTGAGCTGCAGCAGGTGCAGCGCCGTCTCTTCCACCTCCACCGAATCCCGCACGTGCGCGGCTGCGAGCAGCCGGCGATGCTCCACGTGCATGGCGGCGCTGCCGGCAAGCGTCGCACGGACGAAGACGCGCTCCGGTTCAGCCGCGCCCGTACCGTACCGCCTCGCGCAGCGTGGCCTCGTCGAACAGCAGCAGCGTGGAGCGATCGCCGCCCGGCACCGGGTGGTCCACCATATAGGGTTCGGCGGGATCGAAGAACACTACGCGCGTGGCATCGGCCACGTGGCGGCCCATGCGGTCGCGCCGCACGAAGGTGCCGCTGCGCACGAACGCAAGGCTCGCGGCCTGGCACTGCTCCTCATGCCGTCCGTTGCCGCAGCCTTCGGTGCAGACCACGTCGCGCACCGTGACCAGCGGGCTCGAATACAGCGTCTCCGACTTGCGCGACATGGGTTATGCAGTGTAGTCGAAACTCGATTTATACCCCGATTCCGGCATCAGGTGCTGTCAAATCCCTGCGCTGCCGGCCGCCGACTGGACGCGGCAAGATTGTGACAGCGCCGCGGCCGGCGCTCGGGTTAAATGCCGCCATCCATACCCGACGGAGGCTACCATGCTCGATCACGTATCCCTTAGCGTCACCGACCCCGTGCGCAGCCAGGCCTTCTTCACCAAGGCGCTGGCGCCGCTGGGCTACAAGGTCATATCGCAGTTCGATGGCGGCTTCGGCATTGGCGCGGAGGGCGGCTCGGCAGTCTGGGCCGCGGCCGGGCCCGCGCAGCAGCCGATTGCGCACCTGGCCTTCCGAGCGACGGACCGGAAGCAGGTAGACGCGTTCTACCGTGCCGCGCTCGCCGCTGGCGGGCGGGACAACGGCAAGCCGGGTCTGCGCGAGAACTACGCACCCACCTACTACGCCGCATTCGTGCTGGACCCGGACGGCAACAACATCGAGGCGGTATGTCACGCAGCCGGATGAGGCCGAGCTCGCGGCACGCGGCAAACGGCTCGCCGCAGATGGTGGTCGGAAACCGGCGAGCCACCCACCCGTTGCGCTGCGCATCGCTGGCGCCCCCGATGGGTCACCGCGAATTGCCCCGATGAGCGAGGATGCGCTGCGCCACCTGCGCAGCAGCGACCGGCGGCTCGGCGCGCTCATTGACCGCATCGGGCCATTTCGGCTTGAGGTGCGAAAGGCATCCAGCACGTACGCCGTCTTGGGCGAGGCCATCGTGCACCAACAGCTGACCGGCCGAGCTGCGGCGACCATCCTCGGCCGGGTCAAGGCGCTGGGTCCGGGACCGCGCCGCTTCCCATCGCCGGCGGGCCTGCTGGCCATGCCTGACGAGACGCTGCGCGGGGCCGGGCTGTCGAGGGCCAAGGTGTCGGCGCTGAAGGATCTGGCGCGCAAGATCCTCGACGGCACGGTGCCGGCTCCCGCCGCCCTGCGCCGATTGGAGGACGAGCAGGTCGTCGAGCGACTCACCGAGGTGCGCGGCGTGGGACGCTGGACCGCCGAGATGTTTCTGATCTTCCGCCTGGGGCGGCTCGACGTCCTGCCGGTCCACGACTACGGCCTGCGCAAGGGGTTCGCCCTCGCCTTCGGCACGCGCAGTCTGCCCGCGCCGACACAGATCGCGACTCGCGGGGAACGCTGGCGCCCGTATCGCACCGTGGCCGCTTGGTATCTTTGGCGCGCTCTCGATCTCGATCACGCAAGCGACACTGCAAGCTGATCGACCCGCTTCAGGCGAGCGCCGGACCAGGGTCGGTAGATGGCATGACTCCCTTCGACGGCTGTTGTCGCCATCCAACACCAACACCCTTCCGGGTGCGGTAGCTCGAACAGGCAGATGTATCGCACACCTGCGGCGCCTGCATAGCTGCTCTCGTCACGGGCGCTCGCCGGCGGCGCTTGCCCTCGAGGACAAAGGCCGGCGTCGCCGTTCAAGGACGGCGGATACGTCTCGAAATCAGTGGGATAGTCCTCTGAGTCCCGCCTCGTATCGCTCGAGCCCGACACTCGGGAGCAGAAATCCGGCGCTCCGGTGCCCTTTGCGGGCGAGCAATTTTCTCTAAGCTGCTTAGCTCGTTGAAGTATTTTTCCATTGGCACAATTCTTTCTCACGCCGTGCCGGGGGGTTTCAGCTCACGCGCCGGTCCGAACTCGACCGCCGCACTGCTGACGTTTGCCGCGACCGCGCCAACCTAGCAGCGGGGAAGCTACGTCCAGCGTGAGCGAACGAAGGAGGAGCAACGTTACGGAGGAGGACAACGTGAAGACTTCCAAACCAGCCATCGCAGCGACTGTTTTTGTTTCCCTCGCGATCGCATCGGTCTACACAACCACGGCCGAGAGTGAGAGCACGGCACCCGAAGCCCGCAGCCGGTTCGACAACAAGACCCGTCGCGAAAGACTCAGTCACGAAGGCGTGATCGATGCCGAGCGCGGCACCGCCGCCACCGACAGACGCGGCACGGCAGAGGCCAGACGCGGGCCAACCGAGGCGCCCACCGGCTTCGACAATCTGACCAATGGCTTTGACCCGCAGGGACCCCCTTTCGAGGAAATCAACGAGGACAACGTAGAGCCGCTGAGGTCGTTCAACGACAACCGGTTCATCTTCGAGGAGCTCGAACAAATAGCCGATGGGCTCGGGCCGACGTACAACGCCCAAGGCTGTGTAGAGTGCCACCAGAACGTCGTGACCGGAAGCGCAGCCCAGATCACCGAGCAGCGCACCGGCCGCGAAACGGACGGCGGGTTCTTCGAGTCGCTGGGCGGCTCGCTCCTTCACTCGCGCGCCACGCATCCGGATATCGTGGAGCGCGTGCATCCGGACGACATGGTCCGGACCTTTCGCATAGCGACGAACACGCTGGGCGACGGATTCGTCGAGTGCATAGCGAACAGCACGCTGCTGGAGATCCGGGACAACCAGCCTAGAAGGATGCGCGGCACAGCTGTAATGGTTCCGGTGTCTGGAAGCCAACAGACAAACCACGCATCGGCCGCTTCGGCTGGAAGAGCCAGCACGCCAGCCTGGTATCGTTCTCGGCCGACGCCTACCTCAACGAAATGGGCATAACCACCCCGTTCTTCCCCGACGAGAACACCTCCGGCGGCAGGGACTTCGGTGACTTCGACCCGGTGCCGGACCCCGAGGACGACGGCGTGGATGTCATCGCGTTCGCCAACTTCATGCGCTCCACCAAAGCTCCGCCGCGCGGGCCCATCACGACGCCGATGTCGGGCCGGTGAACGATCTTCAATCAAATCGGGTGCGGGATCTGTCATACCCCCTCGATCGTGACGGCACGCGCCGGGTACGCGCATCAACGGTGGCGACTTCGAGGTGCCGGAGGCGCTTGGCTACAAGATCATCCATCCCTTCAGCGACTTCCTCCTGCACGACGTGGGCACCGGCGACGGTATACCTGTTCTGCCGACCCCGGAGTATGCGACCACGGCCAACCAGATGCGTACGGCTCCATTGTGGGGGTTGCGGACTCGTAACCGTCTCATGCACGACGGCTTGACCTTCACCAGGCAGGAAGCGATTCTTCGCCACGCTGGACAAGCCACGGGCGTGACCAACCGCTACAAAGACCTGTCCGAAGCGGAGAAAGTGCTGTTGCTGACGTTCCTGGACTCGCTCTGACCGACGCTTAGGCAGGATGGGCACCGTGGCTCACGGTGCCCGTCCTCGTTCGCTCCGGGGCATCCTTTGCGAGTCGTGTTTCCTAAGCGACGTTCGTACGTAGTACCCGTCCTCGACGCGACTCGATCGCGCGTCCGGCCACCTAGTTCACCGCCGCGCGACGTTGCGCTCCAGGAAACGACTCAAACTCGCCCGCGCGTCCGCGAAGGCCCATCGCCCCAATCCGGCATCGACCAGCGCCAACCCCGTCCCTGGCACTCCGGCAGTAGAAATCGGCTAGAGTGCTCCCTCTGACATCAAGGTCCTGCCACGCCTCGGGCGTTCGGCGGGATCCGAAGTCAATGCGAATCGACACAAGAGAGGAAGCGCATGCAGCACGTTCGTTTCGGCCGCACCGGACTGCAGGTGTCGCGCCTGTGCCTGGGCACCATGACCTTCGGCCTGCAATGCGACGAGCCGACCTCGTTCGCGATCCTCGACGCAGCGGCCGAGGCGCGGCATCACCTTCCTCGACACGGCCGACGTCTACCCGCTCGGCGGCAACGTGCGAGACCGCCGGGCGCACCGAGGAGATCGTCGGCAAGTGGCTGCGCGGCCGGCGCGACCGGTTCATCGTCGCGACCAAGTGCAGCGGCAAGATGGGCGCCGGCGCCCTGGCAGCAGGGCACCTCGCGCAAGCACGTGCTCGACGCCATCGACGCATCGCTGAAGCGCCTGGGCACCGACTATGTCGACCTCTACCAGGTTCACCACCACGACGCCGCGACCCCGACCGACGAGACGCTCGAGGCCTTCGACGCGGTAGTGCGCAGCGGCAAGGCCCGCTACATCGGCTGCTCGAACTACCACGCGTACCGCGTCGCGCGCGCGCTGGGGCGCAGCGAGGCCCTCGGACTGGCCAAGTTCGCCTCGGTGCAGCCGCGCTACAACCTGCTGTTCCGGCAGATCGAGCGCGAGCTGCTGCCGCTTTGCGAGGAAGAGGGCCTCGCCGTCATGCCCTACAATCCGCTCGCCGGCGGGCTGCTCACCGGCAAGCACAAGCGCTCGGCGCCGCCTGCCCGAGGGGACGCGCTTCACCCTTCGGCGCCGCCGGGCGGCATGTACACCGAGCGCTATTGGAAGGACCGCGAGTTCGACGCCGTGGACGCGCTGGCCGCGCTCGCGCACGAGAACGGGATCGAGCTGGTGACTCTCGCCATTGCCTGGGTGCTGGCCAATCCGGCGATCACGACACCGATCATCGGCGCCAGCAAGCCCGCCCAGCTTAAGGCCAGCGTAGCCGCCGCCGAGCTCAAGCTGGACCCCGCGCTCAAGGCTAAGCTCGACGAGCTCAGCCACGAGTTTCGCATGGGCGACGCGGCGCGCTAGCAGCACGGCAGGCGCCGTTGCTCGCCATCAGTTCAGGCGGCGCCAGCCGGCAAAGAACTCCTGCATCAAGAATTCTTCCAGCTCCGCGTTGTCGCCTGGGCGAGCGGACAGCGTAACGCTGCGGCCCAGCCGCTGCGACACCCACATGAAGTCCCCGGGCTCCTCCGCGCGGATGATTGCGATCATCCTGCGCACCACTGCGATGCGGATGTCGCTGTTGTCGCCCTTGGCGACTTCGATCAACTGCCTCGAGTTGCGGCGGATATCCTTGTTCCAGCCGAAGAAGATGAACTCGGCGGCGTCGTAGCCGATGCGCTGGATCTCGAAGATACCGCCGCCGCCTTTGGGATCGTAACCGACGGTCGGTGCGCGCCCCAATCCGAGGTTGGCGGCGATGATGCGGTTGCTGCGCTGCCGTCGTCTTCGATCCGCGGTGCGCTCGGGGGACGGCTCTGCGACGCAACCTCCGGCGGGGCGGCCGCCACTTCCCCACGCGCCCGGCGCCTGGCCTCGATATACGAAGAAAGATCGCCCTCGAGTGGCGGGGCCGCCGGCGCAGCGGCAGAGGCGGGAGGCGGCCGTGCGACGGCGGACGCCGCCACGGCAACGGAGGGGGAAGGCGGTGATGCGATTTCGGGCGCTGGCGCAGCAACCGGTGGGGCGGCGGGCGGCACTGCGATAGCGGACGCAGGCGCGGCAATCGTCGGGGGCGCCGGCGGCGATGCGATGTCGGGCACCGGGCCCAGCGCGACGACCGGTAGTGTAGACGACGGGCGGGGCGTCGCTTTGGCCGGTGGAAGCCGATGGGTTGGCGGCGGCTGTGCCTGGAGTGCCGGAAGGGCTGGTGGCGCAGGCGGGATGGTTGCCGCCTGGTTCGACTGGGAAGCCAGTTGCACCACCAGCGGACCGCTTGCGTTCTCGCGCTCGGGGTTGTCGACCGAGAGCAGATGCACCCGTGGCAGCCACACCCACAGCACGCCAATATGGACGAGCAGCGACAGCGTGACCGCCACCCAGATGGGGGGAATCGTCACACGCCGGTGGTCGCTGCGAGGTGCGCTGAGCCAGTCGCTCATCGGTCACCAACAGAGCGGGCGCGATACAGCAGGGTGGGTGGAGGTCCACGAGCCGAGTTCGGTCAGGGACCTGCGAGGTCGGCACATCCGTGCGGGCTGCTTCCAGCGAAGAATATACACGCGCGCTCCGGGCGGCGGCCAGCCCAGCAATTGCCGGCATGGCTGGCTGAAGGTCGACCAGGAAAGCTTGTAAGAAGTTCACCCGCAGGAAAAATCCATCCACCCCGGCGCCTTCCCGTGGCGCTCGAAGATCCTGAAAATTCATATTGCACAAAGCTTTGTGAGCGCACCCCCCGGCTGGCCCGACGGTTGCAAGACGATACCGCGGGACCACGGCGGCATATGACGGCAAGCGCCGTCCCTGAAACCTGGAGGCCGAACGATGAAGTACATCCTGCTGTGGGCGCTCGGCGTTCCGGTGAGCGCGTTGATCGTCCTTCACCTGCTGGGCATCCTGTAGCCAGGCGATAAGGAGACGAACCATGAAACCGATGCATACGCTGTTGCTGGCTTGCGCCGCGGTGGTGTCGCTGTCCATGACCGGGTGCCAGAAGGAAGGCCCGGCGGAGCAGGCCGGGAAAGCCATCGATGAGTCGGCCGAGAAGGTCGGCGAGAAGGTCGAGAACGCAACGGAAAAAGCGGGCGACGCGCTGGAGCGTGCGGGCGACAAAGTCAAGGAGAAGGTGGAGCAGTGAGCGCTCCCGTTCCCCAACCTGGGTTCAACAAAGCAAGGAGACGATCATGATCTACTGGGCCGCGATATTTCTCATCATTGCGCTGGTTGCGGCGGTGCTTGGCTTCAGCGGCATCGCTGGCACGGCGGTGAACATTGCGTGGATTCTGTTCGTCGTGGGGTTGATCGTAGCGGTGATCTTCTTCGCGTTGGGGCGTCGCGCACCTCCACTATAGCCGATAAGCGAGGAACCGATCCACTGCGATAGCCCTGACCGCGGCCGAGCCCGGGCATGGGCTCGACAGCCTTCGCCGACGAACAGATGGATTCCGCCGTCGTCAAGGCGGAGAAAGAGCGCATCGAGGCCCAGTACAAAGTCGACAAGGCGCGCTGCGACGAGCTGGCAAACAATGCCAAGGACGTGTGCAGGGCCGAGGCCAAAGCCAAGGAACGCGTGGCCAAGGCCGAGCTCGAGGCCAACGCCAAGGACACGCCGAAGGCGCGCTACAAAGCTCAAGTCGTGCGGGCCGAAGCCGAGTACGAGGTCGCCAAGGAGAAGTGCGACGACCTGGCGGGCAATCAGAAAGACGTTTGCGAAAAGGAAGCCAAGGTGACCGAGAAGAAAGCCAAGGCCGACGCGAAGGCCGCATACAAGTCGTAACGTTCAGATGGTTTGGCCACCCCGTCTCGCGCTCCGGTAGAATCCGCATCCCTCCCATCTCCGCAGCGTAGACGCGGGTGGCCTCCGCATCCCTGACGGCGCAGCGCTCCTGGCCGGGAGCACGTTAGCGTCGAATCAAGCTAGCTGCACCTGTTTAACCGCTGATAGACCTGGGCGCTCGTGTCGAGCTTGATTGCTGAGCCCGCGTCGCCTCTAGCGGTGGTCAGTGTCCCTGTGATCCGTGTAAAAGAAGTAGTCGGCCGTGTAGGGCACGAACGCCTTCGTGCCGACGTCCGTCGACTGGGCGCAGCCGGTCGAGGGCGCGACCCCCCAGCCGTGTTCACGCCGCTGGATGAAGGTGGTCTCCGTCAGCGTGTCGCCCCGATGGGTCCGTCTTGGCCTCCGGCCACCGGAAGCAGGAGCCAGGGAATGGCACCCGGCGCGACGAAGTCGGGGTCGGAGGAGGCGTATCGCCCGGCCTCCCCAGACGGTGCTCGTGTCCCGCGAGTGCTGCCACGTGGCGCGAACCGTGCCATTCTCAAACGGGTTGGGGCTGAAGAAGTGGGTGGTGACTTGCTTGTCATGGTCGTCGAACAGGGTGGCCTGCGGCGTGAAGAGGAGCCAGGCGAAGCCGGAGTGTCGGGACACTCGCCGCAGGCGTGGTCGGGTTGGGGCAGGGCAGGCAGATGTAGTTCTGGGTGCCGACGGCGTGCCCTCGAGGAACGCCATGTTCCCCGCTGGCACCTCAATGTCGGCGGGCACGGGCGGCGGTGTGACACGGCGCGGCGTGGGCCGGCTGCGGCAGCGAGACCGTGAAAGCCACGGCCAGAGCAGTGGCGCACGCGATGAGCAGGATGCGACGCGTGGTCTGATTCCCGGTGCATTCCAGTTCTTCATACCATTCTCCTTTCGCGCTTTGTGCGCGGGTTGTGGGCTGAGCGCGTCGTGCGCGTGTTCAACGTTTCAAGAACGCCGCCGCCGGCATTCCTCGAGACATGACCGGGAGCAGCAATGACCCCGCGCGCATGAGCCCACGTAGAGCCATTGTCGGTCCACCTTCCGTCCCGGCTGCGGCTGAACACGGGATTGCCTGGCGCCTCGACTCTCCAGTCTATTGACGGTGTGTATCCGTTGGATTTCTGCGTTGCCCTGATCTATGTTTCGTATGTTTCACCGCGATTCCCGGTGTGACCTGCAGCATGTTTCAGCCGGGATGAGAAAACACTCCTCAGGCTGTGCGAAAGTCGAGCCGCTTGCCTGGCCGCCAAGTCCGCGAGCGCCACGGTAGTTGTATGAGCCGGCTGGTCGACTGCAACCGGCGGCCTTTGGCCCCGCAGTGAAGGAGGATGTGCTGATAGCCTTAGAACGCTTCAGAGTCCTGGCTTTCTTGACCACTTCATGACTCACCGTCTTCTTCATCGTCATAGAGTTTGAGCTCGCATACATAATTGCCAGCTGGATCGAACCGTTACTAAAGCCGCCGCTTTTCTGACTCAAGACAACCGTACTGATTCTTTTCCTCGTCCAGTTCTTCTTGCTCAACCCACTACTATCGAAAATTCAGGAGTTTTTGTATTGGCATCTTATGAGCGCAGACTACGCGCTCTCTGCAGGGCACTTGCGCAACTCGGCATGGCGATACGTGCGGTGGAGGCAACTGCCAAACCTCTGGGGCTCCAGTCCGTACAGCCAGCCAGCTAACTTCGGCACGCGGAGGACGCCGATCAGCGCGTTTTTGCTTTGCTGGCGTGGTGCCGGCGCCCTGATGCCGGGCGCTATGAGGACGCCCGCTTCGAGTACGAGGAGCAAAACTTCCTGACCCTCGCTCTCCAAACGGCGTCGCTGTTTCTATCGTTCACACTCAGACTGAAGATGAAATCCGCGTCATCTCCCTCCGCAAAGCCACCACGAAAGAGGATGATCATCCTCTTCACGAGCCTCGATAGACTGATTGGGCTCGTGTCAAGCGCATGAAAGATCGGGACATCAAGCTTACCCGGGAGCACCCCGAAGCTGAGTTCAAGCATATCGTACGGGGGATCGTCCGCCGAGGTCTGAAGCCGGTGCCAGCCAAGGCATCTGTGTCGCTGCGCATCGATGCAGACGTTCTTGAGTGGTTCAAGGCCCAGGGGCCTGGCTACCAAAACGAACTCAAATGAATGCCGTTCTCAGAGCATTCAAGGATGCTTCGCTCTAACAAGCAAACGCTCAACCGGCAGCGGGCAACAGCGGGCGCGCTGTTGGGTTCCCTCCTTTGCTCGTGGGCGCCCGATTAGCGGCGGCGTTATGCGGCACCGAACGCCAGGTCGCATCCGTCGCGGGTGACGATGGCACGTCCTCATCCGTCACGCCGCCAAACTGCGCGCACAGCGGCGAGCTATGGTCGCTGGCCTTGCCTTGAGGAGTGAACCATGGGAGAGACAAATGCATCAACGCGACCTGACGCGGCAGGTGATCGATGCGCGAGCCTGCGTGCGACTGTTCCAGTGCACGCTGCCACGGTGTTCTGCCAGTGGCGAGTGCGGCGGTAGTCCGGGGGAACATGGTGAAGGGTGCTGTCGCCAACGCCGTGGTCGTCGGGAAGTTGTACGCTGCCCCGCCTGTCAGTGCGAGGTCTACCAAGTCGCGGGCTTCGGGCCGTAATGGGGCAGCCGCCGCGCCACCTGGAAACCGTGGCTGTGCCTTTCGCACGCCACCCGCTCGCGATCATCGCGGCGCCCGACCATCCGCTGGCCTCGCGCAAGCGCATCCCCCTGCGCGCGCTGGAGAGCGAAACCTTCCTGGTGCGCGAGCCCGGGTCAGGGACGCGCTCCGCGATGGAGCACTACTTCCAGGAGCAGGGCGTGAAGGTGCGGGTGGGCATGGAGATGAGCAGCAACGAGACGATCAAGCAGGCGGTGATGGCCGGCATGGGCATCGCCTTCATCTCCGAGCACACCATCGGCCTGGAGCTCGCCTCCAGCCAGCTGTGCGTGCTGAAAGTGGAGGGACTGCCGGTGCTGCGCCGCTGGTACGTGGTGCACCTGGAAGCCAAGCGCCTGTCCCCGGCGGCCGCCGCATTCAAGAAGTTCATGCTCGAGGAGGGCAGCGCGCTGCTCAAGCAGTGGCCGCAAGGGTGACGCCCGGCTCCCACCACCCCGCCTGCTGCGGCGCAGGGACGCCGGGTGCGCCTCGAAGGCGCGGAATCAAGAAGAGCAACTGCCTGCCCCCGCCTGCTGCGCAGGCACCCCTCCTCGGGGAGTGTGTTGGGTCGCCAGGTCTCACCACAACGGCGCCGGTTCGCCACCGGCAGTCAACTTGAACAGTCCCCACGGCCCCGTGCCTGTGCGGCACAGGCCGTAGCGGAACGGTGCGACTACTCGCCCGGGTACCAGGAAACGCAAGTCCTCGAACCAGACGCAGGTCGAGGGATTGCCGTGGTCGATGCGGTACAGCGCCGGCAATTCGGCGAACCAGCGGTAGAAGCCGAACTGCTTCTGGCTCCAGGCCTCAATCGCGAGGCGCTGGTCGGCCTCGCTCAAGCCGAAGCGTGTGCGCGCCTCCCACACCGCTTTCGCAGGCGGGACGAAGGAGGCATGCATGCGCCGGATCAGACCGGCGTCGAGGGTGGCGACCGGCAGGCTCTCGCGCCACAAGTTGATGTGGGCGAAGCGGTACTCCTGGTCGTCGCTCACCACCACCGTCCAGTTGCTGGGCAGCGGCGGACGCGGCAGCACGTGGATCTGCGCACCGATAAGACCGTTGTCTTGCGCATAGCGCTCGCCGAAGTCGATAGCCTGTTGCCGCAGCCACGCCTGCATCCCGACGTATCCGCACAGCGCGAGGAGCGCTGCAGTGGCTGGGATGCGGGATCTGCGCCACAGCAGCGAGGCAAGCAGCCCTGCGGCGATGATCCCGGTGAAGACGAGGTCGATGATGAAGGTCGTGCCCAGCGCGAATCGGACGTGCGAGAGCGGCGCCAGGAACATCGTGCCGAAGGATGTGATCCAATCGCCGAGGATGTGGATGCCGAGGCCCAGCGCGCACACCAGAAGGTAGCTGCGCCAGGCCGGCAGTTTGCGCGTGGCCAGGCCCATCAGCAGCGCCAGCAACAGCGTCCAGGCGGGCAGCACCAGGAACGAGTGCGTGACGCCCCGGTGCAGGCTGAGATAGGTGAGGGGAGAGACGAGCGTGGTGAGGATATCGGTGTCGGGGAACACCGCGGCGACGGTGCCGGCCAGCACCAGCTCCCGCGTAGTGGGTGCACCGGGTCGCGCCTGGGACGGGGCCACGGCGCGCGCGATCAGTGCGCCGCTCAAGGCGTGGGTAATGGTATCCATCGAGCTGGGAGGAGAGTTTGGTCAGAGCATGGCAAAGGCTTGCGGAGCCGGTTCGATGCGTGTCGTGACGCTGGCCATCCTGGGCGCTGCAACGCTGATGCCAGCCCTCGACCCGTGCCTGGCACAGGAAAGCGGCGCGTTCCACTTCGCCTGGTCGGCGCCCGGGCCGGACGGGCTTCCCGCCGGATGGCGGCCCCTCACCTTCAAGAATATCCCCCGCCACACTCGCTACGCCATCGTAACCGAGGATGGGGCCGCAGTGATGAAGGCAACGGCGGACGCATCGGCGTCCGGGCTGATCCACCCGGTCGACGCCGACCCGCGCCGCACCCCCGTGCTGCGTTGGCGCTGGAAAGTGGAGAACCTGCTCGCCAAAGCCGACGTCACCCGCAAGCAGGGCGACGACTACCCGGCTCGCATCTACGTGGCGTTCGCCTACGACCCGCGCCGCGCGAGCATCGGACAACGCATCCAGTATGCAGCGCTGCGACTCATCTACGGCGAATATCCGCCGCACTCGGGGCTGAACTATATCTGGGACAGCAGGGCACCGGCAGGCAGCGTCGTGCCCAATCCGTTCGCCGATCGAGTGCGCATGATCGTGGTGGACAGCGGCCCGGGCGACGTCGGTCAATGGGTCGAACACGAGCGCAATGTCTACAAGGACTACCAACAGGCCTTCGGCGAGGAACCGCCGATGATCTCCGGCATCGCCATCATGACCGACGCTGACAATACGGCAGGAGTCTGCCATCACACCACAACAGCCACCGCGTACTACGGGGAGATAACATTGTCTCCGGCACCACCTTGAACGGAACCAAACTCCTGCGGATTGCGGCGCAGGCTAACTTGGCTGCGAAAGCAGTCAAGTTAAGCGAAGCGGCCGCAGCCACAACACGGGGGAATCAGCGACTGCATACTACGGCGAAATCGAACTGGGTCCCGCGAATCCTCGATAGGACCACACCCCCGTATTGCGGCGCAGGCTCACTTGGCTCGAAGGAGCGGCGATGAACGAAACCATCCTGCGACTGTTGCTGGTCGTCTGCGCAATCGCGCCGCTCCCAGCCTCCGCGCAGCAGCCGGTCGAAGGCGACTACGTCATCCACGACTTTCGCTTCGCCTCGGGCGAGGTGCTCCCGGCACTGCGCTTGCACTACACGACGCTCGGCCAACCGCTGCGCGATGCGTCTGGCCAAATGAGCAACGCCGTGCTCATACTGCACGGCACGGGAGGGAGTGGGGCGAACTTCCTGCGCAGGGACTGGATGGCAGAGCTGTTCGGGCCTGGACAGCCGCTGGACGCTGCGCGCTATTTCATCATCCTGCCGGACAGCGTCGGGCACGGCGGATCGAGCAAGCCGAGCGACGGCATGCGCGCGCGCTTCCCCCGCTACGACTACGCCGACATGGTGCGGGCGCAGCATCGCCTGGTGTTTGAAGCGTTGGGCGTGGACCGCCTGAGGCTCATCATCGGCACCTCGATGGGCGGGATGCACGCCTGGCTGTGGGCGGTGACCTTTCCCGACGCCATGGATGCGGTCGTGCCGATGGTTTGCCTGCCGGTGGAAACCTCGGGACGCAACCGCATGCTGCGCCGGATGATCACCGACGCCGTGCGCCGCGACCCCGCCTGGATGGACGGAGAGTACGGCACGCCACCGCCGGGCTTGCGCACCGCATTGCAGCTCGTGCTGGTCTCGGGCGCCAGCGCACTCGAGCTGTCGCGGCTCGCGCCCACTGGTGCTGCGGCCGACAAGTTCCTCGATGACTTCGCGCGCGAGCGTCTGCCGGACACCGATGCCAACGACTTCCTCCACGCCTGGGAGTCGTCCACGGGGTACGACCCCTCGGCACAGTTGCCGCAGATCCGCGCGCGTATCCTGGCCATCAACTTCGCGGACGATGAGCGCAATCCACCCGAGCTGGGAATCATGGAGCGAGAGATCGCACGGGTGCCGCGCGGTCGCTATGTACTGATACCTGCAAGCGACACAACGCGCGGCCACAGAAGCTTCTACCAAGTGCCGCTGTGGAAGGAGTATCTGAGGGAGCTGCTCTCGGAGTAGCGCAGTCCGCACCAGCGCCGCAAAAGTTGCCACGTGGCGACTATCAATTCTCTCGAATTGATAAGTCCGCGAGCCTGCGGCACCGGCGCTTCCGCACTTCACATCGCGCGGACGACCCCCACACGGTGTCCCCGCATTGCGCGGCTTACACGTTAGTCTGGTAAGACGTACACGGACGCGCCGCGGTCGTTCCTTAAGTGATTGAGGCGACTGGCATCGCTCGCGGGCATGCGGGTTGCGCCATAGTCAGGCATGCGAGGCGGCACAACCTTCTGGACCAGGGCGCGTGAGTATGCAGTGCGCCATGGGCCTCCCATTGGCCACCACCGGGGACCAGGACGGAGTCAAGTACGCTCCACCGTTCCGCGGACTCGGTCAAGCCCGAGCCGGCCCTGCCGGCTGCCGTCGCTTCGCCACAGAATCCCCGTGCCAACCACCGCCGGAGGCAGCCGCGCCGGGCAACGGGGTTTTCTCGATGCGGCTGGTCGCAGGCACCGATCGATTCGGTCGCATGCGAAGCCGTGGCGGTGGATTCGACAGTCCCTTCCAACCTGAAGCAAAGGAGACATCTCATGAAAACCCTCTCGACCATGCTCGGCGCCTGCGCTCTGGCTCTCACGCTCGGCAGCTTCGCCTTCGCGGCGGACGAGCCCGCCCCGACGGGCGACGCGCAGCAGCAATATCAAGCCGCGCTGAAGAAGTGCGAGTCGCTGCCCGCGACCGACCAGCAGAAGTGCATCGACGCCGCCAAAAAGAAATTCGGCCAGATGTAACAGCAGCGCAGTAAGCCAAGGGCGGGCCCGCATGTGCCCGCCCTCTTCCCAGGGGCCCTGAACTGTTGGCCCGGCGGTAGCACCCTTCGGCATCACCCTCTCGCCCCAACGCCTCCTCAGGAGGGCAAGGAGGCGCTCAGCAGTTCGCCTCAAGTCACGGGCCGCCAGTCCCTAAGGACGGGCGCGCTGGCCCGCTTCCTGATAGATTCCAAGCTTGCACGCCCGTCACGCCCGAGCATCCGCTCGTTCGCGTGGCAGCACGGGATGCGGGACCATGCTGGATAAGATCAAACACGCCTTCGCCCGGCACCAGCCACCCGGCGCGCCGTGGCTGCGGCCACAATCGCGCCGCGCCCTGCTGCTCTGGCGGGCCGCCCTCGGGGTCGCGATCTTCCTCGTCCTGTTCTCGGTCGCAGGCTTCTTCGCCGTGCCTCCGCTCGCCCGCTACTACCTGGCCAAGGAGCTGACCGCGCGACTCGACCGCCAGGTCACGGTCGAGGACATCGACGTGAACCCGTTCAGCATGACCGCGGCCATCAAGGGGCTCAGCATCAAGGAGCGCGGGGCCTCGGAGGTATTCGTGAGCTTTGCCGAGCTCAAGCTCAACCTGCAGGCCGAATCGATCTACCGGCGCGCGCCGATCCTGCGCGAGGTGAAGCTGACCAACCCCTACGTGCACATCGTGCGCAACCCGGACGCGCGCACTTACAACTTCTCCGACCTGATCGAGAAGTTCTCCAGGCCCCAGTCCGTCTGCGAACGAGAAACCCGGGGAGGAGCCACGCTTTTCCCTGAACAACGTGCAGATCGTCAATGGCCGCATCGAGATCGACGACCGCCCGAAGCGTGCGCGCCACAGCGTGCGCGAGATCAATATCGCCATTCCCTTCCTGTCCAACCTGCCCTACCGGGTCGAGGACTACGTGCAACCGTCGTTCTCGGCGCGCGTGAACGAGACGCCCTTCTCGCTGCAGGGCCGCACCAAGCCGTTCAAGGACACCCTCGAGACGTCGGTGGACATCGACATCGAGAAGCTCAACGTCCCGCGCTACGTGGAATACGTGCCGCTGGACCTCGCCTTCCGCGTACCCTCCGGGTTGCTGGACAGCCGCCTGACGGTGTCGTTCGTGCGCTCCGAGAGCCGCCCGCCGGTGCTGTTGGTCGAAGGCAACGTCGACCTGCATCAGTTCAGCCTGGCCGAGCTGGACGGCCAGCCATTGCTGAACCTGCAGCGCCTGGGCGTGCCGGTGACCTCGATAGACGTGTTCGGGCGCAAGTTCGCGTTCGGCACTATCGTGCTGCAGTCGCCCGAGGTCTTCGTTCGCCGCGAGCGCGACGGCAGGATGAACTGGCTGGAGGCGATGCCCAGGCGCGAGGGACCAGCGGGTCCCGCGCCAGACCAATCGGACAAGCAGATCGAGCTGTCGGTGCCGGAGGTCAAGATCAGCGACGGGCAGGTGCACGTGCGGGACCTGATGCCGCCCAGGGGCTTCACGACCGACTTGTCCGGCATCCAGGCGAGCCTGCGCACCTTCGCCATGCCGCAGGCCGAGCCGGCACAGGTCGAGGTAGCGTTCGCCGCCTCCTCCGGTGAGCAGGTGAAGTACGCCGGCTCGCTGACGCTGTCGCCGCTTGCCTCGGAGGGCGCCATCGAGGCGAATCGCATCCGCCTGGTCGACTACCAGCCCTACTACCAGGATTACATTCTCTACAAGGTCGAAGACGGCCTCGCCGACCTCGCCACGCACTACGCTTTCGCCACCACGGACCAGGGGCCCGACGTCAAGCTCAGCGAGTTCAACCTGATGCTTGCGTCGCTGCGGCTGCGCAAGCCCGGAGAAAACGAGGACTTCCTGCGTGCGAAGGCGGCGCAGATCCAGGACGCCAGCGTGGACCTGCGCAGGCTCGCGCTGAGCGTCGGTCAGTTCAGCACGCGCGATGGCTTCCTCAACATCATCCGCGAGTCGGACGGCACGATCAACGCGACGCGCATCCTGCCGGCGCCCAAGGAGGCGGCCACCGCCGGCCGGCAGGGAACGCCCTGGCTGGTCACGTTAAACCGCGCCGACGCGCAGAGATGGAAGATCGCGTTCACCGACCTGACCCTGCCGGAGCCGGTGCGCATCGTGGCCGACGAAGTAACGCTCAAGGCAGCCGAGCTGTCCAACCAGAAGGGCCGTAAAGGCCGCATCGATCTCGCCGCCAAGCTGAATCAGACCGGTACGCTCGCGGTGAAGGGCGCGGTCGCGGTGAACCCCGTGAGCGCCGATGTGAAGCTCGACCTGAAGGACTTCGGCCTGGTGCCGCTGCAGCCCTACTTCGCCGACCAGGTCAACATCCTCATCACCAGCGCGGATCTTTCCGTGACCGGCGCAGCCACCCTCGCCGTGCCGCCCGCGGCCAAGCCGGCGGTGAGCTTCGACGGCGAGGTCACGCTGACCAATTTCGCCTCGGTGGACAAGGCGAAGTCCGAGGACTTCCTGAAGTGGAGCACCCTGTTCGCGGGGGGTGTCGCCTACCGCCACGTCCCCATGCAGCTCGCCATCGAGCAGGTCGCGCTGTCGGATTTCTACTCGCGCATCATCATCTACCCCGAAGGCCGGCTGAACCTGCAAAACATCATGGCGCGGGCGCAGGAGGACGGCGCCGCGCCCGGTGCTCCACCGCAACCGCGCGACCAGGGTGCGGGCGCGCCGGCCGGACGAGGCGGCCCGGCACCAGCGGCGGCGGAGAAAGCCGCGCCCGCCGCCAGCGCCGCCGCGACGGTGCCGTCGACGCCCGCTGCTGCGCCTCCCCCGATCCGCATCAGCAAGGTGACACTGCAGGGCGGCGACGTCAACTTCACCGACCTGTTCATCAAGCCGAACTACTCGGCCAGCCTGACCCAGATCGGCGGAGCAGTCACCGGACTGTCCTCGCAGCTGAACAGCGCCGCCGATGTCGACCTGCAAGGGCGCTTCGCCGGCAGCGCGCCGGTGCAGATCCAGGGCAGGATCAATCCGCTGGTGCGCAACCTGTTCCTCGACCTCAAAGCCAACGTGCGCGACATCGAGCTGGGCCCCTTCTCGCCTTACTCCGGAAAGTACGTCGGCTACGCCATCGAGAAGGGCAAGCTCACGTTCAACGTGGCGTACAAGATCGAGAACCGCAAGCTCGCCGCCAGCAACCAGATCGTGGTCGACCAGCTCACCTTTGGCGGCAAGGTGGAAAGCCCGCAGGCCACCAAGCTGCCCGTCATGCTGGCGGTTGCGCTGCTGAAGGACCGCAACGGCGTCATCGACGTCAACCTGCCGATCAGCGGCTCGCTCGACGACCCCAAGTTCAGCATCGGCGGATTGATCATCCGCGTCATCATCAATCTCATCACCAAGGCGATCACCGCCCCGTTCGCGCTGCTCGGCAATCTCGTGGGCGGCGGTGGAGACGGAGCGGAGCTCTCCTACGTGCAGTTCGATCCCGGACGCACCACGCTCACCGCGCAGGCTCAGGACAAGCTCGCCACGCTGCACAAGGGCCTGGTCGACCGGCCGGCACTCAAGCTGGACATCTCTCCGCGCGCGGATCCGCAGACAGATCGGGAGGGCTTGCGGCGCTACCGCTTCGAGCAACAGGTCAAGGCGCAGAGGCTCAAGGACCTGGTCAAGCAGGGCGACGCGGCAAGATCGGTCGACGACGTGAAGATCGAGCCGCAGGACTACGAGAAGTATCTGCGCCGCGCCTACAAGGAGGGCAAGTTCCCCAAGCCGCGTAACTTCATCGGCATGCAGAAGGACCTGCCGGTCGAGGAAATGGAGAAGCTGATGTTGACCAACACCGCGGTCAGCGACGATGACCTCATCCAACTCGCCAACCAGCGCGGCCAGACGGTCAAGGAGGCCCTCACCCGCAGCGGCGAGGTGGTCCCCGAGCGCGTGTTCCTGATCGCGCCCAAGCTCGAGGCGGCGAAAGCGGACGCCTCGGCGAAGGGCGGCCGTGTGGACTTCGCCCTCAAATGAACCACCGCTGCCGCTCTCACGCCAGGCGGCCTCTATGACCCTCTCTATAACCTTCGGTGTATACCCGGGGGGTCGGCCTTCTCCTACGCTGGGGTCATACGCCCGCGGATCGAAAAGATGGGCATATCCCTTTGCACTGAGGAGAGGCTATGCTACACGCTACGTTGCAATCCGCGGGGACGCGTGAACCACGCGCCCTGCCCCAGCCGATCTTGCCCGGGATGACGCGTGCCTTCCTGCTCGTGACAGCGGCCGGCCTGTCCCGCGACTGGCTGACGGCCTGCATCCGCCGGCTGGACGAGCACTGCGAAGTTGCCTACGCGCTGCCCGGGGCCACCCGGCTCAGGTCGGGCCAGGAGAGTGCGCCCAGCCTCGTGCTGATCGACCTGGACGCCCCGCGCATGGACCGCCTGGCCACGGTCCGCAGCTTTGCGACCCAGGTGCCCGACTCCCCGGTGGTGGTTCTGGGCAGCGCCACCGACACCGACAGCATCGACGAGGTGCTCAGGGCCGGCGCCGTAGCCTACATCCCGCGCCTGTACACCGAGAGCCAGATGCTGTCGGTGCTGCGCCTGGCCCTGGAGGGCGCCGGACACCGGCCGCACTTCCCCGGCCAGCGCGCCTTCGCCCCGGAGGACGCCGGGGCCGAACCGCTCGCGGGTGTGGACAATTGTGAACCCGAAGCGGCCGGGCGCAGCCGGCAACTGACCCCCAAGCAGGTCGAGGTGCTGTCGCTCGCCGCCGACGGTCTGTCCAACAAGCAGATCGCCGCGCGACTGAACATCACCGAGGGCACGGTGAAGCTGCACATGTCGGCCATCTACAGCAAGCTCAACGTCGACCGCCGTGGAGAAGCCATCGTGCTCGCCCGCCGCCTCGACGAGGTGCGCGCCCAGCAGATGCGGCAAGCCGAGCGCGGCGCCCAGGTGCTGGACTGGCTGCTGCCCCATGTGGCCCACCGCCGCTTCGGCAAGGGCGATGTCATCTTCCGCAAGGGCGAGCCGGGGCGGGAGCTCTACTACATCCAGCGCGGGACCGTCGTGCTGGAGGAGATCGGCGTGGAGATGGGTCCGCGCGACATATTCGGCGAGATCGGCGTGTTCGCCCCCGACCATCAGCGCACCTGCACGGCGCGCTGCAAGACCGACGTGGACCTGTTCTGCCTCAACTCCGAGCAGGTCAAGAGCATCTACTACCTCAATCCTCAATTTGCCTTGCATGTGGTCCATCTGGTCGCCCAGCGCCTGCTGGCCGACCGCGCGCGCCCCCACTAGCCTGCAACCTTGCGGGGGCGCGAGGAGGCTATTGCGGGTCCTGCCGGCTGACCCGGCGTAGCGCTCCGGGCGGCGCGGCGCCGCATCGCTGGACTGCAAGCGGCAGCAATCCGCTTGCGGTCCAGCGGGTGCCGCCAGCAGCCCCGCGGATCGAACCATGCGTCGGACTACTGATGGGCAATCGAGCTTGCCTGCGGCACGTCACCGGACGAGCTGGCGCAAGTGGCTCCAGCAGCGCTGGCCTGCCCTGCGGCACGGGGTGGCAGCCGGTGTGATCCTCGGCGCCGCAGGCGGCATCCTGTCCGCTCTGCCCCCGCTGTGGACATTGCAGGAAGGCTTCGACCTGTGGGCCCTGTTCGGGCTGCGCGGTCCGCAGCCGGCGCCCGAGGATTTCGCTCTGGTCACCATCGACCGGCGCTCCGCGGAGAGCATCTCGCTGCCACGCGATCCCGCAGCCTACGGCCGTTGCAGCGATCTGAGCGTGGGCAGCGTATCCCCGACGCACCAGAAGATGCCGCCACCGCACCTTGCGTCGCGCTGGCCGCGTTGCGTGCACGAACGCGTGCTGCAGGCAGTGACCGCCTCCGGCCCGCGCCTGGTGGTGCTCGACATCTCCTTCCGGCCGCGCGCCGGCGTGTCCGCCGACGACAACCGTGTCGACGAGGCTCAGGATCGGGCCCTGGCGCGGGAGATCGCCGCTGCCGGCAACGTTCTGGTGGCGCGCCGCTTCGATCTGGTACCGCGACCGGAGGCGAGCCAGGTGCGCACGCGACAGGATTTCCTCACCACACCTTCCGAGCTGAGCCCCGCGATCGAAGCGGCGGCGCTCGGGTCGGCGCCCTTTCCGCTGGCCACCGGTGCATTCGGCCGCGTCGACGGCTTCGCCGCCTTCGGCGGCACCGACACGCCGAGCTCGAGCCTGCCGGCACTGGCGGTTCATGCTCTGCTGGCGGACGCCTACGGCGATTTCGCACGGCTGCTGGCGCGTGCGAGCCCGCGCGATGCCGAGCTGCTGCCTGCGGAGGCGCAGTCTTTGCGCGACTGGCAACCGCTGCAAGCGCACTGTCTGCTGATCCGCAACCTGCTGCGCAGCCATCCGGACGTCGCGCAACGCGTCGGGGAGCTGCTCGACAGTCCGGACGCAGACTTCATCACGGGGCGACGTCGCGCCGGCGTGCAAGCGCTGCTGTCGATGTACTCAGGCCCCGGCGTGCGCTACTTCAACTTCTACGGCTATCCTGGCAGCTTCACCACGCTGAGCTATGCCGATGTGCTGGGCGCCGGAGCCGCGGAGAAGCTCGCGGGGCTGCGCGGCAAGACCGTCGTGGTGGGGTTCTCGGAGTTGGCCGAGGTGCAGCAGGACGAGCACTATCCGAGCGTCTATACCAACGCCGCGGGCATCAAGCTGAGCGGCGCCGAGCTGCTCGCCACTGCGATCGCGAACCTGGCGGGTGAGCGCAGCGTCACACCGCTCGCACCGCTCGCGCGGTCGGCGGTTGCGGCGGCTGCCGGCGTGACGCTCATGCTCCTGCTGCTTGGGTCGCCCGGCGTGCGTGGACTCATCGCCGCAGTGGGTCTGACGCTGGCCTATGTGATCACGGCACGCAGCCTGTTCCTCCACTACGCCCTGTGGCTGCCGCTGCTGGTCCCGGCCGCGTTGCAGATGCCCGCCGGGGCGATCTACGCGCTCGCCCACCAGCTGCTCGAGGCCAACCGCAAGCGCGAGGAGTTGCGCCGCCTGTTCGGCAAGTTCCTCCCCGATGACGTGATCGACGGCCTGCTGGACAAGCGCGCCGCGCTCGATTCGACGCGCGAGCCGGTCTATGGCGTGTGCATGGCCACCGACGCGGAACGCTTCACCAGCCTGGCGGAGAACATGCACCCGACGCAGCTCGCGCGCTACCTCGACCGCTATTTCGAGGCCGTGTTCCCGCCGATCACCGGACACGAGGGCAAGATCTCGGACGTGACCGGAGACGCCGTGCTGGCCTTCTGGACCGGAGGAGACACCGATCTGCACATGCATGCGCGCGCCGCCGGTGCAGCACTCGAGCTGCTCGCATCCGTGGAGCAGTTCAACGCCGCCTCCCCCGGGGCGCGCCTGCCCACCCGGGTGGGCATCGCCAGCGGCCCCATCACGACTACCCCGATCGGCGCCTTCAACCACTACGAGTTCCGCCCCGTCGGCGACACGGTGGTCACCGCCACGCGCCTGCAGGAGCTCAACAAAGTGCTGGGCACGCGCACGACCGCGGCCGAATCGGCGATCCGCGGGCTGGACGAGTTCCTGCTGCGCGACCTGGGAACGTTCCTGCTGCGCGGGAAGTCCGTGCCGACCCACGTTTTCGAGGTGGTCGGCGAGCGCAGCAGCGCGAGCGGCGATACGTTGCAGCTGTGCCTGGAGTTCGCGCTGGCACTGGATGCATTGCGCTCGGGGCGGCGGGAGGATGCGCTGGAGCGCTTTCGCCGCACGCGCGCCCGCTACCCGCAGGACGGGCCCACCGCGTTCTATGTCCGCTGGTTGAGCAGCAACCCGCCCTGGGACGGCGGCGCCATCCCGCAACCCTGACCCCCGACCCCGCTCGCTGCTGCCGGCGCTATCACTTTCGATGGGCTTGCAGCGCTCGGGGGGTGCATACTACATTTGCGATCAGGCAGGGACTTCAAACTCTCGGAGGGGACCAGAGGTGTCGCGGTCTGACGTCGCCGTGTGCTCCGGCACGCTGGCGTCGCTCGCATTCATGCTGTTGTCTTGGTGGGCGGCCGTGCCGGCGAGGGCGCAGGACACCTGCACGCCCCCGGTAGCACGCATCGTATCGATCCAGGGCAGCGTCGAGGTGCAGCGCGCCGGCCAGCCGCGATGGGTGCGCGTCACCCGCCTGGATACGCCACTGTGCGCAGGCGACCGCGTGCAGACCGGTGTGCGCAGTCGCGCCGCGCTGGTGGTAAGTCCAGAAACCCTGGTTCGGCTCGATCAGAGCTCGGCGCTGAGCATTCGCGCTACCCAGAACGAGACGGTCGTGGAGTTCTTCCAGGACCCGGCGGCGCCGCGCGAGGCGCTCGGCAGCGCGTGCGGGGCCGGCTACTTCATCACCCGTTTCCCCCGCAGCTTCAAAGTCCGCACGAACTTTCTGAATGCCGCCGTGGAGGGTACCGAGTTCCTGGTCGCGTTGAGTTGTCAGGCCACTACCTTGGCGGTGCTCGAGGGCAGAGTCGCCGCCGATGTGCCTACCGCTGGCTCACAGCGGCTGACCCTGCAAAGCGGGGAGGTCACCTCGGCGGGCCCGGGTGTGACTCCGACAGTGCAGGTGCTGGTCAAGCCGATCGACGCCGTCCAGTGGGCGCTCTACTATCCGTCGCTTGGCGGACGTGCGACGGCGACCAGCCCGGATCGGCCGTGCGACCAGAGCGATGCGGCGGCGCTGGCCTCCTGTCTGGCGGCGCGTGCCGCGCAGCGGCTGGATGTCGGCCGCGCGGACGAGGCTCAGATCGATCTCCAGCAAGCCCTCGCCGCACAACCGGGCAATGCCGATGCGCTGGCGCTGCTCGCGATCATCGATGTGGTGAGGAACGACAAGGCGCGCGCGCTCGAACAGGGCAAGCGTGCGGTCGAGAGCGCACCCGGATCAGCGCGCGCGTGGCTCGCCCTGTCTTTTGCGCAGCAGGCGAACTTCCAGCTGCAGGAGGCGCTCGCGAGCGTCCAGCACGCCATCGCGATCGAGCCGGACAACGCGGCGCTGCGCGCACGCGCTTCCGAGCTGTTGCTCTCGGTCGGCCGCGTCGACGAAGCGCAAGCACAGGCGCAACAGGCCGTACGCCTGGATCCGGACGAGGCGCGCGCCCATGTGGCCCTGGGCTTCATGAATCTCGCGCAAATCCGCAGCGGCGCCGCCCGTGGCGACTTCCAGCGTGCCATCGAGCTGGATCAAGCCAACCCGACGCCTCGGCTGGGCCTGGGGCTGGCGCTGATCCGCGAAGGCAAGCTGGTTGAAGGCCGCGAGCAGATCGAGATCGCAGTCGCGCTCGATCCGGCCAACTCGATCCTGCGCAGCTATGTCGGCAAGGCCTACTACGAGGAGAACACCAAGGCGCGCGATCAGCTGGCCACCACCCAGTACGGCCTGGCGAAACAGCTCGACCCCAAGGACCCCACGCCGTGGTTCTACGACGCGTTCTTGAAGCAGACCCAGAACCGTCCGGTGGAAGCGCTGGAGGACCTCGACGAGTCGATCCGCCTCAACGACAACCGTGCCGTGTATCGATCGCGCCTGCTGCTGGACGATGACCTCGCGGCCCGCAGCGCGAGCCAGGCCCGCATCTACAGCGATCTGAACTTCGAGCAGCTGGCCTTCGTCGAAGGTTGGCGCTCGCTGGCGGCCGATCCGACCAACTACTCTGCACACCGCTTTCTGGCCGACGCCTATCTCGGCCACCCGCGAACCGAGGTGAGCCGGCTGTCGGAACTCCTGCAGTCCCAGCTCTGGCAACCACTGAATCTGCAACCGCTGCAGCCCCAGCTCGCCGAGCCCGGCCTGTTCATCCCGCCAGGGACCGGGCCCACACGGCTGTCGTACAACGAGTACAACAGCCTGTTCATGAGCAACGGTGTGCGGCTCCTGGTGGATGGGTTCGCAGGCGACAACAGCACCTGGGGTGAGGATGTGGTGGTGTCGGGATTGGCCGGTCGCGTCTCGTTCAGCCTTGGGCAGTCCCATTTCCAGACCGATGGGTTCCGCACCAACAGCGATCAGGCGCGCGAGCTCGGCAACGCCTTCGTCCAGATCGCGCTTTCCGCCGACACCAGCGTGCAGGCCGAATACCGTACGCAGCGCAACGACTTTGGTGATCTGCAGTTGCGCTTCGATCCCGACAATTTCAATCCGAGGGACCGAACCGACTTGGAGGTTGACACCGCGAGGATCGGCTTCCGGCACGACTTCGCGCCATCGGTCCGGGTGATCGGCTCGTTCCTGGCGCAGAAGTCCAACGAGCAGACGAGCAGCTTCCGCTCCACACCGCTGGTCATCCCGCCGCCTTTCCCGTTCCTCCCGCCCCTGATGGTGACTCAGAACATCTCGACGACCAGTTCGGCGGAGCAGAAGAGGTATCTGGGCGAACTGCAGATGGTCAACGCCTGGGAACGCCTGCGACTCGTGAGCGGAATCGGCTACTTCGACGGATCGAATGAGGGGATGAGCACATTCACGTTCACCTTCGTTCCGGCCGCTCCCCCAATCCCGCCCGTTAATGTGCCGATAGACCGGCCCAGCCGCCAGGCCAATGCGTATTCGTACGGGACCATTGCCTGGCCGTCGAGGTTCAACTGGGTTCTCGGCCTGAGCGTGAGCGATTACGAGTCGGTAAACGCAAGCGGAACCCAGCTCAATCCCAAGTTCGGGGTCATCTGGACTCCCACGCACAGCACGACATTGCGTGCCGCCGCATTCCGAGTGCTGCACCGGGATCTGGTCTCCGATCAGACCCTCGAGCCCACCCAGGTCGCGGGGTTCAACCAGTTTTTCGACGGAATCGCCTCGACCAGATCGACGCGCTACGGGATCGGGATCGACCAGCGTTTCGGGAACCGGGTTTTCGCGGGGCTGGAAGCATCAAAGCGCCTCGTGGATGCTCCGGTCGGAATCACTTCAACCGGGCAAACGGTAACTGCGGAAGCCGAAGAGACCTTCAATCGGGCGTATCTCTACTGGACTCCCACGCGCCAACTCGCGTTGCGCGCAGAGTATCAATTCGATCTCAGGGACCAAGAGCCGCTTCTCGCCTCCGGAGGGTTCAACTACCTCAGGCTCAGCACGCGGCGCGCCCCGATCGGGGCAAGCTGGTTCCTGCCGATCGGCCTCACCCTGTCGGGCACTGCTACCTGGGTGCAACAGGATGGTAAGTTCTCGAACAGCTTGAGCGTTCCCCCGGTTGAATCGAGCGGTGAGGCCAGCTTCTGGGTGGCCGACGTCCAGTTGAGCTATCGCTTCCCGAACCGGTACGGTGCAATCTCGGTGGGCGTGACGAATCTGTTCGACCAGGAGGTCAAGTACTTCGACCCCGACCCGACCAATCCCTGGCTTTACCCCGAGCGCTTCGCCTACGTGCGGTTGCAGCTTCAGTTCTAGCACAGGCGAGGCGGGCCGACTGGACGTCTACTAGAGGAGGTTATCTCACCCGACAGCGTTCCACAGCCTGCTGCAGCAAACCATCACAAACCCGACCCGACTCACTTGCCTCACTGACAGGAGACTTAAGACCATGCATGTCCGACCGCTATCCATTTTGCAGAAGCTTGCAACCGTCGCTCTGGCGTGCCTCATGTCCGCTGCGTGCGCTCAGAACAAACCTTACCCCCCACGTCCTGAGCCCACTCCCACCACACCGGGCAACACCCTGCCCTACTCGGTCGCATTCACACTCCAGGGCGAGCCGGTGGTCCTCGGGCCCGACGGCAGGCCGCTCCCGCCCAGGCGCATCAACTTCCCCATCCCGGGCAGGAACGTGAAAGCGATAACGCGCATGGTGAACTTCAATGCGATAGAGGTCCTGGGGTCTCACTACCTGGTGTACTGCTTCGGACCGGGGTTCTGCTTCTGCATCGATCTGCCGCATCCGGACGGCACGGTCGCCAACACCTGCACGCAGCTGGCGCAATAAGCGGCTGACCGCGCCCTTGCATCCCGGCTCCGCGGAGCGCGCTGCCATGAGGCGAAGTTAGTGCATCGATGCTCGAGATGATTTGCGTTCCGGTGGCGAGTTGCACAGCTCCCGACAAGCCAAGAAAGCGGGCTCCACGCAAGATGGGGCCCGGCTGGCCTGGACGGGGATGTAGGCGGCATCCGCATCTGGCGCGGATGCCGTCACGCTCACTTCTTGCTCTGCGCAGACTGGACCGGCTGCGGTTCCACCCCGCGCGGCATGTTGGTCCGCTCCGCAACGTCCTTGTCATAGGTGATGGCGACCGACCCACCGGTCTCGCGGTCACTTGGCATATTGGTCCGCGCGGCGACATCCTTGTCGTAGTCCACGCCCACCTGGGCCGAGCTTGCGGTATCGCGCTGCAGATGCGCTACCCGGTCGGGCCCGACCAGCCCCCCGGCACGCCCGTACCACAGGCCTGACTGTGAAAGGTCGCCGGACTTCAGGCTCGGGCCGGCGGCAATCGCGGCGTCGGCCACAAGGCCCCCCGCCAGCGCCATCGCGAGCAGCAACGACTTGCTCTTCACTCCACTGATCAGCTTCATAGGATCCCCCAGTTTCGACTACACTATCGATGAACTTACCCAACCCGTTGAGCGCAGCGGCGAGGACATGCGATGCATCCGCGACGCTGGCCTCGTCCCTGCGGCATTCCTCCATCGGGCTGTTCGGATTGTCGTCCTTGCCCGATCGCGGGGAGCATCGGGCAATGTTCCTATGCCATATGTCCTGGGCTGGGCAGCGGCGCGGATGCCGATCTGGTATGCATCGCATCCTCGTTGCGCGTTTGAGTGGGTCCTTGGCAGCGGGGCAGGATGGCATGTGGCGCCGGGCTCCGACCAGCAACGTGTCCCGTGCGTCAGCGCAGCGGCTTCCCCGCCGTCTCATCCAGGCCAACGATGACAAGCAGGCTGACGATGCCGGCCGCCATCAAGTAGCAGGTCGGTGACAGCGGGCTGCCGGTCCTGGCGATGAGCCAGGTTGCAATGAACGGCGCGAAGCCCCCGAAGATGGCCACCGCCAGACTGTACCCGGTCGACATCCAGGTCGAGCGCACGCGGGTCGGGAAGATCTCCGCAATGGCCGCCGGACCGGGTCCCGAGAACAGTGCAATCGCCAGGGCAAACAGGACCTGCACCGCCACGATGCTGGCGATCGGCGCCCCATCCAGCATCAGCATGAAGAGCGGATAAGGAAGCACAATGAGGCTCGCGCAGGATGCAATCAGCAGCGGCTTGCGGCCGACACGATCCGAGAGCGCTCCGGCGAAGGGCGCCGCGATCACGAGCACGAGCAGGCCTGCACTGGTGGCCCACAGCGCATCGGTGCGGTTCAGGCCCGCGTGTGCCTGCGTGAAGGTCGGCATGTAAGCGAGCACGAGATAGTAGGCGACGGTCCAGACAACCGTGAAGCCGAAGGCGCGCCCGGCCAACACAACGGGACGGCGCTCGACACTGCGCGGCGCCCCGTCCGGCTGCGCGGCCGCGCGAAACGCCGGGGTCTCGTCGATATGCCGGCGCAGATACAGGCCGACGGGACCGAGCAAGCCGCCGAGCAGGAACGGGATCCGCCACGCCCATGCGTCGACCGCTTCGGGCGGGAACAGCGTGCTGACGGCCGCCGCCACACTGGAACCCAGCAGCAAACCGCCGGCGACACTGGACTGCTGCAGGCTCCCGAACAGCCCACGCCGGTGCGCAGGTGCCCACTCGACGATGAAGGCGGTAGAGGTGCCCCATTCGCCGCCTGCGGAGAAGCCTTGTATCAGGCGCGCGACGAATACCAGCAGCGGAGCAGCCAAGCCGATGCTCTGGTAGCTGGGCGTCAGGCCGATCATCACCGTGCCTGCCGCCATCAGCCCCACGGTGACGATCAGGGCAGTCTTGCGTCCCTTGAGGTCACCGAGCCGCCCGATCAGGATCCCGCCGAGCGGCCGCATGACGAAGCCGACCCCGAACGCCGCAAACGTGGACAGCAGCGAGCTGACCTCGTCGCCGGTTGGAAAGAAGGCCTTCGCAATCACCGCCGCCATGTAGGCATAGACGGCGAAGTCGTACCATTCCAGGATGTTGCCGACCACCGCTGCCGTGACCGCGCGCCTGCCAGATTGCTTGTCGGCTTGCATCCATCGTCTCCCATTGCTCGAACCTCACCGGCGCCGCCGGGGGGCCAGATCTGGACGGGACCGGCAGGATCTGCCCCGCCGGCCGCCACGCGCCCCGATGCTAAACTGATTTCGCAGTGCGCTGCGCGCAGGCGCAGGGGAAGACCGCCGGCTCAATCCCATGCCTCGAGGAGATTTGCCATGGCTCGCCATATCGCATGTCTGACATTCGATTTCGACGTCATGACCGGCTTCATCGCACGCGGCATGATCACGCCCACGCCCATCTCGCGCGGAGAGTTCGGACTCGTTGCCCTGCCCCGTGTCCTTGAGCTCCTGGACAGCCACGCGATCCACGCGACGTTCTTCGTCCCTGGTGTGGTGATCGACATGTTCCCGGACGCCTGCGAGCGCGTCGTCGCAGCCGGACACGAGGTCGGGCATCACGGCTACACGCACATGCCTCCGGCCAGCCTCTCGCGCGAGCAGGAGACCGAAGGTCTGCTCAAGGGTAACGAAGCGATCGCGCGAATCGCGGGCAAGCCCGCGCGTGGCTACCGCTCACCCTCCTGGGACCTGAGCCCGCACACGGTCGAGCTGCTGCTCGAGCATGGCTTCGCTTACGAGAGCAGCATGATGGGGAACGACTACACACCGTATTTCGCCCGCCAGGGCGACCAGATCCGGCTCGACGAGCCGTGCGTCTGGGGCGAACCAACCAGGCTGATCGAAATGCCGATCAGCTGGACCCTGGACGACTACCCCCACTTCGAGTTCGTGCGCACCCCGAATTATGTGATGCAGGGGCTGATGAACGCGAGCGACGTGCTGCAGAACTGGATCGACGATTTCCTGTATATGCAGCGGATCGTCGACTGGGGTGTGTTGACCTACACGATGCATCCCTATGTGATCGGTCGCGGCCACCGCATGTTGATGCTGGAGCGACTGATCGTGCGGTTGGATGAGCTGGGCGCGGTGTTTGCCACGATGGAGGACGCGGCGGCGGAGTTTGCGCAGCGGACGCGAGCCTGAAGCGTGGTTGCGCTCCTTGCTTGTCATTCCCTCGCCTGCAAGGGCCTGCAAGGGGGAGGGTTAGTAGGGTGGGGGTGCAATGGATGCGCGGCCGCAATGCCAGCAGCTCACCCCCATCCCAGCCTTCCCCCTCCAGAGGGGGAAGGAGCACAGCGCTTCGCTGGTCTTGCGTGAAGCGCTCATCGTGGCGATGACCTACTTTGGCTGCGGCCCGCTAGCGCTTAACCTTGGAGCGGGGCTCCAAGGTTAGCCTGCGCCGCAACCTGCGCATGAAGCGCGCGCAGGTTGTCACGCTCTGGTCCCGCGTGAAGCGGCCATCGTCGCCGTCCGCCAAAGCAAAAAGCCCAGGCACTTTGGCCTGGGCTTTTGCTTTGGGGACTCTGACGATGACCTACTTTCACGCGGTATACCCCGCACTATCATCGGCGCTGCGTCGTTTCACGGTCCTGTTCGGGATGGGAAGGCGTGGTGCCAACGCGCTATGGTCGTCAGAGAATTCAGTGCTCAGTTGTCAGTTGACAGCGCTCAGCGACAACCAACGCATTCTGGAAGAAGTAAAGGGGGTCGAATGATTGCATGGCGCCGAAGCGCTGTTGCCGGCCCCAGTGGCCGTTGCCTTTGACTGACAACTGACTACTGATACCTGACAACTGAACCGCAAGCACAACGCTTGCGGTTATAGGATCAAGCCGCACGGGCAATTAGTACCGGTTAGCTCAACGTGTTGCCACGCTTCCACACCCGGCCTATCAACGCGGTGGTCTTCCGCGACCCTTCAGTGGAGTTAACCTCCAGGGAAGTCTCATCTCGAGGCGAGTTTCCCGCTTAGATGCTTTCAGCGGTTATCTCTTCCGCACATAGCTACCCGGCCATGCATCTGGCGATACAACCGGTACACCAGCGGTGCGTCCACTCCGGTCCTCTCGTACTAGGAGCAGGCCCTCTCAAACTTCCAACGCCCACGGTAGATAGGGACCAAACTGTCTCACGACGTTTTAAACCCAGCTCACGTACCACTTTAAATGGCGAACAGCCATACCCTTGGGACCGGCTACAGCCCCAGGATGTGATGAGCCGACATCGAGGTGCCAAACTCCCCCGTCGATGTGAACTCTTGGGAGGAATCAGCCTGTTATCCCCGGCGTACCTTTTATCCGTTGAGCGATGGCCCTTCCATTCAGAACCACCGGATCACTTTGACCTGCTTTCGCACCTGCTCGACTCGTCAGTCTCGCAGTCAAGCACGCTTTTGCCAATGCACTATCGAGCACGATTTCCGACCGTGCCTAGCGTACCTTCGTACTCCTCCGTTACCCTTTGGGAGGAGACCGCCCCAGTCAAACTGCCTACCATGCACGGTCCCCGACCCCGATCACGGGGCCCAGGTTAGAACCGCAATGAAACCAGGGTGGTATTTCAACGGCGCCTCCGGCGAACCTAGCGGCCCGCCCTCAACGGCTCCCACCTATCCTACACAGATTCCATCACAGTCCAATGCAAAGCTACAGTAAAGGTGCACGGGGTCTTTCCGTCTAGCCGCGGGTAGATTGCATCATCACAACCATTTCAACTTCGCTGAGTCTCGGGTGGAGACAGTAGAGCCATCGTTACGCCATTCGTGCAGGTCGGAACTTACCCGACAAGGAATTTCGCTACCTTAGGACCGTTATAGTTACGGCCGCCGTTTACCGGGGCTTCGATCAAGAGCTTGCACCCCATCACTTAACCTTCCGGCACCGGGCAGGCGTCACACCCTATACGTCCACTCGACGTGTTAGCAGAGTGCTGTGTTTTTATTAAACAGTCGCGGCTCCCGTTTCACTGCAACCGCCTCGGGCTCCAGGAGCAAGTCCCTTCACCCTAGCGCGGCACACCTTCTCCCGAAGTTACGGTGTCAATTTGCCGAGTTCCTTCACCCGAGTTCTCTCAAGCGCCTGAGAATTCTCATCTCGCCCACGTGTGTTCGTTTACGGTACGGTCTTGATGTGACTGAAGCTTAGAGGCTTTTCCTGGAAGCTTGGTATCCGGTACTTCGCACCACAAGGATGCTCGTCATCACGCCTTGGCTAAGATCCGCGGATTTGCCTACGAACCACGCCTACACGCTTGAACCGGGACGTCCAACACCCGGCCACCATAACCTTCTTCGTCCCCCCATCGCATCACACCAAGGTATCGGAATATTGACCGATTTCCCATCAGCTACGCGTTTCCGCCTCACCTTAGGGGCCGACTCACCCTGCGCCGATGAACGTTGCGCAGGAAACCTTGGGCTTTCGGCGACAGCGCTTTTCACGCTGTTTATCGCTACTCATGTCAGCATTCGCTCTTCGGATACCTCCAGCATCCCTTCCAGGACGCCTTCACAGGCTTACCGAACGCTCTCCTACCGCATCAGGAGTCAGATGTCAGGGATCAGTAGTCAGTAACAGCAACCTAGCTCAGGCTCCTACTCTAACCCTTGCAGCATCTTGGCAATCTGCTCGTAGTCGTCGCGCCAGCGCTTCCAATCGGCTTCGTCGATGTAGCCAAGATCCAAACAGTAGCGCAGCCACACTCGCATCTCATCAGCGGATCCAAGGCCATCTGCAAGATAGCGCTTGAACTCGGCTTCGAATCGCTCGACTTGGCAAAGCCCTCGGCGATGTTGGCGCAGATCGATTTGCTCGCTCGGCGTATCTGATCCGCAAGCCCATGTTGCTCGATTCGCGGAAACCTCAAGACTCGCTCGTGGATCTCCAGCGAGATCCATAGGCGCGCTTGAACACCTCCAGTTCTTCAAACTGAGCACAATCTCCTTCACTGACAACTGTCATCTGACAACTGACTCCTGACACCCCTAGCTTCGGCGCGTGGTTTACAGCCCCGTTACATCTTCCGCGCAGGAGGACTCGACCAGTGAGCTATTACGCTTTCTTTAAAGGATGGCTGCTTCTAAGCCAACTTCCTGGCTGTCTATGCCCTCCCACCTCGTTTGCCACTTAACCACGTCTTGGGGGCCTTAGCTGAGGGTCTGGGTTGTTTCCCTCTCGACGTCGGACGTTAGCACCCGGCGTCTGTCTCCCGTGCATCGACTCCCCGGTATTCGGAGTTTGCCATGGTTTGGTAGAGCTGAACGCCCCCCTAGCCATAACAGTGCTCTACCCCCGAGGGCCTAACACGAGGCACTACCTAAATAGCTTTCGGAGAGAACCAGCTATTTGCGGATTTGTTTAGCCTTTCACCCCTACCCACAGCTCATCACCTACTTTTTCAACAGTAGTGTGTTCGGCCCTCCAAGTGGTGTTACCCACCCTTCAGCCTGGCCATGAGTAGATCATCCGCTTTCGGGTCTACGTCCAGAAACTAGAAGCGCCCTGTTCGGACTCGCTTTCGCTGCGCCTACCCTATCCGGTTAAGCTCGCTACTGAACGTAAGTCGCTGACCCATTATACAAAAGGTACGCGGTCACCCCGTGCTTCAAACGCGCTGCGCGCCGTTTGAAGCACAGGCCCAGGCGTCGAGGCACGAGGCAGCGAGAACATTTAAGGCGCGCGCATGCGCGCACCCGCTTCTCTCGAGCCTCGGTGCCTCGGGCCTCGCGCCTGTGCTTCATAGCGCAACGCGCTTGAAGCACCGGGCTCCCACTGTTTGTATGCATGCGGTTTCAGGGTCTATTTCACTCCCCTCCCGGGGTTCTTTTCGCCTTTCCCTCACGGTACTGGTTCACTATCGGTCGATTACGAGTATTTAGCCTTGGAGGATGGTCCCCCCATCTTCAGACAGGATTTCTCGTGTCCCGCCCTACTTGTCCTCGCCCTAGTTCCACTGCCAAGCTTTCGCATACGGGGCTATCACCCTCTATCGCCGGACTTTCCAGACCGTTTTGCTAGCTCAACAGCTAAAAACGAGAGGCTGCTCCGGGTTCGCTCGCCACTACTGCCGGAATCTCGGTTGATTTCTGTTCCTCTCCCTACTGAGATGTTTCAGTTCAGGAGGTTCGCTCTACTCTGCCTATGAATTCAGCAGAGAGTGACCCTTGCGGGCCGGGTTTCCCCATTCGGATATCTGCGGATCAGTGCTCGTTTGCCAGCTCCCCGCAGCTTTTCGCAGGCTGCCACGTCCTTCTTCGCCTGTAATCGCCAAGGCATCCACCACATGCACTTTGTCGCTTGACCCTATAACCGCAAACCCTCTGCAGGTCACAAGCTCGCGCGCTTCGGTTGCTCGCACCCCACACACCCTTTGTCACGTGTGAGGCACGTGTCGATACAATCATACAAACCCAGTCGATCGGCTCGCACGTCCCATCCCAAAGGCATACCACCGCCTCAGGAACCGTCCACACGGTCCAATCGCTTTACTTCTTCCAGGTTGTTAAAGAACAGCCGTACTACAGGAATCAGGTATCAGTTGTCAGGTATCAGTAAAGGCGCGCGGCCTTGCCGCGCATCGCATCTGACTGATTCCTGTCTCCTGATACCTGATCCCTGGTGCAGTGGTGGAGCTGATCGGGATCGAACCGACGACCCCCTGCTTGCAAAGCAGGTGCTCTCCCAGCTGAGCTACAGCCCCGCGTCAGAGGTCAGGGATCAGGGACAGGTATCAGTAGGCTTTGAGTGCGCGCCGTCGGCGCACGCTTTCACTGATCCTCTGTCATCTGACCCCTGACCCCTGATGCGTGGTGGGTCTGGGTGGACTTGAACCACCGACCCCACGCTTATCAAGCGTGTGCTCTAACCAACTGAGCTACAGACCCGCTTCAGGGGTCAGGTATCAGGCGATCAGGTATCAGCAGGCTTCGATGCGCGCCTCGCGGCGCGCGCCTTGCACTGATGACCTGACCAACTGACTCCTGACCCCTGATGCAGCCGATAGGCTGTGAGCCCTTCGCACCCTCGACGCGCTGTTGCTCTCGAAAGGAGGTGATCCAGCCGCACCTTCCGGTACGGCTACCTTGTTACGACTTCACCCCAGTCATGAATCTCACCGTGGTAGGCGCTCCCCCTCGCGGGTTAAGCTACCTGCTTCTGGTGAAACCCACTCCCATGGTGTGACGGGCGGTGTGTACAAGACCCGGGAACGTATTCACCGCGACATTGCTGATCCGCGATTACTAGCGATTCCGACTTCATGCAGTCGAGTTGCAGACTGCAATCCGGACTACGACGCACTTTCTGAGATTGGCTCCCCCTCGCGGGTTGGCTACCCTCTGTATGCGCCATTGTATGACGTGTGAAGCCCTACCCATAAGGGCCATGAGGACTTGACGTCATCCCCACCTTCCTCCGGTTTGTCACCGGCAGTCCCACTAGAGTGCCCGTTTCGGTAGCAACTAGTGGCAAGGGTTGCGCTCGTTGCGGGACTTAACCCAACATCTCACGACACGAGCTGACGACAGCCATGCAGCACCTGTGTCCAGGCTCCCTTTCGGGCACCTCTGCCTCTCAGCAGAGTTCCTGGCATGTCAAGGGTAGGTAAGGTTCTTCGCGTTGCATCGAATTAATCCACATCATCCACCGCTTGTGCGGGTCCCCGTCAATTCCTTTGAGTTTTAACCTTGCGGCCGTACTCCCCAGGCGGTCAACTTCACGCGTTAGCTTCGTTACTAAGGAAGTTGCCTTCCCCAACAACCAGTTGACATCGTTTAGGGCGTGGACTACCAGGGTATCTAATCCTGTTTGCTCCCCACGCTTTCGTGCATCAGCGTCAGTGTCGGCCCAGGAGGCTGCCTTCGCCATCGGTGTTCCTCCACATCTCTACGCATTTCACTGCTACACGTGGAATTCCACCTCCCTCTGCCGCACTCTAGCCTCACAGTCCTCAATGCCATTCCCAGGTTAAGCCCGGGGCTTTCACATCAAGCTTGTGAAACCGCCTACGCACGCTTTACGCCCAGTAATTCCGATTAACGCTCGCACCCTACGTATTACCGCGGCTGCTGGCACGTAGTTAGCCGGTGCTTCTTCTGTGAGTACCGTCAGTAGTCACGCTGTATTAGCGTGAACCGTTTCGTTCCCACCGAAAGAGCTTTACAACCCGAAGGCCTTCTTCACTCACGCGGCATGGCTGGATCAGGGTTGCCCCCATTGTCCAAAATTCCCCACTGCTGCCTCCCGTAGGAGTCTGGGCCGTGTCTCAGTCCCAGTGTGGCTGATCATCCTCTCAGACCAGCTACCGATCGTCGCCTAGGTAGGCCTTTACCCTACCTACTAGCTAATCGGACATCGGCCGCTCCTGCTCGCGCAAGGCCCTTGCCGGTCCCCCGCTTTCCTCTTCCGAGCTCATGCGGTATTAGCCTGGCTTTCGCCAGGTTATCCCCCACCACAGGACACGTTCCGATGTGTTACTCACCCGTTCGCCACTCGCCACCAGGGTTGCCCCCGTGCTGCCGTTCGACTTGCATGTGTAAAGCATGCCGCCAGCGTTCAATCTGAGCCAGGATCAAACTCTTCAGTTCAAATCCTAAAACTCGACGGAATTACCTGTCCGGCCGCCCCAGCCCCTCGCGAGTCCCAGAGCAACCAGTATGCTTTCCGTGCGAGCACTTCCATCCTCAAAACCCTTCGCACCCGCGCTACGCAGCCCCAGCCCAGAGTCTCCCCAAGACCAAGCGCACAAGCAGGCACACGCGCCTCGAGCACGAAGCGCTCACACCTATCGGCTGTAGATTGTTAAAGAACGG
>CAWHCG010000034.1:0-104142 GCA_963827575.1 uncultured beta proteobacterium
TCCGAGGGTTCGGCTTCGGGGACCATATCATGCTTGCGAGCATGCTCGCGTACGTGGGGATGGATCCGCATCGGGACGTGAAATGGCTTGCGGGGCCAACCATCCCGACGCCTTGTCTTTGTTTGCTAATGGCAAGGCAACGCTACATGGCTTTTGAGCCGCAGCCGCATGAATTGCGCGCCAGGAAGATCGGGCACGTGGTGCTTGACACCGCGCACAGGATCGGCCCTGGTCGCACTCCTTAAGGTGCCTGGTGCTCGTGCAGCGCGACTTCCTCGAAGCCAATCCAATCACCACGAAGCGGGCGCTACGGGCCATTCTGAAAGGTGCGGATGCTTGTGACAGCAGCCCGAGCTGTCGCACGTCTCCTCGCCAGCAGGGGCGTCTGAGTCGCGCTATGAGGTTGGGTTGGAAGTCGTCAAGAGCCTCCCGTTTCATCGCTGGCGACACGTCGACCCGGAAGACACGATGCGCTTCTTCGCCCTGCGCCTGCACGAGGTTGGGATGATCAAGACGAGCCCGCAGAAACTCATCACGCAAGGTAGCGACTGGCGGTTGCTGAACGAGCTAAAGAAGGTACTGAAAGCCTGAAGCCGAGCGGTGGCCAACGAGCAAGCTAACTTTGCGCTCGCGGGGAGCGCCGAACAGCGTCGCTGTTCGGTTCCCTTCTCGCTTCGCTCGTCGGCGCCCCCTAGCCCAGGCGTTGAGCGTCCGCTTATGAGGAGATCGGGTGGCCGCTTGGGGTCACGACTTCAGCCGTTCGCCATCGTCTCAGTTCGACCAACAGGGGTCCCTTGACGGCGTCCCCGATAGCGGTCGCTCGGCTTGGTAAAGAAATAGTTTTCAGTCCGACTCGGAGGCAGAATGCCTGGGACGACGGTGAATCTGTCCCGATAGGAAGCTGAACTCACCTTGAGGCTAAATTGGGGAATTCTGGGCGCGTTTACTCCGACATCGCAATTGACCCGACACGGTGTCGGCTAATTCAAGCTAGCTTGCAGCCGGGCACAAGCGGAGTACGATGTGTACGCTGCACGGAGTACCATGGAGAGAGGGCGCACCACGAGGCTACTTACCGCAAGAGGTGAATGATGCATACGATGAACGAGAGAAGTAGTTCCAGATCGGGTCGTCGCAGATTTCTCGCGAGCACCTCTGCCTTGGGCGCTGCATCCCTGCTGGGCTTTCCACGCACTGCTTCGGCGGAGCCACCACCCGAGACAACGACGGTTCGGCTCGTTCACGCTCCCGCGATCTGCCTCGCACCACAGTACCTGGCGGAGGAGCTGCTACGCCTGGAAGGATTCTCAGACATCCGATACGTGGAAGTTGGCTGATTACCCCGATCCGGTAAAGGTGCTCGAAGCGGGGGAAGCAGACTTCACGCAGGACACCTGGTCTTCGGTTTTGCCGAACCTAGACGCGGGCACCGGCGTTGTGACCGTGCTCGCGGGGATACATGTGGGGTGCTTCGAGTTGTTCGCAACCGAAAAAGTTGCAAGTATAAAAGACCTGAAAGGGAAGAGAGTTGCAGTTACCGCACTCGGGGCTTCTGACCATGTCTTCATCGCGAGCATGGCTGCTTACGTGGGGATTGACCCGCGCACCGAGATCGACTGGGTCGCAATGGGGGGCCTCTCTGGAAAGAATGTCTTCGCTGAAGGCAAGGCCGACGCGTTCCTGGCGTTTGCCCCCGACCCCCAAAAGCTGCGCGCGAGCAAAGTCGGTCATGTAATCGTCGACACCGCTCAAGACAAGCCCTGGTCACAGTACTTCTGCTGCATGCTGTCCGCGCGCCGCGCCTTCATCCAGGCACACCCGATTGCAACCAAACGGATCGTGCGTGCCTTTCTGAAGGCAGCCGATATTTGCGCCCAGGACCCAGAACGGGCTGCACGGTTCATGGTTGCCAAAGAGTATGAGTCCAGCTACCCGATCGCTCTGGAGGTAGTCAAGTCACTCCCCTATCACCGCTGGCGCGAGAGCAACCCCGAGGACACCTTGCGATTCCACGCTCTGCGTCTGCACGAAGTAGGCATGATTAAGACCGCTCCCAACAAGCTCATTGCACAGGGCACCGACTGGCGAGTTCTGAACGAGTTGAAGAAAGAGCTGAAGGCCTGAGCGCGCGGTGCGCAAGTAGCAAGCTAACATTTGCATAAACCGGAGCGCCCAACAGTGTCGCTGTTGGCGTTTCCGGTTATGCAAGGCGGTTCTTGGATGTCCGCTTCATGAAATCATATCCGTCCGCTTGGGGTCGATAGACGCCCTTCACACAACCGCCAACTTTTGCCCTGAGCCCGCGGCTATTTTGACAGCGCCTGCCTGAGAAAACTGTTCAACGCCTTCGCGAGCTGTCCGCGGACGAACTTCGATTCGGCGGCATCGCTGATCGATGCGACGACAAAGGGCGGCACGTCGGCGATGCTGACGATGCCGAGCGATACGTCGGTCACCGTCTGATTCAGGAACGTTACCTTGGGCGCAACCATAATCTTGACGCTCGGCAGCAGGAAGGTCTCGATCTGCAGATCGCAGAACACCTCGTGCGGCTCCAGCTCTAGCACGCCGCCCACCAGATAGGTGCCGACGAGACCTTTGCGTTCGAGTCGCACATCGGCGCCGCAGCTCGCATTGCGGACGATGCCGAGAGTCATCTGGAGGATCGCTTCTCGGGACTGCGCATCGGGCTCGAACGTCGCGCGGCATGCTATCCACGGGTGGCCGCCATTGAACTGCTCGAGACATGCATCCGCTGCAGCGTCGCCGTCGCCAGGCAGTTCGGTCTTTCCCGCCACGGCGAGCGCGGCCAACACCCAGAGGGACCCACTGAGTACCGCCAACTGGCTCTTCATCGAGGGTTCCCTCCTGCCTGTTCTGACCGTGCGCCATTCTCCGGCCAAGGGCAACTTTCGGCCAGAAGCGGAACTTCGACCTCGGGGTCCAGCTCGCTCGGTAGTGGAACTTGGTCGATCTTGTCGGAAGGCTCAAGCTTCACCCGGCCCAGCACCGCCGTCACCGAATCACCTCGTCGGCGCGCAGCAGGATCGATTCGGGAATCGTGATGCCGAGCGCCTCAGCTGTGTCGAGGTTGATCACGTTCGAATCTGGTCGGTCGCTCGATCGGCAGATCACCGGGCTTCACACCCTTCAGGATCTTGTCGACATACCCGGCCGATCGGCGGAGTAAGTCAGCGGGGTTCGGCCCGATAGGAAGTCAGGCCGCCTGCGTCGGCTAGTTGCCTACCCCAGTAGATAGTCGGTAGCCGGGCCTTGGAAACCAGCTTGAGAATCGTCGTTCGATGAGTGAAGAAGAGGGCGTTCTCGATGACGTACAGCGCCTGGGCGTGGGCTCGGCGGACAGCCGAGAAGGCGGTATCGATCTGCTCGGGCGTTCGCAGGCCGACGAACTTGAGCTCGATCGCATGCCCCTTAGCCCCTGACGGAACGCCTGCGGCACCTCTTCCTCGGGTAACCAGGCCGCCAGAAGCACCCCGACGCGCCACGGCGATGCCGGGCTGCTGCGCATCCGACGCGCCGGGGAGACAGAAGGCAGCCAAAGTAATAACCACCCGGGCGAGGCCAGACGCGAAAGCGCTCCGTCCGAGCCATCTACGCATCAGATGACCTCATCGACTCGCCGTTGACGCTGGTGATACTTGGTTACACGCTGCGTTGAAGCCATACCTCTTTCACCCCTCAATGTCAGCTTCAAGCTCTCTAGCGCCCAGTAGGTCAGAGCTGCGTTCCGTGAGAATTGTAATCTGTAAGCAATCTGTAAGACATGGATCCGTATACTCGCACAGGTTCGACCGGCAGTCCGATCTCCTGGTGGGTTCGAGGCAACACCGCACCGCGAAGGCTTGCCGTGCTGTGGCCTCCTTGCCGTGCGGTGGCCTCACAGATAGATGTGTTTCGCCAAGAAACGAAAGGTTGGTCTTCTGGTCATCTGTTCTGGATATCGCGTTGCGAATTTATGGAGGTCACTATGAAATCCGAAACCGCACGTCGATCTTTCCTTCTGAACCGCCTAACGTTAATGGCCTGTGTTGTCCTGGCTTGTGGCTTTGGCGCCGCTGGCCACGCACGGTCGCTCGCCGAGATCCAGCAGACAAAAGAGATCCGCTTCTGCATCTCCCCCTTTCCCCGCTAGATACTGTCGAGCCTGCTGGTTGCCGGGAAGATTGTAAGTTCGGTGGATACTCTTATGAACTGGCCATGGCGTTCTTGGAAACCCTCGGCAAGGACATCAAACCGAAGTTCATGCGCGTCGAATGGGATGAGCAATTCTTCAACAAAGACGGCAAGGTAGTAAGAGAGGAAGCTTATACGCCCGAGCTGTTGGCGTCCGGAAAATGCGATCTTCTTCCTGGCCTGACGAAGGTGGGCTGGCGACTCAACAAGTTTGGCTTCGTAACTCTGAACCCCGACCGAATGATGGTAGTTGTCAACAAGACGAACAAAGCCCAATTTAATAGTCCCGCTGACCTGGGCGGCAAGACGGCGACGACGATGAAAGACAGTTCGTGGCAAACCTGGTTAGAAGAACAGAACAAGACCGCGTATGCGTCGAATCCTATCCGGATCAAGCTTGTCCCAACAGAAGACGTATTAAAGGCTGTGGATACGGGCCAAGCGGATTTCGCACTCAACGATCTGGACTTGGCGATCTGGTTCATAAAGCACCAGGTGAAGAACTGCGTAGTAGCCTTCCCGGTTGGCCCGACCACCGAGATCGCATGGGCGTTTCGTAAAGAAGATCGTGACCTGCAGGCGGCCGCCCAGAAGTTCTTTGACGCGCAGAGGCCCGTGAGAGACTCGGCGTTGAACAAGGTATGGTTAAGAAACTACGGGATGACCGTAAACGAGTTTGCAGATATGGTCAACCAAAGAAGGTGACGTATCTCGCTTGTAGGTTCAGTAGCCAGATGCGCGTACGGACTGCGTATAGGCGGCCTGCAAAGGCCCAATCAGCTTGCTTGCGCTGTTCTGCGTCGGCTCGGCGTCTCCGATTCCGGGCGGTGAGCGTCTGCTATTTGAATGACTGAGGGACCGGTTGGGGTCGCATGCGGTCTCTCAGTGCGGCTCGTCCGCACGGCTGGCCGCCCCGAAAGCCCGTCTGCGGATTCAGACGCTGTGAGCGAACCCGGCGAGAGTAGGCGAGTGCGGCCCCGATCACGTCGGGCTCGTTGCTGGCTGCTGCGCCCATGTCGCGCGCTGTCGCCAGCAAACACGCGCGTTACGCGCTGCCGCCGAGTATTGAGCTGTGCTTCTTCGATCGCCACGCCCAGCAGTAGCTCGGTTGGCCGCCGCCTTGGTGTCGACCTCGAGCAGCGCGTCGCGCCACTTTTCGACGTCATGGGCGGCAGCGCATCGAGCGCGATCTGGCCGAAGCCGCGGGCGAGTGGTTCGCTGCCCGCGGGCGCGGGATCGTGCGAGCCGCATCCGTTGAGCAAGCGTGCCGCCTCTATGCCGAGAAGATCAAGGTCGACTAGGGCGAGGCGCAGACCAAGAGCGCCGAGGGCTACCTGCGGCGGCGCGTCTACGGCTCATCCCGAGTCTTGCTGCGCGCTCCCTCCAGCTAACCCCAGCTGAGCGCCGCAGTGCGTACCGGTGCATCCCACAGGGCCAGCATCGGCTCGTCCAGGGCGCACACCGTGATCGAGCAGCCCGCCATCTCCAGCGACGTGACGTAGTTGCCCACCAGGCTGCGCGCGATCGGCAGGTTGCGCTTGTCGAGCTCGCGGCGGGCGGCGTCGTACATCAGGTAGAGCTCCATCGCCGGCGTCCCGCCGAAGCCGTTCACGAACAGCAGCACCGGTTGCCCCGGCCGCGGCGAAAGGTCGCCGGTGATGGCGCCGATCATCTCTTCTGCGATGGCATCGGCCTTCGCCAGGGGCACGCGCCGCCGTCCCGGCTCGCCGTGGATCCCCACTCCCATCTCCATGTCGGCCTCGCCGATGTCGAAGGTCGGCCGGCCCACCGCGGGCACCGTGCAACTGGTGAGCGCCACGCCCATCGAGCGGGTGGCGGCGTTGACGCGCTCACCCAACGTCTTGAGCTGCTCGAGACTGCTGCCGCGCTCGGCCGCAGCACCGACGATCTTCTCCACGACCAACGTGCCGGCCACACCGCGCCGGCCGGTGCTGTAGGTCGACTTCTCCACCGCCACATCGTCGTCGGTGATGACCGTGGCGCAGTCCTCGCCCAGCATTTCCGCGCTCATGGCGAAGTTCATGACATCGCCCTCGTAGTTCTTGACGATGAACAGCACGCCCGCGCCGGTATTCACCGCTTGCGCCGCCGCCACCATCTGATCCGGCGTCGGCGAAGTGAACACCTGTCCCGGGCAGGCCGCGTCCAGCATGCCGGTGCCCACCAATCCGGCATGCAAGGGCTCATGCCCGCTGCCTCCCCCGGACACCAGCGCGACTTTGCCCTTCTGCAGCCGCGCGCGGCGCACGAACTTGCGCTCCTCGCCCAGGGTCACGATGTCGCGGTGCGCGTGCACGAAGCCCTCCAGGCTCTGGGTGAGGATGGACTCCGGCGAGTTCAGGAACTTCTTCATGGCTCTCCTCCTGCAAGTCTTGGCCACAGAGGGCACAGAGAACACAGAGAGAAACAGGCTGTGTCGAGCGTTCGCGGGGCACCCAATGCAGCGTGCCCATCTTCGGTCTCTCTCAGGAATCCCCCTCTCCCCTGCCCTCTCCCACCAGGGGAGAGGGGGTCTCTTGCTGAACCGCTTGTCCGCCTGCGCGCCTAAGTCTCTTTGTCTTCTCGGTGTTCTCTGTGTTCTCTGTGGCTGGTCTTAGTTGTAGTCAGTGCTCGTCGAGCATGCGCGCGAGGCGCTGCGCAAACTCCGCCAGGAACGTCTCCAGGCGGCGGTTCTTGCTGGCATCGTTGAGATCCGGAACGCGCAGCGTGACGTCGCGGAAGCGGTGATCCTCCGGCGCGTGCGGGATACGGCGCGGATGGGCCCGGGCATACGCCTTCAGGAAGCGCGTGCGCTCCGCGGGCGAGAAGTGGCAGATCTCCAGAATCCGCTCTACGTGCCGGGCCGGAATCGGCACACTGTAGGCCGGGTTGGAGATCTGCGAGATGAAGCTGCGGTTCTTGCCCAGCGCCTCCGCCAGCCGCTGCCGGGTACCCGAGGGCCTGGTGTCGAGGATCTGCTGCAGGATAGTCTTGTAGTCGCTCACCGCCGAGGCGTCCAGGGGCTGCTCGGCGGTCTTCTTGTCAGTGGCCATCGCGCTGGCGCGGGTAACGCGCGACCGCCGCCTTCACGCGGCTCAGCGCCGCCGGCGCCACCGACACCGTGCGCAGGCCCAGGTCCAGGAGCGCTTCCAGGCAGGGCACTTCGGCTGCCATGTCACCGCACAGGCTGACTTCGATCCCGCGCGCCGCGCCGTGCTCGACCACGTTGCGGATCAGGCGCAGCACCGCCGGCTGCAGAGGATCCTGGAGCGCGCCCAGCTCGCCGCTGTCGCGCCCGCACGCGGTCAGGTACTGGATGAGGTCGTTCGAGCCGATGGACAGGAAGTCGGCATGGAACAGGTCCACTGCAATGGCGGCGGCCGGGACTTCCACCATCATGCCCAGCGCAGGCGAGGCGACCGGCACGCCGCCCAGGCGTAACGCGTGCGCCGCCTTCTCCAGCAGCTTGCGCACCGCATCGAGCTCCAGCGGGCGCGTGATCATCGGCACCATCACTTTCAGCGGCCCGAGCGCCGCCGCCCGGGTCAGCGCGCGCAGCTGGGTCTCCAGCACGCTGGGATGCCGCAGCGACAAGCGCACTCCGCGCACACCCAAGAACGGATTGCTTTCGCCTGGCAACGTGTAGCCGGGGATCGGCTTGTCACCGCCTGCGTCCAGAGTGCGGATGGTGACGGGCTTGCCGCGCGCCCACTCGACGATGCGCCTGTAAACGGTGTACTGCTCCTCTTCGTTCGGCAGATCGCCAGGACGGTGGAACAGCAGCTCGGTGCGCACCAGTCCGATGCCGTCGCAGTAGCCGGCATCGATCGCATCGAGCTCGGCCGCGTCGGCGATGTTGAGCAGGACGCTAACGCGTTCGCCGCTTGCCGTCACCGCCGGCTGCTGGAGGTACGCGGACTCCGCGGCACGCGTCTGCTCCGCGTCTCGCCGGTTGGCGAGAAAGACCGCGGTGCTCGCCGCATCGGGCGATGCCACCAGGGTGCCATTGTCGGCGTCGAGCAGGGCCTCCTGGTGATGGCTGAGATCTGCACGCGGCAGGCCCACGATCATCGGCACGCCGCGCGCGCGCGCCAGCATCGCCACATGCGAGCTGGGACTGCCGGCGAACAGCGCGATGCCGCCGCCATCCCAGGCGATCTCCAGGAAGCGGGAAGGACCGAGATCGGCGGCGACCACGATCGCCCCGAGCGGAATCGCCTCCTGCGCGCCACCCGCAAGATGCCGCAGCACGCGCTCGCGCATGTCGCATAGGTCGGCGCTGCGCGCACGGAAGTAGGGATCCGATGCCTCGCGGTACTCCGCGATCTGCTCTTCCATGGCCGCCTGCCAGGCGCGGTCCGCGGGCGTGCCCGCTTCGATGGCGGCAAGCGCCGGGGCCGTGAGCACGTCGTCTTCGAGCATGGCGATCTGAAACTCCAGGATCGCCTGCACTTCACCGTCGCGGCTGGCCTCGGCCAGCCGCTCGAGCTCGGCGCGGGCGGCTGCGAGCGCCGCGTGCAGACCGCTGGCCTCGGCGTCCGGGTCCCTGGACGCTTCGCGCGCACTGACCGTATCGCGCAGCAGCACGAGGCGTCCGCGGGCCAGGCCGGGCGCTGCGGGCGTGCCGGCAAGCTCGAGAGGCTCACGCCGCATGCGTGGGTTCCTCGAAGTCGCTTTGCACCAGGCGCACCAGCGCCGCCACGGCCTCCTGTGCGTCCTCGCCCTCGGCTTCGAAGAACAGCGTGGCGTTTCCCGGCGTCTTCATCGCCATCACCCGCGCGATGCTCTTGGCGTCCGTCCACGGACCGTCGCCCGCCGTCCCCACGCGTACATGGGCACGGAAGCGCTTGGCCAGCTTGGTGAGCTTGACGCAGGGTCGTGCATGCAACCCCGCCGCGTGGACCAGCACCACGAAGCCGCTCGCTTTGTGATCGGCTTTCATGTCCATGATCTGCTACCAGGCAGCAACGGGTACGTCATTTCGGGTAGAGCTCCTCGGCGGTGCGCCGGACCTCTTCCAGGGAGGACCGCCGGAGGCCTCGGTGGCCGCCATGACCGCGCCCTCCACGATCGGCGCGTTGCACACCACCACCTTGTGCTTGCGCTCCGGCGGCAGCAGCTCGATCGCCATCTCGCTGTTGGTCTCGGCGCCGCCCAGGTCCACCAGGATCGCGACACCGCGATCGGACCAGGCCGTCTCGATGGCCGCCAGCACCGATTCCACGCTGGTGCCGAGCCCCCCGGCCGGGTTGCCGCCGCACCAGCCGAGCGGCACCTCGCTGCCCACCATCTGCCGGACCATGTCGGCGGCGCCGCGCGCCACCTCCGGCGAATGAGACACGATCACGATCCCTACGTTGCTGTCGGCATCTCGCTTCCATGCAGTCGCACACTGCTACGATCATCAGCTCGCTCGAACGCGCGCCCGGGTCCATCGTCCCAATGCTGCGCTCCTTGAGAAACGAGGCCCGCCCGCGCGTGGCGAGCATGGGGACGGTGGCCTGCGCCGCCTGGGTCGCCCGCTGCCGGAGGCGCTCGGTGAGGCCGTCGGGACCGGCACGCAACGCCTCGAGCGCCGGCACCAGCACGTCGAGCATCGTCTTCTGTCCGGCCTGTGCCTTGCCGCGCGCTTCGACCGCGCGCACACCGGCCTCGCAGGCCGCCAGCAGGCGCTCGTACGTGAGGGCGCCGCCGGCGCCCAGGCTCTTGCCGATCGCCATGAACAGGGTCCCATACAGCGGTCCCGAGGCGCCCCCTATTTTCATCACCAGGGTCATTCCCATCGCTTGCAGCGCATCGCCGAGCGGCTTCGCTGCGAGGCCGTCCAGTTCGCTCAGCACCGCCTCGAACCCGCGCTGCATGTTGATGCCGTGATCGGCATCGCCGATGGCGCGGTCGAGCTCCGTCAGTTCGCCGCGCGTGGCCGATGACGCTGCGGGCCAGCGCCTCCAGCACTCGCCGCTGCTCGATCGGGCTCAACTCCATGTGCGCTCGCTCTCCTACAAAGGCAAATGGACAGGATTACAGGATTTTCAGGATTCACAGGATTTAGAATGGTGCGCTTGCGTACCCCGTGCTGTCAGGTTTGCTTCAGGGTTAATCCTGTTAATCCTGAAAATCCTGTTAATCCTGTCTCTTCGTGGAAACGTGTGGGTCGATTTTAAGGTCGGTCTGGCTGGAAGCCTTGCCAGGACTGGGTTTCACGGGTTTGGAGTGGGTTTGAAATCTGGCATGATTTGTCCATGTCTACTCCGAAGAAGTCCAAGCGTTTGCTCGACGCATATCGGTTCGCCGGCTTTCGACCCGTGGCGACACTGCGCGGGGTGTTCGGTGACTCGCATGCGCGCGTGGTGCGGCTGGTACGGCGCTCAAAAAAACAGTCTGCAGGGCGTGTGGCCGCGTGCAATCGGGCTGGTACGACCGTCGGCTGCGGCGGGTGCGCGATCTGTCGTGTGGGGCCTGGCGCATCTACCTCGAGCTGGAGGTGCGCCGCCTCTGGTGTCGAAGCTGTGGGCAGGTGAAGCGCGAGTCGCTGGAGTTTCTGACCGACACTGCGCTGCACACCAAGCGCTTTGCCTCCCAGGTGGGTCGGCGCTGTCGCAACAGCACCATCAAGGAGGTGGCCGAAGAGCTGCACCTGGACTGGCACAGTGTCAAGGAGCTGGACAAGCAATACATGCGCGCGCAGCTCGCCCGCGCGGGTATCCCCGCCCCCAAGGTGATCGGCATCGACGAGATCTCGGTCCGCAAGCGCCACACCTACCGTATCGTGGTCAGCGATCTGATCCGAAGCCGTGCGATCTGGTTCGGCGGCAAGGATCGCTCGGAAGCCAGTATGAGTGAGTTCTTCGCCTGGCTGGGAGAGAAGAAAAGCCGGGGCATCCGCCTGGCGGTGATGGACATGTGGAAGCCGTTTCGTACCGCCACCGAGCAGCACGCCCCCAACGCGGCCATCCTGTTCGACAAGTTCCACGTCATGCGCCACTTGGGCGAAGCCCTCGACCAGGTCCGCAAGAGCGAATACGCCAGGCTGACAGGCAACCAGCGCCGCTTCATCAAGGGGCAGAAGTACACGCTGCTGTCCAGGCGCGAGAACCTCACCCTGGAGGGGCGCCAGGCATTGAAGACTCTGCTGGCAGCCAACAAGCGACTCAACACCGCCTACCTGCTCAAGGAGTCCTTCGGACAGCTGTGGAGCTACGAGCGCGAAGGCTGGGCGCGGCGCTTCTTCGACAACTGGCGCGCCGCCCTCAAATGGCAGCGGCTCAAGCCCTACGAGAAATTCGCCGAGATGATCGATCGTCATTGGGACGGAATCGCTGCCTACTGCAAGCCAGAGAACAAGGTCTCGCTGGGATTCGTGGAGGGGCTCAACAACAAGATCAGGGTGATCCAGCGACGCGCCTACGGGCTGCGTGACGAGGAATACCTGCGGCTCAAGATCCTCACTTGCATGCTCCCGAAACTCTAAAAACCCTCAAAATTATCTCTTCTCAGTCTTCATGTCAACATCCGCGCGATGAGTCAGGCGGCTGCGTCGATGCGGCTCCCGCTGGCGTCGAAGTATAAAGGCCGGCGCAACTCGATGCGGGCGCGCCGTCCGGGGCCCACCGCTGTTCCGGCGAGGCGAGGGTGACGAGCCGATGACCGGCAAGCTCCAGGTGCAGGTGGTTCTCGTTGCCCAGATGCTCGATGCGGGCCACGCGCGCCGGGCCCCCTTCGTCGGGGACAAGGTCCATGTGCTCGGTGCGCAGCCCCACCGTCACCGCACCCGCCGGCGCCCCGACCCCCGCCAGCACGTCGCAGGGCAACAGGTTGATCGGCCGGCTGGCCGAGCCGCTCCGACACGTACACGTTCGCCGGCCGCTCGTAGATCTCGCGCGGCGTGCCGAACTGCACCAGCCGGCCGCGATCGAGGATGCCGATGCGGCTCGCCATCGTCATCGCTTCGACCTGGTCGTGGGTGACATACACGATCGTGGCGCCCAGGTCCACCTGGATGTGCTTGAGCTCCACGCGCAGGTCCGCGCGCAGCTTGGCGTCCAGCGACGAGAGCGGCTCGTCCATCAGATACACGGCCGGCCGGCGCACCAGCGCCCGCCCGATCGCCACGCGCTGCATCTCGCCGCCGGAGAGCCGGGTGGCGGGACTGGCGAGCTTGTGATCGATGCGCACCAGCCGCGCGACCTCCTCGACCCGTTGCTTGATCTGGGCCTCGGAGAGCCCGCGCGCGGCGCACGCAACGGAAAGGCGAGGTTGTCGAAGACCGTCAGATGCGGGTACAGCGAGTACTGCTGGAACACGAAGGTGACGTCGCGCGCCGCCGGCGGCTCGTGCGTCAGCGTCGCGGCCGCCGATGCAGATGCGGCCGGCATCGGCCCGTTCCAGGCCTGCGACCAGCCGCAGCAGCGTGCGTCTTGCCGGCGCCCGTGGGCCCGAGCAGCACGACCAGCTCACCGTGGCCGATGGTGAGGCTCACGCCTTGCAGCGCCTCGACGCTTCCGAACCGCTTGGCTACGCGCTCGATCCGGATCTCAGGCATGGATTTCCTCCAACCGGCCGGGCGCGAAGAGCGCGCTGCGAATCGCGTTGCCGGAGCCGGTATCGAACAGCACCAGACGGTCCTCCCGGAACCGCAACCCGACGCGATCGCCCTGACGCACCGGAATGCTCGAAGACACACGCGCCTTGACGCGGCCGTGAGCGGAGTCCAGGGTCACCACCTGGGAGGTGCCCAGGTACTCGGTGCCGAACACCTCGGCCCGCACCCCGCCCTCCGGGACCAGGTGGATATGCTCGGGCCGCACGCCCAGCGCGAGCTGCCCCTCGTCGTGGTCCGCGTGCACCTCGGGCACGACGATGGGATCGCCGTTCAGCCGCACCGAGCGCTGTCCGGCGCGCAGGCTCGCGCGCAGGCTGAGGAAGTTCATCGCCGGGCTGCCGATGAACCCGGCCACGTGCATGGTGAGCGGGCGGTCGTAGATCTCTTGCGGCGAGCCGATCTGATCGACCACGCCGTGGTTCATCACGGCGATGCGGTCAGCCATCGCCATCGCTTCGATCTGATCGTGGGTCACGAACACGGTGGTCGCGCCGATGCGCTCGTGCAGGGCGCGCAGCTCGATGCACATGAGGTGGCGCAGCTCGGTGTCCAGCGCGCCCAGCGGCTCGTCCATCATGAAGGCCGCCGGCCGCCGCACGATGGCGCGGCCCAGCGCCACGCGCTGGCTGTCCCCGCCGGACAAGCCCGACACCCGTCGCTCGAGCAGGTGCTCGATGCGCAGCAGCTTCGCCACCTCGTCCACGCGCTGGCGCAGCTCGCTGCGCAGCATCCCCTGGCAGCGCAGCGGAAAGGCGATGTTGTCGCGCACCTTCATGTGCGGGTAGAGCGCAAAGAGCTGGAACACGAAGGCGATGTCCCGCCGGGATGCGCGGTGAGCGGTGACGTCCTCCCCGTTCAGGAAGATGCGCCCCGAGGTGGGCAGCTCCAGCCCGGCGATCATGCGCAGCGTAGTGGTCTTGCCGCAGCCCGAGGGCCCCAGCAGCACGAAGAACTCGCCGTCGGCGACGGCAAAGCTCGACTCGCGCACGGCGGTGAAGTCACCGAAGCGCTTCTCCAGTTTCTCGAGACGGATCTGCGCCATGGCTAGTCCGGGAAGTGGCTGGTGACGACGAAACCGACGGTGCCCGCCAGGATCACCAGGAAGGACCAGGTGTACAGCGCCAGCACGAACGGCTGCGTCAGCATCACGATTCCCGCACCGATCGCAAGCGTGCAGGCGGTCTCCCAGGGACCGCGGCGGAACAGGCGCGAGACTCTTAGTTGCTTCACCTGCAGATCCTTCCGTGGAACCCATTTGCCACAGAGACCGCAGAGAACACACAGAGAGAACAGCTACAACTGATCGCGCGTCTGAGACGGCGGGCGGGTTAGATCGCCCCCCTCCCCTTCAAGGGGAGGGCCGGGGTGGGGATGGGTTTGCGGGCCAGCCTGAACCTGACCCATCCCCCTCCCAGCCTCCCCCTTGAAGGGGGAGGAGAATGACACTGGCGCAGCCACGCTCATCTGTTTCCCGGCCCCAGGGCAGAGCCTCGACAGACGCTTTCTCTCTGTGCTCTCTGTGGCTGCGAAGTTGAACTTCATTTGCGCACCGCTCCGAAGGTAATCCCGCGCAGCAGATGCCTGCGCAGCACCACAGTAAAGATCAGCACCGGCAGCAGGAACAGCGTGGTGCCCGCGGCCACCGCCGGCCAGTCGAGGCCGCCTTCGCCGACGATGTTGGGGATGAACGGCGGGGCGGTTTGCGCGTGCCCGCTGGTGAGCAGCAGCGCGAAGGCATACTCGTTCCACGAGAAGATCAGACAGAAGATGGCGGTCGCGGCGATGCCCGTCGTCGCCTGCGGCAGCACGACCTTGCGAAACGCCTGCAGGCGCGTGTAGCCGTCGATCAGGGCCGCTTCCTCGTACTCGCGCGGAATCTCGTCGATGAAGCCCTTCATGAGCCACACCGCCAGGCTCACATTCACCGCCGTGTACAGCAGAATCATGCCCAGATAGGTGTCGGAGAGCCCTAGCTGCCGGTACATGAGATAGATCGGGATCGCCACCGCGATCGGCGGCATCATCCGCGTGGACAGGATGAAGAACAGCAGGTCGTCCTTGATCGGCACGCGGAAGCGCGAGAAGCCGTAGGCCGCCAAAGTGCCGAGGAACACCGCCAGGAACGTCGAGCCGAAGCCGATGATGAGCGAGTTGGCATAGCGCTCCAGGAATCGCGACGGGCCCGTGATCACCATGTTGCGGCTGCGCACCAGCTCGTCGTACCAGCTGGTGGCGGGCGGCAGCGTCTGCATGTACTCGGGCGCCTGCCGCGAGCGGTTGGTGAACACGTTCACGTAGCCTTCCAGCGAGGGCTCGAACACCCACTTGGGCGGATACGCGATCGAGTCGGGCGGGGTCTTCAAGCTGGTGAGAACGATCCACACCAGGGGCACCAGCGAGATCAGCGCGTAGGCGATGACTACCGCACCCGCCAGCCGGCGCGACAGCGGCGTGGCCTCGACCACCGAATGCGCGTTCGCGCTCATCGCTGCTTCACCCTGTTGAGGACCTTGACGTAGATGTTGGCTGCGCCGAACACCGTCACGAACAGGATGACGGCGAACGCCGAGCTGTAGCCGGTGCGCCACTTTTCGAACGCTTCGCGCTTCAGGTTGATGGACGCGAGCTCGGTGGTGGAGCCCGGCCCGCCGGAGGTGAGCGCCACTACCATGTCGAACATCTTGAAGTTCTCGATGGCGCGGAACAGGATCGCCAGCATCAGGAAGGGCAGCACCATGGGCAAGGTGATGGACCAGAACTGGCGCCACGGCGAGGCGCGATCGACTTCGGCAGCCTCGTAGATGTAGGGCGGGATCGAGCGCAACCCCGCCAGGCAGATCAGCATCACGTACGGCGTCCACATCCAGGTGTCGACCAGGACGATGGCCCAGGGCGCGAGGTCGACGTCGCCGATCATGGTGAACGCGCCGGCGTCGACGAAGAAGTTGACGAAGTAGTTGAACACGCCGGCCTGCGGCTGGAACAGGTAGGTCCAGAATACGCCCACCACCGCCGGCGAGAGCATCATCGGCAGCAGGATGAGCGTGGTCCAGGTGGCGTGGCCCTTGAACTGGCGGTTGATGAGCAGCGCCAGACCGAAGCCGAGCAGCATCTGCAGCGTGATCGACCAGCACACGAAATGCGCGGTGGTCTGCAGGTAGCCCCACACGTCCTCGCTCGCGAGCAGCCGCTCGTAGTTGCGGGTGCCGATCCACGCCACCGGCTCGTCCGGCCGATTGGCGCGATAGTTGGTGAAGCTCAGGTATACCGTCCACAGCAGCGGGAAGATGTTGATCGCCAGCAGCAGCAGGATGGTCGGGGCGATGAACACCCAGGCGATGGCGCGGTCGGACAGGCCGCGCACGCGCACCGCCGGCGCGGCGTGCTCCGCGGGCTGCGCCACCGTCTGCGTATCCATCAGGGGAAGGCCTCTGTACACGGCTGGATTTCCAGTCGAAGCCCGCCCGCGCCGGATCGGGCGCGGGCGGGCGCGTGTGACAGCGAACCTACTTGACGACGGCGAGCTTGCCGGTGTCCTCGAAGGTCTGCGTCCAGTCCACCACCAGGGCGTCCAGGGCCTGCTTCGCGGTGCCCTTGTCGGCCACCACGTAGTCATGCACCCGCTTCTGCATCGCCAGCAGCAACTCGGCGTAGGCTGGCTCCTGCCAGAAGTCCTTCACGTTCTGCATCGCCTTGAGGAAGTCGCCGGCGAACGGGGCGCTCTTGGCGAAGTTCGGATCGCCCAGCACCGCCTTGTGGCAGGAATAGCCGCCCAGCGACCACCACTTCTTCTGCACGTCGGGCTGGGCGAACCACTTGATGTACTCGAGCGCCTGCTCCTTGTTGTCGCTGTAGGCGACCACCGAGATGCCCTGGCCGCCGAGCGTGGAGGCTTCGACCTTTTCGCGCGGGTTGACGAAGAACCCCGACTTGGCTCCGCCCACCGCCGGATCTTTGGCGATGCCCGGGAAGAAGGCGAACCAGTTCATCTGCATCGCCACCTGACCGGACTTGTAGGCGTCCAGGTTCTCGACCATGTAGGCGTTGCTATGGCCCGGCGGGGTGCAGCACTTGAACAGCTTCTTGTAGAACTCGAGCGCCTCGACCGCCGCGGGGCTGTTGACGAAGCCATCCATGTGGTACGGATGCTTCGGATCGTCGTACTGGAAGCCCCACGCGTAGAGCGCCGCGGTCACCCCCATGGTGATGCCCTCCGACCCGCGCTCGGTGTAGATGGCCGCGCCGTAGACCTTCTTGCCGTCGATCGTGCGGCCCTGGAAGAACTCGGCGATGTCCTTCAGCTCGTCCCAGTTCTTCGGCACCTCCAGCTCGCGGGCGTACTTGGCCTTGAACTCCTTGCGCAGCTCGGGCCGCGCGAACCAGTCCTTGCGGTAGACCCAGCCCAGCGCGTCACCCATCGCCGGCAGCGCGTAGTAGTTGGGTGAGCCCTTTGGCCAGGTCGAATACGCATACACGGTGGCCGGCAGGAAGTCGCTCATCTTGATGTTGTTCTTGGCGAAGAAGTCGTTGAGCTTCACGTAGTGGCCGTTGGTGGCCGCTCCGCCCAGCCACTGGCTGTCGCCGATCAACAGGTCGCACAGCTGGCCCTTGGAGTTGAGCTCGTTCAAGAACCGGTCGGCGAAGCTGGTCCACGGCACGAACTCGAACTTCATCTTCACGCCGGTCTTGGTGGTGTAGTCCTTCGACAGCTCGGCCAGGGCGTTGGCCGGATCCCAGGCGGCCCAGCACAGGGTCAGCTCTTTGGCGGACGCCTGGCCGGCGGACAGCACCAGGGTGCTGCCCAGGGCCAGGGACAGCAGGGTTTTGCAAGTTGCGCTCATCAGTTGCCTCCTCAGTGTCATTGGGGTGATCGCAGGTAGGTCGGCAGGCCCGCAATCGGGTTGCGGCGTTTGCGCCTCGCCGGGCGAGACGCGAGGCGGGCCGCTGGCCTCGAAACTTTCGGATAGAGCAGCGGCGCCCGTCCGATGGTGGACGGCAGGGGGTCCCTGTGCGAATTCGCCGGAAGCACTGCGCTCCTCCCGCGACGGGTCTGCTGCCGCCGCACTTGTTTAGTTGTGTTTAGTTTAGTGAACAAACTAGAACTGAACACGGGCGCTTGTCAAGCGTTTTCTTGCGCGTGAGGTCGCACCGGTTCATAGGGGAATCGTGCTGCAGAGCCGGACACGGAGGCGCCCGGCATGGCGCCGGGCCGCATCCAGCTTGATGTTTAGTAATTTAGTGCAGTGCGGAAAAACGGGCGACGAGGGCTGTGCGCCTAAGCGTTCGCGCAGCATCGTAAAGCCTTCACCGCGAAGGACGCAAAGGAACGCCAAGGACCGCAAAGGACATATCGACGATCTGCTCTAGCGTCGAGGCCAGACCCGAACGCCCTGCAACCCTGAAGGAGGTCCCTCGCGTTTCCTTGGCGTCCCGCGTGGGTGGGGATACCGGCTTGTTGCGCTGCCTGAAGGAGCCAGCGCTAAGGTTGGGCGCGTTCGCGTGGCTAGTGGACTGCAACAGCTGACTCGGTAGCGCGCTCCATGTGCCCCCTCTCCCCAGCCCTCTCCCACGAGGGGAGAGGGGGCGATTCGGCGGTACTTCTCCCGTGCCTTCCTACGCGTTCCTTTGCGTCCCTTGGCGTCCTTTGCGGTGAAGGTTTTCTTGCACCGTCGATGGAACCGACCGGGCTACGTCGGGGCTTTGACGACGCCGCGCCGGATCTGGTCGAGCTCGATCGACTCGAACAGCGCCTTGAAGTTGCCTTCGCCGAAGCCCTGATTGCCCTTGCGCTGGATGAACTCGAAGAAGACGGGCCCGAGCTGGTTCTCGGAAAAGATCTGCAGCAGCAGGTCGCCCGGCGCGCCGTCGATCAGGATCCGCCTGCTTTGGAGCGCCGCGAGGGACTCGCCGTGCCCCGGAATGCGGCTGTCTACCAGCTCGTAGTAGGTGGCCGGCGTATCCAGCAGCTTGATCCCGCTCGCCACCAGAGCGTCCACCGTCCGGTACAGATCGTCGCTGCTGAGCGCGATATGCTGAATGCCCTCGCCGCGATACGATTCCAGGTACTCCTGGATCTGACCCTGGGCGTCGTTGCCTTCCTCGTTGATCGGGATGCGGATCTTGCCGCAGGGCGAGGTCATCGCCTTGGACTTGATCCCGGTCACCTGCCCCTCGAGATCGAAGTAGCGGACCTCCCTGAACTCGAACAGGCGGGCGTAGAACTCGGCCCACTCGTTCATCCGGCCGCGATGGACGTTGTGGGTGAGATGGTCGATGTGGCTCAATCCATGCCCGAGCGGATTCTGCCCGGCGCCGGGGATCGGCACGAAGTCGACGTCGTAGATGCTGATGTTGCCGATCTCGCCCATGCGTGCGCCGTTCTTGCCACGCCAGCGGTCGACCAGATAGATCAGCGAATCGCCGATTCCCTTGATCGCCGGGATGTTCAGCTCCATCGGACCGGCCTGCTTGTCGATGCCCCACGCCCCCAGCTCGAGCGCGCGTCTGTAGGCTGCCGCAGCGTCTTGAACCCGGAATGCTATGGCACAGATCGATGGCCCGTGCAGCCGGGCGAAGCGTTGCGCGAAGGAGTCCGGCTCGGCGTTGACGATGAAGTTGATCTCGCCTTGCCGATACAAGATCACTTTCTTGTGGCGGTGCCTGGCAATCGCCGAGAAGCCCAGGCGCTCGAACAAAGCGCCCATCGCGTCGGGGTCGGGCGCGGCGTACTCGACGAACTCGAACCCGTCGGTCCCCATGGGATTGTCCCAGAGGAAAGTGCCCTCACGCGTGCTGCTCATGGCGGTACCCTCAGGTGACCGACTACCCGTCGATGATCCGGCTCACCACCGGGAAGTACTGATCTGCCAGGCCCTGGGCGATGGCCGCGTCGAACAAGCGGTCGACGCCGCGCGCGCCCTGCGCGTCCACTCCGGCGTCGTGCGCGAGCTCCAGCGCGTAGGCCAGGTCCTTCTTCGCATACTCGACGGAAAAGGCGCGCAGCGGGAAGCTCTGTGGAAGGATGGCCTTCACACCATGGTTCCTCAGCGCGAAGCTGTCCGCCGAGCCCTTGGTCAGCGCGTCGAACAGCAGCGCCGGGTCGACGCCGGAGCGGCACGCGATGGCGTACGCCTCGGACAGCGCGGCAACGGTCTGGAACAGCACCATGTTGTTGAGGATCTTGGCCACCTGACCGTTGCCCACCCCACCGCAGCGGGTGATCTCGGCAGCGAAGCAGGCCAGCACCGGCTGGACGGCCTCGAACGTAGCCGCGTCACCGCCGACCATCACGGACAACGTGCCCGCCTCGGCGGCCTGCCGGGTGCGCGCCACCGGCGCGTCCAGGTAGCCGGCGCCGCGCTGCGCAAACTCCCCGGCGAGGCGCCGAGTCAACGCAACCGGCGAGGTGCCGAGATCGAGGAACGTCTGCCCGGTCCGCAAGTTCTCCAGCAACCCATCGGCTGCGTGCGCCAGATCGTCAAGCACCCGGCCGGAGGGCAGCGAAGCGAGCACGATATCGCTGCCCCGGACCAGCGCGCCCACATCGGCGGCCACCTCCACACCCTGCGCCACGAGCCTGTCCAGCGGCGCGGGATCGCGATCGAAAGCCACGACCCGGTACCCGCCGCGCACCCGGACGTTGCGGCACATGGGCTCGCCCATCACACCCAGGCCGATGAATCCGATGATCGGCTTGCTCATCGCGGTGCTCCTGCATCAAGACGGTTGGATCACGCCCTTGCCCGAGGTCTGCGCGTCGAACAGCCGGTAAGCTTCCTCGGCCTGTTCCAGCCTCCACCGATGGGTGAACAGGCGGTCGACATCGATGCCGCGATCCGCGATGAAGCGGGCGCAGTCGGCCTGCCCGACGGTCGAGAAGGTCCACGACCCGATCAGCGTGACCTGCCTGCGCAGCAGGTCGTTGCTCACGTCCAGCGTGACCGAATCGCCCTCGCCGAGGAAGCATGCCTTGCCCCACGTGCGCACGCAGCGCACCGCTTGTGCGCGCGCCGCCGGGGACGACGAGGCGTCGATCGAAGCGTGCGCGCCCCGCCCATGCGTGAGATCCCGGATCGCCTGGACCACGTCCTGCGCGTTGCTGGGGTTGATCAGCACGTCGGCACCGAACTCTTTCGCGCGGGCAAGCCGCTCCTCGCCCGTGTCCAGGGCGATGACCCTCGCCCCCATCTCGGCCGCGAGCAGGGTGGCCGAGAGCCCGACGGGGCCCTGGCCGAAGATCGCGATCGTGTGGTCGCCCTGCAACCCCAGCCTGTGCAACGCGCCCCACGCGGTGCCGGTGCCGCACGAGATCGCGGCGCCCGCGTCGAAGGACAACTCGTCGGGCAGCGGCACCAGCGTCCTGGCCGGGCATTTCATGTACCGGGCGTGGGCGCCGTGCCCGGTCGCGCCATAGACTTCCGCGACACCTTCGACGCACATCTGCATCCAACCGGTCGAGCAATGCTCGCAGACTCCGCAGCCGCGATAGTGGTGCTGCATGACCCGCATGCCGGCGCGGGCCTGCTTCTCGGAAACGCCGGGTCCGACGGCGGCCACGACTCCGCAGGGCTCATGCCCCGCGATCACGGGACCCGCGCTGGCCTTGAAACCCAGAGAGGCCGCGCCTCCGGAGGCGCGGTAGTACTTCAGATCGCTGCCGCACATCCCCGAAGCCTTGATCTCCAGGACGACCTCGCCGGGACCGGGGGTCGGATCGGGGAAATCCAGGATCTGCACTTTCCGGTCTCCCGGCAGGACTACAGCTTTCATCGCTTGCTCCTTTCGTTTCGCGCACCACGTCGGCCAGGCGGTTTCGAAGCGACTAGAAATGATAGAAATAGACAGGATTAACAGGATTGCTCAGGGATTGACCGGATTTCTTCGTGAGAAACTTTCATTCGACGCTCGATCCGGCAAGGAGGCCGACGCCCACACCACACCGCCCCGGCGCTGCGCGCCACCCCGCCTCGTGAGAGGCGGGGAGAAAACAGAACACTCCCCTCCTTCCCGAGGAGGGGTGGCACGCGAAGCGTGACGGGGTGGTGCGCCACAGCCGTATGCATCAGTCGAGTTAAACAATCCGCTCGCCGTACTTCTTCAGCGCGGCGTCCGACAGAGTGAGCCCCAACCCCGGCGCCTCCTTGAGCTTCAGCCAGCCGTTGGCGATCCTGGGCGGATCCTCGAACAGCTCGGCCTGCAGCGGGTCGCGCTCGGGATCGGTAAACGCCTCGACGATGCAGCCGGCGGGGCTGGCGGCGACCACGTGGGCATGAATGAAGCAATCGTGGTGCGGCGCGATCTGGACGTGGTTGAGCTCGCACAGCGCCGCCAGCTTCCGGCCTTCGGTAAAGCCGCCCATCATCGTGCAGTCGAACTGCAGGATCCGGATCGCCTGCTCCTCCAGCAACGCGCGGCAACCGTAGCTGGTGAGCTCGCTTTCCCCCGCGGACAGGGGGATACGCGTGCGCTGCGCCAACAGCTTGAGCTCACGGCGGTCGTCGCACCAGCGCACCGGCTCTTCCAGCCAGCGCGGCCGCAATGGCTCAAGCAGGCGCACTGCTTCCAGCGCCGTATCCAGATCCCAGCCGCGGTTGACATCGACCATGAGATCGTGGTCCGCGCCGATGACCTCGCGCACCAGCGCCAGCCGCTCCATGTCCTGCGCGAGCCCGAGGCCGCCCGCCTTGGCCTTGAAGCCGTGGTGGCCCTGCGCCTTGAGCATCTGCATCTCGTCGCGCAGCTCGGCCAGCGTCTTGCCGTCTCGGTAATACGCGCAGGTGACGTAGCATGGCACTTCGCTGCGGTAGCCGCCGAACAGGCGGTAGAGCGGCAGCCCCGCCGCCTTGCCCACGATGTCCCAGGCGGCGATGTCCACAGCGGAGCAAATCCGCACCAGGGCCTCCCGAGACCAGCCCTTCTCATGGGCCAGACGCTGCGACGTCAGCGCGAACAGCTTCTGGTAGAGCCGTTCCGGTGCCAGCGGGTCGGCACCCAGGATCAACTCGGTGATGCCGTTGCGCAAGCATTCCACGACCGGTGCGACGGACCCATAGCTGGTGGCAAGCCCGATACCCTCGAGGCCTTCGTCGGTGCGCATCCGCACCAGCAGCTCGTTGGCCCGCGGCACGACGAAGTGACTGACCCAGTGCGGGCGCTCCGTGGCGGGCGCGCGCAAGACGTAGCCCTCGAGTTGAGTGATCTTCACGTCTTGGTCTCCTCTGCGGCCACTGTATCGAAAAGGCGGCGCCCGTGCTCGCCTGCGGGACCGGCGCGAGAAGACGGATCTCCCCAGGTGCAACGCGGGCCGAGGTCGCGTAACATCGATCGGGAAGCGCAATGCAACACAGCCAGGTACCGAACATGGCCGAGCCGGCCGCCACGAGCGAGATCAGCTACCCGTTTCCCGCACCGCCCGCGCCGGGCGCGTATCGCGAAGTGGCGCAAGGTGTGTACTGGTTGCGGATGCCGCTGCCGTTTCGCCTCGACCACATCAATCTATACCTGCTGCGCGACGGGGACGGATGGACCATCGTCGACACCGGGATCCGCGGACGCAAGACCCGTGACTTGTGGGACCAGGTCTTCGCGAATCTCTTCGGCGCTGCGCCGGTCAAGCGCGTTATCGCCACCCATATGCACCCGGACCATGTCGGCCAGGCCGGCTGGCTCACGCGCCGCTGCGGGGTCGCGTTGTGGATGTCGCGCACCGAGTTCTTCATGTGCAAGATGCTCGCGGTGGACGGCCCGACCGACATTCCGGAGGATGCGATCCGCTTCTACGAGCGCGCCGGCTTCGACGCCCAGCAGCTCGCGCTCTATCAGCAGCGCTTCGGCCGTTTCGGGGCGTTGATCGAGCCGCTGCCGGCAGGCTATCGCCGCATGGAGGACGGCGAGCGCATCCCGATCGGCGAGGACGAATGGCAGGTCGTGGTCGGCCGGGGTCATTCGCCCGAGCACGCCTGCCTGTATTGCGCGGCGCGCGGCCTGCTGCTGTCCGGCGATCAGGTGCTGCCGCGCATCAGCTCCAATGTGAGCGTGTTTCCCACCGAGCCGGCCGCGAACCCTCTGCACGAATGGCTCGAGTCCTGCCAATCGCTGCGCCGCCGGCTGCCGCCCGACCCGCTGGTGCTGCCATCGCACAACGAGCCCTTCTACGGGTTGCACACCCGGCTGGGCGAGCTGATCGAGGGCCACGTGAAAGGCTTATCCCGGCTGTACGAGCTGTGCGCCACGCCCAGGCGGGTGGTCGACGTGTTTCCGGCCCTGTTCAAGAGCGAGATCAGCGACGAGAACCTGTTGTTCGCCACCGGTGAGAGCCGCGCCCACCTCAACTACCTGACCGCCCACAACGTGCTCGCGGAGGAAATCGGCCCCGACGGGGCGAGCCGCTTCGTCCAAGCGCGGCCCTTCGACCCGACCCGGCTGAGAGAGCTGGCGGCCTGACGCTGGTCCACCGATTGACCCGCAGTGTGACGTTGTTGTAGCGCCGCGACGACGCGACCGTCACAGGTTCAGCCCGTGCAATCCGCGACCCGCAGCTGTCCGGTCCCGGCACTCTAGAGTCACCGAATCGAGCCGTTACTGTTCGCTGGGGCGGAGCAACGGCGCGCCGGTGCGCTCCCGCGGCGCGCGGGATGCACCGGCCTGGCGACTGCACGGCAGACGCTTGAAGACCGGCCCACGGCCACCCGTCGATCCAATGACCATCACGTCGCATCAGTTCGCCCTCCCGCCGGGCACCCTGCTCATGGAGTACCGGGTCGGTCTTCCCGTCCTGTCACTCCCGGACGCGTTGTGCCGGCGCTTTGCGGCAGACGCCCCGCTTGGGGAGCCTTGCAACCGGAAGAGTCCAGCCCGCTCACCCGCTGTGCCGTGGCCTGGCAAGGGTCTTGCTCACCCCGGTGTAACCACCTGAAAGGGAAGTCTCATGACGCTGCAAAGTGAGAATGCCAGGGTCACTTCGGTGCTTTCCCGCGCGCTGGAGACGCTGTGCGAAGGGTGCTGGTCCGCGGTTCGAGTCGCGTGCGTGCCCAATGGCCTGGAGTACCGGTTCCTGGTGCGCATCGAGGCGCCCTGGCGGCCCGACGTGTACTCCTATCTGGCCAAGCACACCAAGATCTGGATCCCGCCCGACGGCGGGCCCCTGAACCTTTCGATGGACGAGGCTCTACGCATGGGAGATCTGGCCGCGCAGTACAGCAGCGACGAACCCGTCGTGGCGCCGGTGGGACCCACCGTTCATCGCGAACCGGCGTATCGCGAACCCCGCCGGATTCCCGCCGATCTGACCGGCGACGCTCTCCGCGATACCTTCCAGCCCTGATCGGTCGCGATCACGCGGGCAGGCGAGGGCAGTCGGCGGCGCCGAGGCTTCGCCCGTGTTGTAGCCGGAATCACCGCAGGTCGGTGGCGGCTGTCCTCCGCGAAGGAGGATGGCAGAGTTGACGCACAAACGAAACGGAACGCCCTGATGCCCATAGGGCGGGTGGGCTCCGTGTTCTCAGGGGCGGCAAGAGCCGCCTCCACTTCGCACGATGCGACTGCCTGCTGAAGCGAAGCCTCGAACGCCTGCCAGCAATTCTGCGCCAAAGGCGCCCGTCCTGCAACCGGCCGTTTCCAGACGCCAAGCTCCCGGGAGTCGTGCCGCACCCGGCGCGCAGTCATTGCGCGGGCGGCGCGTCCAGGCCCCAGTACAGGCTCTTCGCCTGCTGGTACAGGCGCAATCCGCCGATCCCCTTCTCGCGGCCGACGCCGCTGTCCTTGAAACCGCCGAACGGCGTGGCGATGGACAGCTGCTTGTAGGTGTTGATCCACACCGTGCCGGCTTGGAGCGCGCGGGCGACCCGCCACGCGCGCCGATAGTCGCCGGTCCAGATCCCTGCCGCCAGTCCATACGCCGAGTCGTTCGCCTGCGCCACGAGATCGCGTTCGTCGTCGAACGGGAGCGCGCACAGCACCGGACCGAAGATCTCCTGCTGACACACGCTGTGCGCGTTGGTGAGGCCCGCGACCACCGTGGGTGCATAGAACGCACCCAGTGCGAGTCTGCGCGCTTCGGGGCGCGCACCGCCGACCAGGATCGTGCCGCCCGCCGAGCGCGCGCTCGCCACGTAGCGCTCTACCCGCTCCCGATGTGCGAACGAGGACAGCGGCCCGAACTGGGCCCCGGGCACATCCGGCAGATCGATCTTCAGCGAGCGGGCGCGCTCGACTACCAGATCGAGGACCCGTTGGTACGCCGCGCGCTCAACGAACAGCCGCGAGCCCGCTACGCAGGACTGTCCACCGGCCTCGAAGATACCGTCCGCAACGGCGGCCGCGGCCGCCTCTAGATTGGCATCGGCGAAGACGATGTGCGGAGACTTTCCGCCCAGCTCCAGGGCGACGGGCATCAACTTCTCCGCGGCGATGGCCGCGATGCGTCGCCCGCTCGCCGTGCCTCCGGTGAACGATACGAACTTCACGCCGGGATGGCGAACCAGTGCATCGCCTGCGACTGCACCGGTGCCGGGCAGGACGTTGAGGATTCCGGCGGGGATGCCGGCATCCAGGGCCGCCTGCCCGAGTGCCAGCCCGGCCGAGGGCGTGACCTCGGAGGGTTTGAGGATGACCGCGTTTCCGGCGGCCAGCGCCGGGGCGACCTTCTGCGCTTCCATGGTGAGCGGCGAGTTCCACGGCGTGATCGCGGCGACCACCCCGTAGGGCTCGTACACAGTCATCGACAGATACTGCCCCCGGGATGGGGTCACTTGCGACTCGAGCGTCTCGCACACCGCTCCGTAGTAGCGGAACGTAGCGGCAGCCGACCCCGCCTGCGCCCGGCACTCGGCCAGGATCTTTCCGTTCTCCAGCATCTGGGTGCGCGCAAACTCCTCAGCGCGTGCTTCCACGATGTCGGCAAGCTTGGCGAGCAGGCGCGCGCGCTTGTGCGGCAGCATGTCCTGCCAGATGCTGCTGCCGGCGGCCTGGCGCGCGGCGTCGACCGCCGCATCCACGTGGCGCGCGGTGGCGGCAGTGACTTCGTAGTTGACCTCGCCGCTGGCCGGGTTCACCGAGACGATCGCCTCGGCGCTGTCGGCGATCCATTCACCCCCGATCAACAAGGGCTTGGGCAGCAGGGGCTTGGGCCGGCCCGCCGGGCTCATGCCGCGTTCCCTGCGGCACGCGCAGCCGAAGCCCCGGCGATGCGGCCGAACACGGCACCGTTGGTGAGCCCGCTGCCGCCGGGATAGTTGAAATAGAAGATGCCCGCCGACCAGCTCGCCCGCTGCGTACAGTCCGGCGATCGGCTGCGCCGTCGGTGGAGACGACCTGCGCATCGGTGTTGATGCGCAGCCCGCCGAATGTGAAGGTGATGCCGCAGGTGACCGCGTAGGCCTCGAACGGGGGCTTATCGATGGTGTTGGCCCAGTTCGACTTGTTCACGGCGAGACCGGTGGTGCCGCGCCCATCCTTGACGTTCGGATTGAAGGGCACCTCCTGTTGCACCGCGGCGTTGTAGCGCTGGATCTCCGCCAGCGCCGCGGCGGCGTTCACGTCGTCGAGCTTCGCTACCAGATCCTCCAGCGTTGCGCGCCGACACCTTCGTCACCTGGCGGATGCGGTACTCGTCGCGCAGCAGGTGCAGGACCTTCTGGTCGAAGATCTGCCAGGCGAACTGGCCGGGCTGCGCCAGGATGACGCGGCCATACTTGGCATAGGTGTAGTTGCGGAAGTCCGCGCCCTCGTCGACGAAGCGGCGGCCCTCGGCATTGAGCATGATGCCGAACGGGTAGGAATGCTTCTGGAACGCGTCGCCCACCGCCAGGTCGCCGAACTCGGGAGCGTTGCGCTCCCAGCCCACGGCGTGGCAGCCGGACCAGTTGCCGGCCGGCGCCGCGCCGATGTCGAGCGCCATCTCGATCACGTCGCCGGTGTTGAAACGCGTGCCGCGCACCTTGGCGACATCCCAGTTCGGCCCGAGGTAGCGCGCGCGCCACTCGGGATTGGCCTGGAAGCCACCGCCCGCGAGCACCACGGCGCCGGCGCGCACCTCGACAGTCTTGCCCGCGCGCTTGACGCGCACGCCGGTCACGCCGCTGTCGTCGCTGATCAACGCGGTTGCGCGCGCGGTGTACCAGATGTCGATGCCGTTTCGCTTCGCCGCCCCGGTGAGCGCATCGACCAGGCCCGGGCCGCCGCCCCAGGTCTCCACCGTGAGCCCGCCCCAGAACTTGAAGCGGCCGTCGATCTTGAAGGCCTGGCGTCCGTAGATCGGCACGAAGCGCACGCCCTTCGAGCGCATCCACAACAGCGCCTCGAAGCTGCCCTTGACCAGGACCTCGCTGAGGTCGGGATCGCAGCGGTACTGCGTGACGCGAGTGAGGTCATCGAAGAACTGGTCTTGCGTGTAGGTGCCGAAGTCGGTGCGCGCGATCTCCTCGGCGGTGAGGTCGGGCATCAGTTTCTTCAGATCGTCGACGCCGTTGTAGGCGACCCGCATGGCGCCGGCCGTGAAGCGGGAGTTGCCGCCGGCCTCGTCCTCGGGCGCACGCTCGAGCACCAGGACGCGCGCGCAGGTCTCGCGCGCGGACAGCGCGGCGCACAGGGCGGCGTTGCCGCCGCCGACGACGATCACATCGTAGTCCCGACTCATTCTCGCCTTCTGCACCGGGGTCGATACGCGCCCGACTGTAGCATCGCTGGCGCAGGCCGGTGGCCGCGCCGGCTCATTCCGCCTGCAGATCCATCCCCTGCAGCAGCTTGCCGTAGCGCTCCCATTCCTCCTGGACGAAGCGGGCGAACTGCGCAGGCGAGCCGGCGGACGACTGTGCACCGGTCGCCGCGAGATGCGCTTGGACCGGCGGGCTCGCCAGCGCGGCGGCGATCTCACGGTTCAGCCGCTCGACCACGCCAGCGGGAGGTGCCGGCCGGTGCGAAGAAGCCGGTCCATGCGTCGACCGCATAGCCCTTGTATCCGGTCTCGGCCACGGTCGGAACGTCGGCGAGGATCTCGGTCCGCTGGCTGCTGGTCACTGCGAGGGCCCGCAGCTTGCCCGCCTGCACGTGCGGGCACTGCCACGACATAGCCGCTCATCATCAGCGGGACGCGCCCGGCCAGAACGTCGGTAAGCGCCTGGCCATCGCCCCGATAGGGGACGTGCACCAGCTCAATGCCTGCGGCCCGCGCGAACAGCTCCATCGCCAGGTGCGGGAGCCCGCCCGTGCCGCTGGAGGCATAGCTCAACCGCTCGGGCCGTGAGCGCGCCAACGCCACCAGCTCTGCGACCGATCCCAGCCCCTCGCTTCGGATGGACCACCAGGACCATGCCGGACAGGTAAGCGGGCGATACCGGCGCGAAGTCCTTGCGCGGGTCGTACCCGGGCTTCGGGTAGATGTGGGCACTGATCACGATGCTGTTGTTGGTGAACAGCAGCGTCGATCCGTCCGGCTTCGCCCTGGCCACCAGCGACGTGCCGATGGTGCCTCCGGCGCCCGGCCGGTTCTCCACGATGACGCGGCGCTTCAGGCGCTGGCCGAGGGCATCCACGATCACGCGGGCGCGCGCGTCGAGGCTGCTGCCGGCGGTCAGCGGCACGACGACGCGGATGGTCTGCTCCGGAAGCTCATCTGCCCGCGACCCCGCCGCCGCAAGTAATGAACGCACAGCCAATGAGTCCCGGCACCCCCCGCATCGCTGCGCTCCCTATTCGATACCCCGGCTCGGGGCTCCCCCGCGGATCATGCCGGATCCGTCGGCGCTGCGTAAGGACCCGAGGCGCGCTGCCGCCGATCCCTCCGGCCGGGAGCTTGCATCCATTCTGGGCTAGAACACTCCGTCCCGCACTTCGAAGCTGGTCGGCTTGCCGTTACGCCGGCTGGCCGCGCAGGATCCAGTCGGCGGTCCAATCGATCATCTTCGCAAGCGGTACCACCGGATAGCCGAACAGGCACCGCGAGCAACACGGGAGGGGGCGCCAGCTGCGTTTGGCGCCGGCACCCGGCTTTGAGAAGCAAAGGTAATGCTGTTACTCTTCCTCGCATTGGAGGCGGTTTCCCGCAGTCCGAGGCGGCGGCCCCGGCGACGGTTGGGCCGACCCGGGACATGCGAGCAGCTGAGAAGGCATTCGGCCGTGCCGCGGAGCCGGAAGGCGGCAGCCAGGAAGAAGGCCGGGTGAGGGGGAATCTGGTCCTTGGGAGCCAGCAGGAGTCAAGCATGCCCAGACACCACAACTACCTTCCGCACGGTGTGATCCCCGCGGTGCTGCTGCCGTTCCACGATGACCTTTCCATCGATGAGCGCAGCTACCGTGCGCACCTGCGCGACGTCGCGAGCGTCGAGGGCATCTCGGCGGTAACCGTCAACGCCCACGCGTCGGAGGTCGCCTCCTGCAGCTTCGACGAGCAACGGCGCGTGCTGGAGGTCACCCAGGACGAGATCGGCGTGCGTGTGCCCATCGTCAATGGCATCTACGCCGAGGGCAGTCTGGAAGCGGCACGGATCGCGCGGATGGCCCATGACGGCGGGGCCTCGGCGCTGCTGGTCTTTCCTTCCGGCGTGTTCACCTTCGGCCAGCGGCCGGAGATGGCGGTGGCCCACTTCAAGCGCATCGCGGACGCGACCGACCTGCCGCTGATCGTGTTCCAGTACCCGCTGGCGGGGGGGCAGGGCTATCCGCTCGGCACGCTGCTCAAGATCATCGAGGCGGTGCCCAGCGTCCGCGCGATCAAGGACTGGTGCGCCAACCCGCAGTTGCACGAGCGGCAGATCCGCACGCTGCAGGCGCTGCAGCCGCCGGTCAGCGTCCTGACTACCCACAGCGCCTGGCTGTTCAGCTCGCTGGTACTCGGCTGCAATGGCCTGTTGTCCGGCAGCGGGTCGGTGATCGCCGACCTGCAGGCGCAACTGTTGCGCGCCGTGCAACGCGGCGATCTCGCCGCCGCCCGCGCGATCCACGATCGCATCTGGCCCACTGTCGAAGTGTTCTACACCGAACCCTGGGTGGACATGCACAACCGCATGAAGGAAGCCCTGGTGCTGCTCGGCAAGCTGCCGCGCGCCGTCGTGCGCCCGCCGCTCGCCAAGATCCCGGCGGCCGAGATCGAACGCATCCGGCTCGCCCTCGTCGCCGCGCAACTCCTGCCCCACGAACAGACGGCGCGCAAGTCCGCCTGAGCGCCCCTGCGTGGCCACTATAGAGTATAGGCCTGACCCCGATCTTCGGGGTCAGGCCTATACTTTATAGTCGCGGTCCGGCGCTAGCGAGGGCCGAAACCCGGGCCGGTCCGCGGTCCGCCCTGGTGGTGCGGCCGGGCACGGAACTCCCGCGTGCCATCCGCCCCTCTGGGTCTGCCCGCCGCAGCACCTCCTCGGTGTGGTTGCTGTTGCACGCTGCGCGGGATCCCGGGCCCGGAATCCTGCGCCCCCGGCCGTGCTACATCGTTGCGGCGCGCCCATCCGCGCGCGTCCTGCTGCGGTCGTTGATGGCCCTCGAAGCGGGGCCGCCCGTCGAAATGGCGCGAGCGTGATTCGCCAGAGTTCCGATTGCCTGTCCACAGACCGGGGGAACGCGCTACGTCTGCGCCAGGAGCCGGGCGGGCTGCGGTCCCGCCCTGGGGGCGTGTCCCGCTGCGTGGTTGCGCCGCATCCGGGCGGGCAGTCGCGCTCTCTCGCGGGATCATTCGCTCCTGCGGCCTGACCCAGCGCGGCGCCTCCAACTGCGGCCGCTGGCCTTCTCCAAACCGCTGGTTGCGTTCGAGCGGCAGTCTTCGCTCGTTGGCCTGCCGGGACATCGGCGGGCGGAACGTGGCGTTGCGATCGGTCGCGCGCACGCCGGGCCGCATCAGGGACGGCGCGCCGGAACGGTGGCTGGAGACACTCCGCGGGTCCCAGCGCCGGTAGATACCACCCCCGCTCACGGTGTTCTGGTGGAACGCGCTTCGGCCATGCAATCGGCCGCCCGCGACCACGGCAACCTGCCCGTGCCTCGACGGCGCCCGGGCTGCGATCACGCCCACGCCGAAAGTGTTCACGCCCACGTGTCGATGCGGCCAGGGTCCCCACGCCGGACGGAAGCACGGCACCGGCCGCCAGGCGGGCCACCACACTCGCGTGGGCCACGGATTCCACCAGGAGTAGTAGAAGCTGAAGCCGAAGCCCCAGGTCACCGGTGGCGCGTACCAGACGGTGCCGATCCACGGACGGTAGTACCAGCCGGTTCCGTAGACGACCGTGCGCTCGGTCGTCACATACGACCCGACGTAGCCGGGCGTGTAGCCGACGTAGACGTCGTCACCCGCCGCGTCGTACACACGCACGTAGGTAACGTAGTGCAGAGGATGGCTGCGCGGAATCGTATAGATCACCGCGGGCACCGAGGTGGCCGCGGTCCACGGCCCCTCCGCGGAGTCCGAGAAGAACCACACGCCGTTGTCGAGGGCATAGTAGGTGCGCCCGTCCACACGGATCACCGGCACCGGCGCGTTGGCCGCGGCCTCCAGAGCGGTTCCCTGGATCGGCCGGAACTCGGGCGCACCGTCGTAAGCGATCTCCAGACGTGCGGCGCTGCGCTTCACCGTCGCGATCTGAGGCACGCTGTTGACGATCACCGACTCCTGCGCTTCGCCTGTGCCGGGCACCGCCGCGCGGACGCTTGCAGTCGGATGATCGGCGGGAATCATGGCGAAGTCCGCCGGCAGATCCGCCCCGGGAACGTAGTCCCACGGCCCGCGCGCCAGCGACGGGGTGCGGTACCAGCGTCCCGCCAGGAGCACGTAGTGCGTCTGCGTGCGCAGATCCAGGAACAGCCGGTTGGGCGAATTGGTCACGAACAGCAGCTCCGTGCGCCCGACAGGCGCGTACTGTGGCGGACCGTCCGTCTGCACCAGCTCCGTCGGTCCGGTGCTCACGATGACCTTGGGCACACCCCTGCCCACCGCCTCGTCGTCCTCCAGCAGATCGACGGAGCCCTCCGCCAGCGCCTTGCGCCTGGCTTCGTCCAGCGCCATCGGCCGCACCTGAGCTTCGGCCCAGCGGTCTTCGAGCGTCGGGGCCTCGAGCCAGTAGCCCGATACAGAGAGGAAATAGCGGTTCGCAACCTGATCCTGGAGAATCAGCGCACGCGTGTTCACCACCCGCAGCAGACCCGGTGCGGCGGTGTCCCGCAGCACGGGCTCGCCGTCGATGGGCACGAGGATCGTGGGCGACTGGACGTACACGATCCGCGGCGGGTCGTTGCGCAGCGGCTGGCTCTGGCCGCGCCCGGTGGCCTGGTCGATCGCGAGGTTGGCCTGCAGGCGAGTCAGGGCGACCCGCCACGTCAAGGTCGCGAGATGGCGCCGCACCGCTTCCAGATACGCGTCCGCGTGCTCCGTGGCAGCAGGGAAGCTGCCCGAACTGGTGACGATATCACGCACCGTCACCATCGCGGAGACCGCATCGACATCGGTGCGCGCGGACAGCGACACCGCGCCGAATATCGGCGCCTCGGCGCCGGCGGCCTGCACCGCCACGGCCGCGCGCGCCTCGAGCCGATCCAGCTCCCAACGCTCGAGCTGCGGCGGATACACGGTGAACGCGTCCTCGCCCAGATAGAACCGGCTCGGCCAGGGCGGCTGTGGCGCTTCTGCCCGCTCGATGGCCGGTTCCCCGGGTTCCTCGGCCCGGCCCGCACCGCCGAGTGCAAAAGCGCCGATCATCAGTGCGGCAAACGCGAATGCCCTGCGTATGAATAGATTCATGGCGGCCTGTCTCCATTGCAAGGGTACTCCGATCAAGCTGAACGGAAGCTGAACGAGCCCGCAGTCGACTCGTCCGCAGGCGGAGCCGAGGTGAGCCGGGTTTCTTGAGAGCTGGCTATCGACTGATCACTTTGGGCTAGGATAGCCCCTGCGGCGATACACGGCGACCCGCACTCAACCAGGAAATCGAGAGGGACACCAGCATGGCGGCAAACAACACAGCTCCAAGCGTCGATGAGCGCTCCGACAAGGGCACCAGGCTCGTGCTCCAGCCCGAGGAGGGCCGCGCCTACTGGCAGCCCAAGCCCGCCAACGGGTACGCCATCATCAAGGTGAGTCCGGACAACTGCTCGTCGAACCTGGTGACGATGGGCATCCAGGTCGTCGCGCCGGACGGCTGCTACGTGCGCGAACACTGGCATTCGCGCAACGAGGAGATCCTGTTCTGCTTCGAGGGCCGCGGCACCATCGTCGTGGATGGCGCGCCGCATGCGTTCGTGCCCGGCACGACGGCGTATCTGGGCCGCTGGGTCAAGCACAGGATCAGCAACGACGGCGAGCAACCGCTCAAGTTCACCTGGACCTTCCTGCCGCCGGGGCTCGACGAGTTCTTCGCCTCGATCGGACGGCCGCGCGTTGCCGGCGAGCCCGCACCCGATCCGTTCGAGCGTCCGGCGGAGACGCTGGCGGTCGAGCGGCGCACCGGGTTCGGACCCCCGGTGGGACGTTGAGGTCGTTGCCGGTGGCCCTGGACCGACGTCACTGTTACAGGTCACCAGTCGATGCCTTTCGCGGCCATACCCGACGGCGAGCTCTACTACGAGACCACCGGGACCGGTCCGCCGCTGCTGCTGATCACGGGCCTCGGCGGGCTGGGCTCGTTCTGGCGCCATCAGGTCGCGTTCTTCCGCCAGCGCTTCGCGGTGGTCACCTTCGACCAGCGCGGCACCGGCCGCAGCACCCGCACCGAGGCGCGCTACTCCATCGAGCAGATGGCCGCAGATACGCTGGCGCTGATCGACCATCTCGAATTGCCGCAGCCGGCAATCGTCGGCCATTCGACCGGGGGCGCAATCGGACTGTGCCTGGCGGCGACCCGGCCCGAGCGCCTGCAACGCCTGGTGCTGTCGGCGACGTGGACGCACGCCGACGGCTACTTTCGCCGGCTTTTCGAAGCGCGCCGCGAGCTGCTCGAGCGCGGCGCGGGCCAGCTCTATCAGCGCCTGAGTACGCTCACGCTCCTGCCTCCGGAATGGATCGCCGGCAACGAAGCGGCGGTGCAGGAGCGCGAAGCGCAGGCGCCGGCCGACCCGCTCGACCTGCGTATCCTGATGCTCCGGATCGATGCGCTGCTGCGCCACGACGGGCGGGATTGGGCGCGCCGCGTCCAATGCCCGACGCTGGTGATCGCAGCGCAGGACGACGCCGTGACGCCCGTCTATTTCTCGCGCGCGCTCGCCCCGCTCGTTCCCGGCGCCTCGCTCACCCTGTTACCCAAGGGCGGGCACCTGGTTCCGCAGACCGAACCGGCCGCTTACAATGCGGCCCTGGCTAATTTTCTGTAGATCGCCCATGCGCTGCCTTGCGAACGCCGGCGTGCACTCCAATCTCACCGCGCTTTCCGCGCGCGCCGCTCCATGGGCGCGCTGTCACGCTGGGGGAGAACCGTGCCGACCCTGAGCTTGCGCAGCATCATCGTCCTGGTCCTGATCGGGCTGGTTGTGTTCGTCGGGCCGTGGCTGGTCACCCTCTACACCGACTGGCTGTGGTTCGGCGAAGTCGGCTACGAGCAGGTGTTCCTGCGCACCTGTCGGCCCGCGCCTCGCTCGGCAGCGTCGTGTTCCTGCTCGCGCTTCGCCGTGCTCTACGCTGAATTTGCGGCTGGCGCAGACGAGCGCTCAAGCGCCGCGAGTTCACCATCATGACGCCGCAGGGACCGCGCACCATCGCGGTCGATCTGAGCCAGCATCAAGCCGTTGCTGTATGGCGCTGCGGCGGTGGTCGTCGCTGTCTTGCTCGCGCTGTATGCCTCCGCCCGCTGGGACGTGTGGCTGATGGCGTGGCACGCCGTGCCCTTCGGCGCCAGCGATCCCGATTCTCGGCCGCGACGTCTCCTTCTACGTCTTCCAGCTGCCGTTCCTGCAAGTTCATCCAGAAGCTCCTGTTCATGACGCGCTGCTGGCTGGCCGGCGTCGCGGTGGCCGCCATGCACGCGGCGGGGCAGGGCCTGGCTTTCGATCCTGTGCGCGGGGTCATGGTGAGCGCTACGGCGCGGCGCCACCTGAGCTGGCTCGCCGCCGCGCTGCTGCTGCTGATGGCATTCAATGCCTGGCTCGGCATCCCGAACCTGCTGACGACCAGCGGGCGGGATCGTCCATCGGCGCTTCGTACGTCGACATCCACGCACGCATGCCGGTGCAGTGGGTCCTGGTGGTGGTCAGCCTGCGTCGGGTGCGCTCCTCGCGCTCTATCAGGCCAGGGTGCAAGCGCTTCTGGCCGATCCTCACGGCGGTCGGCCTGTACGCCGGCGTGGCGATCGCCGGCGGCGCTGTACGCGGCATGCTGCAGCGCTTCTTCGTGGCGCCGAACGAGCAGGTGCGCGAGACGCCGTACATCCAGCCACAGCATCGCGGCGACCCGCGCCGGCTTCGCCCTCGACCGCGTGGTCGAGCGCCAGCTCTCCGGCGAGGCGCAGCTCACGCGCGCAGGACATCGAGCGCAATGCCGCCACGCTCGACAACGTGCCGCTGTGGAACGAGCAGCCGCTGCTCGACACCTTCGGCCAGATCCAGGAGATCCGCACCTACTACGATTTCGTCTCCGTCGACAACGACCGCTACGTGATCGACGGCGACTACCGCCAGATCATGCTGTCGGCGCGCGAGCTGAACTCCGACAGCCTGCCCAGCCGCACCTGGATCAACGAGCACCTGACCTTCACGCATGGCTACGGCCTGACGCTCGGTCCCGTCAACGAGGTCACGCGCGAAGGCTTGCCGGTGCTCTTCATCAAGGACTTGCCGCTGGTCTCGACGGTGGACCTGCAAGGTCACCCAGCCGAGGATCTACTTCGGCGAGCTGTCGAACGACCACGTCTTCGTGAAGACGGCCACCCAGGAGTTCGACTACCCGAAGGGCGACGACAACGTGTTCGGCAGCTACGAAGGCAACGGCGGCGTGGAGATCGGCGGGCGTGCGCCGCGGCCGCTGTTCGCCATCCGTTTCGGCTCGCCAACGTGCTGTTCTCGCCCAGCCTCCTGCCGCAGAGCCGGGTGCTGATGTACCGGCGCATCTCCGAGCGCGTCAGGCGGATCGCGCCGTTTCTCGTCTACGACGACGATCCCTACCTGGCGATCTCGCAATGGCCGGCTGGTCTGGATCCAGGATGCCTACACGACCAGCACGCGCTACCCGTATTCGACGCCGCCGGCGGGCGGCCTCAACTACATCCGCAACTCCGTGAAGGTGACGATCGACGCCTACCACGGCACGTACCGCGTTTCACCTGGTGGACACCGAACGACCCGATCGCCGCCACGCTCGCGCGCGTGTTTCCCGGATCTGTTCAAGCCGCTTGGCGACATGCCGAAGGACCTGCGCACGCGCCTGCGCTATCCGCAGGGCATCTTCTCGCTGCAGGCGGCATGTTCGCGACCTACCACATGACCAATGCCGCGACCTTCTACAACCGCGAGGACCAGTGGGAGATTCCCGCTGAGCGATCTGGGCCGGGAGCGGCCACGCCGATGCAGCCGTACTACACCATCATGAAGCTGCCGGGCGAAGCGGGCGCCGAGTTCATCCAGATGCTGCCCTACACGCCGCGGCAGAAGGACAATCTGGCGGCCTGGATGGTCGCGCGCAGCGACGGCGAGCACTACGGGCAGCTCATGGTGTTCCAGCTGCCCAAGCAGACGGTCGTGTTCGGTCCCCGCCAGATCGCCGCCCGCATCAACCAGGACCAGGTCATCGCGCCGCAGATCACGCTGTGGAACCAGCAGGGCTCCGAGGTCATCCAGGGCACGCTGCTGGTGATCCCGATCGAGGAGTCGCTCCTCTACATCCGCCCGCTCTACCTGCGCGCCGGCGGGCGGGCGCATCCCGGAGCTCAAGCGCGTCATCGTGGCGTACCAGAACCGCATCGTCATGGAGGAGACGCTCGATGCGGCGCTGGCGCGGCTGTTCCCGACGGAGCTCGCTGCGGCGGGCCGCTGCAGCGCGCGTGCCCGACGCTTCCAAGCCGGCGCCTGCGGCAGCGGCGGCAGCGGCGATCGACGAGTTGGCCGCTCAGGCGCAAGCGCACTACCGGCGCGCGATGCAGGCGCAGCGCGAAGGCGACTGGGCGCAGTACGGCGAGGAGATCAAGCGCCTGGGTGAGGTGCTGGAGCGCATCAACGCCCGGCGCTGAGTGCAGGGCAGCGGCGCATCCGCGCCGCTTATGCGAGCCAGCGCTCGAGGCTGGCGCGCACGAAGGCATCGTCGGCCAGGTCGGCATGCAGCGTGCAGACGCGGTCGATCGCCTCCTTCTGCCCGGGGCTCAGGCCCTCGTGCGGGTCGAGGCACCAGAGGCCCTCGAGCAAGCCCTGCCGGCGCAGCACTTCGTGGCAACCGGCGATGCAGCCGCGGAAGTCGTTCGCAGCATCGAAGAACGCGGCGTTGCAATCGGTCACCCGGCTGTCGAGTGCCAGAAGTGCGTCGCTCACGCCACCGGTGCGGATCTCCCGCTTCACCCGTGCCAGCAGCTCCACCGCCGAGCGCACCCAGACCGACCAGTGGCCCAACAGCCCACCGCGGAAGCGCAGCGTCACGGCAGCGCCGTCGCGCATGATCGTGTAAGGCGTGACGAGGTCCAGCACGATGTGATCGTCGTTGCCGGTGTAGAGGCTGATGCGCTCCTCGGCACGCGCTTCGGCAACGCCGCGTACGACATCGAGCGTGCGGTAGCGATTGAACGGCGCGACCTTGATCGCCACCACGTTGTCGATCTCGGCGAAGCGGCGCCAGAACCTGGCGCCGAGCGCGACCCCGCCGACGCTGGCTTGCAGGTAGAAACCGACCAGGGGAATCTCGTCGGCGATCTCGCGGCAATGCGCGACGAGCGCGTCCTCGCTGTCACCCTGCAGGGCGGCAAGGCTCACCAGCCCGGCGTGATAACCCAGTCGCACGGCCGTGCGCGCTTCGCCCACGGCCTGCGGCGTGCGCCCGCACACCCCCGCGATCATGACCAGCGGGCGCTGCATCCAGGCGCGGCCGTCCTCGACGGCCGCCTCGAGCACGGTCTCGTACAAGCCGGCTGCGCGGATCGCGAACTGGGTGGTATGTACGCCCACCGCCAGCCCGCCGGCGCCGGCGTCGATGTAGTAGCGGGTGAGCGCGCGCTGGCGGCGCCAGTCGAAGCGGCGCGCGGCATCCAGCGCGAGGGGGTGCGCGGGTATCACCGCGCCTTCGCGGAGCCTCGCGAGGATTTCCTGCGGCAGGTCGCTTCGGTGCATACCCGTCAGCCGTACTCCGGGCCGGCGATGGCGAACACCCGCGCCGGATCGCCGCGGGAAGCATCACGGCCGAGCGCCATGCGCAGCAACGGACGCTGGAGGGTGAAGCCGTGCGTGCCGAGCCAGCCGGCAATCTCCGTTTGTGCGTCCGGCACGTCGATGAAGATGCGCCCGGGCGTGGACATCGTGGCCGCGTCGATCAGGGCGATGGCGTCGTGCGCGCTGCCCGCGACCACCGGCCCCAGGTACGAGGCGACGCGGCCCCGGCGTATCAGGGCATAGCCGCTGCCGTCCGCTGCTTCGAAACCGAGTGTCCCGCGGCGCGCGTAGAGGTTCGCGAGCAACGTCTGACGCTGCGCGCCAAATACCGGGGCGTCCACGGCGGCGATCCCCACCATGCTCGCCGCCGCCAGGGGCCGCACGCGTTCGTGCGGGCCGCCGCAGCCGCCACCTTCGCCCTGCCAGCGCCGCAAGCCGAGGACGGGCTGGAACCCGAGCGGTGCGTAGACTTTCTCTCCGGCCGGCGTGGCGTCGAGCAGCCCGGTCAGGGAACGGCTGCGCAGGGCTCCTATGCACTGCTGGAGCATTTGTGTTCCCAGTCCGCGGCCGCGCAGTGACGCGGTGACGATCACCAGGCTGACCCAGGCGAAGCCAGGTGTCGCGGCCGAATTGCCGGCATAAGGAAGGACCGCGGCGGTCGCGACCAATCGCCCCGAGCCCTCGCGCGCCCCGTACACCATCCCGTGTGCGATGCAGAATGCCCAATCGTCAGCGGTCTGGTTCCAGCCGACCTCCACCTCCAGCCCGAGCGCCTCCGCCACTGCGGCCGGCCCGAGCTGACCGATGGCAAGCCCATCAACATCAATAAGCGCCATCCCGTACCTCGAAGCGGGTCGGTTTGTCGAAGGTCGGCAGGTCGCGCGCGACCCAGTCCGCCGCCCAGTCGATCATCCGGGCGAGTCGTACCGCCGGTTGGCCGAACAGGCTGGAAGCGGCCGTGGTGTTGGTCAGCCACGCCGTGGGCGCCTCCGCGCCGACGATGTGCGCCTTGCGGCCCAGCCGCGTCGCGAACTCCTGAGCCAGCCAGCGGATCGAGATGACGTCCGGCCCGCTGACATTGATCGGCGAAGTCGGCACGGTGCAATGCGCGAGGCAGCGCAGCGCACGGGCATTCGCATCGCCCTGCCAGATGACGTTGACGTAGCCCATTGTAACGTCGACCGGAACACCGTCGCGAACCTTCAGCGCCACGTCGGTGAGCACCCCGTAGCGCAGATCGATCGCGTAGTTGAGACGGAACAGGCGCCCCGGCGTGTGCCGCTCGCGGGAGAAATGCTCGAGGATGCGTTCCCGGCCGACGCAGGAGTTGGCGTACTCGCCAGGCGGTGTGAGCGGCGTGGACTCCGTCGCGCCGTGGCCGGTGACGTCCACGAATGGATAGACGCAGCCGGTGGAGAACGCGACGATGCGCGATTCGCCGAACGCCTGGCCCACCAGACCCGGCAGGTACGCGTTCAGCGCCCAGGTGAGCGGCTCGCTGGCGCCGGCGCCGAACTTCCGCCCGACCATGAAGATCACGTTGCGCGCGCGCGGCAGGCGCTGCAGCGCGCCGCGCCCGAGGAGGTCGGCCGCGATCGTCTCGACGCCGGCGACGACCAGCGCCTTCTTCAGGCCCGGCTCAGTGAACCGGGCGACGCCGATCACGCGCCGGTCGGGCGCTGCGTTGCGCGCCAACCGCGCAAGCGTCGGTCCCATCTTGCCACCCACGCCCAGGATGAGAATGTCGCCGTCGACCGCCGCCAGATCGGCGACCAGCTCGGGAGTCGGCCGGCTCAGGAACGCCTCGAGCTCATCGACGCCGGAGAATCGCTCCGGCAGTGTGGTGCTGGCAGCGGTCATTGCAGCCCGTTCGCCTGCGTTGCCGAGCCCGCCGTACGCGGTGGCCAGACCGGCGCGTCGTGGCCCAGCGGCACCGGCGGTCGCGCCCAACGCGACGGCGTTTCGGACATGCGCGCGACCGGCGCGAGGTGCCGGATCAGGCCAAGCGGTGACGGGGTCAGTTGTGTGATGCGCTCGATCTCCTCGTCCGGCAGCTCGCGCGCAACGCCGGCGAGCGCAGCGGCATCCAGCAGGCCGCGGTCGACAATCCACTTGGCAGTGCGCGCGAGCGACACCCGCACCGTCCAGCTTCCGCCCTCGAGTGTCCGGCGCGTCAGCGCGACCATCGCGCCGAATGCCATGAGATAGCCGCTGACATAGTCGATCGCCGAGACCGGCAGCGTGCGCGGCGGCCCGCTCCCGCCCTGAATCGTCGCCATGCCGCTCGCGCACTGCACGATGGTGTCGAAGCCGCGCCGCTGCGCCCATGGGCCTGCACGCCCCCACGCACTCAGCTCGACGCACACGATTCCCGGCCGCAGCGCCGCCAGGGCCTGCGCGCCAAAGCCGCGCGCCGCGAGCGATCCCGGGCGATACGACTGCGAAAACACGTCGCAACGCCCGTCGCGGACCAGCGCTGTCAGCGTCCCGGCCTGCGCCGGCTGGCGCAGGTCGAGGAAGGTCGAGAGCTTGCCCAGGCCGGTGTCGATTTCGATGTCTCCCGAGTGCGGCAGCTGCGGGCTCGAGACCTTGAGTACATCGGCGCCGTGCTCCGCGAGCGTGCGTGCACAGGTCGGCCCCGCAAGCACGCGCGTGAGATCCAGCACGCGCACGCCAGCGAGCGGCCGGTCGCCCGCGGGCGGCGGCTCGCGGGGCGCATCGCCTGCGCGCTCGATCTCGAGCACGGGCAGCGCGGCGACCGCGGCAGACTGTGGATGGTCCGACCACTCGCTGGTGCCGCGCACGAATCCGGCACAGCCGCCCGCCGCGTGCACTGCGTCCTCGAGCGCCAGCCCGTCCCGATCGAGCACAGCGCGGGCAACCGCTTCCCGGTCGGCATCCACCGAAAGGCCGAGCACACTCAGTGCTGCAGCGCGATGGTTCGGGAAGTTGCAGTGGAGATAGATCCAGCGCTCGCCGCGTACCGGGTACAGCCCGCTGAGCGGATCCCAGGGCTCCTTCGGCGCCGCACCGCCGATGCGCAGGTAGCGCGCGCTGCGCAGCGCAGCGGTGGCGTGGCGCAGATCGACCGCGATGTCCTGGCGCCGGGCCGCGCGCGTACGCAGTGCCCACAGCTGCGCCGCAGCGGTCGCGGCGGCGGCAACCGCCGCTGCTGCCGCCGCGCCGACGCGAAAGCGGGTGGGCAGCACGGGGTCGCTGCCACCTATCGGCACGTCGCTTGCACGCAATCCGGCAAGTGCGCCGAGGCTGAGCAACTCTTCGAGGGCGGCATGAGGCATACAGGACAACTATAGCGCGGCCGCGCGGGCGCATTGCTGGATATATTCCACCCGATAGATTGCTGCTGCTTCACCTTCCGTGGCAACATGAACGTTCCTGCGCCCGCCGGGGCAGGCCGAGGTGAGCTGAAGGCGTTGCGATGCGGAGAACAGGCATGCCTCAGAGAGCTGTTGAGATCATCCTGATGCGGCAGCTCGCGAGCTACCTCGCGATGCCGATCTTCATCGTCGACCCGGCCGGCACGCTCGTCTTCTACAACGAGCCGGCGGAGACGATCCTCGGCCGGCGCTTCGAGGAGACCGGCGAGATGCCGCTCGAGGAGTGGTCCACGCTGTTCGACCTGACCGCCGAGGACGGTTCGCCGATTCCGCTGCAGGCGCGGCCCCTGATGATCGCCCTGCAGAAGCGCCAGGCCGGCGCACGCGCGTTCTGGCTGCAGGAGTCTCGACGGCACCCGCCGGCGGATCGAGGCAACGGCGTTTCCGCTGGAGGGCCAGGCGGCACAGGCATCTGGGCGCGGTAGTGATCTTGTGGGAGGCGGACCCGGCATGCGAGTGACGCTGTGGGGTACGCGCGGCTCGCTGGCCACGCCCGGGCCGGAGACCAACCGCTACGGCGGCAACACCTCGTGCGTCGAAGTGCGCGGCGCCGACGGCACCGGTCTGGTCCTCGACGCGGGCACCGGCATCCGCCGGCTCGGCGCGACGCTCGGGCCCGAAGCGGTCGCCGCGTCGACATGCTGCTGACGCATCTGCACATGGATCACATCCAGGGGCTGGGCTTCTTCGCGCCGCTGTACGAGCCGGAGCAGGAAGTGCACATCTGGGGACCGCCGTAGCACGACGCTCGACCTGCGCGCGCGCCTGAGCCGCTACCTCTCGCCGCCGCTGTTCCCCGTGCGTCTGCGCGACCTGCCCAGCCGGCTGAGCCTGCACGAGGTGCCGCTGCGAGGCGCTTCGAGATCGGCGCGCTCACGATCTCGGCCGCGCTCGATCTGTCACCCGGGTCCGACCGTCGGCTACCGCATCAGCGAGGGCAGCGCCAGCGGTCGCCTATCTGCCCGATCACGAGCCCGCGCTCGGCGCGCCGCGATTCTCCGCGTCGCCCGAGTGGACCTCGGGGTTCGACCTGGCCGCCGACGCCGATCTGCTCATCCACGATGCGCAGTACAGCGCCGCCGAGTATCCCGATCACGTCGGCTGGGGACACAGCACCGTCGCGCACGCGCTCGCTTCGCCGCCGCTCGCGCGGCGTGAAGCACCTGGTCACCTTCCACCACGATCCGGGCCATGACGACGCGGCCCTCGATCGCATGATCGAGGAGGCTCGCGGCAAGCTGCGGTTGCCCTTCGAGCTGATTCCCGGTACCGAGGGCACGAGCTTCGAGCTGGGAAACAGCTCGACCGACCGTCATCCCCGCGCAGGCGGGGTCCGGAATTGAGCGCCCTGCGTTAAAGCTTCAGCGGGAACGACAGGCTGCTTCGTAGCCCCGCGCAGGCGGGGATCCAGAAGCGCTCGCGCAGCGGAGCAAGCGACGCTCATTGGGTGGAATTCCTCGACTCGCTCAACTCGCACTGTAGCGGCGGATGACATCCGGATCGGGATCGAAGCCGAGTCCGGGCCCTTGCGGAACATCGATCGAACCGTCCTTCGGCACGCCCGCGGCCCCGTAGAGGCGCGCCTCCAGATCGAAGAACCGCCACTCGATCAGCGAACCCTGGCCCAGCGCCGCGGTGACATGCACCGCGGCCAGCAGGCCTGGCCCGTCGTAGAAGCTGTGCGGCATCACCGTCACATTGTGCACGCCGGCGAGCACGAAGACCTTGCGCAGCTCGGACACCCCGCCCATCTTGATCGGGCTGGGCTGAACGAAATCCACCGCTCGCGCCTCGAACATCTGCTGATAGTGCAGCAGGCTCGCTGCGTTCTCGCCCGCCGCGATGGGGATCCCGCCGTTCGCCCGCACCTGCGCCAGCTCGGCGTAGTTCTCCGGCGGCCACACCGGTTCCTCCAGCCAGCGCAAGTTGAAGGGCCGCAGCTTCTGCGTCATGTCCAATGCCTCTCGCAGCGACCAGGGACAGTTCACGTCGAGCATGATGTCCACGCCCTCACCCGCCGCCTCGCGCGCGGCCCGGGCAGGGGCGATCTCCACCTCGTGCAGCTTGACGTGGCGGAAGCCCTGGGACAGCGCCCGTTCGACGTTCGTCGCCACCACCTTTGGCTCGGTGTAGCGGATCAGGCTGGCGTAGCACGGCAGCTTCGCCATGCGGGATCCGCCCAGGAGCTGGTGCACCGGCAGGCCCGCGGCCTTGCCCGCGATGTCCCACAGCGCGATGTCGATCCCGGACAAGCCGAAGGTCACCGGCCCGCCGCGCCCGAAGATGTGCAGCTTCTGCTGCAGCTCCAGCATCAGGCTTTCGATCGCCAGCGGCGTCGCGGCCGATGCACATGGGCGCGATCATGCTGTCGATGGCAGCCCTGGTGGCCGGAATGACGTTGTAGCCGAACGCCTCACCCCAGCCGGTCAGCCCCTGGTCGGTGACGACTTTCACCAGCAGGGCGTCGGCGGTCAGCCACGCCTTGCCGCCCCAGGGTTCCGTGGCCCGGCTCCCGCCGGAGGTATACGGCACGCGCAAGACTATCGTTTCGATCGATTCGATCTTCATTGTCAGCTGGCGCAACTGTCGTGGAGGACGATCCGGATGATACTGTAATCAGCGGTTTCACTCGGTAGGTACGCGCAACGCTGTACGCCGCGCTGCGCGAGTCGGGCAAGCTCAAGATGCGGGCCCCCGCTACCAGGACGTACTAGCTGCCCGCATCGCTGCGGTGGCGCGCGACGGTGCGACGGTGCGCGTGATAGCGGGCGAAGCGTTCGGCGCACAAGCCTTGCGCTGCGCGCGGCAGGCGCTATCATCGAGTGCGTCCTTTCTTTTGCCCCGGCGGATCTCGGCGTCATGTGCCAGCTCCTCGGCATGAACTGCAACGTGCCGACCGACATTGTGTTTTCCCTCACCGGCTTTCAGCAGCGCGGCGGCGGCACCGACGAGCACGGCGACGGCTGGGGCATCGCCTTCTTCGAAGGCAAGGGCTACCGCGCTGTTTCTCGATCCGGAGCCGGCCGCGCGCTCGGCGCTTGCCGACTTCGTGAGGTGCTATCCGATCCGTTCGCTGAACGTCATCGCCCATATCCGCAAGGCGACGCGCGGTCCGGTCGGGCTCGAGAACACCCATCCGTTTGTGCGCGAGCTGTGGGGCCGCTACTGGATCTTCGCCCACAACGGCACGCTCGAGGGCTACCAGCCGCCTGCGGGAGAACGCTATCGGGCGGTGGGCGGGACTGACAGCGAGGCGGCTTTCTGCGAGCTGCTGAACAGCCTGTGTCTTCGCTTCCCGAACGGGGCGCCCGACCCGGACGCCGTACGCGCGGAAGTTGCGGGTTGGGCCACGCGGCTCTCCGGGCTGGGAGCGTTCAACTTCCTGCTTTCGGACGGCGAGCGGCTGTTCGCTCACTGTTCGACCCAGCTCGCGTACATCGAGCGGCGCGCGCCGTTCACCAAAGCACGCCTGATCGACACGGACCTCGAAGTCGATTTCAGCCAGGTCACCACGCCGCAGGATCGGGTGGCCGTCATCGCAACTGCCCCGCTCACCGACAATGAAGACTGGACCACGATGGCCGCGGGGGAGGTCGCCGTCTTCCACCAGGGGCAACGGGTTCAGCCTCGAGCGGGCTAGCTAGCTTGGCCGTTCCACGAGAGTACCGGGAGGAAATGACATGCAAGGGCCCCTGCGCACGATCAGCACCGACGCGCTTTCCGCACGTGTCGGCAGCGAACTGGGCATGTCGGAGTGGTTCTGCATCGATCAGAAGATGATCGATGCTTTCGCCGACCTGACACAGGATCGCTATTTCATTCACATCGATCCGGCGCGTGCCGCTTCGACGCAGTTCGGTGGAACCATTGCCCATGGCTTCCTCACCCTGTCGATGCTCTCGGCCATGGCCTACCAGGCGTGCCCTGCGGTGGAGGGCACCAGGACCCAGGTCAACTACGGGTTCAACCGGCTGCGCTTCGTCGCGCCCGTGGCCACCGGGTCGCGCATCCGCGGCCGCTTCGCCCTCAAGAGCTTCGAAGTGCAGCCGAGCGGCCGCTGGCAGGTGATCTACGACGTGAGCGTGGAGATCGAGGGGCAGGCCAAGCCGGCGCTGGTGGCCGAGTGGATCGGCGCCGGGTTTCTGTAGTCAGGGGAGGGCCGGGAGGGGGCGAGCGCCTCACGTGTCCCAGGCTTGCGCTGCGGAGTTTAAGTTGCTTCCTGGGCGCCCCCCGATCACAGTCCAGGCAAGGCTCGGCGACGCGCGACGCGCCAAAAGCGTCGCCCTGCAGACCGGAGCCAGCGGAGCGGCGGCGCGCTGGTGAGCGCCGCTGCGGTTTGGCGGGGCGCCGGTCCCACACGTCGATGAGAACGTCCAGCAGGGCACGGATCACCGGGTCCTGCTCACGCTCGCGCAGATAGACGAACCGCAGGCACGTCGTCAGCCGCACGTCCCGCCACAGGCAGATCTGGCCCGCCTGCGCCTTCTCGAAGGCGAGATCCTCGCGCATCAACGCCATCCCCACACCCGAGACCACCAGAGAGCCGACCACGACTTCGTCGTCGGCTTCGACCACCTTGGTCGGCCCAACGCCATGCTGCTCGAACAGCGCGCTCGCCAGCTGATGGTGCGTGCTGATCGGCGGGGTCATGATCCAGGGCTCGCCGGCGATCTCCTTCCAGCCCGCCTCCGCCAGCCGCTCCTCCCATGCGGCGGGCGCGACGATCCGGTAGGTGATCTCGCGCAACGCCAGACCGCCCACCGTCGCGTGGCTCAACTCGCCATAGTAGAAGCTGGCGTCGAGCTCACCGTCGCGCACCTTCTCGAACGCTGCCCCGGAGACTTCGTGCTGGAACTCGACCTCAACCAGGGGGTAGCGCTCTACGGCGGCGCTGAGAAACTCGCCGACGCGGATGAACTCCGGGTCGGAGACCGTGCCTACGCGGGCCACGCCCGCGACCTCGCCCTTGATGACCTGCGCCTCGTTGCGAAATGCCTGGGCCGCCGACAACAGCTTCTCCGCGTCGGCGACCAGGCGCTTGCCGGCAGCGGTCAGCACCATGCCGCTCGGCTTGCGCTCGAACAGCTCAAGCCCCAGTTCTTCCTCGAGGGCCTTGATCTGGGCGCTCAACGCTGGCTGGCTCAGATGCAGACGATCCGCCGCCCGGGTGAGATGCCCGAGCGATGCAACTGCGACGAAGCTGCGTAGCTGGTAGAGCTCCACAAATACCTTTACGGGGACGCACCTTTACAGGGATGCAACAAGCCCCATATTAGCATAGATATGCTGCAATGCATCGTGAACCTTGTTTGACCATTCACGGGGCCGATCCAGGCCATCCAAACATGCGATTGGCCTTGGCAGACCGCCTCCAGTATCGTTTCGGTGCAGGCTGTAGTACACGATTAACCTTAGGCTAGACAAGGAATTAGGTCATGAAAGTCAAGACTATCTGGAATGAGCGGTTTGGCATGTTGATGGCGAGCGGCAGCCCGGGCAGCGCCCTGGCCTACCAGCTCGGCAACAGCCTTTCGGAGTCCGGTATGATGCGTCGCAATACAACGACGGCCAAGTCCACCGAAGCGGTGGACGCGCCCAAGGCACCTGCCCGAACGTTGTTTGGTTGGCTGCGCAATCTGTTCGACCGGTTCGAGGCGTGGACCTACGCAAGAGAGATGCGTGAAATCGAGGCCTACCTCGCGCAGGCGCAGAACCATGCCGACCTGGAGGCCAGGATGCGCCATCTTCACGACGACCTGCTTTCGCGAGCGCGGTCATTGCGCTAACCCCAGCACCGTCCGGAGGCACAATGAAACGATTCATTCAAGACGCGGTGCGCTGGCTTTCCAGCGGGTGGAACCAGAATGACGTATCCGTGACCACTGCGCTGCCCGGCGAGCCCGAGAGCGAGCGCCGGCTGCGCGCGATGCAGGAGAGCGGCAGGACCCTGTTCCTGCCCTGAGCTTCACCCAGCGGGCGCGCGGCCCGCCGCCAGCAACTGGCGACTGTATGTCCGCGCGTGCCCACTCGCTCGAGCCCGCTTGTCAGCCCCGCGGGGGCTGCGCACAATACCCTCCCGAACCGTTCAGCCGTGCGCCCGCGCACGCGACGCCCTGTTCGCTGGAGCCCCCGTGACCGCGCATGCGTACAGTACTCTCCTATGCGAGACAGCCCAGCCGCACGTGCTGCTCGTGACGTTGAACCGCCCAGAGGTGCGCAACGCCTTCAACACGCGCATGGGGGAAGAGCTGCTCGACCTGTGGACGCGCCTGACCGCCGAGACCGGGGAGCTGCGTTGCGTCGTGATCACCGGTGCGGGTGAGCAGGCGTTCTGCGCGGGAGCCGACCTCAAGGAGCGCAAAGGCATGCCCACGCAGGTCTGGCGTGCCCAGCACGAGTTGTTCGAGCGGGCCTTCTGGGCGTTGGGCGATCTGCCGCTTCCGGTAATCGCAGCGGTCAACGGCCCGGCGTTTGCCGGCGGTCTGGAGCTCGCGCTGATGTGCGATTTCATCTACGCCGTGCGCACCGCCCGCTTTGCGCTCACCGAGGTGTCGCTCGGCATCATCCCCGGCGCAGGCGGCACTCAGAACCTGCCTCGCGCGGTCGGCGAGCGTCGCGCCAAGGAGATCATCCTCACCGCCCGGCCCTTCTCTGCAGAAGACGCACACCAATGGGGGCTGGTGAACCGGCTGTGCGAGCCCGGCAGCGTGCTGCAGGAGGCGCTGGACACGGCAGCCGCCATCGCCGGCAACGCACCGCTCGCGGTCAGGCAGGCCAAGAAGTCGATCCGCTACGGGACGCAGATGGAGATCCGCACCGCCTACCGTTTCGAGGTCGAAGCCTACAGTCAGCTGGTCGATACCGCGGACCGGCGCGAAGGAATCCTGGCTTTCAACGAGAAGCGCAAGCCGCAGTTCAAGGGGCACTGAGCGGCCAGTCGAGTACCATAGGAGCCTTTCTCGACCCGGGTGGGCCTGGCAATGAACGGCGCAAAGGCGGTTTTGCTTGCGGGAATGCTGGTTCTTGTTGCGGATGGGTGGGGGCAGCAGAACGCTGCGCCTGTGGATCAGGCAACCCAGCTGCGCGCGCTGCGCCAGCAGGTGACGGCGCTGCGCAAGCAGCTGGCCGCGCACACCGCCGCGCGTCAGGAGCTGCAAAGCCAGTTGAGCGCTTTGCAGGCGCAGCAAGCCGAGCTGAAGGCGTTGCGGGAGCAGATCGACTCGCTCGCAGCCGAGGTCAAAGGACTCAAGGCCAACACCGTGCTGGACCTCAACGGCTATCTCACGTTCGATGTGTCCAACGGCTATCCCACCGCGCTGTTCCGCGGAATCAACGTGCAGATCGTCAACGGCACGGGCGACACGCAGACCCTCAACGGGATGGGCAATCTGATCGTCGGCTACAACCGTCCGAGCAATGGCAGCTTCATCTGCTCGACAGGCGCCGTCGACTCGCAGGCGCAGTGCCTGGCAAGCGGCGGCACCTGGGCGCAGAGCCACAAGAGCGGTTCGCACAATATCGTCGGCGGGGACTTCAACAGCTACTCGAGCTGGGGAGGACTCGTTCTGGGCCTGGAGAACGCAGTGAGCGCGCCCTATGCAGCGATCGTCGCCGGCGCCCGCAATCGTGCCGGTGCCAGCTTTGCGAGCATCAGCGGCGGCAGCTACAACATCGCGAGCGGCATCTACAGCAGTGTGAACGCCGGCTTCGCCAACCGGGCGAGCGGCGACTTCGCGGGCGTAGGCGGGGGGGCGAGCCGACAGGCGTCGGGCGCGCACGACTGGGCAGCGGGGAGCCGGTTCGAGGACAAGTAGGGCGGCCGCGCCAGGCTTCCTGATAAAGTTGTCCAGGCTAGTTAGTGTCGTCCGTCCTTCAGGCGCCATCGGCCGCGGTCATCGGCGGTGGTCCCGCCGGCCTCATGGCTGCGGAAGCGCTGGCGCAGGCCGGCGTGCGGGTCGACCTGTTCGATGCCATGCCCTCGGTCTGCCGCAAGTTCCTCCTCGCCGGCAAGGGCGGCTTGAACATCACGCACTCGGAGCCGCCCGCGCAATTCCTCTCCCGCTACGGCGCGCGCGCGGCGCAGATCCAGCCCTTGCTCGAAGCCTTTGGGCCCACCGCCTTGCGCGAGTGGGTGCACGCGCTCGGTGTCACCACCTTCGTGGGCAGCTCCGGACGCGTGTTTCCGGCACAGATGAAGGCAGCGCCGTTGCTGCGTGCGTGGCTGGGCCGTTTGCGGCAAGGCGGCGTCCGATTCCATATGCGCCACCGCTGGCGCGGCTGGGACCGGGCCGGGACCCTGCGCTTTGCAACGCCCCAAGGCGAGTGTCCCATCCGCGCCGATAGCGTGGTGCTTGCGCTGGGCGGCGGCAGCTGGGGACGGCTCGGGTCGGATGGTGCGTGGGTGCCGCTGCTGGTTGCGTGCGGCGTGGCCGTGACTGAGTTGCGCCCCGCCAACTGCGGCTTCACGGTGGGCTGGAGCGAACACTTCCGCGCACGCTTCGCCGGGCATCCGGTGAAGGCGGTCGCCGCCCAGCTCGCCGGCCCGGGCACACCCGTGCATCGGCAACTGGGTGAGTTCGTGGTGACGGAGCATGGCGTGGAAGGCGGTCTGATCTACGCCCTCTCGGCACAGCTGCGTGACGCGATCGCCGCCACGGGCGAGGCAGTCATCCGGCTCGATCTGGCGCCGGGCAGGGCGCTCGAGCGGCTCACCGTCGACCTTTCACGGCCGCGCGCAAGCCGCTCGCTGGCGAATCAGCTGCGGGCTCGCGCGGGAATCGAGGGGGTGAAGGCGGGCCTGCTGCGGGAAGTGCTCGCCCCGGATACGCTCGCGGACCCGGCACGCCTGGCGGGTTCGATCAAAGCCCTGCCCCTGCGGCTGGTCGCCCCGCGTCCGCTCGATGAGGCAATCAGCAGCGCGGGCGGCGTGCCCTTCGAAGCGCTCGATGCGCGGCTGATGATCCGCTCGCTGCCCGGCGTGTTCTGCGCGGGCGAGATGCTGGACTGGGAGGCCCCGACGGGCGGCTATCTGCTGACCGCCTGCTTCGCGAGCGGACGCGCAGCGGGGCTGGGAGCGATCGCATGGCTGGACGAGCGGCGCAGCCTGGGCGCATTGGCGGCCCGCCGGCCGGAAACAGCCGGCTGAGTACGCTCTTGTCATCCCCGCGGAAGCGGGGATCCAGGCAGCTCGGCAGCAGCCTGCCCTCGACGACTCAAGGGCGGGACCAACGCCCGATCGGTTGTTGAGGAGGCAGCCCCTGCACGGCGTGCGGTCAGACCGGCATCGGCCGCTCGTCGCGCAGCGCCAGCCAGCCGCGCGCGATCCGGTAGATCGCCCACAGGCCGAGGACGAACAGCAGCAGGGGCCAGGTCAGAAAACCGATCAGGATCGGCGCCAGCATCAGCGAGATCAGAGCCGCCAGGACAGTCCACAGGAACGCGTACCAGAAGGTGCGGATCTGCCAGCGGAAGTGCGATTCGAGCCAGGTGCCGCGCGCCTCCCCCTGTTTCACGTAGTTGATGATGACGGCGATGATCGACGGCCAGCCGAATACGAAGGCGCCGACCACCGTCGCGGCCCCGAATGCGCCGATCACCAGGCTCACAGCGTGCAGCGCATACACCAGATGCGCGATGGTCACCAGGGACGGCTGCGGGTGCTGCCGGCAGGCTTTGATCGTTGGTGGCCATTGGCTCTCCACGAGTCATGAAAGGGACAGCACAGTAGAGATATGGGCACCGCGGTTGCGCCGCAAGTGCCTAACTAAAGCTTGAACCGCAGAGGACGCAGAGGAAAACCAGGGGGAAAACCACGACTCTCTGGCGTTCGGGGCCACCGAGCTCGAGTGCAAGCTCAGTCGCGGGCAGTAGCTGGATCCACTCGGCTCCTGCTTTTCCTGCGCCCTCTGCGTCCTCTGCGTCCTCTGCGGTTCAAGCTTTCAGGTTGGCAAGTCGGGAGCATCTCCGAGCGTACCGTAGCACGGGCCCGCGCCGGATGATGGATAATGGCCCGGTCGCTACATGAGGAGGACTCCGATGAGCGCCGTCACCCCGAAAGCCCCGAATCACGCCAACCTTCCGCCGCTCGCGTCGCGCTTCGTGGACGTTCCGGGGCTGCCGTGGGAGAAGAGCCTCCTGCACTCGGGCGTCGAGACCAAGACGCTGGTCGTGGACCCCGCCTCCGGACTGCTCACCACGCTGCTGAGGATGGCGCCGGGAGCGAAGCTGCCGGACCACGAACACGTGCTGGTGGAGCAGACTTTCGTTCTGGAGGGCAGCCTGGTGTGCGCAGAAGGTGTGTGCCGCGCCGGCGAGTTCGTGTGGCGCCCGGCGGGCAGCCGGCACGAGGCCTGGGCCGGGCCCGAGGGCGGCCTCATGCTGGGCATGTTCCAGATCCCCAACCGCTTCTTCCAGGCCAACGGCCGCATCGTGGACTTCCTCGGCAACGACTGGGACAAGACCTGGGGCGCAGCGCACGCGCGGCAAGAGGAAGCGAAGTTCGCGTGAGGCTGCTCGCGGGAGACACCGCGCTGGTGACCGGCGCGGCGTCGGGGATTGGACGCGGCATCGCGGTCGCGCTGGCGCGGGAGGGCGCGCGCGTGTTGCTCTCGGACGTCGATGCGCAACGCGGCGAGGCGGTGGCGGCGCCGCTGCGCGCTGAAGGCCTGGATGTTGGTTTCACGGCTGCCGACCTGGCGGCTGCGGACCAACCGGCGGCCTTGCTCGAGCATGCGCTCGAGGCCCTCGGCGAGTTGTCGATCCTGGTCCACAGTGCAAGCCCGCGCCGCCTGGAGGCGGACAACATCCTGGCGGTCAGCGACGAGACCTGGGAGCGAATGCTGGCGGTGAACGTGCGCGCGGGATTCGTGCTGGCGCGCGAGGCCGCGCGCGAGATGATCGCGCGAAAGATCAAAGGGCGCATGCTGTTCATCACCTCCCTGCACGCGCAGACCCCGCGCAACCTCCCGCACTACAGCGCGGCCAAAGCCGCCCAGACCATGCTCGTGAAGGAGCTCGCGCGCGGGCTGGGCCCGCACGACATCCGCGTAAACGCCATCGCGCCGGGCGCCATTCCCGGCGGCGGTTTCGACGCGAAGGGCGCCGGTCTCGAACGCCTGACCGCCTGCACCAGCCTGCGGCGGCTCGGCACGCCGGAGGACATCGCCGGCATGGCGGTCGCGCTGCTTGCCGACCGCTTCTCCGCGTACGTCACCGGCACTACCGTGGTCGTGGACGGCGGGCTGGCGCTGCACAACTGGATCGATCCGGTCGAGCTGTAGCCGCCAGTCGCGCGCGTGGAGCTTCGCCTCTAGTGCCTCAGTCAACGCGACAACCAACCGCTTCCCTTGCGCCTCGAGTGCGGGAGGATCGGGACGGCGGCGCATCGAGTCTTGCATGCAGCGCCTGCGCATCACCCATCTGACCGCGTACCAGTTCGGCAGCCCGGTGACCCTCCTGCCTCACCGGCTCCTGCTGCGTCCGCGCGAGGGGCACGATGTCCACATCGAGGCCTCGAAGCTGGAGATCACCCCGGCCCACACCGTCAGATGGCACCGCGACGTGTTCGACAACTCGGTGGCCGTGGTGAGCTTCCTGGAGCCGGCCGACCGACTGACCATCGCCAGCGAAGTCGTCCTCCAGCATTACGGGGAAGCGCCGCTCGACTTCCTGGTCGAGGACTATGCAGTCAACTACCCCTTTTTATATCAGCCCGACGAGCGGGCCGACCTGCTGCCCTTCCAGCAGCCGGCCTATCCCAACGACCAGAAGGCGATCCAGGAGTGGCTGCGTGAGTTTGTCGGCCCCGGCCCCGGCGAGACCTATGCGATCCTGGACCGCCTCAACCGCGCCATCGGCGCAACCTTCACCTACGTCGTGCGGGAGGAAGAAGGCGTGCAGCCTCCGGCGCAAACGCTCCGCGAGCGACGCGGCTCCTGCCGCGACTACGCGGCGCTGTTCATCGAAGCCTGCCGCGATCTCGGGCTTGCCAGCCGCTTCGTCAGCGGCTACTCGCACGGCCCCGCGAGCGAGAGCGCAAACGCATTCACCCACGCCTGGGCCGAAGTCTACCTGCCCGGGCCGGGCTGGAAGGGATTCGATCCGACCTCCGGTGAGCTCACCGGCAGTCACCACATCCCCGTCGCGGTGGCCCGGCACCCGGAAGCGGTTCCCCCGGTCGCCGGAAGCTTCGTCGGACCCGCCGGCCCGCTGCCGGCCCTCATCGTCAATGTGCAGGTGATGGCACTCTGACGCGAATGACGGGGGCGGAGCGCCCGCCAGCTCCTCGCCCCGCGCAATTGCACGGCGATCACTGCGATAGAGGACCAGAATGCTCGAACTGAGACCCAGCTGCGAACATTGCCAGACCGCGTTGCCTGCAGAGTCCACCGAAGCCATGATCTGCAGCTTCGAGTGTACGTTCTGCCGCTCCTGCGTAGAGGCGATGCTGCGCAACGTGTGCCCCAACTGCGGCGGGGGCTTCTGCCCGCGGCCGGTGCGCCCGCTGCACAACTGGAAGGGCGACAATTGCCTCGGCAAGTACCCGGCCGGCACTACGTTCAAACACCGTCGCGTCGATGTCGAAACCCACCGGCGATGGGCGCAGCCGATCGCCGCGCTCCCGCCCGAGAAACGCTGATCAGGGCGCCCCTCACCCCGCCCTCTCCCTCCCTCTCCCGCAAGGGGAGAGGCGAGCCGTCGCACGCACGGTCGAGGGCCACGCGCGCCTTCGCGGTCGCATCCCCGCAAGCGGGGGCCCTGCTCCGCGCTCCAGCGCGCACTCTCCCGCAAGGGGAGAGGGAGTACTCGGCGATACTGCTGACATCGCTGCTTACGGCCCACTACGCGCCACAGGCACCGGTCGAATCGTGCAGGGCGTCTGGCTCGACAGCCCGACCGGCGTCTTCACAGCGACTGCAGGAACGCAATCAGTGCCTCGCGGTCCTCGCGCGTGAGCAGCCGGAACGCTTCCCGCGACACCTGCGCCTCGCCGCCGTGCCAGAGGATCGCTTCGCTGAAGTTGCGCGCCCGGCCGTCGTGCAGGAACGCCCCCGCGCCGTTCACCTTCTCGGACAAGCCGATTCCCCACAGCGGCGGCGTGCGCCATTGGCTGCCTGAGGCCAGGAAGTCCGGCCGCCCGTCGGCAAGCTCCTCTCCCATGTCATGCAGCAACAGGTCGGTGAACGGCTGGATCGTCTGTCCGGCAAGCTGCGGCATGGGCGCGAACTCGCCGGTCTTGAGCTCCGGAACGTGACACACCGCGCAGTGCGACTCGACGAAGAGCTGCTCACCGCGACGGACCCGCACGTCGTCGGTCTGCCTGCGCATGGGCACCATGAGCGCACGGATGTAGAGCTCGGTCGCCGCGAGCCGCAGCGGTGTGATCTCGGGCTTGCCGGCGGCCATCTGTTCCTTGCAGCCACTCTGGACCGCCGGGCAATTCTGCTCGGGATAGACCGGTGTGCTCAGGCCGATGTCGTTGATGAACGCCGCCGCGACCTGCTCGCGAAGGCTGCCGTGGTTGGCTTTGAGCCCGAAGCGCCCGAGCACGGTCTTCCCTTGGCTCTCATCCCACACACGATTGACCCGGCCGCGAATGCCGGCGACCGGCGCACGCGCCGCCAGCCCAACCAGCGTCTCCTCCGGTATCGCCTCGAGCAGGCCGAGGCCGATCAGAGGCGGCGCCAGCCGCAACGCGGTCATCGCCTCTTCGCCCAGCGGCCCATACGCCAGCTCGGAGACGCTGAGCGCGGGGGAGCGCAGCACGACCCGCTCGCCGTCGGCCAGAATGACCAGCCGTTCGCGCCATTGCAGGTCGAACTTGCCTTCCGCGGGAATGACTCCCTTGACACCGAAGACCTGGAGCTGATCGCCGTAGTAGGGATGCGGCTTGGGTCCATCATGCGGGTCCGCGCCCGTGACGCTGATGCGAACCACCAGGTTCGGCGCCGGCTCGAAGGGCACAGTGATGTGGTGGTCGCGCGCAGCACCGTTCAGCCCGCTTGCCGGCAACGGCGCGCCGGTTGTAAGCCCCCTGCCGTTGTTCGTATGGCATGCCGTGCAGGCTTGCGCGTTGGAAGTCGGCCCGCGTCCGAACTCGGCATTCTCGAACCAGAAGAATGCCCAGCGGTTGTTGAACATCTGGTGGCCGAGCGCGAACAGCTCGCGCTGCTTGGCGTCGAGGCCGGGAGTGGGATGGGTGTACGCGGATTGGGAGGTGTCGGCGACACTGAGCTGCCCACCGGAGAGCGCCCGCCCCGGCAGATCGGCCTCGGGCTGCAGCCAGGCTGCGGCAGGCGCCAAGGCAAGGGCTCCAACCAGACAATGCAGCGCGACCTTCGGCATCGTTCCGGCAGTCCACCCGCCAGACGAGCTCCGGGCGCCCGGCCGCGCGGCCCTACCGAAGTGCGCTCCAACCCCGCGGAGCATCGCTCAGCTCTGCGCCGGGGTTCCGGGATGCGTGCGTGCCCCGCGTAGCAAGCGGCCGGGCAGCGCGCCGGTGGGTCGATCATGGTCGATGACCACTTCCCCGGCGACGATGGTGGCGACGTAGCCCCTGGCCGTCTGCATCAGCCGGCGGCCGCCGGCGGGCAGGTCGTCGACGATGGTGGGCGGTGAGAGGTAGAGGTTGGCATGGTCGATGAGATTGATGTCCGCCTTCATCCCGGGTGCGATCAGGCCACGGTCGTACAGGCCGATCAGCTCCGCTGGTGCGCGGGTGTAGCGGCGCACCGCAAACTCCAGCGGCAGCCGCTCGCCGCGGGTGCGGTCGCGGCCCCAGTGCGTCAGCAAGTAGGTGGGATAGCTGCCGTCGCAGATCGAGCCACAGTGAGCACCGCCGTCGCCAAGCCCGACCACGGTGTGCGGATGACGCAGCATGGTCAGCGCGGCCTCGTAGTCGCCGTCGACGTAGTTGGCGGCCGGGGCGAACAGCAGCTCGCGGCCATCGCGTTCGAGCAGCAGCTCGTACATCAGCTCCATCGGATCGCAGCCGATGGCAGCCGCGCGCGCCGCGACGCTCGCCTGCGGCGGCGGGCTCGTAGTCGGGCGGATCGCCGAGCGCGAACACGCGATCGAGCCGTGCCAGCACGTTGACGATGAAATCGGGGATGCGGCCCGGAAGGGCATCGAACGGCTCCGCGACAATCCGGGCGCGCAGCGCCGGATCGCGCATGCGACGCGACGCGCTGTGCGAGAGGCAGCTGCGCGATGGCCAGATAGCTCGGCTTGGTCATGAACGGGTGCAGGGTCGCCTGCAATCCGAGCACCAGGCCGACCGCACGCGGCGCCACCTGGCCGCGAATAGGCAGGCCGCGCTGCTGCGCCTCGTCGATCCGTTCCAGGAGGCGCTGCCATTGCCGTGGCGCCTCGAGCCGCTGCACCAGGGTAAAGGACAGCGGCCTGCCCCCGCTCGCCCTCACCCAGTCGCACAGCAGGTCGAAGTCCGCATCGAGGTCGTCGAAGTCGGACAGCAACTGCAACACACCGCGTCCGGCACGCTTCACACCGGCGGCAATGGCGTTGAGCTCGCGGGCGGCGGCGCCGAAGTTGGGCACATACTCGCCGCGCGCGGTCTTGTGCAACAACGTGCGCGAGGTGGTGAAGCCGAGGGCACCGGCCGTGAGCGCCTGTTCGGTAAGCTCGGCCATGCGCTCCAGGTCTTCCACATTCGCCGGCTCGCGGGCGGCACCGCGCTCGCCCATTACGTAGTAACGCAGCGCGGCGTGCGGTAACTGCGCGCCCAGGTCCATGATCCGCGGCTTGGCCGCGAGGGCGTCGAGATATTCGGGGAAGCTCTCCCAGCCCCAGTCGACCCCTTCGGCGAGCACCACGCCGGGAATGTCCTCCACGCCCTCCATCAGCTCGATGAGGAACTGGCGGCGGTCCGCCTTCATCGGCGCGAACCCCACGCCGCAATTCCCCATCACCGCAGTGGTGACCCCGTGCCAGCAGCTCGGCGTCAGCAGCGGATCCCAGGTCGCCTGGCCATCGTAGTGGGTGTGTACATCGACGAAACCCGGAGTGACCAGCAGGCCGCCGGCATCCAGGGTGCGGCGCGCGCTGCCATCGACACGGCCGACCGCGACGATGCGTCCGCGCCGAACCGCCACGTCGCCGGTGCAGGGTGCGCTCCCGGAGCCATCGACAATGGTGCCGCCTCGGATCAGCAGGTCGTACATGGAAGGTAGCCTCGCTTGCGCCCGCGGCAACTCAGAGCAGCTCGTTGAACACCACCAGCGTCCGCGCTTCGATGCTTTCACGCGGCACGAACACGCTGGGGCACGCGGGATTCTGGAAGCCCGTGTGGGGCATGAACCGCGCGCGCCCGTCTGCATGCGAGTCATAGCACTTCAACAGCAGGACCTCATCGGGTTGCATTTGCGACAGGTAGAACCAGCGGTGCGCAGGATTGTACCGCACCGAGTAGATCTGGCCGCTGTGGCGCGGCGTAGTCAAGTCGTCTTCGCCGAAATGCTGGATATCGGTTTCCACCAGGTCCTGCGGCGCAACACTGCCAGCCTCGCACACCGCGAGCGGATTGTCCCAGACCGGGCCGACGATCGGCCGCCACAGATTGACGAACGCGACGTGGCGGTCCGCCAGGTCGGAGCGCCCGGCCCCGGCGAGAATCTCCAGCTTGCGCTTGGGCCCGGAATGCTCGGTGTAGTCGTTGTGCACCTGGTCGACTGGCAGCCGCACGCCCGCATCGCCGCGGGCGGCGCGCGCCGCGCTGCGCACGTTGTGGTCGAACACGATGACGGCGAGCGCACCCGTCATCACACGCATGGCAGCTTCCACCTCCGGGTAGTACCGCGCGCAGACTGCGGCCTCGTCGTAGAAGTCGGTGAACTGCGATCGGTGCGAGTGCACCTCGAACCCGTGCTCGTCGAGCCGCAGGCGGTCCGCAACAGGACGCGCGTCGCGGATCACCACGTCGCGTTGGACCGCAGGCGGGCGCACCGTCGCGCGCCCGCTGCCGGGCGGATAGACGCGCACCTGCACCGGGCCGTCACCGGCCGCGAGATAGGTGACCCGCGCATTCACGGTGGGAAGCTCGTCCGGGCTGGGTACGGTACGCGACGGCAGCGTGGGTGGCATGGCGGCTCTCGGCAGTGGCGGTTCCCGCGGGGAGGCAAAAGCTCTGTCCCCTGACACGAACGGTACTGATGGGCACGCGACCTGTCAATCGAGCCAGATCGCCAGGACACGCCGGTCGCGCGAACTGCGATTCGGGTGTAGATTCGCGCGAGGCGCGGCCCGCCGAAAACGACTGGTGGGGCGCCGTGAACGGGGGATCGCATGCAGCTCGGTCTTTATGTCGGTACCGTGGGAACGGCGATGTGGGTGAGCGAGGACTGCGGCGAGAGCTGGAAGCGCCCCTACTCGCCCTCCGGTCTGTACATGGAATCGCGCGTCTGGTCTCTGACCAGCCAGCCGGCCTGGGGCAGCCACGTGTTCGCGGGAACCGATCGAGGAGTGTACCGCTGGCATGGCCCGACCCAGAGATGGGAGCACATCGAGTCGCCACTGGATGCCTTCTCGACCTACACCATCGCGCAGTCTCCGCATGATCCGAAGTTCATGCTCGCGGGGACACACCCGGCGCGGCTCTATCGGTCGAGCAACGGTGGCCGGAGCTGGGACAAGGTCGCGATAGACCTCCCGGCGGCATGCGACCTGATCGGCGAGACGAGAATCACCAGCATTCTGTTCGACAGCGCCGATGCCGGGCTGATCTGGTTCGGTGTCGAGATTGGCGGGGTGTTTCGCTCGCGCGACGGCGGGAACACGTTCCAGAAGACCTCGGATGGGCTTGTCTCCGAGGATATCCATGCCCTCGCGGTGATCCGGGAAGACGGCAGGCGCAAGCTGTTCGTGGCCACCAATCGGGGCGTAGACGTGAGCCTGGACGATGGCGACCACTGGGTCTGCAAGGCAATCGAGACGCCTCGCCCCTACTTCCGGGCAATCGTTCCCAAGGCCGACACGGACAAGGTCGTGTTTCTCACCAACGGTGACGGCCCGCCCGGCTCGACCGGGCGCCTTCTGCGCAGCGACGACTACGGCGAGACGTGGAAGGACGCCGGCCTGCCCGGGGTCCTCAACAGCACACCCTGGTGTGTTGCCGTTCATCCCATGCAGCCGGATCTCGTCTTCGTCGCGACCAACCTGGGTCAGCTGTTCCGAAGCGAAGACGGGGGTGAGACGTGGACGAAGTTGAAGCGCGAGTTCGGCGAAGTGCGTGCGCTGCTCCTCCGCCCGCTCGAGGTCAGAACTTGATCGTCCAGCCCGGATTGTTCGCCTGTTCCTTGGTGTAGCTGACGCCGTCGACACGCAGCCCGCCTTCGTTCAGCACGGTGATGATGCCACCCTTGTTCGGCAGCACCACTGGAGGAGCCAGGCGCACCCGCAGCGTCTCCCCGGCAGCGATGGTGCCGGACAGCGCCATCCTGTTCTTGTCACGGTCGGAGATGTTCCAGCCGCGAAGGTCGATCGGCTGGTTCGTCGTGTTCAGCAGAGTCACATACTCCACTTCCGGGGATTGGACGGGGTTGACAAGCGCCGCGACGATCCGTACGGCGCCGTCGGGCATGGCCGGTGTCGGCTGGCCGCCCGGGTCGAACGGGGAAGGACCGGTCCCACCATCGGAGGGCGGACCGCCCGTGGGCGTCTCGGTGCGGTGGCCGGTGCGATCGTCGCTGTGCCAGCCCTGAGATTGAAACTTGAGAAACACGCCGACCCACTGATTCTGTCTGGGAAACTCGATGAGCAGCGCACCGTCTTGATAGACGCCATCGTCGTTGACGAACCTTCCGACGTTGGCCTGGTTCATGTGGATGTCGTGGACCCCGTTGCCCGGCAGGAAGCCGAATATCTTGTCCTTGATGCTTTCCGGGCCCCAGCGCTCACCGAAGGCGTAGAGCTGCGCCTCCTCGTCGGCCATCGCCCGCTGAATGTAGTGGTCGATCTTCTCGTTCAGGTCGTTGTCGGGCCCAGGCACGTTGAACCCCAGCTTGCGCATCCGGCGCGGGTCGAACAGGTTGCCGCGAATGAAATCCAGGGAGATGCCGCCTGCCTTGGAAGGCAGGAGCTTCCACCCGGGAGCCAGCTCGTGCAGCTGCTCGACAACGGGATGGCGGAACTCGGAATCGATCAGGTACTCGAGCTCCGAGGGTTGCAGCTGCGAGGCGACGTTCACGGCGATTCGATAGTCGCTGCTCTGGTCCACCATGTGGACTTGATAGTGGGCGTTCCCGCCCGTACCGAGGCGTCGATCGATGGCGCGTCCCTTGAGAACGCCGTAGCTCTTGAGCGGCATGAGTCCAATCCTTCTGTCCAAGTTGGAAGTGCGGTCCCTTGCCGGCGTCCCACGACGCGCAACAGACCGCGGCTGCGGCCTCCCCCGAGCGCACGATTGTGGCGCCGTTCCCGGGACACGGGTATAGGCCAAACGACATACGAAAGTGTGGGGCGTGCGCGTGCGTGACGCACCCGCCTATCGCATCAATCGCGGCAGCCAGAGGACCAGATCGGGGATGTAGGCGACCAGAAGGATGACGGCCATCCAGGCCGCGATAAACGGAGACAGCATGCCCAGCGAGGCGTTGTAGCTGATCCCGGCGATGCGGCTCGCGACCATGGCCAGGACCCCGACCGGGGGCGTGACCGACCCGACCACCAGCAGCATGATCGTGACGATGCCGAAATGGACCGGATCGTAGCCGAGGTGGGCGATGAGCGGTCCCATGATCGGCACAACGATGATCAACGCGGGTACCGGTTCGAGGAAGGTTCCCAGCAGGAAGAAGAAGACGATCAACACGAGCATCGCCAGCTTGGGATCACTGGTTATCGACAGCATGAACTGGAGCGCGAGCTGGCCGACACCGGCGCGGCTCAACACCCAGCTGAAGAGCGCCGCCCCGCCCAGCGTAATCAATGCACTCGCCGTGGTCTCCGCGGCCGCAGAGAAGTTGCGGTACAGCGATGCGACCCGGTGACTGCGGCCGATGAGACCGAACAGCAGTGCATAGAGCGCCGCGACTGCGCCGGCTTCAGTGGGCGTGAACGCGCCGGACAGGATCCCGCCGATGATGATCGCCGGCATCACCAGCGCAGGCAAGGCCCGGCCGGTAGCCAGCAGCACCTCGGTGCCGGATGCCCGTGGAGTCGGGTGGGCACCGGCGCGGGGCGCCAGAAACCAGGTCAGGAGCATCATCGCCATCCCGGCCAGCACGCCTGGAATCACGCCGCCGAGGAACAGCGCGCCGATCGACACGCCGGTGACCGAGCCGTAGATCACCGCGATGATGCTGGGCGGAATGATCGGCGCCATCATCGCTGCGCAGGCGGTTACGGCCACCGCGAAGGCCGGCTTGTAGCCCTCGCGTTTCATGGCCGGGATCATCATCGAGCCGATCGCGGCGAGATCGGCCAGGGCCGATCCGGAGATCGCACCCATGAACATGTTGGTCAGGATGTTGGCCTGGGCGAGCCCGCCTCGCAGGTGGCCGATCAACGCACGCGACATGTTGACCAGACGCTGCGTGATGCCGGCCACACTCATCAGCTCGCCGGCCAGTATGAACAGGGGCACCGCGAGCAACGAGAAGTTGTCGAGCGAATCGTAGAACTGCTGGGCAAGGAGAAGCACTGGGAGCTGGCCGTCGGCCAGGACCGTCACGATCGCCGCCAGGCCCATGCAATAGGCGATGGGCATGCCCAGCACCATGAACACGAAGAACAGCACCAGCATCAGGCCGATGCTCACAGCGTGCGGTCCGTCGTTTCGCCGGCGGCGATGTCGTGGTTCCAGGTCAGAATCATCAAAAGGGACTCGAGCGCAGCGCCGACCGGAATCGCCAGGTACACAGTCCACTTGGGCACGTCCAGCACCGCCGACTGCTGCATCCAGGTGCGGTCGATGAACTGGATGCCCGCCCACAGCAGCGTGAGGCTGAAGGCGAGCGTCAGTACGTTGGCCGCCCACACAACGACGCGCCGCCCCGCGGGCGGCAGCATCAGCTCGAGCACCTCGACGCGGATGTGGCCGCGAGACGCCGCCACCAGCGCCGAGCTGAGCATGATCCCCCACAGCATCGCGCCGCGAACCAGCTCCTCGGCCCAGAACAGGGACTCGTTGAGCACATAGCGGAAGAACACTTGCAGCAAGACCAGAACGAAGTAGCTGGCAAGCAGCGCGACGCAGACCGCGGTCAGCGCAGCGCGAAGACGGCCGAGGACCGGCCCCGCCGACCGAGCGGACCGGATATTCACCGTGATTCCGAGCCGCGCGGGCCGTCAGCCGGCGACACAAGTGACCACGCGCATCTGCGCATCTGCGGGACCGGCGGCGCTCGGGTCCTTCGGCTGCGGACTCAGGTCTTGCCGGCGGCCTGCACCGCCTCGACGAGAGCCTTGCCCTTCGGCCCCGCTTTGGCAACAAAGGCATTGATGACGGGGCCCATCTTCGCGCGGAAGCTGGCTATATCCGGGTTCGGATTCGCCTTGATGAGCTTAGCGAGATCGTCCCAGGCCTTCTGCTGCGCCTTGAGGTTCGCTTCCCACATGTCCTTCTGCACCGCTTCGACGGCCGCATCGCGAATCACCTTCTGCACGTTGGGCGGCAGGGACGCCATCTTCCTGGCGCTGGCCATCATCGATACTTCGGTGAAGATGTGGTGCGTGCGGGTGACATAGCCGGCAACCTCGAAGTTCCTGCTGGAGTAGATGAAGTCGGCCGGCGACTCGAACGCGTCGATCACGCCGGTCTGCAGCGCGGTGTAGATCTCCCCCGCCGGAATCGGCGTCGGATTGGCATTGAGCGCTTTGGCCATCTCCACCCAGGTTGGAATCTCGGGTACGCGCAGGCGCAGGCCGCGAACGTCGTCGGCCGTCTGGATCGGCTTCTTGGACAGGAAGACGCGAAAGCCCGAAGCACCCAGACAGAGCACCTCGACTCCGAGCGTGTCCTTCGCCTCCTTGCTGACCTGCTGGCCGATCGGCCCGTACAGGACTGTCTTCACATGATCGTAGCCGTTGAACAGGAACGGCAGCGAGACGAACCCGAACTGTGGCTGCCAGTTGCCCAGCGTGCCCAGATCGGTCCAGCACATGTCGAGTGTGCCGAGCTGCAACGCCTCGGCCGAGGTGCGCAGATTGAACAGCTGGGACGCCGGCCGGATGCTGATGGTGACCCCGCCGCCGGTGCCCTGCTTGACCTTTTCGGCGAACCTCTCGGCCACGCCGTGGATCAGATGGGAGGTCGGAACATGGTGTGAGAACACCAGCTTGATGGGGGCCGATTGCCCCCGGCTTCGCCGTGGCAGAGCCGCGGCCCCGGCGGCAACGACGCCGTACTTCAACAGGTCACGCCTGGAAATCGCCACCCTTGCCTCCCCCTTCGCGTGCAGGCAATCCAACCATTGTGTCCTGCTGCAGATATCTGTGAACGAAAGCGATCGCCATACTGCCCTCCCCGACCGCCGAGGCGACGCGTTTGACCGGGCTCAACCGCACATCACCACAAGCGAAAACGCCGGGGACACTCGATTCGAGGAGGTAGGGATCGCGGTTGTGCGACCAGCGCCCGGCCTTCACCACGTCGTCACCGGTCAGGACATAGCCGCGCGCATCGCGTGCGATGTCCGCGGGCAGCCACCCGGTCTGTGCGTCGGCTCCAATAAAGACGAAAAGGCCACCGCAGTCGTGTCGGCGCACTGTCGCGCTGGCGCCATCGCGTATATCGATCGCTTTGAGGTGGTCCTCGCCGTGGGCGGCGACTACTTCCGACTGCAGTTGGACCGCTACGTTCGACTTCCTGGCGAGCTGCTCAATCAGGTAGCGCGACATGCTCTTCTCCAGGGAAGCGCCTCGAACGATGAGCGTCACGACGCGTGCATGATTGGCAAAGTACAAAGCGGCCTGACCGGCTGAGTTTCCGGCACCAATGAGGTAGACGTCGAGTCCATGAGTGGCGCCCGCTTCGCTGCGTGCCGCCCCATAGTAGATTCCCTTGCCGATGAGTCGATCGAAGCCTTCGATCGCGAGGCGACGCCAGGTGACGCCGGTGGCGAGAATGACGGTCCGCGCCCGGACGACATCGTCACCATCGAGGTGAGCCTGACGCGCTGTCGGATCGATGCGCTCCACAGAGCGCGTGACCAGAATCTCCGCCCCGAGCCGCCTTGCTTGCTGGAGTGCGCGACTCGCGAGCTCGTCGCCCGAGACTCCACTGGGGAACCCGAGATAGTTCTCGATCCGCGAGGACGTCCCGGCCTGACCTCCGGGCGCTTCGCGCTCGACAACCACGGTGCGCAGTCCCTCGGACGCGCCGTACACCGCCGCGGCGAGGCCGGCCGGACCGCCACCGATGATCATGGTGTCGTATTCAGCAAGGCGTGCCCCCGTCTGCAGGCCGAGCAGCCGGGCAACGTCGCGCGCCTGCGGTCGACTGATCAGGGTCCCGTCGGCCAGCCGCAGCACAGGGCAATCGTCGTCCGGTGGCCGGGCTCCGGGCCAACGCGCTGGCAATTCGGGCGAATCGGGCGTCATCCAGTCAAAGGTAATCTGGTTCCGCGCGAGGAACCGGCGCAACTCCACGCAGGCGGCGTCCCAGCGATGCCCGACCATGGTTACGCGTGGCTTGGGCGCTTCGGCAGCGATGCCCTGGAGGCCTCCAATGCGCTCGCGTGCGAGCGTGCCGACCTTTACGGAGACCTCCGGCGATGCCGCCGCAACGGCGTAATACTGCCGGGGATCCACACGCATGACGCGCGAGGGTTCTGAGGCTCGATAGCCACCCGGAAACGGCGTGCCAAAGGCGATCGGCACTTCGCCGAAGATTGTGCCCGGAACGCGCCAGCCCAGCGTTCGTTCGATCCCGTCGACCAGCTTGACGACCTCGAGTTTGCCGGACAGAACCGCGAACAGCGCACGCTCTCCACCCTCATGCACGGCGAATTCTCCCGGGCCCAGGTGCAGGTCGGCGGACGTCTGCGCGAGACGCTCAAGCTCGGTCACTGCGAGCGTCGCAAACAGCGGGATCGCCCGAACATCGTCAATGGTCAACATGGTTTGGCTGAAAGCGGGAATAGGGGACAGACCGGACAAACCACAACTCAAGGATCACACGTTTGTCGTGGCCGGGCAAGAAACGTGTGAAGGAGGTCCATCTCTTCGGTCAGCGCTGTCACGTGAACTGCGCCAGCCTAGCCCTAGCCTAGCTAGCCGTTCGATCAGGGTCAGGGCTTCAGGTTCCAGACCTGCTCGACGCGAGCATCGCGGCCGCAAGTCTTCCGGTAGAAGGTGTAGCGAATCGGGTTCTTCTTGTAGTAGTCCTGGTGATACTCTTCAGCGACGTAGAACGGCCCCGCGGGGACGATTTCGGTATAGATGTGTTCGAAACGACCACTCTTGCGCAGCGCCGTCGCGCTCGCTACCGCCGCCTCGCGCTGGGCCTGGTCTTGATAGAAGATCGCGGTTCGATACTGGGCACCCACGTCGCAGAACTGCCGATTCTGCACCGTCGGATCGACGTGATGCCAGAAGTACTCCAGCAACTGCTGATAGGTCACCTTCTGAGGGTCGTAGTACACGCGAACCGACTCGGCGTGGCCGGTGCTGCCGCGACTGACCTGCTCGTAGGTCGGATTCTTGAGATCCCCGCCGGTGTAGCCCGACTCGGCCTTCACCACGCCCGGCAGCTTCTCGAAATCGGCTTCCAGGCACCAGAAACAGCCGCCGGCAAAGACGGCGGTCGCCGGCTGCACCGGTGTCGTTTGAGCGGCGGCCGGGGGCTGTGCCGCCGTCGCGCTTCCGGCGGACGTCAGCGCCAGGGACAGATAGGCGAGAGAAACCAGGCGATTCATGTGTCGAGCTCCGAGCGGGTACCATTGTATTGCGTGAATGGGATAGACTTTTGATCGCAACGTTTCTGCAAGTTGACCAGTTGGAAGCGGGAATATGGGTATGATTGCGCGAACGCCAGGACTTGATCATGCCTGTACAAATATCCGACGTCCACATCGAGCGGTCGGAGCCCCTTCCTGAGCCGCAACTTTTGCGCGACGAGCAGCCCGCAGGTGACGCGGAAGCCCGCGTCATTGCGGGGTCGCGTGAAGCGGTGCGTCGCATTTTGCGGGGACAGGACGATCGCCTGCTTGTGATCGTGGGCCCCTGCTCGATCCACGACCCGGATTCGGCGCTCGAGTATGCCGGGCGGCTAGGCGAGCTCGCGCAACGCGTCGTGGATTCGCTGTTTCTCGTCATGCGCGTTTACTTTGAAAAGCCGCGCACGCGCATGGGTTGGAAAGGGCTGATCTACGATCCAACGCTCGACGGGCAGGGCAGCATCGGCGAGGGGCTGCGCCATGCGCGGCGCATCCTGCTGGAGTGCGCTCGGCTGGGCGTGCCGGCTGCCTCGGAGATCCTTGACCTGGTAACGCCGCAATACTATGCCGAGCTGTTGACTTGGGGTGCAGTGGGTGCGCGCACTGTCGAGAGCCCGTTGCACCGGCAGATGGCGTCCGCGCTCTCCGCGCCGGTCGGGTTCAAGAATGCCACGAACGGCAGCGTGAGCACCGCGATTGATGCGATCCACGTCGCGGCCCAGTCGCACAGATTCCCGACCATCTCGCTGGAAGGCAAGGCGACGGTGATTACCACCTCGGGGAATCCCGATTGCCATCTGGTCCTTCGGGGTTCGCAGGAGGGTCCTAACCATGACTCACGCAGTGTGGGTCAGGCTGCCGAAGCGCTGACGCGGGCCGGCCTGCCCGCGCGCATCGTCGTCGACTGCAGCCATGGAAACAGCGGCAAGGATTACTCCAGGCAACCAGCGGTTGCGGGAGACGTTGCAGATCAGGTCGCCAGCGGTTCGTCCTGGATTTGCGGCGCTTTGCTCGAGAGCCATCTGGTTGAAGGCAGGCAGGACATTCGCGATGGCCGCAATGGTCTTCGCTATGGACAGAGTGTCACCGACGGTTGTATCGGCTGGGAGACAACCGTCTCGGTCCTCGGACGTCTCGCAGCGTCGGTCGAGTTGCGGCGCCGCGCATAGTACCTCCTCCGTTCGTAGCGCGAGTCGAGCACGACCGGTCACCTAGCCAGGACTGGTCCGGCTATGTCGCGACCGGCCAGGTCGAGAAGAGCTGCATGACCGCCCGCTGATCGCTGCAGGCATGAAGGTGTTCGCGGAACCGGCGATCGGAGAACATCTGCGCAGCTTCGGCCAGAAGTCTGAGGTGCTCGTCGGTGGCGGGTGCCGGTACCAGCAGGACCAGAACGTCGGATACCGGCCTGTCGTCCGGAGCCTCGAAGGGGATCGGCGACTTGAGGCGCATGTAAACGGCCTGTATCCGATCCAGGCCGTCGACGCGAGCGTGGGGGATGGCGACACCTTGGCCCACACCGGTGGATCCGACCCGTTCACGACGGGACAGGCTTTTGACCACGTGGTCTTGTGGAAGGCCATGCTCCCGTTCCATGTGCCGACCGATAGCATCGAATAGCTGGCTCTTGCTCGCGATGTCCACGTCAAGGCAGATGTCTTGGGGCCACAGGAAGCTGGCGATACTGTTCATCTGGCAACGGGCGAGAATAGTTGACGGTTGGTGCGCCGAGCCGGGGCGGGGCGTGGAATCACGCGTCGAGCGCGAGTTTCATGTCCCGAGCTCCGAGAAGGCTGGGTTGAGATTACGCAATCCCGCTTGCAGGGGGCTAAACGGCCAATCGGATGCGCGCTAGTCTAGTGGCCGGCAGCATGAACGCGCAAGTGCCTCTTCGCATACTCCTCACCCCAAGCCCTCTGCCGCGACGGGAGATGGGCCCACCCCGGCGCTTCCGGTTTTCCTGATACGGCCCACTATTAATAGTATCGGCGAGTAGTCCCACTGGGGCCACCAGATTGCCTCACCCGCCAGTGGCTGCATCTCTTTACGTCGCCTTTACGTTGATAGGGTCCACTTTTGCCGAACTTTTGCGCTTGATCAAGTACGTTGCGATGCTGCATATGCGGCCGATATGTTCCATGCAGCAATGCATTCGCCGGTCGCGGCCGAGGAACGCCATGCAGGAATTAGAAAGACCGTCGCGGCGCTTTGCAGCAGACTGAGAATTTCTGCGCCGTGTGGGTGCATTTCGCTAGCCGTCAAGACCTGTCGTAAGCAGAGGAGACGACGATGATGGACGTGATTTACCTCTTGTTGGTGGTCGGTTTCTTCGTGGTGTCGGCCGCGGTCGTCTATGGTTGCGAACGCTTGAGGAGGCCCTCATGACCTGGCTCTACGCGTTGAGCGGGCTGGTTGCGCTCGCCATCACGGTCTACCTCGTAATCGCGCTCCTGTTCCCGGAGAAGTTCTGATGACTGCGAACGGTTACCTGCAACTCGTGCTGTACGTAGTGGTTTTGCTGGTACTGGCGAAACCGCTCGGCAGCTACATGGCGCGCATTTTCGAAGGCCAGCCTGCGATGCTGAATACCGTGGGCGGCCCGCTCGAGAGGCTGCTCTATCGCGTGTGCGGGGTGGATCCTGGCAAGGAGATGCGCTGGACGCAGTATGCGCTCGCCATGCTGGCGTTCAACCTGCTGGGCGTGCTGGCGGTCTACGGCCTGCAACGGCTGCAGGTCTACCTGCCGCTCAATCCCCAGGGTCTCGGGGCGATCACGCCCGATTCGTCCTTCAACACGGCCACCAGCTTCGCTTCCAACACCAACTGGCAGGGGTACGGTGGCGAGACCACCATGAGCTACCTCACCCAGATGGCCGCGCTGACCGTCCAGAACTTCGTGTCCGCCGCGACCGGCATCGCGGTGCTGGTCGCGCTGATTCGCGGCTTCGCACGCCAGAAAACCGACACGGTGGGCAACTTCTGGGTGGACCTCACACGCACGACGCTCTATATCCTGCTGCCGTTGTCTTTGATCTTGGCGCTGGTGCTGGTGTCCCAGGGTGTCGTCCAGACCTTCTCGGCCTATCACAGCGTGCCGCTGGTGGAGTCGGTGGAGTATGACACTGCGAAGCTGGACGCCGCCGGGCAACCCGTCAAGGATGCGCAAGGCAATGCCGTGACGGAGAAGGTGGCCCAGAAGGAGCAGGTTCTCGCCGTGGGCCCCGCGGCATCGCAGATCGCGATCAAGCAGCTTGGCACCAACGGCGGCGGCTTTTTCAACGTCAACTCGGCGCACCCGTTCGAGAATTCGACGCCGCTTTCCAACTTCCTCGAGCTGCTCGCCATCCTGGTGATCTCGGCTGCGCTCTGCTACACATTCGGAAAAATGGTGGGCGACACGCGGCAGGGCTGGGCCATCCTGGCGGCCATGACCTTTGTGTTCGTAGTCTTGCTGGCAGTGTGCGTCGGAGCCGAGCAAGCGGGCAATCCGGCGCTCAGCGAGCTTGGCGTGGATCAGACCCCGAGCGCGCAGCAATCGGGCGCGAATATGGAAGGCAAGGAAACCCGCTTCGGCATCGTCAACTCGGCGCTCTGGGCGACGGCGACGACCGCCGCGTCCAATGGCTCGGTCAACGCCATGCACGACTCCTTCACGCCGCTCGGCGGCCTGGTGCCGATGTGGCTGATGCAGCTGGGCGAGGTGATCTTCGGCGGCGTCGGCTCGGGGCTCTATGGGATGCTGGTCTTCGCCATCGTCGCGGTGTTCGTGGCGGGGCTGATGATCGGCCGCACGCCGGAGTACCTGGGCAAGAAGATCGAGGCCTTCGAGATGAAGATGGCTGCGATCGCCGTCCTGATCCCGCTCGTCATGGTGCTCGGCGGCACGGCGCTCGCCGTTTCGCTGGACGTCGGCAAGGCCAGCGTTGCGAACCCGGGGGCGCACGGCTTCTCCGAGATCCTGTACGCGTTCTCCTCCGCGGGAAACAACAACGGCAGCGCGTTCGCGGGTCTTTCCGCCAACACGCCGTTCTACAACACGGCCCTGGGCTTCGCCATGCTGTTCTCCCGCTATTGGCTGGCGATCCCGGTGCTGGCGATTGCAGGGGCACTGGCCGCCAAGAAGAAGGTCCCCGTGAGCCTGGGCACACTGCCCACGCATACCCCGCTGTTCGTTGCCATGCTGGTAGGCGTGGTCATCATCATCGGGGCGCTCACCTTCTTCCCGGCGCTCGCACTCGGACCGATCGTCGAGCACCTCGCCCTGTACGGCGGGAAATAGCCCAGCGCGAATCACGAACCTTTCCGGAGTTCTCTCTATGAGCACCCAAGTCGGTACGCCTGCAATGCCTCCGGTCCACGCGCTGCCACGCGCGCTGCTGACCAAGAGCATCGTCCAGCAGGCACTCATCGATTCGCTGGTGAAGCTGCTGCCGCAGTACCAGTGGCGCAACCCCGTCATGTTCGTGGTCTACATCGGCAGCATCCTGACCACGATCTTGTATGTCCAGGCCCTCGGAGGGCAGGGCGAGGCGCCCGCGGGATTCATCCTCGCGGTCACGCTGTGGCTCTGGTTCACGGTGCTGTTCGCCAACTTTGCCGAGGCGGTGGCCGAAGGCCGCAGCAAGGCCCAGGCGGCGGCGCTGCGGGCGGTCAAGCGCGAAGTCGGCGCCAAGAAGCTCGGCGTGGCACAGCGCGACGCTCCGTTCAAGTGGGTGCCTTCGACGGACTTGCGCAAGGCAGATCTGTTCCTGGTCGAAGCCGCAGACGTGATCCCCGCCGACGGCGAGGTTCTCGAAGGCGTTGCGTCGGTCGACGAGAGCGCGATCACGGGTGAATCCGCGCCCGTGATCCGGGAGTCCGGTGGGGACTTCAGCTCGGTGACAGGCGGAACCAGGGTGCTGTCCGATTGGCTGGTGGTGCGAGTGACCACGGATCCCGGAGAATCATTTCTCGACCGGATGATCTCGATGGTGGAGGCGGCGCGCCGCCAGAAGACTCCCAACGAGATCGCTCTTTGGATTCTGCTGGTGAAGCTGACGCTGGTGTTCCTGCTGGCTGCGGTCACCCTGCTGCCCTTCTCCATCTACAGCGTCGAGATCGCCAAAACCGGAAGCCCAGTCACGATCACGGTGCTGGTGGCCTTACTGGTGTGTCTGATCCCGACCACCATAGGCGGCCTGCTCTCCGCTATTGGTCTTGCCGGGATCGGCCGGATGCTGCGGGCCAATGTGATAGCGACCTCGGGGCGCGCGGTGGAGGCGGCCGGAGACGTCGATGTCCTGCTGCTGGACAAGACCGGGACCATCACGCTCGGGAACCGGCAGGCCGCGACCTTCCGTGCTGCGTCCGGCGTTACCGAGCAAGAGCTCGCCGACGCCGCGCAGCTCGCCTCCCTCGCGGACGAAACACCGGAGGGTCGCAGTATCGTGATCCTCGCCAAGCAGAAATTCGGGCTGCGTGAACGCGATGTGGCTGCGCTGGGCGCGAGCTTCGTTCCGTTCTCCGCCCAGACGCGCATGAGCGGGGTCGACGTGGGCGCGCGGCAGATCCGCAAGGGAGCCGCCGACGCAATTCGCGGTTGGGTGGGCACGAAAGGTGCCACCTTTCCAAACGAGGTGGCCGGCTTCGTCGACACCTTCGCACGGCAGGGTTCCACCCCGCTGGTGGTCGCCGATGGCACCAAGGTCCTGGGCGTGATTGAGTTGAAGGACATCGTCAAGGGCGGCATCAAGGAGCGCTTCGCGCAACTGCGGCGCATGGGCATCCGCACGGTGATGATCACCGGCGACAACCGGCTCACTGCGGCCGCGATCGCCGCTGAAGCCGGGGTGGACGATTTCCTCGCCGAAGCCACGCCCGAGGCCAAGCTCAAGCTGATCCGCGAGACCCAGGGGGGCGGCCGGCTGGTCGCGATGACGGGCGATGGCACCAACGACGCCCCGGCCCTGGCCCAGGCGGACGTGGCCGTGGCCATGAACACGGGAACCCAGGCGGCGAAGGAGGCCGGGAACATGGTCGACCTGGATTCCAATCCGACCAAGCTGCTCGAGATCGTCGAGATCGGCAAGCAATTGCTGATCACCCGCGGCGCACTGACGACGTTCTCCATCGCCAACGACGTCGCCAAGTACTTTGCGATCATCCCCGCGGCATTCGCCACCACTTATCCGCAGCTGATCGCGCTCAACATCATGGGTCTGGCTACTCCCGCGAGCGCCATTCTGTCGGCCGTGATATTCAACGCATTGATCATCGTCGCCCTGATTCCGCTCGCCCTCAAGGGCGTCAGGTACCGGCCCCTGGGGGCGGGACCCTTGCTGCGCCGCAATCTCTGGATCTACGGGGTCGGCGGCATCATCGCCCCGTTCATCGGCATCAAGATGATCGATCTGCTGCTCGTCGCGCTGCACCTGGCCTGAAGGAGACTCATCGTGTTGAAAGAGCTCAAGCCTGCATTCTTAATGCTGGTCGTGTTTACGATACTCACTGGTCTGGTCTATCCGTTTGTAGTGACCGGGCTCGCTCAGGTCCTGTTTCCGCGTCAGGCCAACGGCAGCCTCATCGAGCGCGACGGCAAAGCCGTGGGTTCCGAGCTGATCGGCCAGCCGTTCTCCAGCCCGAAGTACTTCTGGTCACGGCCGTCGGCCACCGGACCCTACCCCTACAACGCGGGGGCTTCCTCGGGATCCAATCAAGGTCCGCTCAACCCTGCGTTGAGCGACGCGGTCGCGGCACGAGTCAAAGCGTTGCGCGAAGCCGATCCGCACAATAGTGCCTCCGTGCCCGTCGATCTGGTGACTGCATCGGGCAGCGGACTCGACCCGCAGATCAGCCCTGCAGCGGCCGAATACCAGGTCAACCGGGTGGCGGCGGCCCGCGGGCTGGAGCCGGGGAAGGTCCGCACGCTCGTAGCCGAGTACACGCAGGGGCGGCAGCTCGGCTTCCTCGGAGAGCCGCGAGTGAACGTGCTCAGGCTCAATCTCGCGCTGGACGCTCTGCACTGAACGGCCAGACCCGCAACTGCACACCTGATGAGGCGCAGGGACGCTGCTCCGCAGCTGCTCGCTCGAGTGCCCGAGCGCCAACGGGCGCCTATAATCGGCAGCAGCGCGATCCTGCGCGAGGGAGCGAGCTTGTGAACGGTCCATCCACGAGGCGGGAAGCGGCCGCAAGCTAGGTCGAGCTGACCCATGACCGACCAACGTCCCGACCCCGACAAGCTGCTGGAGCGAGTCCAGCGCGACGAAGCCAAGGCGAGAACCGGGCAGTTGAAGATTTTCTTCGGTGCCTGCGCCGGGGTGGGCAAGACCTACGCCATGCTGTCGGAAGCGCAGGAGGTGAAGGCGCAGGGCGTCGACGTGGTCGTGGGCGTAGTCGAGACGCACAAGCGCGTCGAGACCCAGGCCTTGCTGGAGGGCCTGGAAGTTCTCCCGCCCCGGCTCGTCACCCATCGTGGCGCCACGCTGCATGAGCTGGACGTGGATGCCGCGCTCGCTCGCCGGCCCGCGATCCTCCTGGTCGATGAGCTAGCGCACAGCAACGCGCCCGGCTCACGGCACCCGAAGCGCTGGCAGGACGTCAAAGAGCTGCTGGCGGCCGGGATCGACGTCTACACTACGGTCAACGTGCAGCACGTCGAGAGCCTGAACGACGTGGTGGGTCAGATCACCGGGGTGCGCGTGTGGGAAACCGTCCCAGACAAGGTGTTCGACGAAGCCGACGAGATCGAGCTGGTCGATCTCCCCACCGACGATCTGCTGCAGCGGCTGAAGGAGGGCAAGGTGTACATGCCCGAGCAAGCCGCGCAAGCGGTCGCGAATTTCTTCCGCAAGGGCAACCTCATCGCGTTGCGCGAGCTCGCTCTGCGGCGCACCGCCGACCGCGTCGACGCTCAGGCGCGCGAGTACCGCGAGGATGCCGCGATCTCGGGCGTGTGGCAGCTCAGGGAGAGGCTGCTGGTCGCCGTGGGCCCGGGCGCGCATGCCGAGCAGCTGGTGCGGGCGGGGCGGCGGCTCGCCGACAGCCTGCGCGCCGAATGGATCGCGGTTTACGTGGAGACTCCGCGCCTGCAGCGGTTGCCCGACGCGGAGCGCTCGCGCATCCTGCGCGCGTTGCACCTGGCACAGGAGCTGGGCGCGGAGACCGCGACGCTGCCCGGCCAGGACGTCGCCGATGCGCTTGCGGCCTACGCGGGGGAGCGCAACGCCGGCAAGATCGTGCTCGGCCGCTCGAGCGTGAGTCCCTTCCTGCGCCCCTTCGCGCAGACGCTGTTCGAGACCCTGGGCCGGCGCGCTCCCGGCGTCGACCTCCTGGTGGTAGGAGGCGAGGCGCGCCAGCAGCAAGCCAGCCCCACAGAGGAGGCTCCGCGCGGACCTCCCAAGGCGCGCTGGCGCGGCTACGTCGAAGCGCTTGCGGCGGTGGTCCTGGTGACGCTCGTCGCCCTGCCGCTACGCCCCTACATCGAGATCACGAACATCGCCATGCTCTACTTGCTGAGCGTGGTGATCGTCGCGGTGCGCTCCGGGCGCGGTCCCTCCGTCGCGGCATCGGTGGTGGGTGTGGCGGCCTTCGATTTCTTCTGCGTCCCGCCATATCTCACCTTCGCCGTCTCCGACACCGAGTACCTCCTCACCTTTGTAGTCATGCTCGTGGTCGCGCTCACCATCAGCCATCTGACCGCGGGCATGCGCTACCAGGCCCGCGTAGCTGCGTACCGCGAGCGGCGTGCCGCCTCGCTGTACGAGATGAGCCGCGAGCTTTCCGGTGCGCTGACCACCGAGCAGATCCTGGAGATAGCGGTGCAGCACGTGGGGGGCGTGTTCGAAGCACCGGCGGCGGTGCTTCTGCCCAAGGACAACGGCAAGCTGGCGTACCCCGAGGGCGAGCGCCCCGGAGAGCTGCGCGAGGCGGACTTGTCGGTGGCGCAATGGGTCTACGACCGCGAGCAGCCGGCTGGCCTGGGAACCGGGACGCTGGCGGGTACCGCCATCCACTACCTGCCGCTGCGCGCACCGGTGCGGGCACGCGGCGTGCTCGTCTTGAAGCCGCGCAACGAGCGGTTGATCCTCGTTCCGGAGCAGCAGCGGCTGCTCGAAACCTTCGGCGCGCAGATCGCGCTCGCGCTCGAGCGCGTGCACTTCGTCGAAGTTGCGCAGGCAACCCAGCTGCGGATGGCTTCGGAGCGGCTGCGCAACTCGCTGCTCGCATCCATCTCGCACGATCTGCGCACGCCGCTCGCTGTGCTGACGGGAGCGGCGAGCAGTCTCGCCGAGGAGGACCAGCGGCTGTCACCCGAAGCGCGGCGCGAGCTGGCCCAGACCATCTTCGAGGAGGCGCTGCACATGAGCGAGCTCACCGGCAACGTGCTCGACATGGCACGCCTGGAGACGGGCGCCGTCCAGGTCAACCGCCAGTGGCATCCGCTCGACGAGGTGGTGGGTGCGGTGCTGTCCAGGCTGCGCAAGCGGCTGGAAGGGCGGCGCGTGGACGTGAACCTCGAGGACGCGCCGGCGCTGGCCCAGCTCGACAGCGTGCTGATCGGTCAGGTGCTCACCAACTTGATCGACAACGCGCTGAAGTACACCCCGGCGGGTACGCCGATCGAGATCAGCGCCGCGACCCACCCCGAGGGCCTGCGGATCTGCCTGGCGGATCATGGCCCAGGCATCGGCCCCGGCGAGGAGCAGCGCGTGTTCGAGAAGTTCTACCGCGCCCGCCCCGAAGGTGCTCCAGGCGGGGTCGGGCTCGGGCTGACCATCTGCCGCGCTGCAGTGGAGGCGCACGGCGGTCGCATCTGGGCGGAGAACCGGACCGACGGCGGGGCGCGGTTCTGCTTCGTGCTGCCGCAGTCCGGTGAACCTCCGGCGATGCAGCCGGAGGCGCTGACCGCTGCACCGCCGGCATGAGCGAGCCGCGCCCGGTCGTCGTCCTGATCGAGGACGAACCGCAGATCCGCCGGTTGCTGCGCACCGTGCTGCCCGAGCACGGGTATGCGCTGTTCGAGGCGGACACGGGCAAGCAGGGGCTGGTGGAAGCAGCGGTGCGCAATCCCGACGTTGTCATCCTCGATCTCGGCCTGCCTGACATGGACGGCGTCACCGTGGTCGGTCGGCTGCGCGAGTGGAACCAGGTACCGGTCATCGTGCTATCCGCTCGCGCGCAGGAAACCGACAAGGTCGCCGCGCTCGACGCCGGGGCCGACGACTATGTGACCAAGCCCTTCGGCGTCGGCGAGCTGCTCGCCCGCCTGCGGGTGGCGCTGCGGCACACCACGCGCGACGGCGAGGGCAGTCAGGTGTTCGAGTCGGGCTCGCTCAAGGTGGACTTGGCGGCCCGGCGGGTCCAGCTTGCGGGGAGCGAAGTCCATCTGACTCCCATCGAATACCGGCTCCTCACTGTGCTGGTCAAGCACGCGGGCAAGGTTCTCACCCACCGGCAGCTGCTCAAGGAGGTGTGGGGCCCCTCGCATATCGAGCACAGCCACTACCTGCGCATCTACATGGCGCAGCTGCGCAAGAAGCTGGAAGAGGACCCGGCTCAGCCGCGCTTCCTGCTCACCGAGGCAGGCGTCGGCTACCGGCTGGCGGTGCCGTAGCCTGGGGGACATCTGTTTCTGTCCCGCGCGTGAGCGTCTCGGTCCAAACGCGCCGGTCCCCGGCAACGGGAAGGTCTATGATCGCGCAAACCTACCGCTGTCTCGCAAGGAGCGAATCAGATGACACGAATTGCGGTGCTCGACGATTGGCAAGGGATCGCTCGCGCGAGCGCGGACTGGTCCGGCCTGGAACGGCGTGCCGAGCTGAGGTTTTTCGAGCAGCCGCTGGGCGACCTGCAGGCGGCTGCGCGCGCACTGGCCGACTTCGATGGGATTCTGGCGATGCGCGAACGCACTGCCTTCCCGGCTGCCCTGATTGAGCGCCTGGCACGGCTTCGCCTGCTGAATGTGACCGGGTCGCGGACGCGCACTCTGGATCTGGAAGCCTGCACGGCGCGCGGCGTCGTGGTTTGCGGCACCGGGGGCGAGCGCTCGGGCGCCGCCACCGCAGAGCTGGCGCTGGGGCTGCTGCTCGCTGCGACGCGTTGCATTCCGGCTGCCGACGCATCGATGCGCGCGGGCCGGTTCCAGAGCGGCGTGCCGGTGGGGACGGTGCTGGAAGGCAGAACCCTCGGTGTGATCGGACTCGGGCGGATCGGGACGCGCATGGCGCGCTATGGGCAGGCGCTGGGGATGCAGCTGCTGGCGTGGAGCCAGAACCTCACGGCGGAGAAGGCGCAGGCAGCCGGCGTGCGCCTGGTGGACAAGACCGCTCTACTGGCCGAATCGGATGCAGTCAGCCTGCACCTGGTGCTGTCGGATCGCACCCAGGGCATCGTCGGCGCGGCGGATCTCGGCCGCATGAAGCCGGGCGCGATCTTGATCAACACTTCGCGCGGGCCGCTGGTGGACGAGCGGGCAATGTTGGAGCAGTTGCGCGCCGGGAGGCTGGTCGCCGGGCTGGACGTCTACGGCGAGGAGCCGCTGCCCTCGGACCATCCGTTGCGCAGCCTGCCCAACGTCGTGCTCACACCCCACCTGGGCTACTGCACGCACGAGGTCTACGTACAGTTCTACCGAGAATCGATCGAGAACGCGCTCGCCTTTCTGGACGGCAAGCCCACGCGCGTGCTCAATCCGGAGGTGCAGCCGCGGAAGTAGTCCTGGATCAGGTCCCCGGCGGGAAGCGCCACTGGCCCTGCTGCAAAGGACAGACAGAGCGAAACAAGGGCCGCTCTCTCTTGACGGGAGAGGGCGGGGTGAGGTGACGAGGGCCCGTCCACGCGATCGCGTCGTCACCCCTCGCCCTCGGAGGGAACCCGGTCGCTCGCTGCGCACCGTCTTCTTGTCTGATCACCTGCCCACTCCTATAATCGTTTTGCCTGCGCGAGAGGGGACCTAAGCGGGCGGCTGGACACGCTCACGGCAGTGAGCGGGTCTCCCTCTGGCAACGGACGTCGGCGACGATGTGAGGATAAGAACAATGGGTGCAACGAAAGAGCTCGCAGCGTATGTCGTGTCCGCACAGCTGAACGCCATCCCCCAGGACGTGCGCCATGAGGCCCACCGGGCATTGCTGAATTACGTCGGCTGCGCGGTCGGGGGCAGCCGAGAGCCGGCCGTCGACATCGCGCTGCGCGCGCTGGCGCCTTACTTCGGCAATCCGATCGCCCGGGTGCTGGGCCGTCCCGAGCGGCTGGACCCGCTGCACGCCGCGCTGATGAATGGCGTCGGCTCGCACGTCCACGATTACGACGACACGACACCCAAGAACTACATTCATCCTTCCTCGCCGGTGGCCTCCGCCCTGTTCGCCCATGCCAGCACGGAGCCGGTCGCGGGGGCCGACTTCCTGCGCGCGTTCATCCTCGGGTTCGAGGCCGAATCGCGAGTAGGCAACGCGGTCTATCCGGCGCACTATGACGTCGGCTGGCACATCACCGGCACCGCCGGCGTATTCGGCGCCGCGGCCGCGATCGGCAGGCTGCTCGGGCTGCCGGTTCGGAACATGGTCTGGGCGCTCGGGCTGGCCGCCACACAGGCCGCCGGCCTGCGCGAGATGTTCGGGTGCATGGGCAAGGCCTTCCATCCCGGCCGCTCGGCGCAAAACGGCTATGTCGCGGCGCTGCTGGCGCGCGAAGGCTTCACCGGCAGCGACACCGGGATCGAGGGGCCGCGCGGCTTTGCGGCGGTGCAGGCCGCCAGGTACGATCTGTCCAAGGTCACCTCCCGCCTCGGGGTGGATTTCGATCTGCGCGCGAACACGTACAAGCCTTTCCCCTGCGGCATCGTCATCCACCCGACCATCGACGCCTGCATTCAGATCGCTCGCAGTCATTCGCTGAACCCGCAACAGATCGCGGCGGTGCGGCTGCAAGTTGCACCCCTTGTGCTCGATCTGTGCAACAAGAAGCACATCGGCGTCGGCCTGGAGGGCAAGTTCTCGGTGTATCACGCCGCGGCCATCGGGCTGGTGCGCGGCAAGGCGGGGCTTGCCGAGTTCACTGACGCAATCGTGAACGATCCGGATGTGAAAGCCGTGCGCGAGAACAAAGTCATCGCGGTGCCCGACCCGACCATCGCGGAGGACGCGGTGCACGTGGAGGTCGAGCTCAGAAGCGGGGAGCGCATCCACAAGCAAGTCGATCACGCCATCGGCAACCTCGGGCGGCCCATGACCGACCGCGAGCTGGAAGAGAAATTCCTCGATCAGGCCGCGCCGGTGCTGCCCTCTTCGCAGGTGCGGGAGTTGATCGCCCTGTGCTGGCAGGTGGGTGAGCTGGGCGATATGCGGCAGCTCATCGAGGTGGCGATTCCGCGTTGAGGTTGCCACACGAGGACGGGACGGAAGGCAACGAAGGAATGTCACAGGATTAACAGGATTTCTCAGGATTAGCAGGATTCTGTCCGGCGCGTTCCGAGGCGCCGATGAGGCGACACGACCCCCTTGTCCCGCGTTCCGACGGCGCTCACCCTACGTTCGTCTACAGCTGCCTCAATCGGCTGCGTTCAATCTGATCTCGGGGCAGAATCCTGTTAATCCTGAGAAATCCTGTTAATCCTGTGAATTCGGTTCTCGAGGGCCGCCAAGCGAGGCCAGCGCGACCTTGGCGGCTTGTTGAATATGCCGCAGCGACGCTTCGTAAGCCGCCTGCGGGTCGCGGCGCTTGATGGCGGCGAGCACGGCGCGGATCTCGCGCAGGCTCGCCGGCCCGCGCTTGGGCGAAGACAGCGAAACCCGCCGCAGCATGGTGATGCGCGCATTCATGGTGTTCAGGATCGACGCGATCATGCTGTTGCCCGAGCCTTGAAACAGGATCGCATAGAAGCGTCGCTTGGCCTCGACAATCCGGTCTACGTCGCGCGCCTTGTAGACCTGCTCGAGAACCTGGACCGCCGCCACCAGCTCCGCGACCTGGCCATCGCTCGCCTGAGCGGCGAACAGCTGCGCCGCCAGCGCTTCCAGCGCTCCCCGGACCTGGTAGATGCTTGCCGCATCCTGCGGTGACAGCCGGGACACGGACGGCCCGCGATGGGGCCGCGTCTCGATCAGTCCCTCGGTTTCGAGCTGCCGCAGCGCTTCGCGCACCGACGCCCGGCTGACGCCGGTCAGCTCGCACAGGTCCTTCTCGACCAGGCGCTGACCGGGAGCGAAGCGGCCGGTGGTGATGGCCGCGCGCAGCACTTCGGCCACCTGTTGCCGGACCGGTGCCGCAACCGCGGCCACCCGCATGGAGAGATCGGTCATAGCGGCCTATCGGGAATGCACCCGCCCATGAGCATACAGGCCACGACAAGCTTCGGACAAGCAGCTACCGCTTCGGCCAGATCGGTGTGGCAACCGCCAGGTCGGACGGAAAGACGGTGACCGGCTGACCGTTCTGCCACTGGACGATGAGGAGCTGCGCGCCCACGCGCCGGCCCTTGTCGTCGAACTTCACGCGCGCGCCGGGAAAGAAGCGCGCCGGCTCCATCGGTCAGATCCATCGTGCGCAGCGCATCGGCTACTTTCTTGCGATCCGCGGCGCGGGCGCTCTCCAGCGCCGCCTTGAAGATCCACATGTCCCCGTAGGTGCTGACGGTCTCCTGCGTCATCCAGGGCTCGCCGGTGCGCTTCTGGTATTCGGCGAGCAGCGCTTCCTCGCCCTTGATGCGCCAGTTGCCCACCACGGTCATGATGCCGTCGACCATTTCCTTTCCGAGCGCGCTCAGCATCTCGGGCGCCGCGATGTGCGCGCCGTTCGACACCACGGGCAGGCGGCCGCGCCCCAGCCCGAACTCGTTCAGCTTTTCCACCAGGAGCTTGTCGTCCGGGAGTGCAGTGGGCAGCAGGAACAGGAGGTCGGGGCGCGCCGAGCGCACCTTCTGCACCAGTGCCGTGGCGTCCGACAGCGGCGGCGTGAAGGTCTCGTCGACCACCACGTTCATGCCGGCCTTGGCCAGCCCGCCTTCGCGCATGGGCTTGGCGAAGCTCACCGAAGCAGCGGTGTTGTCCATCACGATGGCCACGTTCTTGAGTGCCCGCCCGGTCGCGGTCTCGCGCCAGGCGGAGGATCGTCGGCAGCGCCTGCTTCGCCTGCTCCTCGCCGGTAGGTGAGGTCTGGAAGATGTACTGGAAGCCGCGCGCGGTGATCTGATCGGAGTAGGACAGGGTCAGGCAGGGCAGACCTGCACGTTCGGTGACCTCGGTGACCGCCAGCGTGAAGGAGCTCAGCCACGCGCCGGTGCAGCCGACCAGATCGGTCTCCTGCGCCACCATGCGCTGCGCTGCGTTCTTGGCCTTCTCGATGCTGTCGCCGGCGTCGATGACGACGAGCTTGAGCCTGGCTCCGCCCAGCGCCTTGATGCCGCCCTGGGCGTTGATGTCGTCGACCGCCATCTCCGCGCCCTTGAGCATGAGGTCGCCCTGCCGTGCCCACGGACCGGAGAACGGTGCGATCAGCGCGACCTTGACCTCCTTGGTCTGGGCCGGCGCATGGGTTGCGAACGTCGCAGCCGCAAGCACGCCTGCTGCCGCTGCGAGTGCAAGACCGAATCGTGCGTTCGACATATCGAGCATCGTCCTGATCTCCTTCTCCATCATTCTAGAACTACGGATCAGCCACAGAGCACAGCAACGCTGCGACCGGCAGGCTCCCACCACCCCGTCACGCTGCGCGTGCCACCCCTCCTCGGGCAGGAGGGGAGTGTCTTACTCCCCGCCTCTCACGAGGCGGGTGGCGCCCCCTGTCTTGCCTGGGGCAGGCTCCGGCGACGGGGCGATGTGGTGTCAGCGCAGCGGCAAGAGGCATCGGTGTCCACCGTGTCTTCTTGAGTAGCAATCTCACATCCCCAGATACGCCTTCCTGACGCCGTCGTCCGCCAGCAGCGTGTCGCGCGGGCCCTGCAGCACGACGCGACCCGTCTCCAGCACGTAGCCGAGATCGCAGGTCTCGCAGCGCCTCCACCACGCGCTGCTCGACCAGCAGGGTGGTCACCGCGTCCTCGCGGTGGATCTCCTCGATGCACTCGAAGATCATGTCCGCCACACTCGGCGCCAGCCCCATCGACGGCTCGTCCAGCAGCAGGAGCTTGGGGCTGGAGAGCGAGCCCGCGGCCGATCGCCACCATCTGCTGCTCGCCGCCCGAGAGGGTCCCGGCGAGCTGCTGACGACGCTCGGCGAGGACCGGAAACAGCGCGAAGATGCGCTCCAGACTGCGGCGCCACGCGGCGCGCCCCGCCGGCAGGTAGGCCCCCATTTCCAGATTCTCCAGCACCGTCATGCTGGCGAACACCTGGCGGCCCTCCGGCACGTGAGCGATGCCCAGGTGTGGCCGCTGCGCCGGCGGTACCGCCAGCAGATCCTGGCCCCGGTACGAGATGCGTCCCGACACCGGCGTCACGGTGCCGGAAATGGCCTTGAACAGGGTCGTCTTGCCCGCGCCGTTCGGCCCGACGATGGCGACGAACTGCGCCTTCCTCGACGCGCAGCGAAACGTCGGTGAGCGCGTGCAAGCCGCCATAGGCGACGCTCAGGGAGTCAACCTGCAGCACCGGCCTTCATCCACTTCTTGCCCAGATAAGCCTCGATCACCGCGGGCTCGCGCGTCACCTCAGCCGGGCGCCCCGGCCGTCAGCACGCGGCCGTGGTCGAGCACCAGCAGGCGCTGCGCGAGCCGGACCATGGCCTGCATGGTGTGCTCGATGATCACCACCGTGGTGCCGTCGGCGGCCAGCGAACGGATCAGCTCGATCAGTTCCTCGATCTCCTGCCGCCCCAGCCCGGCGAGCGTCTCGTCCAGCAGCAGCAGCCTCGGCCGTGCCGCGAGCGCCCGTGCGAGCTCCATCAGGCGCAGCTCCTTGGTGCTCAATGTCGCTGCGCTCGCATCGGCGCGCGCCGCAAGGCCGACACGCGCCAGCGCGGCCCGCGCCATCTGGATCGCTTCGGCGTCGGAGTGCGCAGCCACCAGCGCGCCGACACACCACGTTCTGCAGCACCGACATGCGGCCGAAAGCGCGCACCACCTGGAACGTTCGGCCCACGCCCAGGCGGCAGATGCGGTTGGGCTTCAGCCCGACCAGGTCCTGGCCCTGCAGCAGCACCCGGCCCGTGTCCGGACGCAGGAAGCCGTTCAGCAGGTTGAACAGCGTGGTCTTGCCCGCGCCGTTGGGCCCGATGATGCCGAGGATCGAGCCGGCTCTGAACGCTGAAGCCGACCCCTTCCACCGCCTTGAGGCCGCCGAAGGACTTCGACAGGTCGGTCACCTCCAGGATCGGCTGTGCTGTCCAAGGCAGGTCGCACGCTCGGTGGTGAATACGCTTGCGGCGCGCGGCGAGGCCGGCACGACCTCGCCGAGCCCGGGCAGGCGTCGGCGCGCCGGGCAGCCAGCCGATCGCGCAGGCGCCAGAGCACGCCCTCCGGTGCGAGAGGATGACGAAGATGATGGCGAGCCCGTACACCACGCCTTGGATGCCCGGAATGACGTTGCCCAGGCTGGCCTGCAACGTCTCGCTCAGCGGGACCAGGATGGAGGCGCCGACGACCGGTCCCCACAGCGTGCCCGACGCCGCCGAACAGAGTCACGACCAGCGCCTGCGCGGAGGTCAGCATGCCGAACACCGCCTGCGGCGTGATCACCAGCAGGACCACGGCGTACAGCCCGCCCGCCAGCGCGGCCAGCGCGCCGCTCACCACGATGGCGCGCATCTTCCAGCGCAGGGTGTCGATCCCGGCCGCCTCGGCCGCCGGCTCGTTCTGCTTGATGGCGGAGAAGGGCCAGGCCGAAGCGCGAGCGCTCCACCGCCAGCGACACCAGCAGCGCCACGACCAGCATAGCGCAGCGCCACTGCGATGTACACGTGATGGTCGGAGAACTGCATGTACCAGCCCGCGTCGCTCCGCTTCATCGGCAGCGCGACCTCCTGGTAGCCGAGCCACTCGAACACGTAGAGCAGCGCCAGCGGGTAGGCGAGCATGCGACAACGCGAAGTAGTGGCCGCGCAGGCGAAAGGTCGGAAAGCCGATCGCCAGCGCCGCCAGCGCGCCGACCGCCACGCCCAGCGGGATACCGAACCACGGGGTCAGGTCGAAGTGCACGAGCAGCAGCGTGACGGTGTACGCGCCCAGCCCGAAGAATGCCGCGTGGCCGAACGATACCAGCCCGCCGTAGCCGCTCAGGATGTTCCAGGACAAGCCCATCACGGCCCAGATCGGCACCAGCGTGAGCATGAGCTGGTAGTACTCGTTCGTGACGAACGCGGAGCCGAGCGCATAGACCAGCGCGAAGCCGACGATCGCCGCCAGCGATCCCGCGGCGCGGCCTTGACCGCCCAGCCCGCTCACGTCCGCTCCACGCTGCGCCCGTACAGACCCTGCGGCCGCACCAGCACGATCAGCACGAAGATCACGAAGATGGCAACGTTCTGCAGCTGGAACGGCAGCACCAGCGCGGAGAGCTGCTGCACCAGGCCGATGGTCATGCCGCCCCAGAACGCGCCGGTGATGCTGCCCATTCCGCCCAGCACCACCCCCGCGTACATGATGATGACGAAATCCAGGCCGACGTAGGGCTGGAACGGATAGTAGGTCGCCACCAGCCCGCCGGCGATTGCGGTCACGCCCGGTCCCGATCCCGAAGGCCAGCCGATGCGCGCGATCGACGTCGATCCCCATGTACACGGCGGCCTCGGGATTGTCCGCAGCCGCGCGCAGGGCCTTGCCCAGGCGCGCACGCGCGATGAACCAGTACAGCGCGGCGGTCACCGCAACCGAGATCACGGCCGACACGGTGCGCGCCTGGTTGACGAACACCGCCGCAAACTCGTCGAACGGCAGGCCGATCTCCCAGGCGCTGGCCGACAGCGGCGTGCGCACCGATTGCGGTGTCGACCCGAACAGGATGAGGCCGCCGTTCTGCAGCACCAGCGCAACGCCCAGGGTGAGGATGAGCTGCGCATAGTGGCCCTGGCTCTCCGCGCCCCAGCGCCCGGATGCCGGTGACCCGCGAAACCAGGTAGCGGTGCAGCAGGTAGCCGCCCACCATCAGCACCGGACCGGCGAGAATCGCGCCGACAAACGGGCCGGCATACGGTCCGAGGAACGACAGCAGGCCGAACCCCGTCACGATGTAGAACGTGAAGTACATGCCGAGCATCAGGAACTCGCCCTGGGCGAAGTTGATCACCCGCATGATCCCGAAGATCAACCCCAGGCCCACGCACATCAGCCCGTAGAGGCTCCCGACCAGAATGCCGGCCACCAGCGCCTGCAGGAAGTTCTCGATCAGCGCGCTGGCGGACATCGCTTCAGCTCGCGCTTCACGCGGCGATGGACAGCTGCACCAGCGTGCTGGCGTCCGGCGCAGCCTCCAGCTCCGGCAACCGCCGCGATGAGCTCCCGGATGTGCGTCGCGCTCAGGACGCTGGCCGCGTTGCGCTCGAACTTGTCCAGCAGTTCGTCCCGGGTCATCGGATTCTCCGCCGATCCGCGGTTGTGCTCCTCGACCGCTTCGTATACCGCGCCGCTGTTCATCACGATGCGCACCACTCCCTTGAAGCGGTCGGGCCCGGGAAATGCGGGATCGACTCGATAGGTGACGGCGTCGGCCAGGCGCAGGATGTCAGGATCGCGCAGCGAAGCCGGCTGATAGGCGTCCTTGCCCAGCGCTCCGAGATGCAGCGCCTCGGCAAGCGTGTACTGGAAGCTGACGCGGCCATGCGAATCCGTGTTGGGGCGGCGCTTCTCGGCGACCGGCTCGCACACGATGGGCACGATGTAGCTCGCGACGGGGCAGATGACGTCGCGGATCTCGCGCGGATCGATGCGGTGCTGCGCGCGCAGCTTCAACGCCGCATCGATGTAGGGATGCATCACGTGCGCCGCGGGATACGGCTTGAACGAGGCCCTTCTGCTCTCCCAGAGCTCGCCCAGGGCGTCGGTGACGCGGTGCAGTCGCGCGGCGCGACGCTGCGATCCTGCAGGTGCGATTCGAACAGGCCGAAGCGCCCTTCGAGCACGGCCGCCGGGCCGGTGGCGCCAGCCTGCCCGAGGTAGGCCGCGGTGATGCCGCTCTGCGCCGCCCAGCCCGAATGCAGGAACTTCGACTGGGTGCCGTCCACCCAGCACTCGAGGATGCCGGCCGCGAAACTGCCGGCGATGCCCGGCGGCATTGGCGAGCTGCGCCTGGCTTCAGCCCGAGCAGCCGACCCGGCGAGGTAGGTCGGCCCGAACGGCGCGAACAGCCCGGTCGGATGGAACCCGCGGCGGTGAAACTGGCCGGGCGCGACGCTGCCGACGCGGCACGAGATCTCGTTGCCCAGCGCGATGGCAGCGATCAGCTCCCGGCCGCGACGACGCTGCGGGTCTCCGACAGCGCGAGCGCCGCGGCCACAGCCGGGCTGCTCATGTGGACGATCGACTCGTTGTGGGTGTCGTCGAACTCGAGGGCCTGGGACAGCGCGCCGTTGGCGAAGGCGGCAGCGCCCACACCCACGCGCTGCCCGCTGCCGAGGATCCGGCTCGGCCCCGGCGGGTTCATCGCCGTGCCGAGCCTGCGTCACCGATGCGCCGAATGGCGTTGCCGAGCCCGGCGAGCGCCAGGCCGATCACGTCGAGAACACGGTCCTTGGTGCTGGCGACGACATCGGCAGGCAGGTCGTCGAAGGCCAGCCCGCACACCCAGTCCGCCAGTTGTTCGGAGTAAGAAGGCATCGGTTCAGCCACGCCGGGTTGGGCGGCGCCGCCGGTTAGGTGCTCGGTCTTGTCAGTCCGATCTTATCGTATTATTGTCCTACAGTCTGCTCGTTCGGCACCCGGTCCCCGCCGGCCCGGCGAGCCGCTGCTTGCAGCACGCAGCGTTTCGCAACCAGGAGGAACATCATGACGACCAGCCTGTTCGAGCAAGGGCTCGCAGTGCGCAAGGCCGTGCTCGGCGACGACTACGTGGAAGCATCGATCAAGAACGCGGACGACTTCAACCGGCCGCTGCAGGAGCTGGTCACCGAGTACTGCTGGGGCGCGGTGTGGACGCGCGAAGGGCTGCCGCGCAAGACCCGCAGCCTGCTCAACCTGGCGATGCTGGCGACGCTGAACCGCCCGCACGAGCTGGAGCTGCACCTGCGCGGGGCGCTGCGCAACGGCTGCACCAAGGACGAGATCCGCGAGGTGCTGCTGCAGGTCGCCGATCTACGCCGGCGTGCCTGCCGGCGTCGATTCGTTCCGCACCGCGCGCAAGGTGTTCGCCGAGGAAGCGGCGAAGTCCTAGCCTGGGGCTAGCCTGTGGGAGAGCGATCGTGAACAAGGATCTGGGCTTCATCGGCCTGGGCAAGATGGGCGCGCCCCATGGCCGGGCCGGCTGCTCGACGCGGGCTACGCGCTGACCGTGTTCGATGCACGCGAGGCGGCGCTGGCGCCGTTCGTCGCGCGCGGCGCGAAGACCGCGGCGCTCGCCTGCCGCAGTCGCCGTCTGATGTCGAGACCGTGCTCGGTCAGCCTGCCGACTCCGGATGTGGTGCGACAGGTCGCGCTGGGCGCGATGGGATCGGCGGCCGGCAGCAAGGTGCGCACCTTCGTCGACCTGTCCACGACCGGGCCGCGCGCCGCGCAGGAGATCGCCGCAGCAGCTTGCCGCAGAACGGGCATCACCGCAGTCGACTGCACCGGTCAGCGGCGGCGTCGGCGGCGCGCAGAAGGGCACCCTTGCGGTGATGGCCTCCTGCCCGCGCGCGCTGTTCGAATCCCTCAAGCCGGTGCTCGAGGTGCTCGGCAGGGTCTTCTATCTCGGCGAGAAAGCCCGGTCTGGGCCAGAGCATGAAGCTCGCGAACAACCTGCTCTCGGCCACCGCGCTGGCGATCACCTCGGAAGCGATGGTGATGGGCGTGAAGGCCGGCCTCGATCCGCGCGTCATGCTGGACGTCATCAACGCCGGCAGCGGCCGCAACAGCGCCTCCCAGGACAAGTTTCCCCGGGCCATCCTGCCGCGCACCTTCGACTTCGGCTTCACCACCGAGCTGATGTACAAGGACGTCAAGCTGTTCCTCCAGGAAGCCGAAGCGATGGGGATCCCGATGTGGGTGGCGAGCGCGGTGCGGCAGCTCTGGTTCCTCGCCTACAGCCAGATCGGGCCCCAGAAGGACTTCACCACGATCGTGCAGTGCATCGAGCAGTGGGCCGGGGTCGAGGTCAAGGCGCCGGACTGACGTCGAAAGCGAGGACCTCGGCAGGCTACCCCGCCGGCAGTGTGGAAGAGAAACTCCCTCTCCCCTCGTGGGAGAGGGCTGGGGAGAGGGGGAACAAGCGGGACGCTTGCCTCTAGAGTGCGGCTCGTTCCACTTGGCGTCATCGACGTGGATGACGCCATGATCTTCTTTGTGCCCTCTCGAGAGCATACCCCTCTCCCCAACCCTCTCCCACGAGGGGAGAGGGAGCTTCCCTGGGACACGCTTCCCTTGTGGCGGCCAAGTCGCGATGCGCGGTCTTTTGGCCAAAGGTTGATACTGGAAGGAGGACTGTAAATGTCTGCCCCGGAAACCTACGAGCTGTACGCCATCCGCTACGCGCACCACGACCGGCCCGCCAGCGAGAACTTCATCGGCGGCGACCCGCACAACGGTCCCATGCCGCTGGACTACTTCGTGTGGGCCATCGTCGGCACGAAGCGCACGCTTCGTGTTCGACACGGGCTTCGACGCCGAGGTGGCGCAGCGGCGCAAGCGCGAGTTCCTGCGCAGCCCGGGCGACGGGCTGAAGCTGATCGGCGTGGATCCCGGCGAAGGTCGAGGACGTGATCGTCAGCCACATGCACTACGACCACGTCGGCAACCATACGCTGTTCCCCAACGCTCGCTATCACCTCCAGGACAAGGAGATGATTTATGCCACCGGCCGCTACATGTGCCACCCGGCCATGCGCTATCCGTTCTACCCGGAAGACGTGGCCGCGATGGTGCACCGGGTATTCGCCGGCAAGGTGGTGTTCCACGACGGCGTGGACGAGATTGCGCCGGGACTGAGCGTTCACCACGTCGGCGGACACACGATGGGGCTGCAGGTCGTGCGCGCGTGGACACGGCGCGGATGGGTCGTGCTGGCCTCCGATGCCTCGCACCTGTACGCCAACATGAATCAGGGGCGGCCCGTTCCCGGTGGTGTTCAACGTCGGCGACATGCTGGAGGGTCACAGGCGCTGTCTGCAGCTCGCGGGCTCGCCGGAGCACGTCATCCCGGGGCACGATCCGCTGGTGCTGAAGCGCTATCCGGCGCCGCGTCCGGAGCTGGAGGGGATTGTCGCGCGGCTCGATGCCGATCCGCGGCCGCAGTGATTTCTCTAGGGGCTGGCCACAGAGGGCACAGAGAACACAGAGAGGATCGCGGTGCCATTCTGCCGCCTCGGCGCCTAACGTCGACGTTGATCCTCGGCCACGTGATATCTTACAACCAGGCACGAGCTCACAGGCAGCGGTCGGCGTGCCATCGGCCGCAACCGAGTTGAGTCACGATCGACCTCCCTAGTGTACAAAAGATCCTGTCTTGTGCTTCTCTGTGTTCTCTGTGCCCTCTGTGGCTCGCCGTTGTGGGTTCTGCCTCACCCCTTGACCTCGACGCCGGCCCACTCTTCCACGCAGCGCGCGATGGTGCTGATGTCGGCGTTCGCGCCCTGACGGGCCTTGGCCACGGCGAGGAGTTGGCCCACGGCATTGCCCACGAGCATCGGAACACCCAGCGCTTCGCCCTCCTCGAGGCACAGCTTGACGTCCTTGTAGAGCAGCCCGTTGGGGAAGCCGAAGTCGAACGTGCGCGGCAGGACCGTGCGCGGGAACTTGTCCTGCGTGGCGCTGTTGCGCCCGCTGCCGGCGTTGATCACGTCCAGCATAACGCGCGGATCGAGGCCCGCTTTGACACCCATCACCATCGCCTCCGAGGTGATCGCGAGCGCAGTGGCGGACAGGAGGTTGTTGGCGAGCTTCATCGTCTGTCCCATGCCCGGCCGCTCTCCGACCAGGAAGCTCTTGCCGAATACGCGCAGAATCGGCTCGAGCTGCGAGAACACATCCCGCGCGCAGGACACCATCACGGCAAGCGTGCCGTTCAGAGCGCCAGTCGGGCCACCGCTCACCGGGGCATCGACCGCTGTGATGCCCTTCGCCGACAAGCCGCTCGCTACCTCGACCGCCACCCGTGGCCCGGTGGTGGACAGATCCACGAAGGTCTTCACGCGCGAGCCGGCAGCAACGCCGTTCTCGCCGAGCGCGACCGCACGCACCACGGCGGGCGTCGGCAAGCTCGCCAGGACCGTCTCCACTACGGAGGCAACTTCGGCCGGCGAGCCGCCACGCCGTGCGCCGCGGGCAAGCAACGGCGCCAGGGCCGCCTCGCTGGTGTCGTACACGATCAGCTCAAAGCCGGCGTCTAACAGCCGGGCAGCCATCCTGCCGCCCATCGTCCCCACGCCCACGAACCCTACGCGGCCTGCAGCCATGCTCGCTCCAAGAGAAGGTTGAACAACCGCATTGTCGTTTCCGCCCCCGATCCTGTCGAGGGCAGGCCGCGGCGGGAACGCCGGCTGGTGGATCCCGGCCTGCGCGAGGATGGGACGACTGACTATCCCGAGCCGCCTGCGCGGGGAGGACAGCCAATCAACGTCCTGGCGGCTGCGCGCGGTCCAGGCTCAGTTCGCGTAGACCTGCTCCGACTTCGCGCCGCGCGCCTGGTCCTCGGACGACAAGCGAGTGCACGCGGATTCTGAGCTGGTCCGCCAGCATTTCTCTCCCGGGCTCGGCTCCCAGGCACACAGCCATCCGCTGCCGGCCAGCGAGCGATAGCACGACTGGCCGCGATGAGACGTCTGCGAATCGGGAACGGAGAAGGAGCTCGCCAGCAATCCCAGCAGGACGAGACAGAACGCAACAGGTACTAACTTTTCGAGCATATTCTTGTATTTCGATCCGCGCCGGCCGGTCTTAAACGTGGCCGATCCCGGACCGAGGTCTCCTTAGTTCGATCGCGCAACCCGACGGCGCTGGAGAGCCGACAGACTGCTTTTGGACTTGCTGCCAGTGCCGTTCCAACGTGGTCGCGCAGGGAATTTGCGCGCACCGTGTATCAAGCCGTGTTGGCGCCCCGCGATTCAGCCCAGCCGCAACGGCACTAGCGCAACATCGTCTGCGACCAGATGTCCTGCTTGGCAGTCGGCAGGCGCTTGCTGTTTCTTCCCTGCAGCAGCATGAGTTCCGCGATCACAGCCGGCGGAAAGCCTTGGCGGCCGCTCCTCGAGCTCAACAGCAGCTCCTCGAGGCAGGATTGCGTTTCCAGCGGGGCGCTCCACAGGCGCGCGAGTCTGTTCAGGACGTGGGGATACTTCGCAGGAAGCGCGCGAACCGATCGGGTCGCATCCAGAGCAAGCAGCAGGCGGACTGCCTCTCGAGACAGATCTGCTGCCGGCGTCGCGGGCTCGCCCGCATCCGGTGCCGCGACGCGCTCGCGAAAAGCCCCCCTGTATGAAGAGTCATTCATAGGCCAACCGGGTCTCCGTTGTTGTTGGCCCATCCTCGCCCCCCTGACCGGGCGGCGTCAACGATTGCAACAGAAGGATAAACAGGGCGGCCCAGCCTGGCGTGGATAATCAGTTCGGGTCGGACCAACGTCGGTGCAGCGTGCTGTCGTTCGCGCCTTGTGCCGTCGGGACAGCAGCCAACGCGTCTTCGTCGCCCTCGCCCGAGCGATCCTCGTAGAGCGTCAACTCTCTGATCAGCGCTTCCAGCCTTTCGGCTTCGAGCAGGAGATAGATGCCTTTGCAGCGATCGGCGAGCAGACGCTTGACCGCCTGGCAATCCCGCTCGACCAGGATCGGCCGCGCCATACCGACGTAGGATCCGAGATACTTGGCTCCCATTCTGACCTCCTCTTCTTCGGAGCTTCTGTGTGGCGTATTGCACCGACTCGATCGGTGCGCAACCGACGCCGCCAGTATCTGCCTTTGCCGCACAGAATCCAGAATCGTCAAAGAAGTTTGGATCACACACTGCTGCAGGGTTATTTGCTGGACTGCGCACACAGGAGCAGCATGCTTCACGGAGGCGCCATCTCCTCCGAAGGGAAGTTGTCTCTCCATTCGGCCCGGCATCGGCCATCGGTGCCGGGCCTCTTTCATCGCCGAATCAGTTCCTTCCGATCGGTCCTCTGCTCGGATCGACAGATGCTGCCTTGATGCGGGTCGGGAGGCGGGGCCAGCACTGCAAGGCTCGCTCGCATAGAATGCTTCCAGCACGGGTTACCAACCACCCCGTCAGGAGTCGACTCTATGCACGCAGCGGGCGAAGGGCCTGCGTCGGTCAACGCACAGATCACCTACTCGGTCGATACCGGTGAGAAGCCGGTCAATGAAACCTTCGAGACCGGGCAGGCGATCCGGCGGCGCACCGGCGCGACACAGCAGCACCAGGTCCGGATTCACGATGCCCGGGCACTCGCCGGGGAGCTGTCCCTGGATCGGAATGGGTTTGTGCTGGCGCAGCATCCGACCACGGTGACCAATTTCTTCGACCCGGATCAGCTCGCCGGCATCTACTATCCCGAGATCGAGCTGCTGGTCAAACGCGTCAGCGGCGCCTCACGCGTGGTCGTGTTCGATCATACCCTGCGTTCGGGAGACGAAGGCGAGCAGTCGGCACGCAAGGTCCGCGAGCCGGTGCTGTGGGCGCACAACGACTACACGGAGTGGTCGGGGCCTCAGCGCGTGCGCGAGGTCTTGCCAGACGAGGCCCAGCGGCTGCTCTTGCACCGCTTCGCGATCATCCAGGTGTGGCGCGCAATCGGCCAGCCGATCCGCTCCAACCCGCTTGCGCTGGTCGATGCGCGCACGATCGCACCCGCTGATTTGATCAAAGCCGAGCGGCGCTATCCGCAGCGGGTCGGCGAGACCTATCAGCTCGCCTATAACCCGGCGCACCGCTGGTTCTACTTTCCGCACATGCGCCGCGACGAGGCGCTGGTGTTCAAGGTCTACGAGTCACAGACGGACGGAAGGGCGCGCTTCACGCCCCACTGCTCGTTTGTCGACCCGACCACTCCGGCCGGCGCGCCGCCGCGCCAGAGCATCGAAGTGCGGACCTTCGCGTTCTTCGAAACGGAGCCGGGCTCGCCACTACCGCTCTCCCCGCACGCACAGGCCGGATGAGCGCGCGCGCCCTGCTGGACGCCGCGCGCACGTTGTCGGGAGCGCTCGGCGAGCTGGCGTTTTCCCCACCCATCGCCCATGTGTACGATCCGCTCCAGTACGCGTGGGCGCCGTACGCGGCCTACATCACACGTTATGGCGCCTCGACCAAGCGCGTCGTGCTGCTGGGAATGAATCCCGGGCCCTTCGGGATGATGCAGACCGGCGTGCCGTTCGGCGAGATCGCCGCAGTCCGGAAGTGGATGAGCATCGATGGCCCGGTGCGCAAGCCCGAGCACGAGCATCCCAAGCGGCCGATCGAAGGCTTCGACTGCCAGCGCTCGGAGGTAAGCGGCCGGCGGTTGTGGGGCTGGGCGGCCCAGCGCTTCGGCACCGCCGAGGCATTCTTCGGCGATTGGTTCGTGCTCAACTACTGTCCGCTCGTGTTCCTCGAAGCGTCGGGCCGCAACTTCACTCCGGACAAGCTGCCGGCGAAGCTGTCGACCGCCGTGCATGCGGCCTGCGACCGGCACCTTGCGGCTGCGCTGACCGAGCTGCGCCCCGAGTGGGCGATTGGTGTCGGCGCCTTCGCCGAGAAGCGCATTCGCGCCGTGCTCGAAGGCGCGCAGTTGGACAGCGCGCTCGCACGCCGCATGCGGGTCGGACAGATCCTGCATCCGAGCCCCGCCAGTCCGGCGGCGAACCGCGGCTGGAGCGAGGCCGCCGAGCGGCAACTGGCTGCACTGGCTGTGCCGGGGTTCGGGCCTGTGTAGGGCGCCATCCGCATCGATCTTGGCCAGCAGGCTGCGCATGTCCGGCGTGCCCAGCTGCTGCTTCGGGTGGTGAGTCTGAACGGCGTGCCCCGGAGGTATCCGTGCACCAGCATTGCGCGCGCTGGCTCGGGCGTGCGTCTTGATGGTGCGCGAAGCACCCCGCGAGCCTTCGGCGAGGGCCCGGTATCGAGAGAAATCTCTTGTCCTCTCGACAGTTAGACGCGACCTGCGCACGCGGCGCGGAAGCTGCTATGGCACGCCTGGAAACCACTACAAGGAGACCTGCCATGTCCCAGCTTCGCCGCTTTGCGGCCGTCCTGTGCACCGCCGCGTTCGCTGTCATCACCGCCGCGCCGGCGCTCGCCGCGTCCGAAATCAAGATCGGCACCGTGGTATGGATCGGCTACGGACCGTACTACGTGGCCGATGCGCTCGATCTCTACAAGAAGTCGGGCTACAAGGTCACGCTGCAGGTGTTCAACGACCCGGCCCTGATCCCGCCCGCCATCGAGGGCGGGGCGGTGGACGGCGGCCACCTCACCTACGATCAGGTGATCGGCGTGGTGGCCAAGGGCAGCACGCAGCGCGTGGTGATGCCGATCGACTATTCGGCCGGCGGCGACGCGATCGTGGCCACCAAGGACATCACCAGGGTCAGCCAGTTCAAGGGCAGGAAGGTCGCCTACAACCCGCTGTCGCCGTCGGACTTCCTGCTGTCCTACGCCCTGTCGGTCAACAAGATGACCGAGAAGGACATCCAGTCGGTGAACATGACGCCGGAGGCGATTCCCGCGGCGATGGCCTCGAGCGCGCTGCCGATCGGCGTGACCTACGAGCCGAGCGTTTCTCAGATCACCGGCCTCGACGACGGCAAGAAATTCCATGTCGTGTTCTCCTCCAAGGACGCGCCCGGGCTGATCACCGACGTGCTGGTGTTCAAGACGGAGTACATCAAGTCCAGTCCGGAGGTGGTCAAGGCGCTCATCCAGGGCTACCTCGACGGCCTCGAATACATGAAGAAGAACCCGGACCAGGCCGCCGACATCATCGGCAAATTCATGGGCATCACGGGCGCCGAGGTCAAGGAGCAGATGAGCGGGGTCTATAATCCCACGCTGAAGGAGATGAGCAAGGTCTTCGCGAAGGGCAAGGACACCATGTCTCTGTACGGCAGCGGTGCGATCATTTCGCAGGTGCTCAAGGGCAAGGGGCAGATCAGCACGATCCCGCGTACCGAGGACACCTACGACGACTCGTTCGTCAAGGCGATGATGAAGAAGTGAGGCAGCCGCGGGCACAGGATCAACTGCCGCCTGCGGCGGCACGCCGCGGGGGAGGGCTGGGGATGGGGCATCAAGCTCGCCCGTGCCCCCTTCCCCGCCCTTCCCGCGCGAAGGCGGGGGAAGGGAGCGCAATCTGGCACAGCGTGTGGGAAAGCTTTCTCGATAGTCCAACCATGGCCGTCGCGATCTTTCGCAACCGGCAGGGCACCTGGCGCAACGTTGCGGCGTTGAGCTACACGCTCGCCGGTTACGCCCTCGGGGTTACGCTGCTCACGGCCCAGCACTGGGCGTTCAACCTGGTGGGCGTGCTGCTCACCGGGCACGCCCTGGTCTACGCCGCCTACTTCATCCACGAGTTCGCCCATCAGACCGTATTTCGCAGCGCTGAGGCGAACAACCGCTGGGGCACGCTGATGAGCTGGATCGCGGGCAGCTGCTACGCACCGTTCTCCGCGCTGCGCCGCAAGCACATGCGGCATCACACCGACCGCGCCGATGTGCTCACGTTCGACTGCAAGCGATTCCTGAACGAATCGCCGGGCTGGGTTCGCGGGCTGGTGGTAGCCCTGGAGTGGTTGCACATCCCGGCGGTCGAGTTCGTGATGCACGGCTACGTGATGCTGCTGCCGTTCCTGAAGCCCGAGCGCAGGGCCGAGCGGCCGCGCCTGATCGCCATCGTACTGGTGCGGGTGGCGCTGTTCGCATTGCTCGGCTGGTACTCGCTCAAGGCGCTGCTGCTCTATGCCGTGGCCTACATGATCATGCTGCACGCTCTGCGCTTCACCGACGCGTATCAGCACACCTACGATGCCTTCGCCGTGCTGGAGAGCGGAGACATCCCGGACGACAAGGTCCGCGACCGCGACTACGAGCAGGCCAACACCTATTCCAACCTGGCTTCGGTCGGACGGCCCTGGTTGAACCTGCTGCTGCTCAACTTCCCGTATCACAACGCGCATCACGAGCGGCCGATCGTTCCATGGCACGACCTGCCGCAGCTGCACGCGCAGCTGTTCCCTGCCGACTACGTGCAGGTCCTGCCCATGCGCAAGCTGCTGTGGGGCTACCACCGCGACCGCGTGCGCCGGGTGCTGGCCGATGACTATGGCGTAGTCGGGAAGGGTCCGAACAAGGCCGACGGCTTCATCGGAGCAGTCGGCGTCTCCTTCCTGACCGCGGTCTGATGCCCGCGATCGAGCTGAGCCTGGCGGGGCGGACCGCGCTCGTCACCGGCGCCGCTACGGGGATCGGCCGAGCCATCGCCTTGCAGTTCGCCGCCGCCGGCGCCGCGGTCGCCGTGAACCACTTCGGGCAGCGGGCGGCCGCAGAAGCCGTGGCCAGCGGGATCCACGCGCGTGGCGGCCGCGCCATCGCGGTCGAGGCCGACGTTCGCGACGAACGCCAGGTGGCGGCGATGGTGCGTACGGTGGAGGCGAGCCTGGCGCCGATCGACGTGCTGGTGAACAACGCCGGCGTGATTCTGGAGAAGAGCTTCCTCGAGCTCACCGAACAGGATTGGGACCTGGTGCTGGATACGGATCTGAAATCGGTGTTCCTGTGCTGCCGTGCCGTGGTGCCCGGCATGCTGACGCGCCGAACCGGGGTGGTGATCAACGTCGCTTCCGAGCTCGGCTTCCTGGGCCGTGAGCGCTATGCGCCGTATTGCGCGGCGAAGGCGGGCGTGATCGGCCTGACCAAGTCGCTCGCTCGCGAGCTGGCCCCGCAGATCCGCGTCAACGGCATCGCGCCGGGGCCGGTCAACACACCCATGCTCTCGGCACGAGAACATGAGTCCGGAATGGTTGGAGAAGGAGATCGCGATCCCCGCCGCGCGGCTCGGCGAGCCCGACGAGATCGCTGCCACCGCTGTCTTCCTCGCGTCCGACCACGCGCGGTTCTATTATGGCCAGATGCTCAGTCCCAATGGCGGCGCCTGGATGGCATGAGAGCGACCGGTTCCGCAACGCCGGCGGTGACGGCGTTGCTGGCGAGCGGCTTCTTCTGGGGCCTGACCTGGCTGCCGTTGAAGCACTTCGCCCAGCACGGGCTAGGCGGCGTGGCCCTCACGCTGGTGGCCTATGGCGGCGTCGGGCTGTTCGGGCTGCCGCTGATCTGGCTGCAGCGCGCGGCGTGGCGTCCGCAGGCGCCGCTGCTGTTGCTGATCTGCCTGCTCGGCGGCACCGCCAACCTGTGCTTCGTCAACGCCCTGATGTACGGCGAGGTGGTGCGCGCGATGCTGCTGTTCTACCTCGCGCCGATGTGGAGCGTGCTCGGCGGGCGCCTGTTCCTCGGCGAGCGGATCACCGCAGGCCGGGTGGTCACGCTGGGGTTGTCCCTGGCCGGTGCAGCGCTGGTGCTGGGCGGCGACGCCGACCTGAGTGCGGCGTTCCGGGCGGTGGATCTCCTGGCCCTGGCCTCGGGCCTGTTCTATGCGATGCAGAACGTGGCCTCGCGCAAGGCCGACGCGGTGCCGGCGGGAACGAAGTCGGTGGCGGTGTTCTTCGGCGGCGGAGTCCTCGCGGGCATGCTGATGCTCGCTCTCGGCCAGGCGCTGCCCCCGGTAGCGCCGTTGCTGGCCGTCCAGGTCGCCGGCTTCGGCGCCTGGATGGCGATCGCCATGTGGACCACCATGTACGGCGTGACGCACCTGGAAGCCGGCCGCTCCGGCGTGCTTCTGGTCGCGGAACTGGTGGTCGCCGCGGTGAGTGCGATGCTGATCGCGGGGGAGCGGCTCGAAGGCCTCGAATGGCTGGGTGCAGCGTTGATCCTGTTCGCCGCCGTGGCGGAAGCGCGCGGCAGTGGAACGCGGGGCAGTACACACGCGGCTGCGTGAGGGGCCTGCGGTGAGCGCAACAGCACCAGCGAATCCCGGCCTGATGCGTGAACGTGCGGGCGCGCTGCCCAATACGCTGGCGCTCGCCTATGCGGTGTGCGGTTACGCCGGCGGATTCCTGTTGATGCTCCTGGCCACGCTCGACTTCTTCGACGCGTTCCACCATACCTTCGACCAGTACTTCACCGACGCGGACGCACCCGTGCCCATGGGCGATCGCGATCGCAACTACGAGCAAGCCAACACCTACTCCAACGTCGTCTCGGTCAGCCATCCGTGGCTCAACCTGCTGACGCTCAACTTCGGCTACCACAACGCGCATCACGAGCGCGCCAGCGTGCCCTGGTACCGCCTGCCTGCATTGCATGTGGAGCTTTTCGGCGGCAGTACGCGCGAGCTGATGTCCGTGCCCGAGCTGCTGCGCAGCTTCCACCGCAACCGCCTGAAACGCGTGCTCGACGACGATTACGGCAGCGTCGGCCAGGGGCCTGGACGCGCCGACCGCTACGTCGGCGCTCACGGCGTGTCGTTCCTGACTGTCGTTTAGAGGCTTGCAACTGTGCGTTCAGCAAGGCCACCGAACACTCCCTCTCCCCTTGTGGGAGAGACCCCATGACGCGTGCGCGCCACGAATCGAGCCCATGAACCAGCGCCTCCTCCAGTCCCCTCTCCCCTCGTGGGAGAGGGCCAGGGAGAGGGGGCGCCGGCTGGCGTGTTCTCACCCTCTCCCCCGCCCTCTCCCATCAAGGGAGAGGGAGCCGTTGTCGGCGCTCGCGCGGGGAGGTTCATGGGTAGGGAGGGTGAAGGGTCAGACAGCGTGCACCACCGAATCACTCGTTTCAGTCAGCAAGCAGTGAGTGACCGATGCCAACCGTCCTGATGAATCGACTGAGCTGGCCGGAATACCGCGACCGGACCCTGCAGGGCGGCGCGCCGGTGCTGCTGCCGGTCGGCGCCACTGAACAGCATGGCCCGCATCTGCCGCTCGGCACCGATGCGCTGCTGGCGAGCGCGGTAGCCGAGGAAGTGGCCCACAAAGTCGGCGGGATCGTCGCGCCCGCACTCGCCTATGGCTTCAAATCGCAGCCAAAGTGCGGCGGCGGGCAGCACTTCACCGGCACGACCAGCCTGGACGCAGCCACTCTGGTCGCGACCGTGCGCGACACCGTGCGGGAGTTCCATCGCCACGGCGTGCGCAAGCTGGTAGTGGTCAACGGACACTACGAGAACCAATGGTTCCTCATCGAAGGGATCGACCTGGCGATGCGCGAGCTGGGACCGGCGTGCGGCCTGCGCGTGATGCGCATGGAGTACTGGGACTTCTTTACTCCGGGTACGCTCGCCAAGGTCTTCCCCGACGGCTTTCCAGGGTACGCGCTGGAGCACGCGGCGGTGATCGAGACCTCGATGATGCTGCACTACCATCCCGACCTGGTGCGCCTCAATGCGATCCCCGAGCACGGGCCCGCCGAGTTTCCGCCGTACGACATGTATCCCACCCGCACCGAGTGGGTGCCGCCGTCCGGCGTGCTGTCCTCGGCGCGAGGGGCCACGCGCGAGAAGGGCGGCGCGATGGCCGAGGAGCTGACCGCGGTGATCTCGCAGGCGATCCGCACGGAGTTCCCGGGCAATGGGACCTAGCCTGCGGCGCCTGGAGCCCTCGCGCACCGCGCTCCTGGTGATCGACATGCAGCGCGACTTCCTCGACCCGGGCGGCTACGCTGCGCAGGCCGGCCTGGATATCTCGCGGCTGCGTCACGCGATCGCGCCGATCCGCGCGCTGCTTGCGGCGGCCAGGCACGAGCGGGTGAGCGTCGCGCACACGCGCGAGGGACATCTGCCGGATCTGTCCGACTGCCCGCCGGCCAAGCTCGAGCGCAGCCGTGCTGCGGGCGCGCCGATCGGCTCGCAGGGTCCGTTGGGGCGCCTGCTGCTGCGCGGGGAGCATGGCCACGACTTCATCGACGAGCTCCAACCCTGGCCCGGCGAGCTGGTGGTGGACAAGCCCAGCTACAGCGCGTTCGAGCACACCGGGCTGCAAGCGTGGCTGGACGGGCGCGGCATCGACACGCTGGTGCTGACCGGCGTGACCACCGAGGTGTGCGTCAGCTCGACGCTGCGCACCGCCGTGGATCGCGGCTATCGCTGCATCACGGTGCGCGACGCCTGCGCGTCCTCGTACGCCGACCTGCACGCCGCGATGCTGGCGACGATCGGCGTGGAAGGCGGCATCTTCGGCCGGGTGATGGACAGTGCCGCAGTGGTCGCCGCGCTGGCCTGAGGATAGCGATGCACGCCACCGTCTCGGAGGAATACGTGGGACTCTGGAGACGCGCGCTGCTGCGGGCGCCCGGTGTGGAGGACACCGCCACTCGGGTCTACTGGTTGCAGACGCCAAGCTGGCACGCCGACATCCGGGTGCCGGCCGACCGTCCCGTGCTGTCGGGGCGGACCGGTCTGGCAGCGCTCAGTGCGGAGGAGATGCGCTCGCTCGCCCGCCAGCAGGGCTTCGCCGGCATCACCGAGGTCGAGGGCGATATGTGCCGCTGGCACCGCCGCTTCGACTATCAACCGCCGAACGGTTTCAACGATGTCGGCCGCATGCAGTTCGAAGGGCCGGACCGCCTGCTCGAGTACGGGGTGGAGCAGGACTACTTCGAAGTCTGGGAGCGGATGCCGGGCGGCGGCCCGAGCAAAGTGCAGGAGGATCAGGACCAGGAAGGGCGTCCCGCGCTGCAGCTCACGCTCGGGCCGTGGGTCATGTTCGTTCGCGCGCGCCGCACGCCGCTGGGGAGAGCTGCGGGCCTGGGTGAACTGGTGGCCGCAGCCGACGATGATGCAGGGCGCACCGCGCTGCTCGACTTCGAGATCTCGTTAGGCCAGCGGCACCAGTCGGGCAAGGCCTGGCGTGTCGAGCTGTCGACCCTGCCGTGGCTGGAAGGGACCGATCGGGATAGCTGTCGTTTAAGCTTTTCGCATGCACGTCAACCGGGGCGTGCCCCGCCACGAAGCCGGTGAACGCCTGGGGTGTTCAGCGTCCGAGGGGTTCAACGGTTGGCCGCAGTTTTGCAAAAGGCGTCGCCAGGGGCATTTGACAACGTTGCATTGCAGGCGAAGATGTACAAGCTTCAGCCCGTGATTCGGGGGATCGTGCGTCGGATGGAAGCTCAGCGGTGCAGCCGGCACAGCGCATGCGTGCCGCAGCGCGCTGGCCTTGGAGCGAGTGCAACTGGGAATCAGTGGAAGAACTTCAGGAACTCGCGCCGCGTCTTCGGCCCGTAGGTGCTGAAGTGCGGATCGGGGTGCTCCTGGTAGGCGTGCGCTCGCGCGGGACCGGTCGCGGCGGTGTACTTCTTCACCTCGGTCGGGGCTAGGCCGTACACCTTCGCGGCGTTGAGGCCGAAGATCTTCGCGCGCAGCGCGGGGTGATCTCGGCATAGCCGTGCCGTTCCCGCAAATGCGGTGCGATCTGAAAGGTCCGGAAGGCCTGGATCTGGTCCTGCGGCGAGCCGTACCAGATCGAATCGGTGCCCCACAGCACGTTGTCCTCGCCGCAAGCCTTGATCAGCTTGCCGAGGCCGTGCGCCGCCTGCTCCGGGTCGCGCATCAGGAAGCGCCAGGTGCTGCCGAGCTCGGCATAGACGTTGCTGTTCGGCTTGACTTGATTGTTGCTAAGAGACGTGAACAGCGTGTCGATGCCGTCGCCCCGCCGCTCGTAGGCCTTCTCGGTCACGGTGCTGACGAAGCCGGAGTGGTAGATGAGGAAGTTGACGTCCGGGAAGCGCTTCGCGACGACGCCGATGTCGCTGCACTGGCTGTGCTCGTAGGAGCGGCTGCCGAAGGGCAGGCCCTTGTGGATGGCGATGTTCTTCACGCCGAGCTTGCGCGCCTTTTCGATGAAGCGGATGCCGACATCGTCGGACAGGAAGTAGCCTTTGCCGCCCGGGCCGTACTGCGTGTAGGTCTTCCAGGCGCTGACGCCCCACTTCTCCTTCAGCTCGTCCATGCCCTCGAGGTCGCCGGGCTGGTTCGGGTTGACGCGGCCGTGCAGCAGCAGGCGGTGCGTGCCCTCCAGCTTCTCGACGATGCGGCGCACCGCGTCGGCCGCCTGGATCGGTCACCGGCTCGGCCTCGCGCGTCGAGGGCACGAAGGACAGCACCATCACGTCGGTGTCGCTGTCCATGAAGACGTCCTTGATGAAGACCTCCGGCGCCCTTCGGGTTGCCCTTGGGCGTGTCGATGAAGTGGCCCTGCACGTCGAAGATGAACTCCTCCTTCGCCGGCCCGACCTGCGCGCGCGCGAGCTGCTGGTCGAGCGCGGCGTCCTTGGGCAGGTCGAAGAAGCCGCCGGTCCTTCCGGCCGCGGCGTTGGCCGTGTTGAAGGCGAGCAGCGTGCTCGCCGCGCCGCAGGCCGAGGTCAGGAACGCTTCGCTTGGAGAGTCCAGCTGCTTCGAATGGATTGAAGCGGCCTCGTGCGCGAGGCGGTTGGCCTCGAGGTTCGCCGGCCACAGCGGCACCGGCTCGAATTCGCCGTTCGAGGTGGTGTCGAGCTTGATGGGAAGGCGCTTGCCTTCGGGATCGATGCGGGGCATGGGGACCTCCTGCGGACAGAATACACCCGGGGCTTGCGCTAGAGCTAGTGGCGTGCCACCCATAGCGTGGTCGACGCGGGTACCGATACGCGGCACCGCACCCGCGCTGCAGGCGAGCAGCAGCGCGGCACAAAACAGGTAGAGCGGCAGCCTCAGCG
>CAWHCG010000035.1:0-5702 GCA_963827575.1 uncultured beta proteobacterium
CGTCGTGGTCTGCTCGGTGTCGGCTCCGGCCGCGCACAGGCGCTGCTCGCCGCCGGCACGCGCCTCGCTCCACAGCCGATCGAACACGGCCCGGCGCTCGGGATCCAGTCGCTGCACGGCGAGGATGTTGAGGTCACGATGCTCGGGATAGAGCCAGGCGTATGCCGGAAGCGACAGCGCGCCGAGGAGCGTCAGGGGCAGCAACGGCCGCAGCGACCTTACACCGAGTGTCGATCTCATGGCAGACCTCGCGAGTCGTGCGCGCTGCTCCCGAATGCTCCAGCGCTGCATAACTCGGCCTCACTTAGCTGTACTAGATAGCCAATGTAGCAGATAGTCGCGTCTTTCATTAGGTCCGCCGCGCAGATCGAAATCTAGTTCTTGGACGGGGCGTAACATGATGGCATTCGGCATCGGCGACTGCCCGAACGTCATCGTTGACTCCTGCATCGGCGGTGGGCGGCGGTTTCACGGCACCATAGACCTAGCGACTCGCGGCCATGGGAAAATGTCCATCGTGGACCTGCTGCCGTTCCGGGCAACGGCAATTCGTGCAAGAACATCTCGATGTCTCAGAAGGTGATACAAACGGCTCGCCAATCACACAGGAGGCCTGAAAAATGAAGTATGCGCGAGAATTTGTCACCAATGCGATGTGGTGGCCGGGGCGCAGGCGCACCTCGCGCGGGGGGTCAACGCGCATCCTCGGCCGGTTTGCCGGCCTCCTGCAGCGGGGCAAAGAGCTTCGCGGGCAGCTTGAACGTGCGCGCGAGGATGCCTATCAGTTGCGACGCCACTGCCGTTGCGCTCAACGGCACCACGCGCGGATCGTGGATATCCCCGCTCACGCCCAGCGGAATGCTGGTGAGCGTGCCGCCGAACACGTACCCGAGGATCGGCACTTTGCGCACCAGCCACTGGATGCGGCTGAATGGCACCACGAGAACCGTGAGCTGGGCGTCGCCGCCGTCCACCCCGACCGATCCTTTGGCCGCCAGGGCCAGCGTAGGACTATCGAAAAGGCCTTCCTCGATATAGCACCGCCCGCCAGCGAAGCGCCCGCGCATCACAATTTCGCGGTATTCGAATCCGCGCTCGTCCATGCGCCAGCCTTCCTTGGCGAGGAACGACTTGACGCTATCTTGCGCCAGGATGGCTGTGAGAAATGCCGACTTCTCGACCTTGCCCTTGCCCAGGTGCAGTTCCACCGGCCCTTCCAGGTTGCTCGTCAATTCAGCCCGCCTGCCATGGGTGCGTAGGTCGGCGCGCAGGTCGAACTCTCCGCTGAGCAAGAGCTGCTGATCCGACAGGCACCCCGCCGTTGCCTCCAGCAGCTTCCCCTTGGACATGACTCGGACGGACGCCACGAGTCCTTGCGGGGTGAACTCGAGTCCGAAGGGAAACTCGATCCCGCACAGGGTCGCCGCCTTGACAGTCAAACGCGCGCGCTCCGGCTCGACATCGAGCGTCGCTGCCAACGGCTCGATACGGCGGCGCTTGTACTCGACGAAGCCGGCGCGCACTTTGAGCTTGCCTTGCACCGGGAGCGGCCAGATGGCGAGCACTTCGGGTGCCATCCTCTTCAGCAGAGCCACACCCCCGGCCGCGGTCGCGCGCTGCTCTGGCAGGAGAGCATCCAACACGATGCCGGGCGACTCGATCTCCGCGTCGATCACCAGCCCGGCGGAGCTGCGCCGGGCCTCGCCGCGGAGGGTGGCTTTCTGCTCCGCGTTCGCGATGGTCGCCTCGTTCACCCGCAGGCTGTTACCGTCCGCGTCCAGGTCGATCTGCTCCAGCCTCAGCGGCTTTCCCAGCAACCAGTCGAGCCGGATGCGCTGCCCGGTGAACCGGCCTTGCGCGGCACTGCGGCCACGCAGGTCGCGATCGATCGTGGCGCGGATATCGCCCTCCGCACGCCCGGAGTGCTCGCCCGCACTCTGCGCGAACAAGCCGGCTAAACTGCGCCCGGTCAGCACCCCGGAGAAACGCGTGTCCAGCAGGCGGCCGCGCATCCGCAGTCCCAGCGTTGCATCGCTTTCTGCGTCCTTGATGTGCACGCTGCGTACGTCCAGCACATCCGGCTTCCACCCCACGTCGGCCTCGACCGCCGGGCCGGCGTCGACCTGCGCGCTGGCGTGAACGTCCAGCCCGTCCGCCTCGCTCCAGCGCACGCGCTGGGCGGCGAAACGCATCGGCGTCTTGGGCAGCAGGCCCTCGGGTGCGCCGCCGCGCCCCCAGACCCACGCCATGAATGCCTGGCCGGCCTCGCCGTTCGCGAGCGACCCGTCGACCCGCGGCGCCTTGGTCCGGTAGTCGCGCACCACGCCGCTCACCCCGGCGCGGGCGTCCAGCAGCGCAGGAACCACACCTTCGAAACGCAGCGCCTGCGGTGTGACGTTGATTGACCCGCCATCGACGAAGACCGGCGCGGGCAGATCCGCCACCTCCACCCGGACCCGCCGCGGGCGCAAGGTCGCCTCGTATTGCAGCGTATCGATCCGATCGATGGCGCCGGCGACACGGTTGACGACAACGTCCACGCTGCCCGTCATGGACGCCACCTTTTCCAACTGTGTCTTCAGGCCGGGTTGCGCGCGCAGCCAGGAATACAGCTCTGCCAGCGCCAGCGCGGCGGAGCCGTGCGCGCCGTCGAGCCGCAGGGGCTTGGCGGGCACCAGGTCGACGCCGACACCGCTGAAGGTGGACGCGCCGACTGCCCCAGCGGCGTCCGCGACGCTCACCCGGCCCGGCGCGACCGTCGCCCGCCCCGCGCGCATCCGCACCGGCCACGGCACGTCGCGCAAGCGCAGCAGCGAGTCCGAGCGCGCTACGGCGAAGTCGCCTTTCCAAGTGCCCGGCTCGAGTTCCATTGCGAACCTCCCTTGCGCCCGGCCGGCCGCGCTTGTGACGACGTCGAGCGCCCCGCGCTGCGCCCGCGGCAACAATTGGCGCGCGAGACCGAGGGCCTGCGCCAGATCCAGGTCGTAGTTCAGGCCGAGGCTCATCCGCCGATCGCGCAAGACGTAGTCGACGGAACCCTCGGCAATGCGACTCTGCCCCAGCCGGCCGGCGACACTGCGGGCAGTGAGCGTTCCTTTGCTCCAAGCGAGCCCCGCCGATATGTCGGTGACTTCCTGCTCGACGTAAGGGGCCAGCATCACTGCGCGCTCCAGCTTCAGGCGCGCCTCGACAGCCGCGGGATCGAACAGCCCCTTCAGGTCCGGCGCCTGCGCGGTCACGTGCAGTTCCGCCACTTGGCCGCCGCGGACGCGCGCCAGGTAGGCCTGAACGAGCTTGTTATCGCCCGCGAGGGTCGCTGCCGCATCGCGCACCTTGGTGAGATCGAGGGCTGGAACCTCGAGCGAGGCATCGGCACTACGCCGTGCGCCGGAGAGCTGCAGCCGCGCCGATGCCAGCGGCACCAGCTCGCCCAGCCGCACCGCAGTCAGCGTGAGCATGACATCCTCGCCGCGTGCGGTGACGTCGGCCTGCGCGTGCGCGGCGGACAACGCAACGCGCTGGTCGCCGCGCGCAAGGGTCAGCGCAGGGACATCGACCTTGACTGTTGCGCTCAGCGCAGTCTTGCCGTCGGTGTGCGCTTCGGCGTGCGCTTCACCCGACGGAAGCCCTACGCTGACCGCGGCGCCGCTCAGATAGCGGTCGACGAGCGGCTGCGGCTTGAGCCCGCTGCCGTCGATCTCGACGCGTGCTTTGAGGTCCGCGTATTCGAGCCGCGCCTTGGCACGCAACCGCTGCAACATCTTTCCGGTCGCGGTCGCGTTCAACTCGAGGCCTTGCGCGTCGCTGCGGCCCTCCGCCACGAGGCCGACCGGCTCGATGGTCGGCAGCCCGGGGACGATCACGTCGAGCTGGGCATCCTGAACGGTCAGCGCCAGGTCCGGGGCGAAGCGGCGCAGGGCATCCACCACCGGCTGCATCGCGTTGCGGTAGACCGCAATCGGATCGCGGCGCGGCGCGGTTCGATCGCTGTCGAGCTTCGAAAAGTCGACGCGGACCACCGGCCGCACCACGAGCAGGTGTGTCAGTTCGACCTTGCCGGCGAGCAGCATCGACGGGCGCAGCCGCAGTTCGACTTCGTCGATTCGGCCGCTGACGATCTCGCGAAAGTCGATGCGCACGCCTTTCAGCACGCCCCGCGGCACCGGAAGCAAGCGCACCTCCAGCGCATCCCAGGCGAGCCGCCCCTGCGCCGCGTCCGACAGCTGGCGTTCGAGCTTTGCCCGCACCAGCGGCAGGTCGAGCAGTGCCGGCCCCAGGAACAGCGCGACGCAAACCAGGAGGACGAGCGCGAGCGACAGCCAAAGCGTCCAGCGAAGTGCCCGGCGAGGCCGCCACTGGCGGATCATGGCTGGCGCTTTTCCAGCCGGGCGCGAACCAGGCTGACGTGATGCCGCAGGGTGTACAGCAGCTGTGCGAACGCGAGCGGAGTCTGCATTTGGTTCACGTGATGCTCCAGCCGGTCGATCTCGACCAGCAGATCGTCCACCGGGGCCTTCGCGTCCCGCGTGTCCAGTTGCGCATCGACGAGCTTCAGCTCCCTCCGCCCAGCTGATGGTAGGCACCGCCCGCGGCGCCGGTCACCATGGTGACGCTGCGCGGGGGCAGCGACCGCCACAGCATGGCCGCCAGCACCACCGGGAGCAGGACGAGCAGCGCAAGCGCGATGATTCGAAACAGTCTGTGGTGTCCGCTGGCCTTCGGATCTGGCAGCATGGTCACAAGTCAGGTCAAGGGGCGCCGATCGAGTCCCCAGTACGAACCCGCAGCGGCCCCGAACATACATGCGTCTGCCGGCATGCCTACCCTAGAGCTCGTGCTCTGGGAGCCATGGGGGGTGTCCGCGCCGAGCTGTGGGCTGTGAATAAGTGTACTGGATCGCCTTGGTGTTGATGTTGGGAGGGTGCGCGGCCCGCCTTCAGATGTTCTGTGCCGCGCGCTGGCACCACGGCGGGGGCTCCCGCTGGACGCCTCGGTGCACATCGACGGCAACGATCGCGCCGGACTGGAACGGCTGCTACGCTATTGCGCCCGCCCGCCCTTCGCCCTGGAGCGGCTCGAGCAGCTCGCCCACGACCAGCTCGTCTATCGCTTCCCTAGGCCCCAGCCCGATGCGCGCACCGAGCTGCGGCTCACGCCCGGGTCCGGGGAGGTTGGGATGCCCGAAAGCGGACGGTCGTGAACTACCGCTCAGGGTCGACTGCGCCCGTCGGGTGGGATCAACATGAATCTCCTTTCCCTCAACAGAGGAGCCGTTCATGGATACCGCCACGACGACCGCAGGGCGTGCAATACCGTGGAACAAGGGAAAGCTACTTGGCCAAAAGCCTCCGCTAAAGCTAAAAGAAATTTGGGCAATCCGAATTCGGCTGCAGTTTGACCATCGAGCGCGCGAGCTCGCTTTGTTCAATCTCGCCATCGACAGCAAGCTGCGATGTGATCTGGTCGGACTCCGCGTTCACGACGTGGTTCAGGGCAGTCATGTTGCGGCCCGTGCGATTGTCATGCAGAGGAAGACCCAGCGGCCGGTACAATTTGAGATCACGGAGCAAACGAGGGATGCAATCGGCGCCTGGATCACGGCCGCCCATCTGAAGCCCGACCAGTTCTTTCCGAGCCGCGTTACGGAGTCACCTCATCTTTCGACCCGCCAGTATTCCCGGATCGTCGGGTCGTGGGTGGGG
>CAWHCG010000036.1:0-90894 GCA_963827575.1 uncultured beta proteobacterium
GCCGAACCCGGCCCTGCCCGAGTGCCTCGTGGCGATCATCCATCGCACGCTCGCCATAGATCAGGCGCAGCGCTATAAGAGCGGAGAGGAGATGGCGCGGGCGATCCGTGAATGCGCCGGTGCATACTGCGCCGTGGATGTGAGCCTGTAGCGCTAGCAGGGATGACGGACCTGAGCAAAGCGATCGAAATGGCCACCGCAACCCATGCCGGGATGGTTCGCGCGCACAACGAGGACAGCATCGGCACCGATGCGTCGTCGGGCTGGCTGTGCTCGCCGACGGCATGGGCGGCTACAACGCCGGCGAGGTGGCGAGCGGGATCGCGGTGGCGCTGATCAGCAAGGAGACGCGCGACACCGTCGCGCAGATCCTGCCCTACGACACGGACCGGGCACCGGCGAGCTGATGGCCGCGCGGATTCTGCGCAACGTGGTGGCGCGGGCCAACACCTCGATCTTCCAGGCGGCGAGCAGCCAGCCCCAGTACGCGGGCATGGGCACGACCCTGGTCGTCGCCCTGCTGCAGCGACAACCAGATCACCGTGGCCCACGTCGGCGATTCGCGCCTGTACCGGCTGCGCGACGCGCAGCTGAGCCAGCTCACGCGCGACCATTCCCTGCTGCAGGAGCAGATCGACAGCGGCATGATCACCAAGGAGATGGCGCGGCGCTCCCAGAACAAGAACCTGGTCACCCGCGCGGTGGGCATCGAGCCCGAGGTGGAGGCCGACATCAACACCTTCGAGGCGAAGGAAGGCGACATGTATCTGCTGTGCTCGGACGGGCTGCAACGACATGGTGGAGGACGAGGACATCCTCCTCACGTTGGGCTCGCTGCAGGCCAATATGCCGCTGGCGGCGAGCCAGCTGGTGCAGATGGCGAACGACAACGGTGGCCGCGACAACATCTCGGTGATCCTGATCCGCGTGAAGAAGGCCTTCCCGGCGGCGACGCGGCTGGATGAGCCGGTTGAAGACATGGTTTGGAAAGGACGGGGATTGAGCTATGGCGAAGCTGATCTTGAGCCTCGACGGCATGGTGCTGCGCGAGTATCCCCTCACCAAGGAGCGCACGACCATCGGGCGCAAGCCGCACAACGACATCGTGATCGACAACCTGGCGGTGAGCGGCGAGCATGCCATGATCATGACCATCCTCAACGACTCGTTCCTCGAGGACCTGGGCAGCACCAACGGCACGCTGGTCAACGGCCAGCCGATCAAGAAGCACTTCCTGCAGAACAACGACGTCATCGAGCTGGGCAAGTACAAGCTCAAGTACATGGCTGAGGGCGTGGCAGCAGGCCGCCTCGGCCGACTTCGAGAAGACCATGGTGCTGCGCGCAGCTCCCGGCGCGAGCGTGCCGGGCGCCGCGCCCGGCGCCAAGGCACCCGAGGAGTCGCAGCCGGTCGCCAAGAACTTCGGCGACACGGTGGTCAATCCCGAGCTGATGCAGAGCCAGAACACCGGGCGCAACCTGCGCGATGCCGCCCGGCAGGCCGCCGTGGCCACCGGCGCCCCGGCCGTGGCGGCCGGCCCCGACCGCACCCGCCGCCGCGGCGCCCGCAGCGGCAGCGCCGAGCCGGCTACGCCCAGCGCCCGCGCCCGCCCGAGCCAGCACCCGGGCCGCTGCTGAGCGGCTGCCGCCGCCGGCAGCCGCGCCAGCCAGCCCAGGCGGCCGCTGCGCGGAGCCACAGGGCATGATCCAGATCCTCTCGGGCCCCAGCGCCGGCAAGGAGCTGCCGCTGTCCAAGCCGCTCACCACGCTGGGCAAGCCCGGCGTGCAGGTGGCCGTGATCGCCAAGCGGCCACAAGGCTACTTCATCACCCATGTGGAGGGTGCGAGCTTCCCGGTGGTGAACGGCAAGCACCTCGACGCTCAGGCCCACCCGCTTGAACGACCACGACGTGATCGAGCTGGCCGGGGTGAAGATGGAGTTCTACCTCAAGCCGCCGGCCTGAGGCCCAAGACGTGAGCGCCGACCGCGAGCGGCGCGACATGCTGGGTCGATGGTTTGCTGGTCCGTCGGCGGCTGCGGCGTGGCTCGCATCCGACGGGGAGGCGGGTGAAGAAGCACCTCGTGCGCGATCGCGCTGGGGCTGTTGGTCGTGCTGGCCTTCCTCGGCCACGCCGCCGGCTACTACAACATCCCGCTGGTCGACCGGCTGGAGGCCATCCTCTACGACCCCGCCTGCGGCTCACGATGCCGCGCACCGTCGACCACGCGCATCGTCGATCGTCGACATCGACGAGGAAAGCCTAGGAAAGGGGAGAGGGACGCTGGCCCTGGCGGCGCGACAAGCTCGGCGCTGTTGCTCGACCGCCTGTTCGACAAGTACGCGGTCAAGGTCGTCGGCTTCGACGTGGTGTTCGCCGAGCGCGACGAGAGCTCCGGGCTGCCCGTCCTGCAAGAGCTTGCCGGCAAGGAGCTGGCGGGGGTTCCGGCTTCCGGGACGCTTGAAGGCGATCGAGCCGAAGCTGCGAGTTCGACCGCATCTTCGCCGACAGCATGCGCGGACGCGCCGGTCGTGCTCGGCTACTACTTCAGCCAACGGAGCCGACGCGCCACAGCGGGGTGCTGCCGCAGCCTGTGCTGCCAAGGGCGTGTTCTCGGACGCGGCAACGTCGCGGTGACACCAATGGACCGGCTACGGGGCAAACCTGCCCGAGCTGCAGAAGGCGGCCGCCAGCGCGGGGCACATCAATCCCCTGCCCGACGCCGACGGAGTGACGCGCCGGCGTGCCGATGCTGGCCGAGGCGAGCGACGGGTACTACGAGCCACTGTCGCTGGCGGTCGTGCGGCTGTTTCTCGGCTCGCCGCCGGTGCGCCAGGGTTTGCCGACGGCGCCCGGCTGGTCCCGCGAGTATCCGGGCCTGGAGTGGCTCGACGTAGGGCCATGCCGGATCCCGGTTGACAGGAACGTGGCTGCCTTGGTGCCGTATCGCGGCAAGGCGCGCAACTTCACGGACCTTCACGTACGTCTCGGCCACCGACGTGCTGCAGGGCCGGGCGCAGCGCAGCGACCTGGAGGGCGAGATCGTGCTCGTGGGCACCACGGCGCCCGGCCTGTGGATCTGCGTTCGACCCCCGTGGACGAGGTCTATCCCGGGGTGGAGATCCACGCCAACCTGATCTCGGGCATGCTGGACGAGACCATCAAGCAGATGCCGCCCTACGTCCTGGGCGCCGAAGTCTGCTGCTGGCGTTGGCCGGCCTGGTCATGGCGCTGGTCCTGCCCTTGCTTAATCCGATCCGTTCCGGGGTCGACCACCGTTGCGGTGCTGGGCGCCGTGGTGGGGACCAACCTGGCGGTCTGGCAGCACGCCAACCTGGTCCTGCCGCTCGCCTCCGGGGTCTTGATGATCCTGGTGCTGTTCGCGTCTGAACATGTCCTACGGCTTCTTCGTGGAGTCGCGGGCCAAGCGCCAGATCACCGGGCGGTTCGGGCAGTACGTGCCGCCGGAGCTGGTGGACGAGATGGCGCAGAATCCGGACAAGTTCTCCATGGAAGGCGAGAGCCGGGAGATGTCGGTCCTGTTCTCCGACGTGCGTGGCTTCACCACCATCTCGGAGGGGCTGGATCCCAAGGCAGCTGTCGCAGTTGATGAACGAGTTTCTGACCCCGCTGACGCGAGGTGATCTACCGCAGCCGCGGGACGATTGATAAATACATGGGCGACTGCATCATGGCCTTCTGGGGTGCCCCGTTGACCGACCCGCAGCACGCGCGCAACGCGGTGCTGGCCGGGCTGGAGATGCAGGCGGCGATGGACGCCCTGCAGCCCCAGTTTCGCGCCCGCGGCTGGCCCGAGCTGCACATCGGCGTCGGCGTGAACTCCGGGCGCATGAGCGTGGGCAACATGGGTTCCGACGTGCGCGTGGCCTACACCGTCATGGGAGGAGCGGTGAACCTCGCCTCGCGTCTGGAGGGCCTCACCAAGCAGTATGGCGTGAGCATGATCGTGGGCGAGGCCACCCGGGCGGCCTGCCCGGACGTGGTGTTCCGGGAGCTCGACCGCGTCATGCCCAAGGGCACGACCGAACCGGTGGCCATCTTCGCCCCGGTCGGGTCCGGCGGCAACCGTGGACAAGTCCACGCCATGACGAGCTCGCGCTCTGGCACAAGGCGCTCAAGCAGTACCGCGCGCAGGACTGGGACCTGGCGGAGCTGCAGCTGCTGAGCCTGCAGCGCATGTATCCGTCCACGGCGCTGTACGCGACGTTCCTGCAGCGCATCGGCCACCTGCGCAAGAACCCTCCGGGTGCGGGGTGGGACGGCACCACCGCTTTCGAGACGAAATAGAGCCAGCCCATGCAGCTCAGAATTCTCGGATGCAGCGGCGGGATCGGGGGCAGCCTGCGCACCACGTCGATGCTGCTGGATCACGACGTGCTGATCGACGCCGGCACCGGCGTGGGCGATCTCTCGCTCACCGAGCTCAAGCAGATCGACCACATCTTCGTGACCCATTCGCACCTGGACCACGTGGTGAGCATTCCCTTCCTGGTGGACACGGTGGGGGGATGCGCGATTCCCCGATCACGGTGCACGCCACCGAGGAGACGCTCGATATCCTGCGCAAGCACCTGTTCAACTGGAAGATCTGGCCGGATTTCGCCGAGATCCCCAATCGCGACCAGCCGTATCTGCGCTATGAGAGTTTCCGGCTGGGCGACACCGTGTCGATGCGCGGACGCCGCATCCGCTCGCTGCCCGCCAACCACGTGGTGCCGGCGGTCGGGTTTCACCTGGACAGCGGCGAGGGCAGCCTGGTGTTCACCGGCGACACCACGACCAACGATGCCCTGTGGGAGGAGGTCAACCGGATCGAGAACCTGCGCTATCTGATCATCGAGACCGCATTCTCGAACGCCGAACGGGCGCTGGCGATCGCCTCCAAGCACTTGACGCCGGAGCCTGCTGGCGCAGGAGCTGGCCAAGCTTACGCGCCCGGCTAAAGTCAGGATCTTCGTCTCGCACCTGAAGCCGGGCGAAGGCGCGCTGACGATGGAGGAGGTCGAGGCGGTGGCCGGCGCCTACGGCCCGCGCATGCTGTCCAACGGCCAGGTGTTCAGGTTCTGAGCCCGGTGGCCTCGCGAGACGTGCGAACTGCCTGGCCATGCGCTTCCGACCTACGAATCGGCCCGCATGCCCGGCTCAAGGCCGTGCGTGCGAAGTTCGGCCGCCCCGCAGTCCTGGCCTCGCGCGCAAGCCGCAGGCCGCTAGCTGAAGGATCGCTCGCATGAGTACCGTGTTCGAATCCAAGCCGCAGGCAGCGCACAACCTGGCGGACATCAGCAGCAAGCTTGAGTTCCAGAAGCAGCTGCAGGCGGTCACCAACAAGATCCACGCGACCAGCAACATCGACGAGATCATGCTCGAGGTGGGGCAGGACATCTGCAGCGCTGGTCGGAGCCGACCGCCTGACCGTATACGTCACCTCGGAGGATCGCAACTCGATCGTCTCCAAGGTCAAGACCGGGCTCACCTCGTTCAAGGATCTGAAGCTGCCCATCAACGATCAGAGCGTGGCCGGTTTCGTCGCGCTCAACCGCGGCCTGATCAACATCCGCGACGTCTACGACGAGAACGAGCTGCGCTCGCTCAGCCCGCAGCTGCGCTTTCTCAAGGAGGTCGACAAGCGCACCGGCTACCGCACCAAGCAGATGCTGGTTGCGCCGGTGGTGGAGGCCGGCTCCAACGACCTGATCGGCGTGGTCCAGGCGATCAATACCCGCAACGGCCAGCCGTTCTCGCCGCTCGCCGAAGAAGGCATGGTCAATCTGTGCGAGACGCTCGCGATTGCCTTCAAGCAGCGCCAGAAGCCGCAGGCGACGGTGCGCGGCAAGTACGACGCGCTGGTGGCCAACGCGGTGCTGTCCGCCGAGGAGATGGAGCTGGCGTTGCGCTCGGCGCGGCGCAAGAACCTGGACATCGAAAGCGTGCTGCTGGACGAGTTCCAGGTCAAGCCGCAGGCCATCGGCGAGGCGCTGTCCGGCGTTCTTCGGCGTGCCCTACGAGCCTTTCAAGCCGGACCGCGTCAAGCCGATGGACCTGCTGCGCAACCTGAAGCGCGATTTCCTCGAGAGCAGCCTGTGGGTGCCGCTGGACGAAGCCAAGGAAGGCCTGATCGTGGCCACCACGGACCCCGAGCGGGTGCGCGCCTCGCGCATCGTCAGCAACATCTTCCCCAAGGCGCGTGCCATCTACCGCGTGTGCACCGGCCGCGAGTTCGTCGCCACGCTCGACGCGTTCTTCGGCGCCGAGGTCGATTCCTCGCAGCATCGGCGATCTGCTCTCGGGGATGGACGAGGAGCCCGACGAGGAAGGAGCCGCAGGCGGGGGCAACGACGAGGCCTCGCTGGCGGCGGACAACGAGCTGGTCAAGCTGGTCAACAAGGTCATCGTCGACGCCTACAACCAGGGCGCCTCGGACATCCACATCGAGCCCTACCCCGGCAAGGGCAAGACCGAGATCCGCTTCCGCAAGGACGGCACCTTGCAGCCCTACATCTCGGTGCCGGCCAGCTACCGGGCGGCCCTTGTGGCGCGCCTGAAGATCATGTGCGACCTCGACATCTCGGAGAAGCGCCGGCCCCAGGACGGCAAGATCAAGTTCAAGAAGTTCGGGCCGCTCGACATCGAGCTGCGGGTGGCGACGATCCCGTCGCAGGGCGGCGTCGAAGACATCGTCATGCGGATCCTGGCCGCCGGCGAGCCCATCCCCCTGGACAAGCTCGGCCTGGCGGTGCGCAACGTCAAGAACCTCAAAGACGACGGTGAGCAAGCCCTACGGGCTGTTCTTCGTGTGTGGTCCGACCGGTTCCGGCAAGACCACCACGCTGCACTCGGTCCTGGGCTACCTGAATACCCCCGACACCAAGATCTGGACCGCCGAGGACCCGGTGGAAATCACCCAGAAGGGCCTGCGGCAGGTGCAGATGAACCCCAAGGCGGGGCTGAACTTCGCCACCGCCATGAAGGCGTTCCTGCGCGCCGATCCCGACATCATCATGGTCGGCGAGATGCGCGACAAGGAAACCACCGCGATCGGCATCGAGGCCTCGCTTACCGGCCACCTGGTGTTCGCGACCCTGCACACCAACAGCGCGCCGGAGTCGATCATCCGGCTGCTCGACATGGGCATGGATCCGTTCAACTTCGCCGATGCGCTGCTGGGCATCCTCGCCCAGCGCCTGGCCAAGCGCCTGTGCGGCAAGTGCAAGCAGCCGCATCCCGCCAGCCAGGAGGAGGTCAAGCTCCTGCTGGAGGAGTATTGCCAGGAGATGAAGAACACCGACTCCTGGAAGAAAGACCCCAAGGGCGCCTACGAGGCCATCTACCGGGAGTGGGCCAAGAGCTTCGCGGACGACAAGGGTCAGTTCACCCTGCACGCGCCGGTAGGGTGCGAAACGTGCGGGGGCACCGGCTACAAGGGGCGGGTCGGCCTGCACGAGCTGCTGCTGGGCACCGACCCGATCAAGAAGCTGATCCAGGAGCATGCGCGGGTGGCCGAGGTCCTGGGTGTGGCGCTCAACGAAGGGATGCGCACCCTCAAGCAGGACGGGGTGGAGAAGGTGCTGCAGGGCATCACCGACATGCACCAGGTGCGCGCTGTGTGCATCAAGTAGCCACGCACCATTTGCAGTACAGTTCTGCGCAATCGCATCGCTGGCGGCACCAGCCATGAACGATCTGACCGCTCCCGATCTGTTCCCCAGGCTCACCGAGCTGAACGAGATCGGCATCGCCCTGTCGCAGCGAGAAGGACATCAACCGCCTGCTGGAGGCGATCCTGGTGGCGGCGAAGAAGATCACCAACGCCGACGGCGGCACGCTCTATCGCATGCACAACGAGAAGGAGCTGCGCTTCGAGATCATGCGCACCGACTCGCTCGAACATCGCCATGGGCGGCACCACCGGCAGGGCGATTCCCTTCGCCCCGGTGCAGCTCTACGACGAGGCAGGCCGGCCGAACAATTCCATGGTGGTGGCCTACTCGGTGCTGCACGACCGCACCGTCAGCATCGCCGATGCCTACACCGAGCAAGGCTTCGATTTCTCCGGCACCAAGAGCTTCGACCGCAAGACCGGCTACCGCTCGCAGTCGTTCCTGACCGTGCCGATGAAGGACCACGAGGACGAGATCATCGGCGTGCTGCAGCTCATCAACGCCAAGGACCGGGTCACCGGGGAGATCGTGGCTTTCCCGGAAGCCGACCAGAAGTCTGGCCGAATCGCTCGCCTCGCAGGCGGCGGTGGCGCTGACCAACCGGCTGCTGATCGACCAGCTGGAGGAGCTGTTCGAGAAATTCATCAGTCTGATCAACGCCGCCATCGACGACAAGTCGCCCTACACCGGCGGCCACTGCCAGCGCGTGCCTGCGCTCACCATGATGCTCGCAGAGGCCGTCAGCAAGCACCAAGCAAGGTCCGCTGCGCGGGCTTCGCGATGACGGACAAGGACCGCTACGAGCTGAAGATCGCCGGGCTGCTGCACGACTGCGGCAAGATCACCACGCCCGTGCACGTGGTGGACAAGGCCACCAAGCTGCAGACCATCTACGACCGCATCGGCCTGGTGGATACGCGCTTCGAGGTGCTCAAGCGCGACGCCGAGGTCCGCATGCTGCGCGCGAAACTGGAGGCCGTCGAGCGCGGCGAGAAAGGCGCGTGGCCCGAGATCGAAGCCCGCTACAGCGCGCAGATCAAGCAGTACGATGCAGACCGGGAGTTCCTGCGCTTCTGCAACATCGGCTCGGAGCGGATGGCGCCCGAGGACCAGCAGCGCGTGTTCAACATCGGCACGGCCTACCGCTGGCGCGATGTGGAGGGATCCGAGGACGTCGCCTTCCTGAGCGACGACGAGATCCGCAACCTCACCATCCGCGCCGGCACCCTCACCGAGGACGAGCGCAAGATCATCAACCATCACATCGAGGTCACCATCATGATGCTGGAGTCGCTGCCCTGGCCCAAGCATCTGAAGAACGTGCCCGAGTACGCCGGCGGCCACCACGAGCGCATGGACGGGCGCGGCTATCCGCGCGGGCTCACGCGCGAGCAGATGTCGGTGCAGGCGCGGGTGATGGGGATCGCCGACATCTTCGAGGCGCTCACGGCCAAGGACCGGCCCTACAAGAAAGGCAAGACGCTCACCGAGGCGCTGACCATCCTGGGCCGCTTCAAGTTGAACGGGCACATCGATCCCGACCTGTTCGACATCTTCATCCGCGAGCGCATCTATCTGAAGTATGCGGAGCAGTTCCTGGATCCTGAGCAGATCGACCACGTCGATCTTTCCAAGATCCCCGGCGTGCCTGCCGACGCCCTGCCGTAGGGCGTCACCTGGCGTCGGACATCGGAGACGCTGCGGGGCGGGCTTTGTGAAGGAAGTGCGGCCGTTTGGTGAGATTAGTTTCAAGCCCTCGGGTCGAGCCCTAGGGGAGGCAGGAAGCCGGTCCGTCGAGGAGGCCTAACCCGTTGATTCTCTGGCGAGCGGAAACATTGGCATACCGGTTGCATTGAGGCATAGCGAACACGGGAACGCGTGTTTACATCGTCATCTCAACCCAAGGAGTTTCGCAATGAAAGCTGTGCAAAAGGGTTTTACCTTGATCGAACTGATGATCGTGGTTGCGATCATCGGTATTCTGGCGGCCATCGCCATTCCGCAGTACCAGGACTACACCATCCGTTCGAAGATCACCGAGGGCCTGAACATGGCGGCGCCGGCCAAGCTGGCCGTGGCCGAGACCTATGCGTCCATCGGCGCTGCGCCTGCCGACAACGTTGAAGCCGGTCTTGCCGCGGCGATCTCGAGCAAGTACGTCGCAAGCATCGAAGTCACTGCCGGTGTCATCGACGTTGAGCTCCAGGGCATCCACGCCAACGTCGATGGCAAGACCATCACGTTGACGCCCGACTTCGCGGATGAGAGCCGGGTGGACTGGGCCTGCACCTTCAGCGGCGACGCCAAGTACGTGCCGGCCAACTGCCGCGGCGCCGTTGGTCCGTAATCCTAGCGGGGTAGTTGGAAGAACAAGGGGCGTCGCGACAGCGACGCCCTTTTTTCTCGCCCGAGCGCCTTTCCACTACAAAGCCAGCGGCGGCATCAATGCTTACAGCAGCCATCCCTTTGCGCGTGCAGCCCGCCTGGCTGCGCAGCCCGCGCTTCGACCTGGGGTTGATCCTGGGCGTTGCGGCGCTGGCGCTGACCGCGGGCTTGACGGCCGTCAAGTCTCCCCAGTGGCTCGAGCTGATCGTCACGCTCGATCTGTGGCTGTTGGGCTATCACCATGTGATCTCCACCTTCACCCGCCTGTGCTTCGATCGGCAGAGCATGCGCCAGCACTGGTTCCTGCTGTTCGGGCTGCCGCCGTTGGTGCTCGCCTCGTGATGGCGCTGGTGCTGGGCGTGGGCGCCTGGCTCGTGGTCACGATCTATTTCTACTGGCAGTGGTTCCACTACGCGCGCCAGAGCTATGGCATCTCCCGGGCGTATCGGCATGCTGCGGGCGGCCGCCTGCCGGAATCGGAATGGCTTTCGGCGGCCGTGATCTACCTGCCCGCTACCTGGGGCATCCTCAGCCGCTCCGCGCAGAACGCGTCGTCGTTCCTCGGCCTGCCGCTGTATCTGATCCCGGTGCCGGGGTTGCTGGTGGACATCGCTGCGGTCGCCTCCATCGCAGTCGTGGCGGCCTGGTTGTGGATTCGGCTGGCGGCGGCCTGGCGCACCGCGATGCCGATGGCGCACACGCTATACGTGCTGTCGCACGTGGCCATCTTCTATGTCGGCCTACGTCGCCATCGAGGATGTGACTGCCGGTTGGCTGGTTGCAAACGTCTGGCACAACGCCCAGTACATCCTGTTCGTCTGGCTGTTCAACAACCGGCGCTTCGAGGGTCGCAGCCAGCCGCAGGCGCGGTTCCTGTCGCTCATCAGCCAGCGCCGCAACATTCTGCTGTATCTCGGTGGGTGCCTGGCTATTTCCTCCTTGGTTTACTCGGCGATCGTGTCTGCGCTGCCCTCCATACAGCTGCCCGCCCTGGCCGCGGCTGCCATTGTTTATCAGACCATCAACTTCCACCACTACATCGTAGACGCAGTCATCTGGCGCGGGCGCAAGCCTGCCGGTGGCGGCGCGCCGGCTGCGGCCTGAGCTGAGCTCACCGGTCGCCGGTCGCGCGCACACAACGAATGCCGGCTCTCCCAAGCTCGGGACAGCTCGGGTGGTGCAAGCCGAGAGCATGACCGCCGCACCCGTGCATGCGTCGAGACGACCTTCCGCGCTGGAGCTGTCGGCGCTGGCGTTCGTTGTTCTCGCGACGCTCGGCGTTGTGGCGCATTTCTTCGACCGGTTCTGGTGGCCTCCGGACGAGGGCGTCTACGCCTATGTCGCCGAGCGGATGGTCGGTGGCGACATCCTGTACCGGGACGTCCAGGATCTGCATGCCGGCTACGTCCAGCTGCTGAACGCAGCCGCGTTCGCGCTGCTGGGTATCGACCTGGTCAGTCTGCGCTACCCGCTGGCGCTTGCGACGGTGCTGCAGGCGGTGCTGGTTTTCTTCCTGTTGCGTCCGCGCGGCCCTCTGGTCGCAGCCAGCGGCGGGCTGGCGGCGGCTGCGCTGACCTTCGTCCAGTTCCTCAACCCGACGGCGAACTGGTACGCGCTGTTCGTGGCGGTGGTTGCGACCATGGTCCTGGCTTGGCCTTCGCGCTCGGCCGGGCGCCTGGTGGCCTGGGGCTTTCTTCTCGGCGTGCTGTTCCTGGTGCGGCAGCTGACCGGCGTGCTGTTCGCCATGGGCGCGCTCACCTATCTGCTCTACGAGGCGCAGGCTGCGGCAGCGGCTCCGGTGCGTCGCGCCGTGCTCGCGCCTGCGCTGGTCGCGGTCATGGCGCTCGGGCTTGCCGGCTATCTCGTTGCCAACGCCGAGCTCTTCGGCGCCCTGTTGTTTGGCCTCGGCCCGCTGCTGATTCTGGCCTGGGCGCTCGCCAATCTGAAGCCGCCCGACCGGGTGGTGGCGCGCCTGACCGGCTGGCTGCTGACCGGCGCTTTGCTGGCGGCCGTGCCGCTGGGCGTCTACCTGGGCATTCACGGTGCGCTGCGCACTGGCTGCGCGATTCCTTCGTCACGGCCAATCGAATGACCAAGCTCGACTTCATGTCTGCTCCCGGCTACCTGGACCTCCTCACGCTTGCCGTGGGCAACGTGTTGCGGCCCGTGGATGCCGTGGCAGCCGTGAACGGGCTGTTCTGGGTGTGCCTGATCACGGCGCCACCGCTGCTGGGAGTCCTCGCGCTGCGCTGCCTGCTGCGTCCCGGTCAGCCGGCTTCCCGCGCTCTGGCGCATCCTCTCGTGCTCACCATGCCGTTCTTCGCCCTGGTGTCGGTGCATTTCCAGATCCCGATCTACTTGTTCTTCTCCGCCGCACCCGTGCTGTGGGCGCTGCTCTGGCTCGCCGGCGGGTGGCCGCGCCTGGCGCGCCGGGCGCTTGCCGGCGTGATCGTGATGCTGAGCCTGGTCGGGCTGCTCTGGCAGGCTGGCCAACCGCTGTCGCGCGGGTTGGACCGGCATCGTTTCCGGGCGCACCGCGGCACTGGATGCACCCGCCACCCTGCCCAAGGCCAGCCTGCGCATGGAGACTCGCGACTACGCGACGCTATCGGCGACTGCTCGAGCCGTCGACCGGTACGCGGGCCCCAGCGACGGCTTGCTGGCGGTGCCGGTGAACCCGGAGCTGTATTTTCTCTCCGGCCGCAGGCCGCCCGTCAAGTTCTTCTCCACCGCGATCGGGCTGCGCACCGAGGGCGACGTGCGCGAGGCGCAAGCAGCGTTGCGCGCGGACCCGCCGGCCGTCATCGTCCGCCGCCCGAGGGACAAGTACAACACGCCGTTGGGTGACGCGCTGCTGGCGTCCTTGCTCGGCGACTATGCGCTGGTGGAGAAATTGCCGACTTCGAGGTTTGGGTGTTGTCTCGCCGCCTCAGCAGTGACAGCGTTGCGAAGGACGCCCAGCGCGCGGCCGCAGACCTGTAGAACCGGCGCTCCAGCGCATACAGCGTGCGAACCAGCCCGACCCCGCCGCGGTCAAGAGCCGGGAAGGCGTCCGGGTTGTAGTACAGCACGTAGGCGAGCAGCCCGGGAAAGGCCTGATCCAGGATCTCCAGGTCCGCGCTCCGGTAGAGCGTGTTCAACTCGTCCAGCTCGTAGCCTCGCTCGGTCTGTGCGTCGAACAGGCTGTTGCGCCGGTACACGCGTTCGCGGACGGCGCGGGTGATGGCGTTGTTGTGCGTCGGTTCGAAGCTGATCATGGTCCCGCCCGGCTTCAGGGCGCGGCCCAGGCGCCGGAGCACTTCGCCGGTCTGCTCATGCACATGGTGGAGGCCGCCGATCAGGATCACGAGATCGAATTGCGCGTCGGCCTCGAAGCGGGTGACATCCTGCACGAAGAGCCTGCAGCCGGGCAGGCGGCGGCTCGCTTCCTCGACCAGCGGCCGGCTGTAGTCGAAGCCGACATACTCGAAACGAGTGCCGAGTCCGGCTTCCAGGATCGCCTTGCCTTCGCCGTAGCCGCACATGGGCTCGAGCACGCTGCGCACGCGGCCGAGCCGGTGCGCGTTGCGCGACAGGAAGTCGTTCCACAGCAGCGCCTTGAGGGCGAGATGAGTAGCGCTGCCACGCGCCAAGACGTAGCGCGCCGAGATCGACTCGAAGTGCGCCCGCTGCCGCTCGACCTCATCCATTCCCGGCGTGCAGTTCCGAAAGGGCGAGGGCGCCAAGCCCCGCCAGAATCAGCAACACGCCGGCAAGCTTCGCAAGGTCGTACTGCTCGCCCAGGACGAGGATGCCGATGAGCTGAGTTCCGCAGATCAGCGCCCCGGCGGCCAGCGGGAACGCGGTCGACAGTGGAAACAGTCGGATGACCTGCAGCCAGAGCAGGAACCCGGCGGCATACGCCAGCACCCCCAGGAGGTAACCGGCATTGAGGCCGGGTGTCGCGGCTTTGATCTGGTAGAGGCCGAACAGGCTCACCAGCAGGTACAGGCCGGCAAACAGCAACCTATCCCACATGGTCGTACTCGACGATGAAGCGCGGGCGCCGCTTGGTCTCGATGTAGATGCGGCCGACGTACTCGCCGACTACGCCGAGGCAGAACAACTGCACGCCGCCCAGGAAGTACACCGCGATCACGGTCGAGGCCCAGCCGGGAACCGCGTCGGCGAAGATGAACACCCGCAGCAATGCGTACAGCGACATGACGAAGGCGAACACCGTCACCAGCAGTCCGACCGCCGCGACAAACCGCAGCGGCGCCACGCTGAACGAAGTGATGCCCCGCAAAGCCAGCGAGATCATGCGGGTGAGGGTGTACTTCGACTCGCCCGCCGCACGGTCGGCGACGTCGAACTCGACGGTCGCGGTGCGCAGACCGAGCAGACGGATCAATCCGCGCAGGAACACCTGGCTCTCGGGAAAGTCGGCCAGCAGCCGCAAAGCCCGTTGCGACAGCAGCCGGTAATCGGCATGGTTGGGCAAGGTGTCCGCCCCGCACCACGCCATCAGCCGGTAGAACAGGGCGGCGGTCCAGCGCTTGAGCAGGGAATCGGTCGAGCGCGAGCGCCGGACCCCGTAGACGATGTCGCCGCCCAGCTCGAACGCGTCGAGGAACGCCGGAATGGACGCTTCGTCGTGCTGCAGGTCCGCGTCCATGGAAACAGCGCAGTCGCACCTGTCCTTCACCCGCAGCAGCCCGGCCAGCAGCGCGTTCTGGTGCCCGAAGTTCCTGGACAGCTTGAGGCCGCGAACCGCGGCATTGACGGCACAGTGCGACTGGATGATCGTCCAGGTGGCGTCGCCGCTGCCGTCGTCCACGAAACACGCAAAGCTGGCGGAGGAAACACGGTTGGAAGCCACCAGAGCGTCGAGTTTCGACAGCAGGCGCGCGATGGTCAGCGGCAGGACTTTGGCCTCGTTGAAGCAGGGGACGACGAGCGCCAGCACCGGTGGCCGGTTGGCAGTCATGGGGAGCTCCCGTCATGGTCGGCGCAGGACGCAGCCCCATGCCCGGCGGGTGTCGGGGAGTGCATCGGCGTGCGCCGATACGGTTGTCGTTGCAACGCTGGCTGCAGCTCTCGCATTCGAAGAAGGACGTGCAAAGCAGGATCCATGCCGCTGCCCTTCGATGCCGTGGGGCTACGTGTCCGGACGGGGCGGCACGCTCACTTGCGGAACACCGAGCTGTGCAGCGGGATGCCATTGCTCAGGTAGGAGAGGAAATACTCCAGGTTGTTCCACTCCTCGCTGGCGTAGCCGTAGGGCACCGCGCGCATCTGCTCCATGCAGCGCTTGAAGCGCCCCTGGAACGTCATCAGCTCCTCGCCCGCCGCGGAAGATCGGCCAGTGCGCGGCGTGGCCGAGCGCCGGCGAGATCATCTCCATGCGCATGGTGTTGCCCGCGTTGACCAGGTGACAACCGGCGCAGGCTGCGTTGAGCTGGCCGATGCGGCGGAAGAACAGCGCCTTGCCGGCCTCGTACTTTTCGCGCGCCGCGGGCGAATCGACCCGCACGTTGATGGGCATGCCGTCCGACAGCGTACGGGCGTAGGCGGTCAACACGCCCATGGGATGGTGCTGCCCATAGGCGAGCTCGGGCTCGCCGTTGGCACGGCGGCAGTCGTTCAACGCCATCTCGAAGGTCACCACTTTGCCCCGGGCTGGATCGAAGGCGGGATAGTTGCCGACCACGTTGCGGCCGCCGTCCGGGAAGCAGTCCGCGAAGCGCTTCCCGTTGGCGAAGGGGGCGTCCCAGATCTTCTTGCCCCGCTCGATATCGTCCACGAAGGGCGGGAACTCCATGATCTGCTCGTACTGCCGCCTCGCGTCCGGGTTGGTAATCATGGCCCCGTAGACATAGTCCGGCAGCGGTACGCCCGGGAAGCGCTGGGCGAAGAATTCGACGAAGTCCTGCCGGTCCTGCTCGGGAGTCGGTTCACTGGCCGTGCCCAGGCCGCCCGGCAGCCAGGTCCACAGCCAGAGGAGTAGCAGCGGCAACGACCGTCGCGCGATGCGCAGGGCCGGCTCCACCGTCTCAGCCGGGCGGCGGGACCTTGGCGGTGGCATCGTTGCTCTCGCCGCGATCATCGATCCAGGAGATGGATACCTCGTCGCCCGCCTTGGCGCCCTTGATGCGGAACTGCAGGTAGGGATTGCGGGAGACGGCGCGGCTCCATTGCGCCTGCATCACGGGCGTGCCGTTGAGCTTGGCCGTGACCGTCTTGATGAAGTGAATCGGCACCAGCTCGTCGGTGCGCGGGATCCTTGCGCAGGCCCGTCTCCATCGGATGGCCGATCAGCACGCGGACGTCGGCCACGTCGCCGTCGAGCTTCACGCGCATGCGGATCGGTTCAGGCATCGCCGCGCTCCGCCATCATGCTCCGCAGCCGCCGATGGTGACCTTGATCTCGCGCGCGACCATGAAGTATCTGCCGCCCGCCTGCACGACCACGCGCAGGCTGGAGGTCTCCCCCATCTTGATGCGGGTGGAGATGAATGGCTCCGCGCCGCTCATGAGCTCGAAGCTGCCCACCATCGGTTGCGGGTTCTTGTCCACGAAGATGTAGATGACGCGCGTGCCGGGGACATTGCTCTGCACCTCGATCGGCACCTGCGCGCCGTTCTCGGCGATCTCCGGGGCCTTGATGACGATGTCCTCGGTCGCGGCCGGGTCGACGATACCCGCATCGCGCATCGCCGCGTCTACTTCGGTATCGTCGAATGCAGCCTTGGGCCATTCTCCCGCCAGCACCCGCAGGGGCGCAAGCAGCCCTGCGGCAAATGCCGCGCGCAGTGCGCTGGCGACGAATCCGGCGCGCAGCAGATGTCGACGCAAGCTGTTCATCGCGGGCGATCCTGCAAGGTCAGTACTGATAGATGTAGTCGAGCACCAGGTCGATCTCCCGCTCGCTCAGCACTTGATGCTTGCCGAAGGGGGGCATAACGCTCTGCGGGTTGCGCCGGGTCGGATCCCAGATCTGCCCGCGCAGCTCGGCGCGGTCCGGAAAACGCTCCCGCATCTGCACGATGGGGGGACCGATGTTGGCCATGGTGACAGCCTTCGCGTCGCCCGGGATCCGGTGGCACGCGAGGCAGTTGCCCTTGTAGACGTCGTGGGCGATCTCACGCCCGGCCGCCGCCTCCGCGGCTCTCGACCGCACGCACGGGAGCCGCCATGAGGAGGACAAGCAGCCCTGCCAATGCCACCGAGGGGTAAGACTGCTGCGCACTGCCCGGGTTCAAATCCGGCGCCTCAGCCTTGCGAGGGCGTGTCACCCTCCGCGATCCAGTGCCCCGACTTTCCGCCCTTCTTCTCCAGCAACCGGATCTCCTCGAGGCGCATGCCGCGGTCGATCGCCTTGCACATGTCGTAGATGGTGAGCAACCCGACGCTCACGGCAGTCAATGCTTCCATCTCCACGCCGGTGCGGCCGATAGTCTCGGCGGTCGCCCGGCACTCCACTGCGCTTGCCGATTCGTCGGGAGTGAACTCCACTGCAACGCGGGTGAGCGGGAGCGGATGACAGAGCGGGATCAGCTCGGAGGTCCGTTTGGCCGCCTGGATCGCGGCAACGCGCGCTACCCCCAGCACGTCGCCTTTGCCGGCACTGCCGTCCAGGATCCGGCGCAAGGTCGCGGGCAGCATCACCACCCGCCCCGCCGCGACCGCCACCCGGTGCGTTTGGGCTTTGTCTCCCACGTCGACCATGTGTGCCCGGCCGCCGGCATCGAAATGCGTGAGCTCGCCCATAGTCCGAATAGCTGGGGGGAGGAAACAAACTGCGCGCAGGAACGGTCGAAAACTCTTCACAGGTATCATATCACCATGAAGGCTCTGCTTTTCCTGCTGATGGCGCTGCCTGAGCGTGCCGGTGCGCGCCGCAGAGGCGCTGCCCGACCTCGGCGACCCATCCCAGGCCGTGCTGTCCCTGCAACAGGAACGGCTGCTGGGCGAGTCGATCATGCGCCAGGTCCGCGCCAGCAAGGAATACGACGACGACCCCGAGCTGACCGACTACATCAACGGCCTGGGCTACAGGCTGGTAGCGAGCAGCCCCAACAGCGGGCAGGGCTTCGAGTTCTTCCTGCTGGACGATCCCAGCATCAACGCTTTCGCCCTCCCGGGCGGATTCATCGGCGTGCAATACCGGGCTGATCGTCACTTTCGCAGAGCGAGTCCGAGCTGGCGGCGGTGCTGGCCCATGAAATCGCGCACGTCACCCAGCACCACATCGCTCGCCTGTTTCAGCAGCAGAAGCAGGCGGGGATGGCGTCGCTGGCGGCCATGGCGCTGGCGCTGCTGGCGGCGCGCTCGAGCCCGGATCTGGCGAGCGCTGCGATGGCCGGCGCCCAGTACGCGCAGGTCCAGACGCAGCTCAACTTCACCCGCGACAACGAGCGCGAGGCCGACCGCGTCGGCGTGCAGATCCTGGAGAAGGCCGGGTTCGATCCCCGCGCCATGCCGGTGTTCCTCGAGCGGCTGCAGCGCGCGTACCGCATCTACGACGACACCGCGCCTTCGTACGCTCGTACCCACCCGCTGACCTACGAGCGAATCGCGGACGTGCAGAGCCGGGTGGACGCGCTGCCCTATCGTCAGGTGCCGGACAGCCTTGCCTACCGCTTCGTCAAGGCCAGATTGCAGGTGCAGCAGTACCCTCCCCGCGAGGCCGTCGCCCATTTCGAAGACGTACTGCGGGAGAAGAAGACCGTCAGCGAGCCGGCTGCCCGCTACGGGCTGGTGCTGGCGCTGATGCGGCTCAAGGACCTCAAGCGTGCCAACCGTGAGGCGGACCTCCTGCTCGCCGAGGTACCGGACAACGCCATGGTGGCTGGGCTGGCTGGGCGTGTGAAGATCGCCGCCGGCGATCTCCCGGCGGCCCTGCGGCTGTACGCGGACGCCGTGCAGCGCTTTCCGCGCCAGCGGGCCCTGACCATCGACTACGCCCAGGCTCTGCTGGACGCCAAGCGTCCGCGCGAGGCGCTGGATTTGATCGATGGCACCCTCCAGGCGGTGCGCTCCGACCCCCGGCTCTACCAGCTTCAGGCGAAGTGCTATGCCGCCCTGGGACAGCGTCTGCAGCAGTACCGGGCACAGGCTGAGGCGTATGTCCTGCTCGGCAGCATCCCCGCAGCCATCGAGCAGCTGCAGATCGGCCTGAAGACCGGCGACGGGGACTACTACCAGCTGTCCAGCGCCGAGGCGCGGCTGCGTCAGTTGCGCGCCACCGACGCCGAATCCAAGCAGCGCCGCTAGCCCAGGCGGCCCGAGACCCCCTCTCGCAGTCTGTCAACCGTTGCGCCCCCGGGCCGCCCGCGCCAGTCGGATCGGCGCTTGGCACGATCCGTGTTTGTGTCGTTTCACACTTGGCGTCGCCGGCCGCCCGTGCGGAGAGGCGCTGCTCTTGTCGCTGCGGTGCAAAACCATAGGCTATTGAATAAACGTGAATTCTTCCGTCGCTTCCCGATCCATTTCAGGCGCCTCCATGACCATGATGCAGAAAATCGGGAAATACCAGATCGTCAGTGAGCTTGGAAGAGGCGCTACGAGCCAGGTATTTCTCGCTTTGGACTCCTTCGCCAACCGCAAAGTGGCGATCAAGGTGGTTCAACGCGAGGTGCTGGGCGACCGCGAGCACGGCAAGCGCTTTCGCAAGCTGTTCCTGACCGAGGCCTCCCTGACTGGCAAGCTGTCACATCCGCATATCGTGGCCATCTACGACGCGGTGGCCGACGAGGAGGGCAGCTATATCGTCATGGAGCACGTCGAGGGCGGCACCCTCGAGCAGCACACCAAGATCGACAATCTGCTGCCGATCAACAAGATCATCGAGATCGTCTTCAAGTGCTGCAAAGCGCTCGACTATGCCGCCCGGCACGGCGTGATCCATCGCGACATCAAGCCCGCCAACATCCTGTTGTCGAAGGACACCGACATCAAGATCTCGGACTTCGGCGCTGCGCTGACCTCGGCTTCCGAGACCACGCAGGTGACCGGGATCGGCTCTCCGGCCTACATGTCGCCGGAACAGGTGCAGGAGCAGCAGCTGACGCACCAGACCGACATCTTCTCGCTGGGTGTGGTGATGTATCAGCTGCTCACCGGCAGCCTGCCGTTCAAGGCGACCAACAACTACAGCATGGTGTTCCAGATCATCAACGTGGATCCGCCCCCGCCCAGCATCTTCCGGCCGGAGACCCCCGCCAGCGTGGACGTGATCGTGAAGAAGGCATTGCAGAAGCGGCTGGAAAACCGCTATCAGAACTGGGAGGAGTTCGCCCAGGACCTGGTCCGGGTGTTCAACAACCTGCAAACGCCCGAGCAGCCGGTGCCCGACACGGAGAAGTTCAATACCCTGCGGCGCCTGGAGTTCTTCCGCAACTTCACCGACGTCGACCTCTGGCAGGTGCTGCACATCGCCAACTGGAACCGGGTCTCCCCCGGCACCACCCTGATCCGCGAGGGAGAGACCGGGACCTCCTTTTTCATCCTGGCGGCGGGCGAGGTCCAGGTCACCAAGAACGAGCGCCTGCTCACCCTGCTGAAAGCCGGGGAGTGCTTCGGTGAGATGGCATACCTGGGCCGGCGCCAGTTCAAGCGCAGCGCCAGCGTGTCCTCGGTCACCGAGATCACGGCGATCGAGATCAAGGCCGACGCATTGAACGGGGCGACCGAGAGCTGCCGGCATCAGTTCACCGCTGCGTTTCTCGAGCTGCTCGTGGCGCGCCTGGAGGCGGCCGATGTACGTCTGGCCGAACTGCTGGTCGACCGCGCCGTGGTGATTTAGCCTGGCATTGCCTGGACAACCCCGCTCTGCCCACCCATCGCGGCACACGGTCCCGTACCCGGCAGAGGCGGTAGCTGGCTGCGCCGCCCGGCAGAAACACGCTATGATCAAGCGTGAGCCTATCTTCAAGTCGACATCCATGATCAAGCAGATCGACGCCACCGAGTTCTGCCGCATGCAGGAGGCGGGGACAGTGGTGCTGGTCGACGTGCGCACCGATGCCGAAGTGGCGCGCGGATCCATCGCCGGTGCGCATCACATCCCGCTGCACTTGCTGGCGGCGCGTTACACCGAGCTCGAACCGGGTGCCACAACGGTCATCTACTGCCAGTCCGGCGGCCGCTCCGCGCAGGCCTGTGCCTGGCTGGCGCGAGCAGGGGTTCGCCGAGGTGCTTAACCTGCAGGGTGGGATCGAGCGCCTGGCTGCGCGAGGGCCGGCCGGTGGTCGTTCCAGGCTGAGGCGGACGCCCGGCATGGATGCAACGACCGATATTCGATTCGACCGGGAGCTGGATGCGCGCGGGTTGAACTGTCCCCTGCCGATTCTGCGCACCAAGCGATCCCTCAACGAAATGCACTCGGGACAGGTCCTCAAGATCCTCGCGACCGATCCCATGTCGGTGCGCGACTTCCAGGCGTTCTCGCGCCAGACCGGTCACGAGCTGGTTGCCACTGGCGAGCGAACCGGCGAGTTCTTCTTCTTTCTGCGCAAGAAATGAGTCCGGACCGGCTCCTGATCCCGCTCGACCGCGCCCTGCGTACCCTGTTTGCGCCCGCGAGCAGCGCCCGGCCGCTGCCCGGCGAAGATCTGCCGGAAGCCGAGCTGAGCGATGCGCAACGGCGTGAAGCCGCAGCACTGATGCGGATCAACCATGTCGGCGAGGTCTGTGCCCAGGCCTTGTACGAGGGGCAGACCCTGGTCGCGCGCGAACCCCGGGTCAGGGATCTGCTGGGCCGGGCGGGACGCGAGGAGACCGATCACCTGGCCTGGACCCAGCACAGGCTGGAAGAGCTGGGGGGCCGGCGCAGCGTGCTGGAGCCGCTGTTCTATGCCGGTTCCTTCGCCCTTGGCGCCGCCGCCGGCTTGATCGGCGATCGCTGGAACCTGGGCTTTCTGGCCGAGACCGAGGGGCAGGTCGAACAGCATCTGGACGGTCACCTCGAGCGGCTGGCCAGGGAGGATGGGCGCAGCCGGGCCATCTTGAGCCAGATGAAGGCCGACGAGGTCGGTCATGCCGTCAATGCTCGCCGCGAAGGCGGCACCGACCTGCCCCTGCCGATGCGTGTGGCGATGCGCCTGGCCTCGCGGGTGATGACCTCGACTACGCGCTGGCTCTAGTTCCACCACGGCCAAAAAAAGGCTTTCACCGCCAAGGACGCAAAGGACGCCAAGGAAAACCAACGGCGACCGGACTGCGTTCGCTCAGCGTTTGATCGCCCTTCCGATGCTAGGTGTTGCCTGGGTCCGGACCCTTGTCCTGCCTTTCCTTGGCGTCCTTTGCGTCCCTGGCGGTGAGAGGTTTGCTTCTACGCCGGAGGCCCGGCGGCCACTGCGTCGCGGATCTCGAAGTCGTGCGTGATGCGGGCGGTCTTGGCGAGCATGATGGAGGCGGAGCAGTACTTCTCCGCCGACAAATGGATCGCGCGCTCGACGTGGCGCGCATCGATGTTGCGCCCGGTGACCACGAAGTGGAAATGGATCTCGGTGAACACCTTGGGGTCCTGCGGTGCTCTATGCGCATCGATCTCCACCACGCAGTCGGTGATGTCCTGGCGCGCCTTGCGCAGGATGGTCACGACGTCGTAGGCCGTGCACCCGCCGGTACCGGCCAGCATGGTTTCCATCGGCCGCGGCCCGAGGTTGCGGCCGCCGCCTTCCGGGGCTCCGTCCATCAGGATGGCGTGGTTGCTCTCGGTCTGGGCAAGGAAGCTCACCTCCTCGACCCACTTGATGCGCAGTTTCATGGCGTCCTTGGTCCGCTCACAGGGCCCAACCAGCATCGTAGCTGAACACCCAAGCCAACCCGATGGCCTCGCGCCAGACGGGCAAGGCAGAGTCATCAACGCCCCGCGGGCCCTCCGGCTCGACTTTGTGCACTGCGCCAGACGCCTTGCGCAACCCGTGGATTGGCTAATTAGTTATCTGGATTAAAGGCTTATAAGCGATCAGGTGTAAAGTGCCGGGGGATTTGGCTAGAATACGTGGTTTTTGCGACCGGAACACGGAAGGATCGTTGCACATGGGTGAGCCTGGTGTGAACAACGGCAAACGTCGGTTCCTGCTGGTCGCCAGCAGCGTGGCCGGCGGCGCGGCCGCGGTGGCCGTGGCAGTGCCGTTCGTCTGGAGCATGCTACCGAGCGCCCGCGCCCGTGCCGCAGGTGCGCCCGTGGAGGTCGACATCTCCAAGGTCGAACCGGGGATGATGATCCGCGCGGAATGGCGCAGCCAGCCGGTGTGGATCGTACGGCGTACGCCGGAGATGGTCGAGGGGCTCAAGGGGATGGACAGCCGGGTCGCCGATCCCGACTCGCAGCGCCCGCAGCAACCCGAATACGCACGCAACGAATACCGCTCGAGAAAGCCGGACTGGCTGGTGCTGATCGGCATCTGCACTCACCTCGGCTGCTCGCCCATCAGCAAGCTGCAGGCCGGCCCCGACAGCGGCCTGGGCGAGGACTGGCCGGGCGGTTTCTTCTGTCCCTGCCACGGCTCCAAGTTCGACCTCGCCGGGCGCGTGTTCAAGGATGTGCCGGCGCCTACCAACCTGGTGGTGCCGAAGTACCAGTTCCTCACCGATACCCGGCTGCTGATCGGCGAAGACGGCAAGGAGCTTGACTCGATGAACCGCGCTGATTCGCGCAGTCGGCAAGGAGCCTGACTCGATGACTCGCACCCAAGCACTGCTGGACTGGATCGACGCGCGCTTCCCGCTGTCGGAACTGTGGAAGGAGCATGTTGCCGAGTACTACGCGCCGAAGAACTTCAACTTCTGGTACTACTTCGGCTCGCTCGCGCTGTTGGTGCTGGTGATCCAGATCGTCAGCGGCATCTTCCTGACGATGAGCTACAAGCCGGATGCCGCCCAGGCCTTCGGCTCGGTCGAATACATCATGCGCGACGTTCCCTGGGGGTGGCTGATCCGCTACATCCACTCCACCGGCGCGTCCATGTTCTTCATCGTGGTGTACCTGCACATGTTCCGCGGCCTGCTGTACGGCTCGTATCGCAAGCCGCGCGAGCTGCTCTGGCTGGTGGGCGTGCTGATCTACCTGTGCATGATGGCGGAGGCGTTCTTCGGCTATCTGCTGCCCTGGGGGCAGATGTCGTACTGGGGCGCGCAGGTCATCGTCAACCTGTTCGCGGCCGTGCCGTTCATCGGCGAGGACCTGGCCGTGTGGATCCGCGGCGACTACGTCATTTCCGACGCGACGTTGAACCGGTTCTTCGCCTTCCACGTGATCGCCATTCCGCTGGTGCTGCTGGCGCTCGTGGTGGTCCACATCCTGGCCCTGCACGAGGTCGGATCCAACAACCCCGACGGCATCGAGATCAAGGAGAAAAAGGACGCATCCGGCAGACCGCTCGACGGCATCCCCTTCCATCCCTACTACACGGTGAAGGACCTGGTCGGGACGGTCGTGTTCCTGGCCGTGTTCAGCATCGTGATGTTCTTCGCGCCCGAGGTGGGAGGCTACTTCCTCGAGTACAACAACTTCATCCCCGCCGATCCGCTGCAGACCCCGTCGCACATCGCGCCGGTCTGGTACTTCACGCCGTACTACGCGATGCTGCGCGCCGTTCCCGCCTTCCTGGGCACGCAGTTCTGGGGCGTGCTGGTGATGGGGGCGGCGGTCCTCATCTTCTTCTTCCTGCCCTGGCTGGACCGCAGCCCGGTGAAGTCGATCCGCTACAAGGGGCCCTACTACAAGACCGCGCTCGCTCTGTTCGTGCTGAGCTTTCTGGTGCTGGGCTGGCTGGGGACGCAGCCCACCGACTTCCTCGGCAAGCTCGGCGGTACCGATGCCGCAGTGATCCTGGCGCGCCTGTCCACCGTCTTGTACTTCGCGTTCTTCCTGCTCATGCCCTGGTACAGCCGCATCGACCGCACCAAGCCCGAGCCCGAGCGGGTGACCGGGTAGGTGGCCGAGAACCCGTCCGAGACCACTACGATGAAGAAGATCCTGTTCGTGCTGTTGGCTCTGCCGCTTGCGGCGCACGCGGCGGGCGAGCACCTGACGCTCGACAACGCGCCCATCGACACTCGCGATGCGGTGTCCATCCAGCGCGGTGTTCGGGTGTTCGTGAACTACTGCCTGAACTGCCACAGCGCCCAGTACATGCGCTACAACCGCCTGCTGGCGCTGGGGCTGACCGAGCAGCAGATTCGCGACAACCTCATGTTCGGGGACGGCAAGCTGGGCGACACCATGACGGTTGCCATGCGCAAGAGCGATGCGAAGGAATGGTTCGGCGTGGCGCCTCCGGATCTCTCGGTCATCGCGCGCTCGCGCGGTGCGGACTGGTTGTACACGTACTTCCGCAGCTACTACCGCGACGGCGAGACCGCTACGGGCTGGAACAACCTGGTGTTTCCGAACGTAGCTATGCCCCACGTCCTGTGGGAGCTGCAAGGGCAGCCAACGCTCGAGGTGAAAGAGGAGCAAGGTGCGCACGGCAAGCACGCGGTGAACGAGCTGGTACTGGAGCGGCCCGGGACGCTGTCACGCAGCCAATACGACAGGCTGGTGGCGGACCTGGTCAACTACCTCGTGTTCATGGCCGAACCCGAACGCGCCAACCGCGTGCGGCTCGGCTATCTGGTGCTCATCGCGCTGGGCGTGCTGTTCGTCTTGTTCTATCTGCTCAAGCGCGAATACTGGAAAGACGTCCACTAGAGGCCGCCGTGCTGGCGATCACACTCCCATGATGACTCTATACTCTGGCACGACCTGCCCGTTCAGCCAACGCTGCCGGATCGTCCTCTACGAGAAGGGCATGGACTTCCAGATCATCGATGTGGACTTGTTCAACAAGCCCGAGGATCTGGCGGTGATGAACCCGTACAATCGGGTGCCGGTGCTGGTCGAGCGCGACCTCATCCTGTACGAATCCAACATCATCAACGAGTACATCGACGACCGCTTTCCCCATCCCCAGCTCATGCCTGCCGACCCGGTGATGCGGGCGCGGGCGCGCTTGTTCCTGTTCCGCTTCGAACAGGAACTGTTCTGCCACATCGACACCATCGAAAAGGGGCCGCAGAAGTCCGCCGACAAGGCTCGCATCGTCATTCGCGACAGCCTCACTCAGATCGCCCCGGTGTTCGTGAAGCAGAAGTACATGCTGGGCGACGAGTTCTCCATGCTCGACGTGGCCATTGCGCCGCTCCTCTGGAGGCTGGATTATTACGGTATCCAGCTGCCCAAGCAGGCAGCGCCCCTGATGAAGTACTCGGAACGGATCTTCAGCCGCCCCGCCTACATCGAGGCGTTGACGCCATCCGAGAAGGTGATGCGCAAGTGAAGCGAAGCGCCAAACTGCTGGGCCGAAAAGGTATAACGCCAGTGAAGGAAGCGCCCACTACGCCGTATCTGATCCGCGCCATCTGGGAGTGGTGTGTCGATAACGGCTTTACCCCCTACATTGCGGTGAAGGTGGACAGCGCCACGCGCGTGCCGATGGAGTACGTGCGCAACGGCGAGATCGTGCTCAACGTCAGCCCGGACGCAACCCGCAACCTCAAGATCGGCAACGAGCTGATCCAGTTCTCGGCGCGCTTCAATGGGGTATCTCGGGAAGTCTCGGTGCCGGTGGCCACGGTCGCGGGGATCTTCGCCAAGGAGAACGGTCAGGGGCTTGCGTTCCAGTCGGTGGGCGGCGAGCGAGCCGGGCTCACGCCCGTGCCGATGACCGAGTCCGACGCCGACGGTGGCGACAAGCCGCGCCCTTCCGGCGGCAAGCCCCGGCTGCAGATCGTCAAATAAGGCCCCGTTTCCGGAGCGAGCCGGCCTTGGTCGCGGGTCGCTATAATTCGGTCCTCCACGGGCCGGATTAGCTCAGTTGGTAGAGCAGCGCACTTGTAATGCGAAGGTCGGGGGTTCGACTCCTCTATCCGGCACCAGCCGTTTCACGGAGGTCAGGCATGTACAACCAGGCTGGCGAGCGGCGCGGCCGATTCGGCGGCGCAGCCCTGTTTTGCACCCTTGTGGCTGCTGCTGCTTTCCGGCGCCGCCCGCGGTGGCCGTCGACGCCGGTGCGACAGCGCTGCAGCAGGCCCAGCGGCGCTTGCGCGGAGCCGACGAGGAGCTCAATCGGGCCAAGGAGCAGGCCGCCAAGGCCGAGAAGCGGGTGAAGGATGCGCAGCGGGCGCAGCAGGAAGCCGCGCGAGAGGCCGAGGAGGCCAAGACCAGACTGGAGCGCGCCCACTCGGAGCAAGAGGGAGCCAAGGCCGCGCTGACTGAGGCCCAAGGCCACTACGACCAGGCCAGGGCAGCCGTCGAGGAGATCTACAAAGCCAGGCAGGGCGCCTCGCAGTAGGGTTCCCTGGCCGGTCCGGGGAAAGCGCAGCGTGCTGTTCCGGATGCTGTCGAAACCACCAGGCAAAAAAATGGCAGCGGGGGAGGATCCGCTGCCAGGAGTTCCCCTTTACAGGGGAGGAGACCTATTTTGATTAACGGCCGCAGTCCGGGGATCTTTAGCTCTTTTCGGCTCTGAGGCGGTGGGTTGTTTTGGCCGAGCGGGCGGGGCAAAAAAAATGGGCAGCTAAGGGGGAGGAGACCCGCTGCCCAGAGTTCCCCAACAGGGGAGGAGACCTGATTCCAACAAACGTCACCGGCGCGGAAAACTTTAGGCCTTTCGGATTGGGGATGCCTAGAGTGCTCCGTATATGAGTGCGCGTCCCGCAAAGAGCGTGCCAAGTGTGACAAAGAAGTAGTACGGGAGCTCGGTGCCGCCCCGTTCGAACCGTTGGCGGCCGACCTGGTTGCGGGCGGCCAGAGCCACGGTGAGCAACCCGATCAGGACCAGGAACGCAAAAGCCGGGTGCTGGGACCAGAGCCGGCTCAGCCAGCCGCTGAACCAGCCCTCCGGTGCCAGGGTGTGGTAGACGATGCCGGTCATCCCCAGCAGTCCCAGCCCGGCCAGAGTCAGGCTGTAGAGGAAGCCCATCGCATCGTGGATCCTGCTGCCGCTGACAATCTTTTCCATTGTTTCGCCCTCGCAAACAAGGTTGCGGAACAGGCGGCGCGCAGCCGAGTGGGGTTGCTGGGAGCGCTTACTTGCGCGCCCGAGGGCTGCGAGAGCGAATGCACACCGGCGGCGGATTCCAGCCGGTGGTGCAATCGACAGGTGCGGCCCGACCGGCAATCCCGCTGTCCTAGGACTTTGAGGTCCCGTAGACCGGTAACTTTGCGCCCCCGCCTTTCGGTCGGGTTAGCCCTGATCAGTCCAAGCCGGCGGCAGGGGTGGTTCTTACCGCCAACGGTACCAGTTTCGGCATCTGGCAGAGGAACTTGAGCTGTTTCCTACGCGGAGCGGGCCCCGCCAGCGGGGCTCGGAGGGCGGCGTGCTGAGGTATACTCGGTGCCCTTTCGGCCGGGCCGGCTTGACCGTTGGGGTCACGACCCAACCCAATCCTCCTCTCACCATGAAGATCCACGAATACCAGGCCAAGGAGATCCTGCGTCGGTTCGGGGTGGCCACCCCGCGCGGCGTGGCTTGCTTCACGCTGGATGAGGCGCTGGAAGCGGGCCGGCAGCTCGGCGGGCCGGTGTGGGTCGTCAAGGCCCAGATCCACGCCGGCGGACGCGGCAAGGGCGGGGGCGTGAAGGTGGCACGCACCCCGGACGAGCTGAAGCAGCATGCTCAGGCCATCCTGGGGATGCGCCTGGTCACGCACCAGACCGGACCCGAGGGGCGCATCGTGCGCCGCTTGCTCGTCGAGGAGGGTGCGGACATCCGCGCGGAGCTGTATATCGGCATGGTGGTGGACCGCTCATCTCAGCGCGTGGTGCTGATGGCCTCGAGCGAGGGCGGGATGGACATCGAGGAAGTCGCCGCCAGCGCGCCCCGACAAGATCCACAAGGTGTTCATCGACCCCATGGACGGGCTGACGCCGGATCAGGCCACCGACGTTGCCCGCAAGATCGGCATCCCGGCCGCGGCGCTGCCTCAGGCGGCCGAGCTGTTGGGTGGTTTGTACCGCAGCCTTCGAGGAGACCGATGCTTCGCTGGCCGAGATCAACCCGCTGATCGTCACCGGCAAGGGCGAGGTGCTGGCGCTGGACGCGAAGATGACCTTCGACGACAACGCGCTGTTCCGGCATCCCGAGATCGCCGCATTGCGCGACCTGGACGAAGAGGATCCCGCCGAGATCGAGGCCTCCGAAGTTCGGCCTGAGCTACATCCCGCTGGACGGCAACATCGGCTGTCTGGTCAACGGTGCCGGGCTTGCCATGGCGACCATGGACATCATCAAGCTGTACGGGGCCGAGCCGGCGAACTTCCTGGACGTAGGCGGGGGCGCGACCACCGAGAAGGTGACCGAGGCGTTCAAGCTCATGCTGGGCAATCCGAAGGTCCAGGCCATCCTGGTGAACATCTTCGGCGGAATCATGAAGTGCGACGTCATCGCCCAGGGTGTGGTCGAGGCGGCGCGGCAGGTGAAGCTGTCGGTACCCCTGGTGGTGCGCCTGGAGGGGACCAACGTGGACCTGGGCAAGCGCATCCTCGCCGAATCGGGATTGCCGATCATCTCGGCGGGAAACATGGCCGATGCTGCGCAGAAGGTGGTGGCCGCGGTGCGGGTCAAGGTCTGAACCCGAAGGCTTGAACCATGGCGATCCTGATCAACCGCAACACCCGAGTCATCACCCAGGGCATCACCGGCAAGACCGGGCAGTTCCATACGCGCGCCGGCGTCGCCTACGCGAATGGAAAGAGCTGCTACGCAGCCGGCGTTACGCCCGGCAAGGGCGGCCAGGACTTCGAAGGCATCCCCATCTACAACACGGTGGCCGACGCGAAGGGGGCGACCGGCGCGACCGTGTCGGTGATCTACGTCCCGCCGCCCTACGCCGCGGCCGCCATCGACGAGGCGGTCGATGCAGGCATCGACCTGGTGATCTGCATCACCGAGGGGATCCCGGTGCGCGACATGATCCGCACGCGCTACCGGATGCGCGCCACCAGGACCATCCTGGTCGGGCCGAACTGCCCAGGCGTGATCACCCCCGATGAGATCAAGATCGGCATCATGCCCGGTCATATTCACAAGCGAGGGCCGGTGGGCGTGGTCTCGCGCTCTGGCACGCTCACCTATGAAGCCGTGGGGCAGTTGATGGAGCAGGGTCTCGGCCAGTCCAGCTGCGTGGGGATCGGCGGCGATCCGGTCAACGGGCTCAAGCACCTCGATGTCATGCAGATGTTCAATGAGGATCCGCAGACCGAGGCGGTGATCATGGTCGGCGAGATCGGCGGCAGCGACGAAGAGGAGTGCGCGCGCTGGGTGAAGGACAATATGCGCAAGCCCGTGGTCGGTTTCATCGCCGGGGTGACGGCCCCGCCGGGCAAGCGCATGGGGCACGCGGGTGCAATCATTTCGGGCGGCAAGGGCACCGCGGCGGAAAAGCTGGCGGTGATGGAGGAATGCGGTATTGCGGTGACCCGCAACCCCGCGGAGATCGGCAAGCTGGCCCGGGCTGCACTGAAGTAGCCGGACGAAACGCGCTGATCGTTGCCGCGTTGTCTTCAAGTAGCGCCCGCGCCACTGCTGCGTTGCTCACGCAGCTCGCGCAGGCAGCGCATGCAGTAGCAGGCCTGCACGGCCGGGTCCGGCGGCGCCTGAGGCTCGAACTGCGTGGCGCACCAGCACGGCGTGTCCTGCCCAAACCCGCACCGGTTGTCCCCGCCGCAGCGCGGGCAAATGTGAGCTGCTTCTGGCCTGTCCATCGGCACGGCGTCCCGCACATGCACGCTATTCTGCCTTCCGCTTGGCGTCCTTTGCGCCCGCCGATACCGGTCGCAGTGCAAGCTTGGCGGTGAGAGCCCAGGTTTCTCTAAGCGGCCGACAGGCGATTGTTGGCCCAGGTCAGCCGGTCGATCAAGATGCGCAGGAAGGCCTTGTTCATCTCCTTCTGCAGCGGGTCCGAGCTCTTACCCAGACTCGCCGCCTTGATCTCTACTACGGTGAGCGGGGACAGCGAGGTGATGGTGGTCGAGCGTCGCGTGTTGGTCTCGGCGAAGTAGAGCATTTCCCCGAAGCAGTCGCCCGGGCGCAGGATGTTGAGCAGCCGGCCCGATTTGGTGACTTTGGCCTCGCCGGTGGCGATCACGAAGAAGCTCTCGCCGCTGTCGCCTTCGCGGATCACGCAATGGTCCGGCAGCAGCTTGCGCCAGCTGGCGATGCGCACGACTTCCCACAACTCCTGGTCACGGAATTCCCGGAAGAACGACAGCACTTTGAGCGTGCTGAACTTCTCGGTGTCGGAAACGGTGTCGGTAGGCACCTCGAGGCTGCGGTACGAAAAGGTGAGCTCGCGGGAGAAATCCGACCAGGCCGGATAGCGCGCCTCGGGAGACTTCTCCAGGCAGCGCAGCGCCACGCGGTCCAGGTCCGCCGGGATATCGCGCCGGAAGGTGCTGGGCGGCACCGGCGGGATGTTCACCACCTGGTAGAGCAGGCTCGCCTTGCTGGATGCGCGGAACGGCAGCTTGCCGGTGAGCATCTGGTACATCAGCGCGCCCAGCGAGTAGATGTCGGTGTGGAAATCGAGCTCCTTGTCCTGCACTTGCTCGGGCGACATGTAGGCCGGGGAGCCCACGCCCTTCAGATGCGTGTGCTCGGCGGCGTCGTAGAGCGCAGCGCCGAAATCGCTGATCTTGATGTCGGTTTCGCCGCTGATCAGGATGTTGGCCGGCTTGATGTCGCAGTGGATCACGCCGTGGCGCTGGGCGAAGGCGAGCGCCAGCGAGCACTTGAACACGATCTCCACGATCTTGCTCACCGGCAGCAGGTTGGCGACGTCGCAGTAGTGCTCCAGCGTCCTGCCCTCGACGTACTCCATCACGATGTAGGACAGGTCGGGCTCGCTGACCGCATCGTAGATGGCCAGGATGTGCGGATGGAACAGCTTGCCGACCAGCGCCGCTTCGTTCAGGAACACCTTGTGGAAGCGCCGCCGCAAGTCGGTGTCCCCGGGCGACTGGTCGCGCACCAGCTTGATGGCGACCTCGCGGCTCGCGAACGGATCGCGCCCCAGGTACACGACGCTGGTCGCACCCCGGCCGATCTCGCGAATGACGGGGTACTTGCCGATCTTTTCCGGAAGGGGATCGCTCATGGGGGGCGTGGCGCATCGCGGGCTGACCGAGAACACTGAACACTAATCGGCCGAAACCAGCCTTAGAAGATCAGGATTTAGGGGCAGGGAACTGCGCTTCACCCCCAGGATCTCCTTAGATCCACCCTATCGCACCGGGACCAGCATCCCGCGCTGCACCGCCGGCCGCGCCCCGAGCTGGTCGAACCAGCGCTTCACGGCGGGGAAATCGTCAAGGTCGATCTTGTGCCATTCGTGCCGTGCCACCCAGGGGTAGGTGGCCATATCGGCGACGGAGTACTCCGGTCCTAGATATTCGCGCCTCTGGAGGTGGCCGTTGAGCACCCCATACAGGCGGCGCGTCTCCGTGCTGTAGCGCGCAATGGCGTAGGGCACCGGTTCTGGCGCTGCACGGACGAAGTGATGCACCTGACCGAACATCGGACCCACACCGCCCATCTGGAACATCAGCCACTGGATCACCTCGAACTGATCGGTGGCGCGAACCGGCAGGAACTTCCGGTCTTCCACGACAGGTAAAGCAGGATTGCGCCCGACTCGAACAGCTTGAAGGGACCGCCCGTCCGGGCCATCCTGATCGATGATCGCGGGGATGCGGTTATTCGGATTGATCGCGAGGAACTCGGGGTGTGCTGCTCGCCGGCGCCGATGTTCACCGGGTGCACGCGGTACGGGAGGCCGGTTTCTTCCAGCATGATGGAGACCTTGCGGCCGTTGGGCGTGGACCAGGTGTACAGGTCGATCAAATCAGCCTCCAGGGCGATGGGCAGAGGGCGAACCGGCGTCCGGCGCCATGCATCGGCCAGCATGCAAAGCGTACAGCGGGAGGTCCGTGGCAACAGCGTCACCGCGCACGGCCATGGCCAGCGGACGCAGCATGGTAGCGGATTCTAAGGGAAATGCCGGAGCCTGCATCGGTCACCAGGCCGCCCCCGGACGAAGCCGGAGCGCGGTGCCAGCGGGGAGCGCGGCGGTTGATTCCTCGTGACATGCTATGTTCGGGCCGCGCGGAGCTGCCATGGCCGCGAGGTCGAGGAGACGCGATGATCAGATGGCTGATTGTGTTCATGCTCGCCCTGGCGCTGATCGGATGGTTCGCGCCGCTGCTGCGCCGCATCGGCCTGGGACGGCTGCCGGGTGACATTCGCTTCGTCCGCAAGGGGCGCGAGTACAGTTTCCCGTTCGCCTCATCCCTGCTGCTGACCGCGCTGGTTACCTGGCTGTTGTATGTGTTCCGATGAACGAGCAACCGAGGCGTAGACGCCTGGCTCGCAGGAAGTAGCGCAAGCGGAATGATCGCCAGCTTGACTGGAACGCTAGACAAGCAGCTGGCTCCACCAGCAGGCTTTGACCGCTTCCACCCGGGCCCGGTGCACCCCGGCCGCGATCCTGCTGGTTTCGGCGATGCGCCGCGCAATGCTGGCAGCATCGACTGCGCGGGCCGCCTCGAAGCGCCCGCCGCAACAGCGTTGCCGGGGCATATGGCAGCGACTCGTAGCCCGGGCGCCCGTGGAAATCGCAGGCCGCCGACAGCAACAGGTGCTCGAACCGCTCCGGCCGGCGCAGGGCGTCCGCGTGCTCGAACAATTTCACGATGGTCGCCGGGCGCAACTCTTCGGCGCGGTGGATTTCGCCGTGATACCGCGCCGCCAGCAAGCCCAGGTCCCGGCAGTCGCTGGGTACGCGCAGACGTTCGGACAGCCGGCGGATCAGCTCGACGCCACGCTTCTCGTGCCCGATATGCCGGGGCCACTCCTCGCGGGGTGTGGTGCCCTTGCCGAGGTCATGGGTCAGCGCGGCGAAGCGCACCGGCAGGGCGAAGTTGCGCGAGGCGGCGTAGTCGACCACCAGCATGACGTGCAGGCCGGTGTCGATCTCGGGGTGATGCGCGGGAGGCTGCGGTACGCCGAACAGCGCGTCGAGCTCGGGCAGGATCCGCGCCAGCGCGCCACAGGCGCGCAGGGTCGCGAACATGAGCGAAGGGCGAGCCTCCATCAACCCCCGGGCGAGCTCCTGCCACGCCCGCTCGGGCACCAGGTGGTCGACCTCCCCGTCTTGCACCATGTGTTGCATCAGCGCCATCGTCTCCGGCGCGATCTCGAAGCCGAAGCGGGCGGCGAACCGCGCCACGCGCAGGATGCGCACCGGGTCCTCGACGAAGGCTTGGCTGACGTGACGCAGCACGCCCAGCTTGAGGTCCTGCGCCCCGCCGAACGGATCGATCAGCTCGCCGCGCTCGTCGCGCGCAATCGCGTTGATGGTGAGGTCGCGGCGCGCCAGGTCCTGCTCCAGCGTCACGTCCGGCGCGGCAAGCACGACGAAACCCTTGTACCCGCGCCCGGTCTTGCGCTCAGTGCGCGCGAGCGCATACTCCTCATGGGTCTGAGGATGCAGAAAAACCGGAAAGTCCTTGCCGACCGGGCGGAATCCCAGCCGGACCATCTGCTCCGGATCGCTGCCTACCACCACGTAGTCATGGTCTTTGACCGGCAGGCCGAGCAACTCGTCCCGGATCGAGCCGCCTACGCGATAGACCTTCACCCAGGCTGCGGCTCGAACGCGGGTATGACTTCGATCTCCGCCGCCGCCGCCGCGACCCACTCCTGCAGCGCTGCCAGTGCCAGCACCGCCTCTGCGTACTCGCGACTCACTGGGTTGAGCTGGACGTGATAGGTGCGGAATCGCAACACCACCGGCGCGTACATGGCGTCCGCGATGCAGAACCGGCCGAACAGGTAGGGCCCCGATGTGCCAAAGCGGGCACGGCAATCCGCCCACAGGCGCTGAATACGCTCGATCTCGCCTGCCACTTCCACGGTGCGGCCCAGGCCCGGGAACTGGCCGCGGCAGTTCATGCTCATGTTGGTGCGCAGATGCTGGAAGCCGGAATGCATCTCCGCGCTGACCGAACGCGCCACGGCCCGGGCGGTGGGAGCGGCAGGCCACAGGTCGAGCCCCGGATGGTGCTCGGCCAGGTACTCGCAGATTGCGAGCGAGTCCCAGATCGCCAGCGCGCCGTCCAGGAGGCAGGGCACCCGTCCTGACGGCGACTGCTCGCGGATCTGCGTCTTCGATTCCGGCGTATACAGGGGGATGCGGACTTCGCGGAAGGCCAGGCCTGCGTGACGCATGACCAGCCAGGGCCGCAGCGACCAGGACGAATAGTTCTTGTTGCCGATGACCAGGGTGTAGTCGGACACGACGGCGTTTCCTATCTGCGGGCGCGGAAGCGGAACCAGTTATAGCGCGCACGCGGTGTGGCGCCCGCAATGTACAGCGGTGCCACCGCCTCCACCGGCGTGGGCACAAACCCGAACACTGCGGGGAAGTCGCACCGGCACACGCTGTCCACGCGCATCGAGCGTATGTTGTCGCGCGTCATGAGCTTGCCGGGCAGATGCTCGAGCACAGCCGCCTGCAGCATCGACAGGGATGCACCCAGTCCGACGACCGGACGCCGCAGACCGGCGGCACGCACGACGTACTCCACCAGCTGGCGCAGCGTATACACCCGCGGCCCGCACAACTCGTACCGCTGCCCGAAAGTGTGCGCCTCGCGCAGGCTCGCGACGATCGCCCGCGCCACGTCCTCGACGTGCACCGGCTGGAAGCGCGCGCCGGGTGACGCCAGCACGATCACTGGCAGCCGCCGGGCGAGCCGGGCGAACAGGTTGAGGAAGTGGTCTTCGCGGCCGAAGATCACCGACGGCCGCATGATCGTGGTCTGAAGGAAGTCGCCCTGGGCCGCGGCAACCAGCTGCTCGGCCTCGCCTTTGGAGCGCAGGTACATGCTCGGGGCGGCCGGGTCGGCCTGGAGCGCACTGACGTGCACCAGGCGCCGTACGCCGTGCCGGTGGCACGCCTCGATGATCTCCCGGGGCAGCTCCACGTGGACGCGCCGGAAGTCCCCGTGCAGGATGCCTATCAGGTTCACGACTGCGTCGGCAGCCCCGACCAGGCGGTCGAGGGTGGCGGGATCGTGAACGTCTGCCTCCACGACGTCCACGGTCGGCAGCAGGATGAGCTGCTTGGCGCGCTCACGATTGCGCGTCGGCACGCGCACCTGCAAGCCCTGCTCTGCGAGCTGGTGGGCCGTGTGGCGGCCCAGGAACCCCGAGCCGCCGAGAACCAGCACGTTACGGATCAGCATCGAAAGCAATCAACCACAGCGGCAACCGCGGTCGGACCGTCACTCGTTGTCCGCAGGCCGCGGGCCGATGGTTCCGAGCCGCTGCCTGAGGCTGACGTAAGGTTGCCCGAACAGACGCGAGTAGTACATCGTGTTGTTCATCACTTTGCGCACGTAGTCGCGGGTTTCCGTGAACGGGATGCACTCGACGTATACCGCCCCTTCCAGCTGCTGCGACGCGCGCCATTCGCGTGCCCGCCGCAGTCCCGCGTTGTAGCCGGCGGCGGCCAGCACCGGCTGGTTGTCCAGGTCGTCGAGCAGCTGGCGCAGATGATAGGTGCCCAGGTTGATGTTGGTATCCACGGAGATCACGTGGTGGCGCTGGAAACCCGGCAGGCCGAGGCGGCGCGCGACCTGGCGTGCCGTACCCGGCATGAGCTGCATGAGCCCCTGCGCCCCCGCGCTGGAGCGGGCGTCCGCCACGAACCGGCTCTCTTGCCGCACCAATCCGTAGATCCAGGCTTCATCCAGGTCCAGCGCGCGAGAGTAGCTGCTCACCACCTCACGGTAGGGAGTGGGGAAGCGCAGCGTGAAATCGTGCAGCGTGGAGGTGCGTTCCGCCGTATCGATCGCGCGCTCGTACCAGCCGTTGCGGCGGGCGACCTCGGCCGCGGCGACAAGCTGGCGGTCGTCGTAGTTGCGGGTGGTCCAGCGCCACTCCAGCGCCCCCTCGTAGCGCAAGCCGAGCTGGTAGAAATTGACCGCGCGCAGGATGCCCGGGGTGCGCTCGGCTGCCTCCACCTCCTCGTCGCTGGGTCGATAGGTCGAGGGAATCGCGGCCAGTCCCGGGCCCAGTTCCTCGTGCGCGAGCTGGCCGTAGAAGCTGTGCTCGGCCGACAGCGGCGCCAGCAGCGCGTTGCCCTCGGCGGTGTTGCCCAGCGCCAGCAGGGCGCGCGCCTTCCAGTAGCGCCACGGCGAAAGCTGCGCCTCCCGGGCACTCATGGCATCGATGGCCGCCAGCACGCTCTCCCAGCTGCCGGTGCGCAGGCCGATACGAGCTTTCCAGCCGAGCTGCCGATCCGAAAGAGGCGCATCCCCGGTGCGCTTGAACCAGTCCAGCGCTTCGCTGCGGTGCTTGAGCGCGCCGGCGGTGGCGACCTGGGCCCACACGTAGCCGCGGTCGGCGGCGGGTATGAGGGTGTCGTACTTCTCCAGGCCGCTCGCGGCCACGGCAGGCAGGCTCTGCGCAACGCGCCACGTCGCGAACATCGCCAGCTCCCGATCGCCCTGGGTCTTCAGCGCCAGAGGTCGCCGCTCCAGATAGCGCTGCGGGTTGCGTGCAGCACTGTCGAGCTGCTTGCTGGAGATGCGCTTGGCCGGCGGCAGGTACGGCATCAGCGCCTTTACGAAACTCACGTTGCCGGCCTCGAGCGCCAGGCGGACCCGGGTCCAGACATCCTCTTCGGTGATCTGCCCGCGGGTCACCAGCGCATCGAACAGCGGGCCGCAGCTCTCGGGTTGAGCGGCGCCCTGGAACCACAGGGGCCGCGCTTCCTGCAAGGCGGTCAGGTCGCCACGCGCGAGCCGCGCCTGCAGCGCATAGCACCCCACCTCGACGTCGTTCAGGGCGAAGGCCGGGTATTCCCGCTCGAACCGATCCCAGGCCTGCCCTTGTGCCAGCTGCTTGAGCCAGTCGCCACGCAGGCGTTGGCCGGCGAGCGAGTCCCCCTGCGCTGCGAGAAACCTCTGCACCTCGTCGGGAGGCGTGTCCGCGAGCCGGCTGCGCAGTTGCCAGGCGGCGATGTAAGGGTAGAGGGGGTAATTGGTGAGGTATTCGGCGAGCTCGTTCAGGCGGTCGATCTGCCCCTTCTGGAACGCGTCACGCGCCGACAGAAAAGCCCCATCCGTATCCACGGCGCCGACCGGCACGACCCAGCTCAACGCGAGCGCTGCCGCGCCCGCCGTCACTATGCGTCGCACTGTGCCCAGCCGATGCATCAACGCCACGTCGCCTCCACCGCAGAATCAGTCACTTCCACTTTGCCGCCCGCATTTTCCCATAGTTCCCCGCGACGAACTGCAAAATCCAGCCCCGCTCTTGCCGCTCGCACACCGCGAGACAGGTGCATGCGCGCATTCGACCAGTGAAATCCGACCGCGAATCCACGGCCGTCATGGGTTGAGGCCCAGGAACAGCTGGTAGGCCGGGTTGTCCGATTCGTCCCAGTACCGGTAGTTCAGCTGGCTCAGGAACGAGCGAAAGGCGCGCTTGTCCGTTCGAGGTACCTGGATCCCAACCAGGACGCGGCCGACATCGGCGCCGTGGTTGCGGTAGTGGAACAAGCTGATGTTCCAGCCGTGGGTCATGCGGGTCAGAAAGTTCATCAGCGCACCCGGCCGCTCGGGGAACTCGAAGCGGTACACCATCTCGTCGCGGGCCTCGCGCGAGCGCCCGCCCACCATGTGGCGGATGTGCAGCTTGGCCATCTCGTTGTCGGACAGGTCCAGCGTCTCCAGCCCCGCTCCTTGCAAGCGCCGCACCAGCTGCGCGGGTTTCGTCGCGGTTCTGGATGGACAGCCCGACGAACACGTGTGCCCTCTGCGGGTCGCCGTAGCGATAGTTGAACTCCGTGACGTTGCGCGAGCCGATCAATGCGCAGAAGCGCCGGAAGCTGCCGGGGCGCTCCGGAATCGTCACCGCCAGGATCGCCTCGCGCCGCTCGCCCAGCTCGGCGCGCTCGGCGACGAAGCGCAGCCGGTCGAAGTTCATGTTCGCGCCGCAAGCGACCGCCACCAGCGTGCGCCCGCGCAGCCGCCGCCGCTCCACCCAGGCCTTGGCCCCGGCCACCGCCAGCGCGCCGGCCGGCTCCAGGATCGCGCGGGTGTCCTCGAACACGTCCTTGATGGCTGCGCAGATGGCGTCGTTGTCCACCAGGATCATCTCGTCCACCAGCTCGCGGCACAGGCGGAAGGTCTCCTCTCCCACCTGCTTCACCGCCACGCCGTCGGCGAACAGCCCGACCTGCGCGAGCCTCACCCGATGGCCGGCCGCGAGCGAGCGCGTCATGGCGTCCGCCTCTATCGGCTCTACGCCGATGATCTTGACCTCCGGGCGCAGGCGCTTGACGTAGGCGGCCACACCCGAGATCAGACCGCCCCCGCCCACGGCAACGAAGATGGCGTGGATCGGCCCGCTGTGCTCGCGCAGGATCTCCATGCCGACGGTCCCCTGACCGGCGATCACGTCGGGGTCGTCGTAGGGGTGGACGTAGGTGAGCCGCTCGCGGCGCGCGAGGGTCAGCGAATGGACGTAGGCGTCGTCGTAGGAGTCGCCTTGCAGCACCACCCGGGCCCCGCGCGCGGCCACCGCATCGACCTTGATGCGCGGGGTGGTCGCCGGCATCACGATCACGGCGCGGCAGCCGAGCCGCTGCGCCGCGTAGGCCACGCCCTGGGCATGGTTGCCGGCCGAGGCACACACCACGCCCCGCCGCAGCTGCGCGGGCGCCAGGTTGACCATCTTGTTGTAGGCCCCCCGCAGCTTGAACGAGAACACCGGCTGCATGTCTTCGCGCTTGAGCAGCACCCGGTTGGCGAGCCGCGCGGACAAACCCGTGGCGAGCTCGAGCGGCGTCTGCTCCGCCACGTCGTAGACGCGTGCTTTGAGGATGGCTTCCAGATAGTCGGTCTTCATGGCGTTGGGCGATGCGCAAAACCCGCGACGTTAGCAGTCCGACTGGCCCGCGGCAACCAGTACTTCGAGCGATTGAGAAAACCGGCGCGGGCGGCTATCCTAGCCGGATGCAGCCACGGGCAAGGGTTCTCAGGGATCACGGGTTTCCCCAGGAAGCGCTGGCATGGCCACGGACGGGACGAACAGGATCGACGAACTGAAGCGCGCGGCGGCGCGGGCAGCGGTGGCGTACGTTCCCGACGACAGCGTCGTAGGCGTGGGTACCGGCTCGACGGTCAACCACTTCATCGACGAGCTGGCCCGGATCAAGGGCCGCATCGAGGGGGCGGTGTCCAGCTCCAAGGCCTCCACCGAGCGGCTCAAGGGGCTCGGCATCCCGCGTGTTCGACCTCAACGGCGTCGACGAGCTGTCGGTATACGTCGATGGGGCCGATGAGATCACCCGCCACATGCACATGATCAAAGGGGGCGGCGGGGCGCTCACCGGCGAGAAGATCGTGGCGGCCGCGGCGCGCAAGTTCATCTGCATCGCCGATGCCAGCAAGCTGAAGGACGTGCTCGGTGCCTTCCCCCTGCCGGTAGAGGTGATTCCGCTCGCGCGCAGCCTGGTCGGACGTGAGCTGGTGAAGCTCGGCGGGCGTCCGTGGCTGCGCGAGGGGTTCGTCACGGACTACGGCAATATCATCCTGGACGTGCACGGCTTGACCATCCTCGAGCCGATTGCGCTCGAGACCGCCATCAATCAGATCCCCGGCGTGGTCACCAACGGCCTGTTCGCCCGGCGTCCGGCGGACCTGCTCCTGCTGGGCACGGCCGAGGGCGTGCAAGCCGTGTCGGGCCTAGCTCTGCCGGGCCAGGGCTGCAACGGCAGTGTCAAGTTCGCCCCCTAAACTGCTGGCAGGGCCGTCGGGCTGCGCTGCGCCGTGATAGCCTGCGCATGCAGGCTGGCCAGGATAGATCATTCAGGCTAGCTCGAGTGAGGAGGTGGTGCCAATGACTGCGACTGAACACACCCATACGTCCAAGCAGTTCGACGCCGAGCTGGAGTCGCTGCGCTCGCGCGTGCTGCAGATGGGCGGCTTCGTCGAGCAGCAGATCGGCCTGGCCATCGATGCCCTGACCACCGGCGACCTGGAGCTGTGCGGGACGATCGTGGCCAACGACCACAAGGTCAACGCCATGGAGGTGGGCATCGACGAGGACTGCAGCACGATCATCGCGCGCCGCCAGCCCACCGCCAGCGATCTGCGCCTGGTCATGATGGTGGTCAAGACCATCACCGACCTGGAGCGCATCGGCGACGAGGCCGCCAAGATCGCGCGCATGGCCAAGCTGATCAACTCGGTGGACCGCGTGCAGCAGCCGCGCTACGTGGAGATCCGCCGCATGGCCAACCTGGCGCTGGACATGCTGCGCAAGTCGCTCGACTGCTTCGCCCGGCTGGACGTCTCCGGCTCCGCCGAGGTGGTGCGCACCGACCAGCACGTGGACGACGAGTTCCGCGCCATCCTGCGCCAGCTCATCACGTTCATGATGGAAGACCCGCGCACTATCTCGGCGTCGATCGAGATCCTGTTCATCGCCAAGGCGCTCGAGCGCATCGGGGATCACGCCAAGAACATCTCGGAGTACGTCATCTACATGGTGAAGGGCAAGGACGTGCGCCACGTCACGCTCGAGGAAATCGAGCGCGAGATCATGGCCTGAAGGCAACGCGGGTCGATCTCGCACTGTCGCCCGGCTGATGACGCAGCTGTCCACCCTCGCCGCGGTCGACCTGGGGTCCAACAGCTTCCGGCTCGAGGTCGGCCGCGTCGTCGACGACCAGATCTATCCGCTCGACTCCCTGCGCGAACCCGTGCGGCTGGGCGCCGGCCTCACGGGCGACAAGCGCCTGGACGAGGCCTCTCAGGCGCGCGCGCTGGACGCGCTGCGCCGCTTCGGCGAGCGTCTGCGCGAGTTGCCGCCCGAGGCCGTGCGCGCGGTGGGCACCAACACGCTGCGGGTGGCCAAGAACGGCAAGGAGTTCCTGGAGCGCGCCGAGACCGCGCTGGGATTTCCCATCGAGGTCGTAGCCGGGCGCGAGGAGGCGCGGCTCATTTACCTGGGTGTGGCCCACAGCCTGCCGGTCAGCGGAGCCAGGCGCCTGGTGGTGGACATCGGCGGAGGCTCCACCGAGCTCATCATCGGCAGCGGCTACAAGCCGCGCCGGCTCGAGAGCCTGTACATGGGGTGCGTGAGCTGGACGCTCAGGTTCTTCCCCACCGGCAAGATCGGCAAGGCCAACCTCAGGCAGGCGGAGCTCGCCGCTGGCGTCGAGCTCGAGACCATCGTGCGCGAGTTCACTTCCGGGCACTGGAGCGAGGCGGTTGGCTCGTCCGGCACCGCGCGCACGATCGGCGAGATCCTGCAGGGGCGCGGCTGGACCGACGGCAGCATCACGCCCGACGGGCTCGAGCGGCTGCGCGCGCAGCTGCTCAAGGCCGGTGACGTGGCGCGGCTCGACATCCTCGGTATCAAGCCCGACCGCATCCAGGTGCTGCCGGGGGGCTTCGCCATTCTGGCGTCGGTGTTCGCGGAGCTGAAAGTCCCGCGCATGACGCTGGCCACAGGCGCCATGCGTCAGGGCATCCTGTACGATATGCTGGGTCGCTTCCACCATCGCGACATGCGCGACAACACGGTGGCGCAGTTCATGAAGCGCTATCACGTCGATCTCAAGCAGGCGCGCCGGGTCGAGGCCCTGGCGCTCAACCTGCTGCGCCAGTTCAGCGGCGACCTGCGCGCGCACCCCGAATATCCGCTGCAACTCCTGTCCTGGGCGGCCCGTCTGCACGAGATCGGGCTCACCGTGGCCCACACCGGCTACCACAAGCACTCCGCCTACATCCTGACGCACGCCGACATGCCCGGCTTCTCCAAGATGGAGCAGGCGCATCTGTCTCTGCTGGTGCTGGCGCATCGCGGCACCATGGAGAAGATGAAGGGGCAGATCACCAACTCGCTGGACCTGGCCATGGTCATGGCGATGCGCCTGGCGGTGTTGTTCCATCGCAGCCGCAGCGACGTAAGCCTGCCCGCTCTCGAAGCGAACTGCAGCGGGCGGGCGTTTCGCCTCGACCTCGCCCCCCAGTGGCTGGCCGGAAATGCCTTGACCGTCGCCGCGCTGAAAGGGGAAATGCGCGAGTGCAAGAAGCTCGGCGTGAGCCTGGATGTTCCGGCGCTGGACCAGGCCGGAGTCGACCCCGAGGCCGTGACTGCGGACCAGGCATCGTGACGCCCGCGGATTGGAGCGAAGACCATGGACAAGATCGGCCGCAGCGACGAAGAATGGCGCGCACTGCTTGCACCAACACAGTACCAAGTGCTGCGCCGGGAAGGCACCGAGCGGGCCTTCACCAGTCCGCTCAACGACGAGAAGCGCAACGGCACCTTCGTTTGCGCAGGATGCGGCCAGCCGCTCTTCGTGTCCGCCATGAAGTTCGACAGCGGCACGGGCTGGCCGAGCTTCTTCGCCGCGCTGCCGGGTGCGCTGGAGAGCAAACCGGATCACAAACTGTTCATGACGCGTACCGAATACCACTGTGCGCGCTGTGGCGGCCACCAGGGGCATGTGTTCGACGATGGTCCCGCGCCGACCGGCAAGCGCTACTGCAATAACGGCGTGGCGCTGCGCTTCGAGCCGGGCTAGCCTTTCGGCCTAGGCCCGACGGGCTAGGCCTTTTCAACCGCCGGTGTGACTTTTTTCACAGCGCCGGGGCGGCGCCTTCGCTAAATTGTCTGCATCCACACCTAGTGTGTTATGGGGCTGGTATGCGCGGACATCGACAGGCAAGGCGGATGAACAGCTGGGAACGCCAGTTCTACCGGCAGCTGTCCCATGCGCAACCGGGCGACAGCGATCTCGCCGGGCTGGAGGCGTGCCTGGACGCCGCCGTGGAAGCCGACCGGGCCGTCGCCCTGCAGGCCGCCCTGCGGCAGCGGCTGATGGACACGGAACGCGCCTGCAGCGACTGAGCGGATGCCGGGTAGTGACGGTAGAGCTGTAGGCAGAAAGCAGCTGCCGGTACCGGGTATGGTTCAGCTCTGAGCTAGAATCTCGCCGATGCCGATCGATCGCCGCCGAACTCCAAGCTTCGTCCGCACCGGCAAGAGCATCGAGCGGGAGGTCCAGCAGCTGGACCGCATCTACCGCCTGGCGCGTGAGGTCTGCCCGGACGGCTTCCCCGCCGAGGAGACGCGCGAGCTGCCGGCCTTGTACGCACACGTGCCACTGGGCGTGGTCGACGCCTTGCGCGACGAGATTGCGGGAAAGCTCGGCCTGCCGCGCGAAATCTTCAGCCGCGACCGCTTCTCCATCCACGGCTGCGGTCCCGTCGGACTGCACGACGACTTCTTCCGCTTCCCCTATGTCTACTTCGTTCTGGTCGTCGCCCACTCGGGTCGCCTGGGGCTGGTGGATGAGCACAGCTGCGCGGCGCACCACCCGGTCGGCGAGATCATCCTGCTCGACCCGAGGCGCAAGCACGGCCTCGTCCCGGTGGGTCGCACGGCCGGAGAACAGCCCTACGACAGGACCCACGGCCCGGTGCACGACGAGGCGTTGCAGTTCCTGTTCCTGGACTTCGACGCGCGCCGGCCCGACCTGCGGGCGCGCTTCCGGGCGTGCGGCTAAGGACCAACAGCGAGCGAATTCACAGGATGAACAGGATTTCTCAGGATTAACAGGATTACCACTAGGGAGCCACGGCCCTGGGTGCGCGAATTCTTCGCTCCTGCGTCCGCGGGAACGACCCGTACCAAGTTGAGCAGAATCTCCCCAGAATCCTGTTAATCCTGAGAAATCCTGTCAATCCTGTGAATTCGTCTTCAGAGCTTCCCGCCCGCCAGCACCAGGTTGAATACCGATGAATCGATCGGGACCCGGTGGCGCAGGCGCTCGTCCAGGACGATGGAAACGCGGTCGCCGTAGCGCGCCAGTCGTTTCAGCAGCCGTTGCAGGTCCGCCAGGTGTGGCGCGTGAAACGCTTCGATCGACAGCGTGACGCTGGCGCGGGTATGGCGCAGCAGCCGCTCCAGCGGGCGCGCTGCGTGGGCGAAGAAGCCTCCGTCGGGGAGGTTGCCGAGCGACAGCGAGACGTTAGGGACCGGACCCGGCCCCACCGCGATTCCGACCTTGCCGCCTTCGAGGTACTTGGCGAGCGCCGCGCGCACGGAGGCCACGAACGGCTCGGCAGTCTTGTGCTCATCGCGCGCCGGCTCGAAGTGGCGCTCGACGAAGTCGGCCATCGACAGCGCGATGATCCAGTCGGAAATGACCATTGCGAGCTGACGCGGACGGCGTAACGGCACGGTGCGCAGGAAAGCCCACCAGCGCGACGGGCCGCCGGGCAGGATGCCTTTCGCCAGCAGGCGCCAGACGATCCGCAGGCTCTGCGAGGGCGTGAAGCCGCCGCTGTACAGCGGGTCGCTCATGTGCTGCAGCTTGTTGTTCATGCGGGTGGCGATGGCCGAGTCCTTGAGCAGGCGCCGGTAGAGCGCCTGGTAGCGCACGACCATTTCCTCGTAAGGCATCTGCTTCGGCACGATGTTGGTCCCCACCCGCGTGTTGTCGCAGCTGTCGTCGTGTTCGCGCAGCCGGCCTTCCTTCTGCAGCCGCTCGTACAGCGGCGTGCGTGGCAGCGCGTGCAACAAGCCGATCATCGCGGACTGGATACCGGAGGCCATGATGAAATCGTACTGGACGTCGAAAGTGTCGAGCGTGTCGTTGTCGAAGCCGATGATGAAGCCGGCCAGCACGTCGATGCCGTTGGCGTAGACCCGGTAGAGGTTCTCCAGCATGTTGCCGCCGACGTTCTGGGTCTTCTTGGTCTCCTTCAGGCTGGCCTCGTCCGGCGTCTCGATGCCGATGAAGACCCAGGAGAAGTTCGCCTCCCGGAACAGCCGCAGCAGCTCGTCGTCGGTGGCCAGGTTCAGCGACGCCTCGGTGCCGAAGCCGAACTGGTAGTTGTGCCGGGCCTGGTAGTCCTTCAAGAAGCGCAGGAGGACCTTGGCCTGCGGCCGGTTGCCGATCAGGTTGTCGTCGACGAAGAAGACGCGTTTCACGCCCTGGGCACGCAGCGCGTCCAGCTCGCGCCCCACCTGCTCCATGGTCTTGACGCGGGGACGCCGGCCGAACATGACGATGATGTCGCAGAACTCGCAGCGGAAGGGGCAACCGCGGGAGAACTGCAGGCTCGCGCCAGAGTACAGGTCGAGCTTGAGCAGATCGAAGCGCGGTACGGGCGAGTCGGGCAGCTCTACCGTGTCCAACTCCTTGTACAGCGCCTCGGGGATGCCGGCCTCGAAGTCCTTGCAGAACTGCGGCCAAACGTACTCGGCCTCGCCCGCAATCACCGTGTCGGCACGCTCGGCATACTTCTCCGGGCACAGCGAGGCATAGCTGCCGCCTGCGACCACGGCAAGCCGCGGCTGCGGTAGTAGGCGAGCAGCTCGCCCTGGCGCTGGAACTGCACACCCATGCCGCACACGCCCACGAGATCGACATCCGGCTCCAGAGGGATCGGCTCGACGTTTTCATCGATGATGGTGATCTGCCAGTGTGGCGGGCACAGGGCTGCGAGCGTGGCCAGCCCAAGCGGCGGGTTGACCGAGCGCCGGCCCGGAAGGATCTCGTTCACCGCCCAGCGGAAGCTCCAGAAGCTGTCGGGGAAACGTGGGTTGATCAGCAACAGGCGCATGGAGCATCCTTCCGCGTGGTTATCGGCACATGCTACACCGTTCCGGGGGCAGGCCCGTTACGTTCGGATGACGCCGGCGCCCCGCCCTCACTCGGGCGCGGCTGGCGTCGCGCCTGCGCCGTCCTGCTGGACGCTGCTAAAGCGGGTGGACCGGTGTCGGCGGAGCAATGCCGCAATAGCGGACACCGCCGTCTTCGAAGTGCTCCCGTCGCAGCCGCTCGAAAATGTCCGCGTGCCAGTCCGCCACGTCCTCCGCGCGCGTGACGATCGAAAGGGGCAGCGGTGCATGCACTTCGCGTTCGGACCCCTTGGGTGCCTCCGGCTGCTGGCGTGCACAATCCAACGGGCAGCCCCTGCTCATCGCGAGTGCGCGGACCGTGGTCGCAGCGGTGCCGAGCTTGCTCTTCCACAACATGCTGCCGGCCTCGGGGCAGGCGGTCGCGGCATTGCCCAAAGGCGTCATCACCACCGCTGCCAGCAGCGGCAGACCAGGCCAAAGACGTGATGCGAACGACATGGTCAATCTCCCCTGTTGCAGCACGGTCTTCCGTGCCGTTCAACCGCACAGCATCCCACCGACCGGCGATGCCGTCAACTTGCCTGTCGGCCGGTTGCGACGCCGCTCGAACTGCCAAGCACTTGCTTGCAATGTGCGGTGGAACAGCACAGTGTACGCGGCGTGCAGAAGGGTGCAGACCCTCGAACCGGTGTGGCTTTCTGTCCGCGGACGTCTTCATAAATTGTCCGGGCTAGACCTGGGCTAGACCAGACCGGGGGACAAGACGGCGCGCAGCATCACCTGTCCGGGCACGCCGGGCCGATGGACCAGCCAGAAGATCGCCGCCTTCTTCATCTCCCATTGGATGGGCTCGCCTGACAGGAGGCTCGCGGCGGCCTGTCCCAGCGTCGGCTGATGGCCGACCACCAACACCACGCCCTTCCTGTCGGGCCAGCGCGCCGCCCGCAGGACCGCGGCATAGGATGCGCCGGGAGCGATCTCGTCTACGGTTTCATAGGACTCCGTAAATGCTTCCGCAGTCTGTTGCGCCCGCACCGCCGGGCTCACCAGCACACGCGGGGGCGTCCGGCAGACGCCTGTGTAGCCAGGCGGCCATCTTGGCCGCCTGCTTGTGCCCCTTGGGGGTAAGCGCCCGCTCCAGGTCCGGAAAGCCGTCCTCTGCTTCGGCATGGCGCCAGAGAATCAGGTCCATCTGAGTCGTGAGTGCCGAGTCGAGGGATGGCGTCAGCGGAGCGTAACCCGCCACGATGATTTGCGTCGGCACACGGCGCCTGACAGCTGGACCATTGCACCCCTGCCTGCCAATGTACCGCTACCAGAACTTCTTCACATCCCGGAACGCTTGCCAGGCGGCGGGCAGCAGCTGGAGCTGCCCACGCGCAGCGGCGGCGGCCCAGCCGCGTGCCAGTCCGATGGCTTCGAGCAGGGTGGCGTCGGGGATCTCGTGCGCAGGGCGCAGTTGCTCGCACAGCCGCTCGACTGTGGCCGCGTCGTTGAGACCGCCGAGAAAGGTCTGCAGGTGCGCCAGCGCATCGATGTAGTCGCGCACCGCCTTGCTTGTCATACAGCGAGGAGAAGAACTCGGCGGCGTAGCGGGCCTTCTTGATGTCGATGCGCAGCGCATGCAAGGCGGGGGCATCCAGCCCGGCGAGACTGCGTCCGCGCCTGGTGACCTTGCGCTGGCGCCGCGCCAGGACTGCGGCTGCGAACTCCGGCAGCGGCCGCGCGCGCTCGCCCGCTGCAGCTTCGTCCGCCAGGGCGTCCCAGGGCCGGCGGTGCAGCGCGGCGATCAGACTCAGCAATGCTTTGGTGTAACGCGTGGATGCCACCGCGTCCCGGGCCGCGGCGTCCGCGGCTGCTCTCAACTCCGTGGTGCGCTCGAGCAGCGCATGCAGGCCTGCATCGCCTGGGAGGGCCGCCATGACGCGCCGGCAGCGTTTCGATCGCGAATACATCCCAGTCGCGCGCCGGGCCGAGGTGGCCGCCGAGCCAGCGCAGCTCGGCGATGAGCTCTTCCAGCGCCGGGCGCGGGAAGGCGCGTGAGAACACGCTGAAGGCGGAACGCAGCCGTCGCAGCGCCACCCTGGCCTGGTGCAGATACTCGGCGTCGTCAGCTTTCCAGCAGCCCGCGCTCGTTGCCCTGCAGGTGCGCGAGGCAGCCGAAGACCACCGCGCGGAAGGCCTCGCTCACCGTCATCCGCGCCTCCAGCACCGGCGGCCGCCGCCTTGACCGGCGTCGCGGCTGCCCCGGACGCGAGCGCGTACCCGCGCTGGGCCTTGCTGGCGGGTTCCAGGCGCAGCTGCAATGTCGTCGAGGAGCACGTGCGCCAAATGCGAGCAGCGCTTGCGGGCTGCCCCTGCTTGAGCTCCAGCTCGATCTCGCTGATCGGGTGCGCCGGTCGATCCCGCTGTAACCTGGCCTGAATCGACGCACAGCTCGACATGCGTGCCGGGCACCAGCTCGAGGTTGCGCGAAGTTCTGCGGAAGTCGGTGGTGAACACCGGGTACAGCTGCGCGCGCAGCGCGGGGTCGCTGAGCACCGGACTCGCGCCGGAGGCCGCGAGCGCGGGGTAGTTCAGGATCTGCGCCGGCACCGGTGTATCCTGCTCCTGGCGCAGGTGCAGGCCGCCCTGCACTTCGCCCGCGCCTTTCAATGTCTGGATCCAGCGCTTGCCGTCGCGGCGCAGCCGCAGCGCCACGCCGTCGCGCCGCAACTCGAAGGTGGGCGTGTCGTAGTAGACGCTGTGCAGCCTTCGCGTGCGGGCCCGGCCGCGCGAGCTGAGCCGGATCGAGGGCAGGCGTCCGAGCCTGCGCGCGTCCTCGGCGCCAATCGACAGCTTGAGCTCGATCTCGATGGCAGGCGCAGCGGTCTCGGCTGCTGCTGCGCTGGGCTGAGCGAGCTCCGCTGCGCGCGCCAACCTTCGGCGGAGCTGCCGGGTCCTGCGTCTCGGGCGCCGGTGCGAGCCCTGTGCCATCGGCTCGGGTCCGGCGCGCACGCCGTGCTTGTCCATACGGGCTAGCGCGCTTCAGCGAGGTGCGCCCTGCGCCGGTTCACCGGCTGCGCGTCGATGATGCATGGCCATTGGTTCCTTCCCGGCAGACTCGCTCGCTCCGGGGCGTGTTCATGGATCGTCCAGGCTAGGCACTCGCCTTCGCCTTGCGTTTCGGCCGCAGTCTTTCCAGCGGGATGTCCAGGTCTCCGGCGGCTGCGGGCTGGCGAGCTCCTGCAGCAACTCGAGCTGCGCGCTGCGCGGCGGAGCCTTGCCCGGTCTGCAGCGCTCGTAGTGGCCATCGCTGTTCATGACCCAGGCCTGGGTGTTGTCCTCGAGATACTTCTCCAGCGCCCTCCTCGATCACGCGCTTCTGCAGCTTGGGCTCCAGGATCGGCAGGCAGACCTCGATGCGGCGGAAGAAGTTGCGGTCCATCCAGTCGGCGCTGGAGATGTACACGCTGCCGGCGCTCACGAAGTGGAACACGCGGTGGTGCTCCAGGAAGCGGCCGATGACCGAGCGCACGCTGATGTTCTCCGACAGACCCGGGATACCCGGTCGCAGGCAGCACACTCCGCGCACGATGAGGTCGATCTTCACGCCAGCCTTGGAGGCTTCGTACAGCTCGGCGATGATCTCGGGCTCGAGCAGCGCGTTCATCTTCGCGACCATGCCGGCCTTCTTGCCCGCCTTGGCCGCCTCCGCCTCGCTGCTTGATCGCGGCGATCGAGCTGCGCATGCAGAGTGAAGGGCGACTGCCACAGATGGCGCAGGCGGCTCGCCTTGCCCAGGCCGGTGAGCTGCATGAACACATCGTTGACGTCCGCGCACACCTCTTCGCTGGCGGTGAACAGACCGAAGTCGGTGTACAGGCCGGAGGTGCGCAGATGGTAGTTGCCGGTGCCGATATGGCAGTAGCGCCGCAGGCGATCGCTCCTCGCGGCGCACCACCATGGCGAGCTTGGCGTGGGTCTTGTGCCCGACCACGCCGTACACCACATGCGCGCCGACCTCCTCGAGCTGCGCCGCCCAGTTGATGTTGGCCTCCTCGTCGAAGCGGGCCATCAGCTCGACCACCACGGTGATCTCCTTGCCGCGGCGCGCCGCGTCGATGAGGATGCGCATCAGCTCGGAGTCCGCACCGGTGCGGTACACCGTCTGCTTGATCGCAACGACGTCCGGGTCGCGCGCGGCCTGCTCGATGAAGGCGATGACCGGCCGGAACGACTGGAACGGATGGTGCAGCAGGATGTCGCCCTTGCGGATCGCTTCGAACATATCCGCCCGCTTCACCAGCACGCCGGGCACGCCAGGCGAGAAGGGCAGATACTTGAGCTCCGGGCGCGCGACCTGGTCGGGCACCCCCATCAGCCGCACCAGGTTGACCGGACCATTGACCTGATACAGATCGTCCTGCCCCAGCCCGAACTGCTGCAGCAGGAACTCCGCCATCTCGCGGCGGGCATTGGTCGGCCACTTCCAGCCGCACTGCGTCGCCGAAGTGGCGCTGCGGCAACTCGCCCTGCAGCGCGGTGCGCAGGTTCTTCACCTCTTCCTCGTCCACGAACAGGTCGCTGTTGCGGGTGACGCGGAACTGGTACCAGCCCTGCACCTCCATGCCTGCGAACAGCTCGCCGACATGCGCGTGGATGATCGAGGACAGAAACACGAAGCCATGATCGCAGCCGGCCAGCTTGGCCGGCAGCTTGATCACCCGCGGCAGCACGCGCGGGGCCTGCACCATGGCGATGCCGGAGCTGCGCCCGAACGCGTCCTTGCCCGACAACTGCACCGCGAAGTTCAGGCTCTTGTTGAGGATGCGCGGAAACGGGTGCGCGGGATCCAGCCCGATGGGGGTCAGCACCGGCATGATCTCGCGCAGGAAGTAGGCCTTGATCCAGTCGCGCTGCTCGTCGGCCCAGTCGCGCCGCCGCAAGAAGCGGATGCCCTCGCGGGCGAGCGCGGGCAGCAGGTCCTCGTTCCACAGGCGGTACTGGGCCGCCACCAGCTCGTGCGCGATGCGCGATACGTCCTTGAACACTCGCGATGGCAGCTGGCCGTCGGGGCCGGGCGATGTCGGTGCCGACCTCGATCTGCGCCTTGAGGCCGGCCACCCGGATCTCGAAGAACTCGTCCAGGTTGCTGCTGACGATGCACAGGAAGCGCAGGCGCTCGAGCAGCGGCACGCTCGACGTCTGCCGCCTGGGCCAGGACGCGCCGGTTGAACTCGAGCAGGCCCAGCTCGCGGTTGAGGTAGTGCTGCGGGAGGGAACGCTTCGACACGGCGGACGCGGGGATTCGGCGAGGGTGGTTGGCAGGGGCGGCCGCGAGCTCGGCCGGGGCAATGGCGGCGCGCTACCTCGCGGGCGGGACGTAGCCGCTCGCCTCGTCGGCGCCCGTGCCGAAGAAGTAGCGCTCGGTCTGCTCCAGGATGTACTTGCGCGCCTTGGGGTCTGCGCCCGACAGGCGCATCTCGTTGACCAGGCGCTTCTGCTGCTCGAGCCAGCCTTGCCAGGCTTCCTTGGACACGCTGCTCGAAGATGCGCTTGCCCAGCGCTCCACCGAAGGGCGGCAAATCCAGGCCTTCCGCCTCGCGCTTGAGCTTCACGCAATGGACCATTCGGGGCATGCGGGAGTTCTCCTGGGGACAAGGCCGCGCGCAAGCGCGGCGCACGTTGGCGTCAGATTAGCGCGAATCGGCGCGTTCGGGCAAACCTGAAGTCGATTCGGGCAGATCCGGGGTCAAATCGGCTTGAGGAAGACTTTCGAGCGTCTCGAATAGTTGTACAAGGACTGCTTTTGCTGCGGCAGCGCGCTCACGTCGGCTTCGCCGAACCCGCGCTCGACGAACCAGTGCGCGGCGCGGGTCGTCAAGCACGAACAGCCGCGCCATCCGCTGCGCGCCGGGCCTGCGCTTCGACGTGCTGCAGCAGGCGGTCGCCGCCGCCCGCGTTGCGGTAGTCGGGGTGGACCGCCAGGCAGGCCAGCTCGCCCGCGCCGTCCTCGGGAAACGGGTACAAGCGCGGCGCAGCCGACCACGACGCCGTCGTGCTCGAGTACGCTGAAGCGGTCGATCTCGATCTCGAGCAGCTCGCGCGAGCGCTTGACCAGCGTCCCGTCCGCTTCGAGCGGCGCGATCAAGCTGCAGGATGCCGCCCACGTCCTCGATGGCGGCCTGGCGCAGCCGCTCCAGGGGGTCCTGGGCGACCATGGTGCCGACACCGTCGTGGGTGAACAGCTCCAGCAGCAGGGCCCCGTCGACGTGGCGCGACAGCAGGTGGACGCGGCGCACTGCCGCGCGACTGGCCTTGATGGCCGCAGGCAGAAACAGGCGTGCGTCCTCGCGGCAGGTCCTGCCGCGCTGGCCAGCGCGGACTTCGGCCTGGGAGACGGTCAGCTCGCGCTGCAACGCGCCATCGGCGGCGTCGATGCCGGCGTGCTCAGTCAGGAAGATGAGCTTGTCCGCCGCGAGCGCGATCGCGGCCTCCGCCGCAACGTCCTCCATCGTCAGGTTGAACATCTCGCCCGTGGGCGAATAGCCTAGCGGCGACAGCAGCACCAGCTCCCCGGCATCGAGCCGGCGGCGTATCGCGGCGGCATGCGATCTGTGCGCACTTCGCCCGTGTATTGCATGTCGACACCGTCCACCACGCCGCGCGGCCGGGCGGTGACGAAATTGCCGCCCGCGACCCGGATCTCGCGCATTGGCCATGGGCGAGCTGGGCAACCCCATCGACAGCAGCGCCTCGATCTCCACGCGCAGCTGGCCGCTCGCCTGCTTCACGCTGGCCAGCGCGGCCTCGTCGGTGACGCGGGCACCGCGCACATAGCGTGGGCGCGTGCCGCGCGCGGTGAGCTGGGCTTCGATCTGCGGCCGCGCGCCGTGCACCAGCACCAGGCGAACGCCAAGCGCGGCCAGCAGATTCAGGTCGTGCGTGAGCGCGACGAAGCTTGCCGTCGGCCACCACCTCGCCGCCGAACGCCACCACGAAGGTGCGCCCGCGGAACGCGTGGATGTAGGGCGCCGCGGAGCGGAACCAGTGGACGAAGCGTTCCGATGCTTCCTGCATCGTCACGCAGGCGCGACATAGAGGCGCGACGCACAAGGCCAGGCAAGAGGCAAAGGCGCGAGGAGCGAAGTGAGGCACGAAGCGCGATGGCACGAGGCGCGGATGAGGCTTCGCGCCGGACTCCAACGGCAGCAGGCGGGTGCAGCGTGGACCTTGCGGACCAACGGCGCGTGCATCAGCGCGCTGTTTATCCTCGCGCCTCGTGCCTCGCGCCTCGTGCTGACTCAGGCCTATTTCGGTCCCATCCGGATCGCCCCGTCGAGCCGGATGGTCTCGCCGTTGAGCATCTCGTTCTCGCAGATGTGCTTGACCAGCGCGGCGTATTCGGCCGGCTTGCCCAGCCGCGAGGGAAACGGCACCTGCTTGCCGAGCGAGTCCTGGACGTCCTTGCGGCATGCCGAGCAGCATGGGCGTCTCGAAGATGCCCGGAGCGATGGTGACCACGCGGATGCCGCTGCGCGCCAGATCGCGGGCGATCGGCAGGGTCATGCCCGACTATGCCGCCCTTGGAGGCCGAGTAGGCGGCCTGGCCGATCTGCCCGTCGAACGCCGCGACCGAGGCGGTGTTGACGATCACGCCGCGCTCCCCTGCGGCATTGGGCTCTGCCTTTCGCCATGGCCTCGGCGGCCAGCCGGATCATGTTGAAGCTGCCGATGAGGTTGACCGTGATGACCCTGGTGAACGAGGCGAGCGAGTGGGGCCCTTCCTTGCCGATGGTCTTCTCGCCCGCGGCGATGCCGGCGCAGTTGACCAGACCCTGCAGGCCGCCGAAGTCGCTGACGGCCAGCTCCACGCGGCTTTCGCCTGGTGCCTCGCTCGCCACATCGGTCGGATGAAGCGCGCCTGCTTGCCGAGCCTGGCAGCGAGCGCTTCGCCCGCCTGGCTGAGTCGGCGATCACAACGTTGCCGCCGTGCGCGGCGAGCATTTCGGCGGTCGCTGCGCCCAGACCCGAGCCGCCGCCGGTGACGATGAAAGTGCTGTTGCGAATGTCCATGGAATTCCCCGTGCGATATTTCCCGCGCAACAGTCTCCGACTGAAGCCTGACAGTGAATAAGCGGCACGGCGCACCGAGCTGCTGCTTCAGTGACCGGCGCAGCGGCGCGCGTGCCTGCGCTCAGAAATCGCCCCACAACGCATGCATCGCCGCCACGGCCGCCAGCGCCGCGGTTTCCGTGCGCAGGATGCGCGGCCCCAGGCGCACTGCCTGGAAGCCGCAGGCCTGGCGCGATCGCCTGCTCCTCGGGTGCCAGGCCGCCTTCCGGTCCGGCCAGCAGCAGCACCTCGGATGGCGCGGGCAAGCTCGCGCAGGCTCAGCGTCGCGCCCGGGGAAAGCATGCACCCGCGCTTCAGCGGCTGCCCGCGCCAGCGCGCCGAGCCAGTCGGCAAAGTCTCAATCGGGAGCACGTTGGGCACGCGGTTACGTCCGCACTGCTCGCACGCCGCAATGACGATGTGCTGCCAGTGCTCCACCCGGCGGCTGGCGCGTTCCTCGCGCAAGCTTGACGACGCTGCGCTGGGTCTCGAGCGGCTGAAGATCTCGGCCACGCCCAGCTCCACCGCTTTCTGCAACGTGAGCTCCATGCGCTCCCGGCTGCTGATGGCTTGCGCCAGCACCACGCGCAGCGCGGCCTCGACTTCGCGCGCGAGCGTGCGCCGACCCGCACCGAGACGCCGGACTTGCGAGATGTCCGCGATCGGGCCGTTCCATTCGCCGCCGTCGCCGTTGAACAGCCGCACGGCGTCGCCGGGCGGCCAGCCGCAGCACCCGCGCGGCGTGATGCGCGGCATGCGGATCCGGCAGGTCGACGAGCGCGCCCGGAGGCGAGTGGCTCGGGAAAGAACAGACGCGGCGCGCGGCCCGGGGCGCGGACGATTCATGTTACGATTGTGCCACCCACCCGCGTGCGCGTCACCGCGGGACCACTCCATATTAGACGCATCGGCGCACAGCGCGGGTGTGCAAGTGACTCTGCGCGAGTTGTCGAGCACCAGCCTGTCAGGCCTGGTCCCGCTGTTCGGGTGTTCCTGCATGGCTCGCCCTGTGTTTAACCAGGTATAGCCATGGCTACCGCTCCTGTCTGCGAGTTCGGCTGGCCGGCCGTCGATTTCGATCTGCCCGCCACCGACGGCAAGCGCTATACGCCTGGCCGACGTGAGCGGCCCCAACGGTGTGCTGGTGATGTTCATCTGCAATCACTGCCCCTATGTCAAGGCCGTGATCGACCGCATCGTCCGCGACTGCACGGAGCTGAAGGAGCACGGCATCGGCGCGGTGGCGATCAGCGCGAACGACCCGACCGACTACCCGGAAGACTCCTTCGAGCAACATGCAGCGCGTGGCGCGAGAGCTTGCGCTTTCCCTTCCCGTATCTGTGGGACGAATCGCAGGACGTGGCGCGCGCCTACGGCGCGGTATGTACGCCGGACTTCTTCGGCTACAACAGGGACCTCAAGTTGCAGTATCGCGGGCGCCTCGACGCCTCGCGCACCAGCCCCGTGCCCGACGCGCGGCGCGAGCTGTTCGAGGCGATGGTGCAGATCGCCCGCACCGGAGAGGGTCCCAAGGAGCAGATCGCCAGCATGGGCTGCTCGATCAAGTGGAGGCGGGACTGAATCCGACCGATGGCCGGCGCTGAGACGGCCTTACGCGAGACGCGCTCGAGCGCGTCATCGCGGCGGTGCAAGCGCGTGGCCGCGGAGGAAGTCATGCCGCGCTTCCTGAAAGTCGCGCACCAGCGCAAGTCGGACGGCAGCCTGTTCACCGAGGCCGATCTTGCCGCGCAGGACGCGCTCAGCTCGCGCGCTGCGCGAAATCTACCCCGGCCCGCTGGTCGGCGAGGAGATGAGCGAGGAGCAGCAGGTCGAACGCTGGCTTGCGGGCGACAGCGGGCTTGTGGTGCGTGGACCCCATCGACGGCACTTCGCAACTTCGTCTACGGATTGCCCTTCTTCGCGGTGTCGGTGGCTCTGATGCGTCATGGGCGCAGCGAGCTGGGCGTCGTCTACGATCCCGTGGCCGACGAGGTGTTCTATGCCGAGCGCGGCGCGCGGCGCCTTTCTCAACGGCGAGCCGCTGCCGATCCGCGACTGCACGCGCCGCATCTGCACAGCGCCATGGCGAACGTGGACTTCAAGCGCCTGGGTGCCGGGTAGCTCGGAGCGCAGCTCGCCTCGGCTCCGCCTTACATCTCGCAGCGCAACTACGGCGCCGGCACGCTCGAGTGGTGCTATCTGGCGGCCGGGCGCTTCGATCTGTACCTGCACGGCGGGCAGAAGCTGTGGGACTACGCCGCCGGGGCGCTGATCCTCCAGGAAGCGGGCGGCGCACATGTGCACGCTTACTCACGACGATTTCTGGGCGGACGACCTGTGGCAGCGCTCGGTGGTCGCTGCCCGCGATCCGGGCCTGTTCCAGCAGTGGCGCGACTGGGTCCGCGCGCGCTTTGATCTGCCATAGCTGCGCCGCAAGGCAGCAGAAGCGAATTCACGGATTAACAGGATTTCTCAGGCTTAACAGGATTCGATCAAGCGATCCACGAAGCTCTGCTAATCCTCCCCATCTGCTTGGCCTGCGCACAGACAGCAAGCAAAGACGAAGCACGGATGACGGCGATACCAGAGCCCTTCCGGTGTTGGCTCTAATCCTGTGAATCCGAGAAATCCTGTTAATCCTGTGAATTCGGTTGGCGGGCGCCCCGCGCCTGTGAGCCCACCGCATTGCGGCAACTCCCTCTTTATCCAACGTTTTGTTGACCGTCCGCCGGGGAGCAGGTATCTTGTTTGGTTCCCCCCGCTGTGCGGGGCCGGGGCTAGCCGACGAGTTTGCGCTAACTCCCGCAAGGAAATCCACATGGAAATGACCGCCCCTGGAGTGATCTCTCAGGCCGAGATGACGCGGCGCCGAGATCACGATCCGGTGCCTGCAGGAGGAGCGGGTGGAGTTCGTATTCGGCTATCCGGGGGGCGCGATCCTGCCGATCTACGACGAGATGTTCAAGCAGGACAAGGTCAAGCACATCCTCGTGCGCCACGAGCAGGCTGCCGCGCACGGCGCCGACGGCTACGCCCGCAGCAACGGAAGGTCGGGCGTGGTGATGGTGACCTCCGGTCCCGGGCTGACCAATGCGGTCACCGGCATCGCCACCGCCTACATGGATTCCATCCCGCTGGTGATCATCAGCGGCGCAGGTCCCGACCCACGCCATCGGCCTGGATGCCTTCCAGGAGGTGGACACCGTCGGGATCACGCGCCCGTGCGTGAAGCACAACTTCCTGGTCAAGGACGTCAAGGACCTCGCGCTCACCATCAAGAAGGCCTTCTACATCGCCAGGACCGGCCGGCCCGGGCCCGGTGCTGGTGGACATTCCCAAGGACGTGCAGCAGGCCAAGACGCAGTTCCACTATCCCGGAGCATCAGCCTGCGCTCCTACAACCCGGTGGTGAAAGGCCATGCCGGCCAGATCAAGAAGGCCATCCAGCTTCATGATGCAGGCCAAGCGGCCCGATGATCTACACCGGCGGTGGTGTCGATCCTGGCCGACGCGGCGGCCGGAGCTGGCCGAGCTCGTGCGCGCGCTGGGCTTTCCCTGCACCAACACGCTGATGGGGCTGGGCGGCTATCCGGCCACCGACCCGCTGTTCATCGGCATGCTCGGCATGCACGGCACCTACGAGGCCAACATGGCGATGCAGCACTGCGACGTGCTGCTCGCAGTGGGCGCCCGCTTCGACGATCGCGTGATCGGCAATCCCAAGCACTTCAACCAGGAACAGCGGCAGATCATCCACATCGACATCGATCCGTCCTCGATCTCCAAGCGCGTCAAGGTCGACATCCCGATCGTCGGCGACGTGAAGGACGTGCTGCAGGAAATGAACCGGCAGCTGGCCGCGGTGCGCGAGCGTCCCGATCCGGAGGCGGTGAAGGCGTGGTGGGACGCAGATCGAGCAGTGGAAGCGGCCGCGACTGCCTGAAGTACGACCGCGCCAGCCTCCATCATCAAGCCGCAGATGGTGCTGCGAGAAGCTCTACGAGGTGACCAAGGGCGACCTGTACGTCACCTCCGACGTCGGCCAGCACCAGATGTGGGCCGCGCAGTTCTACAAGTTCGACAAGCCGCGCCGCTGGATCAACTCCGGCGGCCTCGGCACCATGGGCGTGGGGCTGCCGTATGCGCTGGGCGTGCAGCTCGCGCACCCGGAAGCCGACGTGGCCTGCGTCACCGGCGAGGCGAGCATCCTGATGTGCATCCAGGAGCTGTCCACCGCCAAGCAGTATCGCCTGCCGGTGAAGGTCGTGAACCTGAACAACCGCTACATGGGCATGGTGCGGCAGTGGCAGGAGTTCTTCCACGGCAACCGCTACACCGAGTCGTACATGGACGCGCTGCCCGATTTCGTGAAGCTGGCCGAGTCCTTCGGCCATGTCGGCATGCGCATCGAGAAGCCCGCGCGACATCGAGCCGGCGCTGCGCGAGGCGTTCCGGCCGCAAGGACGACCTGGTGTTCATGGATTTCATCACCGATCAGACCGAGAACGTGTTCCCGATGGTGCCGGCCGGCAAGGGCTTGTCGGAGATGATACTGGTGTGAGTTCCGCTCGCCCTTCGGGCGAGGCCAGTGAGCGGCAGTGCGGCTCGCCCCACCCAGCCTTCCGCAAGGGAGAGTCAGAAAGCAAGCGGCGGTCAACGCCAGCAGGTCCGCCCGCCTCACAAGGGTGCGGCGGAGGGCGCCGGTCCTTCCCGGGACGGCGACCTGCGCGAAGGTCCGTCATCGATCCAATGCAGTCAAATTAGGGCATGGCAACATGCGACACATCATCTCCCTGCTGCTGGAGAACGAGGCCGGCGCGCTCTCGCGCGTGTCGGGACTGTTCTCCGCCCGCGGCTACAACATCGAGTCGCTCACCGTTGCGCCCGACCGAAGACCCGACGCTTTCCCGGATGACCATCGTCACCAGCGGCTCGGACGATGTCATCGAGCAGATCACCAAGCAGCTCAACAAGCTGGTGGACGTGGTCAAGGTCGTGGACCTTTCCGACGGCGAGCACATCGAGCGCGAGCTGATGCTGGTGAAGGTGCGCGCGGCCGGCAAGGACCGCGAGGAGATGAAGCGCATGGCCGACATCTTCCGCGGCCGCATCATCGATGTGACCGACAAGTCCTACACCATCGAGCTGACCGGCACCGGCACCAAGCTGGATGCGTTCATCAATGCTCTCGAGCGGGGCACCATTCTGGAAACCGTGCGCACCGGCGCCTCGGGCATCGGGCGCGGGGACCGGGTGTTGAAGATCTAGGCGCGAGGGGTGAGAGGAACGAGCGAAGGCGGCTGTGCGCGCTGATACGCGCCTCGCGCCTCACCTCGACGCCTCACGCCTTCTTGCAAGGGAGAAACAAATGAAGGTGTACTACGACAAGGACGCCGATCTTGTCGCTGATCAAGGGCAAGGCATGTGGCGATCATCGGCTACGGCTCGCAGGGGCACGCCCACGCGCTCAATCTCAGCGAATCCGGCGTCAAGGTCACGGTCGGCCTGCGCAAGGGCGGGCTCGTGGACCAAGGCGGCCAACGCCGGGCTGACAGGTGCAAGGAGGTCCCGAAGGCGGTGAAGGAGGCGGACTTCGTCATGATGCTGATGCCCGACGAGCACATCGCCGCGACCTACCGGCAAGGAGGTGGAGCCCAACATGAAGAAGGGCGCCACCCTGGGCTTCGCGCACGGCTTCAACATCCATTTCGGCCAGGTCATCCCGCGCGAGGACATCGACTGCGTGATGATCGCGCCCAAGGCGCCCGGGCACACCGTGCGCTCCACCTACACGCAAGGCGGGGGCACCCCCTGCCTGATCGCCGTGGCGCAGGACAAGAGCGGCAAGGCGCGCGACCTCGCGCTGTCCTATGCGGCTGCCATCGGCGGCGCGCGTGCCGGGCGTGATCGAGACCAACTTCCGCGAGGAGACCGAGACCGACCTGTTCGGCGAGCAGGTCGTGCTGTGCGGCGGCTGCTACGGCGCTGGTGCAGGCGGGCTTCGAGGTGCTGGTCGAGGCCGGCTATGCGCCCGAGATGGCCTACTTCGAGTGCCTGCACGAGCTGAAGCTGATCGTCGACCTCATGTACGAGGGCGGCATCGCCAACATGCGCTACTCGATCTCCAACAACGCCGAGTACGGCGATTTCACGCGCGGGCCCGCGCATCATCACCGAGGAGACCAAGCAGGAGATGCGCCGCATCCTGAAGGAGATCCAGACCGGCGCCTACGCCCAGGAATTCCTGCTCGAGAACGCCACCGGCGCGACCAAGCTCAACGCCATGCGCCGCATCGGCCGCGAGCATCAGATCGAGATCGTCGGCGAGAAGCTGCGCGCCATGATGCCCTGGCTGAAGAAGGATCGGCTGGTCGATCGGTCGAAGAACTAGGCGCGAGGACGCTGAGGCGCGAGGCGCGACGAAGGACGACGCGCGATCGGTCAGAGGGCATCGGTTCTGATGTTGATGACGTGTATGCGGCAAAGACCTGAGTTTGGCTGCGGCGCGGGAGGCGTCGATCTCCTCGCACCTCGCGCCTCGCGCCTCGAGCCTGCGGATGAGCGCGAGACAGCATCCGCTCATCGCCCGCGAGGGCTGGCCGCACGTCTCGGTCGCGCTGGGGCTCGCGCTGCTGGCGACGTGGCTGCTGGGCTGGTGGTCGATCCCGTTCTGGCTGCTGCTCGCTCTTCGTCGCTGCAGTTTTTCCGCGACCCCGCACCGCGAGATCCCGACCGAACCCGGCGTGGTTGTGTCGCCGGCGGACGGGCGCGTGGTGCTCGTCGGCAAGGCGCGCGATCCCTACCTGGACCGCGACGCGCTCAAGATCAGCGTGTTCATGAACGTGTTCAACGTCCACTCCAACCGCAGCCCGGTGGAGGGCGCAGGTGGAGCGCATCTGGTATCACGCCGGCAGCTTCCTCAACGCGGCGCTGGACAAGGCTTCGGTCGAGAACGAGCGGCTGGCGATGCAACTGCGCACGGACGATGGCGTCGATGTGACCGTGCGTGCAGATCGCCGGTCTGTTGGCGCGGCGCATCCTCTGCTACGTGAAGGAAGGCGACCGGCTGGCGCGCGGTCAGCGCTACGGCTTCATCCGCTTCGGCTCGCGCGTGGACCTGTACCTCCCGACGAGCGCCGTACCCAAGGTCAGCGTCGGCGATACCGTTACCGGCGGTATCTCCTATCGCTTCGCTCAGGCGTACTTGACCGCCAAGACGCCAGACGCCGGTGACAACGCAGCCGCCTGTCGCAGTGCCTGGCCTACGGGCTGGCTTGCGACTCAGGCACCTGCAGAGGTGGTCGCCACGAGCGCTGGCAGTTCTTGCGGCCTTGGCGTCTTGGCGGCACGCTTGCTTTAAGGGTAGAATCGACATGTGAAGTATCCCGAACGATCCGCAACTGAAGCCGAAATGGCTGGCAGCCGGCGGCCGCATCCGCCGCACCGGCATCTATTGGCTGCCCAATGCCATCACGACGATGGCGTTGTTCTCCGGCTTCTACGCGATCGTGCAGGCGATGAACAATCGCTTCGAGCTCGCTGCCATGGGCGTGTTCGTCGCCATGGTGTTCGACGGGCTGGACGGCCGGGTCGCGCGGCTGACCCGCACGCAGAGCCCCTTCGGCGCCGAGTACGACTAGCCTGTCCGACATGGTGTCGTTCGGCGCCGCGCCGGCCTTGGTGATGTACGAGTGGGCGCTGAAGGGGATGGGACAGCATGGGCTGGGTGGCGGCGTTCGTCTACTGCGCGTGCGCGGCGCTGCGGCTCGCCCGCTTCAACACCAACCTCGGCGTCATCGACAAGCGCTTCTTCCAGGGCCTGCCGAGTCCTGCCGCGGCGGGACTGATCGCCGGCTTCGTGTGGACCATGGAGGCGTTCGACCTGGAGCCGCAGCGCATCTACGAGATGCGCTGGCTGGCCTGGGGCGCTGGCCGTGTTCGCCGGACTCACCATGGTGAGCAACGTGCGCTTCTACAGCGGCAAAGACATCAACCTGCGCAAGGCGTGCCGTTCGGCGTGGTGGTGATGATCGTGCTGATGGTGGTGGTCGCTGTCGCAGGTGGCGAACAACATCCCCGAGTTGCTGTTCAGCATCTTCCTGCTTTACGCCGCCTCGGGCTACGTGCTGTGGGTGGTGGACCGCATCCGCAAGCGGCGGGTGCCCAAGCCGCCGCCGGCGGCCATGCCGCCGGACGGGCTTATAGCAGGTGCGAGGCCTCCCGAGGTGCGGGCACTGAGGCCCGAGCTCAGCTCCTTAGACTCTCGCGCCTCGATGCCCTGCGCGAATACCGCGTGCCTGATGGACGCTTGCCAACCCCGCGCCAAAACCCCCTATAGTCAGCGCCGCTATGTCTTATGCAGGCCACATTACGTCTGCCCTCCCCGCCAGCCTCCTGCTGGCCGGCCTGCTGCTGCGCGCTCGCGCGCGCTAACCTTCTCCCCACATCTGGCAGTACCCGGCGGACCCCACAAGGGTCCGATTCAGTATCATTCCGCCCGCGCCTGCCTGCACCAGGCCTGACAGCGGCAGGCAACGGGCAAGCAAGGAGACAGAGCCATGAAAGAGCGCTTGATCATATTCGACACCACCCTTCGAGACGGCGAGCAGAGCCCCGGGGCGTCCATGACGCGCGAGGAAAAGATGCGCATCGCCCGGCAGCTCGAGCGCCTGCGCGTGGACGTGATCGAAGCCGGCTTCCCGGCCGCCAGCAACGGCGACTTCGAGGCGGTGAAGGCGATCGCCGACACGATCCGGGACAGCACCGTCTGCGGCCTGGCCCGCGCCAACGACAACGACATCCGCCGCGCCGGCGATGCCCTGAAGGAAGCCGCTCCAGGGACGCATCCACACCTTCATCGCCACCTCGCCGATCCACATGGAGCGCAAGCTGCGCATGCAGCCCGAGCAGGTGATCGAGCAGGCGGTCAGAGCGGTCAAGCTGGCGAAGCAGCTACCGCGACGACGTGGAGTTCTCGCCCGAGGATGCCGGGCGCTCGGAAGTGGACTTCCTGTGCCGCATCCTCGAGCAGGTGATCAAGGCCGGGGCGCACGACCATCAACATTCCCGATACCGTCGGCTACACCATGCCCGGAGCAGTTCGGCGCACTGATCCGCACGCTGCGCGAGCGCATCCCGAACTCCGACAAGGTGGTATGGTCGGTGCACTGCCACAACGACCTCGGGCTGGCGGTGGCCAACTCGCTCGCGGCGGTCATGAACGGCGCGCGCCAGGTGGAATGCACGATCAACGGCCTGGGCGAGCGCGCCGGCAATGCCTCGCTGGAGGAGATCGTGATGGCGGTGCGCACGCGCCAGGACTTCTTCCCCTGCGACACGCGCATCGACACGACCCAGATCGTGCCGGCCAGCAAGCTCGTGTCCGGCATCACCGGCTTCCCGGTGCAGCCCAACAAGGCGATCGTCGGCGCCAATGCGTTCGCGCACGAGTCCGGGCATCCATCAGGACGGCGTCATCAAGAGCCGCGAGACCTACGAAATCATGCGCGCCGAGGACGTCGGCTGGACCACCAACAAGCTGGTGCTCGGCAAGCTGTCCGGCCGCAACGCCTTCAAGCAGCGGCTGAAGGAGCTCGGCATCGAGCTGGACTCGCGAGGAGGCGCTGAACGTCGCCTTCGCCACGCTTCAAGGATCTCGCCGACAAGAAGTCCGAGATCTTCGACGAGGACCTGCAGATGCTGGTCAGCGACGAGGCGCGTGACCCACGGAGCAGGAGCACTTCAAGCTGCTGTCGATGATGGCGCACTCGGAGACCGGCGAGACGCCGATGGCCAAGGTGGTGATCGCGGAGGAAGGCCACGAGAAGAAGGCCGAGGCCCAGGGCAGCGGCCCGGTGGACGCAACCTTCAAGGCGATCGAGAGCATCGTGGCGAGCGGCGCCGAGCTGCAGCTCTATTCGGTGAACAACATCACCAGCGGGCACCGACTCGCAGGGCGAGGTGACGGTGCGGCTGAAGAAGAACGGCCGCATCGTCAACGGCGCGGGCGCCGACACCGACATCGTGGTGGCCTCGGCCAAGGCCTACATCAACGCGCTGAACAAGCTGCACTCCAAGCTGGAGCGGCTGAACCCGCAGGTGTAGGCTAATGGCGTGATGCGTGATGCGTGATGCAGTGATGCGGGAGAACACGCCGCCGCCCGCGACCGCTCATGACCCTGTCAGCAGCACCACCGAGTGCTCCCTCTCCCCTGGTGGGAGAGGGCGGGGGTGAGGGGACAGGCGCACCACCGAGTCAACCGTTGAGTAGTTAGTCAACACAGGCTCCTTATCACAATCGACCCATGGCTGATGCCGCTCCTGCCGGGCTGCACCGAATCGTCATCGTCGGCGGGGGCGCCGGCGGCCTGGAGCTCGCCACGCGCCTGGGCGACAAGCTCGGCAAGCGCAAGAAGGCACTGGTCACGCTGGTCGACCAGTCGCGCACGCACCTGTGGAAGCCGCTGCTGCACCAGGTGGCGGCCGGCAGCATGGACCTCAACGACCACGAGCTGGACTATCTGTTCCAGGCGCGCTGGCATCACTTTCAGTTCCGGCTCGGACGCATGCTGGGGCTCGATCGCGCGCACAGGCAGATCCAGCTTGCCCCGATCCATGACGATCGCGGCCGCGAGGTCATCCCCGCCAGCAGCATCCGCTACGACACGCTGGTGCTGGCGCTGGGCAGCACCACCAACGATTTCGGCACGCCCGGCGCAGCCGAGCACGCGATCTCGCTCGATACACCACAGCAGGCGGCGTTGTTCCATTCCCGGCTGCTCAATGCCTGTCTACGCGCGAACGCCCAGGACGGGCCCGCTGCAGCCCGGGCAGCTGCATATCGCCATCATCGGTGCCGGTGCCACCGGCGTAGAGCTTGCCGCCGAGCTGCACAACACCACGCGTGAGTTCGTCTCCTTCGGGCTCGGGCGCATCGATCCCGAGCGCGATATCAAGCTCACCATCGTCGAGGCGGCGCCCAGGATCTTGCCGGCTCTGCCGGAACGTCTGTCGAACTCGGTGCTCGAGCTGCTGCACAAGCTCAAGCGTCGAGGTGCTGACGGGAGAGCGGGTGATGGAAGTTACCGATCACGGCATCAAGACCGCGACCGGCCGCGCGTTGCCGGCGGAGCTGGTGGTCTGGGCGGCCGGGATCAAGGCGCCGGATTTTCTCAAGGATATCGATGGGCTGGAGACCAACCGGATCAACCAGCTCGTGGTGACGCGCGAGCTGCAGACGACCCGCGACCCCGACATCTTCGCCCTGGGCGACTGCTCCGCCTGTCCCTGGCCGGAGAAGAGCGGTGGATCCCGCCGCGCGCCCAGTCGGCGCACCAGCAGGCCTCCATCTGATCAAGATGCTGCCGCGACGCCTGCGCGGCGAGCCGCTCAAGCCGTTCGTCTATCGCGACTTCGGATCACTGATCTCGCTGGGCGATTTCAGTACCGTGGGCAGCCTGATGGACACCATCACGCGCAGGAGCATGATGATCGAAGGCTGGTTCGCCATGCTGATGTATCGCGCGCTGTACAAGATGCACGAGTTCGCGCTGCACGGCTTCACCAAAGTCACTCTCGACACCCTGGCCCGCATCCTCACGCGGCGCACCGAGCCGCATGTGAAGCTGACGCACTCGCTGCCGGAGGGTGAGGGTGGGGCGATTTCCTCAGGACGCGGTGGTGGCGCGCGCACGTTCACCGCTTGAACCCGGACCTGATCCAGTCCTCGCTCTTCACGCCTTCCGGGGGGTTGACCTCCTCGGCTGCATAGCGTTTGACGTTGGTGATGGTCAGTCTGCCCTGGACGGAGTTGGTCATCCCATAGGCCGTTCCCTGGATTCCCTGGTGCCCCTTGCCGAGCGCCATCTTCGTCGTGCCGCTGGGGGTCTCGAAGCTCAGACCCTCGAATGCCGCCGCGATCTGGTCCAGATCGGGCCCCTTCCCGTTGGCGGCTGTCTTGGCCTTTTCGTACGCCGCCTTGGTTCCCAGGATCGCCTGGACCATGTGATAGGAACTGAATGGCGGCGCGGTGCCATAACGCTTCTCGTACGTGCTCCTGAACCAGCGGTTGAGCTCGTTGTCCGGGGCGAACACGCTGTGCGGGCCGCGCGCACCGATGATCGTGCCGTCGGGAACCGCGATCTGGGGCCGATGAATCAGCGTCTCGCCCGTAGTGAGCAGCACCCGGCTGCTCTTGAACAGGTTTCTGGGCGCCGACTGAAGGATGAATGCCTCCAGGTCACCACCCCAGAGGCTGGAATGAATCACCTGCGCCCTGGCTCCGAGCAGGGTCGAGATCTCGGCCCCGTACTGCCCGGCAAACAGCTTCGGCATTTGCGAGGTCGCGATATGAACAGCCTGCACCACCACCTTCATCGAAGTCTCGAAGTCCTTCCAGGAATCCTGGCCCCAGGCGTAGTTCTGGTTGATGCCCGCGATCCGAGTCGCGTCGGGGAACTTCTCCCGGACGTACTTTGCCGCGGCGACGCCGTCCATAGTGGCGTGGGAAGCAGTTCGGAACACGTACCGGTAGGTGGCGTCCTCGAACACCCGCGGTGTCCCGCAGTTGAAGAACACCGTCAGCTTCTTCAGCTCCTCGGCCAACGGCGCCACCGCCAGGCAGCTCCCGCTGGAGACATAGCCGATGACGATGTCGACATCGCGCTCCACCAGGTTCCGATACTGCGTGACCACACTGCTCACCGGCCCTGCCTCGTCGAGCAGCACCATCTCGACCGGGTTGCCCCCGAATCCCCTGGTTTGGTACGGCGCCGGGACCGCAGCGGCGTTGAGAGCCTCGAACATGAGCTCCGCGGCGTTGCGTGCCGGAACACCGAAAGGGCCAGCTCCCGGGCCGGACAGGTAGGTGACGATGCCGATCCGGATTGGTTGGGTTTCTTGCGACCACCCAAGGCTTGCGCGGCTGGCCAAAAACACCAGGACAACGAGTAGCGTAGCTGTGCGCCTCAGTGCCATCGATTTGCTCCCGGACTCCTACCCAGACTTCAGGTTGCAGCATATACACCCACAACGCCGGTATCGGCCGGCAGTCCTTCCGTCATCGCCAGCGCCCGCTTAGAGAATCAGAATGTGGCCGGGCTTCGCTTCAGCGCACGGCCGCGCCGCAAGGTTGGTGACCGAGCCGATCGCAGTGCTGCGCGCAGGGCTTGGGCGCTCGCCCCGAGCGATCACACGAACGTCAGGTCGGGCTCGCCGCCCAGCAGGTAGGCGCCGACCGTCTCGAAATGCGACAGCCGCCCCTGGAGCTGCTGCGTCACGGTGTGCATGTCGCGGAAGCGGCGCTCCAGCGGATGGCTCTCGAAGATTGCGGTCGTGCCGGCGGCGTTGTAGGCGAAATCGACGGCGTCGCGCGCGGTATGGATGGCATGCGTCGAGGCCATGCGCAGCGTCATGCGATGGTCCAGCGTGAGCGCGCCCTCCGGCTGGCTGACCTCGTTCCAGACCTGCTGCGCCGACTGCACCAGGAAAGCGCGCGCGCTGCGCACCCGCACTTCCGCTTGAGCAGCACCGGCCTGAACCACTGCGTTGTCGCGAATGACGCTGCGCATACCGCGCGGCACTTTGTTGCGTGCGACATCGACGAACAGGTCGAGTGAGGCACGTGCGAGACCCAGCGCGACCCCCGCGAACCCCAGCTCGTAGCAGGTCAGGGCGGGCATGCGGTACAGGGGGCCAGGCTCGCGGCACTCCTTGAGGAAGTCGCGTGTGATGGAGTGATCGTGGCGTACGAAGTGATCGGTCAGCGCGAACTGGTCACTCGCCGTCCCCCGCAATCCGACGACGTTCCAGATATCTGTCCATTCGACCTCTGCGGCCGGCACGAGCATGGTGCGCTGGACGTGCACGCCCTCCTCGCCGAGGCGCGGACGGCCGTCGGACTCGAAGATCGGGCACTGTGCACCTACCCAGGTAGCGTGGCGGCCGCCGCTGGCGAACGCCCACGTGCCGGTGACCCTGTAGCCTCCCTCGACGGCCACGGCCCTGGCCTTGGGCCCCGGTCCCCAGGCCAGCACGGCGCGCGGATCGGCGAACACGCGACGGGCCACCGCCGGATCCAGGTAGGCCGCCGCTGTCGCGCAGCCGCCGGCCTGGCTCAGGCACCAGGCAGTGCTGGCGTCGGCCGCGGCGATGGTCTCGATGACGTGGAAGAAGGTCACCGGGTCGGTTTCCAGTCCGTCCACCGAGCGCGGCAGCATCAGTCGGAACAACTGAGCCTGGTGCAGCGCGTCCAGAACAGCTGCCGGTAACCGGCGCTCGCGTTCGATCTCGCCAGCGAGCAAGGCGATTTGCGGTGCGAGTGAGCGCGCCCGATCCATGGTGTCGGGCGGGATTTTCGCGGGTGTGTTCAAGCACTGCCTCCGGAGGCCTTCGGCCTGAGGGACGATTGCGTTGCCGCTCTCCTGCGGGACCTCCGAAAGCCGACAGAGGAGCATTGGCGGTTTTTGTTCGAGCTGCCTGCTGATCGCGCGACAGCATGCGGCAGTATCTCATTCCTCGCCGGGCATGCGGGCGTGGCCCCGGGCTCTATGGTTGGGTCACCAGGCGAAACGACGGCGCGTACCGCCCCGGGACAAGCCTTGGGAAGCGCTTCGCCCTCGACAATCGGGGGCACCCTCCCTTCGTGCAAGTCATCGGTATGTACCAGCAGCCAGAATCTGGATTCATTACGGACTGCGCGCCATCGTCATGCTGCAATGCGCTGGCAGGCGGGCCTATGCCTTCAGGCGGATTCCGCCTCGCCGCGGCCCGGTCCAGAGTGCTGCGGTCGAACCGGCCTGCTGGTTCTACAAGAGCTGGCGCCAAGTGCCGGGCAGATCGGGTCGATCTCCCGCAAAGGCCGTCGCAGCGGCCCTGTTCTGCCCGTTGACTGCCTATTCCCTGTTCCGGGAGATCGAACGGTTCGACGCACGGACGGCGCAACCCGGGCGTTCCCGCGCCGGGATTCTGGCCCTGGGCTTCTTCTTGCTCGGGGCGGCCGGCAGGCTGCCCGACCCGTACGGCCTGGTTTGGAGTAGTCCGGTTGCCGCTCAGCTCCGACCGCTGAACACCCGCTCGAGGTGCTCGAGGTCGTTGACGACCCGCCAGTCGGTGGCGCCGGCGGCGCGGGCGCGCTCCTCCCACCACTCCAGCCGGCTCACGTAGCGGCGCGGGTCGACGTTGTCGGTCTCCAGCTTGGTCACGTTGAGCGCGATGATGCGGATCCCATCGAGCTTGATGGGAAAATCGCGCACCGTCTTGTAGTCGAGCTCCTCCTGCATGTCCGAGAAGACGATGATCGTCCTGGTGTGCGCCCCTGTCTCGGCGAGGAACTCCGCCGCCTGCATCAGACCGCCGGTGATGTCGGTGTAGCGGCTGCCCTTTGCCGCCCTCGGCCGATTTGGTGAACGCGCTCATCTCCTCGCCGAACTTGCGCTTCTGCCCGTTGGCCTGGATCGGGTCCATGTTCAGGGTCACTTTGGCGACGATGTCCTTCTCGCTGAAGCTGCGGCTCTTGACGCGGCCGACCGCGAGCGAGTCGCCGGGCTGCAGCGATCCGAGGAGATAGTTCACCACGCTTTGCGCCTTGGTTACCTCCTTCGCGTAGGTTCCGGAGGTATCCACCAGTACGTAGACCGCCTGTCTGCGGTTGATCTCCGGTCCGCATCCGGCGAGCAGCAGCAGGCCGATGCCTGCCGCGAGCAGCTTCACGGGGCTCATAGCGCCTCCTCGTTGTCTGCGGTCGCGAACTTACCGAGAGCGGCCCGCGGCCGCGGCGGGCGGCTGCTCGCATTCTCGCGCGCGGCCGCAACCCAGCGCTCGATGGCGAGCGGCGCAAAGATGATCACGTCGTAGAACACGCCCGCGAGCTTGCCGGCTTCCTTGACGACTTGGCCGCTCAGGCGCAAAGCGAATGCGAGCCCGCGCAGCAACAGCACCAACAGCGCGCCCAGCACGATGCGGCCGGAGTTGATGAAGTACTCGAGCGGAATCGCCACGAACGCCAGCGCGAAGGGCAGGGTGAAGCCGAGGATCATCTGCCCGACCGTCGGAATCTTCGTTACCCAGCCTGCTTCCATCGGGGCGACCGCGCCGCCCCCGCCGAGCGTCTGCTTCAAGGCCACGTCGGCGGAGATGATCAGGTCGCGCATCACTGCCAGGGCGACCTCCACGCCCGCCAGCACCAGCAGGATCGTGAGCGACACCCACATCAGGCGGCGGCGCATCTTCTCCGTCACGCTGCCGAGCGGAAACAGATTGGTGAAACGCATGGTTTCCATCAGGAACAGACCCATCAGCGTCTCGAACAGGATGATCACCAGGGCCGCCACCTCGGAGGCCCGCAGATGCTCGGTGACGTAGTCGCCGCCTCCGACCATCGCCGACATCGGCAACGAGATCAGCTTGAAGTTGACGTACGCGCCGCCGAAGGCGATCAGCATCACGAGCCCGGAGATGAACAGCTGGGTAGAGGCCGAGCTGGTCAGCGCGTGCGCGACGTCCGAGCGGGTTGCGAAGATCCCCTCGAGCTTGGCCACGTTGGCGTCGATCTTCGCGGCGCTGTCGTGCAGCCCTGTGATGTTGCGTTCGACCTGCGTCAGTGTCTGGCTGGCCGAGCGCCAGAAGGGCAGACAGCGCTTGAGGATGTTGTGCCGCTCCTCGTAGGCGCGGCGGTATTGCGCCACCACTTTCTGGTAGATCTTGTCGAGCGAGTCGCGGATGTCGGCGAGGATGCGCTCGACTACGCCGTCGCCGTTGGGCTTGATCTTGGCCAGCTCCTCGATCGCCTTGACCCACTCGGGCGGCGGCGGCGGCACCTCGCTGCTGCGCTTGTAGTCTTCCTCGATGTGCGTGATCTCGTCCATCAGCTTGCGCTGGACCGCCGGATAGCCTTGGAGGTCGCGCTCCACGAGCGTAGTTACGCGCTCGAACTCGCGCTCGATGCTGAGCTTGAGCTCACGGCCCCCGTGGGCGAACAGGACCTCGCGGTTGCGCGCGTGCAGGCGGGTCGCCGTTCGCGCGACCCAATGTGAGCCGAGCCGCAGCGGGTTCGACAGCGCACGCGTCAGCCGGCCGATGAAGTCCTGCATCGGGGCGCGTGCGGCATACAGAAAAGGCACGGCGATCACCAGCAGAACGAGCAGCGACAGGAGGGGTTGGTCTGGCCAGATCAGGAGGGCTTTCATTCTTTCCTCCACGGCTGTTATTGGGGGACTTTACTGCTTGCAATGTGCAGGCCATACGCGGCCGGGATTGCGCACAGCACCATCCGTGTGCCGTGCTAACGTAGGTTGCGGTTGTTGCTGAGGAACTTCGGAGGCTATGCAAGATTCAAGCGCGCCCCGCCGGGATCGCTTCGTCGCTGTGCAGCGACCTGCCTGCCGCCCTGGGTCAGGGAGAAACCATCACCCCCGCGGGCAAGGGCGGCGCCATGTGCTCGAGCCACTCGGGAACCGGCAGGTCCTTGGAGCGCAGGAACTGCGGGTTGAACAAGCGCGACTGGTAGCGCATCCCCGAGTCGCACAGCATGGTGACGATGGTGTGGCCGGGTCCGAGCTGCTTTGCGAGCCGGACCGCGGCCGCAACGTTGATGCCGCTCGAGCTCCCCAGGCACAGTCCTTCGTGCAGCAGCAGATCGAAGACGGTTTGCACGCTCTCGCGGTCGGGGATCTGATACGCGAAGTCCACGCGCAAGCCTTCGAGGTTTTTCGTGATGCGGCCTTGACCGATACCTTCCGTGATGGAGGATCCCTCTGCCTTCAGCTCGCCGCTGGTGTAGTAGCTGAACAGCGCTGCGCCGGGCGGATCGGCCAGCCCGATCCTGATCTTCGGGTTGCGGCTGCACAGCGCCATCGCCACCCCGGCGAGCGTGCCCCCGGTGCCCGCCGCGCAGATGAACGCGTCGACCTTGCCGCCGGTCTGCCGCCATATCTCCGGACCGGTGGTCTCCACGTGTCCTTGCCGGTTGGCGACGTTGTCGAACTGCTGCGCCCAGATCGCGCCTTGCGGTTCGCTCTTCGCCAGCGCCTCGGCCAGGCGCTGCGCGACGTGCACGTAGTTGTTCGGATTCTTGTACGGCACCGCAGGGACCTCGTGCAGGGTCGCGCCGCACACGCGCAGAGTGTCCTTCTTCTCCTGCGACTGGGTGTCGGGAATCACGATCACCGACCGGTACCCGCGTGCGTTCGCAACCAGGGCGAGCCCGATGCCGGTGTTGCCGGCGGTGCCCTCGACGATGACGCCGCCGGGCCGCAGCACCCCGCGCCGCTCGGCGTCCAGCACGATGGCGAGCGCTGCACGATCCTTCACCGAGCCGCCGGGGTTGAGGAACTCCGCCTTTCCCAGTATCTCGCAGCCGGTCTGCTCGGAGAACCCGCGCAAGCGAATGAGCGGCGTGTTGCCGATGCTGTCGATGAAGCCGTTGCGGATATCCATGGGTGTCGCTCGCGCGCGGAAGGTTCGGTAACGCCGCATATTAGCGTGCCGGCGCAGCAAGTGAACCCGGCGGGCCAGCGGCCCGGGGAAGTTTGCTGGCCGCCGCAGGCCCGCGCTACACTCTGCAGCGCCATGCCATCACTACAAGAAAAGTGGCAGCAGCGCAGGCCGCTCACCTGTGCTGCACTGCCCATGCTGCTGGCCGCCTGCGCCCTGCAGAGCTATCAACCGGCCTCGGTGGACACCGACGCCGCGGCCGCTGCTTACCTGCAGCGCAGCACAGACGCCCCCGGGCTGAAGGCGTACATGCTCTCCCACGGCCACCCCGAGTCGGACTGGCCGGTACGCCGCTGGGGCCTGGACGAGCTGACTCTGCTGGCCTTCTACTACCACCCCGACTTGGAGGTCGCGCGCGCGCGCGCCAGCGAGGCCAACGCGCAGGCGCAGCCTGCACTTCAGCGCTTGCCCTGGGGAGTGAAACCGGTAGTGGCGTACCACAGCCAGAAGCAGGACTACTCGGACAGCCCCTGGAGCCTGGGCTTCGAACTGGAGATACCGCTTGGCGGGAGTACGCGGCAGCAGGCTGTAGTGGAGCGAGCGCAATACCTGGCACAGGCGGCGGAGCTCGAAGTCGGCAGCACCGCCTGGCGAGTGCGCAGCCAGGTGCGTTCGCGGATGGTGGAGCTGCAGGCGGCGCAGGAACGCGTGGCGCTGCTGGAGCGAGAGCTGGAGGCGCGGCGCGCGCTCGTCGTGCTGTTGGAGCGGCGACTCGAGGCCGGTTACGCCGCCTCGACCGAAGTCGCTGCCGCGCGGCTACGCCTGTACGAGGCGCAAGGTCAACTTGCGGTCGAGCAGACTGCGGCGGCGCGCGCGATGGGGGAGCTGGCGGCCGCGCTGGGCGTGCCGATCGAGGCGGTGAGCGCGCTGCCGCTCGACTTTTCTCGGCTCGATGCGTTGCCCGATGCACTCAGCGAGCGCGATGCGCGCGGCGAGGCACTGCGCAATCGTGTGGACATGCGCCAGCGGCTGCTGGAGTTCTCGGCTGCAGACGCCGAGGTGAAGCTGGAGATCGCGCGGCAGTATCCGACCGTGTCGCTGCGACCGGGCTATCTGTGGGACCAAGGGGACAATGTCTGGTTGCTGGCGGTGGACCTGGTCGCTCCGCCGCTGCTTGGCAATGCCGCCGCCATCGACCTCGCGCAGGCGCGCCGGGAGACGGCGGCACAGATCGCTCGGCGTGACCAGGCTGCAATCATCGCCGAGACCGACACCGCGCTCGCCGCCTATCGCCAATCCCTCGCCGGTGCCAGATCGGCCCATCAGGCCAGCGCCACGCAACTCGCGCGCAGCAGCCAGACACAGAAGCAGTTCGACGCCGGGTATGCGGATCGCATCGACACGACCCAGGTCTCGCCTCGAGGCTGTGGTCGTCGAGCGCAACGTGGCGGAAGCAAGGACCGGCGCGCAGCGCGCGCAGGGCCGGCTCGAGGATGCGCTGCAGCGCCCGCTCTCCGGCGGTCCGCTGCCCGCCTACTCGCCGCCTGCGCCTGCGCCGGCGGAACGCCGCGGCGCAATGAGGCTGTCCCGCAGCGCCATCATCATTGCAGTGATGGCCGTGATCATCGCCGTGCTGGCCTGGGCGCTGGTCTACTACGCCCGCGACGAGCTGCAGTTGCAGGCCGAGGGCATGCAAGACGAGATCCCGACCGCGTCTACGGTCGGCGCGCAGGGCGGCTACAGCACCGTCAGCGTCAGCTCCGAGAGCCAGAAGGCGAGCGGAATGGCAACTGCCAAGCTGGAAGCTGCGCGCGGGCAGGCGACCGCCGAGGTCTACGGCACGGTGGTCGATCTGCATGCGCTGTTCGATCTGCGGGGCCGCTATCTGGCTGCCGTTTCGGAAGCACAGGGGCTGCGGGCGGTCGCCGAAAACAGCCGCGGCGAGTATGAGCGGGTGCGCAAGCTCTACGAGGACGATCGCAACATCGCCGAGCGCGCCATGCTCGCCGCCCAGGCGCAGTGGAAGAGCGACGAAGCGCGCGTGACGGCCACGCGGCAGTCCGCGGCGAGCCTGCGCGACGCGTTGCGCTCGGCCTGGGGGCCGGTCGTGTCGAGCTGGGCGACCGATCCCGGGTCCGAGCGGTTCGAGGCGCTGGCCGACCAGCGCGAAGTGCTCGTGCAGGTCACCTTTCCCTTCGATCTGCAGGGTCAGGCCGGGCGCGCGCCGCTCGCACTGGCACCGGTCTCCGCGCGTGGCGCGCAGCGCGCCGCTCGCTTCGTGTCCGCATCGCCGCAGATCGACGCGACCCTGCCTGGCGCCACCTATTTCTATCTGGCGAGCGCCGAGGGTCTGCGTGCCGGCATGCGGCTGGCGGGAAGGATCGCGCTGGGTGGCGGTGCGCGCGAGGGCGTGCTCGTCCCGGAGACGGCGGTGGTGTGGCACGGCGGCGGCGCCTGGGCCTACGTCAAGAAGGACAACGATACCTTCGTGCGCCGCCCGGTGGACACCTCGCAGGAAGGGCCAGAGGGCTGGTTCAACGCTGCAGGCTTCGAGGCAGGCGACGAGGTAGTGGTACGCGGACCGCAGTTGCTGCTGTCCGAGGAGCTGAAGTTCCAGATCCGGAATGAAAACGAGGACTAGGACGAGCTTTCACCGCCAAGCTTGCCCTCGACTCCGATCGGGGGACGCAAGGACGCCAAGAACTGCAAGACGGGTCACCCGCAGAGACGTAGAAAGCGCAGACCGAGGTTTGCAGGGCGTGCCCTGTGCAGAGACGGCCGGATCGCCAGGCTAAGTTCAGAGGTCGCCTTTCGGGCCAGGAGTTTTCCTTCATTCCCTCCCCTTCAAGGGGAGGGTTAGGGTGGGGATGGCAGAGAGGAGGTTAGTAGGTCCCTCCCCTTCAAGGGGAGGGTTAGGGTGGGGATGGGTTTCACAGTGCACGGTCAGACCAATAAGTCAATCAGGTTAGGACAGCTGCAACGCTCGTTGCGAAAAGGTATGACGGACGCAGAGCGAAGGTTGTGGTCCGCGTTGCGCGGAAGGCAAATGCACGGCCTAAGGTTCCGCCGTCAGCATCCTTTCGAGAATTTCATTCTCGACTTCGTGTGCCTTGAAGCGAAGGTCGTTATCGAGGTCGATGGCGGACACCACGCGGAGCAGAGCGCAGACGATGAACAGAGAACTGAGCTCTTGCGAGCGAGCGGGCTTCCGGGTGCTGCGATTCTGGAACAACCAGGTACTGACCGAGTTCGATGCGGTACGGCAGAAGATCTGGGATGAGTTGTCATCGAACCCATCCCCACCCTAGCCCTCCCCTTGAAGGGGAGGGAACGTTCGTTCACCGTGGACCCGTGCGCGCGGAAACTTCCGCGATGATCGCGTTGATCGGCGCCCCTGGCCTTCAACGCGAGGGAACCCCGGCAGGCCATCGGCTTGCGGGCGCTGGAGGCGCGTGGTGATCGCCTTCATCGTCCGCCAGTCCATCCGCTACCCGGGGGTGATCGTCGCCCTGGCGGTGACGCTCATCATCTACGGGCTGTACGTGCTCACGCGCGCGAACCTCGACGTGTTTCCGGAGTTCTCGCCCAGCCAGGTGGTGATCCAGACCGAAGCGGCCGGCCTGTCGGCCGAGCTGGTCGAGCGGCAGGTCACCCAGCCCATCGAGAGCGCGCTCGCGGGTGCATCGGGCGTGGAGATCGTCCGCTCCCAGTCGATCCCCGCGCTGTCGGTCGTGACCGTTGTGTTCCGCGACGGCTCGGATGTCTACCGCAATCGCCAGGTGGTGGGCGAGCGGCTGAGCGCGCTTTCCAGCCAGCTGCCCGCGGGTGTGCAGCCCGCCATGACCCCGCTCACCTCATCGGCCAGCACGGTGCTGGGCGTTGGGCTCACCTCGAAAGCGCGCTCGCTGATGGAGGTCCGCACCCTGGTGGACTGGGCCATCCGGCCGCACCTGATGGCGGTAGAAGGCGTGGCCGACGTCAACGTATTCGGCGGGCAAGTGCGCCAGTGGCAGATCCAGGCCGATCCCGACAAGCTCCTGCGCCACGGGCTCGGCGATCGAGGACCTGGTGGAAGCCGCGCGCAAGGCGAGCGGAGTGCGTTCGGCGGGTTTCATCAAGACCCCCAACCAGCACATCTTCATCAACATCGAGGGCCAGCCCGGCTCCGCCGAGGAGCTGTCGCGCGCGCTGCTCGCCTACCGTGAGGGGCAGGCGTTGCGCCTGGGCGATGTGGCCGAGGTGACCGAGGCGCCCGCGCCGTCCATCAGCGCTGCGGCGATCAACGGCGTGCCCGGCGTGTTTCTCATGATCCAGGGCCAGCTCGGGGCCAATACGCGCGCGGTGACGCTGGATCTGGAGCAAGCGCTGGCGGAGCTCAAGCCGCTGCTGGAGGCCGAGAAGCTCGAGCTCCACCCCAAGCTGTTCCGGCCCGCCAACTTCATCGAGACTGCCGTGGAGAATGTCCAGCGTGACCTGATCGTCGGGTCGACGCTGGTGATCGTGGTGCTGTTCCTGTTCCTGTTCAACACCCGCACCGCGTTCATCTGCACCACCGCCATCCCCACCTCGCTGCTGTCGGCGGTGATCGTGCTGGACTTCTTCGGGGTCGGCCTCAACATCATGATACTGGGCGGGCTGGCGATCGCTCTGGGGGAGGTGGTGGACGATGCCATCATCGACACCGAGAACATCTTCCGCCGCCTGCGCGAGAACCGCGCGCAGCCTCGGCCCCGGCCCGCGGCCGAAGTGGTGCTGGGGGCCTCGGTCGAGGTGCGCACCTCCGTGGTCTACGCGACCTTCATCGTGGCGCTGGTGTTCGTGCCCCTGCTCACGCTGGGCGGGATCGCCGGCAAGCTGTTCGCCCCGCTCGGCCAGGCCTACATCCTGGCGATCCTGGCCTCGCTGGTGGTGGCGCTCACGCTGACACCAGCGTTGTGCTCCCTTCTGCTCGCCGGTAGCGCGTTGCGCAGCGAAGACCCGCCCGCGGTGGCCTGGCTCAAGCCGCGCTACCGGCGGCTGCTCGAGCGCATCGAGCGGTTCCCCGGGCGCATCCTGACCGCGGTGTTCGTGGTCATCGCCGTCGGGATCGGCCTGCTGCCGGTGTTCTCGGGCGAGTTCATTCCGGCGCTGCGGGAAGGTCATTACATCGTGCACGTGACCGCGGTGCCCGGGACCGCCGAGTCCGAGTCGCTGCGCCTGGGCCAGCGCGTCGCCCAGGCCATCGGCTCCATCGAGGGAGTCCAGTCGGTAGCACAATGGGTCGGCCGCGCCCCGGGCGGTGCCGACACCTTCGGAACGCACTACAGCGAATACGAAGTCGAGATCGGCGCGCTCAACGGGAAGGAGCAGCAGCGCATCCTGCGCGAGATCCGCGACACGCTCTCCGGCCAGCGCGGCTACCAGTTCCCGGGTGTGACCTTCGCGGTCAACACGTTCTTGACCGAGCGCATCGAAGAAACCATCACGGGCTTTGCCGCGCCGCTCGTCATCAACCTGTACGGCACCGATCTCGATCTGCTCGACCGCGATGCGCAGGCAGTCGCGGCGGCCGTAGCCGGCGTGCCCGGCGCCCGCGACGTCCAGCTGCAGGCGCCGCCGGGCACGCCGGAGCTGATCATCCGGCTGCGCCACCAGAGACTGGCTGCGCTCGGGCTGCAGCCTCTCACAGTCATGCAGGCGATCCAGGCTGCGTACGGCGGTGCTGCCGTGGGCCAGGTCTACGAAGGCAGCCGCGTGGTCGATCTGGTGGTGGTGCTCGACCCGGCGGTTCGCAAGGAGGTGGCCCAGGTCGGTCGCCTGCGGCTGCGCGCGGCCGACGGGCGCCTGGTGCCCTTGCACTCGGTGGCAGACGTGAGTCTGACGGCCGGACGCTACAAGATCCTGCATGCCGGAGGACGCCGGCTGCAGACCGTGACGGCGAGCTTCGAGGGCCGCGATCTGCGCAGCTTCGACGCCGAAGTGGAGCGCAGGGTGGCCGAGCAGGTGCGCCTGTCCCCCGGCAACTACCTCGTCTACGCGGGAACCGGCCGCGCGCAGGCCCAGGCGCGTGAAGAGCTCATCGTGCATTCGGTCGTCGCCGGCATTGGCATCTTCCTGTTGCTCTACATCGCCTTCGGCAATCTGCGCAACCTGGCGATCACCTTTCTCAATCTGCCGTTTGCGCTGATCGGCGGGATCTGCGCGGTGCTGTTCGCAACCGGCGGCTGGCTTTCGCTCGGCTCGCTGGTGGGATTCGTCACGCTGTTCGGAATCACGCTGCGCAACTCGATCATGCTGGTGTCCCACTACCAGTACCTGGTGGGCACGCAAGGCATGCCCTGGGGGCCGGAAACCGCCCTGCGCGGCGCAGCCGAGCGGCTGCCATCCATCCTGATGACGGCTATGGTCACCGCGCTGGGCTTGCTGCCGCTCGCTCTGGGGACCGGCGAGCCGGGCCGTGAGATCGAGGGCCCGATGGCGACCATCATCGTCGGCGGGTCTGGTGACCTCGACGATCCTCAACCTGCTGGTCTTGCCGACGATCCTGCTGCATTTCGGAAAATTCGAGCCGGCTGCGACGCAGCAACCATGAGCCGGCCGCGACCGGCTCCCGGCTTTCGCGTGTAAGGTGCGCGGCGCCGCCGCGACACAGCGGGACGCCCTGCCTGCGGTGCTAAACTGGTGCCTGGGGCGCGCCCGGCAATAGACAGGAAAACAACAGCATGACCACTATCAACCTCACCAAGGACAACTTCGACGCCACCGTGATGGACAACGACATGGTGGTTGTCGACTTCTGGGCGCCCTGGTGCGCACCGTGTCGTTTCTTCTCGCCCGTATTCGAGGCCGCTGCCGACAAGTTTCCGGACGTGGTGTTCGGGAAGGTGAACACCGAAGAGCACCCTGATCTGGCCGGAATCTTCGGCATCCGCTCTATCCCCACCCTAATGATCCTGCGCGAGAAGGTGATCCTGTATTCGGAGGCCGGCGCGCTGCCCGCCAACGCGCTGGAGGAGATCATCGGCAAGGCGAAGGCTCTGGACATGGCCACCGTCCACGAGGAGATCGCCAAAGGACGCGCCGAGGCGCAGGCAGGCAGTTGAGCTCGGCATGGACTTGATCACGCTGACTTCGGAGACCTTCGACGATGCCGTCGGGCGCCACGCCGTGCTGGTGGTGGAGCTCGCTGCCTCGGCCGCCAGCCCCTCACCGCTCGACGCGCTGGCCGAGATCCACGCCGGGGTCGCGTTTGGGCGCGCAGCGCCGGAGGCTGGCCCTCGCCTGGGCGCCATGTTCGGCCTGCCGCCGGGCCCGGGCCTGGTGATCTTCCGCGAGCGGATCGTCCTGTATTGCGAGCCCGGCGCACACTCCGGCGATCGGGTCGAGAGCCTGCTCGCGCGGGTGCGCAGCTTTGATATGGACGCGGTGCGCGCAGCCATCGAGGCAGAGAAGCAGGCGGCGGTCGCACTGCAGATGCGCCGGGTGTGTCCGACGGCACGACGCGGTCGACTGCCCGAGAGCTGAGCGGGAGGAGGGTCCTGCAGCCCCCAGGGGACAAGCATGAGCGAACGCTACACGAGCTTCCCGGCTTTCTATCGGTTCTACCTGTCGGAGCACAGGAACCGCATCTGCCGGCGCCTGCATTTCGTCGGCACCTCCCTGGGGCTCGTCTGCCTGGTGAGTGCGTTCGCCAGCAGCCGCTGGGGGCTCATCCTGCTCGGCCTGGTGATCGGGTACGTCTTCGCGTGGGCGGGCCATTTCTTCTTCGAGAAGAACCGACCGGCCACTTTCCGCTACCCGCTCTACAGCTTTCTCGGCGACTGGGTGATGTGGCGCGACATCCTCGTCGGCCGCATCAAGTTCTAGCTAGGAGACTGCGCCGAGCAACCGGTCGCGCGCTTTCTCGTCCTCCAGCTTCGCCACCCACCACTTCAGCGCCTTGCCCGCATCCCGCGGACGCCAGGCGAAGTGCACGCGGGTTCTGGGCTTGGGCTCCTCGACCTCGAGCTTGACCAGGCGGCCATCGGCCAGTGCCGGCGCCGCGACATGCACGGGCAGGAAACCCACTCCCAGTCCGGCGATCTGCGCCGCCAGCTTCGCCTGCAAAGTCGAAACGGTGAGCGAGTCGGGCCCCGGCACGAGCCCGGAGCTGCGCGGAGGCAGGTTGCGGGAGCTGTCGGCGGCGATGACCACGCGGGAGGTCAGAATGTCGGATGCCGAGACCGCTCTGCCCAAGGACGCCACCGGGTGGGAGGGGGCGACCGCGAACACCCATTCGATCTCTCCCATCGGCCGCACCGCGTAGCCCGCTTCCAGCGGCGGGTCCGACGGGGCCCCGACGGCGAGGTCCGCGCGGCCTGACAGCAGCGCATCCCAGCAGCCTCCGAGAACCTCGGCGCTGAAGCGCAGCCGGGTGCCGGAACCCTGCTCGTAGAACTCGGCCGATCAGGGGTGCGAGCTGGTCGGCCGAGATCACGTCGTCGTAGGCGACGCGCAGCTCCGTCTCCCAGCCCTTCGCCACTCGTTGCACCCGGCACTCGAGGTCAACGGCGGCGCGCAGCAGGTGCCGTCCCTCCTTGAGCAGTTCCTCCCCCGCCGCGGTCAGCCTTGCGCGGTGGCCGCTGCGGTCGAACAGCGTGACCCCCAGGTCCTGCTCCAGCTTCTGGACCGTGTAGGTGATCGCGGAAGGCACCCGGTGCAGTTCCTCCGCGGCGGCGGCGAAACTGCCCTTGCGGGCGATGGCGTCCAGCACCAGCAGACCGTCGAGTGAGAGCTTCACGGGTTGCTTAAAGACTCCAAAAAGGGGCTAGAATGCGCGCTTTACCCGACTTTCGGTACGCGGCGTCCTGAAATCCGCTGTCCTGCAGCCGGGGAAGGCATTCCGACCGAGGTGCTTCCTTGCACAAGATCACTCTTTCTACTGTAACGCTTGTATCGGCGCTGGTCATCGTCGCCGTGCTGTCCGCCTGTGGCAAGAAGGACGAGCAAGCCGCCGCTGGCGGTGCCTCTGCCGCGCCGCCCAAACCCGCTGGCGCAGCGCCGGCGGCCGGCGCCGCTGGCCCGCCCAAGGGGCTGCCGGTCAAGGCCTCGCTCGTGAAGGTCGGTACGGTGACGAACGAGGTCTCGGCTGTGGGCAGCCTGCTGGCCGAGGAATCGGTCATCATCCGGCCGGAGATCGACGGGCGTCTGCTCGATCTGCACTTTCAGGAAGGCCAGGCGGTATCTCGCGGAGCAAAGCTCGTGACGCTGGATGCCTCGGAGGTGAAGGCGCAGCTGGCGGCGGCCGAGGCGCAAGTACGTACCGATAAGCAGCGGCTGGAGCGTACCAAAGAGCTGCTGGACCAGAAGTTCATCAGCCAGGACGCCTACGATGTCGCCAAGAACAACTACGAGCGCTCCATTGCGGTCAAGGAAGAAATAGACGCGCGCCTGGCGAAGACGGAAATCCACGCGCCGTTCCCGGGGATCGTCGGCCTGCGCCTGGTGAGCCCGGGTGCTTATCTCAAGAAGGGCGACGATGTCGTGCGCCTGGATAACATCGCGTCCATCAAGCTCGATTTCCGCGTACCCGAAGGCTACGTTTCCCAGGTCAAGGTGGGGCAGCAGGTCGCGATCAGGCTGGACGCGTTCCCGAACGAGACCTTCTCCGGGCGGATCTATGCAATGGAGCCGGTCGTGGACGAGCGCACCCGCACCGTCCTGCTGCGCGCCCGCGTCACCAACCAGGGCTTCAAGCTCAAGCCGGGCATGTTCGTGCGGGTCGGGCTGACCCTGGACACGCGCCAGAACGCTATTCTGGTGTCCGAGCCAGCCATCTGGCCGCAAGGCCAGGACAGCTTCGTGTATCGCGTGGTGGACGGCGCGGCGGTCCTGACCAAGGTGAAGCTGGGCCAACGCCGCCCGGCGAGGTCGAGGTGCTGGCCGGACTGGCCCCGGCGATGTGGTGATCACCGAAGGGCAGATCAAGATGAAGGATGGTGCGCCGGTCACGGTCCTGCCATCGGCACCCGCCCCCACTGCGAGCGGGGGTCCCGGCGGCCGGCCAGGCAAGGCCGGGCAGGTGTCGGGCCCGCCGGCCAAGCCGGCGCATCGCCCGGCGGCAAGAAGGGCTGAGCGGGTTCTTTCGACCCTCGGGCCGATGGAGGGGAGCTGACTCATGGTTCTATCTGACATCTCAATCAAGCGTCCGGTTCTCGCCACGGTGATGAGTCTGCTCATCGTGCTGCTGGGCGCCATCTCCTTCCAGCGCCTGTCCGTGCGCGAGTATCCGAACATCGACCCCCCACGGTTTCGGTGCGCACCGTGTACAAGGGCGCGACCGCCCAGGTGATGGAGAGCGTGGTCACCACGCCGATCGAGGACGCGCTGTCCGGGATCGAAGGCATCAAGACCATCAAATCGCAAAGCCGGGAGGAGGTGAGCCAGATCACCGTCACTTTCGTGACCGGCCGCGACGTGGATGCCGCCGCCGCCGACGTACGGGATCGGGTCTCGCGCGTCGCCTATCTGCTTCCGGAAGCAGTGCTCGCACCGGTGATCTCCAAGATCGAGGCGGACGCCTTCCCGATCATGTGGATCGCGCTGGTCAGCGACCGGCACACGCCGATGGATTTGACCGACTACGCCGATCGCTACCTGACCGACCCGATCAAGGCGTTGCCGGGGGTGGCCACGGCGATCATCGGCGGGGAGCGCAAGTATTCCATGCGGGTGTGGCTGGACCGCGAGCGGATGGCTGCGCAGGGGTTGACGGCGCAGGACGTGGAGGACGCGCTGGAGCGGCAGAACCTCGACTCGCCCGGCGGGCGCATCGAGAGCACCGATCGCGAGTTCACCGTGCTGGCCGAGACCGACCTGAAGAGCGCCGAGCAGTTCAACGAGATGATCATCTCGGAGGTCAACGGCTATCCGATCAAGCTCAAGGATGTCGGCTACGCCAGGCCGGGTCCTTACGAGAACCGCAAGATCATCCGGATCAACGGCACCAACGGCGTCGCGCTGGGCGTCGTCAAGCAGTCGACCGCCAATACGCTGGAGGTCGCGCGTGGCGTGAAGGCGCTGCTGCCGCGGCTGGAGGCGGGCCTGCCCGAAGGCGTGAGGATGTGGCTGGCGGTGGACACGTCGCTGTTCGTCGAGGCCTCCATCAATGCGGTCTATCGCACGCTGGTCGAGGCCTGGTCCTGGTGGTGCTGGTGATTTTCCTGTTCCTCAGGAGCTTGCGCGCCACGCTGATTCCGGCGGTCACCATTCCCGTATCGCTGATCGGCGCGTTTTTCTTCGTCTACGTGCTGGGCTTCTCGGTCAACGTGCTGACGATGCTCGGGATCGTGCTCGCCGTGGGCCTCGTGGTCGACGATGCAATCGTCGTGCTGGAGAACATCCACCGCCACATCGAGGAGGGCATGCCGCCCTACCAAGGCGGCGTTGCAGGGAAGCAAGGAGATCGGCTTCGCGGTCATTGCCATGACCATCACGCTGGCGGCCGTGTTCACGCCGCTGGTGTTCATGACCGGGCGCACCGGGCAGCTGTTCACCGAGTTCGCCTTGACGGTCTCCGCGGCGGTGCTGGTGTCTGGCTTCGTAGCGCTCTCCCTCACGCCGATGATGTGCTCGAAATTGCTCAAGCACCATGCCTCGCACAGCGCGATCTACAACGTCCGAGCGCTTCTTCCAGGGAATGAACAACGGCTACCGCTCCGTCCTGCGCACTACGCTGCGTGCGCGCTGGGTCGTGGGCGTCGTGTACGTTCTGGTGTCGGCGGGCTCGCCACGCTCGCCTGGCTGCTGCTGCCCAAGGACGAGCTGTCGCCGGTCGAGGACCGCGGGATGTTCATGATGTTCGCGATCGCGCCGGAAGGCTCCACCATGCAGTACACCGACCGCTACATGTTCGCCGTCGAGGAGATCGCCAAGACGGTGCCCGAGATCGAGACCATCTTCGCGGTGGTCGCGCCCGGTCTGGAGCGGCCCAACCCGGTCAATCTCGGCATCGGGTTCTCTGTGCTCAAGCCGTGGGAGGAGCGGACCCGCAGCCAGATGGAGATCACCAAGGAGCTGACGCCCAAGCTCTTCGGCGGACTGCCCGGCGTGCTATCGTTCACCAAGGATCCGCCCTCGCTGGGTGGCAGCTTCCTCGACAAGAAGATCAACTACGTGCTGTACGGCACCAGCTACGAGGAGCTGCAGGGCAAGGTTGGCCAAGGTCATGCCCAAGCTGGCCCAGTACAAGGGCATCACCGGCCTGGACACCGACCTCAAGCTGAACAAGCCCCAGCTCAAGGTCGACATCGACCGCGAGAAGGCCTCCGCGCTCGGCGTGTCGATGGAGACGATCGGCCACACGCTCGAGACCCTGATGGGCGGGCGCGACGTCACGCGCTACAAGCGCGAGGGCAAGCAGTACGACGTCGTCGTGCAAGTCGAGGATGACAAACGGCGCCAGCCCTCCGACCTGACCTCGGTCTATGTGCGCGGCAACGGCGGCGAGCTGCACCAGCTGTCCAACCTGGTGAGCGTGCGCGAAGCGGTGGCGCCGAAGGAGCTGAACCATTTCAACAAGCTGCGCGCCGCGATCATCAACGGCAACGTCGCCGAGGGCGCCAGCCTGAGAGAGGCGCTCACCTACATCGATCAGGTGGTCAAAGAGGAGCTGCCTCCCGGGCAGGTCACCGACCTCGATGGCGAGTCGCGGGAGTTCCGGGAAAGCGGTCAGCAGGCTTTGGCGGTGCTCGTCCTGGCCTTGATCTTCATCTATCTGGTCCTGTCCGCGCAGTTCGAGAGCTTTGTCGGGCCGTTCGTCATCATGTTCACAGTGCCCCTGGCCTGGGCCGGGGCGATGCTGATCATGTACATCAACATGAAACTCGGCAACGGCGGCACCCTGAACATCTACAGCAAGATCGGGCTGGTCATGCTGGTCGGGCTGATCACCAAGCACGGGATCTTGATCGTCGAGTTCGCCAACCAGCTCAGGCGCAACGGGACGGAGAAGTTCGAGGCGGTGGTGGAAGCTGCCACGCTGCGGTTGCGGCCGATCTTGATGACCTCGGCGGCGATGGTGCTCGGCGCGGTGCCGCTGGCGCTGTCGCACGGCGCCGGCGCGGAGGCGCGGCAAGCGATCGGCTGGGTCATCGTGGGCGGTATTCTGGTCGGAACCCTGCTTACGCTCTTCGTGATTCCGGCTATCTACACGGTGCTCGTACGTAAGGTGCGCATCCCCGGCGAGGCGCCCGACGCGGAGCGCGAGCGGCTGGCGCATCGGCCGCTGGGCGAGCAGTTGCCCTGAGGGCGGTGACTGGTGACTAGTGACTGGTGACTGGTTCAGGGCAGCCGGACCGGTTCGGCCTCAGTCGTTCGGTAACTGCGGCGGGTGTCATTCGCACCTGCCGCTTTCGTTTCGCTTATCCTCACTGCCAGTCACCAGTCACCAGTCACCAGTCACCAGTCACGCAGTCACCAGTCACCAGTCACCAGTGCACCAGTCACCAGTCACTAGTCACCCATCACCAGCCATGGCACATCGAAAAATAGACGTCGGCGTCGCAGCGAAGATCGGAACCTACAGCGACGCGATGCTGGTCCAGCCGAACCTGCGCTGGTTGATCACCGCCGGCACCCCGGGGATGGCGCCGGACGGTACCACACCCGAGGGAATCACGGCCCAGGCCGAGCAGGCGTGGAGGAACATCGTCGCGATGCTCGAGCAGGCGGGAATGACCGTCCACGACCTGGTGAAGGTGACCCACTACCTGGTGCGCAACGAGGACATCAAGCCGTACGTCGAAGTGCGTAAGCGCTTCCTCGGCGATGCACGGCCCGCCTCGATGCTGCTGGTGGTGCCTGCTCTGGTACGGGCGGAGTTCCTGGTGGAGATCGAGGCGTACGCGGCGAAGCCGTGAGCGCCACGCGTCGCCAGACCGCCGCGCTCGACGTCGCCTGGAGCATCGTGAGGAGGGCTTGACCGCCTCCGCGCCTCGCTGTCCTGCAGCGGCCCGCATTTCGCACGACCGTACCGCTGGGTCCGCTTCGCTCGAAACTCGTATCCAGACCAGGCGCCCCGATTTGCAGTGCGCCGGAGCGCGTCCCGGCAAGGCACTAGAATAGGGGACCGTGTCTACCTGGGGCGCCCTCTACATCGCGAGCGAGTGGATCGTCCGGCTCGTGATGCTGTTCTACGTTCCGCAACGGCGGGACCCCGCTGCCGCGCGCGCCTGGCTGCTGCTGATCTTTTTTCTGCCTTGGGCCGGCCTGGTCCTGTACACGATCGTGGGACGCGCCTACCTGCCGCGCGCGCGCCTCGAAATGCAGCTCACCGTGGCGAAGCTCATCCGTGAGCTGCAGCCCCGCATCCTCGGCCACGCGCTCGCCGAGCCCAGTCTTCCCGCGGAATACCAACCGGCAGTGAAGCTGACCCAGGCGCTGGGCGATTTCGCCGTGTGCCGCGGCAATCGCTTCGAGCTGATCACCGACTACCAGGTCGCGATCGACCGGCTGGTGGAGGATATCGAAGCGGCGCAGCGGCATGTGCACCTGATGTACTACATCTTCCGGGACGACGCCACTGGACGGCGGGTGGCTGGCGCACTGAGCCGCGCCGCTGCCCGCGGGGTGAGTTGCCGGCTGCTCGGGGACGGGTTTGGATCGTGGTTCTCGTTGCGCCGCCTGGGTCCTGCGCTGCGTCGCCAAGGGATCGAGGTGCGCCTGCTGATGCCGCCGCGGGTATGGGGCCGAAGAGCCATCCGGCTGGACCTGCGCAACCACCGCAAGATCGCAGTCATCGACGGGCAAGTGGGCTACGTCGGCTCGCAGAACATCGTCAACCCGGACGCCAACCAGCGGCTCACCAACGAGGAGCTGGTGGCGCGAGCCACCGGTCCGGTCGTGCGCCAGCTGCAGGCGGTATTCCTGGCGGACCGCTACTACGAAACCGGGGACCTGCCGGAACACGCGGCCGAAGAGCTCCTGCCGCCGGGACAGGACAGCGGAACCTCGCTCGCGCAGGTCTTGCCCAGCGGCCCCGGGTACCACCGCGAGAACACTCAGCAGATCATGATCGCTCTGATCCATGCCGCGCGCAGCCGGGCCGTGCTGACCACACCCTATTTCATGCCGGACGCCTCGTTCCTGCTGGCGATGCGGATAGCGGCGGAGCGCGGCGTCGAAGTGGACTTGATCGTATCCGACCGATCCAACAAACCGATCGTGCAGCTCGCGCAGGAATCCAACTACGACGATCTTCTGGATGCCGGGGTGAGAATCCACCGGTACTACGGCAACTTCCTGCATGCCAAGCACGCCACGATCGATGCGGACATCGCCCTGATCGGGTCCAGCAACCTCGACAACCGATCGTTCGCGCTCAACAACGAGGTCAGTGTGCTCGTCTACGACCGGGCGGTGGTCGCGGAGCTCGCCTCGATTCAGGCGCGCTATCTGGCGGCGAGCCACAGGGTGGATCCTTCGCAATGGGCGCGCCGCAACATCGTTCGCAAAACCCTCCAGAACATGGCGCGGCTGACCGACACGCTGATCTGACGGCGTGGGGGAGCCCCGGCTTGTCCGTCCCGGGCTGTCGGCGAAGTGGGCGCCCGCCGGGCCCGTGTGGGGAAAGTTCATCAGAGTCCCTGAATGATCCCTTCGGAATGTTTCGCTGGAAACCGCCTGCAGCAGGCCTCATCTTGGGGTCTGAGCTTCGGCGAACCGGAAAGAACGGAGGCAACAATGATCGCACTGCGCAAGGGCAAGGACCGCGGCCACGCCAATCACGGCTGGCTGGACAGCTATCACACCTTCTCTTTCGCCGGTTACTATGAGCCGCGCGAGATGGGCTTCGGGACGTTGCGAGTGATCAACGAGGACCGCGTGCAGGCAGGGATGGGCTTCGGCACCCACCCCCACCGCGACATGGAGATCATCAGCTACGTGCTGGACGGCGCGCTGGAGCACAAGGACAGCATGGGCACCGGCTCGGTGATCCGGCCTGGGGACGTGCAGCGCATGAGCGCCGGCACTGGTGTATCGCACAGCGAGTACAACCACTCGCCGACCGATGTCGTGCATTTTCTGCAGATCTGGATCGAGCCCAACCAGGTCGGCGTGAAGCCCGGCTACGAGCAGAAGAACTTCTCGCGCGCACAGAAGAAGGGACCCTGCGCCTGGTTGCCTCACCGGACGGCGCGAACGGGTCGGTGAAAATCCACCAGGATGCCTGGGTCTACGCCTGCGTGCTGGACGGCGAGGACGCGGCGACCTACGCGCTGCCTGCCGGGCACAAGGCGTACGTGCACGTGGCCAGGGGCCGGGTGTCGGTGAACGGCAGCGTGCTCGAGGCCGGCGACGGCGCCAAGATCACGGCGGAGCCGGAGTTGCGGTTTGCCGCGGGCAAGGACGCCGAGGTTCTGCTGTTCGACATGGCTTAACTAAGCCTTCCAGCTCAACACTTCAACCGCAGAGGCGCAGAGGAACGCAGAGAACGGGAAATTAAGGAGGAATGATGGGCGTCCATGCGCGGCAGGACTCTGGGCGAGGCTATCAACGGTATCACGCCACTTCCTCGTGTCTTCCTGCGTTTCTCTGCGATCCTCTGCGCCTCTGCGGTTATCGAAGTGAGGCAGTCTTAGCCGGCGTCGCGGCCGAAGAACTCCCGCGGCGATCGTCCCAGGACGCGCTTGAACATCGCCGAGAAGGCGCTTGTGCTCTCGTATCCCAGCTTCTGGGCGACCAGCGCCAGGGGCTCGCCCGTGGAGACCAGCGCAGCCGCGTGCGCGAGGCGCACGCGCTGGCGCCATTGGCCGAACGTCATGCCGAGCTCCTGCTGGAACAGACGCGCGAGGGTGCGCGAGCTGGCACCGATGCGCGCCGCCCACTCTTCCAGTCCGAACGACGCGCCGGGCTGTTCCAGCAATGCTTCGCACAAAGTGCGCAGGCGCCGGTCTCCCGGCAGCCTGAGGTCGAGCGACAGGCTCGGTGCTGCGCGCAGCTCTTCCAGCAGCACCCGCGTCAACAGCTCGTAGCGCAGCGCCCGCGTCTTGCGCTCGGTGATCGCAAGCGCCTCGATCACCTCCCGCATCAGCGGCGACACATCGATGACCTCGCACGTCGTCAGCCCCCGTGGCGCGGCGCTGGCGTCGACATACACCGTGCGCAGCGCAACCTCGCCGATCAAAGTGACCTCATGCTCGACCCGCGGCGGGATCCACACCGCGCGGGTCGGCGGAACGATCCAGCTGGTCGCTCCGGCGCGCAGTCGCACCGCGCCCCGCAGCGTGCAAGCGAGCTGGGCCCAATCGTGCGCGTGAGTCGCGACGTGACCGTTGGCCGGTAGCGTGCGGACGTTGACTCGCACCGGGTGCTGCGGGGTCGGCGCCACTCGCGGCAGGGGGTCGATGGAGACGGTTGGCATTTTCTCGACACTAAAAGACCGGATATCGTAAACCGGCCAGGGCCGGTCGCGCTACCATGGAACGGTCACAAGCTCCCGGAAGGTTCATGCCGCCTTTGTTGAAGGACCCGGCCGCCCGCCGCGACGTCCGCGTGATCGGGCTCGTCAGCCTGGCCCACGGTACCTCGCACTTCTTCCATCTGCTGCTGCCGCCGTTGTTCCCCTGGCTGATG
>CAWHCG010000037.1:0-93554 GCA_963827575.1 uncultured beta proteobacterium
TGGCTCAGGGTTTCCGTCGTCGGACTCAGAAGATTGGCAGCAGATCCGTCCTCTGCCATCCGTTTGTCGGAGGCTTACCGTCGCTCGCCTTCCGTGCGCAGCCTGAACAGGGCTATTTCATAGTCCACACCTGCTTCGAGCAGCCTGACTGGGGACAAGAGATAGCTGCGGTCGTAGAGCGTGGCTTCCATCACTGATGAGGGCGAATACAGCGATACCGGCATGAGCAGTTGCATCTCATCCGCCTTGCAACCAGCGCCCGCTAGCCACACGCATAGCACACCGTTGGCGGGGACATCCGCTCGAGGGTGGGCGGTGCGCACGGAGATCGCGACTCCACCTTGCGCCACAACTTGGACGCCGACGCCCAAGGTCTGGTCATCGTCTTCGTTCAGGTGCCGCACGATGCCTGCGTTCCAGATTGCGCCGTCCGCATCTCGGTAGGCGAGCAAGGTCCCCACACTGACCCATGCGCCATGAGGCCGTTTCACCACCGCCCCAACGCCGCCGTCCGCGGCATTCTCGACAATCCAAGATTCCTCGTTGCTCATCAAAGGATGTTGGACGAGCATGTTGCCGACATTGGCCACGACCTTCTCAAACCCATGAACGACGACAACGCCGTTGGCACGTCGCTGGCGAACATGCTGTCGATCCGGGGGTAGCTCATACCAGTATCGGAGCAGATGCCGGAGGGTCGTTTCCAGCATATCGTCTGACACCCCTTGCAGTCCGAGATCACCGCGACCGAGCGTGCCCGCCTGCGCCTTACGCAGAAGCTGCCGAAGCTCGCCCTCGGCCCCTCCCGCGCCGAAGCGTCGCGCCGTAAGCGGTGGGCGAATACCGGTCAGCTCCCGGACCGGCGGTGCGCCCGAGGCTGGATCGAAGAAGTAGGGTTGCTTCGCCCGCTCAGGATTGCTCAGCGCAAAGTGTCCACCGAACCAAGCGATGATTCGCTCCGCTGCATCGATCTGCTCGGGTAGCAGGGCTTGCGGTGAGGCTGCGGCGAGCAGCAACGCCTGCATGAATTCGCCCTCTAGCGTAGACAGGCGGCCGCCGCGGTAGAGCAGTACCTTCTCCTGGGCTCGCCCACGCGCCTCTGCGAGGGAGTGCAGGCGATAGATCTCGGCCCACTTGCCAAAATGGGAGGTGTAGCAGAAATAGTCCCACTTCAGTGCCGCCGCCTGAAGCCTGATGGCCCGGCCGATGATGCGAACAATGTGGGGTCGCAAATCAGCAGCACCACTCGCGCCAGCCAGGAACTGCGCCAGGCACCACTGGTAGGCTTCGGCAAGCTGCGTGACGTACTCGCCAGCGCTGGTCCAGATCCGGTTTCCTTGATACCGAGTCAGCCGATGACGATGGCCGAGGAACTCCCGCGAGGCGCTACGGTAGTGCGCGCGTCCGGTGCGATCCGCCGCATCGACGATGTCGTACAGCCTGCCAAGGCCTATCCCGCGCGCGATCTTGAGACCATCAAGGAGTTCAGACAGTCGTTGCAACGCAGACAGACTGTCGCTGCACGACAGCTGTGCAAAGAGCTCCTTTGCGTCCTCTTTATCCGCCAAGGGATGATTCGATTTCCTCGCTTTTGGCCAAGTCAGCATGACGCCTCGTGAGGCTGTCACAACCCGCGCCATGAATCGGGAACTAGATCAGCCGATGCACGATGCCGATGAGCTCGGCAGGAGGACGTGCAATCGATACTTCTGGGGCGGGCGCCCTTTTTCGCTTCGCTCTTTTGGTCGGCGCGACCGGCCGCTGCCGACGAACTGTTCCCCAGAACCTAGGCTCGATGAGCGTAGCCAGGCCTTTGGAGTACTGGGTCAATAGCTCCACACCTCCCTCTACTGGTCGGCACTCAAAGAAGTCAAATGCGCCTTGCTCAAACAGACGCAGAAGCAAGGCCGCGCCCGCCTGCGAGACGCGCGGGCTGCCGAGCTCGCTGTGCAGGAACAACTCCTCCAGCTCTACCAGAGTGACTGACACGCCATTGACCGAGGCGGTCTGTTCTGGCGAAAGAGAAGCATGGTACTTGGCCTCGCCTAACCGATGGCGCTCACAAAAAGGCCGGATATCGGGCAGTAAGCGAAGCGCATCGACCAACGACGGATAGCGGCAGGCGCCGTCACGAGTAACCTTCATTTAACAGATCTCAGCTAGGTTTGTAGTCTCTAGACGACTAATGCAATCGCTGTGCCCGCCGTTGGCCGCGTCCGGCGACATCGATGTACCGCCTGGTTGATCTCTAGCTGTGAAATCTCGAGCAGCCGGCGACGCTGCATATAGGGCAGCGCGCCGACGAAGCGATCCAGACATCATCACCGTACGACGCGCCGCTCCGGGCGTCGAGGAGGACGCACGCATCCTGTGGGGGAACTGAGGGTGCGGGAGGTATTTCGGGCGACCGCCTCCGCGTTACAGCCAGACTGGGTTGAGCGCTCCTCGCTCAAGCGCCGAATGGCCCGCTCGGTGCGCCTCCACTACTCAATAAGGCTCCCTCCCTATTTCGCTTGGCCACGTCCTCGGGCGTCCAGTTAAATTCCGACCCCCGATCGTAGTTCGCGCGCTTTCGAGCTGCTTCTTGTCCAGGTTCAGCGAGTTCATCGCGGAGCGCTGCCACGGCCCAATCTCGCGTCGAGAGGGCTAGGAGAGGGGGAGGTTTGCGCTTTCTTTCACCCTCAGGCCAGGTCCTCTCTCATCGACGGGGCCTGCTCGAGCCGACGCACACTCTCGGTGCCGGCGGATACCCTGATATTTCCCGTCAGCGATCGCGAACCAGCGCCCAAGTGCGTTGGGGATTGTGAATCCGGCCTTCACCGCGAATTAGAAGCGGCCCTAGCGCTCCTATTGCTGGGCACCGGCCAAGTTGGACTGCCGTAGCTAGTGGTACAGAATTGCTACCAAATACCCGCTGGACCCCAATTGGCGGAGCTGTACTCCCATTGAACTACGGGGAGCGGACCGGGACCTCGTGCGGACGCGGCCCGCACTAGCGTGAAGCCGCGAATTCTACCTGCAAAACGTGACTGCATGCCCAGCGCCTTGGCTCGGCGCGCAGCGGCGAGCGATCGGACATCCGCCCTACGGCATCGGTCGAGCGCACAACCGCTCCGACGCTCCTGCCGAGGTCTTGGCGATCGGTGTGAAGCCGTTGATGGACCCGCGCGGCCGCCCTATGCTACGGTCTGCCTCCGGTCGGCGAACCACACAGGCCCGCAGACACACAGCACGGCGAGGCCGTGCCCGAGAGAGCGTGTCACCCGCCGAGGAGGTCATGAGTTTCGTTCGTCGTCTCTGCGCGCGAGGGAAACGTTGCGTGCCGCTGTGAGATCCTGTCCGTAGACCCATGCCGCTGCTGACTCTCGAATCCGTGTCGCTGGCCTATGGCCACGTCTGGTTGCTGGATCATGTCGACCTCGCGCTCGACGGCGGCGACAAGGTCGCGCTGATCGGCCGCAACGGCACCGGTAAGAGCAGCCTGCTGCGGATCATCGCCGGGGCCGCCGCGGCCGATGACGGCGTGGTCTGGCGCAAGCAGGGCCTGCGGCTCGCCCATGTGCCGCAGGAGCCGCAGTTCGCTCCCGGCCACAGCGTCTTCGAGGCTGCCGCCGAGGGCCTGGGCGAGGTACGGCGACTGCTGGGCGAGTACGAACGCGTGGCCCATGCGCTGGAGGCCGCTCGCGACGATGACTTGCTCGCGCGCCTGGAGGAGTTGAGCGCACAGCTCGAGTCGGGCGAGGGCTGGCGCCTGAAGTCGCGGGTGGAGAGGGTGCTCTCGCGCCTGCACCTGCCGGCACATGCGCTGGTGGAGGAGCTTTCGGGCGGGCAGAAGAAGCGCACCGCGCTGGCCCGCGCGCTGGTGCTCGAGCCCGAGCTGATGCTCCTGGACGAGCCTACCAATCACCTCGACATCGAGTCGATCCAGTGGCTCGAGCAGTTGCTTGCGGACTTCCGGCGGCGCGTTGCTATTCGTCACCCACGATCGCGCGTTTCTCGATCGCGTCGCCACCCGCGTGGTCGAGCTGGATCGCGGCCGGCTCAGCTCCTTTCCCGGCAGCTTCTCCGCATTCCGGCAACGCAAGGCCGAGCAGCTCGCCCAGGAGGCCACTGTCAACGAGAAGTTCGACAAGCTGCTGGCGCAGGAGGAGGCCTGGATCCGCCGCGGCGTGGAGGCGCGCCGCACGCGCGAGCAATGGCGCATCCGACGCCTGGAGGAGCTGCGTCGCCAGCGCGCGGAGCGGCGCGAGCGCCTCGGCAGCGTCACGCTCGCGGTGGAGGAGGGAGCGCGCTCCGGCCAGCTGGTCGCCGAGCTCACTCACGTCAGCAAGTCCTTCGGCGGCGCGCCGGTAGTCAGCGACTTCACCTGCCGCATCCTGCGTGGCGACAAAGTCGGCGTGATCGGGCCCAACGGCGCCGGCAAGACCACGCTGCTGCGGCTGATGCTGGGCGAGCTGCAGCCCGACGCCGGCACAGTCCGGCGCGGCACCCGCCTGTCCGTGGCCTACTACGACCAGTTCCGCGTCCAGCTCGACGAGGAAGCCAGCGTGCAGGACACCGTCGGCGAGGGCTCGGACTACGTCGAGATCGGCGGGGAGCGCAAACACGTGATGAGTTATCTGGCCGATTTTCTGTTCTCGCCCGAGCGCGTGCGCTCACCGGTGAAGTCGCTGTCCGGCGGTGAGCGCAACCGGCTGTTGCTGGCGCGGCTGTTCACCCGCTCCGCCAACCTGCTGGTCATGGACGAGCCCACCAACGACCTGGACATCGAGACCCTCGAGCTGCTCGAAGCGCTGCTGCAGGACTACGCAGGCACAGTGCTGCTGGTGAGCCACGACCGCGCGTTCCTCGACAACGTCGTCACGCAGGTCATCGCCTTCGACGGCGACGGCAGATGGCTGGAGAACCCGGGCGGGTATCAGGAGTGGGCGCGGGTGCTGCGCGCGCGTGACGACAACAGGCGAGCGGCCGCACCCGAGCGGCAGGCCGCGGGCCGGACCGAGCCCGCGCGCACGGCGCGCGCGCCGAAGCTGAGCTGGAAGGAGCAGCAGGAGCTCAAGGAGCTGCCCGGCCCGCATCGAGGCGCTGGAGCGCGAGCAGGGCGAGCTGGCCCGCCAGCTGGCCGATCCCGGGTTCTACAGTTCGCAGCCCGCGCACCAGGTCAGGGAAGCCAACAGCCGCCACCAGGAACTGGAGGCGCTGCTGTTGGCGGCGCTGGAGCGGTGGACCGAGCTGGAAGCCAAGGGAAATAGGCACCCGCCTGGCGTCGAAATGGCGGCCGCTGTGCTAACGTTGTCAGCCCGCGGGCGCTCCAGCGCGATCCGCATTCCCCGCGGCTTGGACTGCCTGAGGCCCCCGCATCGAAACGAGCATGCCCGCAACGCTCGGTCAGCGACGGATCTTCGTGCCTGTGGCGGTGGCTCTGTGCTTGCCCGTGCTCGCCCGCGCAGGCCAGGAGGAGCTCAACGTCGATCCGGCGGCCGACGCGGCCGCGCAAGCCGACTCGCCGCTGCAGCGCTCCTTTCAGCCGGGCCCGCTGTTCCAGGGCGTGAACGCGATGACCGACTTCCTGCGCGGCAAGCTCAAGAATATGCCGCCGTTCTTTCGCGACACCGTGCTCACCCTGAAGCCGCGCAGCTACTATCTGGACCAGGACCGCCCGGATGGCACGCGATCGCGAAGCGTGGGCGCTGGGTGGATCGCTGGAGTACCGCTCCGGACGCTTGGCGGACCGCTTCCAGATCGGCGCGGAGCTGTTCACCTCCCAGCCGTTGTACGCGCCGGCGGACGCCGACGGCACCCTGCTGCTGAAGCCGGGCCAGGAAGGCTATACCGTGCTGGGCCAGTTGTACGCCAAGCTGCGGCTGGGGGACGACGACGTGCTTACGGTGGGACGGCGCGAATTCAGCACGCCCTACGTCAATCGCCAGTTCAACCGCATGACGCCCAACACGTTCGAGGCCGTCGCGCTGAAGGGATCGTTCACCGGCGCTGTCGCGACATCGAAGTTCGACTACGAGCTCGGCTACCTGTCCAAGGTCAAGCTGCGCAACGCGGACACCTTCATTCCGATGTCACAGGCGGTGCCCTTTGCGACCGAGGACGAGGGGACGGTGCTGGCGCAGGCGCTGTTCACAGTCGACGACTGGGCCTTCGGCGTGGCGAACTACTTCACCGCCCGACACCCTCAACATCTTCTACGCGGAAGCGACCTGGGCGCCTGCGGTGGAATGGCCGCGCGGGTTCAAGCTATCGGCCCAGCTCACCGACGAGCGCGAGGCCGGTGGGCTCTGCCGAACCAGGGCGGCCAGCTGCTGAGCCGGAACATCGGGCTCGCGCGTAACGTACCGCGTCGGAGCACGCGGTGTTCAACTTCGCCGTGTCGACCACGGATCCGCAGGGCGGCATCATCAGCCCCTGGGGGTCGAATCCGACCTACACCAACCCGGTCCTCAAGAACTCCAACCGGGCCGGCGAGGAAGCGGCTCTGTTCAGCGTCGCCTACGATTTCGCCGGACAGGGGGTTCCCGGGTTGAGCGGCTCGATCATCTTCGCCGCAGGGTGGAACGCGCGCGAGCCCGGCACGGGGGAGCCGTTGTCCACGCAGTCCGAGCTCGACCTGACGCTGGACTACCGGGTGCCGAAGGGCATGCTTCAAGGGTCTTGTGGCTGCGCCTGCAGCGCAACCAGCTGCACGATTCGATCGACCAGCTCTTTCGGGCGAGGCCACGACCGAGTGGCGGGCGATCGTCTACTGGGAGATTCCGCTGATTTGAGGGCGGTGATCGGTGATCGGTGATAGTGATCAATGATCGGCGATCGGGAGATCGATGGTTGGTGACGGTGCATGCACTGATCACGGATCACCGATCACCTTTCACGGATCACCGCCTCGAAAGCCGCGCCCCACGGGCCTTGCAGCCTGGGGCCGAGTCCCCGATTTGGGGTATCATTCAAGGCTTTGGCTGCGCATGGCGGCCCCGCCGGGGTCCGCGGGCACGCCCGGGAGTATCCGTACGCATGCAATTCTCTGATCTCGGCCTTGCGGCCGAGTTGCTCCGGGCAGTAGAGGAGCAGGGCTACACCGAGCCCACCGCCATCCAGGAACAGGCGATTCCCCCGATCCTGCTCGGGCAGGACGTTCAAGCCGCGCCCAGACCGGCACCGGAAAGACCGCGGCCTTCACCCTGCCGCTGCTGCAGCGGCTCAAGCCCCACGCCAATACCAGCGTCTCGCCGGCGCGCCATCCGGTGCGCGCACTCATCCTCACGCCCACGCGCGAGCTGGCGGCCCAGGTGTTCGAAAGCGTGCGCACCTACGGCAAGTATGTCCCGCTGAAGGCGGCCTGCGTGTTCGGCGGCGTGAGCATCGATCCGCAGATGGCCGAGCTGCGCGGCGGGCGTGGAGATCCTGGTGGCCACGCCGGGGCGCCTGCTCGATCACGTGCACCAGCGCACCGTGAACCTGTCGCAAGTGCAGATCCTGGTGCTGGACGAGGCCGACCGCATGCTGGACATGGGCTTCATGCCCGACCTCAAGCGCATCATCTCCCTGCTGCCGGCGGTGCGGCAGAACCTGCTGGCCTCGGCCACGTTCCCGGACGACATCAAGCGGTTCGCCGACCAGGTGCTCAAGGACCCGGTGCGCATCCAGGTCGAGCGGCGCAACGCCGTCACCGAGCTGGTGACGCACTCCGCCTACAAGGTCGATCCGCTGCGCAAGCGCGAGTTCCTGGAGTACCTGGTGCGCTCGCGCGACATGCGCCAGGTGCTCGTGTTCACCAGCACGCGCCTCATGGCCAACCGCCTCACCCGCAACCTCGAGCGCGACGGCTTCAACTGCGAAGCCCTGCACAGCGACCGGACGCAGCAGGAGCGGATGGCGGCGCTCGCCGCCTTCAAGGAGGGCAAGATCCAGCTTCTGGTGGCCACCGACATCGCGGCCCGCGGGCTGGACATCGAGTCGCTTCCGCATGTGATCAACTTCGAGCTGCCGCCCAACCCCGAGGACTACATCCACCGCATCGGCCGCACGGGCCGCGCCGGCATTGCCGGGCGAGGCGATCTCGCTGGTGGCGCCGGACGAGCTCGAGTCGCTGGCGAGCATCGAGCGGCTGATCAAGCAGAAGATTCCGATCCATTCGACGCCCGCGGAGGCCCTGGCGGACGCAGCTCCGCGACGCGGCCACGGCGACGGGCCCAGGGCGCAGCGGCCGCACGCCGAGCCCGCGCCAGTGCCGAGCGGCGGCGCCGGTGCCGCGTGCCACGCCGGTCCCGGAGGGACACTGCGGTGCTCTGCTGTCCGGAGGGCAGGCAGCGGCGCCGCAGCGTGCGGCTGCCGCGCCGCCGACCGAGAGGCGGCGCAAGGAAGTGGCAGCGCTGTTCCTCCCGCCGGTGACCGCCAAGCAGGATTGAGCCGTGCGTGCGGACCTCGGAGCCGGTGGCAGACGCCGGAGGCGCGGTTCCGGGCAGATCGTCCAGCGGCCCGACGAGGAGATCGATCTGGCCGAGGCGGCGCTGCTGATCGCCAAGACCGCCTATCATGACCTGGACGTGCAGCGTTATCTGCAGCGCATCGACGATCTCGCCAGCGGGCTGCGCGCACGCGTCCCGGAGGACTCGCGCGCCGGCGATCTGATCATCGCCCTCAACCGGTTCCTGTTCGAGGAGCAGGGCTTCGCGCCCAACGTGGACGACTACTACGATCCCCGCAACAGCTTCCTCAACGACGTGCTGGAGCGCCGTGTGGGCATCCCCATCAGCCTGTCGGTCCTGTACATGGAGGTCGGCCGCCGCGCCGGACTGCCGCTGCAGGGCGTGAGCTTCCCCGGGCACTTCCTGGTCAAGTGCCAGGTCGAGCAGGGCATGGTCATCCTGGATCCGTACTGCGGCGGCATCTCCCTGAGCCTGCAGGACCTGCAGCAGCGGCTGCGCGAAGTGCGGGGCGGCGAGGTGTCGCGCGCCATCGTTGCGGGCCTGCTGGTGTCGGCGAACAAGAAGGAGATCCTGGCGCGCATGCTGCGCAACCTCAAGGCGATCTATCTCGAGCGGCAGCACTACGCGCGCGCCCTTTCCATCATCGACTGGATTGTCGCGCTCAGGCCGGGCGACGCCGCAGAGGTGCGCGACCGCGGGCTCGCCTACCTGAAGCTGGAGTGCTTCCGTGCCGCGCTGGAGGACCTCGAGCGCTACCTCGAAATGATGCCCGCGGCAGAAGACCTCAACGAGATCCGCGGCGTGCGTGGTCGAGCTGCGCCGTAGCGCCGCCCGGCTCAATTGACCCCGCGGAGCAGCGGTCGCTGCAAGCGGGGTCATCCCGCGCAGGCGGGGATCCAGACTGCCTTGATCCATCTGGATTCCCTCCCCTCTTAGGGGTGCGACGCATGCGTTGTGGTAATGCCGGCGTTTCACGCCCATCCCTGCCTTCCCCTCGGGAGGGGGAAGGGGCTCCACCATCCCTGTCATGGTCATCGGACTCACGACTGCTGCACGGCGTGAGCCACCTGCCGCCCCGGCGGACCTGTGACCTCGCTCGAGGAGTTCGCCAACCGCGTGCGGAAGAACGCGCGCCATTTCGGCAAATGGGCGCGCCGTCGTGATCTCGAGGCCTATCGTGTGTACGACCGCGACATCCCGGAGTTCGCGTTCGCGCTGGACCTGTATGGGTCACGTGCCCATCTGCAGGAGTACGACCGGGCCGCGGAGGGCGAGCGCACGCACGCCGATGCGATGGCTGGAGGCGGTGCGCGAAGCCGCCGCCGGCGCGCTGGGGATGGCTGCGACGGACGTGGTGCTCAAGCGCCGCGCCAAGCGCCACGGTCACGAGCAGCATGAGAAGACCGGTGTGGCCGGCGAGGACTTCGTCATCACCGAAGGCGGGCATCGCTTCATCGTCAACCTGCAGGCCTATCTGGATACCGGGCTGTTCCTGGACCACCGCAACACCCGTGCGCTGGTCCAGTCGCAGGCACGCGGCAGGTGCTTTCTCAACCTGTTCTGCTATACGGCCAGCTTCACGGTCTACGCGGCCGCGGGAGGTGCTGCGTCTTCGCTCAGCCTGGACTTGTCCAACACCTATCTCGACTGGGCGCGCCGCAACCTCGAGCTCAATGGCGTGGACCTGCGGGCGGCACCGGCTGGAGCGCGCCGACGTGCTCGATTGGCTGTGCCGAGGCTCGCGCAGGCGCGCCGCGCTTCGACCTGATCGTCCTCGACCCGCCGTCCTTCTCGGCCTCGAAGGCGATGCGCCGCACCCTCGACATTCAGCGTGACCATCGCTGAGCTCCTGCAGCGATGCGCGCGCCTGCTCGCTGCCGGGTGGAGTGCTCTATTTTTCCACCAATCTGCGCAGCTTCCGCCTCGATCCCGCGGCCGCCGCCGGGCTGCAAGGCGAGGAGATCTCCGCGCGCACCGTGCCGGAGGACTTCCGCAACCGCCGCATCCACCGGTGCTGGCGGTTCTGCGCGTGCGTGAAGCTGAGAGTGGCCGTCAGACACCGTGAATGCTGGTTTCACGAGAGGAGTCGATGCAATGAAACGGATCCTTGTCGCTGTTGCGCTCATGCTGGCGGCGGGCGGTGCGGGTGCCTTTCCCCTGATGTTTCTCGGCAACTCGGTCCTGCAATGCCTGACTCCGGCGGATGCCAAGATGCTGAGCGCTGCCCTGGACGCTGCGCTGAGCGCCGAGAACGAGGGGGCCGAGGAGAAATGGAGCAACCCCGACTCGGGCGCGAGCGGCAGCGTGAAGTTCCGCCGCGCGTTCCTGCGCGGAGACACGCCCTGCCGCAGCCTGCAGATCCAGACTACCGCGCAGGACATCACCGGCGGCGGCGTCTACGAGCTCTGCCGGCAGCCCGACGGTACCTGGGCCTTCTAGAAAGCGCCGAGCCGCGGGCTTCGCCCGGGATGGGTCGGCTGCGGACTACTTCTTGACCAGTTCCAGGCGCGAACCGTCCACACGGACGCGGTCGCCTACGCGCAAGTCGTCGATGTTCTGCAGCTCGATCAGGCCGAAGCGGCCGTCGTCGAAGGCGACCGTGACTTCGTAGGTGATCTGCAGGATGCGGCGGCGCATCGTTTCGCTTCCGGCAGCGCCAACGAAGGTCTGCGTGGTCTGCCCCTTGCCGAACGAGATTCCCAGCACCGGGCCGACGATCGGCTTGGAGAAGTCGCGCTGCTCGAGGTACTGCGGAGAACCGATGTAGCTGGGCATCTCGTCGCCGCCGCCGCTCCGTGTTCCGTCTGCCGGATCGAGCGGATCACGGCGCAGTTGGGGCAGGGGCCCTTCGGCGCCGGTTGCCGCTTTGCGGGCGGTGCGGAGCGTCGCAGGGGCGTCCGCGGGCATCGGCGGGGGCACGCTCAGGTCCTCCGCAGCCAGTGCGCTCGCCAGCCAGGCGCTGCACGCAAGGCAGAGCAGCAATACGGTCGCAGGTGTGCATGATCGGCCCTCGAGCGCTGCGCCTCAGCCCGGCCCTACTCGGGGATGCCCTGCAGGTAGTACAGCGCGGTCAGCAGCACGCTCGGCCTGCCCAGCGCACCCAGCCACTTCTGGAAGATCGCTTCGATCTCCATGCTCCGGTACAGCCGGGCGAGGCTGCGGTTCACCGCCAGCCGCAGGTCGGGCTCGCCGCGCGGCAGCGTGAGCGCGTAGGGCTCGACCGAAAAGTCCTCGTCCAGCACGCGGAAGCTGCTGGCCTCCTTGGAGCCCAGCCCCAGCTCGACCAGGAGCAGCCGATCCGAGGCGTAGCCGTCGATCTTCCCGGCGGCCAGCAGCGCCAACCCCTGTTCGTGCGAGGCCACCGGATGAAACGCTGGCTTGCAAGCCACGGCGCTTGAGCGCTCCGGTCAGGGCGCCCTCGGTGGTGGTCCCGGGCACCACCGCCAGGCGCTTGCCGTCGAGGTCGGCAACGCCCTGCAGCGCGGAGTCCCGCGCGCACCAGGACGGTGGCGCCGTCGACGAAGGTCATCAGGCTGAAGTCCACGGATTCCTGGCGCGACAGCGTCCAGGTGGTGGTGCCGCACTCGATGTCCACCTTGCCGGCACGCACGGCGGCCAGCCGGTTGGACGAGATCGAGCTTGACCCACTCGGTTCGCAGAGTGGTCAGGCCGAGCTGGGAGCGGATGCCCTCGGCTACGCGCCGGCACAGGTCCACGGAGAAGCCGGCCGGAGTGTTCCCGCCGTTCGTCGAAGGAAAAAGGCGGCGACGCCTGCAGGATAGCCCAGACGGATCACGCCGGTCTTCTTGACGTTCGCCAGGACGCCCTGTGGCTCGCCCGCCTGGGCGCAGGGCAAGCAGCGAAGCTGCCGAGGATGAGTGCAGCAAGCAGTCTGATCATGTGGTAGCCCGAAAGATGAGAAGTCACGTGCGCGCACGGTGAGGCCAGGCGCGCAGCCGGAATCGAAATTATAGCTCGCCGCAGTGCATGCGCACTGCGGTGCGCTGTCCGGAACGAAGACTCTACTGGGCTCTGGGAGGCGATGTCGGACGCCGGAGCCGGTGGCGGGTCGTACTCAGGCGCCGGTGGCGGGTCGGCACCGTCCTCGGGCTCGTCGAGGTCCAGCTCTTCCTCCATCTCCTTGAGCGTCTTGCGCCGCGGTGCGCCTCCTCGTCCTGCAGTTCGGCGGCGGGTTGCCGTCGTAGATCTGGTTGCGCCGGCGCTGCAGGTACGCATCGCGCAGGAAGGCGTAGCTGGTCGAGCGCCGGCCTGGTCGAGCACGCCCTCGACCGCCAGCAGGTTGGCGCGCAGGTTGATCGACGCGGGTCGCCGAACACGATGCAGTTCTCCGGGGTACTCGGTTGAACAGATAGAACTCGGGGTCGGTGAAGTAGTCGCCGACCAGCCCCACCGTGTCGCGAGCCGTGCTGGGGCCGAGCAGCGGCAGCATCAAGAATGGTCCCGGACCGAGGCCCCAGTGGCCCAGCGTCTGCCCGAAGTCCTCGTCGTGCTTCTCCAGCCCGAGGCGGCTCGCGACATCGAAGAAGCCGAGGATGCCCACCGTGCTGTTGATGACAATGCGCCCGAAGTCCGATGCCGCACGCGGCACCTTCAGCTGCAGCAGGTTGTTGACCGCCGTGGTGACGTCGCGGAAGTTGCCGAACAAGTTGGTGATGCCGCCGCGCACCGGCGGCGGGAACGACCGCCCGGTAGCCCTCGGCCACCGGCTTGGTGACGGCCTTGTCCAGGGCTCGTTGAACTGATAGACCTTGCGGTTGAGCGGCTCGAGCGGGTCGCGCGGATTGCGGGCGGTGGCGCAGCCGGCTGCACAGAACGGTCAAGGCGAGTGTGGTCCAGGCGAGTGCGGTGTGGACGTAGGCAGCCCTCATGGGCATCCTTGTTCTAGGTTCGCGCGATTATAGCAACGGCCCGCTCGCCAGGCCCCTCTCGAGGGGTGTCGTTTGCAAACGCCACCCGGATTGGTTCAGCATTGGCGGCTGTTCACGCGGTTGCGCTTCGAGGAGAGAGGAACGATGGATCTCGGCATCAAGGGCAGGTCGGCGCTGGTGTGCGCCGCAAGCAAAGGGACTGGGGAAGGGTTGCGCGCTGGCGCTGGCGCGCGAAGGCGTGAACGTGACGCTGGTGGCGCGCGGGGCCGAGGCGCTGCGCGCTGCCGCCGATGAGATTCGCCAGCAGACCGGCGTTCAAGATCAAGACGGTGGCAGCCGACATCGCCACGCCGCAAGGGCGCGCGGCGGCGCTGGACGCCTGTCCGCAGCCCGACATCCTGGTCGAACAACGCCGGCGGGCCGCCGGCCGGGGACTTCCGCGCAATGGGACCGCGACGTGTGGATCAAGGCGCTCGATGCCAACATGCTCACGCCCATCGAGCTGATCAAAGCGACCGTCGACGGCATGATCGCGCGCAAGTTCGGGCGCATCGTGAACATCACCTCGGCGGCGGTCAAGGCGCCCATCCCGATCCTCGGGCTGTCCAACGGCGCGCGCAGCGGGCTCACCGGCTTCGTCGCCGGGCTGGCGCGCCAGACCGTCATGCACAACGTCACCATCAACAACATCCTGCCGGGTCTGTTCGAGACCGACACCATGTTGCGCCGCAGCGACGCCATGGCCAAGCAGACAAGGCAAGAGCTTCGACCAGGTCGAGCAGGACCGCCTCAAGACCGTGCCCGCCGGCCGCTTCGGCAATCCCGAGGAGTTCGGCGCGCTGTGCGCCTACCTCTGCAGCGCGCAGGCAAGCTACGTCACCGGACAGAATTTCCTGATCGACGGTGGGGCGTATCCGGGCACGTTTTGATGAGGCACGAGGCGCGAGGCAGCCGAGGCGCGAGGCACGAGGCACGAGGCACGAGAAAAAGCCCCCTCTCCCCTCGCGGGAGAGGGCGGGGGTGAGGGGGCCAGATCGCGTGCATCCTCACCCTCTCCCCAACCCTCTCCCATCAAGGGAGAGGGAGTCTTTTTCTCGCGCTCGTGCTCGCGCCTCGTGCCTCGCCTCGTGCCTCGTGCCTCGCACTTCGTGCCGCCCTATAATCTTCCCTCGACCTGAACCCTCGAGAGGTCAACCATGAACGCTCCCCGCGACCCCAGGCAGTTCCGCGTGCAGCTCAAGGACCCGAAGCTGTTCCGCGAGCAGTGCTACATCGACGGCGCCTGGGTCGACGCCGACAGCGGGCAGACCATCCCCGTCACCAACCCCGCGACCGGTGGCGTGATCGGCACGCATCCCGAAGATGGGCGCGGCGGAGACGCGCCGCGCCATCGAGGCTGCCGACCGCGCGCTGCCGGCGTGGCGCGCCAGGATCGCCAAGGAGCGCTCTGCGATCCTGCGCAAGTGGTTCGAGCTGATGCTGGCCAACCAGGACGACCTGGGGCTCATCATGACCACCGAGCAGGGCAAGCCGCTGGCGGAAGCGAAGGGGGAGATCGCCTATGCCGCCGTCGTTCCTCGAGTGGTTCGCCGAGGAGGGCAAGCGCGTCTACGGCGATGTGATCCCGAGCAGTCTGGCCCGATCGCCGCCTGGTGGTGATCAAGCAGCCGGTGGGCGTGTGCGGCGCGATCACGCCGTGGAACTTCCCGGCGGCCATGATCACGCGCAAGGTCGGCCCGGCGCTCGCGGCGGGCTGCACCATCGTCGTCAAGCCCGCCACCCAGACGCCGTTCTCGGCGCTGGCGCATGGCCGAGCTGGCGGAGCGCGCCGGCATGCCCAAGGGCGTGTTCAACGTCGTCACCGGCTCGGCCAAGGAGATCGGCGGCGAGCTCACCGCCAATCCGACCGTGCGCAAGATCACCTTCACCGGCTCCACCGAAGTCGGCCGCATGCTGATGGCGCAGAGCGCACAGACCATCAAGAAGGTGTCGCTGGAGCTGGGAGGCAACGCGCCCTTCCTGGTGTTCGACGACGCGGACCTCGACGCGGCGGTCGAGGGCGCGATGATCTCCAAGTACCGCAACGCCGGCCAGACCTGCGTGTGCGCCAACCGCATCCTGGTGCAGGACAAGCGTCTACGATGCGCTTCGCCGAGAAGCTCGCCGCCAAGGTCAGGGCGCTGAAGGTCGGTCCCGGCACCGAGGCCGGCGTGAACATCGGGCCGCTGATCGACGCGAACGCCGTGGCCAAGGTGCAGGAGCACATCGGCGATGCGCTCGGCAAGGGCGCCAAGGTGATCGTGGGCGGCAAGCCGCACAGCCTGGGCGGGCTGTTCTTCGAGCCCACGGTGCTCACCGACGTGACTCCCGCGATGAAGGTCACCCGAGAGGAGACCTTCGGCCCGGTGGCGCCGCTGTTCCGCTTCCACACCGAGGCCGAGGGCATCGCGCTCGCCAACGACACCGAGTTCGGGCTGGCGGCCTACTTCTACGCCCGCGACATCGGCCGCATCTGGCGCGTGGGCGAGGGCATCGAGTCGGGCATGGTGGGCATCAACACCGGGCTGCTGTCCAACGAGGTCGCGCCCTTCGGCGGCGTCAAGCAGTCCGGCATCGGCCGCGAGGGCTCCAAGTACGGCATCGAGGAATACCTCGAGGTGAAGTATCTGTGCATGGGTGGTCTCTGACGGGCCATGGGAACTGCGATGGGAGCGATCGTCGAGGGGACGGGGCTGTCTCGCCAGGCGCTTGCGCAGCGCTGGGCGCTGATCGTTGCCGACCCCGTGCTTTCGGATCTGCCCTACACGATCGAGCTGGACGAATGGGGGGACATAAGAATGACGCCAGCGGCGAGTCCCAGGCATATGGAAATCGGCTTCTCCCTGGCGCTGGCACTGCGGACTGTGCTGGGAGGTAAGGCCTTCCAGGAGGGTGCCATCGTGACCCCGCAAGGCGTACTTACGGCGGACGTTGTGTGGTGCTCGCCGGAATCTGTAGCCCGTCATGACGACGTGTTTGCGCAGGGCGCACCGGCCATGCCCGAGGCACCCGAGATCTGCGTCGAGGTAGTATCGCCGTCCAACTCCACAGGAAAGCTGCAGCAGAAGATGGCAGCCTACCTCGCTGCGGGAGCCATCGAAGCGTGGATGGTTCTGGAAGATCTCTCGATCCGCGTATTCGGCCGCGATGGCGAACGAAAGGAATCGCAGTTCACTGCCGCTCTGGCGGCGTGGCGGCAGGGTCTTGCCTGAGCGCTTCCCTTCGCGCCGGCTTACTGCTTTGGCACGGGGGCGGGCGGAGCCGGGGCAGGGGGCGACCCGGTGGCGCCGCTCTGCATCGCCGACGGCACAAGCGCCTGGCGCAGGTTGAAGGGAGTCTTCAAGGTGCGCTCCAGCATGCCCAGGATAGTTCCCGCGACCGCCGTCGGGCGCTACCGGGATGATCTGGGGATCCGAGAGCTTGCCGCGCACGCCTACCGGCACCGCGTACACGCCGCCGCCGAGCACGTAACCGAGGAACGGGATCAGCTTCACTATCGTGTTGAGCACCTGCACTGGCGCGACCGCGACGTTCATGTCGAGCGTGCCGTTCACCCAATCGATCGAGCCGCGTGCGACCACGTCGAACGGCTGGGCATCGAGCACCATTTCGTCGAGCTGGACCACTCCGCTTGCCAGCTTGCCGGTGGCTTCGAGCTTGTCATAAGCGAACCCAGTCCCGCTCAAGTTCAGTTTTTCGCCACGCAGCAGCTCGCTTGCGTTGACCAGGTCGAGCACCTGGGCCAGCCGGCCCAGGCGATCGACGCGCCCGTCGCGGGCCACGCCGTGGAAGGGGCCAGTGATCCGTTGCGGCAGCTCCAGGTACGGACCGGTGGCGGTGAGGTGGGCATCGGCGTCCAGGCGGCCGGTGACGATGGCATGCTCCTTGGTAAGGCATAGCAGTGCGGGCTGGGCGTCGAGGTCGCGCGCTCGCAGCACGACGTCCACGCTCACCGTTTCGGACTGTGCGCGCCCGGCTCCCGCGATCCCTATGCCGCACAGCTTTGCCTGCTTGACCGCCCAGTTGATGCGGCCCGGCACGATGTCCACCGCGGCGATAAACGGCTCGAGGCGATAGGGGCCGTGACGCAGGGACTGGATAGCGAGCCGCACCTTGCCTTCGACCGGGAAATCCCACGACATTGGCTGCTCTTCCGAGCGGTGCGCGCTGTCAGTCGCGCGATCACCGAGGAGCCGATTCACGTCGACGCTGTCCGACTTGACGTCGAGGTCGAGCGCATAGCGCTGGTCTGTCCCGCGGATCGTGCCGCTGACATCGAAGCTCGTGTCCCGCAGCGAGAACGATGTGGCCAGACGCACGGAGCGCCCCGCCGCCGTGAGCTCGACGCTGCGCAGCGTGACGTCGGGCTCTGCGAGCCCGACGGGCGACGTTACCTGATGGACCCGAAGCTGTCCGTTCGCGCGGAAATCGCGGGGCCGCTTGATCGGCACTCGGTAGGTCAAGTTGCCCGACATGCGAGCGTCGGGACTTTCTCTGCTCTGCCGGATCCTGATCAGCGAGGCTCCGGTCAGGTTGCCGGAGAAGCTGCCTTCCAGCACGCCCTGCTGCCACCGGACGGACATCTGCGCGTTCGAGGATTCGTCCTGAACGGTCGAGCTTGCGTAGATCCAACTTCGCGGGCTGGATCAGTGCGTCGAAACCCACGGTGGTCTTGCCCGCGAACATCAGATCGCCCCGCGTCTCGAAGCCGCCGTCGGTCACCGGCCAGCGCAGCGCTACAGGCCGAGCCTCGAAGGGCGCGATGCGAGCGGCTGAGTGCTCAACCCCGGCGCGGTGCCACGCCCATGCGAGTATCTTCTCGCCAACCGGGCCAGCGGCCTGCACGTCCAGGCTCGGTTTGCCATCGCGCAGACCCGATACGCTCCCGCTCACCTGCAGGGTGGTGTCCAGCACTTCGGCCTTCACGCGCTGTATGGTCAGTGCGCCCGGGTCCCCTCGGATACTTCCCCGTCCAGTCCCAGCTCTCCCGGCACCTGCGGATGAGCCAGGCGCAGCGCCTTGGGCGTCACGCTGATGTCTCCCGACCACCTGGCCGGCTGCGCCAGGTTCGCGGCGATCGTGCGTGCCTGGACCAGCCCGCGCCCGGCGAGCACGCGCAGCCCCTTCGCAGCAGCGGGCAGCTCGAACCGCTTCGACACCCAGTCGAACAGCTCGACGAGCGCAAGATCGGCGCTGCAGCTGTTCACCTGGAGCCTGGACGCGGCAGCGAGCGTGAGCTGCCCCCCGCACGGGCCGAAGCTGCTGCTCGCCCACGGTGCCGGCCAGTCCCTGTACGACCAGCTCACCGCCGTCGAAGCGTACTCTCGCACCCGTAACCTGGATCGGCCAGGGCAGCTGCTCGAGGGAAGCTTGCGCGCGGAGCGAGTCGGCTTCGGCGAGTATGTGCAGCTGCTCGAACGTGCCATTCAGGGACAGGCTGCCCCGGGCGTCCCCGGCCAGCGCACGCAGCGTGTCCAGCTTCGCGCGATCGCGAGGGGCGAGCTGCCGCTTGACCAGCGCAAGGACCTGGCTCAGGTCGGCCTGCCACTGCGCCGTTGCATCAATGGCCATCGGCGTCGCGGCGAAATCCAGGCTCGATGCGGCCGCTGTGCACGCTGCTGTTGCCGGTGGCGGCTTGCACGCCTTCTGCAGTGAGCTTGCCCTGCGCCAGCACCAGGGTGGCGCCCAGATCGCGAATCGGGAGCTCGGGTTGCTTCAAGGCCATCGCAACACCGGAGAGGGTGCCGCGAGCCTCGATCGCCTGGTGCCACTGCTCGATCTGATCCAGCTGCAGCGTAGCCTCGAGCCCGTTCAGCTGACCGGCCTCGACCATCTCGGCGTACTGCGCGACCTCCGGTGTGTCCATCGTCCACGGCAGGACCAGCTGCTTCACGGTCGCAAGATCGACAGCCTGCACCTTTGCTTCCAGCCGCTGCTGGTTCCAGTCCGGGCTGAAGGTCAGCACTGCGGCAGCTTGCAGGACCGGTGTCGCCGCGTGGAGGTCCTGCGCGGCGATCCTCAGCCCGCCGTCGGTCCACTGCACCTCGCCGACGATAGCCAGCGCCTGGACATCGAGCTTGGTATCGCCGCTGGCGATCGACAGGGAGCTCGCGCCTGCATTGAAGGTCCCACGCAGCGCCGGCGAGCTGTCGGCCGTGATCTGTGCGCGCAGCGAGGCCATGCCTTCGAGTTGCGGATCCCCTTGCACGCCGGCGACCGCAAGCAGCGTGGCCAGATCGATGTCCGTTGCATTGAGCTGGATGCTGCCCTCGAAGCGTTCCGGGTCGAGACTGATCTTGGCATCGATGCGTTGCGCAAGGTCGGACGCAGTCGTGGCCTCGACCTCGAAGCGTCCCGAGCGGTGGGCGGCGCGGCCGCTGATCTCGGCTCAGGCTCAGGCTCGCCTGACCTGGACTCGCCAGCACGAAGCGCCCGCGTTCGATGGCGAACTCGAGCGACCCGCAGATCGACCGTCTTCAGGCGGGAAATGCCGGCCAGCGCTGCGCGCAGATCCGAGACCGTGAAGGTGCCCGAGTCGGGCGCGGATGCAGGCGCAGGCGCCAGTGTGACGGTGATGTCCGGTGCAACCAGCGCCACGTGGCTGAGCCGTACGTCGCCCCACAGCAGTGGCAGGAGGGCGGTGGTGAGGGTCAATGCTTCGACCTTGCCCTCGGCGGTGCCCGGGATGCTGAACGACGCACCCTCGACGCCGATCTTGGGTGCCGGCAACCAGTCGAGCTCGAGGTGAGCCACGTGCCACTGGCCCCCGGTGGCGCGCGACAGATGCTGCAGCGCCGCCGCCTTGACCGCTTCGGAGTCAAGCAGGAGAGGCAGCGACAGCAGCAGTGCCGTCAACACGACCAAGAGGGTGGCCGCGCCGAGGCCAACCCACTTCAGTATGCGCCGCATGCCTTCATTGGAACGTGATATCGGGTTTGTGACTCGCCGCGCGTGATCTTACGCGAACCAGCCTGGCGGGGCGCGACTGGGCATCGTGCACAGCGGCGCGACGCGCTGCCTCTCACGCTCGGAAGCGTGGCACGCGCCCGTCAAGAGGTCCGACTGAGACGGCCACGTGCCCGGCCCGGCTGAGTCATGAAAACACTCCAGGGCTAGTAGACTACGCGCATGCCGCCCTTCAACCAGCCGCCCCCGACGCCTGGCGAACCAGTACGACGATGACCGCGTGCTGCGCGCCTGCCTGCAATCGACTCTGCCGCCCGAGGTTCTCGCCGCCATCGAGCCCGAGCTCAAGGAGATGGGAGAGCTGGCCGGCGGGCCCCTCTACGCGTTCCAGCTGGCCGACCGGCTCAACGAGCCGGTGCACACGCCCTGGGATGCCTGGGGCAACCGGATCGACCGGATCGAAGTCTCGCCGTTGTGGCGTGCGGCCGAACAGCTGGCGGCGCGCAGCGGGCTGATCGCGATTCGCCTACGAGCGCCGGCACGGGGCTTGGTCGCGGGTGCACCAGATGGCGCTCGTGTACCTGTTCACGCCCTCGACGGACGTATACAGCTGTCCGCTCGCGATGACCGATGGCGCGGCACGCACGCTCAGCGTGTCGGCCAACGCCGCCCTGCGCGAGCGCGCGCTGCCTCGCCTCACCTCACGCGATCCGCGCCAGTTCTGGACCAGCGGCCAGTGGATGACCGAGAGCACCGGCGGCTCGGACGTGGGGCTGTCCGAGACCGTCGCACGGCAGGATGAGCAGGGCGGCTGGCAGCTGTACGGCCGCAAGTGGTTCACCTCCGCGGCAACGAGCCAGATGGCGCTGACGCTGGCGCGGCCGGAGGGAAACCCGGCCGGCGGCAAGGGGCTGGCGCTGTTCTATCTCGAGACCCGCGATTCCCAAGGTCGGCTCGACCGCATCCTGGTGCACCGCTTGAAGGACAAGCTCGGCACGCGCAAGGTGCCCACGGCCGAGCTCACCCTCGATGGCGCCCTCGCCCAGCCGGTCATGGGTCTGAACGACGGGGTGAAGAACATCTGCGCCCATGCTCAACGTCACGCGCACGTGGAACAGCGTGAGCAGTGTCGCGTACATGCGCCGTGCCGTAGCCCTCGCCCGCGACTATGCGCGCCGGCGCTTCGCCTTCGGTGCGACGCTGGCGGAGAAGCCGCTGCACCTGGACACCCTCGCCGGGAATGCAGGCCGAGCTCGAGGCGGCGTTCCATCTCGCCTTCTTCCTGGTCGAGCTGATCGGACGCGACGAAGCGGGTGGGGCCTCCGAGCAGGAGCGCGATCTGCTGCGCCTGCTGACGCCGATCGTCAAGCTCACCACCGCCAGGCAATCGGTAGCGGTGATGCAGCGAAGCGCTGGAATGCTTCGGTGGAGCCGGGTACGTCGAAGACACCGGGCTGCCGGCGCTGCTGCGCGATGCACAGGTGTTCTCCATCTGGGAGGGCACGACCAACGTGCTGTCGCTGGATGCGCTGCGCGTTGCGAGCGGCGGGGGCGCGCTGGTGGCGTTGCAGCAGCAGATCTCGCGCTGCGCTCTAGCCGCCCAGGAGCCCGCCCTGAGAGACGCCGCCGGTGTGGCGATGCGCAGCGCCGCCGCCGCTGCCGACTGGCTGCGCACGGCCGCCGAGGCGGGTCCGGCCCACCTCGAGGCGGGCGCGCGACGCTTCTGCGCTGTCGCTTGGCCGCTCGCTCGCCCTCGCGCTGCTGTGCCGCCACGCCCAATGGGCGTTAGCAGACACGGGGACCGGCGGCCGCTCGCTGCCGCGCTGCGCTTCTCTGGCGAGGGTCTCCCTCGCAGCGGTTTGGACGATCTCGATCAGACTGCCCTGCTGGCGATGGACAGCCCGAATACCTGAGTATTGACCGCCAAGGCGCCAAGAAGTGCAAAGGCAGATTGGCCGCAGAGACGCGAGAGAGCGCAGAGAAAAGCGGGAACGTGCTTGAGCCGGCGAGGCGTCAAGGAAAACCTGTGTTGGCCGCCAAGACGCCAAGACGCCAAGAACTGCAAGGGCAGATTCGCCGCATCGCTCCCTCTCCCCACGCATTGTGGAGACGAGGGTTGGGAGGAGGGTGGCGAGGCGGCATATAGACAGCGCTACCGTGTCTGTTGCAGTCCAGATCCTGGTGTTGGTCTTCTCTGCGCTCTGCTGCGGTTCAGCCTTTCGCAGTAGAAGCCAGCAACTGCACCGCCGCGCGGAACTTGGCCGCGCTCTTGCCGACCTGCGCGGGGGTAGCCCGGGTTTGTAGAGCGCGGAGCCGAGTCCGAACCCATTGGCGCCGGCCGCCCAGTACTCGCCCATGTTCTCGACGCTGATGGAGCCGACCGGGATGATCGGCACGGCGTTGGGCAGGACGGCGCGCAGCGCCTTGAGCACCTTCGGGGGATTGGCCTCGGCCGGGAACAGCTTGAGGCCGTCCGCGCCCGCCTCGAGCATTGCGAACGCCTCGGTCGGCGTCGAGAAGCCGGGCAGGGCGGTGAGTCCGAGCGCCTTCGCTTCCACGACGACCTTGGCGTCGCCATGCGGCATGACGATCAGCCGGCCGCCTGCCTGTGCTACCTCGTCCACCTGTTGTCGGCTGGTCACCGTTCCGGCTCCGACCAGCGCTTGCTCGCCGAGCTCGCGCGCCAGCAGCGCGATGCTCTCGAACGGATCGGAGAGTTGAGCGGCACCTCGATGATCCCGAACCCGGCGTCCAGCAGCGCGCGGCCGATCTCCACGCACTCGTCGGGCCGGATGCCGCGAAGGATGGCCACCAGCGGACAGGCGGCCAGAGCCTCGGCGAAGGCGAGCATCTTCAACCTCCTGTGAGTTGCGTGCCGAGCTGGAACAGCCCGCGCACGACGGCATCGGGGTCGAGCACGGTCGCGTCCCGCCCGAACTGCCGCAGCGCATGCTGGTACAGATCCACCAGCGGCCTCGCGCCGAGCAGAAAGACGGCGGTGGCGGCGCTGCGCGCGGCCACCAGCTCGTGGCCGATCACGATGCCGGACAGATAAGAGGCCGACACTTCGTCCGGGCACCTCACCGAACAATCCGCGCGCGCGCACGCCGAACAGGTGATGCAACAGCCCGCCTGCATCCTGCGCGCGCCGCACGCCCGGCGGCGAACCACTGCAGATCCGCGGGTTCCTCGCGCATCATGCGCCCGAGAATGCTGTGGGACTTGAGCAAGGCGAAGACCTCGCCGGTCATGTGGGTGGAGAAGTGCACCACCGTGCCGTCGTGTACCTCGACCCATTTACTGTGCGTGCCGGGCAGGCAGATCGAGGCGCTCGCCGGGAAGCTGGTCGAGCACGCCGAGGAGCTGCGTCTCTTCGCCGCGCATTACGTCGGGCACCCCGGCCGCATCGCGGCTGGACAGCCCGGGTGCGATCCAGGCGCGACGCTCGTCCCAGCGCACTTCGCGCAGCCCGGCGGCGATCTGCGCCGCGTCCGCGGGGCAGCTCGCGTAGGGCACTTCGATCCAGCCCTGGCGGCTGCCGATCATGCCGCTCATCACGACCGGCGCATTGCCTGCCGCTAACCAGTCGCCGACCTGGCTCTCCAGTGCCTCGGCAAAGCGGCCGCCTTCGACCTGCATGATCCCCAGCGGTGCGCTGCGCCGCTCGAGCACCCCGCCATCTGGGCCGAGGCGGTAGGCCCGGAAGCTCGAGGTGCCCCAGTCGACCGCGATCATGCGCCGGGGCGGTCTGGCGTTGGCATCTGCCTGCTCAGGCCGCCGGGTAGGCAAGCGGGACGGCAGCCTCCGGCGCCAGCACCCGGAAAGTGAAGCTCTCCTGCAGGTACAGGTGCACGCTCGCTGCGGTATGGTCCAGATAGCCGATGGAGAAGTCCTGTCCCACCGTCAGCTCGAAATCACCGCCTCGTGTGGACAGCACGAGCGCGCCATTGACGCCGGGGGCCCACACGATGGGCCCGTCCAGCAGCCGCCGCACGTGCTCGATGACTGGATAGCCGCCTTTGGTGGTCTTGGTGAGCCCCGTGTAGCAGCGGGGGCCGAGGGCAATTGCGTACGGGCCGTTGACCCCGGTAGTGCGCAATCGATTCACCGCGTCGGCGACGACCCCGGGATAGGATTCATAGTCGCTCGGTATGCTCAGCGTCTCCGCCGCTGCAGCCTGTGCGATGCCGGCGATGCTGCCGTCGGCGTAGCCGTGGAAGACGGCGCGGTCCTCCGCGAGCCCCGCGTTGCGGGCCGCCTGCCTGACCGCGCCGAGATCCGGGTCGGCTGCACCGCGCCCCACGGCTTCAAGCTCGTCGCGGGTGAGCTCGAAGGGCACGCGCAGTTCCACCAGCGGCTGCACCTCACGCATGCGCGCTTCTACACCCGGCTGCGGTCCGCTGCCCAGAGGGCGGGCACGCCCGTTGCTGACGGCTGACGCATCCCAGCCGAGCGGCCCGCGGAAATCCACCAGCTTGCGCGCCGCCAGCGTGAGCTTCAGCGTGCGCGTGGCTTCCTCCTCGATCGTCTCCCAGGCTGCGTCCGAGATCGGCGCAAGGCCGCGCAGCAGATCGTTCATCACGGCACCTCCCCGCGCAGGCTGCCGATCCGCAGCGATCCGTCGCCTCCTGCGCTGGCGGCAGCGGACGAAGCCGCTGGCTTCTCTATCGCGAGGACGGACTTGTTGGCGAACAGGTAGGTGCGCAGCTGCTCGTCGAGGTGCGCGTCGTGGCGGCGCAGCCATTCCAGGACCATGGCCGCGTGTTCTTTCTCCTCATCGCGATTGTGCGCCAGGATCGCACGCAGCTCGTCGTCGTGGGCGGCCTGAACGCGCTGGTCGTACCAGTCGACCGCTTCCAGCTCTTCCATGAGGGATGCAATGGCTCGATGACGGTCGATGGCTTCGGGCTTGAGCACATCGGCGCTCTCGTGAAGTGTTGCGCTGGAACCTGCCATGGCGACCTCCTTCGGCAATCGGAAAAGTATGCGTCGAGGGTAAGCCGGAGCGACCGCGCGGTCAAGCCGCCGCGGCTGTGCACGCGGCCTAGCAAACCGAAGCTATCACCGCCAAGGACGCAAAGGACGCAAAGGAAAGACAAAAGACGGAACTGCGAAACAGATCGACCGCGAACGCAACGGGCAGGCACTGGCCTCACATCGACACCGGGTGTACGCGGCGAGAGCACTCTCCCGAGGTTTTCTTGGCGTCCTTTGCGTCCTTGGCGGTGAGAGATGAGTAGCTTTAAGGCGAGAGCAAGAAATCCCGCACCACCTCGATCTGGTCAACCGACATCAAAGCCGGGGCGTGGCCGATGCCGTCGAACTCCTTGAGCCGGGCCTTCGGACCGCGTTGGGTCATCTGCTCGGCGGTCTCGCGCAGCAGCAGGTCCGACTCGGCGCCGCGCAGCACCAGCGTCTGGCAGGTGATCGCGTCCCATACCGGCCACAACACGACGTCGCGCAGCTCGCCTGCGAAAGCGATCGCGATCCCTGGATCGTACGCCGGGCTGAAGGTTCCGTCGTCGTTGCGCCGCGCCGAGGTCGAGGCGAGATGCCGCCACTGTGCGTCGCTGAGCGGACCGAAGGTCGCGAACACCCGCCGCAGGTATGCCTCGAGCTGGTCGAGGTCGCTGCAGCGCGGTGCCTTGCCGACATACTGGGCCAGCCGCTCCAGCGCGGCCTTGGGCACCAGTGCACCCACGTCGTTCACGACCAGCTTGCCGATCGGGTTGCCCGGTTGTGCAGCCAGCATCATGCCGAGCAGTCCGCCCATGGACGTGCCCACCCACCGCACCGAGTCGACGCCGGCGCGGGCGATCAGCGCAGTCAGATCCGAAAGGTACAGGGGATAGCCGTAATCCGGCTTGTGCGCCAGCCAGTCGCTGCCTCCACGGCCGACCACGTCCGGGCAGAGAACACGGAAGTAAGGAGCGAGCGCCTGTCCGAGCGCGTCGAAGTCGCGCCCGGTGCGCGTCAGACCATGCACGCAGATCACAACGCAGGGGTTGGCGGGATCTCCCCACTCCCAGTAGCGGGTGCGGTGGAAGCCGTGCGGCCCGAGGTTGCGGAGCTCGCCGCCGCGCATCGCAACAGGCCACCGAGGGTTCACGATTCGCCCCGCGCCGGCGTGCCGATCGGCGCGACGCCCTCGCCCGCCTGGTCCCGCATCTCCAGACCGGCACGGAACAGGAAGTACATCGCGATCATCTGGATGACCCGGAACAGGTTGGAATGATCGAACTGTGGATGCAGCGTGACGCGTCCCTGCTGGACGAGCGCGGCTACGAGCGAGACGAGGATTCCGGCGAGCACCCAGGGGGCGGCCGCTACCCGTTTGCTCCATCCGCCCCAGGCGGACATCGCCAGCACCGGGAGCATCGTCGCGACGGTATCGTAGACCACGTAGCGCAAGTCGTCGTGATCGGCGATCCACACCGCCAGCAGGGCGAACTTGGCCGCGGCGAGCGTGAGCAAGGCAACGCGCAGCCGGCCGGCGGTGTAGGCGTGAACGATCGAGCACAGAAACAGCAGATTGGCGGCGCCGGCAAGGCACAGGGTGGCGCGCCAAAGCGACTGCGCGACGCCGGCGTCCAGCCGCGCCGCGAAGCCTTCGTGCGTCCCGCCGGCGAGGGCGCATAGCGCAACCGCGGCGAACGCTGCCGCCCACAGCCGGGGTGCGAGGTCGGGGCGATGGCGGGCATCGGCGCCCAGGCGCCAGGTGAAGTAGCCGGTGAGCACCGCCAGTGCGTAGTGGGTGATCAGCGTCATCAACGTACTCACGGCTGATCACCCGTGGCCATGGCGGTGTCGAGGCGGACTCTTCGCAGTCCCTGTCGGGCGCTCAGTTCAGGTTCGTGATGTACTGCGCGAGCGCGTCGATCTGCTCGTCGGTGAGGCCCCTCGCGTAGGCGGTCATGGTGCCGGCGTCGTTGGTGCGGCGCCTCTCGCGGAAATCCTTCAGCTGCTTGACGATGTAGTCGTAGTGCTGGCCGGCCACGCGCGGCACTTCGTTCTGCCCGGAGAATCCGCCCAGATGGCACATCGTGCACAGGGCCGCGTCGGCGACCTGCTTGCCTGCGGCGACCTTGGCCGAGTCGATCGGTAGTTGGTCGGCAGCGGCTTCTGCTGCGCGTAGTAGTGCGGCCAGGTCGAACATGTCCTCCCTGGACAGGTTGACGGCCATCGGGCTCATCAACGGGTCCTTGCGCCGCCCTTCCTTGAAGTCCTTCAGCTGCAGGTACATGTAGCGGGCGGTTTGGCCCGCGAGGATCGGGATACTGGGCACGGGGGAGTTGCCGTCCGGCGCCGTGGCAGGCGGCGCACACGCGCCGCTTTCTCCTTGCCGGCCGCCGGGTTCCCCTGGGCATGCGCGGACGAGCGCGCCGGCGCCGAGCAGCCGCTGCGGCGCATGCAATCGTCACAAATCGTTTCATCGTCCTGCCTCGAGATCGAGCGGCCCGTCGCGGCAAACGGCGCAAGAAAAAGGCCGTGCCAGGAGTAACGCCCAGGCGCGGCCTCGGATGACTCGGATCGAGACGGCTTACGGCAGCGCGAACACGATGACTGTTGTTGCCGCGCTTGGAGTCGAGCTGAGTGTTGCCGCCCGGCTGCCACGGCGATGTACTGCTTGCGGCCGACCATGAACGAGGAGGCCGGAGCGTTGACGCCCGCGCCGCACTGGAACGACCACAGCTTCTTGCCGTTGCGGGCGTCGTAGGCGGCGAACTCGCCGTTGCCTTCGCCGTTGAACACCAGACCGCCGGCCGTGGCCAGCACGCCGCCGATCAGCGGCTGCGGCGTGTCAGGCTGCCAGGCGATCTTGCCGGTGTCGAGGTTGACCGCGGAGAGCCGGCCCCATTGCTTCTCGCTCGGGATCACCTTGAAGGCGCCGCCCAGCCACAGCTTGCTGCCACCGGGATACTCGGAAGCCTCGACGTGGTAGGTCATCGGCTGGTGCAGGTTGGCGGCATAGGCCATGCGCAGCTTCGGATTGATCGCCATCGGCGACCACTCCACCCCGCCGTTGGCCCCGGGCAGCATCCGCGCGCCTTCCGGCGTGGGCAGCACCCACATGTTCTCCTGCGGGATCATCGCGTCGGAGAAGCGGATGAGCGACAGATCGTCGCGGTGGTGGACGTAGACGTGGCCGGTCTTGCCGCCGTGGATCGCCACCGGAACGTTCTTGCCTTCCTTGTCCTTGGCTTCCGTCAGGATGACCGGGCTCACCGCGTCCAGGTCCCACACGTCGTGCGCGATGTACTGGAAGTGCGCCTTGTAGGCGCCGGTGTCCAGGTCGATCGCGACGATCGAGTCGGTGTAGAGGTTGTCGCCGGGGCGGATGTCGCCGTAGAGGTCGGGCGAGGGGTTGCCGACCACGAAATACACCGTCTTGGTCTTCTGTCGACCGCCGGCGTCATCCACACGCCGCCACCGAGGGTCTGGTAGAAGCTGCCGCCCATGTCCGCCAGCCGTCTGCTTCTCTTTGGCGATATCGCGCTGCATGTTGCGGCCGGTGGCGTCGTTGACCGCCCATACGCCCTCCTGGCCCTTCTCGGGGATCGCGTAGAACGTCCACAGCAGCGTGCCGACGCGCGAATCGAAGGCCTTGACGAAGCCGCGGATGCCGTACTCGCCGCCGTTGGTGCCGATCAGGACCTTGTCGCCCACGACCACCGGCGCCATCGTCTCCGAATAGCCCTTCTCCGGGTCGGCGATCTGAACTCTGCCACAGCAGCCTGCCGGTCTTCGCGTCGAGCGCGACCAGCTTGGCATCCAGAGTGCGCCATGTAGACGACGTCGCGGTAGATCGCGATGCCGCGGTTGTTCGGGCCGCAGCAGTAGGTCGTGATCGGCCCCATCTTGTGCTTGTAGTGCCAGTACTCCTTGCCGGTCGCCGCATCGAGCGCGTACACATGGTTGTACGAGGTCGTGATGTACATGACGCCGTTGTTGACGATCGGCGCTGTTTCCATCGATTCCGTGACCGCGGTCTGGAAGATGTAAGCCGGGCGCAGCTTGCCGACGTTCCGCGTGTCGATCTGATCGGCCGGGTGGTAGCGGCTGTTGCTGTAGCGCCATGTTGGAATGCAGCCAGTTGGCGGCGTCGCCGTCGGCGGCATCGAGCATGGCCTGGCTGATCACCTTGTAGGCTTGCTCCGGTACCGGGCTCGTCACGGTGGTCGCGCCGCCAGAGATTTCCTGTGCGAGCGCGCTCGCGGTGAAGCCCGCCAGCACGGCAAATGCGAGGAGCTTTTTCGTATGCTTCATGAGACCTCCCAAAGTGTTGATGTTCCTTCAGGCGCTGTTGCGCCGCGCCGACAGCCCCTCCTGGCTGCCGTCTGCAGCGGCGCCAGACTATAATCCATCGCGTCGGCCCTATCAAGCTTGAGTTCATCACTATCGCTTTGTTCGATCAACACAAACTGTGCTCACTTCGACAAGAATCGTGCTCACCAATGGACCATCCCATCGTTTCATCCTGGTTGCGGCCGCGCTGCTGGGTGTCATGGCCGTCATGCCGCTGCGGGGGCAGGACGCTGCCGATGACAGGAGCCTCAACGCCCGGCTCATCGAGTTTGCCAAGAAGGGGGAGGAAGCACGCGCCCTGAGGGTGCTGGAGCAGGGCGCCGCGCCGAACACGCGCAACCGCAGCGGCGAGTCGGCGCTCTACCTGTTCGCTCAGAAGGGCAATCTCAATGCGGTGAAGGCGCTGATCGAGAAGGGCGCCGACGTGAACCTGGCAACGCTGGACCAGACCACGCCCGTCATCGCTGCGGCCTACGGCGGCTACCTGGACATCGTCGCGCTGCTGGTCGAGCGCGGGGCGGACATCCATGCGAAAGACCAGATCCAGCTCACCGCCGTGATGTACGCGGCCGGCCAGGGCAAGATCGATGTCATGAACTACCTGCTCGACCGTGGCATCGACGTCAACCAGCGCTACAAGCACGACACCACCCTCATCATGTGGGCGGCCGGCTATGGACAGCTCGATGCAGTCAAGGCGCTGATTGCGCGTGGCGCCGACCCTGCGCTGGCCGACGATCGCGGCAAGACCGCACTGGATGTCGCGCGCAACCAGCGGCTGGCCGAAGTGACGGCGTACCTGGAAAGCGTGATGCCCGCCAAATAGGCCTGCCAACGATCACAGTAGCGCAGGCGAATGCACAGGATTGACAGGATTTCTCAGGATTAACAGGATTAGAGCTCACTACGACGCAGTGAGGGAAGGAAGCGGGTTCGAACTCCTGTCAATCCTGAAAAATCCTGTTCATCCTGTGAATTCGCTTTCGTCGCTGCTACGCCGCGAACAACCGCTTCACGTCCACGTCGCGCTTTTCCTCCTCCTGGAACTCGAGAAGCTGGCGCCGGGAAGTTGAACATGCCCGCGATGATGACGTCGGGAAACTGCTCGATGCGCACGTTGTTGATGTTGACGCGACTCGTTGTAGAACTCGCGGCGGTCGGCGATGGCGTTCTCCAGCGCGCTGATGCGCGTCTGCAGTTGCATGGAACTGCTCGTTGGTCTTGAGCTCGGGGTAGGCCTCGGCGACGCGAACAGGTTGCCGAGCGCCGCGCGCAGCGCGCTCTCGGCCTGCCCGAGGCGCCGGCATGTTCTGCGCCTGGCTGGCCTGGAACACCCGGGAGCGCGCCTCGATCACCCGCTGCAGCGTGTCCTGCTCGAACTGCGTGTACTGCTTGCAGGTCTCCACCAGCTTGGGCATCTCGTCGTGGCGCTGCTTGAGCAGCACGTCGATGTTGGCCCAGGCCTTCGAGACGTTGTGCTTGACCTGCACCAGGCTGTTGTAGATCATGATGGCGTAGATTGCCAGGACCACCAGCCCGGCCATCATGACAAGGGCGAAGACGCTCATTGCAGCTCCTTTGCGTAAACGGTAGCGGTGCCGGATGCACCTTCCGTGCCAAAACAGAACCTTACGCGCCGGCACTACCGCAGCAAAGCCCCGCCCCAATGGACACGATTGACAAGCTTTTTCAGGCTAATCGCCCGGCTCGGCGTCCGCCTTGAGAATCTGGTGACCGACGAATCCGCCTGATCGTAGTGTTCGCCTTCCAACCTTGCCTGAGCAGGGATCTCCTGCCGTGGGACGGCTGGATCGGCTAAAATGCCGCCTTTTTCGCGCACCTGCGACACCGTCATGGCATTGATCGTACATAAGTACGGGGGAACCTCGGTAGGCTCGACCGAGCGCATCAAGAACGTCGCGCGGCGGGTGGCCAAATGGAAGGCGGCCGGGTACGATGTCGTCGTGGTTCCGTCCGCGATGTCCGGTGAGACCAACCGCCTCATCGCCCTCGCCAGAGAGATCCAGCCCCAGCCGGATCCGCGCGAGCTCGACGTGGTAGCTTCCACCGGCGAGCAGGTCACCATCGGCCTGCTGGCGATGGCGCTGCACGGAGCAGGGCGTGAAGGCCAAAAGCTACACCGGCGCGCAGGTCAAGGTCCTGACCGACAGCGCATTCACCAAGGCCCGCATCGAGGCCATCGAGGAGCACAACCTGCGCACGGACCTGGCCAATGGCCTGGTCCCGGTCGTGGCCGGTTTCCAGGGCATGGATGCCCACGGCAATATCACCACGCTGGGCCGCGGCGGATCGGACACCTCGGCGGTCGCGCTGGCGGCTGCGCTCAACGCCGACGAGTGCCACATCTTCACCGACGTGGACGGGGTGTACACCACCGACCCTCGCATCGTCCCCGAGGCGCGGCGGCTGCACACCATCACCTTCGAGGAGATGCTCGAGATGGCGAGCCTCGGCTCCAAGGTGCTGCAGATCCGCTCGGTCGAGTTCGCCGGCAAGTACAAGGTGCCGGCTGCGCGTGCTGTCGAGCCTGACCGATCCGCTGGTCCCGGTCGAGGAGGAGGCCGCCTCCGGCACGCTGATCACTTTCGAGGAAGACGAAAAGATGGAACAGGCAGTCATCTCCGGCATCGCCTTCATCGCGCGACGAGGCCAAGATCACGGTGATGGGCGTGCCCGACCGGCCCGGCATCGCCTACGCCATCCTGGGCCCGATGGCCGATGCCAACATCGACGTCGACATGATCATCCAGAATGCCAGCGTCGACGGCGATGACCGACTTTTCCTTCACCGTCCCCCGCAACGACTACCTGCGCGCGATGGAGATCTCGAGGAAGGTCCAGAGCCATATCGGGGCCAGGGACTTCGTGGGCGACAACCGCGTGTGCAAGGTCTCGCTGGTCGGGGTGGGTATGCGCTCGCACGTTGGCATCGCCAGTCAGATGTTCCGCACCCTGGCCGAGGAGGGCATCAACATCCAGATGATCTCCACCTCCGAGATCAAGATCTCCGTCGTCGTCGATGAGAAGTACATGGAGCTCGCCGTGCGCGTGCTGCACCGCGCCTTCGGCCTGGACACCGAGCCCGTGCCAGCGTAGGCGGCGAACTTCCCGCCTCCTCCCCGAGCAGGCTTGGTGCGCGTAGCGCGGCGGGGATGGAGTTCTCCCCTACTGTCCGAGGAGGGGTGGCGCGAAGCGTGGGCTGGAGTTCTCCCCTCCTGCCTGAGGAGGGGTGCCTGCGCAGCAGGCGGGGTGGTGGGAGTCTGTCGTAGAGCTGGCGCGAAGCGCCGGGGTGGTGGATGAGACTAAATAATCGACGAGCACTAAAGACCCGCCGGCAAGAATTCCGCGCATCACTAACGCCAGCGGAGGCGCGCCTGTGGTTGCATCTCAAGAGCAGGCAGCTAAGGGGCAGAAAGTTCCGGCGGGAGCACAGCATCGGCGCCTACGTCCTCGACTTCTACTGTCCGTCGGAGAGACTCGCTATCGAACTGGATGGCGCTGCGCATGATCACGATGCGGCTCAGGCCCATGACGTGCGGCGCACCCGTGATCTGGGTGAGGTGGGGGTACGCGTGATTCGGTTCGAGAACCGCGCGGTCATAGAGAATCTGGAGGGTGTGCTGGCAGAGATCGCACGGCACTTCGGCCAGTGACAGCGATTCACGAGGGACGTGGGAGTCTGTCAAGACGCTCTGCCAAACCACCCCGTCGCCTTCGGCGCCACCCCTCCTTGGAAAGGAGGGGAGACTGGCTTCGCGATCGGCCCTGCGGTCTGCGCCTCATTGGGATGACGGCGCTGTGCTATAGTTTTGCGGCATCAATCGTGCGAGAGGCCCATCAATCGTGCGAGAGGCCACCCGCGCGCGCTTTAGCGCGGCAAGAAGACAGGCGGGCGCTAGCGCCCCCTGCGGCCTCCCGTGCTACACCACACACGCTGAACTAAGAGACACTACTCGATCAACCACACCCCGGAGAGATGCCCGAGAGGCCACCCGCGCGCGCTTTAGCGCGGCAAGAAGACAGGCGGGCGCCAGCGCCCCCTGCGGCCTCCCGTGCTACACCACACACGCTGAACTAAGAGACACTACTCGATCAACCACACCCCGGAGAGATGCCCGAGAGGCCACCCGCGCTTTAGCGCGGCAAGAAGACAGGCGGGCGCCAGCGCCCCCTGCGGCCTCCCGTGCTACACCACACACGCTGAACTAAGAGACACTACTCGATCAACCACACCCCGGAGAGATGCCCGAGAGGCCGAAGGGGGCGCCCTGCTAAGGCGTTATACGGCTTTAAACCGTATCGAGGGTTCGAATCCCTCTCTCTCCGCCAGTAACATCCCTTCCTGAAGTGCATCACAGTCCCACAAAAGTGCTTGATTCTATTGACATCAGGCGCTAGGGAGCGCAGCTTTCGTGCGTAAGTTCTGGCGACTATTCGGTGAGGCTCAAAGCGATGGGGGCAGTCCTCTCGGCCCTGCTGGCGGCATTCGCGACGCTCTTTCGATCGCATCTTGCTCTGCGGTTGGAGATCTTGGCGCTGCGACATCAGCTGGCGATCTACCAGCGAACCGTCAAGCGACCCTGCATTCGACCGCCAGACCGGGTCTTCTGGTCTTGGCTATCCCGCCGCTGGGCAAGATGGCGGGAGGCTTTGGTCTTCGTTCAGCCGGCGACCGTGATCGCCTGGCAGCGCAAACGGTTTCGGGATCACTGGGCACGGATGAGCCGATCTGGAAAGCCCGGCCGACCTCCAATCAGCAAGGAGATCCGCGAACTCATTCGCAAGATCTCCGGCGCGAATCCGCTATGGGGCACCCCGCGCATCATTGGCGAGTTGGGGAAGCTCGGCATCACAGTGGCGAAGTCAACGGTGGACAAGTATCGCGTCCGCCCCTCGAAGCCGTCCTCGCCGACGTGGAAGACGTTTCTGACAAATCACGTTACGGATCTGGTGTCGATCGACTTCTTCATCGTACCAACGATCCGCTTCAGGATACTCTTCGTGCTGGTCGTACTTGCGCACGCCCGCCGCAAGGTAATTCATTTTAACGTCACCGAGAATCCAAGCGCTCAGTGGACCGGCCAGCAGATCGTCGAAGCGTTCCCATGGGACAGCGCTCCGACATATCTCCTACGAGATCGCGATGCGGTCTACGGCAGTGCATTTCAACGGCGGGTCTCAGAGCATGGGGATCGAGCAGGTCGTTAGTGCACCGCGAAGTCCGTGGCAGAACCCGTTCGTGGAACGGCTCATCGGAACGCTGAGACGCGACTGCCTGGACCACATCATCGTTTTAAACGAACGCCATCTCAGGCGCATCGTTGCGCGATATCTCGACTACTATCACGACTGGAGAACGCACCTCTCCCTATCGATGGACCCACCGAATCCGCGGACGGTGCAGCTGCCTGATCGGGGTAGGGTGGTCGAGGTCGCCGAGCTCGGTGGCCTGCATCACCATTACGAACGAATAGCTGCGTAGTTCAGGACCAAGGGCGCTCCGACAACAACCGCGCGATGAGTTCTCGGGAGGGACAGGAAGAAATCCTCTCCCGGCCTCCGAAAATTGGGGTTTTCACACACCCCTCGGCCGAACCCGGCCCTCTCCTTCACCCTCACCTCGCCCCCAAAGCCCTCTCAAGCCGTTTTAAGCCCCGTTTCCAGCTCTACCAGTCGGGGATAGGGGTTCGCGCATTCAGTTATTAGGGCCTGACTGACTACCGGCCTCTCACGCGAGACCAGCTTCGGGCTATCTACGAGGCCAACCCCGTGCCACCGGTCAAGCGATTGCCCTGGGAGATGACGTAAGGACAGGAGCCTTGTCAGATTCATCCTACAAGAAGTCGCGGAGTTGTCCGGTAGTGTCGTGCGGTCGTGCTTGCGACAATGGCTCTACTCTCTAAACCAACGAGAGGCCCATATGCCGGACGACAACTCGCAACGAGGTGGTCAGGAACGCACGCGGATCGACGTTCACCAACACTATGAGCTGCGCGACTGGGCGGACAAATTTGGTGTATGTCCAGAGGAAGTCAAGGATGCAGTGAAAGCGGTCGGAGATCAGGCCAACGCGGTGGAAACGCACCTAAAGGTCAAGCACGCTTAGTCATTTTTCCTCCGGTTCGGCGAGGCAGGCGTGGAAGCTGCCGGTCGCCGTCGCTTCGCCACAGAATCCCCGTGCCAACCACCGCCGGAGGCAGCCGGGCAACGGGGTTGTCTCGATACGGCTCGTCGCTGGCGACCGTTTTGATTCGGTCGCATGCGGGCCGCGCGGTGGATTTTCGACAGTCTCATAACCTACCACAGGAGAGACCCATGATAAAGCTCACGACTATCCTCGGCGCCGGCGCTCTGGCATTCACGCTGGGCGGTTTCGCTTTTGCCGCGGAGGAGCCCGCACCGGTGGGCGATGCAAAGGAGCAGCAATACAAGGACTATCAGGCCGCGCTGAAGAAGTGCGAGTCGCTGCCGCCAGCCGAGCAGCAGAAGTGCACCGACGCGGCCAGGAAGAAGTTTGGCCAGATGTAAGCGTACTGCAGTAACCTAAGGGTACTACTGCAGTAACCTAAGGGTACTGCGGTCGGACCGCATCGGCCGCAAGCGCATGTACATCATCGGCGCCGTCGCGACCGGTGCCTATGCCCTGATCTACTTCCCGCTGCTCAACAGCGGTGTGCAGAGCCTGATCTTCCTCGGCATCGTTCTGTCGCTGGTCCCGCACTCGATGATGTACGGCCCGCAGGGTGCATTGATCGCGGAATGCTTCACCCCCAGGCTGCGCTACAGCGGCGCCTCGCTCGGCTATCAACTTGCCTCCATCGTCGCCGGCGGACCGGCGCCTTTGATTGCGACCGCGCTGCTCGCAGCCTTTGGCTCTGGCTATCCGATCGGGATATACATCCAGGCCGCTACGAGAGCAACCAGCCGCCGTCGACATCGATTGTGGTGCCGGTGACGAAATCGTTCTGCACCAGGAACACTATGCCCTGCGCCACTTCCTCGGGGTTGCCTGCGCGGGGGATCAGGTTCTTTGCCGTCATGTTCCTGTACAGCGTGTCGCGCTCGGCACCTTTGAGGGCCACGATCGGCGTATCGATAGAACCCGGGGACACCACGTTGATGCGCCGTGGCGCGATCTCGGGCGCTACCGCGCGCACCAGGGCTTCCACCGACGCGCCGACCGAAGACAGCGAGACCTGGCCCGGTTTGCACTTGCGCGCCGGTGCTCCGCTGACCAGCACGATCGTGCCATCCCTGCTCATGTGATTCGTGCCATAGCGCACCACGTTCGCATAGCCCCACAGCTTGTCGAACGATGCCTTGTAGCCGTCCATGTCCATTTCCAAGAACGGCCCTATCGCGCGTCGTCCACCGGTGGCCGCACTGATGAGAATATCGAACGGCGCGTGCTCCTTGAACAACGCTTCCATTGCGGCGCCGTCCAGCACGTCGCATTTGACCAGGGTTACGCCCGCGGGCGGATCGCCGGCCTTGCTTGGATCACGGCTGACCGCCAAGACTCTGGCGCCCAGCGCGGCCAGTTGCCTGGTCGTGGCCAAGCCGATGCCCGATGTGCCGCCAAAGACGATTGCTTTCTTGCCCTTTACGTCCATTTTTCTGTTCTCCGGTGTAAGTTCTAGCCGAGGTGCTGGTCAATTCCAGATCGTAATCGGTTCCGTGCGCGGTCGCTCGATCGCCACCGGTCAGCGCCGATAACTTCGTGCGCGCCGAGTCCGACAGGTACCTGAGTGCACTCGTCGTCAAGCTGGCAGGTTCGGAAAGTTCATTCATGACCGCGAGCTTTCGCCGGTCGACCAGCGGGAAGCCATCCGCACAAACCACGACGCGCTCTACTCAGCCGCGGTCTTCGATCTCGATGCGGGACCGGTGACACCAGATCCCGTTCAGACTCACACCATGTTGGAACAGACTCGTCCTCGACTGCAGTGGGGCTGCATGATACGCTCGAAGACCTATCGTAGCGACGACGCGGCCGTCCAGCGGAAGAAGCACTGATGATGTACGGCGTTCTTCGCACCATCGACACGGCGTGGGGGCTCCTGGCGAAGGTCGGTGGGCTACTCTTGCTCGTCGGCTTTGTTGCCCAGTTCCCCCAAGTCCGCTCGTACGGCTGGCTGGTGCACGTCAGAGGTTATACGGATCCGATCGCCCGGGTGGTGCGGAGCTATCTCCCGACCTTCTTCGGCGGCATCGACTGGGCGCTCGTCGGGGCGCTCGCCGCCCTCGGAGTGGTCTACACCGTCGTCCACCGCGTGCTCCTCGTGGTCGAGGTGACGGCTCGCCCTCGCCCGGCGCCGGCCCCGAAGCGGGCCGCCGCCTCGGCGCACGCCTCGACCCCGACCGCCGAGGCGGGCCCTCCCACCTACAAGTCGGAGGCCCTTCTCGTCATCGATTTGGTGAAGTCGAGCGACCTCGTGTCCCGCTTCGGCAACTCTTTCTTTTTCTCGCTGATGCAGCGGATGGAGCAGCTCGCGATGCCGCTCGCCACCCGCCACGGCGTGAGCTACTCGCAGAATACCGGCGACGGATTTCTGTTCTGCTTTCCTTCGGTCGCCGAGGCGGCGGCGACCGTCAAGGAGATCTTCGGCGCCGTGGCGCGGCTCAACCAGGACCTGCCGGAGGGGGCCGAGGCGGCCCTGCGTGGTGCCGTGAACTTCGGCGAGGTCGTCGTCAGCGGTAGCGATGGCAACCGGACGGGCAGCGCCGTCCACAAAACGTTCCGCCTCCAGGGGGTGGTGCCAGCGAGCGTGTTCGCGGCACCGGGAGGGGTCGGCTCCGAAGAGGTCCCCGAGAAGAACTGCGTGTTCATCAGCGAGGAGGCTCTGTCCGGTGTGGAAAAGCTGCCCGAGTTCCAGTGCCGCTTTCTTGGCCTCACCGAGCTGAAGGGACTCCCCAGCCTGCATCGGGTCTACCACCTCCAGTGGAACGCACCCCCGTGATCACAGCCTTCACCAGCGACGGGATTTTCGGTCTTTCACGCCACTGACATCGCGGCCTGCGAGTCTGTAGTGGATTGGACGTGCTTCGCCTTCCGGAACCGGTGAGGTCTCCGATGGGCGATGAGGAGCGCATGTGCCCATTGCAACCCACACCGCGAGGTCAGGAATGAAACCGGATGAGTGTTGTACCTCGTTGGGAGGCATGCCGGCGACCAACGTGGCCAGCTGGGGAGAGAGTGCTTCCGGCAGAGCGGCCTTTACGGCGCCTGGAATGGGGGGTGCAGCCACTGCTACTGTAGAAACTGCGCCAGGGTTCCGGCATTTCGCTGCCCCTGATCCTGGTAGTTGTTGTTCATCACAGCGTGGACGACCGGCACCGCCTGCGAAAGCTGCTTGATCTTGGCAGCGATGTCCTCGAGCTCCGCGTCCGAGTAATCGTAGTTGAAACGATCGGACGAAGCGGTCAGCCCTTTCTTCTCCCAGGTCTGGGTATTACGCCCATGCATGCGGACGATGGCCAATTCTGGAGAGGTGACTTCCCACACGGCAGGCACACTGCTGCTGAAGCCCTGAGGTCCGTCAACGACCACGTTAACCAAGCCCCGCTCCCGCTCGAAAGCAAGTGTGGAGTCCCGATTGCGCTCCGTCCACCAGCTCTTGTTCCGAAACTCTACCGCCATCAATCGCCCCTGCATCACAATCGTGCAGTGCTCGACGTGCTTGCGGGGTTCACCCCCCGAGGTGATCCAGGGCGCAAACTGGAAGTGGATGGCGCCCAACTTCCCCGCTACCCGTAAAGGCTCAATCGCCTCGAAGAATCGTCGCCACAGCTCCTCCTGGATCTCGGCTGACAGATCCCGGTAGTAGATGTTCTCGGTGGGTGAGAACGGCAGAGCTTCCTGGATATCTTTGGGAAGGACCTTCGGCTGGGTCTGATGGCCAGTGAATATCCGGAAGGCTTTGACGTTGAACACGAAAGCTGAAGGCGTCCGTTCAGCCCAAAGCTGAGCCGTCGCCGGAGCTGGCATCGCGTAGTAGCTGGAATCGACCTCGACCATCGGAAACTGGGTGGCGTAGTACTTCAGCCGCGCTTCCGGGTCCTTGGCAGCTGGGGGATAGAACTTACCCGAGTCGATCAGGCTCTTGTCTGTCCAAGACGCGGTGCCTACAAGGACCGTCATTCGTTCATGCTCTCAGACCGACCGTCTCCTTTCGACTAGATCGCCGTCCGCGGCCGCGGGGGTAGCGGGGGCGTCAAGCCTCCGGCCTTAACCGCTACCACCGTTGTGACCGAGCAGGAGTGCAATCACCGCTGCCGCGAAAGCCGACACTCCTACCGCGGCGCCGAGGCCCGCGATCCATAGCATGATCGTTTGGCGTTTCTGGTCCATCGCTTTGCGCCGACGACCGAATCGAATCCAGTCGGTGTCGCCCGCGCCGCCTACCTGTTGAGGAATTGAGATCATGCCAAGCCATCGAACACTCAGCTATCAGCCGAACGATAGAGTCGCAATCCGGAGACGTTGTCGCCACTAGCAAGCAGTTCATGGAAGTCCTGCTGGTGCTACTTGCCGCGGTCGAGCTGACCACAGCGCAGACCAAGTCGCTGCGCGATGGAGTGAGGGCCTCCGTGAGGTATCTGCGTCGCGAGGTAGACGTCGACGGCATCGCGGCTGCTCCATGGCAGATAGCTCATCCGCGCTGGCCGACGTTTTCGTATGTGGCAAGGCATCCCCGCAATCCACGCGACGCCAGGCGCGAAGCGGGAAGAGCCCACTGGATCGGGCCGCAATGACTGCGGCAATCGGTAAGACGGGCTCGACGCGATCACGCATGGTTTGCTGTGACTGGAGCCGCCCGGCAGCTAGGAAGTTAGCGGCAGTATCCCAGGGTGAGGCAACCCGGGCACCCGCGCGCGCGATGGTCGACGCGGTCGCGTCAGTTACAGCCGTAACACCCATTCGCACCGAGAGCGGATAGTGAGAGCGCACGGCCTGTGTCCAGCAGAAAACCATTGCGGCAAGGCACACCAAAAGAAGGGCCTTGTGGCACTGATCCAGAATCGAGCGGGCGGTCATGGGTAACATCGCGGGCTCCGAGCCGAGGCCTTTGAAGTCCGAGCACAGGCAGGCGGACTGTCGTCCCCAGCGATGGGCGCCGGAGAGGAGAATTGTAAAGCTCTTTTGACATCTTACGACGCTTGGACCAAGAACTGAAGAGTCCAGGAGCCTTATCGGTCTGTCACGTTACTGTCGCTACCGAGCAAAATCCCCCGGCGCGTCAGGGGTCAGACTGTCCAATTCTGGCGTAGCGGGCCAACCAATGTGAGCCAGCTGTCGGACGAACCTGTTGGCTAATTCGCCCGACGTAGTGCATTCAGACCATCTGAGGTGGACCTGTGCGCGGGTAAACTTCGGTGAGGGGACCTTCGAGGGAGGGTCTGAATGCTGGACGATGTGATTAGCGCCGTTGCAACACGCTACGGGTTTCGCGCGTCTGACTACAAGGCGGTATGGGACGGCGGCAAGTTCGACCCGACCCGGGAGGACAAGATGGACGAGCAGCACGGCGTATTTCGCCAACGCGTTGCGGACGTAGTCCGTGCCATGATGCTATTCCCGCAGGTGAAGTGGGTCGCTGTCATCTACGAGGACACCGTGGAGGGCATGGATCGATTCTGCGTGGTGCCATATACCAGCGATCCGACAGCCTGATTCCAGGAGCGGCAAAGAAAAGCCCGCCATGGTGGACCACAGCGGGCTAACCCGTAGCGCCCCTAGGTGACGCGGTGACGCGCGGGGAGGAGTTGTCGATTGGATCATAGGCGGTCGGCGTGACGTCCTGATGAAGAGGCGGCCACTGCTGGGCTTCGCTCCAAACACAACAGCAAGTCTCTGGATTCCATCCACAGAGTTATCCACCAGACTGAATTGGCCAATCTCCACTGATTCATAAGGACATCTGGTGGTGACAATGGGCTCGCCACGGGCTTCTCCACCGCATGCCCAAAGAGACTGCCGGGTCGGAAGCAACCCCTCGCTATGTTTCGCGTGACTCCGGCGCCTACTTCCGGCAGCTGTGCGCGAAGCGGCGGGCAGCGCAGTAACTGCCATGTGCATGCACACTACACCAGTCTGCAGGAGAGACCATCTGCGGCGACAAAAGAGGGGCAGCTACCTCAGGGGTCAGTCACTTCAGCAGGGATCCCCTGGCGTAGAGTTCATCGAAGTCGGTCACTGCATCGGGACCTTCCGTAACTATCGCCTGGTCGTTGCAATCGGTGGCGATAAGCCGCTGCCTCCGGATCTGACCCCCAGAGTTGCGGATGGCGGCGCCACCGGCTCCAGTAACCTTGAAATCGCCAGTCATAGTGATCCCCTGAAAATCGCTGGGGGAGGCCTTCGTTTTGATTCCGATCGCAGCAGTTCGGAAGTCGAGGCGAGCAGACAGACCACACTTGCAGCGAGCGCAGGTCTCAGCCGTCCTGCACCACTGCTGAAACTGGTTCCCGCACTAGCACGCGCCGCTCAATGAAGTAACCGCTGGTATTCCGCCGGTACCGGCCCCAGCGTCTGCAGCTGAAGAAAACCGAGTGTGTCCGTCGGCGGCCAGATCTTCGCCGGTTTGGTCGGATCCGAGTCGGGATCGACAGCGGGCCAGTAGAACTGGCGTTGGCGCGCCAGGTAGGGCTGGCACTCGGAGCCCTCATTGTCGGCGTAGTGCTGCTTGGATTCATCCACCGCGATCCACGGGCCAGCGCTCGTGCGGTTGCGGTCCCAAGGCTGGCGATGCCGCAGGATCGCGCTCTTGCGCTGGATGCGCAATGTCAGCACCACGCCTGGATCGCGCTGCACGTTGCCTATTGCGGTCTCCTTCCAATTTTCAGCCGGCGCAGCCCATGTGACGCGCGCGAGGGCTTGTTCCCACTGCGCAATGGCCGCATCCAACCCTTGAGTCGGCGGCCCGCACGCTTCGACTTGCGCATCGATCACGTATCCGCGGACTGCCGGCTCCGGCAGGCAATAGTGCAACGTGCCGATGGCCAACACCACGCACGCGACTCCCAAAACCCGCCGCCGCTGAGTCTCGGAGACCGGCAGCACAGCGAAGATTGCGCCCAGAATGGCACCGGCGACCGCACCCCCGGGACCGGTGAAGAGGATGCCGATGATCGGTCCCAGGTTGGACTCGGGGTTCAGCACCATCGCTCCAAAGAATCCTGCGGCGAAGCCGACGGCGCCCAGAGCGAGGGCCCAGCGGACGGACAAGCGGACGGCTGAGGGCTTGGATCTCACCGTAGCTGTCGCGTCAGAAGACAAACAGGAGCATTCCGGCGAGAACGATGTAGGCGACGATCGCTGACCAGTACCCCACCATATCCTCGTCGCGGCGAAACGTGCGTCCCCACATCCTGTACTTGGCGTAGATAGCGCCTTTCGTCAGGCCGTACACGACGTAACAGCCCACCGCTGCGCCGAGCAGTTTGAACAATGCGCCCATAGACTTTACGAGGTCGCGAACATGGCTGAAGGGGCACCAGGCGAGTTCTTCAGAGAAGGCCCTGGGACGCACCTTCCGTGCCAAGGCGCCCTGGGGCGCGCCGATCGGTCAGCACGAGACAATGCAGGGCGATATTCAAATGGAGCGGAACCGAAGCGCTGGATCAGCGCAACGTACCGTTGTGGGCACCGCACCCACGATCAACCCCGGACAAGGAACTCGGCGGCGGAAGCGCGAAGACCGAAGGGTCATTTGGCGACCTTCGGTCCGAACATCGCGACCAGCCTCGCGATCTCCCGCTCCGGCTCCGAGTAAACTAATTACGCCAACTCAATTTCCTTCCTCGTAGGTTGCCGCGGCCGAAGCCATTCATCGTAGTCCAGATCAGCGACTCATCGAACATGAAACTGAATCGGGAAGAACTGGCAAAAACATCTACCCTCACGCTCGACCACTACAACGAGCGCGCCGAAGCGTTCTGGAAAGGCACACGCGATCACGATGTCAGCCAGAATATTGCGGCGCTGCTGCAAGCCATTGAGGGCAGGCCGCCCTTCACCATTCTCGATTTTGGCTGCGGGCCGGGCCGGGACCTCAAGGTGTTTACGAAACTCGGGCATGTCGCGATCGGTCTGGAAGGCGCAGCGCGCGTCGCGGCGATGGCACGCAACCACAGCGGCTGCGAGGTGTGGGAGCAGGATTTCCTCGAACTCGATCTGCCGGAGAGTCGGTTCGATGGCGTGTTCGCCAACGCCGCGCTGTTTCATGTGCCAAGCCAGGAGCTACCGAGAGTGCTGCGGGAATTGCGCTCGAGCCTGAAACCGGGTGGGGTGCTGTTCAGTTCCAATCCCCACGGCCAGAACCAGGAAGGGTGGAATAACGGGCGCTATGGCGCGTATCACGATCTCGACGCATGGCGTCGCCATCTGGTGGATGCGGGTTTCGTCGAGCTCGCTCACTATTACCGACCCGAGGGTCTGCCATTCGAGGAACAGCCCTGGCTGGCGAGCCTCTGGCGCCGGCCGACATCCCTTTGAGCGTTGCGCGCGCCGTGGAGCACGGCGAGAACCGTCGCAACCGAGCCGATTTCAGCGTCCAGTAGTCCCTACATAGCCTCACCCCGACGAGTTCCAACCGGATCACGCCGCGAGAACAGGCACCCGCCGCTACCGGTACGCCAGTGGTGCTGGCGGCGCCGAAGCGCCTGCGCTACTTCCCAAACCGCGACCCCGACGCGCTCGGCGCGGTGCTCCACATCTTGCTGCGGGTGATCGAAGCGCGGCTGCGCCAGCGTTCTCGATGGCTCCCGCGGGCCCGTCTCGCCCCTTGCGTTGCGTCTTCCCCCGACGAGTGATCCGGTTGAAATTCCTAACCGTTAGCGTAGGCCCTAGCGGGTTGAAACTGAAAAAGATGCAGCGGCTGCAAAGTCGCGCGCAGCGGTTCATCGCTCCACGTCTCAGGAAAATGTAGCCGGACTTCTCAATCCGTAACTCATCGGTAAGGTTCGATCGGCTATCGTGCTCGCCGAGATTGTGCTGCAGCACGGCCAGTGTAGCGGGCGTCGAAACTGCCGGTGCACCGCAGCGAGGTCTTCTTGCGTCAGCGCGCCGGCCTCGGCGAATTGGACCTGCCCGTCCTCGCCGCTGGCGAACAGAGCCAAGCGCCCGCAACAGACCAGTCGCCGTTCGTAGACACTAGCGCGAAGGCATAGAATAGCTCACGATAACAACAACGCGTCGTCCGACCTGGAGACCGTCATGCGCCGCTCTCGTGCCGTTCCGTACATGCTGTCTGCCCTCGTTTGCGCGCCGCTGCTCACCCCGAGCGCTGCTCGGGCCCAGAGCGTGAACGACCCGAACCTGCACATCGATACGTATCTCGGCGGCCTGTCCGATCCTACGGGCATGCGCTTCTTCGCGCCGAACGAGGGCTTCCTCATCGAGAAAGGCAGCGGGCAGGTCAAGCTCTTCAATGCCGGCGCGATATCATCGACGGTGCTCGACCTGAATGTTCTGAACGATCCCGAGCGCGGGCTGCTCGGCATCGCCCTGGATCCCAACTTCACCGCCAACCATTTCGTCTATCTGTACTACAGCGCGGCCTCGACGTCGGGCGGTTGGTCCGGCAACCAGCTCGAGAAGTACCAGTGGAACAGTTCGACCTCGACGCTCAACACCACGGGAATCGCACGCACGATCAGCAGCCCAGCCGGCTTCACGAACAACGGACCGAATCACAACGGCGGACCGTTGCTGTTTAGCGGCGGCAATCTGTACGGCGTCACCGGCGATCTTAATCGCAACGGGGTCGAGCAGAACAACAATTCAGCATCGGCAACCACCGCGAAGGTGGGCGGCGTCTATCGCCTGGACACTAATCTGAATCCGGCGGCTGGCAACCCGTTCTCGGGAAGTGCCGCGCAGTGGTATTCGTACGGCGTGCGCAACTCGTTCGGACTCGCCGTCGATCCGGTCACGCACAACGTGTGGGATACGGAGAATGGGCCCAACAGCTACGACGAGATCAACCTGATCGAGAAAGGGATGAACGGCGGCTGGGACAAGATCCAAGGGCCGGACAGCCGCGATCCGCAGAATGCGTCGGGTGACTTGAACATCTTGCCAGGTGCCAACGGAGGGCCGAGCGCCTTCTACAGCGACCCTGAGTTCTCCTTCAACTCGATAGTCGCCCCCACGTCGATCCAGTTTCTCTACGGGTCTGCCTGGGGCCCGAGCTACGACGATGCGGTCGTGGTGGGAGATTACAGGACCGGTCGGTTGTATCTGCTGCGCCTGAATGCGACTCGGACGGGCTTTGTCCTGACGGGAGACCTCGCCGATCTGGTCGCGGACGGCGCCGAGGCCGACTCGCTCGCGTTCGGCCACGATTTCGGTGCGACCACCGACCTGCAGATCGGCCTCGATGGGGCGCTGTACGTGACATCGCTCACAGACGGCAAGGTGTATCGGATCGCGCCGCTGCCGGTGCCCGAACCGCAAACCTGGGCGATGCTCGCGGTGGGGCTCGTACTCGTTTCCGTGCTCGGATGGCGACGCGGCAAGCAGCGATTGAGCTTGGCGTAAGCGGCTAGCGGCACCCCTTCGTCATTCCGGGTCGCGTCGCGGAACCGGTCCTGGGTGATCTCCCAGGCTAGGAAGTGGCGGTGTAGCTGGCGGACAGCGGAGGCTTGCACCCCGCAACGCATCCGGTTGGTAGCAGCCGGATAGGAAGGATCGTGCGCCCTCACTACGCGTCGCCCCGCGTCTTCCTCCCAATCCTCCTGCGCCAGGGCGCCACCGGAGGTCAGCAAACGCATCAGGAAAAACCCACGCCAAGATGCCATCATCGGACCTCGGAAAAGTTGAAGAGCCTCAGACCAGATTCAGCTCCTTGAAGCGGAGATACAGCTCGCGGCATGCCCAGGCATCGGTCGCCGCGTACGTGAGTTGCTGCGGCGTCAGACGGCGCGCTGCCCAGTTCGTCGTCTTTGCGCCCTTGGGGATTCGCGCGCCAAGGAAAATTCCCGCGAGGTTGCGCACGCCGGTCTGCTTCAGGCCGTGGCGCTTCGCAACCTTGCCGAGATCCACTACCGCTCTTTCCTCGAACTCGAACAACTTCTTCAGGTTACGCAGATCGTCGGTCACCGACACGCCCGCCTTTATGATTCTGTCCGACGAAAAGATCTCCCGCAGCGCGTCGGAATAGTCCTGCTGCTGGACCTGCAAGAGATACACCGCGTCTGCCGTCGCGAACTGAACGAGGGAAGGCAGATAGCTCTCGCCGGGCCTGAAGGCGGGCCGTGTCTCGGTATCAAAGCCGACCACGCTCTCCTGGCAGATGTCCTGCATCGCGCGCTGGAGGTCCGGAGGCCCCGCGACGAGGTGCACCGAGCCCTGGTAGCGCCGGATGGGCAGATCGCTCACCTCCTCGCGCGAGATCCTTTGAGCGGTCTCGGACGGCAGCGCGGCAGCCGGGTCCCTATTCATGCGCCGCATAGGATACTGGCTCCGCGCGGCGCTTCGTTCTGGACAGCAACGCGCCTGCACATCGCAGGATCGTATCCGTATTGACGGTCATCAGATAGTCCAACGGGTTCTTGGCGCGACTTTGACGCCCAAAGTCCGCGTTCAAGGGTCTTGAAGGCAGGCGCAGCGGCGCTTTCAAGGCTCGGGGGGAACCGGCTGTGCGGGCGTCATGAAGCGCTTGATGCTTCCTGTTCATCGGATTACGTCGTCCGCTCGTAAGAGCACAGACTGGGAGATGATCGTCTACGACACTGCTTCCGGCAAACCTGTCACTGATCTCCCCGCAGTCGGCGACGCAGATGATATCTTCTACGACGCCGACGCCCGCCGACTGTACGTCTCGGGGGGAGAGGGCTCGGTTCAGGTGTTCCAGCAAGACAGCCCCGACCGCTACAGACTGGTGGAGACCATCCCTACCCGTAAGGGCGCGCGGACTTCCCTGTTCGTGCCCCAGTGGCGACAGCTCTTTGTGGCGCTACCCCGTCAAGGCCAGGATGCCGCGGAGATTCGCGTGTTTTCAGTGGCGCCCTAGCCGCGCGTACCCCCGATCGTGCGCCAGCCTGCAGCACTATCGTTGTGCTGCCTCAGGCACTCTCTATGCGGCGTCGCTTCCGTAGTGAAGTCGAAAACGCAACACCGAGCAGTCCTGCAACCACAAGCATAACGGTATTGGGTTCGGGCACGACTGACAGGCTGCCGAACAGTCCATGCTGCTCGTCGCCGATCCCGGCGGCAAAGAATAGTTCGTTCGCTTTGCCGTTAGTCACCGCGCCATTTCCGAATTCCAAGCCCCAGAGGTCAGGCAGGGAAATGATGTTGCCCTGAGCATCCTTGAGCGTCCCAATAAAGCTTCCAGTAGTCGGATCGAATGCGTTGATGTTGCCGTGCTGTTCGTTGAAATTGCCGACGAGCAAAGCATTACTGAAGTCGCCCAGATCCCCGGGCGCCAATGCGAGCCCCCAAGGTGAGGCAAGTGGACCCCCTGTGGCAACGCGACCGATGAACGTTCCGTCGGTCGCGAACGCGTTTACGACTCCAGACCCGAGGGGCGCACCAGCCGCTTGCGGACCGGGGATCGCGTACGTGACATACAGGGTGTCATTGAGGTTCTGCACATTAAAGGGCTGCAAACCAGCTACGGGGTTGGGATCGGTGAAGGAGCCTGCGAGCGTGGCGGGCTGGAAATTGGTATCGAAGACGTCGATCTTCCCCGTCGCCCCGTTCGCCGCGTAGATGTAATTGGCACCCGCGGTTCCGATCGTGATTCCCGTGTATAGGGCGGGCCGGGTTGCAGTCGAGGACGGCACGACTTGAAAAGCGGACGTACCTTGAGCGCCGTTCCAACCAGAGATCGACCCATCCAGGTTGGCGAAGAAGAACACACCGTCGCCGCCTGTAGGCAATGCGAACGAACCCGTCTTCGAGTTGAATACTTGGCCGGTTGGGCCCGCCGGCCCTGACGCGCTGTGGGGAATGGACACCACAAGCGGACTCCCGACGGGAAACGGCGTGCCGACTCCGTTGTACAACGTCGACGTTGCCTTGCCTTGATTGGAAACCCAAAACGGGCTGGCGGGGCCGCGCGAAATCCCCCAGGGGTTCACCAGGTTCGGGTCGACATGCAAGGCTGGCCCAAAACCTTCAGCGGCGAGCGCAGCCTGGTCGTCTGTCACGAGATTGGTCTGGTTGAATAACGTATCGGCGCTGGCAGGAAGCGGAGAGCATCCAGAAACAAGTGCGCTCAACGAGCGCGAACGCAAGCTTGCCACGATGGCGGATCGTGGCTGGTCGATTCGTATCCATGATGTGGTTCCTCTGAGAACGATGGGGTTATCGCGTCTCTCGCGAGACGTTCTCGTCGCGGTGCAACGCACGTCCCCTCAGTACATACCGAAAATAGACCGCTCGGTTCAAAACGGAAAACGATCTAAGGCGGTCGGCTTCGCGCTCAAGACCGAGATTCACTTTTATTTCAACTGACTGGACCCGGCCGCAAACGATCACACACGGGACCCTAATAGCCGGCGGCTGCGTCTCTCTTGGCTGTGAAGGGTGCCACGGAGTGCCTGCCCCACGGTGACGCACGAATGGTAGGTGAGCGTGCTGGCGTTCGTCTTTCAGTTTCTTGCCCTGTCGATCGACGCTACAACGTCGATCGACGCTACAACCGTGGCCCAGCGCATTGTGACGATCGGCACGCTGCGCGAGGTTTTGCACTATCCGCACTTCCTTTGTGTGCAGTTTCTCTCTGGCACACACCGAGCGCTGCACCGACGGCGGGGTCGAGGAGTTCCGCTCGCGTCTGGACCAGTCCCAGCGGTGCGGCTGCGCGGCGTGGCGGTGGGCAAAGTCGATAGCATCGACTTCGATCCGCAAGACCCCCGGCGCGTGCAGAGCTCAGCAAAGACCATCAAGGATTTGCAAGATTCCGAGCGGATCCGGCTCTAGACTGATCCGGTATGGTCGTCGGCGGCGCGACCGCGCACATGCGGTTGGTGTCGGCGCACCGCGCCTGACCCTTTCGTCGAGGGAGGGGGTCTTGGGGCGCTCTGCGCCTCACCCTCACCCCGGCCCTCTCCCGTCGAGGGAGAGGGTGTCGGGGCGCTTCGCGGTCCCTCTGCCTCGCGGGTACGTTCGCGAACCCGCCAGAAACCTACTGCTTGAACAAGGCGGTATAGCGGCGCTGCATCTCTTCCGGCGTTACGGTCTCCAGATGTCCACCGAGCAGCCATTCGTGTCCGAACGGATCGCGCAGGGTGGCTGAGCGCTCCCCGTAGAAGTGATTCTCGAGCGGCCGAACCACCGAAGCACCGGCGCCGACCGCCTGCTCGAACGCTTTGTCTACGTCAGCGACGTGCAGATGCATCGAAAAGGTGGTGCCGCCCAGAGAGCGAGGCCCGCGGATGCCGCACTCCGGATATTCGTCGGAGAGCATGACGGTCGTCGGACCAATCTTGATCTCGGCGTGACCGATGCGGCCGTTCGGCTCGGTCAAGCGAAACAGCTCCATCGCGCCGAATGCGCGCCTGTAGAAGTCGATAGCCTCGGCGGTGCTGTGGACCCGCAGATAGGGATAGACCTGGTGGACATCGATCATGGCAGCTCCAATGGAAATGCCGCCCGGCGAGCGGCCGATCGTTTCGGGAATCCGCTGCCCATTGTCGGCGCTGATCTCAGGACGGTCTTGAAGTTTTTTTACCTGGCGCCACCGGCGCCAGCAGGACTGAATCCGGTGCCCGGTGATGGAAGAAGCTGTCACGCCCCGTGGGCCGATACTGCGTGGGCGTTATGCCAGCGAATTCTCGGAATTCTCGCGTCAGATGCGACTGGTCCGAGTAACCGACCGATGCGGCAATATCGGCCAGACTCGCCGCGTTGCCGGCCGAGAGGCGCTGCAGAACAGCCGTGAATCGCTTCACGCGATAATAGTGCTTGGGCGTCAACCCGACCGCGGAACGGAACAGCGCAATGAAATGCCTGGGGCTGTATCCCGATTCCCGCTGAATATCCGCGATTCGCGTGGGCGACCACGCGGTCGAACGGGAAGCCAGAGCATGAGCGACGGCCGGGTGGATCAACAGAGGGCGCTTCACGCGCGCGCTCACCTCCTGCTCCAGCATACCGAACACGGCCGACGGGTCTGCGGCCGCCATCAGCCGCTCGTGAAACGCCCGTCCGCGAGCGCCCCACAGCGCATCGAGGGTCACGTGCCGATCCGCAAGCTCAGTTACCGGGAGACCGAGGACAGCACCCGCCGCGCCCGGGCGAAAGGACACACCCGCGACAGCACCGCAAGGCTTTGGACCGGCCACAAAATAGCTCCACTGAGGTCCATGCACAACGCCCCGCGACCAGACCAGAGGATCTTCGGTCGAGGAACTCGGCAGGCAAGCGATCGGCGCTTCGTGCAGCGCGAAGATCAGCTCGGTGTTGCCGGATGGCAACCTGTACTCGCAGGATCGCTGGGGCGTGTCCCGTTGCAACCACCAAAAGCACTCAACGTAGGTGTCGAGGGGCGAGGCTGGGCGGTAGTGAATCAGGCGCATCGGGAAAGTCTATCTGACTCGAGGAGCTTCCGGCTGAGCGTCCGCCCTCGCCGGACGATTGCGACACAGTGGCGCGAAGCGGCCCCCTCTCCCTCGACGGGAGAGGGCCGGGGTGAGGGTGAGGCGCGCAGCGCCGAGTGGAGGGCTTCGCGCCTCTGTAGTTGCGACCTCTCACCCCCGATCCCTCTCCCAACCCGGCTACAGTGCGTCATCTTCTCGCTTGCTAGGGCGTTGTTCCTTGCTGTGCCACATCCGGAGCACGACGATCCCGCGGTCGCACGAGATCGTTTCGCGCTTCCCGCGAGAAGGCGAGCTTCACCGCGGCGGCTTCTTTTCGTCTTTTTACCCCAGGAAGCAACCCAGTCCAGGATGTCTTCGCCGGCTACGACGCGACCCTCCCGCACGGATGCAAGCGCTTCGAGCGTCTCGCTCCAGCGCTTCTCGTCCTCGCCCAGCCGCGCGAGATAGTCTTTCACCGCCTCGTTGATGAGCCAGGATTTCGTCCGGCGGGCCCGCTCCGCGACGGCGGCCAGCTTCTCCTCGACCTCAGGCGACAATCTCACGCTGGTAACACCCATCTTTGGTCATGCTCCATTTGAGGCCGCGAAGCGGACATCCACTCGGCGCTCCGCGCCTCACCCTCACCCCCGCCCTTCTCGTCGAGGGAGAGGGGGTGTGAACACCAACCGCCGGTCAGACGCCGGCTGCGGCGAGGCGACGCCTGACGTCTTCGATGCGCGCGCGGTTCACGCCGAAATCGCTGTAGCCCAGGCGCGAGGCGGAACGCACATGGATCAGCTTGGCGCCGGGCTCGAACCAGAACTCCACGTCGTCGACGAAACCCATCAGCGCGCTGGTGTATTCGGCGTAGAGATAGTCCGGGGACTGTGTGACGATCCGCGTGCGCGGGGTTCCCGCGACGATCTGGATCAAGGCCGGCATGGCGCGCTCGCGCGCGCTCGCGTAAGTGAGCGGCGCAATGGCGTGATAGCCGCTGCGCGCCTGGCTGCCGACCGCGTTGGGCGAATCGGGCACCGGCTTGAGCCGGCCATCCTTCACCCCGAGGTCGGTGGGGCGCTTACCCGTGAACAGTCCCATGGAGCCCTCGCTTGCGCTGCCGGTCGAGGGCAAGATACTCCAAGCGCGGGGCACGCGCCCGGGGCTGGATTTCCCAGCCGACCGTCGAGCGCGTCTGCGAAAGGCCGGTCAGAACCAGTTGGCCTTGTCCACCACGTTACGCAGCGGGCGGCCGTCGTGGAAGCGGCGGCAGTTGTCGAGGAACACTTCGGCGCGGCGGTCGTCCAGGTACGGCCCGGCGGCGGCCACATGGGGCGTGATGAGCATTCCCGGCGCGTCCCAGAGGGGATGGTCGGCGGGCAGGGGCTCGCGCTCGAAAACGTCCAGGCCGGCGCCGGCCAGATGTCCTGAGCGCAGCGCGGCGTCGAGATCGGCCAGCTTCACCGTAGCGCCCCGGCCGATGTTGATGAACACCGCGCCCCGCTTCATGCGCGCGAAGAACGCGGCGTCGAACATTCCCCGCGTGGTCGGAGTTTCGGGCACGGTGACGATCACGAAGTCGCCGCGCGGCAGGAGGTCATTCATCCTTTCCGGCCGTACCAATTCCGCCACCTCCGCCGGCGGCGACGCCACCCGCGGATCGACTGCGATCACACGCATTCCGAACGCGGCGCACAGCCGCGCCGTCTCGGCGCCGATTCCGCCCACGCCCAGGATCACGGCCGTGCACTCGGGCAGGTAGAAGGTGGGCGCGCCGGTCGACCATTCGCGCCGCGCCTGCTGCGCCCAGTAGCGCGGCAACCCGCGGGCGAAGGCGAGCACCATTGCCAGGATGTGCGCGCTGATGTGGTCGTTGAAGATCCCCCGCATGTTGGTCACTACCACGTCGCTTGCCACCAGCGCCGGGTGGTAGACGCTCGGATCGGGGCCCGCTTGCGGGCACTGGATCCAGCGCAGGCGCTTGCCCCGCCCGAACAGGTCCGGCGGCAGATTGCCGAAGGCCGCGTCGGCGCTGGCAATGTGCGCATCGGCCTCGGCCCGGGTGCGCGCAAGCACTACCTCCACGTCCGGCAGCATCTCCTTGAGTGCCGCCGGATAGCGGTCGGCGATGTGCGAGTCCGGATAAGCCTCATCGCGGTACAGCAGCAGTTTGTAGGACATGAGGGTCGTGGTCGAGTGTGGCGGAACGCCCTGCGGAGCGTAGCGCGCGGAGGGGAACGCGGTCAACGGTTGGCAGATGCAACCGGATCACGCCTCCCGAGACCGCTCAAGGCAAGGGGTCGGGTCTTATTGAGCTTCCCGTAAGTGAGTGACGCAGGTCGGTGCGGCGCCTTTGAACCGCCCCGCCCGCTTCCCAGAGGATACGCGAGGGCGCGCAGGGTCGTTGGGATCGTTCTGCCGTGGGGCAAAGCCCGGGCCGCGGCGCGCCGTTCCGGGCCGCTAGGCAGCCACGTGGCCGGCGCGGAAATCGTTACCCGCGCGGTCGATGCCGCGCACCAGCCAGATCGGGCGCGAGGCATAGTCCACGACCTGTGTGTCGGTGAGGTGCGTCGGCGGTATGGAGCGGTCGAACAGCGACGTGGCGGGCATGTAGCGGATTGCCCAGCCCGCGCGGCGCTTGGCCGAGCGATTCGCGTTCGACCCGTGGATGATGTTCACGTGATGCAGCGAAACCTGCCCCGCCTCCAGCTCGACATTCTCGGCCATCGACTCGTCGATTCCGTCCGCGATGCCCTGGTTGAGGGCCAGCGCCGCCTGGTGGGAGACGCCATGCTTCACCAGTCCCCGTTTGTGGCTTCCCGGAATCACGCGCAGGCAGCCGTTCTCCACGGTCGACGGATCGATCGCCACCCATACCGTGGCCGAGGCCAGCGGACGAATAGGCCAATACTGGCCGTCCTGGTGCCAGGGAATGGCCATGCCATCGCCGGCAGGCTTGCAGAACACCTGGCTGCCCCAATGGATGATGTCGGGACCGATCACGCCCTCGACCAGATCGAGCAGATAGGGATCGTGGGCGCATTCCAGCAGGATCTCGTTGCCGCGCACGCCCGACGTGGTGCTGCCACCGGACTTGACGTGCGCGCCCACGAGCTGCTCGGGACGAACATTCGGATTGTCGTCCAGCAGCTGCTGCACGCCTCGGCGCATGCGGGTGAACAGCCGCTCCGGCAGGGGCGCCCTGGGGGTCACGTAGCCGTTCACCTCGTACGCCCGGCGATCGGCTTCGCTCAGCGTCACCATGGGAGACCTCCTTGAGAAAATGCGGTCGGAATCATATCGTTTGTCACCGGCCAGTACAACCGCGAGGCCGCCCTCTGAGTCGTGCAACAATTACGCATGCACAAGTCTCTTGATCTGATTGTCTTCGGCGCCACCGGATTCACAGGGCGCCTCGTGGCCGAGTACCTGAATGCCAGCTACGGTGTCGGCGGTGCAGTGGCGTGGGCGATTGCCGGGCGCAACCGGGACAAGCTAGTCGAGGTTCGCGACCTCGTCGGCGCAGCCGCGGCATTGCCGCTGCTGATCGCCGACGCGTCGGATGCGGCGTCGCTGGCGGGCTTGGTGGCGCAGGCCAAGGTCATCATCACCGCCGTCGGTCCCTACCAGCGCCATGGCCAGCCGCTCGTGACGGCGTGTGCACAGAGCGGCACCGACTATGTCGACCTCTGCGGCGAGCCGGGTTGGATGGCGCAAATGATTCCGCTGCTCGACGCGCCCGCTCGGGCCAGCGGCGCGCGCGTCGTGTTCTCATGTGGCTTCGATTCCATCCCGTTCGATCTGGGTGTCGTGTTCCTGCAGGATGAAGCCCTGCGGCGTTTCGGGGCGCCCCTGACCCGTGTTCGCGGACGCGTGCGTGTCCTCAAGGGAGACTTCTCGGGGGGCACGGCAGCCAGTCTGCTGGCGACCATCGAACAGATGGGGCGTGATCCCGCGTATGCCCGGACCATGGCTGACCCGTTTGCCTTGACGCCAGGATTTCGCGGTCCGGTACAAGCTGACGACGACTCGGCGGGGTACGACGAGATGGCGAAATCGTGGACCGGGCCCTTCATCATGGCGCCGATCAATACCAAGAACATCCATCGAACCAACGCCTTGCTTGGCCACCCGTGGGGAACTGATTTCGTCTACGACGAGCGCATGCTGACCGGTGACGGTGCCAAGGGTGAGCAGCGGGCCAAGGCGTTGGCGCGCAGTGCGCGCATCCAGAGCGCGCTACTCGGCTTTGCACCTACGCGGGCCGTCGTGCGTCGATTCGTGCTGCCCAAGCCAGGCGAGGGACCCGGCCCACATGAGCGCGAAACGGGCCGCTACGAAGTGCTGTTCATCGGCGAGACGGCGAATGGGCAAACGCTTCGAGCGACGGTCAAGGGTGACCGCGATCCTGGTTATGGGTCCACCTCGAAGATGATCGCCGAAAGCGCGCTGTGTCTGGTGAACGATGCAGACCGCTCCACGACTGCCGGCGGCGTGTGGACGGCCGGTGCGGCGATGGGCATGGCGCTGGTACGGCGCCTGGAAATGCGCGCAGGGCTCAGCTTCTCCATTGAAAACCAGTGACGCCGCGTCACGGCATTTGCTTGAGCAGGGTGCCGGCACGAGTGGCTCTACGCGCGGATGGCCAACCGTTCAGAACGGAGGAAACCGACTTGGTGAGATTGGTCGCCAGAGTGCCGCTCAACGCACGACTTCGCCCGCGAAATCTCACGCTATCTGCAAGGTCGCGTTCGAGGATGACGTTGTTGGCATCAACGAAACGTTTGAGACAGAGCGCGACGTATTTGTGGCATGTGCAACCTGGCTGCAACGCTTGACGCGAACCTACCGGGGGCCGGCGGTCGGGAGCAATGCGGGGTGAACGTCGGGAGGTAGCGGCTGCGGACTACCAGGCATGCCCGCGACGAGCGGGAGGATGCGTTTCGAGCGACAAGAAAAAAGCGGTCACCTTGTGGGGACCGCCGGAGCACACGCGAGGAGGAGGGGATGAGAGGACTCGCGTGCGCTCAAGACCCCCGCGCGGTGTCGTACTGGTGCGCCAGCGCCAGACGCCCGAGCTGCCTGACGAATTTCAGGCGTGGCTGCGGATCCGGGACCCGCCGACTATGCCCTTGACGAGCAGCGCCGCGTGGTTCTCGGCGCATTCCAGCTCGGTGGTGGCGCTCGAGGTCCGGGGTCGGGACGTCGTCGACTCGCGGATCCAGCAAAGAAGCCGCCGGGCGATGGACCCGCCGCGAAATCCCGGGAGAACCCGGGAGGGGAGAAGACGTGGGGGGTTGGGTGCCGCTGCCACAGCGCCCCAGACCACGCGACCTTAGGTTAACCGAGGGAGACTCCCACGCATCGTGCCAAACGGTACACCGATAACACCCACTGGCCCACCGGCAGGGGCGCGAAGACCTGGTCGATCAGATGCGCGGTTATTGGGCCATGCGCCTTGGTGGGCTTTGGCGCTTGGCTCCCGATCGGTATGCGATGGCAGCAATTGGTCAGCGACCGTCCCACTGACTCCGCCAACTCTCGTAGCAGTCGAGGCCACAGAAGTAGATTACGTAGTCCGTGACCTCCGCGACCAGCGCTTCGGATGCGGGAATCTCGTGCCGACAGACATTGCAAGGGACCCTGTCCAGTATGACCGGGGGGGCGACAGCCAATCGTTGCGGATCTGTTCGCTTGTTCATAAAGACTCTCCTTGCTGCAGCATGTCGAAATCGCCAATGTCGTGAGGTTGCCTGCCGCCCGTCGCCTCGCCGTGTAGCTGGTCGGTCTTTCGCGGGGAGACTGCGCCGACGTGGGTCGTCCCGTGCACGAACGGGTGGAAAGTGCACGCCCCGTTACAGCCTCCTCGGCGAGCTGACACCCGTCGTCTCCGTCGCGACGGGCGGGAAGCAATCGTTCCGCGAGCAGGATGGCGCAGACATGCACCGTCTACGCCGCCCTGCTCGACTGACCCGCAGGTCGCTTGGGTAAGTCGTTCCGAGCTGCTGTTCGACCTTGTCGGTCCGGTATCAGTAAGAGGTGTGTGTTCTCGTCGGCGGCCGCCTTGTAGCTGACCCAGCCCAGGCGCCAGCGGTTGCTCTCGCAGATTCCGGCCGCCCCCTCCTCAGCGACCCGCCGCAGGCTCGCTTCGTAGTCTTTGGCGAGCGCCAGGGAGGTGAGGGCCGCCCGGTTGCGATCCGACAGATGTGCGCCGAGGAACCGCATGGCAAACAGCACACACATCTCTAGACGGTTGAGGACAACTTCTTGTGACACGTGTGCAGTCAGCATTCTGCAAACGCTGCCGCAACAAATGCTTCCTTGACAACGGCCGAACGCAACTTCGGAACTTGCGCCATTCGAGATCCACCAAAAGTGAGGCCATGGCAATTCCTGATGGCAATGTACGATTCCATACACATGCTGAGCAGGTTGCTGGCTTCGGGCGATCGCAGCGACGTGATCGCGCTGCTCGCCGAAGACGAGGAGGACACTACCGATCGGAGGGGAAGGCCGCGGTGCGCGTTGCCGGGCCGCGGCGGGCGGGTCGCATCCGTCGACGCCAATGCCGACGTCCACGTGGTGTGGCGCCCGCACCGTCCGGGTGGATCGACCCACGCGGCGGCTCGGAAGTGTCACAACAGTCGGTCCCAAGCCGTCTTGTAAGCGTGGAACCGGCTCAACTATCGGTCAGATCCCCGGCCTGGTGCCTTTGTTCGAACTCGACAAAGGTCAACGCATGAAAAACGCAATCACGCTCACAGCCCGAATACTCGTTGCCCAGATTGGACTTGCCACGTGGCCGAGCAGGACCTGAATCGTCCGGAGGTCTGCACCAGTCTCGAGGACGCGCGTGGCGAAGGAATGCCGGAGCAGGTGCGGTGAGCACCGCTTGCGCAAGCCCGCTCGACGAGCGGCGACCACACAGGCGCCCGGACCTGGCCGACCCGTATTTCTGGCTTGCTACTTCTTCACCCGCATCCGCTCGATCCAGGGCTTGAACGCGGTGAGCAGATCGGTGAGGAACTTGCCCGTGCTCTCGTCGGTGAGCTTCCCGTCGGCGAACTTGCTCGGGCCCATGCCGATGAACACCTCGGGTCGCGGCAGCACGTGCGCCCAGATCTGGCCGAGAATGCGCCTGAGGTCGTACTGAACGCGCGCGCCGCCGAGCGGCCCGGGCGTCACCGAGAAGATCGCCACCGGCTTGTCCTGCCACGACTGGTTCGGCGGGCGCGAAGCCCAGTCGATCGCGTTCTTGAGCGCGGGGGTGACCGAGAAGTTGTACTCCGGGCTCGCGAGCAGCACGCCGTCGGCTTCCAGGATCTCGGCGCGCAGGCGCTTAGCCGGCTCCGGGATCCCGGCGTCGAACACGTCCTGGTTGAACATCGGGATGTCGTCGATGCGCGCGATGCGCAGCGTCATGCCCTGCGGCGTAAGGTCCTGGCAGGCGCGCAGCGCCGCCATGTTGAGCGACGCCTTGCGCAGGCTGCCGCAGATACCGAGGATTTGCATTGTGTGGAGCCTATATAGGTCGTTCCCACGCGCGCGGCGCTGAAAACTCCGGATCAGGAAGGGAGCGCCAGCGTCGTCTCTGTAGTGACGCCGGCGCTGCCTCTCCTTACAGCGTGCCCGCACTTTTGATGAACGCGGCACCGCCCCAATTAGCACCAGCTTGGCGACGCCGCCCTGCTTCTGGCCGTGGCGCACGGGTAGCTCCGGGAAAATCGCGATGGGAAGCGGCACCGGCCTCTCCGAATCCGGAGAGGCCGCGTACCGCACGAACGCTCAGCTGCGCAGGAATGCCAGCAGCTCCGCGTTGATCTTATCCTGATGCGTTGCCGTGATGCCGTGAGGTGCGCCGGGGTAGTAGATATCCTTGGCGCCCTTGATCAGCTTGGCGGACTTTCTGGCCGAATCGTGCACCGGCACGATCTGATCATCCTCGCCGTGCAGCACGAGCGTCGGAACGTCGATCTTCTTCAGATCCTCGGTGAAGTCGGTCTCCGAGAAAGCCTTGACGCTATCGTACGCATTCTTGAGACCGCACTGCATGCTCCAGAGCCAGAACTGGTCGAGCGTGCCTTGCGAAACTTTTGCGCCTTCACGATTCGCGCCATAGAACTGGATCGCGAGATCCTTGTAGTACTGCGAACGATCCTTCGCGACGCCCGCGCGTATCGCATCGAATACTTCGATCGGCAAGCCCTCGGGATTCGCCGCCGTCTTCAGCATGATCGGCGGCACCGCGGCGATGAGCACCGCCTTTGACACACGCTTCGTTCCGTGACGCCCGATGTAGCGCGCCACCTCGCCGCCGCCAGTCGAATGGCCCACGACTGTGACGTTCTTGAGGTCCAGCGTCTCGATGACCGCGGCCAGGTCGTCGGCGTAGCCGTTCATGTCGTTGTTCGAGTACGCTTGCTCCGAGCGCCCGTGACCGCGTCGGTCATGTGCAACCACGCGAAAACCCTGTTGAGCGAGAAAGAGCATCTGTCCGTCCCACATGTCGGCGTTGAGCGGCCAACCATGCGAGAACGTGACGACTGGGCCGCGGCCCCAGTCCTTGAAGTAGATCTGCGTACCGTCCTTGGTGGTGATCGTGTTCACTTGTTTAGCTCCTTGCTTGGGTTGAGCGGCCGTTGCCGCCAGGGGAAGGCCGATTCCGGCCATTACTGCAGCGCCGCTGATCAACACATTGCGGCGCATTTGATCGATATTCGACATGGCAAACCTCCTAATGGAAACAAGAAGAGGCTCCCGGACCACCGCTCCACGCTCGCGGTGGGAGGAGGGGGATGCGAGCACAGCCTGCGCTATTCATGGCGTCAGTCTCGCCGGAAGCTGGATCGCCGGGATTACACGTACAAGACGAAGTGCGGCAGATGTTTGTGACACGCGAAGGGATCGGCAGTGGGGGCTGAACATTCCTGAGCGACAGATGGCAGCTGGAATGGGACTCATCTGAGCTGAATGCAGCTTAACCTGGTGCGGCTCGCATTCCGACCGACCGTATGGACATCGCTGAGACCTCGTAGAAGGTCTGCTTCGGCGTCAGGGTCACCTCCTCGCCGAGCGAGCCGCTGCGTCGCGCTTTCGCGGCAGCGCCCGCGGCGCCCTTGGCACGCCGCGGGCGCACTCGCTCCCGAGCTCCCACAATCGCCGTCGCGCGACCCACAAGTTGCTCAGCGCGAACAGCGTGACGAGTTTCACCCTAGTGCTTGACCCGACGCCGTGATGAATCTACTTCGAAGAGAACCACGGCATCAACCGGAGGGCCAGGAGGCGAATAAATTGAAGTCTCGAAGCGGCTGCCCAGACGATTCCCAGCCGGGTCTTCCAAAGTGCCACGAACTACAAGCTTGTACGCGCCTGGTCGCCATGGCAGTTTCGGAGTGAACGTCCAAGTGTTCTCGCCATTTGTCAGTTGGGCACGTCCAGCCACTCGGCGGTCGCGGGCGTCCGCGATCGCCAGGTAGTCCGCGTCCCGCCCATCGATCGGCCCGTCCAGCGCCACCACGAAGGGTTGCCTCGACTCCACGCGTGCAGCCGAGACCTTCCAGGCCGACGCCACTGGGCCGATCTCATCCGCGGGCCCTACGCTCCAGCGCTTGATGGGAAGCCCATCGAGCGTAAGAGCCACGTCATCCCCCACCGACAGGATTGGCCCCTTTTCGTCTCGCGCATTCAGCCCACTCTTGACGCGTCCAGGATGCATCATGACCGTCAGTATCTTGCCGCTCGGAGACCAGAGCTCTTGCTCCAGAAACGGTTCTTGGATCTGCCTTCCGTCGGCACGCAACAAGGCGAGCCTGGGAAGCAAGGGGCCTTCGACGGGAGCCGCAAACCCGATGGACATGCGAAGCAGGTTGGCAGGGACCTCTGGACCCGAGGGCTGGACAAGAACGACTCGAGGCATCGGTTGTTCAGCATGAGAAGCACCTAGCGCAACCGCGAGAGCGGTTGCGCTAACCAATCGACAGAGATACATGGACTATTCCGATGCCTTGATTTGATCCGCGAAGCCTTCATGGACCAGGAGCATGTCCTGCCTGGGCTTGATGTATTTCAGCTGGAACGCATCGCCCTTGAAGCTGTACTGCGGGAAGGCGTATTCAGAGATGAAGTCGGTCAGCCGAAAGCTCAGTTCCTTCCCGATGGTGACAAGCTGGAGAGCGTCCTTCTCGAGCCGCCGGCGCACGACGATGAACGACTTCTCGTCCAGGTTGTCGACCCGCATGCGTGCCGACCAGAGGTGCTGGCATCACATCCAGGCCGACGATCTGCCCAAACGGCACGAGTGTCTCAATGCCTGGTCTGGCGCTTGCGGCCTCGACTTGCGACACCGGGATGATGCTCGACCCCCGTTCAAAATTGATCAGCAACAGAAAATCCTCCGTCTTGCCCCGGTCGGTCTTCGTGTAGGCGATCAAGTCGGCGGGGGTGTTGCCGTAACCGAGTTCGGCGATCGTCTTGCCACGGACGTGGGCGCCATCCTTCAACTCGTCGAGCGGGATGGTCACGATCGGCGTGCAAGTATAAGCGGCCACGAGGTAGGGCTTGCCGCCCCAAGTCGCGAAGCTCATCGCCCGAATCGGGGCACGCGTCTCGATCAGGTTGTGACCCGTGTGATAGATCTCCACTGAGGTCATCGACTGCTGCGAATCGAACGGGTACTTGACCCGCCGCAGGGTCGACGCGAAGTCCTGGTTGGAAAGGCCGGCGATGAAGAGTTCTCCATCGCGCCACTTCATGTCGGTGACCGTGAAGCTTCGTTCGGGCGTTTCCTTCCAAAACTTGTAGTTCGATGTGGGGGCGTCGCGAAGCGCTATCGAGGTCGATTTCGCCGCCTTCAGATCGACGCGGCGAGCCCTGTGATCACTGGTCACCACCATAAGCGCTGGCGTTTTCGCGGCGCCGTAGCTGACCGCAACATAGACCTCCGCCGTTCCTGGACGGACGACCATGTCTTCGACGGTTAGCTTGGCGCCACCGACTTGCTTCGAGAGAAGCATCTCGAGGTCGAGGACGTTGAAGGCCGTGCCCGCCGATTTTTGCGCCGTCCCTGGAAGGGCGATCGCGTGAACGCGGGCGGTTTTCCAGTCAGCGACGAACAGAATATTCTCGGGTCCGGCGGCAAGGCGAGATATCGATTTGATGTCCGCCGCAGACGCATTCACGACAGCTCCCAGGCAGCAGGCACTGGCGATGACAAGGACGCGCATGGCGCGTGCATGCCGCTTGAGGAAGTCCGACACGCCAATCGTCTCTTCTATGGTGCCTTCCTTTACCGCAGTGTTGAATTCGACGAACTTTTTGAACAGTTCGGGCGATTGTTTAATGTAGTTGGCGCGTTGGGTCACGGGTTGCTCCTTGAAAAAAAGTAGTGAAATTTGCACAGGTCGCGCGCATGCGTTGGTTTACGACATTTCGAGGATCGGAGCGCCCTTGTCCTTGACGAGGAACACGACGAACTTCGCCAGCGGATGCGGGGGGCCGAACGACACAGCTCGCCTGCCGGGACCGGCGTTTCGACCCCGGTCAGGTGCGGCGCTTAGTTCGGCCCTAACCCAACGAGCGATCAGTACTCCCAGATGGCCGGTACCCAACGAAAGACGTCGCCGGCGAGCGCCACCCGGGCGTACGGGAACGATACGTGAGCGGCCACCAGCGGCTCGCGGGTCGCCGCCAGCTCCGTTAAGAGACGGACCCGGACGCGGACCGCCTCCTCGGGATCGTGGTCGAAAGCGTTGTACCAGTCGGGGCGGTCGAAATGGTCCTGGAACACGGCATCGCCGAGGAACGTCAGCCGGTCGCCGCCGGACGCGAGGCGGACCACGCTGTGCCCGGGGGTGTGGCCGCCGGTGCGATGGACGACTACCCCCGGCGCCACCTCGTACTCCGACTCGAACGTCCGCAGCTGGCTGCGGTACTTGTCCGCGAACCGCCGGGCGGCCGACCGAAGCACGTGCGGCATCCCCGCAAAAGTGTTGCGGGAGAAATCGGGCGACGCCCAGAACTCGACCTCGGCGGCCGCCAGGTGGATCGGCACGTCCGGACGCAGCTGGCCCCTCAGCCCGTCGCCGAGCAGCCCGCCAACGTGGTCCACGTGCATGTGGGTGAGCACCACGTCAGTAACGGATGCGGGATCGATGCCGGCGGCCGTGAGGCGCCCGGCCAGTAGCCCCGCGGCCTGCGGGAAGTCCGCCGGCATCTCCGCCCCTATCCCAGCGTCGATGAGTACGGTCCGGCCGCCGCTACGCACCACGACCACGTTCAGCGGCCACTTGAACACGTCCGGCGGCTGGCGCATGTGGTCCAGCCAGGCCGCCAGCTCGGCCGGGTCGGCATTGGTGGCCAACGTCGCGGCTGGCAGCGGTAGCACCCCATCGCTGATCACCAGCACGTCAATCTCGCCGACCCGCAGCGCGTAGCGCGACGGAACCAACTCGTCGGTCCCCGTCTTCACGGGGCGTGAGGCAGTGGCTAAGCTCATGTTTGTCTCCTCTTTTCTTGACTCATAGCAAATCTCTGTTGGAGGCCTGACAGATCTCGCCAGACCTCTACCGATAAGACGAAGTCCGGCCCGTGTTTGTGACGCGCGATGGGATCAGCACCCGAGCTAGCGGCTCGGGGCGGAGGTTTACGCACCGCCTGGCTCGACGAGTTGCGCAGGCAGCGATGCTGCGGGCCGTTTCCTTGCGTGCCTCCGTCGTAGCTGGGGCTCGATTGCGCGGAATTCCATGCGCCGCACACCCCACCCCAGCCCTCCCCCTAAAAGAGGGAGGGAGAGATTGGCGCAGCCGCGTAGGGCGCAATAGCGCAGCGCATTGCGTCGGCTGGTTTCACCATGCGGCGCGTGCGCTGCGCTTATTGCGCCCTACGAAGCGGGAAGAGCCTCCTATTTCGCCGCGCCCTTCGGCACCTCCGCCACAGTCACCAGGTCGCCTTCGCGCAGCAGCGCGTTCGGGCTCAGAATGACGCGCGAGCTTTCGTCGACGCCGGCCAGAATCTCGATAGTCTGGCCCAGATTGCGGCCCGCCTGGACGGGCACGAAGCGTACCGCCCCGTCCTGCACTAATGCAACCCGCGTGCCCTCCTGGCCGGTGAGCAGCGCGTTGACCGGCAGGAGATAGCGCGACGCCGAGGCCTGCGAGCCCAGCACGACCTGCCCCGCCATGCCTGCGGGGATCTTGGCGCCGGGATTGGGAAGCGAGATCTCCACCCGCATGGTGCCCGACCTCGGATCGATGGCCGTCGCGGTGCGCGCGATCTCGCCCTCGAACTGCTGGCCCGGAAACTCGGGGAAGGTTACCTTCACCGGCATGCCGACTGCAATCGCCGCCGCCGCGCTCTGCGGCACGTCTATGGCAACACGCAAGCGATCGACCCTGGCGATCCGATACAGATAGGCATCCGCCTGCGGCTGATCGGCCGCCACCAGGTCGCCGCGTTCGACCCTGCGCTCGGTGATCACGCCCGCGAACGGCGCGCGGACCGTACGGTAGTTGAACAATTCTCCCAGCCGCTTGACTTCGGCCGCGGCGGCATCGCGGTCGGCAACCGCGACGCGCAGATCGGCGTTGCGCTCGTCCAGTGAAGCGCGGCTCAGGAAGCCCTGCTCCACCAGTTGCGTGGTGCGGCCGAGGTTGCTGCGCGACAGCTCCACCCGCGCTTCCGCCTGCTGCTGCGCCGCCTTGGCGCGCTCGTAGGCATGCTCAACCTCGGGCGCGTCAATCGTAGCCAGCGTCTGACCCGCTGCGACATGGTCGCCGAGCTCAGCGCGCTGCTGCGAGACGAAGCCGTTGATACGCGCGTAGAGGCGCGTTTCCGCGTAGGGCTCCGCGATCGCCGGCAGCTCCAGGTCAGGTGCGGCCGGATCTTTGGTGGGCGTGACCACGCGCACTGCCCCCTGGCCCGCCGTCGCCCGCGCTCCCGCCGCCGAGGGCTCGGCCTTCGTCCTGTGGGACGATTGCTGCACCGCGATCGCCGTGGCGGCGATCGCGATCACGGCGATCAGACCGGCCACGAATGCAATGCGCTTGGTTCGAATGCTTATCTCGATCTGCATACCTCCCGTGGCGGAGCGCCCTGCGCTGGCGTTCCGTCTGCGCAACTGCTGCTAGGCCCTGGCCGGCGCAACCCCCGCCGCCGGCTCCTGGCCCCTCCACTTCCTGCCCACCAGCAACGTAAACACCACCGGCACCACGAAGAGCGATCCCGTGGTACCGACCAGCAATCCTCCGATCACCGCACGCGCCAACGGCGCATTCTGCTCGCCGCCCTCGGCCAGCGCCAGCGCCATCGGCAGCATGCCGATGATCATCGCGCTCGCGGTCATCAGCACCGGGCGGAAGCGGGTACGCACCGCATCCAGCGCCGCGGTCACCGCATCGGCGCCTTCGAGCAGGCGATCGCGCGCGAAGCTGACCACCAGCACGCTGTTCGCGGTGGACACGCCGATGACCATGATCACGCCCATCAGCGCCGGCACGCTGATCGGCGTGAGCGTGGCGAGCAGCGCCAGCACGGCGCCGGAGATCGCCATGGGCAACGCGCTGAGCGCCGCGGCGGGCATGATCCACGACTGGAAGTTCACCACCATGATGAGATACACCAGGATCACCGCGAACAGCATCCCGCCGGCGAGCTCGCCGTAGGCGCTCTGCATCGCCTCGGCCTGGCCGGCGATGGACACCGTGTTGCCCGGCTTGAGCTTGGGCGCTATCTCCGACAGGATCGCCTGCACTTCGTCGTAGACCGAGCCCAGATCGCGCCCCTGCACGTTCACCAGCACGTTCACCATGGGTGCCAGCGTATGACGGCTGACGTTGGCCGGCGAAGGCCGTTCGCGCACGATGGCCACGTTGCGCAGCAGGATGCGCTCGCCGCCGGCGCCGGTACGCAGGGCTGTGTTCAGCACGTCCTCGATGGAGCGCAAGGCGCTGGGCGGGGCCTGCACTGCGACGGTGTAGGAGATGGCGCCGTCGCTCCAGTAGCTGGTCTGCAGCACCGCACTCGAGCTGAGCGCCACCAGCACGGCGTTCGCGATCTCCTGCTGCGACAGCCCGAGCTGTACGGCACGCGACCGATCCACCTCGACGAAGTACTCGGGCCAATTGGTGACCTGGCGCTGGGTAACGTCGACTGCCCCCGGCACGCTCTGCAAGCGCTGCATCAGGGTGCGCGCCGCTTCCAGGTTGCCGGCGAGGTCGCGGCCCGCGAAGCGCACGTCGAGCGCCGCGGCGGCGCTCCCATTGAGGGTCTGCCCCACGATGTCCGCCGGCCTGAAAAACGCCGTCACCTGCGGGAACTTCGCTGCGAGCATCGACCGGATCTGGCGCATATACTGCGCAGTCGGTTGATGCTCTTTGGCGAGCTGGATCAACACCTCGCCGTCCGCCGGACCGATCGTGATGCTGTCGACCCAGGCCATGTTGACCGGTTCCGACAGGCCGATGTTCTCCACGATCGCGCTCACCTCAGCGGGCGGGATGAGCTGGCGGATCTCGCGCTGGATCTCGGCGAACAGCCGCGCCGTCTCCTCCACGCGCGTGCCGGCAGGGGCGCGGACGTGCAGGCGCATCAGGCCGGCGTCGACGTCGGGAAAGAACTCCCGGCCCAGGTTCGCCGTAATGAAACCGGCCAGCGCGGCGAGCAGCACGACGGCGGCGACGATCAGCACGCGCGTGCGGATGAACCCTGCCAGGAGCCTCATATGAAAATCCCGCCACGCGTCCAGAAAGCGCTCGACCGGGTGGTGCAGGCGGTCCGCCGCCGACAGCCTGCCGGCGGCGCGCTTGGCGATCTCCTCGGGCAGTAGCAGATGCGCCATCACCGGCACCAGGGTGCGCGACAGCAGAAACGACGCCAGCATCGCGAACACCACGGCCAGGGCAAGCGGGGCGAACACGAAGGCCGGCACGCCGGTCAGCATGAACACCGGCACGAACACGATGCAGATCGAGAGCGTGGACACGAACTCGGGAAACACCACCTGCTTGGCGCTGTCCAGGATCGCCTGCATCAGCGGCTTGCCGAGCGCCACGTTGCGGTTGATGTTCTCGATCTCCACCATGGCGTTGTCGACCAGGATGCCGATCGCCAGGGCGAGCCCGCCCAGGGTCATCAGGTTGATCTTGTAGCCGAAGGTGTAGAGCGCCGCCAGCGATGCCAGCAGCGACAGGGGAATGGAGGTGAGCACGATGAAGGTGCTGCGCACGCTGCCCAGAAACAGCAGAACTACGACCGCCACCAGCATGGCGACCAGCACGCCTTCGTGCAGCACTGCATCGATGGCAGTGCGCACGAACACCGATTGGTCGAAGATCGGTTCGATGCGCACGCCTTCGGGCGCCGCAGCGCGGATGTTCGGCAGGCGCTCCAGCACCTGGTCCACGATGCGCACCGTGGAGGCGTCGCCCAGCTTGATGAGGGAGACGAAGACGCCGTTCTGCCCGTCCATGCGGGCGATGTTGGTTTGCACGGCGCCGCCGTCGCGCACGTTGGCGACGTCGCGCAGGAAGATGACGCGGCCGTCGACGGCACGAATCGGCAGATCGTGGAACGCCGCCGCGGTCGCGGGGCTCAGATTCAAGGTCACGAACGGCTCGCGCGTGCCCTCCTTGACGCTCCCCGACGGCAGGGTGAGGTTCTGCGCGACGACGGCCCGGCTCACGTCCGACGCCGTCAGGCCGTAGCTCTGCAGGCGCTGCGGATCGAGGTCGACCATGATCTGGCGAATCTGGCCGCCGTAGGGCAAGGTCATGCGGATGCCCGGGATGGTCTGGATGGCCGCGCGCAGCTGCAGCCGGGCGTAGTCGTAGAGTTGCGCCTCGCTCAGCGTGGTGGAGGACAGCGCCAATTGCAGGATGGGCACGCTGGACATCGAGTAGCGGATCACGATGGGCGGCTGCATGCCGGCGGGCATGCGCCGCAGGATCGTCTGCGAGATCGAAGCCACCTGCGACAAGGCCAGGTCGATCTCCACGTCGGGCTGGAACTCGATCCGGATCAGCGCGATGCCGTTCACCGTCTGCGACTCGATGCTGCGGATGTTGTCCACGTTGTTCATCGTGGCCAGCTCGCTGAACGAAGTGATGCGCGCCGCCATCTCGGCGGCGTTCAGCCCGGCATAGGTCCAGATCAGATTGATGGCGGGAATGTCCACCACCGGCAGGATGTCGGTGGGCATGCGCCGGGACGAGAAAATGCCCAGCAGGAAGATGAGTATCGCCAGCACACCGATGGTGTACTTGCGGCGCAAAGCGTAGCTGACGATCCACATTGGTGGAGCCGTTCGGGTCGGGGTTGGCGCGGCGGGGCGCCAGACCACCCATCATACCGCGGTTGCGCACGGGCGACCGTGCATCGCCCCCGTCATTCCGGACGCGCAGCAATCCGGAATCCAGGATCGAACCCGGTCAGCACGATCTTGCCGATCGAGCGCCCGCTCTCGATGATTGCATGCGCCTTGCGCAGGTTGGCTGCGTCGATGACGGTGAGCCCCGTCATTCGCCGTGCGAGCTGCACGGCAATCGACCCCACACCCCCGGCTGCACCGACGATCCGGATGGCATCCTCGGTCGCCGCCTTGCCGATCTGGATGCCTAAGCGGTCGAACAGCGCTTCCCACGCGGTAATCGCGGTCAGCGGCAACGCCGCCGCCTCGGCGAAGGGCAGGCGCTTGGGCTTGTGCCCCACGATCCGCTCGTCCACCAGGGTGAGCTCGGCGTTGCTGCCGGGGCGCAGGATGCTTCCGGCGAAGTAGACCCGTCGCCGGGCTCGAACAGGGTGACCGCTTCGCCCGTGGCCGCCACCATACGGTTGCCTGCTGCGGCTTAACTGGGAACGATCGCAGCACGCAACGCAGCCGTGGGGTGCGAGCACGCCATGGAAGCGAATCAGATGCAGCCGCGGGAGGCGGGACCAGTGCCGCTCAAGCGCTGCATGAACTCCAACGGCGACATCACGATATGGGTGGTGCCGTCGCGGTAGGGGCTCTTGAGCTGCAGCACGACTTGGCCTGCGCGATTGCGTTGGAGCCGTTCGTTGGCAATGGCCGGGCGGGTGATAGTGCGGCACAGGCGTTCGAGCTCCTTGCGCTTCATCGGCGCCACAACGCACTGCGGCGTGTAGGCTGAAGCCGTGCACGTTGACGCAGCCCGGCTGCGTGGAATCGGCCGCCCGGCTGGGGACAGTTTGCAGGCTCAGTACTTTTTGCCCTGCGTGTGGCCCCAGCCCAATGCGATAGGTGCAGGACGCCACTTGCAGGGGCGCCAGCACGCTATCCGGATCGGCTTCGGCCAGGTAGCTCATGCCCTGCTCTTCGATGAGGTAGCCGGTGCGCGTCAGTAACCTCAGGATGCGCTGGATGATCCGGCTTGAGCAGCGCCTCGAGCTCTGCCACGCTGGGAGCGCGCGCTTCATGGAAGACCGGCGCGCCCGTGCTGCTGCGATACACGCCATCGGCTACCTGCCAATGCAGATGGATGTTGAGATTGGCCGCCGAGCCGAAGCGCTGGATGAGCGTGACCGCACCGCTGTGAGCCTGGTGGCGTTTGAGTCCCGATTGTTTGATCAGAACTGTGGCAATGACGCGGTGAATGCACTGCAACAGCGGTGAGAGCAGATCGGGATGGGCGGCGAACAGGATGCGCAGCCGGATCGGAAACGAGAGCACCCATTGGCGCACCGGCACCCGCGGGATCACGCAGTCGACCAGGTGGGCCGCGCTCTGCGCCATGCGCCGCGCCCCACAGGAGGTGCTCGACAAATCCGCTAAGTTCGGCTAAGCGGGCGCGATCGTGCCCGGCTTGGCACGGTGCCCCACGATCTGCTCCTCATCTCCCAACACCACCCTCAGGCGGTGCGTGCCGCCGTCATCGACGAGCGGAATGGCGCGCGGGTCGACCGACGCGCCGTCCAGTTCCGTCTGCGCGATCGCCCCGACAGCGGCGCTGCGGGTTCGCCACCGCGATCTCGTAGCGCGAGCGGCCGAAGCGCCAGACGATCGCGTACTCGGGCCACGACGAGGGAATGCAGGGGTCGATCTCGAAGCTCGAGCCGCGGCGCCTGAGCCCGAGGATGCTCTCGAGACCCGCGCGGTACATCCAGCCCGCGGCGCCGGTGTACCAGCTCCAGCCCCCGCGCCCGGCATGCGCGGGGTGCGCGCAGACGTCTCCGGCGATGACGTAGGGCTCGGTCTTGTAGCGCTCGACCTCGGCCGCCGTCCGCGTGTGGTTGACCGGGTTGAGCATGTGGAACAGCTCGACCGCCTCATCCCCGCTGCCGCGCCGGGCCATGGCCATCACGATCCAGACCGCGGCGTGCGTGTATTGGCCGCCGTTCTCCCGCACCCCGGGCGGATAGCCTTTGATGTATCCGGGGTCCTGCGCCGAGTGGTCGAAAGGCGGGGTGAGCAGCAGCAGGACCTGAGGCCCGCGCCGCACCAGGTGGGTGCGCACGGCGTCCATCGCGCGGTCCGCGAAGCGTACCGGAACCGCCCCCGAGAGGACCGCCCAAGACTGTGCGATCGAGTCGATCTTGCACTCGTCGCTCTGTGCGGAGCCCAACGGCGTGCCGTCGTCGTAGTAGCCACGCCGGTACCACTCTCCATCCCAGCTCTGCTCCAGCACGGTCGCGAGGCGGCTGGCCTCGCTGCGGTAGCTATTGGGCGTGACCGTGCTCTGGCCGGTTCCGAAGAGGTACTCGCCTGTGGTCGTCTTCTGCGTGGCGACGCTCAACCAGTCGGCGCTGTTGAGCACCACTGCGTTGGGCCGCAGGCCCGCGCTCGCCACCTTCGCGATGGCTGCAGCGAGCGTGTCCGGCTTGGTCACGCCCGCGCCGGCCGCGCCCATGTCGAAGGCGTTCGCCATGAGGCCCACGGTGGCGGCGTTCAGCAGATAGTCCTCCTCCTTGAGCAGCAGGCCGCGAACCATCTGCGTGTTGACCAGCGTCTGCAGCGCCCGGTTGTCGTCCCAGGCTTGCCGCGAAGCCATGATCCAGTGCGCAATTGTCGTGACGGCCACGGAGGTGAGCTCGAAATTTTTGCTCGATTCCGGCTTTTGAGCTTTTTCCGCGACCACCGCCGCATTGTTGACGAACGCCGTCTCGCGCGCGAACTCCACGTTGGTGGTGGAGATCGAGCGCTGGGAGAGGAAGTCGCGAAGCCGCGTGGGCATGCCGGGCGGGAGCGCGACGGGCGGCAGCGTGGTGGTGGTGCCCACCACGGTGGTGTCGATCACGGCCTTCTCGATCAGGCGGGCGACCTCCACGCGGATGCGCCCGCTGCGGTCGAAGAGCTGGCGGTCCAGCGCCTTGACCAACCGCCCGCCGGGCGTATCGGGCTCGCTCGGCGCGCCCGCGCCCAGGCGGGCGCCGCCAGCTGCCAGGGCTTGCTCGAGTGCGAGCAGGCGCTGGGTGAAGTTCACCTGCGCCTCGTCCAGGCGCCCCAGCGCGCCGGTCTGTTTCTGGATGAAGGTCGATAGCGCGTCGGCGTGGCCGTCGAGCAGCTGCTGAAGGTCTGCCATGTTCATACTCGGACTCCTTTGGTCAGTAGCGAATTGAGGCGCCGGACCCGGTCGGCCAGCGCGGCAATGTCCTGTGGTTGCGGTAGGGGCACCTCGTCGGTCTCACCGCTGATCGCGGCCCATAGGGCGCGTGCCGCTGCCTTGGCGCGGGAGCGCGTGAGACCGTGCTCTTCGTGTAGCGCTTGCTCGAGGGCGCGTAGCGATGACGCGTCGCACAGCTTGACGTGCGCCTGGGTGCCGTATTGCGCGGGTACGCTGACCAAGCTGATCTCAGCCAGACGGTGATGGTGATCGCCTGTCCGCATGCGCTGGGGCTCGCGGTGCCGCTGGTGGTGGCGGTGAGCACCGCGCTGGCAGCTAGAAGCGGCCTCCTCATCCGCGACCGTGCCGCCTTCGAGCGCGGGCGTGAGCTGGGTGCCGTGGTGTTCGACAAGACCGGCACCCTGACGGAGGGCCGCTTCGGCGTCACCGACGTGGTGCCGCTGGCCGACGCAGACGATCGCGAAGTCTTGCGGCTTGCGGCTGGGCTCGAATCTCAATCCGAGCACCCGATCGCGCGGGGCATCGTGCAACGAGCCAAGGAGCTTTCACTGCCGATCGAGCGGCTGACCGAGTTCCGCAACGTTACGGGCCAGGGCGCGCTGGCTCGGATCGGCGAGGATGAGATCGCTGTGGTCGGCCCAGGCTATCTTGCCCAGAACGGCGTGCGCATCGACAACCCGGCTCTGAGCAAGCTGACTTCCCAGAGCAAGACGCGTGGTCTTTCTCCTCCGCAACAGCCAGCCCCTCGGCGCAATCGCGCTAGCCGACATCGTGCGGCCGGAATCGCGCGCAGCACATCGGCGCCCTGGTCGCCCAGGAGCATCGTCGCCCATGGGCCGGACAGCATGCTGGTGAGGTCGATGATGCGGTAGCCGTGCAAGGGGCCTGGCATGAGCGGTCTCCTGCTGATTGCGCGGCCGGCCGAGCCGCGCGGTGGACGAGCGCAGCTATTTTTGCTTCGGCGCATCTTCTGGATGTCGCTACTCGGAAAACGAATCGGCCGAGGAAGAGGCGTTTGTGGACAAACCCCATCGTCGCGCGAGCGTCCCAGGCACCGAGACCGGTAAGTTGAGAAACGACTCGACTGCGAGAGGCTCCGTCGAATCGACTCTCGCATCAGATGATGCTAGAATTGGTGCAGATGAATGGAGACTTCGATGCGAACCACCGTAAATCTCGATGAAGGCTTGTTGGCCAAGGCGATAAAGCTCACGGGACCTGTTGACCGTTCGACTTTGTTGCATGAAAGCCTCAAGGCGCTGATCGAGCGGGAGAGCGCCAAACGCCTGGCGAGGCTGGGCGGCAGCCAACCAGAGCTACGCGTCGCACGGCGGCGGCGCCAAAGGACTGGAAGCTGATCCTCGTCGATACATCGGTGTGGGTCGACCATCTTCGCAGGGGCGATGTTCTGCTTGCCGATCTGCTCGAACGTAGCGATGTGGTCATGCATCCGTTTGTCGTGGGTGAGATTGCCTGCGGTAGCTTGGCCGATCGCGCATTGGTTCTGGAGTTGCTCCAGCAACTTCCTGCCGCAATGGTTGCCGAACCCGATGAAGCGCTCGGCTATGTCGAGCGTCACAAGCTCTATGGCAAGGGTCTCGGATACGTCGATGTTCACCTGCTCGCCTCCGTAGCGATCGGAGAGACAAAACTCTGGACGCGCGATAGAAGGCTGCGTGCCGCCGCGCAAGAGCTCGGTTGCGCCTTCCCGGAGGCGAGCTCTGTTTGACGCGGGCTAAGCGCGTTCGCAGCCATGCACGAGCGATCCGACGGCTGGACGGCGCGGCTCACGCTGCTGCTGGCCGACCAATTCGCGCGCACCGGAGCTGCCCCTCTCGGCGCTCCCAGACCCCGCGCTCGGTGACCACGAAATCCACCGGCACGCCCCAGGGCTGCGGACGGATCGAGCCGACGTGCAATCCCGATGGCGTGCGGGCGCGCAGGAAGTGAGCGGGCTGCGCGACGAGCCCAACTCGCAGTTGCTTGCGCCAGGCACGAAGCTCCTCCGGCACGGGTGCCGCCATCGGATCTGCACATTGTGGCCGCCAATCGGTACTGGGCCCAGGCCAAGGGGACCAAGCCGCCGAGGCGATGCTGGAACCCGATGCTCCTCTTGGCACGCCACTCTACTTCGGTGCCGCCGCGCGCGGGCCGGGCCGGTCGCGAGCGCCGCCGCGGATCGCCGGGACCATGAGCACGTCGACCGCACCCTCACACCACCCTGGATCACGGCGCAGCCGCGCCCTGCACTGCCGAAGCCAGCCGCGCGAGCGCGGCGGCCAGCCCGTCCAGCGCCTGTGCGTCGGGCAGCGTCACGGCCAGGCGCACTTTGCCGTCCTCCCCGGTTTCCAGACATTCGCGGAGCCCCGCTTTGACCGCCGCGACGGCTTCCGGCGCCGGCGCGGCCGCGGCCGGAAACATCTCGCCGAGGAACGAGAATGCCGCCGCGAGCAGTTGTCCGCCCGCCTCGGCAACACGCTCCCGGCGCTCGAGCAGTGCAGCCTCGGCCCGCTCGCGCATGGAGACATCCGGCGGCGCGGCCGGCTTGGCCCCGAGCAGCAGCTCGAGGCGCCGCTTCAGCTCTTCGATACCGCTCACCAGTTGCACTTCGCGCAGGTCGGAGTCGGGATCGAGCACCGCCGCCGCCAGCTCGTGCTTGGCCGACAGGGTGGCAAGCAGGTTCTCCTCGATGGTGCCCTCGGTGATCAACAGGTACACCTGCACCGGCCGCTTCTGCCCCATGCGATGCGCGCGGGCAATGCGCTGCTCCAGCAGCGCCGGGTTCCATGGCAGGTCGAGATTGATGACGGTATCGGCGGCTTGCAGATTGAGCCCCGTCGCGCCGGCGTTGGTGGTGAGGAAGGCCCGGCACGCCGGCTCGGTCTGGAACCGGGACACGAGCTGCTGCCGCTGCTTCTGCGGCACGGCGCCGTCCAGCCGCACGAAACCGGCGCGCAGCCGCTCGAGCACCGGCTCGATCAGATCGAGCATGGTGGTCCATTCGCTGAACACGATGAGTTTGCGTGCCGGCTCCGCGCACAGGGCCTCGATCAGATCGGCTGCGCGCTCGAGCTTACTGGAGAAGCCGGGCGCCTGCTTGTCCACCAGGAAGGTGCTGTTGGCAGACATCCGGGCGAGCAGCAGGGCCTTCTGCAGCCGCAGCAGATCCATTTCCGTGAGGAAGCGCTTGCGCGTGATGGTCTGCACCACCTGCATCTGGGCGCCGTGCAGGTCGAGCTGCTCGTCGGTGGGCGTGATCCGGACAACGTCGGTGGTGCGCGGCGGCAAGTCGAGCGCGACGCTGACGCGCGTGCGGCGCAGCAGCACCGGCTCCAGATAGCGGCGCAATGCGTCGAGGTTCTTGTAGCCCAATATTTTGCCAGTATCGCTCGCCACCCGGTGCCGGTGGATGAAGCGGTACGCGGGTCCGAGCCGGCGCTCGTCGATGAACTCGACTATGGAGTACAGATCGTCGAGGCGGTTCTCGAGCGGCGTGCCGGTGAGCACCAGGGCGAACGGCGAGCGCAGCGACTTGATGATGCGGCTGGTCTTCGCCTCCCAGTTCTTGATGCGCTGCGCTTCGTCGAGAATGATCAGATCCCAGCGCGCGCGCTCGATGTCGAGAAAGTCGCGCAGCACCTGCTCGTAGTTGCAGAGTGTGAAGAACGCGCCGCCGGAATACGTGTGCGCGCGCTCGGCCGCCTTGCCGCTCACCAGCTGCACGCTGCGCGTGCAGAAGCGGCCGATCTCGGCGCGCCACTGCGCCTTGAGCGAGGCGGGGCACACTACCAGCACACGCTCGACACCGGCGTGGCGTGCGAGAAGCTCGGCCACCCCAACACCCTGAATGGTCTTGCCCAGCCCCATCTCGTCGGCCAGCACGGCGCGTCCCCTGCCCGCGGCGAAGGCGATGCCGTCGAGCTGATACGGCAGCAGCTCGGTCGACAACAGCTCGCGGCGCAGCGGGTGCGCGCCCGGGTCCGTGCGGATCTGTGCCACCAGCTCGCTCAGGCGGTGCCTGTGCAGGGCCTGAGCGAGGATCTCCTCGGCATCGGGATAGATGAGGACGTCCTCGCCGCGGCGTGTGAGCTCGCGCACCGCTTCGACCAGCTTTGCCAGATCGGCGCCCTCCGCCGCGAAGCGATTCCGCCACGCGCTGGCGATCGGCTTCGCGCCGGCCGACAACCGCGCCGGCGCTTCCAGGCCCAGGCGCAGCTCACCGTCATAGCGGGCGAACACGGCGAAGCGGTCCGGCGTCCATCCGGCCGCCAGCTTGGCGGGTTTGAATCGCTTCCTCGCCCACGCCAGCACCTTCAGGACGTGCTTGCAAGTGCCCAGAAGGTTCTTGCGAAAGTCCGGGCACGAGCAGTAGCTCTGCCCGCGCGCCATGCCACGCAGCGCCACCCGATACGTCTTGCCCGACGCGGCGCTCGCCACGGTGTAGTCGGCCCAGGGTGTGGCGGGCGCTGCCGACTTCACCGTCATCCGCTCTGCGGCCGCGCGCTGCTCCCGCTCGGCAAGCGCGCGCGCTTCCAGCTCGCTCTCCGGCATCAGTTCCCACGGCGTATCGGCCGATGGCCCCGCCGCCAGTCCGAGCGCGGTCTTCTCTTCCAGAATCAGGGACAGTGTGGCCGCCCGGTACAGCTGACCCTTCGCGCCCGCCTGGGTATACGTAATACGCAGGCGGTCGCGATGGCCATCGTCGAGCGTGACGCTGACCGCGGCGGCGGGCGTGTCGGCATCCGCAAAGGTAACCCGCAGAGCGTCGGCGGTCAGGTAGACCTGGGTGGCGATGTCGATGTCGATCGCGCCGCCTTTGGCAAGCAGCGCCGCGCCGTCCGGCCCGAGCAGCTTCTGCGCTTGGACGGGCGTGAGCCGCGAGAGTCTGTCTTGCAGAGTGAGGCGGGTGGAGGGTTCGGTTCGCATCGGGGTCGACGGGGCGTGGAGTGAGGGACGGTCGGAACGGCACATTATCCCAAAGATGCCCTTCGGCTTCGCCGGAGTCGGTGACGAATTAGGATCGGTCGACCTTTGAACCGGGATAGAATCCCAGCTTGATCCGAGGGCCCAAGCGCGCCGGCCACCCCGGACCGAGATGCCGCCGAGACAGAACAAACCCGCCGTGCCCGCGCACGCCAACGACTACCGGCATGCCGAGCAGGCTTTCTACACTCACCTTACGTTTTCGGCTTCGCCATCCAGCCACCGGCGCGGCAGCTGGTCGAGTCCTGCGAAGCCGCCATCGGCATTGCGGCCACCTACGTCCAGGCGACGCCCGACCTGATGATGGGCGACCTACGGATAGGAGATTCAACCGTATCACACGGCTTCGGCGGGCTCATGGCGGGGCGTGCGGTTGGGCTGCGGGAGCTGGAGAAGCGGTCGGGAAGTCGGGAAACGTGCTGCGGGGCAACCAACCTGTGGTGGAGCGCGCTGAGAGGCAGGACCGGGATGGGGGTTTTGGGTGAGCGAGGTAAAGCGCGGCCGGCGAGCCTGCGGGAGGGGCTCGGCAAGCACAGCGGGGACGGTGCGCTGGGCTACCAGCTCAGGCGCTGGTCGAACACGTACTCGGGTACGAGTGCTGGGGCGTCCTCCCAGCGGGCCACGGGCTCGGCCACTTGGTCCCAGAGCGGGGGACCACGTGCGCGGGCCACTTCGGGTGGGGTGCTGGGCTCACCCAAATGAGTCAGCAGCGCGTTGACTGAGGCTGCATCGGTGAGCAAGGCGATGATGCGCACTGGGCCGCCGCAGTCGGGGCACAGCAGCGGAAAAGTCTCGTAGATGCGGGCGAGCAGCACCGCCCAGAGGATGCGCGCGGGCGAGCGCGCGGGGGTGTGTGACGGATGGGCAGCGTTGGGCATGGGCGGTGGCGGCTGCCGAGCCAGTGCGATGACCTGCACGCGCTGTGGCGCGTTCGGCGCCAGCACTCCATGATAGCGGTGGCGGTGCTGGCGTGGGGGCGGGATCAGCGCGGCCAGACGCTCGATCAGTTCCAGGGGCGTGAGGCGCAGTTGCGTGGTGCCATCGGGCTGGGGCCTGGGGAAGCGATAGACAAGCTGGTCGTGGGCGCGCTGCTCGAGCCGCTCCAGGGCCAAGGGCGGCCGAGCACAATAGCGCAGCAGCCGCTCCAGGCCGGCGTGGTCTTGGCCTTCGATCCTAACCGAGGCATCCAACGAGAAGCCTCCGCCGTGGTGCCAGCGCGCCATGTCGCGCGCATCGGCGTGGTCGAGATGGCCGGCGCGGGCGAACCAGCGCAACACCCGAGCGCGCACCTGCTGCTGCACCGCGGCGAGGTCTTCCGGGGTCGGCGCGGCTGCCTCGGCGAAGTGGATCTGCCCGTCCTCGCCCATCGCAAACACCCCGTCGATCACGCAGCAGTGGAAGTGCACATGGGCATTCAATGCGGCCCCGAAGCGCTGCACAAAGCTCACCGCGCCCAGCCGCCCGCGCGTGCAGCCGCTGCATTGGCGCAGCCGCGCCTCGATCACCCGCAACAGGATGTGCAGCACGGCACTGAGCGCCTCGGGATCGCGTTGCAGGAAGTAGCGCAGGCGTTTGGGGACCGACAACACCCACTGGCGCACCGGCAGGGGCGGGAAGACCTGGTCCACCAGGTGCGCCGCCACCTCAGCCATGCGCCGGGCGTTGCACGAGGGGCACACCCCACGGCCTTTACAGGAAAAGGCAATCAGGAAATCGCGTCCGCACTCCCCGCTACCCGAGCGCGGGCGAAGCCCTGGGCGAGGATGCCGCACTCCAGATAGCGGCGGAACTCCCCCTCCACGTACTGCGGCACGCTGTCCCCGTCGGTGTGCCCGTCGCGGGCGAGCGCCAGGTAGGTCTCCAGATGGCCCTGCACTGCGCGGTACAGTGCTGTGCGCTCGGGGCGGCGCCGGCGGTAGACACTGCAGCGCGTCGGAGTCTCGACCGCGAAGTCCATGCGACAGTTGCATCCGGTACGTAGCAGCCGGATAGACTACTGTCCATATGTACAGCCTCGCGACAAAGGTCAAGAGATTGGCAAAGCCATGTGCACTTTCACTGCTGTGTGATCGAGGGGGTGTTCTTCACCGGCGCGGACGGGCAGGCCAATTCGCCGAGACCGGCGCGCTGACACCCGAAGACCTCACCGCCGTGCAGCAGCAGCTGCGCGCTCGGGTGCTGCGCTGGTTCGCACGCGCCGGCATGCTCGACCAAGCTGATGCGCGCGACATGGCCCGCTGGGATCATGGCGGGGGCTTCTCGCTGGATGCCTCGGTCAGGCGCTCGCTCGAGCTCGAGCCCGACAACGCCACCGCGATCCACGCTATCGCTCACGTGATGGAGATGCAAGGGCGCGCGCGAGAAGGAATCGAGTGGCTCGAATCCACGCGCACCGCGTGGGCGAGCAATGCGGGTTTCGCGGTTCACAATGCCTGGCGCCTGGCCCTTTTCCACGTCGACCTCGACGCCCGGGACAAGGCTCCTGCCATCTACGATCGGGTGCTCGCCCCGGCTCCGACCAGCTCGACGGCGGCGCTGGTCGACGCCTCCGCGCTGCTGTGGCGGCTCGAGCTTCGCGGTATGCATCTGCGCAGCCGCTGGCGCAAGCTTGCGAAGTGCTGGAAGCGCAGGCCGCTGCTGGGGCAGCGCGCGTTCAACCTGGTGCACGCGGTAATGGCCTTCACCGCAGCGGGCCAGACGGGGTTGGCGAGTCGTGCGGCGGCCCTGTTTCGGGGACGGATTTCCGAAGCGCATCAGCAGACGGAGCAGGCCATGGCGCTGGTGCACGCGCAGTTGGGCTGCCCATGAGCGAAGCTACGCCAGCAAGAGAGTGAACGGCTTCCCGTTCGCCAGCCGGTAGACCTCGAAATCCCCACGGTCGATCGTCATGATCTCCGCCGTGTTGAGCAGGCTGGCAAGCCAGATCAGCGTGGCATCGGCGAAATCGATGTCGCGGTCCGCATACCTCTTGATCACAACCTCGATGTCGGCGAGATTCTCGCTCGCGACCGGGTGAATGGTGAGCGCACCGCGCCGCACCCAGGTGAGCAAGGCGAGCTTGCCGTTAGTGTTCAAGAAGTGACAGGCCTCAGTGATGACCGGAAGGGTGGAGACAAGCTTGGCTTTACTGGTCGAGACCGCGGTCTTTGACCCGAGCGTGGTACTTGTCCCGTCTCCGGAAGAGGGCGATCAACGGCCCCGCATCAACGACGATGCTTTGCACGAAGCTTGGCCTTCAGCCGTCGCTTGTAGGTTGAAGACAGCGTCGTCGGCGCGCCATCGTCGGCGCCGAACAGGTCTTTGCCCAGCTCGTAGGCCGAATTGCCGGGCTCGATCTGGTCGAGGAATGCGGCGAGGCTGCGTTTGATCACCTCGGTTTTGGCCACGCGCAGCTTCCTGCTTGCCCTCTCAAGACGCTCTTCTAGCTCTTCCCCGAGGCGGATGGATACAGGCATAGGGTTGTCCAAATGCAGAGACTACCGTGAGTGTATCACGGTATCTCGCCGGGCGAAGCTCGATCGCCGGCGGGCCGGGGCTGGTCTGCGGACCTCGGGCGTGCGATCACGCGCTGCGGACCTAGTGCGTCGGCGTGTACGGTCGAAGCGCTTGCGGGTCTCGTGTCAGGAACTCGGGTCAACCCGCGCTGCAGGCCGTCCCAGTCCTGCGGTCCGGAAGTAGGATATGCTTGAAGGACCATCGCTCAAACTGGAGGAGACCATGCGCAAACCCAACATCGCCGTCGCCGTCTGCACCGCCGTGCTCCTGACCGCGCCCGGGTGGTTCAATGGGCGCGCGCTCGCCGGCGCCGAGGAAGATGTCAATGCCGCGGAAGAGGCGCGCTACGCGGTAATGATCGCGCGGGACAAGACCGGCTTCGCCGCGATCCTCGCCGACGAGTTCATCTACAACCAGCCGACCGGCAAGGTGCAAAACAAGCCCGGCTACATCGAGCAGATCACCGCAGGGGACACGAAGCTCAAGAAAGCCGAACGCTACGACATCAAGACCACACTCTACGGCGATGTCGCAGTCGTGACTGGCTCGACCAGAGTAGACGTCGAGACGAAGGGCGAGCCCCGCCAGGTCGACTTGAGCTTCCTGAACGTGTGGGTCAAGCGCGACGGCCGCTGGCAGATCGTGGCGCGGCAGTCTGCGTTCAAGACGCCTCCGAAGTAGCTCTCGAGCGGGCGCCGGCGCTTTTCGATCCGGGGGGCTCCTCAACCGCCGAACCGGCGGCTGGCATGGCGCCGGAACTCGCTTGGCACAAAGCTACTATGAGCTCAGGCGTTACGACGAGGCGATCGCCGCCCTTCAGGACGCGCTCCACCGCAATCCGAACTTCTTGCTGACGCGCCGGCTGCTCGCCGTCGTGTACGCGGAGCTGGGCCGGGACAAGGAGGCACGCGCTGAAGTCGCCGCGATTCTGCGGATCAGCCCGGGGGCTTCGCTGGACTTATGGCGAGAGAGGTTCCCGTACAAGAACAGCGCCGACCTCGATCGATACATCTCGGGGCTGCGAAAGGCGGGGCTGAGGTGAACCAGCTGTGAGCACCGGGCGGCTCAGCGCCCCTTGAATACCGGCTCGCGCTTCTCGACGAAGGCTTTCGCTGCCTCGCGATGATCCTCGGTCACGCCGGTGTGGGCGTGATGCATGAACGGGTACGCTGGGTGCTCAGGGGTGATGACGGTCGAAAGAGGCTGTTCCGCCCATAAGCACGCGGCGATCCAAAGGGGATAGGTCTCATGGTCGACCCAGGACCGCATATCGAGTTCCACCGGCCGCGGACGTGTCAAATGGCGCCACCAGGCGTAGGAGGCCACCAGTGCCAAGGTGCAGAACGGCAGGCCAAGCAGGATCCAAAACCACGAAAGACCGTAGGCTCTGCCGGCAATCGCTAAGAGCAGTGCATAAGCCCCCGCCAGGGACCAGCCCAAGGCACCGGTGTACTGCAGGACGTCCGCCCCGAGGCTGAAGGTTTCGCGCAGCCAGCGCCATAGTTTCTTGATCATTTCGAGATCGATGGGTGTCTCGGATGAGATGCGGACAGCATAGCACCGCGCCGCGGAGGCCTCAGCGCCTGCTTTTCGGCCGCGGCGGCCCGGCCAGGTACTCGTCACCCTCCATCCGCTCCAGCCGCGTGAAGCGCTCCGGATCCCGGAACAGGACCGTGCACCCGGAGCATTGAAAGCTGGTCGTCTGCAGGATCGAGCCGCCGGTCCGTCGAATCAGCACATGTTCGTAGGCCGTGGAACCGCACAGCGGACAGGTGAACCGGAAGCGGGGCGTCGGCCGGAAGTGCTCATAGCTGGACATCCATACACGATGCCCTATTCTAGCGTTCGCTGCAATTGTTCTAGCGTTTGTTAGAACGAGGATAGAGGACTTGACGCTAGCAACCGGCGTCCCGACAATGACTACAGCATTGAGCAAATGCCAAGAGCGGGGGTTGGCATGCGGCTAGGCTGTACTCCATTTGTTCACGTCTATTGTTCTCTTTGTCTCAAGGTGACGCGGTTCATGATTGGCTAGCCGCCGGAGCGCATCGTCATGCCTGTGTTCCTTAATGAACGGTCATCAGTCGCAGCCGGGAGGGCCCGTGGGCCGCTTTCCGCCGAGACCAACGCTGATCAGGGCCACGAGCCGTCAGCTGTGAAGAGTACATTCGCTGCAAGAGCGAGGTGGATGCCGGCCAGCAGGTCGGCCCGGAGGGCCATCACGGCACCAAGGAGCGGGATGCCGACAGGTGACCGCAATCCGCTGGCACGTGGTTACGAGGCCGGTCGCGAGCCCTGCATCGGCATCCGCGACCTCCGAGGTGGCGATGACAGTCGCGGCGACAACGGCGGTGATATGACCCAGGAAGCCAACGAAGAGCGCCGGGATCAACAGCCACAGCCAGGTCGTCTCACCGCCGAGCAGGATCAGCGGCGCGGTGAACTGCCCTGCACCAGCAATGCCGCCAGGAGGACAGGACGCGCGCCACGGCGGGCAATAATTCGGCCGGCGACGACGCCGGCGGCCACCGAGGCGAGGCCGGGAACGCCGAAGATCAGGCCTGCTGTCGCGGCGGCAGCTGCAGCACATCCTGGAGGTAGAGCGTCATCAGGAAAACGAGCCCGGCTTCCATCGAAAAGATGGTCAGCACCGCAAGATTGCCCCAGAGAACAGACGGACGGGCCAGCATCTCAATCGCGACCAATGGTGCGCGTCGCGCGCCGTTCGATCCAGAAGAACAGCGCCAGAAGGATCACGCCAGCAAGCAACGCAGGCAGAGACCGCTCGATGATCCCGAAGACAAGGGCTAAGAGTCCGAGCGTGACGGATGCTGCGCCAGGGACATCCAGCCGTACACGCTCCGGTGAGCGGCCCGCAGGAACCACAAAGGGTGTCAGCGCGAGAATCATGATCGCGAAAGGCACATTGATGAGGAAGGCCCAACGCCAGCTCAGCATGCCGACAAGCGTCCCACCGACGAGGGCGCCGACCGTGAAGCCGCCCGAAAGCAGCGTGCCGTTCCAACCCAGCACCTGAGCGCGCTGCCTGCTCGTCGGCGAAGGTTGTGATGATCAGCGACAGAGCCGCCGGCGCTGTCATCGCCGTAGCCGTTCCTTGGAGCGCCCGAGCCGGCGAGCAGCATAAGCTGGCCCAGTCGAGGTTCCACCTAGGAGCGACCCCACCGCCAGGAGTGAGAGGCCGGTCAGAAACATTCGGCGCCGGCCGTAGAGATCGCCAAGCCGCCCGAACAAGAGGGACAGCCCGGCGGCTGGGAGCGCGAAAGCCGTCGTAACCCAAGGAAGGTTGGAGAGATTGAGGCCAACAGCTCGTCCGACCTCTGGCAGCGCGATGTTCAGGATGGAGAAGTCTACCGACAGCATGAAATTGGTGCCGAGAAGGAGTACCGCGACCAGCCGTTCCCTCGCCGACATCGCGAAGGCAGGGCTTGCACGCGGCTCGAAAGGTCCTGATGTTGCCATCGATGATGAACTCCTTCTCCGGAAGGACAGCGGTGGAGTGCTGACCGGATCAGCCCGCGGGCCCCGACCGGGCACGCCAGCACTTGGTCGAGCCGCCAAAGGCAAGGACGCCGTCGTGGTGTAGCACAAGGCCGACAAGTACGCGCGGCTGGTTGGGGACGGTGAGGGTCGACGGCGTCGACGTGGGCCTCGAGCAGCTGCGCGCCGGGCTGGCGTGGGTCTACGTCCAGTACATACACGACGTAGCGCCGGCCGATCAGAACCGCTACCTGCGGGCTGAGGCCGCGGCGCGCCAGGCGCAGCTGGGCCTATGGCGTGACGGCGATGCCGCGGTGGCGCCCTGGCAGTGGCGCAAGGCCATGAAGGAGGTGAAGGCTGCGCCGCCGGCGGTCGAGCGGATCTGACTCAAAGTAGGTGCTGGTCAGGTCGTAGAGCAGCACGTCGGAGCAGACGTTGAACAAAGACCCACCAGATGATCGAACAGCGCCTCCTTGACCAATCAGTTATCCTGCGCTACCACGGCAAGCCCGCAGCGAATCCGCTAAGTTCGGCTAAGCGGGCGCGATCGTGCCCGGCTTGGCACGGTGCCCCACGATCTGCTCCTCATCTCCCAACACCACCCTCAGGCGGTGCGTGCCGCCGTCATCGACGAGCGGAATGGCGCGCGGGTCGACCGACGCGCCGTCCAGTTCCGTCTGCGCGATGCCCCGACAGCGGCGCTGCGGGTTCGCCACCGCGATCTCGTAGCGCGAGCGGCCGAAGCGCCAGACGATCGCGTACTCGGGCCACGACGAGGGAATGCAGGGGTCGATCTCGAAGCTCGAGCCGCGGCGCCTGAGCCCGAGGATGCTCTCGAGACCCGCGCGGTACATCCAGCCCGCGGCGCCGGTGTACCAGCTCCAGCCCCCGCGCCCGGCATGCGCGGGGTGCGCGCAGACGTCTCCGGCGATGACGTAGGGCTCGGTCTTGTAGCGCTCGACCTCGGCCGCCGTCCGCGTGTGGTTGACCGGGTTGAGCATGTGGAACAGCTCGACCGCCTCATCCCCGCTGCCGCGCCGGGCCATGGCCATCACGATCCAGACCGCGGCGTGCGTGTATTGGCCGCCGTTCTCCCGCACCCCGGGCGGATAGCCTTTGATGTATCCGGGGTCCTGCGCCGAGTGATCGAAAGGCGGGGTGAGCAGCAGCAGGACCTGAGGCCCGCGCCGAACCAGGTGGGTGCGCACGGCGTCCATCGCGCGGTCCGCGAAGCGTACCGGAACCGCCCCCGAGAGGACCGCCCAAGACTGTGCGATCGAGTCGATCTTGCACTCGTCGCTCTGTGCGGAGCCCAACGGCGTGCCGTCGTCGTAGTAGCCACGCCGGTACCACTCTCCATCCCAGCTCTGCTCCAGCACGGTCGCGAGGCGGCTGGCCTCGCTGCGGTAGCGCTCGGCCCGAGCCAGCTCCCCGCGGGCCTCGCACAGGGGTGCGAACTCAGCCAGGACGCCGTGGAGGAAGAAGCCCAGCCAGGTACTCTCGCCGCGCCCTTCTTCTCCCACGCGGTTCATGCCGTCGTTCCAGTCCCCGCTGCCCATGAGGGGAAGGCCGTGGGCGCCAGCGGTCAGCCCCTTGTCGATCGCGCGCACGCAATGCTCGAACAAGGATCCCTCCTCGGCGCAGACGCCAGGCTCGCCGTAGGAGTCCTGCACGTCGGGGAGGAGCAGCGGGGCTTCCAGGAACGGCACGCGCTCGTCCAGGACGGCGCTGTCTCCAGTGGTGCGCACGTAATGCGCCGCCGCGTGCGGTAGCCACAGCAGGTCGTCCGAGCAGCGGGTGCGCGTGCCCCGACCGCTCGGCTCGTGCCACCAGTGCTGGACGTCGCCTTCCAGGAACTGCCGGCTCGCCGCGCGCAGCAGGTGTTGCCGCGTGAGATCCGGCCGGCAGAGCGAGAGGGCCATCACGTCCTGAAGCTGATCGCGGAACCCGAAAGCACCGCCCGGTTGATAGTACGCAGACCGGGCCCACAGCCGACAGCTCACGTTCTGGTAGAGGAGCCACCGGTTCATCAGCAGATCGAAGGAGTCGTCCGGCGTACGAACCTGAACTGCGCCGAGGGTCGTGTCCCAGGCCCGACTCACGGCCTCGAGCGCGGCCTGCGCAGCGCTCACTCGACCGTGCCGGCCCACGAGCTCGCGGGCCTCCTGCGCATCCTTCCCCTGACCCAGGAGGAACACGAGGCGGCGAGTCTCCCCGGGGGCCAGCGTGAGCGAAATATGCAGCGCCGCACAGGGATCGAGCCCTGCGCCGAAGCGGTCCGAGAGCGCCTGGCGGCGAAGCGCCGCCGGTCGCGCCAAGGAGCCGTTGCGGCCGAGGAAGGACACGCGATCTCCCGTCGCCGAGCGGGGCGCTTCGCTGGCGTGCGCAAAGGCCACGCGGCCGGCGAACTCCCGGTTGTAGGCGTTCCTGGCCAGGACCGCACCGGTCGCCGCATCAAGATCGGTGACGACGTGCACGTTCTGGGCGGCCCGCGGTGGTCCCAGGACCCACTCGTTGTAGGCGAACACGCTCAGCCGACGTATCGACGCGCTCTCGTTCGTGAGCGCGAGAAGCGAGAACTTCACCGGGTCCGTCGCGTCCACGAAGACAGCGAGGTCCTGGTGGATGCCGTGCGCGACCCGGGTGAAGCGGGTGAGGCCGGCGGAATGCCGAATCACGCAGCGGCCGTTCGCACGCGAACGGGGCATCGGGCCCGGCGTGGGTGACCACGTCTCACCGGTGTCATCGTCGCGGACGAACAGTGCCTCGGACGTGGGGTCCGTCACGGGGTCATTCGCGAACGGCGTGAGGCGGTTCTCGCGGCTGTTCTGCGACCACGTGTAGGCCGACCCCGAGGCCGTGACCACCGTCCCGAACGCGGGGTTGGCGATGACGTTGGCCCAGGGCAGGGGCGTCTCCTGGTCCATTTCGAGGATGATCACGTAGTCGCGCCCGTCGTCGGCGAAGCCGCCCGTGCCGTTGGCCAGGGCAAGCGGAGGCACCACGACCTCTGTTGGCGATACAGCGGCGGAGCTCGGCTGCGGGGAGGGCGCGAGTTCCTCCGGCTCCGGCCACTCGGGATCGGGCCGGTCGAGCTGGTTTGCCAGCTCGCCCCGGTCGCCGCTCAGGACAGCGCGCGCCACGGCTGCGAGGAGGATGCGCTCGGATTCGGTCATGCGATCCCCACGCAGCAGGTACGCCCCGCCGGGCCGGTGTTTCCACGTCCTCCACGGCCCGTTGTCGAGGAGTGCCGCGAGCTGGGCGTGCATCTCGTCGAGGTAGCTCACCGGGTGCTCGTTGAGGATCACGACGTCGGCGCTCAGCCCCTTGAGCCGCCAGTACTCCTGCGCCTGCAGGACCTCGCGCACCAGCGGCAAGTCGTTCTCCTCGACGACCCGCACCAGGAGGATGGGGAGGTCGCCCGAGATGCTGTGAGGCCAGAGCCCTTCCTGGCCGAGCGTGTTGCCGGCCAGAAGCTGCGGGCTCGCGCGGAGCGATCCGTCGGCGTACAGCACCCGCGAGGCCAGGCGTTCGAAGCGCAGGGCTTGCTCGCTCGAGATGCCAAGGTGGCGCAGGCCGCTCTGCGCATGCGCGAAGGCCAGCGCGAAGGTGCGCGCCGCAGCGCTCGGGTCGCGGTAGCGCTGGGCGAGGGCGACGGCCGTCTCCCGGGAAGGCGCGATTCCGGTAGCGAACGACATTCTCATGAAGCCGCCGGGCGCGAGGCGGATGCGTTGCCGCAGGCTGACGATAGGGTCGAGCACGACCCCGGTCGTTCCCGAGAGCGAGCGCCCATCGAGAGCTTGTGGATCCTCGGGGCCGCGCCCGCGACCCAGGAAGCGGGCGCGGTCGCTCTCCCATTCCACCGGTCCCTGCGTGCGGCCCTCCAGGCTTAGGACGTGCACCGCCCACGACGCTGACTCGTGCGCGGCGCGCGGCCGCCGACGACAGAGGAGAGCGGCGCTCTCGGGAAGGTACTCCGTCTCGACGAACAACTTGCCGAAAGCGGGATGGGCCAGATCGTCGGCCGGCGGGACGAGGACGATCTCGGCATAGCTTGTGACATCGATCTCGCGGGGCCGATCGCTGTGGTTGGTCACCGACAGCCGGCGCACTTCGACGTCGTCCTCGGTCGAGACCGCGATATCGAGTTGCGTCGCGATGTCGTCGTCGTGGCGCCGGAAGGTCGCCTTCTCCGCGAGGAACGTCACCACGTAGTCCTCCGGCTCCTTCGCGATGGGCTGATAGGTAGCCGACCAGACCGCGCCGCTGCGCACGTCGCGCAGGTAGAGGAACTGGCTTCCCGGGTCACGGGTCGGATCCTCGCGGTGTCGGGTGACCGCGCGGCCCCGACAGAAACTGGCGCCTCCTCCTGCATTCGTCACGACGGCGGTGTAGTTGCCGTTGGACAGGAACTGCGCATGAGGGAACAGCGTGTGCGGCGACCGGAAGCGGCGAGCGGCCAGCGCCGGCGCCGGGCCCGCCATACGCGTCTCTTCCACCGGCCGGGGCCGGGTGATGGGCGCCTGGCGCGGCAACCGCTCCTGCAGCAGCAGCTCCGTGGCCTGCACGCGCGGGTCGGCGTGGAAGCGTTTTACCATCGGATCGCCGAGGAGTGCATTGGCGAGGGACACGAGAGTCATTCCCTGGTGATGCGCCATGAACGCCCGCACGACAGTTCCCCGGGAAGAACTCGCGTTGTTCGTGGTGGCCTCGGGCTCGTCGGTCCTGCCGTGCGTGTAATCGATCGCCTCGTAGTAGCCGTACGCGCCCTCGAGCCCTTCCGCGGCAAGGCGCCGCAGGTTCCGGGCGGCCTGCGTCGGGTCGACCATGGCGGCGAGCGCGGTGGCGTAGGGAGCCACCACCAGCTCGTCGCCCAGGCCCCGCTTAAGGCCGAGGCCGGGCACGCCGAAGGCCTTGTACTGGTAGTTGTCGTGCCGGTCCACCAGGTTGTAGGCGGACTCCGACATCCCCCAGGGCACGGAGCGATCCGTCGCGTACTCCATCTGCCGCCGCACGGCCATGCGGCACGTGTGGTCGAGGAGTGTTTCCGGGTAGCTCTTCATGACGAGTAGCGGCATGAGGTACTCGAACAGGGTGGCGCTCCACGACAGCAGGGTGGGCGTCCCGTTCACGCTGGTGACCAGCCGTCCCAGGTGGAACCAGTGCGTCTCCGGAAGATCGCCCTTGGCGATGGCGATGAAACTCGCCAGCCGCGCTTCCGAGGCGAGGAGGTCGTAGAAGGAGGGATCGAGACGCCCCGGCCCGTCGGCGTCCGCGAGACGATAGCCTATGGAAAGAATTCGGCGCTGCGGGTCGTAGAGGAACCGGAAGCTCATTTCATCCGCGAACGCGGCAGCGCGGCGCGCCAGGCCCTCGAGGCGGCCGGCGTGATCCACGGCGGGTTCGATCGAGGGCTGGGCCGCGGGCTGGGGATGCCGGGTCAACTGGCGCAGCCCTTCGGCGAGCGTCATCAGCGCGCCCGCGAGGTTGCCGCTGTCGACAGTGGACACGTAGGAGGGCGAGAGCGGCGCCAGGCTCAGCGTGTCGTACCAGTTGAGCAGGTGGCCTTCGAAGCGTTCGAGGCCTTCCATCGTGGTCAACGTGGCGTCGATCCGAAGCGCGAGCTCATCGGTCCCGATGAAGCCCAGGTCGTGGGCGGCCAGGGTCGCGAGCAGGCCCATGCCGATGTTCGTGGGCGAGGTCCGGTGGGCCACCCTGGGCTCGGGCGTCTCCTGGAAGTTGTCCGGAGGCAAATGGTGGTCTTCGGGACGGATGAACGTCTCGAAGTACCTCCAGGTGTTGCGGGCGACGCGCAGCAGAAAGGCTCGATCCTCTGCGTCGATTTGGCGCCGTCGCTCCGCAACAGGCCGGCTCAACAGGTAGGCGATGAACGGTGCGACCGCCCACAGGGCGAGCACCGGGAGGGCCGTGGGGAGTGCCGCCGGGCGCGCCAACCAAACCAGGACCAGGCCGGCCAGGGCGATCACCGGGCTCGCGATCATCCCTACCAGGAACAACCGCGCGCCAGCCCACCTCGCCAGGCCAGCTCCGCGGGCCGCGCTGGCCGCGGCCGTCTCCCACTGCAACAAGCGGCGCTGGGTCGCCGTGAGGCGGACGAGCGTCAGCACGATCGCGTGCGCCCTCTCGTATGCCTGGTTGGCCATGAATGTGAGCTGCAGCGCTGCCTGGGCGAGGGTGGTCTCGATGTCCGCCGCCATCGCTCGCAGGAACACGCGCCACGGCTGTTGAGGCTTGGGTCCAGCGACGGCTTCCAGGAGCAGCGGATAGAGCGGAAACGCGAGCGCCGCGAGGACCGCAGCGGTCCAGACGGCGGGACTTCCCGGCAGGAATGTCCAGGCCAGAAGAAGCAGAGCGGTCGTCGCGGGCGCCAGCAAGCTGCGCCGCAAGTTGTCGAGGATCTTCCACCGCGAGATGAGGGGCAGGCGGTTGCGCTCCAAGCCGGAGCGCGTGGGAACGAAGGGGAACAGCCACCACAGGATCTGCCAATCCCCCCGCACCCAGCGGTGCTGTCGGCGGGCATGGGCGAGGACGTTCGAGGGATAGTCGTCCACCACCTCCACGTCAGTGACCAGACCTGTGCGGGCATGGATGCCCTCGAAGAGGTCGTGCGACAACAGGGCGTTCTCGGGCACGCGCCCCTCGAGGGCCGCCATGAAGGCGTCCACGTCGTAGAGCCCCTTGCCTGTGAAAATCCCCTCGCCGAACAGATCCTGGTACGTGTCCGACACTGCCGTGGTGTAGGGATCGACGCCGGTGTGGCCGGCGTACAGGCGAGCGAACAGCGACCCGGCGGCGCTCGCCATGGTGACGCTGACTCGGGGCTGCAGGATCCCGTAGCCCGCGGTCACGCGGCCGCAGCGCGGGTCGAAGTGAGGGCGGTTCAACGGGTGAGCGATGATGCCGATCAGCTTCTTGGCGGCGTCCCGGGGCAGGCGCGTGTCGGCGTCGAGGGTGATGCAGTAACGGACCGTGGGCAGGGTTTCCCCGTCGCCGACCTGAAGGGAGTAACTCGTGTCCGCGGCGCCCCGCAGGAGGCGGTTGAACTCCTCGATCTTCCCGCGCTTGCGCTCCCAGCCCATCCACGCGTTCTCGCCGGGGTTCCACTGACGCACCCGATGGAAGAGGTAGAAGCGATGCGCGTGGCCCTCGCCGAACCGAGCATTCAGGGCCTCAATGCCCGCGCGCGCAGCCTCTAGGATCGCCCCGTCTTCAGGCATCTCGCGCGCGGGGGCGTCGGCAAAATCGCTGAGGATCGCGAAGTGGATCCGCGGGTCGAGGTTCCCGAGCGCCAAGACCTCGAGGTGCTCGAGCCGCTCGTTCACCCCGGACACGCTGGTCAGAAACGTCGGCACGACCACCATCGTCCGCGCGTTCTCGGGGATTCCCGCCTGGTAGTCGAGGCGCGGGAGACGCCGCGGCGGTGCGAGGCGCGTGGCCAGGCGCTGGATGAAGGCGATGGCCACCTCGCTCGCCGGCAGTAGCAGGAGCAGCGCCACGCTCGCTAGCGTCCAACGCGACACGCCCTGCCCGTGAACGTAGGCGGCCCCGAGGCCGATCAGCAGAGCGGTCACGAGCCCGATCGACCCGAGGTAGACAGCGCTCGCGTGGACGAACACCGATCGCCGGACGCGCCTGCCGAAACGGGGACGATAGGCCAGGTCGGCCTCGAGGTCGCGGCGGCCTTTACCGATGAGGTGATAGCCCACGTGCGCGGCGCGATCGGCAGTCGAGCCCCCTTCCGCGCCCTGGCGTGCGCTCTCGATGGCCCGCAGAGCCACGCGCACCTGAGCTTCTCCCGCGGGCTCGGCGAGCTCCTCCACGGCTTGGCGGTAGCGGTCCCGGCTCGGGAAATCCATGCTCCCGTACACGTCGGCCGGGTCGCGCTGCAGCACCTGCTCGACCAGGCTCACGGCCTCGAAATGCTGGCTCCAGTCGAGAGTGGAGCAGAGGCGCAAGCTGGTGATGACGTTGGCCACCGAGACCTGCGCGGCGGCCTGACGCTGATGCTCGCTCCGGATCGCATCCTCGGAGGTCACTTGCAGGGCGGACAGATGCTCGGCCACGGCCGCGCGGACGGCCGAGAGACGGGGGCCGTACTCACGCATGCGTTGGAGGAGCTGCACGACGAAGGCGGTGTGGAGCTCTGCCGGCAACGGCGGCGGCCTGCCCTTCCCGGCGCCATCGATGCGTGCCACGTAAGCGTCGGCCGCACGGCGCGCCGCGCGTGCCAGCAGCATCTCCTCCGCCAGCCGCCTCAGGTTCTCGACGAGCGCCAGCTTCAGCGTGCTCGGCCAGGCCCACAGCTCCCCGATCGTCAACGGGGCCACGGTCTGGTAACTGTTGATGAAGCGCAGGAGCTGTTGTCGGTCCAAACGACTGTCGCTATGGCGGATGAGCTCCACAGCCATGGCGTAGACGCGTGCGTGACCCGCCAGCTCCCGCGAGGCGAGCTTGGGGAGCTCGCGGTAATAGCCCCGTGGAAGGTTCTGGCGGACGTCCCGGATCTCGGAAGCGACGAGGTGGAAGTTGTCGAGCAGCCATTCGGCGGCCGGAGCGACGAACGTCCCCTGGTGCACGTCGTCGGCCAGGGTGCGGTACGCCTCGCTCAGAACGCGAGCGTTGTCGTCGAGGCGCGGGAACACGCTCCGCGCTGCGCGTCCGGGGTTCGGGTCGACCGTGAACCGCGCGCCGAGGGCCTTGGCTCGCTCTTCGAGCCGCTCGATGCTGAGCAGCTCGTCGCGGAGCGGCTTCTCGGGCTTCGGCGGCGCGCGGTTCCCGAGCAGACCGAAGAGCGCGGTCAACATCGGAGCCACCGCGCTCTAGTCTCGGTCACAGTCTTCGATCTTCGATTCCAAATGTCCTTCTTGGATGCGCTCTCGCAGAGTGCGGCTCGAGGAGTGGGCATGTGGCGCGTCACATCGGAAGCGATAAGAAATAGGGCGGTGGGCGAGAGGTTCTTCCAGGTAACCTCGTACAGATTTGGCCTGTAGTGCTCCTCGACGGCGAAGCCCGCGGGTGCTTCGTATGATCTGTTGCATCGGGGAGCGGTGCTTTCCATCGTGAGGCACCTGAAGCGGATACCTGCCCGATGTAGAAAGACGCCACACCCGGCGCTGTTCACGAAATCCCTCCGTTCACGGCGCAGGGGCGGTCAACGCATACTGGGAGCTGGAGTTGTCCTCGACGGCAATCTAGAGGAGCCAGGGGCTGGTCATGCAACAACCGGTCGGCGGAGATCGCTGGTTGTGCTCAAACCGGGGTTGCAGCGCCTGAATCAGGCGCAGGTTCGAGGAAGGCAATGGTGGCAATGGTAGTGCTGGCCTTGTCCCCCAGGCTGCAACCCGGTGAGCACCAGCTACACTACTCGCATGGAGGACGCGAGTCCATACATTCAGGAGAATTCTTTTGACCATGAGTGACGAATCTCTCACTGCGCGAGGCCGAGTGGTTCCGTAAGCTTCCTCACCTCAACACGATCGTCAGCACAGAGTAGCGCTGGGGCTTTGGGAAGTGTCACGACCGACTGCAATACGGGCCCCGCAAAGAGCCTGAATTGGCCGGCCAACGCTAGCACGCGAGCGCGCGGTGTTCCGCTGCCGAGGCGCTGTCACCTCGGGGGCGATCGTTCGAATTCGAGGCGGAAGGGTGGTTCCGCTTTCATGTGAGATCGTGGTTCCGTTCGGACGGCTCGTGAACTACTCGGGCTACTTGGAGGTAGCTGCGAAAACGACAGGAAACTTCGACCGCCTCAAGAGACCTGCGTGAGCAGCTTGTCAACCTCGTGCCGGTCGGCTCGAAGGTTCCTGGCCAGTCCCTGCGTTCGCAGAACGGCCCAGGGCGCGCAGCCCGGTAGGAGGGCATAA
>CAWHCG010000038.1:0-40850 GCA_963827575.1 uncultured beta proteobacterium
TTCAGCGGTGGCAAGGGGCAAGACCGAGGGGCAAGTGAATGGACCCCGGGAGCAGCCTCCGCGTCCCACAAGGCCTGCGCTCGATCCTCCGGGGTGTCGGCCAGGTCGGCCACTGGGACCACCAGGGCCCTCAGCCAGGCGATCGCGTCCTCCCCTCGATCAGCTCTGGTGAGCAGCTCATCCGCCAGCCCGATGAAGCCCTCAGGCTGCCCAGCGGCGTACGCGGCGCGCTCGGCGGAGCAGACGTCGCAGCTGCACAGGAGGTCGTCAGACCGACTATCAAGGTTGGGAGTGTCGTTGTCCCGATCGGTCCTCATGCCGACACCCGCGGGTCAGGGCGCCTCCTCGCCGCCTTCGGCATTCGCCTTGAAAGAAACTCTGGAGCCGTCGGCGACATGCAACAAAAATGTGATACCGTCTCTACTAGGGGACACGTAGATCACCTACGCGAACGACGTGGGGATTCATCTACGTAAGCTTTCATGAGGGACACCTACTTTCGTGCCGGCAGAGTCGGCACCTTGAAAGGAGGAAGTACCTTCACTAGGACGTTCAGCATGTTTGGACTCGCCGCTGTGCTCGCCGTTACGGCCGGGCCTGCGGGGGCCGCTATAACCTCAATCCAAAACACGGATCCGCTGGATATGTTTCCGGCTACGGTGCCAGGGGTTCAGTTTGCCTTCATTCAGAAACTGATCTCAGGTCCTGGAGTCGTTTCGACGACCTGTTCACCTTTGACATCTCAGGATCGAACGCGACCCGGAGCGGAAGTGCCACTGCACTGTCCACAGCCGTTGCCGCGACTATTACGCAGGAGCAAATTCCGATTGCCCTGCGTCTTTTGGCTTGGGACGGCGTCGGCTACGACACCGAACTGGCTAGCAGCGGGTTGTCTTTGGCGCCTAGCCTCCAGCACAACCTTGCTCCTGGCGTCGGTGGGCAAGCAGGGCATGGCTTCTATGCGTTGGAGGTCATCGGGACTACGCCCACAGATGCCACGGTTACGCAGTACTCAGGGCAACTGCAGATTGCGGCGATTCCTGAGGCCCATGTTTGGGTGAGTTTGCTAGCGGGCCTGGCCGGAGTGGGGTGGATCGCTCGTCGGCGTAGTGCGCTATCCTTGGCCTGACGGGAGGGCGGCGCCTCCGGGCCCCGCCGCATCTCCACGTCCTTACGCTCAACGAACCTGAAGCGCGGCTCTTCGGACCCTCCGGGGAGGCCTCGGGCGATCATCCGCCCGCCCCGCGGCGGCCCGCAGGTTCTGCTCGAGGGTCGCCGAGCCTGCTCCTCCGAGTACCTACGGCTGGCGCGCGCAGCGGCCAGGCGCTCGTCTACTTTCACTTGGAGCCCGGTGAGTCTGGTCCAGGCCGGATTGCGCATCGGTCCCAGCGGGCGTCAAGCCGAACAGGGGTTCGGCCGCTGGTCACGATGGAGCTCGCCGGGGTCATGGCGCCGGGGGTGGTGCCGGTGATTTCGCCGTGCGGTGTGCCGAAGGGCCTGGAGCGGGCTGCTGAGCCTCGCGACGCTGGGCGCCCGGACGTCCGAAAATCGCCGCGGGCTATGTACCTCGTCATTCCGTTTCTCGAGCGCCATCTTCGAGCTGCTTGGCGTCGGCCTGGCAGCTGGCACAGATGGCGTCCGGGCCTGGGCCGGCTTTGAACGTAGAACAGCGGGAAATGGCCGGGTGACTTCGGGGCCTTCTCGCCGGGGTCGTTGTGTACTCATTCGGGTCTTGCTCCTCGTAGAGCGCGCTGTGGCATCCAGAATTGGGTCGGGACGGGTCCTGCGCCATGTGGCCCAGAGGGCCTCGGAGCCCCTGGTGGGTTCGACGACAATCAGGCCAGCTATTGAAAGAGCTGGCTCTACGAGCTTCAAGCTCGACGAGCACGAGCATAACAACGACATCAACGACGAGTTGATCTGGCTGCGATCCGCCGAAGTCACTTCGTCGTCGGCAGACTTCACCGGGCAGAGGCGAAGTCTACTTCGAAGCCGGATTCGCAAGAGGGATCGGGCTAGAGGTGATCTGGACGCGCAGGGCAGGCGACGCGGAGGAGCACTTCGAGTAGCACGTCAGTTCAATTTCATCGACTGGCAGGATGATGCACTCGACGAGTTCCGAGACCGGCTCCGAACCGAATAGAAGCCACGCCTCGGGAGAGGGCCCTGCCCTCAATCAGCCTTGATCAGGGCGGCGCCTGTCACTCCGTAACCGGCCAACAAACCTCCACTGCGCCTCCGAGAAACAGATCTACCTCCTTGCCGAGGCCTAGGCGACTTCTTGAGTACATGAGAAGTGCTTCGGGATGGGGGTAGCCAGCCGCAACAACGCCAGCTCCACGCTGCTCGGGTACCGCAACATCCTGGCGACTTGCAGCATGGCAGCTCTAGCCGCCCCCGGCGCTTACAGACTCATGGCAAGGCCCGGGACGGTCATGCCGACGTACCTGGCGAGGGCGATTGGGTCCCTCCGCCTGCTCCAGCATGGTGATCGCGATCCGCCGGCAACTATGCATGTCCACGGTGCCCGGCAGCCCCAGCTGCGCCTTCGAGTGGAGCTAAGTCCTGACCGGATGTGTTGAGCGCTTCTGGTCGGGGCCTCGGGGTTGTAGGTCGGGGAACAGCACCAGGTTACCTTGCCGCTCACTGTTGTCCGGGTGGCTGACGGCAAGGCCCCCTGGTGCCAGCTACGGGTGAGCACCGCGAGCCCCAGCGGGTGGGCGACAGGCAGACAACGGAGGCAGCCGCTGCCCCTTGCGGGCCCGCACCGGGATCCAACCTGCACCATCCCGGATGGGGACGTCGATGGCCCCGCTCATCCTTCCTCAGCACGGCATGCGCTGGTCAAACAGCAGGACCACAAGGTCCGCCAGCGCGCGGCGTGCTGGTGCCGATCGGGCCGGTAGGTGGGCTCGAGCACAGCCCGACACCTGAGTAGTTCGGCCTCCGTGAATGCCCTCTTGCGGTCGCCTCAGGATCCACTCTGAAGGTGTGGCCGGTGAACGGATTCGGTGCCGCGGGGGACCCCTCTGGTCTGCTGCAAGAACTTCCAGAGGCTCGACAGGCGTACGTAGGTGTTCCGGGCGGTCCGGGGCGCCACGGCCTTCCTGAGGGCTTCTGCGAGGTCCAGGGCCACATCGTCGGTGACCCAGCGGCGACGACATCGCCTCCCATGAACTTCATCAGCTCGGAGAGGGCACGATGTCGCGCCCGCTGGGTGGGGGTCACCAGTCGATCGGCAGACCATGGCTGCGCCAGCACGGACAGCGGCTCGCTGGAGGCGGTGGCCAGGGAGATGAAGCGCTTGGCCTGCTGGCGACCTACCTGGGACTCCAGGCGCTCCGGCGCGGTCAAGCACCAGGTCTTCGTACACGTCCGCGGCGTCCTGGTCGCCATCCGCGCCGGGGCCTGCTGGATCTCTCGGCGGAACTCGGCGGCCGTCTGGTCGAGTTTGCCGCCGACGGTGGTAGCTTGGACAACTCGCGCTTGATGGCGGACAGCACGCCCCACTTCAGGGCGTTCCGCCTCGTCCAGTGAGTCCGTATGCAGGGCCCGGCGGACGTGGTGTCGCCCACGAGGTGGCGCAGCTTGTGGGGCACGGCGCACCTGACGTAGTAGCGCCGGCCTATCTTGGTCAAGTCCCTGAGCCGGGGATCCCGGGCGGCCATGGTGAGGGGCAGCATTGAGGGGCAAGTCCGCAGGGTACATCGCCGTAGAAACCCGCTGGTCAACCTGGTATTCATGGTTCCGCCAGCGAGCATGGCCGTTCTTCAAGATTGACCCTTGATACCACCGAAACCCTCCCCTCCTTTCCAAGGAGGGGTGGCGCCGAAGGCGACGGGGTGGTTTGGCCTTTACCGCCAGCGCGGCCGCAGATGCTCGGGCAATGCTTCTACCACCCCGTCGCGGTACGCGCGCCACCCTCCTCGGGCATGCTCCCACCACCCCGTCACGCTTTCGCGTGCCACCCCTCCTCGGGCAGGAGGGAGAGATCACCACCGCGCTTCGCGCGTCACCTCACCAACGGCGATCAGGCGAGGTCGTCTTCACGCGCACAGGATCGCGTGAGCGCCACGATCACGCGCTCCAGGCCGCGAGTGCCGCCGCCCCGATCAGCCAGATCTGCCCCGGCTGCCCCAAGCCGGCGACCAGCCGCGCCAGGTTCCACAGCAACAGTGCCCCGAACAGGGCGATCGCGATCAAGTCGACAGCACGATGCCAGGCGGTGTAGCGGGACAGGACGGCGACGGTCTTGGGCGTGGCCTTCATCACTCTGGCAGCGGCTCTGGGAGGGGCAACGCGGCCCGCAAGCGAGTTGCGCGCCAGTTTCTCGCGCCGGTGCCCAGGCGCTGGCCAGGGTTACATGTGCTGGGAATCGGGCGTCGGCTCGCGTGCGCCGGCATCAGGCATGCGAGTGCATCAGTTTGCCGGGGACATCCAGTTCCGCCTTGAGAAGGGTCGCACTGTGCGACTCGGTAATGTAGAGGGTGCTGCGATCCGGCCAGCCAAACGCGACGTTGGTGGTGAACGCATCGGCACACGAGCGCACCCGGCACACCGGCTCCCCGTGCCCATCGAAGATCCACACCGAACCCGATCCCACGTGCGCCACCACCAGGCGCCCCTCCTCATCCATGGCCAGCCCGTCAGGGCCGCTCCCGCCGGACAACTGGACGTAGACGCCGACCTTGGCGATGTCGCCATTGCGCAGGAACGGCACGCGCCACACGCAGTTGCCGCGCGTGACCGCGACGAACAATGCCGTCTCGTCCCGGTTCATCACCAGTCCGTTGGGGCTGGGGATGTTGTCGAGCAGGCAGGTCACCTTGCCGTCGGGGCGCACCCGGAACAGCCGTCCGGTCGGATCGTGCAGCCCGGTCAGACCCTGGTCGGTGAAGTACAGATCGCCGTTGGCGGCGAAGAACAGGTCGTTCACGCCCTTGAAGCGCTCGGCGTTGGCGCGCACCAGATAGGGCTTGACCTTGCCGGTCAGCGGGTCGAGCAGCATGATGCCGTTCTTGTAGTCGGCCACGAAGATGCGGCCGTCGGAATGAATCTTCAGGCCGTTGGGCCAGCCGTCGTAGTGGGCCACCAGCTTGAACATGCCCTCCCGGGTGACCTTGAAGACACGCCCGTTGGGGACATCGACGCACCACAGATTGCCCTCGCGGTCGAAGGACGGGCCTTCCAGCAACGAGCGCTGCGGGGATCCGAGCGGCTGCGCAGCCACCCACTCGTTGCTCTCGTTCGATGTCTTGAACTCCTCGGGCAAGCGGGCGAACACGCTCGTCTCCACGATCCTGGGTGCAGCGAACATCGACGCTCTCTCCTGCCCGGGGCGGCGCGGTGATGGCCGCCGAGGCACGATAGCACTATGCGGGCGGCGGCGCTCGCCAGTTAGTCGGATCAGCCCTCACCCTTTTTCTCGCGTGCGGCGATGAACGAGCGCACCAGGTCCTTGTGCTCCTGCGTGGCGGTGATGACCGCATAGTGCGACGAGATGAGATCCAGGTTGGTGCGCAGATCGTTGCGCATCCCCTGGTAGATCGCCCGCTTGGTCATGCGCAGGGTCAGGAGCGGTGCGCGGGTCATGCGGCGCGCGATCTTGTCCACTTCCTGCAGCAGCGTGTCGTCCGGGAACACCTTGTTGACAATGCCGATGCGCAACGCCTCGTCCGCGTCGACGAACTCGCCGGTAAAGAACAGCTCCAGCGCCTTCGACACCCCGACCAGGCGCGGCAGGAAGTGCGCGCCGCCCGCGCCCGGCACCAGCCCCACCTTGATGTAGGTCTCGGCGAAGCGCGCGCTCTGCGCGGCGTACCTGATGTCGCACATGAGCGCCATGTCCATGCCCGCGCCGGTCGCGACCCCGTTGACCGCGGCGATCACCGGCTTGTCCAGATCCTCCAGCGCGAGCGGAATGCGCTCGATGCGCTGGAACAGCTCCCTCTTGCGCTGCTCCGGACTATGGTCGAGGCGCTCGCCCATCTCCACGATGTCGCCGCCGCTGCAGAAGGCGTTGCCGGTGCCGGTGACGATCACTACCTTGACGTCGTCATCGGTGCGGCAGCGCTCCAGCGCCGCCGTCCAGGCGTCGATCATCGCGAACGTGAAAGCATTCATCCGCTCGGGCCGGTCGAGCACGATGCGGGCGATGCCGTCGGTGATGGAGAATTTGAGATGGTCTGTCATGATCTAACCCTGTTCTGAACGACGCAGCGGGTGAGCCGCTCGATTTCATCCTCGGAGAATCCCACCTCAGCCAGCACCTCGCGGGTGTGCTGCCCTAGCCGCGGCGCGTGCCGCCGGACGCGAAAGGGCACTGCACTGAAGGATACCGGAGAGCGCAGCAGGCGATAGCGACCCTCGGTCGGGTGCTCGGCGGCCTGGAACAGTCCCACCTGTTTCAGGTGCGGATCTTCCGGCAGATCCGACAGCTCCAGCACCGGCATGCAGGGAATGCTGACGCGGTCGCAGAAGGTTACCCACTCGGCGGTCGTGCGCTTGGCCGCTTCCTCCTCCAGCATCCCGTAGAGGACGCGGATGTGCTTGACCCGCTCGGGCAAGTGGGTGAAGCGCGGATCGTCCTGGAACTCGGTGCGTCCGGTGAACTGGTAGAAGTCCTGCCAGTTGCGATCCGAGTACGGCAGGATGCAGGCATAGCCGTCCTGGGTCCGATAGGGTTTGCGCGAGCGGTCCATCAGACGCGGAAAGCCGGGCTGTCCCAGCGGCGGCTCGAAGCCGAACCCGCCCATGTGCTCGACGAAGTTGAAGTCCACCGTCGTCTCCAGCATCGGCACCTCGACGGCCTGCCCTCCGCCGCCGCGCTCGCGATGCAGCAGCGCCGCCAGGATCGCATAGGCGACGGCCTGGCCGGTGAGCTTGTCGCAGATCACCGTCGGCACGTAGGTGGGCTCGCCATGCAGCTGCCCGTACAGCGCCCGCGACGCCCGAGCCGGCCTGGATCAGATCGTCGTAGGCCGCCTTGTCGCTGTACGGGCCCATGGCGCTGAACCCGTAGGCGCCGCAGTAGACGATGTCTGGCTTGAGCGCGCGCACCTGCTCGTAACCGAAGCCCAGCCGCTCGATGGCTTTGGGACGCAGGCTGTGCACGAACACATCGGCGGATTCGATCAGCCGGTTCAAGGCGCTGTTCGGCATTCGGGGCGCTTGAGGTCGAGCACGATGCTGCGCTTGTTGCGCTGCAGGTTGAGCGTGTTGCCCGACATGCCGTGGCTGCGCAGCGGCTGGTAGTGGCGCACCGAGTCGCCCTCGGGGCTCTCCACCTTGATCACGTCCGCGCCCATATCCGCCAGAATGCGCGTGGCGAACGGGCCCATGATCACGCTGGTGAGGTCGAGGATGCGGATGCCGGTCAGCGGTCCGTCGGCGAGGTTGGCGGTCATGACTGCAAGCAAGCGCTTGAACCGCCGAGGACGCAGAGGAACGCAGAGGAGGAGCAAACGCCTTCACCACGGAGGACGCGAAGGAACACGAAGAGGAAACACCTTCGTCACACGGGAGCGAGCAGGCTGTCCCTTCTCCTCTGCGCTCCTCTGCGCCTCTGTTCGGTTGATGCGGTTGCGATGTCTGCTTCGTGTACTTCGTGGCCTATGCGCTCCGCCTCTGACTGTACAGCCGGTACGGTGCGCCCGTTGTCCACTCACCGGTGAGCATCGGCCACAGGGCATCGCCGCCGCGGCTGCAGACCAGCCGGCCGATGCGCTCCTGCCAGAACGACTCGTGGCCGAACTCGTCGCGCCACGACCACAGGCGCCGGGTGGCGAAGTGCAGCGGATGCTCCTGCGTGAAGCCCATGGCGCCGTGCACCTGGTGACACACTTCGGCGACCTTGCCGGCCGCCTCGCCGGCGCGCGCCTTCGCCACCGCCACCGCGAAATCGAAGTCCGCGCCGGCGTAGGCCTCGGCGGCGAGATCGGCGGCGGCAGTGGCGGCCGCGTACTGACCGGCGGCCTCAGCCAGCATCATCTGCACCGCCTGGAACTTGCCGATCGCCCGGCCGAACTGCTTGCGCTCCATGGCGTAGCGCAGTGCGTGATCGAGGCAGCGCTCCATCGCGCCGACCATCTGCTGCGCCCGGATCAGCGCGCCGAACGCCAGCAACCCGTCCGCGCACTCCGATGGCGCTGGACGTGCAGCGTCTGCAGGAAGCGTGCGGCCATCGAAGGTCAGCGTCTCGCGCGGCTCGTTGGCGAGGTTGCGCGAAGGCGTCGCCGCTGCGGCAACCGCGGGCACGAGCGCCAGATAGCCTGATCCATCCGATGCGCAAGCATGGACCAGCACGTGGTCGGCGCGCGCCCCCCACGGCACACGACTCGCGCTCGCCCGACAAAGCGTAGCCATCGCCGCGGCGCTCGATGCGCAGCGCATCCCGCGGCGATGTCGGCGCCAGGGTCAGTATTCCCGCCACCGCGCTGCCCGAGGCTCGCGCCCAGAGATCGGCTCCGATCATCGTCTCCGCAAGCGGCAGTGGGATGGTGTGGTACCCGGCCCGGCGTAGCAGCGCACAAGCTGCGACCGGCGTCAGACCCACTCCGCCTTGCGCCTCGGGCACCAACGCGAGCGGCAGCCCCGCCTGCAACACTGCGTCCCAAATCGCCGCCGGCCACTCCCCACGATCGGCCGCGGCCAGCCGCTCGGCGGTCACCTCGCCCGGAACAGGCGATCGGCCTGGTCGAGGACGATGCCGGAGAGGTCTTCGGTGTCGGTCAGTTGTTCCATCGCACTCTATTCAAGGCAAAGCGCATCAACTGGGCCTCGGTTCCTCTGTGTCCTCTGTGGTACATGAGTTTGTTCTTAGGTGCAGAGCTTCTCTGCTTGTCCGAAATATCAGCGCAACCCCAGCCCGCGAGCGATGATCCCGCGCAGGATCTCGCGCGTGCCGCCACGCAACGTGATACGCAGGCGCATGCAGCACCACGTGCCCGAGCGTCTCGGCGAACACGTCGTCGTGCGCATCGAGGCTCGGCTCGGCTGCCAGCAGGCGCCGCACCATCTCGGGGATCTCGCGCTCGAACGCCGTGCCGACGTCCTTCACGAGCGCCGCCTCGGTGTTCGGGCTCTTGCCCTGGTCGAGCAGCCCTGCTATCGAACCCGACATGCGCCGCAACGCGACCAGGTGGGCGACCAGGCGGCCGATCTCCACCGCCTGCCAGCGATCCGGCTCGTCGCCGACGCGGTTGATCATCTCCACCAGCAGGCGGTAGTCCGACAGGAAGCGGTCGGGCGAGGAGCGCTCGAAGGCGAGCTCCTGTGTCACCAGCGACCAGCCCTCGCCCTCGGCGCCCACCATCATGTCATCGGGCACGAAGTAGTCGGCGAAGTGGACCTCGTTGAACTCGTGGCCGCCGGCGAGATTGTGGATCGGACGCACGGTCACGCCCGGTCGCGCCATGTCGACGATGAACTGGGTGAGCCCGCCGTGGCGGTCCTCGCCTGCCTCGCCGGTGCGCACCAGCGCGATGAGGTAGTGGACGCGATGCGCATTCGAGGTCCAGATCTTGGAGCCGTTGATGACCCAGCCGCCCGGCGCCTTCACCGCGCGGGTGCGCACCGCGGCCAGATCCGAGCCCGAGTCCGGCTCGCTCATGCCGATGCCGAAGTAGCACTCGCCACGGCAGATGCGCGGCAGCAGCTCGCGCCTGGCGCGCTCGGTGCCGTTGCGCAGGATCTGCGGGCCGGACTGCCGGTCCGCGACCCAGTGCGCAAAGCACGGCGCGCCCGCCGCCAGCATCTCCTCGGTGATGACGTAGCGGACCAGGCTGGACAGGCCTTGGCCGCCATACTGTCTCGGCCAGGTCACGCCGATGAAGCCCGCCGCGCCGGCGCGGCGGCTGAAGTCTGCGTCGAAGGTGCTCCAGGAACAGCGATGGGGAACGAAGCGGCCGGCCGCGCTCTCAGCGGCGAGAAACGCGCGCACCCGCCCCCTGAACTGCTGCGCCTCGGGCGGCAGGCGCGGCGCGGCGAACTGAAAAGCCTGCATGTGCCTCCCTGTGCGATCGCGGACCGTGCGCCGGGACGGGGCGGCGCGATCGCTTCCGGCCGCCACTATAGCAGCCTCCTTCCTCACGGCCTGCAGGCTGCCGCCTACCCGTACTTGAGCACCAGCCACGACCGCGCGATCGCCATCGCGATCGCCATCGAGAGCGTCATCACCCCATAGCACAGGGCGGCCGCTACGCCCGGGGTCAGACTGCTCTCGGTCAAGATTCCCAGGCCATAGCTCAGCACGACCAGCCCGAGCCAGCGCCTGAGGTAGGTGGGAAGGTAGATTCGCCTCTCGCGATTGAACTGCAGCGCTGCCGCGCGTTCCAGGAAGCTGCCCGCCGAGGCATCCCGGAACAGCCATCCGAAGAAGAAATAGCGGTACAGCAGGGTGCGAAACGGCAGGTCGGGCGGGGCGGAGTGATCCGATCGAGCGCGTAGGGAGTCCACGGGCGGTGACCTCATCTTGCTGCTTGCTCACAACTTCAACCGTACCATGCGGAGACTGGAATCGCGGCCTGAGCGGCCGGCGCCGCCAGGTCTGACCACCCGGTGGGCCGATCGCGGAAACGCTATCCGCCGCGGCGCCGCAACACGGGAGAGCGGAAGCCTACTGCTCCGGCTTCCAGCTCTGGGCCAGCTGCTTGGCCTTGGCGATCTGCTCCGGCGTCATGCTCCGCTCGAGCTTGCGGATGTCCTTCCGGGTGTAGGCCGCATCGCGCTCATTCGGCGCTTTTTCCGCGGACAAGCTGAGCCACATGTGCGCTGCAACCGGGTCCTTCGCCACGCCTTTCCCGGTCTCGGCCATCTTCCCGATGTGGTACGCGGACAGCGAATCGCCGCGCGCCGCGCCTTTCTCGAACCACTTTGCGGCCTGGGCGGAATCGGGCGGCACCCCGAAGCCACGATCGTAGATGATGCCCAGGTAGTACATGGCCACCGCGTCGCCTTCGGCGGCGAGCGCTTCGAACTGCGTCTTCGCCGCCGCGTAGTCGCCCGTGCGATAGGCCTCGATGGCCTCCAGCTGCCCGCCCCAGGACAGGACGGGTGCGAGGAACAGCACGGCCAGGATCCATTTCCTCATCGATTGCGTCTTCCTTTCCATCATGCGCGGTAGGCGATGCCCTTGCGATCGAGCAACCGCAGCAGGGCCGGCCACTCTCTCTCCAGTTCCGCGCCGCCCGGCCGCTGGAACTGCTCGAAGCCCTTCTGGGCGGTCGTCTCCGAGATCAGCTGCGCGTCGACCCGGCCCCCGGCGAGCGCATCGATCTGGATCTGGCAGGCGCAGTCCAGGTAGTACATCAGCTGGAACGCCTCCGCAACCGTGTGGCCCAGCGTAAGCAGCCCGTGGTTGCGCAGGATCATGGCGAGCGAGGTCGGGCCCAGATTGCGAGCCATACGTGTGCGCTCATCCAGATCGAGGGCAATGCCTTCGTAGTCGTGATAGGCCAGCATGCCGTAGACGCGCAGGGCATGCTGGCTCAGCGGCAGCAGGCCGGCTTTCTGGGCGGACACGGCCACCCCGGCGCGCGTATGGGTATGGATCACGCAGTTCACCTCGGGGCGCGCTTCGTGCATGCAGCCGTGAATCACGAACCCGGCGCGGTTGACCCCCAACCCGGTCGGGTCGTCCACCACATTGCCGTCCTCGTCGATCTTCACCAGCGTCGAGGCGGTGATCTCGTCGAACATCAGGCCGTAGGGGTTGATCAGCAGATGTCCCGACCCCGGAACCCGGGCCGAGAAGTGGGTGTAGATGAGGTCGGTCCAGCGGTGCAGCGCCGCGAGCTGGTAAGCCGCGGCCAGGTCGCAACGCATTTCCCACTCTTCCCGGCTGACGCGCTCGCGCACCGACGGCGCGTCCACCGCCTTCAATTTGACTGCGCTCTCGCTCATCTCGCGCTCCGTGCTGGAAAGGTCGAACCTGCATGATACCCCCGCCGGGATCCTTGCGAGCGCGGATCGTCCGCAACGCCCGGCGCGCTCCTCGAAACAGGCCTGCCGCGGCGCCGCGCAGCAGGGGCGAATGCAAGAAAAACCGGGGGCCGCTGGCGCCCCCGTCTGCACTTCCAAGCCGGGCGTCACGGCATGCGCAGCAGCCATCGCGCGAACAGCGCTGCGGCGACGCCACCCGCGAGTTGCCCGAGAAGGAACCCCGGGACACTTGCGGGGGCGATGCCGGCGAAGGTGTCGGTTGCGGCCCGCGCCAGCGTCACCGCTGGATTGGCGAAGGAAGTGGACGAGGTGAACCAGTAGGCGCTGGTGATGAAGCAGGCTACCGCAACGGCTACGGACTCGGGCCGCCAACGCGAGCTCAGCGCGATGGTGAGGAGCAGGCCGAAGGTGGCGACGACCTCGCCCAGCCCCTCGCCAGCGGTCGAGCGCAGGTGGGTGCTGAGCTGCAGCAATGGGAGCTCGAACATCGCATGCGCTGCGAACACACCGGCGAAGGCGCCGCCCAGCTGGACAGCGACATAGATCGCGCAGACCGGAGCCGAAAGCCTGCCTTCCCAGGCGCTCAGCAGAGAAACGAGCGGGTTGAAATGCGCACCCGAGATCGGGGCGAATACGAGTATCAGGACGTACAGCCCGGCACCGGTGGCGATGGCATTGGCCAGCAGGGCGATGGCCGCGTTGCCGTCCGCCAGCCGCTCGCCCATGATTCCGGAACCGACAACCACTGCTAGCAACAGCGCAGTCCCCGCCGCCTCGGCGGCGGCCCTGCGCCCGAGGCTCATTCGCCCCGGCCGATGTCGTCGAATCTCTTTTGCATCGCGAACTGGCCGAGCTTGTCCAGAGGCAAGCTCACCAGCAAGGAAATCCGGCGATGCAGCAGCGTGTAGGCCGTGAGGAAGGCGTGGCGCTTCTCGTCGTCGCTGCCTTCTACCGCGGCCGGGTCGGGAACGCCCCAGTGCGCGGTCATGGGCCGCCCCGGCCAGACCGGACAGGCTTCCGCGGCCGCCTGGTCGCAAACGGTGAACACGAAGTGGATCGGCGGAGCACCGGGCACCGCGAACTCGTCCCACGCCTTGCTTCGCAGCCCCTGCGTGGGCAAGCGGTTTCGTTCCAGCAACTCGAGGGCGAAGGGGTTCACCCGGCCTGCCGGATGACTGCCTGCACTGAACGCCTTGAAGCGTCCCTGCCCCATTGCGTTGAGCAACGCTTCGGCCAGAATACTGCGCGCGCTGTTACCCGTGCACAGAAACAACACATTGAACGGTGTGCTGGCCATACGGCACCCCGGTCATCCGCAACACGCGTCGCCCGCCGAGCGGACCGGAATGCTCACAGACTTGGCCGCCGGCGCACAGCATGCGGTCGCGGGCTGCTTGGCCGGCGCGCTGCGATTGTCCTCGCCGAACACGGGAATCGAGTCCAAGGTCCGGAACGTTTCCCAGGCGATACCCTGGGGGTCGGTCGTCCAGTACTTGTCCGAGCGCGCATAGCAGCAGGAGGCGTTCTCCTGATCCTGCGCGGCGATCTCCGCTTCGCGCACCTGGCCGCGCAGGGCGGCCAGTTCGTCATCGGATTCCACTTGCACACCCAGATGGTCGAGGCCGGGCTTCATCCCGCGCTTGGAGATGGCGAAGTTGATCCGCGGATCTTCCAGCATCCACTTGGCGTAGTCGCTCTTCAGGACGCTGGGCTGCGCCCCGAATACGGTGGAGTAGAAGCGAATGCTGGCGTCCAGGTCATCGACGGACACATGCACGTGAAAGCGCTTCATGCCTTGCTCCTTGCGATCTTGCGTTTCGGTGTCGGGGGGCAGCAGCGGGTCAGCGCCGTCTCCACGACCGTGAGGCACTCCTGCGGCATACCCTGGCAACAGTTGCGGGTCAGGAACGTCATGAGTGCGGCCATTCGCTCGAAGTCCGCCGAGTAGTAGATGAACCGTCCGTCCTGGCGCGAGGACGCCAGTCCGGCATGGCTGAGCTCCTTGAGGTGAAACGAAAGGGTGGCCGCCGGGACCGCCAGCGCCTCGCCGATCCGGCCTGCGGCCGCACCCTGCGGACCCGCTTCCACCAGCAGGCGAAAGATGGACAGGCGCGTCTCCTGCGCCAGAGCCGCGAGGGCTACGACTGCGTGCTCAAGCTCCATATTTCCATATTCATCGAAATATGGAATGTTGTCAAGCTCCGAAATCGCTGCACGCGATTCGCCGACCTGCCGCAGACTTCGGCGCCTTGCACCCTCCCTTGCGTCCATCGGGGGTCTGCCCTTTGGACACGGCAATTCGCAGGAGCATCGGCTCGTCCCGATGGGCCGTCGCGCGCACCCGCCGCCGCACGGGTAACATGCAGGCTTGGGCGCCATCGCCGCGCCAAACCACCGGGAGTCAGGAGTGAAACCGAACAACATCCGCAACATCTGGCAGAACAAGGGCTACGTCGTCAACGGCTGGCTCAGCATCCCCAGCAGCTTCTCCGCCGAAATCATGGCGCATCTGGGCTGGGATTCGCTGTGCGTAGATCTTCAGCACGGCGTGATCGACTACCAGACGGCCGTGACCATGCTGCAGGGCATCTGCACCACGGAGGTCACTCCCATCTCGCGCGTGCCCTGGAACGACCCGGCGCTCATCATGAAGATGCTGGATGCCGGGGCATACGCAATCATCTGCCCGATGATCAACACGCGGGCCGAAGCCGAGCGCTTCGTCGGCGCCTGCCGTTACGCCCCGGTCGGCTACCGCAGCTCCGGTCCGATCCGCGCCGCGCTGTGGGCCGGCGACGAGTATCACGAGAAAGCCAACGACACCGTGCTGACCTTCGCCATGATCGAGACGGCCGAAGCGGTCGGCAATCTCGACGAGATCCTGTCCACGCCTGGTCTCGACGCCGTCTACATCGGGCCCTCCGATCTGTCGCTCACCCTCGGCGGCAAGCCGGGACTGGACCACACGGAAGGCAAGGTGGTCGGCGCCATCGACACGATCCTCGCGGGCTGCAAGCGCCACGGCGTGCGCGCCGGCCTGCACACCGGCAGCCCCGCCTACGCCAAGCAGATGATCGGCAAGGGCTTCGACTTCGTCACCCTGCTCAACGACAGCCGCATCCTCACCGCCGCGGGGCGCAAGATCGTGGAGGAGACCAAGAGCCAGGCGGCGAGTGCGCGGGCGGGCGGGGTTTACTGACGGATCTTGGTCGCATGACGGGCCGTAGACGCGGGGCGCCTAGACCACACCGCCCCGGCGCCTGCGGCGCCACCCCGCCTCGTGAGAGGCGGGGAGAAAAACAGAAGACTCCTCTCCTGCCCGAGGAGGGGTGGCGCGCGCAGCGCGACGGGGTGGTGGACTCCCCTCCTGCCCGAGGAGGGGTGGCGCGCGCAGCGCGACGGGGTGGTGGGAGATTTGGCACGCGAAGCGCAAGGGGATGGCGGCGGTTCAATCCTGTTTTTGCTGTCTACGTTCTCTGCGTCTCTGCTGTTCAATCCGATTGAATGCGCTCAAGCGTCCTTCGCGCCCTTCAGCTCCACCAGGTTGTCCTCGGGATCGTAGACGTAGATCGACACGCTCTCGCCCTGAGCGCCGAAGCGCGGCCTGATTTCGCCTACGCGAGCGCCGTGGGACTCGAGATGCTGCACGATCGCGTCCTGGTCGAACGGCTCGACCCGCAGGCAGACGTGATCCATGTTGCGGGCCTCCTTGCCGGGCGCAGCGCCCCCCTTGCGGCCCAGCATGCCGTCCACCGGAACGAGATCGATCATGGCGTTGCCGGCGCGCAGGTGGACGAGCCCCAGATCGGGGCGGCGCCACTCGACGCTGCAGCCGAGCACGCCGGAGTAGAAGTCGATCATCCGCTCGAGGTCGCTGACACGCAGCACCACGTGGTCGATGTCGCGGATTCGGAACATGCCGGTTACACCCGGCCGGACTCGCCGCGGCGCAGGTATGCGCCCATCCCCTCGCGGCCCAGCCATTGGGCGCCGTCGACGATGCACTGCCCGCGTAGAAACACTTTCTTGACCCTGCCGGTGACCGGCCGGCCCTCGAACAGGGAGTAGTCGATCCGGCTGTGCTGCTCGGCGGCGCGGATGGTCCACTGCTCGGCCGGGTCGAACAGCACGATGTCGCCGTCCGTGCCCACGGCGATGGTGCCCTTCTTCGGAAACAGGCCGAACAGCTTGGCAGGCGCCGTGGCGGTGATCTCCACGAAGCGGTTGATGGACATGCCGTTCTTATGCACCGCGCCGTCGAAGATCAGCGGCAGCCGGGTTTCGACACCGGGCGCACCGTTGGGGATCTTGCTGAAGCTGTCTGCACCCTGCTGCTTGGAATACTTGATTCCGTGCGGCTGCTCGTTGAAGCAGAACGGACAATGGTCGGTCGACACCACCTGCAGGTCGTCGGTCTTGAGCCCCCGCCACAGCTGCTTCTGGTGATGGTGATCACGCAGCGGCGGGGTCATCACGTACTTGGCGCCCTCGAAGCCGGGGCGCTCGTATTCCTCGGCGGTGAGAAACAGGTAATGGGGGCAGGTCTCGGCGTGGATCGGAATGCCGCGATCGCGCGCTTCGGTCACCGCGGACAGCGCCTCTCCCGCCGAGAGATGCACGATGTACAGCGGCGCCCCGGCCAGCTCCGCAAGACGGATGGCGCGGTGGGTCGCCTCCCCTTCCAGGATGGAGGGGCGGGTCGTGGCGTGGTACTTGGGTGCGCGCAGGCCCTGCTCCACCGCTTCCTGCACCAGCACCTGGATCACCTGCCCGTTCTCGGCATGGATGCAGGTCATCGCGCCGTTGGCGCCGGCGACGCGCATCGCTTTGAACAGGGCGCCGTCATCGACCATCAGCACGCCGGGATAGGCCATGAACAGCTTGAAGCTGGTCACGCCCTCCTTGTCGATCAGCGTCTTCATGTCGGCCAGGCTGCCCTGGTTCACGTCGAGCATGATCATGTGCGCGCCGACGTCCACGCAGGCGCTCTCGCGGCGCTTGTGCCAGCGCTCCAGCCCTTTCAGCGGACTCTCTCCGGCGGTCTGGTTGCAGAAGTCGATGAGCGTGGTGGTGCCGCCGAAGGCGGCCGACTTGGTGCCGGTGCCGAAGGTGTCCACGGTATGCGTCGGGCCAAACTCCCAGTCCAGATGGGTGTGCACGTCGACGCCACCGGGCAGCACCAGCAGCCCGCTGGCGTCGTGCACCTCGACGTCGCCGCTCACCGCGAGGTTCCTGCCGATGGTCTCGATGCGGCCGTCGGCGACCAGGATGTCCGCCGTGTAGTCGTCCACCGCCGTGACGATCCGGCCATTGCGGATCAGCGTCTTTGCCATTTTCGACTCCTCCGTGATGTGCGCCTTCCCCCTCTTGAGGGGGAAGGCGGGGATGGGGGTGCGACGCCGGCATCACCACAGCGCATAGGTTACACCCCCCACCCTAGCCCGCTCCGACAGATCCGGGTCCGGCAAAGGTCGCGGTGTCGCGGCCACGCGCACCTTCGCGGTCGCATCCCCGTCAAACGGGGCCCCTGCTCCACGCTCCGGCGCGCCCTCCCCCTGGAAGGGGGAGGGAATTATCAGTGCTGGCTGGGGTCAGGGTGCGACAGCCGCAACCGTTTCGGCGATCCGCGTTCTCGTCTGCGGGCTCGACAGCAATACCATCAGCAGCAGCCGCGCCTTCGGGCCCTTAAGATCGCCGGCGAAGATGGCGCCCGCGTCCGCAAGGTCGCGCCCGCCGCCCCCGCCGCCATACACCGGCTGCACCCTTCCAGCGGGGCAGCGCGAGGTGATCAGAACCGGCATCCCCTTCGAGCTCGCCAGCCCCACCAGCTCGGTGAGGCGCGCGGGACCGTTGCCACGTCCAAAACCTTCGATCACCAGGCCGGCCGCGCCACGCTCGATCATCGCCCGCAGGTCCTCGAGGTCGCAACCGAGCACCAGCCGGAACAGCTTGACCGCATCTTCGAGCCGCTCGATCCGGAAGGCCCGGCGCAACGCGGGCCGGCGATGGATCACCACTGCCTCCCCGTCGACAGCGCCCAGTGCGCCGTGCTCGTAGGATTGGAACGTCTCCGCCGCGCTGGTGTGGATCTTGGTAACGTCGCGCGCGGCGTGAATGGTGCCGTTGAAGCAGACCATCGCGCCAAGCCCGCCGGCCAGCGGCGACGCCGCCACACGCAAGGCATTCAGCAGGTTGGGCGGGCCGTCCGACTGCGGGTCGTCGTGCGCCCGCTGCGCGCCGGTGAACACCACCGGCTTGTCGGACTGCAGCAGCAGATCGGTAAGATAGCTGGTCTCCTCCATGGTGTCGGTACCGTGGGTCACCACCACGGCCGCCACATCGGGCCGCGCTACCAGTTCGTTGACCCGCCTGGTCAGACCGAAAGCGAACTGGAGCGTCATGTCGAAGCTGGCGATGGTTGCGAAGTCGATCAGCTCCAGCTCGGCCACGCTCGACACCTGCGGCAGCAGCGCCAGCAGATCCTCGGCGCGCTGCGAGGCCACGGTGCGGCCGAGCGCGGGATCGTAGCGCGAGGCGATGGTGCCACCGGTGGCGAGTAAGACTACTTTCGGCTTTGCAGCCATGGTCAGCTCGCGGCGGGACCGGCCCGCTCGAGAATCACCTGCAGCAGCACGTTGCAGCCGGCGGCGAGATCCTCCGCCTTGGCGTTCTCGATCTCGTTGTGGCTGATGCCGCCTTCGCAGGGCACGAAGATCATGCTGGTCGGGCACACGCGCGCCATGTAGATGGCGTCATGGCCGGCGCCGCTGACGATGTCCATGTGGCTCAAGCCCAGCTTCTGCGCAGCGTTGCGCACCCCGGATACGCAGGAGGCGTCGAACTTGCACGCCGGATAGTTGGCCACCCGTTCGACTGTCGCCGTGCACCTCTCGGCGGTCGCCAGCCGCTCGCAGGCGGCTCGCATCTCCTGCTCCATGCGCTCGAGCTGGTCGTCGTCGGCGTGCCGCAGATCCACCGAGAAGCGCACCTCGCCTGGCACCACGTTGCGCGAGTTGGGTTTGACCTGCATGAACCCCACCGTGCCGCGCCCGTTCGGCTGGTAGCGGTACGCAAGCGCATTGATCTCCGCGACGATCCTCGAGGCGGCGAGCAGCGCATCCTTGCGCAGGCGCATGGGTGTGGGGCCGGCGTGGGCGTCCTGGCCGCTGATCACCACGTCGTACCAGCGCAGCCCGAGCGCGCCCACGACCACGCCGAGCACCTTCTTCTCGTCCTCGAGAATCGGCCCCTGTTCGATGTGCGCCTCGAAGTAGGCGCCGACGGGACGGCCCCCGACCTTCTCCGGGCCGGCGAAGCCGATCTTGTCGAGCGCCTCGCCCACCGTAATGCCGTCGAGATCGGGCCGCTTCAGGACCATGTCCAGCGCAAACGCCCCCACGAAGACCCCCGAGCCCATCATGACCGGGGTGAAGCGCGACCCCTCCTCGTTGGTCCAGACTGCAATCTCGACCGGCGCCTCGGTCTTGATGCCGTGATCGTTCAGGCTGCGCACCACTTCCAACCCGGACAGCACCCCGTAGTTGCCGTCGAACTTCCCGCCTGAGGGCTGCGTGTCGATGTGGCTGCCGGTGACGATCGGCGGCAGAGCGTCGTTCCTGCCGGGCCGGTGCGCGAAGATGTTGCCTACGGCATCGACGGTCACGCCGCAACCCGCCTCCTTGCACCAGCGGATGAAGAGGTTGCGGGCCTGGCCATCCAGCTCCGTGAGCGCGAGCCTGCGCACCCCGCCCTTGTCGGTGGCGCCGATCTTGGCCAGCTCCATCAGGGAATCCCACAGCCGTTGCTGGTTGATGGAAACGCTCATCGCAGCCTACCTCTCTCTCGACAGCCCCTCCCCTCGCGGGCAGATGGGGCAACTACCTGATGCTCCCTCCCCTTCAAGGGGAGGGCTGGGGAGGGGATGGGTGTGAGCACGAAACCCGACCCATCCCCCTCCTAACCTCCCCCTTGAAGGGGGAGGAACGCGAATGGTCGCATGCGGAGCAGCCTTTCCGGCGACCCTTTTTCACCCGCGAGTGGCCCTCGCGTGGGGCAAGTCACCAGCCAGCGCCTGCTTCAAGCCACCGTCAGCTCCGCCACCCGCGAATTGCAGAACGCCTCCAGCGAGCGGCGCAGGCGCGTGTGGTCCATCCCGCGCGTGATGAAGACGATGCGCGAGCGAGTGTCCGGGGTGGGCCAGCGCGGCAGGTGCTGGGGCGGATGCACGATGTGCTGGACGGCGTTGATGAACACGGGCGCGTCGCTGCCCTGCACCTGCAGGATGCCCTTCACGCGCAGCACGTCGTCGCCATGCCGGTTCAGCAGCAGGCTGAGCCAGATGCCGAAGGCGGTCCAGTCCAGGGGCTCGGCGAGGATCAGGCTGAAGCTCGCCACCTGCTCGCTGTGCCGGCGCAGAGCCTGCAGATAGGGTAACGAAGCGCTCGGCGAAATACCGTCGCGAGAGGCAGCCGGCGGCTGCGCGGTGAAGCGGGAGCCGTCCAGGTGCGATCCGCCGGCTTGCGACGCAGGCCGCATCTCGAGCAGCCGGTCCACATCCAGCGGGTCGTGCACGGCATCCCAGACCTCTGCCGACGGGTTCACGCTGGCCAGAACCTGGCGTACGGCCGCGACCCGATCCGGCTCGGCGAGGTCGGTCTTGGTCACCAGCAGGCGATCCGCCGCGGCGACCTGCTTGATGCCCTCGGGATTCTTCGACAGGTGCAGCTCCGCGTTGAGCGCATCCACGGTCGCGATCACGTTGCCGAGCTGGAAGTGATGCTGGAGCACCGGCTCGTTGAGCAGCGTGTACAGGATCGGTCCCGGGTCGGCCAGCCCGGTGGTCTCGATCACCACGCGGTCGAAGGCCGGGATCTCGGCGCGCTCGCGCCGGCCGAGCAGTCCACGCAACGCGCCGTTCAGGTCGCCACGGATCGTGCAGCAGATGCAGCCGCTCGCCAGCAGCACCACCGTCTCGTCGACCTGCTCCACCAGCAGGTGATCGAGACCCACCTCGCCGAACTCGTTGATCAACACCGCGGTGCGGCTCATCTGCGGCGAGCGCAGCAGTCGCTGCAGCAGGGTGGTCTTGCCGCTGCCGAGGAAGCCGGTCAGAACGTTGACTGGCGTGCGACCGCTCATCTAATCGCGCTCCAATGCCGCGATGAGCCCCTCGTCGAGCGGATCGATGGGCTGCCGGCGCAACTGCTCGGCCACCGGCCACAGCGCCGCGACGCTGGCCACGATCGAGGTCTGCCCGGTCTGGTTGCTGACCAGGTAGGAAGTGCCATTCCAATCCGCGACCTTGAGGCCGCAGTGCCTGAGCACCCGGTTGGCCAGCGCGACGCGGTGCAGGCGCTCGTGCCGGCGCGTGCGTCCGCCGTCCGCCGGCGAGGTCACCGCGGCATCGCTCCAGCTCGACTCGGTCAGGAACACCCCGCACAGGCCGCACATCAATGCGCCTCGGCTGCAGTGCGCTGCTTTTGCACGGCCCCGCGGGTTGACCCGGCTGCTCCCGAACGCTCCACGGCAGCGAGGAAACGCACCTCCTCCGGCCTCCGTTGCGCGAGCACCGGGGCGCCGGGCCCGAGCGGATCGGCCAGGAAGACGCTGTCGGCCTGGTTCACCACAATCTTCTCGTCGCCACACGACTCCTGGTGCGTGATCTCCACCCACGAGCCCAGGCACTCAATCGCGCTGTCGTCCGCTCACGGTGTTCAATCCCGCCGTGCACTGCTGCTTCTGCGGCTCCTGGGAGATTCAACCGTATCACACGGCTTCGGAGGGCTCAAGGCGAGTGTGCGCCCAAGGCCCTTCGCACACCTGCCCCATACGCTGGATCGGCCTTGTCGAAATGGCCCAGCTGGCGCTGCAGGATGTCGTCCGGCACTTGTCTGAGCGGTCGGGCGAGGTTCTCGAACAGCTTCTGCTTCTCCTCGGGCGGCAGCAGCCGGAACAGATTCCCCGCCTGGGTGTAGTCATCGTCCCTGCCGCGCGGGTCGTCGCGGCCCGCGCCGCCCGTCAACCCCCAACCTCGGTCGCCATGACCGAACCCGCTGGGCTCGGTGCCGCCCCTCTCGACATTCGAGTAGTTGGGAGCGGAGCCGTCGTTGCGAACAGCCATCTGTCCGTCGCGCTGCTGGTTGTGGACGGGGCAGCGCGGGGCGTTGACCGGCAGCTGCTGATGATTCGTACCCACCCGATAGAGCTGCGCGTCGTGGTAGCCGAAGAGGCGCCCCTGCAGCATCTTGTCAGGGCTGTACCCCATGCCCGGCACCACATTGGCGGGGCTGAAGGCCGCTTGCTCGACCTCGGCGTGATAGTTCGCCGGGTTGCGGTTGAGCTCCAGGATGCCCACGGGAATGCGGGGGAAGTCTGCGTGCGGCCAGACCTTGGTGAGGTCGAACGGATTCCACCCCGTGCGCTTCTCCCAGGCGGCCAGTTCCGCTTCCGTTGCCACCTGCAGCCGCACTTCCCATCGTGGGAAATCGCCGCGTGCAATGGCATCGAAGAGGTCGCGCTGGGCATAGTCCGGGTCTGCGCCGGCCAGCCGCACCGCTTCCGCCGCGTCCAGGTTGCGGATGCCCTGCTGCGTGCGCAGATGCCACTTGACGAACACCCGCTCGCCGGCCGCATTGATCAGGCTGAAGGTGTGGCTGCCGAAACCGTCCATGTGCCGGTAGCCGTCGGGCGTGCCGCGGCTGGAAAAGAGCATGGTGACCTGGTGCAACGACTCCGGCGCCTTCGACCAGAAGTCGAACATCATCGTCGGCGACTTCAGGTTGGTCTGCGGATACATCCTTTCGCTGGTCGACTTGTCCCTTGGAGAGCTACTTGTGCGCAATGCGAGCACGGCGGAACTATGCACGCGCTGGCCGAATGCGACAATCGAATAAAAGCCAGTGATGCGATCGAGAATGCCGATCGGCTGCATTCTGGTCGTGGATGAGGCCCTGCGGCAGGTCGTTGCGCTGGCGCGCACACCCCCAGCACCCCTGCCCAACGCCACCGCCTCCCCCGCCCCGCGCGCTCGCCGGCGCGCTAACCTGTGGGCCGTGCTCCAGTCCCAATGGGATGACAGCCCCCGTGCTCTGGTCGGACGCCTCACAGGCCGGCCTGAGGAGCCGGCCCGGCGCCTGCCGTAGCCCCGGCATCACCATGAAAATGCAACATGCAATGTTGGAATTTCATGGTATCCTGCCGCGGTGCCCGTCATCGAGCGCATCGAGCTCTCCGCCACCATACGCACCGCGCTTCGCCGCAGTCCCGCCGTAGCGCTGGTGGGACCGCGTCAGGTCGGCAAGACGACGCTGGCGCGAGACTACTTGGCGCCCGCATCGCCAAACTACTTTGATCTCGAGAACCCGCTCGATCTCCAACGCCTCGCCGAACCGATGGCCGCGCTCTCGCGGCTGCGCGGATTGATCGTAGTCGACGAGATTCAACGCCGTCCCGAGCTGTTTCCAGTCTTGAGAGTGCTCATCGATCGGCAGCCGCTGCCGGCGCGCTTCCTGGTGCTGGGCAGCGCGTCGCCCGCGCTGCTCCAACAGTCGAGCGAGTCCCTGGCCGGGCGGCTCGAGATCATCGATACCCCAGGCTTCGCCTTAAGCGAGGTGGGCGCAGAGCACCTCGAAACCTTGTGGAATCGCGGCGGTTTTCCGCGGGCCTTTCTGGCGGAATCGGACGCGGACAGCCTGGCCTGGCGAGAGAGCTTCGTGCGCCTTACGGTCGAGAGAGATCTGCCGGGCCTCGGGCTCGGTGCTCCCCCCGCAACGGTGAGGCGCTTCTGGTCGATGGTCGCCCACTACCACGGTCAAGTCTGGAGCTCGGCGGAGCCTGCGCGCTCACTGGGCATCTCCGAGCCCACGGTGCGCCGCTATCTCGACTTCTTGACGAGCGCCGATCTGGTACGCCAGCTGCAGCCGTGGTTCGAGAACCTGGGCAAGCGCCAGGTTAAGTCACCCAAGGTCTATGTTCGCGACAGCGGACTGCTGCACGCCCTGTTCAATCTGGAAACGCTGGACGTTGCGCTCGCCCATCCGAAGGTCGGCGCTTCGTGGGAGGGCTTCCTGCTGGAGGAAGTTCTGAAGGCCGCGCGGCCCGACCAAGCCTGCTTCTGGGCGACCCATCAGGGCGCCGAGCTCGATCTGCTGATGCTGAAAGGCGATCGGCGAGTGGGAGTCGAGTTCAAGCGTTCCGACGCGCCGGCTCTGACACCATCGATGCGAATCGCCATGAACGAGCTGAAGCTCGACGCGCTGTTTGTCTTCTATCCCGGACCGAAGCGGTACACCCTGGCCAATCGCGTCGAGGTGCTGCCGGCCACGGCCGTGGCCGACTTCAAGGCAAGCTAGGCGAGAACGGGTGTCCCGCCGAAACGCCCATGGGTGTGCCGGCCTGGCCCATTCGCATCAGATGTAGGAATCGTTCCTCCGGCAGTCGCTGCCGCCCCACGACCTCCAGGACGCCGGCGTCGATCTGCTTCAGCGAGCCGAATGACGTGTTCGTCCCCGGCTTGACCGTGGTCGCATCCTCCGGGTCAATCTTGCTGGACTGCGCGTCCCCAGAACCGATCATGACGAGCTCGGAGGCGGCAACCGCCATGATCGCAGTGCCAAGAAAGCGGCGGCGACCATGATTGATTGTTTCGGACGTTCAACCTGTCTCCAATTGGATTTCTAGCAGTCGCCAAAAGACGGCTCGCATGGAGCCGCGTTGTGTCCCACGAGCAACCCGGCCCAAAAGTCGAAGCGCAGGAGGCCAAGGTCCCTGCCGCCGCGCTTCGTCGAAGGCTTCGACGTCACCGCAGGACCGGCAAACAGGAATCGCCGGAACAGAACGCCAGTTCGCAGACTCGAGCCCTGGGCTGTCATGGGCGATAGCAAGGCGACGATCGGAACGCCGGTCGCACACACCATGATGTGGGGAGCGAGCGGCCGCAAGAGTCTCCCGCAGCCTGGTCGGTGCGGCGGACGCATGCGGCACAGACTGATGGGCGAAGACGTTGTTGTGCCCAGAATTGAATGGAGCCCGGCACGAACTGTTGCCGTACGCAGATGTATTCGCCGAGGCGATTATCAGCGATGCACCGACGACGAGAACGAGCAGCAAACCGATCAGGAGAACAGATTGAACGCGCATGGTGTCACCAGTTGTCTCTGCCGTGGATCAGCCGAAGGTGAAAACAAAAGCCTCCGCGCCCGGGTCGAGAAACTCGATCTCGAACTGTCGATCGACGATGGGTTTCGGTTGTCGGATCAGCTGATACAGCCGCTGCTCGGTAACGGTGCCGTTGCCTTGGTCGTCGACATCGATTCCGTGAGCGGCGCCCGGCGGCTGGCCATCGATGAGCACGCGAAATCGCACGGACGTTCCTCGCACCGCTGGTCCCATGACGAGATGAAGATCGCGGGCCTGAAAGCGGTACGCGATGCGCCCGTTGGCTTGGTTCAGCGCAGCGGCCTGTTTCCCTATCGTCCAATCACCCGATAGCGCCCATTGATTGAGTTTCAACCGCGCTGGCAGAGCATAGACGTGAGACTTGTCCAGTACTGCACCGCCGGGAGAAGTAAAGTTCTCAGTACGCCGATAGCCGACATAGTTTTCCGGAGACTTCAAGTCGCTCCAATCGGGGGCAGCTTCGGCACCACGGCCTTCGACCGAAACCAATTCATGACCAATGCCGCCGATTCCGGCCTCGGCCAGCAGTTGTTGGATGACCCTTTCCGACTGTTCATACTCTCCCTCGCCGAATTGATGATGCCGAATGCGCCCGTCGGCATCGACGAGATAGAGGGCAGGCCAGTATTGGTTGTCGAATGCACGCCATATCGCATAGTCGCTGTCGATCGCGATCGGATAGTTGATCTTCATCTCCTTCGCTGCTCGGCTAACGTTATCGACGCTCTTCTCGAAATCGAACTCGGGCGTGTGCACGCCGATCACCACCAATCCTTGATCCTTGTATTTCTCGGCCCACGCGCGGACATAAGGAAGTGTGCGTAGCCAATTGATGCAGGAATACGTCCAGAACTGGATCAAGACAACCTTTCCGCGCAGCTCTGCCGGCGTCAGTGGCTGCGAATTGAGCCACCCGGTCTCGCCGCGCAGAGACGGTAAGACACCTTCGATCGGCAAGTGAACCGCTGAGCGTGTCATCTGCTGCCCCATCGTATTGTCCTGTGCCAGGGTCAAGACCGCACCGGCGATCGCACTCGCGAGCGTCACGCCGAGAAGGAGCTGGTGTGCCTTCATCATGAATCCCCTCCATATGATCGTAGCTGGCTGCCGCTGAGGGTGAGCGCCTTCCAATCATGAGCGCTCGAGCACAATCAACGCCGCTTCGACGCACTCGTCTGGCACGAGCAACTGCACCCCTCCTGCTCCGCCTTCCATGGCCACGCCTATACCTACGACGACTGAGGGCACACCGGCGGCATCCAGTGCGATCTTTGCCAGATCTGCTTCGACTCTCACCGAATAGGTCTTGATGGCCTTCATGATGGTTTACTCAAGATTGAGAGGGCGGGCGCCTGTTGCGCCCGCGTTCCAACAGAACGAGCTTGACCGTGGATGAATGGTCTCCTAAGCGTTGGGGTAAAGCTATTGGACGATGGTGTTGCTCGATACGTTGGTATCAAGGCAGATCGAAGAGGAACTTCAAGCTGCCGTTCCTATCGACCGACTTCTCGAACAAGCGCACGATCTGCGCAGTCAGGGCCCAAGCGGGACTTGCCGAGCAGGCGGCATGATTGTGGCGGTATCATTGCGAGCACGCGGCTTGGACCCCCAGAACCATACCACCAGGTGAGATCTCAGGAGTGAGTTGCGGGATCCAGGGCAGGAGAGACACCAAAGTATCATGGACATTCGCCCTTAAACGGCTCATCCTGGCGACTATCATGAGAAGACGGGCGCGAAGATTGAGCTTGGCCGCGTCTTCGATCGCTTTCTGGATCGATACGGACGTTGCTCCATACTAGGCTCTCGCCTGGGTCAGTCATCAGGACAGGTGAGCACCAGCAACCTGTGGAAAGCATTCCGATGGTGGTACCCCCCCATTCCTCGAGGGATGCGGCCGTCAATCGAAATCTCGAAAGTCGCTTACGCCAGGCGTGTTGGCGTCAACGCGAGTAAGTCCCCTCCCGCTTGCGCGGGGCCGCCTGCGTAGCCTGCAGCAAGAATGGATCGGCGGTTTCGCACAGCTCAGCAGACCACGGCTGCCCAAGATCCTAGTGCAGGAGATCGATCGGAGGAATACACCATGAGGATGGTCACGGCACCTATTCCCTTTGCCGGTTTGCCGGAGGTGTTCCTGCCAGAGCTTCGCGAACGGCGAGCCAGTCAGGCCAGGTCGCGTTAGGCGGCGGTGCAACATGGAAGCGGAGCTCGAAGATCCCCTCGAGGAGATCAAGCGCCTTAGGCGCTGCATGAATGATCTCGTAAGCCTGCTCGCTCTTCCCGCAATCTGGAGTGGCGGCGACCCATCCCAGATTGGCCGTACGTTGCTAGACGTGCTCCTAGCGATGCTGCAACTGGACTTCGTCTATGTGCGGTTAAGATCCGGTCGACGGGGCGCCTGCCGAGATGGTCGGGGTTGCTGAATCGTGGAACCTGACGAATCGGCCGCAAGAAATACGCGAGCTGCTGCAGCACTGGTTAAGACCTGACCCAGGGCAACGGTCTTCGCTGGTACGGAATCGCATTGGAGGGCGCGACCTTTCGATCATGGCCTTGCGACTAGGGCTCGAGGCCGAAATCGGGATGATCCTCGCGGGGTCTGGGCGAGCCGACTTCCCGGCGCAGACCGAGAGACTGCTTCTGGGCGTAGCGGCGACTCAGGCGGCCATCGGGCTCCAAGAGGCGCAGCTCCTGAGCGAACAGAAGCGAGTCGCCAAGGAGCTCGTCAACGGGTCGCCCAAAGGACCAGAGAGCTCGCCGCTGCCAACGAAGACTTACGAAGAGAAGTTGCCGAACGCAGGCGCACTGATGGCGAGCGCGACCTGCAGTTGACGATCGACACGATCCCCGTATTCGTCGCAACGTATCGGCCCGACGGTACGCGCAGTTTCGTCAATCGGACATGGCAGGAGTACATGGGCCTCACTCTGGAAGAGGCGACGGGCGCAGGTGCAAAGACTTTTCCTCACTTTCATCCCGACGATGCCGAACGGAATGATAAGGCATGGCGCGCTTCGCTGGCGAGTGGAGAGCCGCTCTCGATTGAAGTGCGCGTACGTCGCGCCGACGGACAATATCGGTGGCACACGTCCCACCGCGTACCGTTGCGCGATGAGAACGGAGACATCGTCAAGTGGTATTCGGTCGGTATCGATATCGAGGACCAAAAGGTCGCGGAAGATGCGCTACGCTTCAGCGAGGCCCGACTCGCCGAAACCGAACGCGAGCTGCGCAAGATCATCAACACGATTCCCGCGCTCGCGTGGTCAGCTCGTCCGGACGGTACCGCCGAATTCTTCAACCAGCATTATCTTGACTACGTGGGCCTCTCTTTGGAGCAGGTGCAGGATTGGGGATGGACGGTCGCAGTTCATCCCGACGATTTGAACGGGCTGGCCGGAACGTGGCAACTGATCATGGCTGCAGGTCAACCAGCGGAGCCGAAGCGCGACTGCGCCGGCACGACGGAGAATATCGATGGTTCCTGTTTCGCGTGAACCCATTGCGCGATGACGCTGGCAACATCACCAAATGGTACGGAACGAGTATCGATATAGAGGATCGCAAGCGCGCGGACGAAGCCTTGCGCCGCGAAGTGATCGGAGCGGACACGCGCGGAGCAACTCGCCCGTATGGACGAAACACGTTTTCGGCGTTTCTTCGATCTGCCGTTGATCGGTATGGGGGTCACCTCGCCCGAGCGCCGCTTCCTCGAGGTGAACGAGAAGCTGTGCCAGATCCTCGGCTACCCTCGGGAAGAGCTGATCGGGCGCGACTGGGCCTCGATCACCCATCCGGACGACCTGTCGGGCAACCTGGGTCTGCTGGACGAGGCGATGGCCGGGGCGACCGAGAGCTACAGCATGGACAAGCGCTACATCCATCGCGATGGCCAAATCGTCTATGCCAGCATCTCGGTCTGTTGCGTGCGCCGGACGGACGGAACCGCCGACCACTTCGTGCTGACCGTGCAGGACGTGACCGCGCGACGCCGGCAGAAGAAGCGTTGCGCGAAAGCGAGCAGCGTTTCCGGGATTACGCCGAGGCGGCGTCGGATTGGCTTTGGGAAACGGGGCCCGACCACCGTTTCACCTGGTTTCGCTGCGTACCACGCGCGTCCAGCAGCCGGACAACCGGATCGGCAGGACTCGATGGGAGATCACGGCCGAGGTCGACGAGGAGCCCGAGAAGTGGCGCCTGCATATTGCGACCCTAGATTCCCACGAACCTTTTCGAGGGTTCACGTACCGGACGGTACAGGCGCGATGGATCGATCGCCTACTGGGCCGTGAGCGGTAGGCCTGTGTTCGACGCACAAGGCGGCTTCCAAGGTTATCGCGGTGTCGCCAGCGACGTAACCGTAGCGGTGCGCGCGGACCAGGCCGAGAAGGCACTACATCAGGCGCAGGCCGAGCTCGCGCACGTGGCTAGGGTAACGAGCCTCGGGGCTTTGACGGCGTCGATCGCGCACGAGGTCAACCAGCCGCTAGCGGGAATCGTCAACAACGCCGAGCACGTGTCTGCGGATGTCGACGCCGATCCTCCAAACGTCGACGGCGCACGCGAAACCACGCGACGCATGCTTCGCGAGGCAACCGTGCGTCGGAGGTGATCACGCGGTTGCGTACACTGTTCAGCAAGAAGCCGCGGTGATCGAGTCTTGATCTCAATGAGGCCACACGAGAAGTAATCGCAATGTAGCTCATCGAGCTGCAGCGCGGCCGCCTGGTTCCGCGCATTGAGTTCGCTGACGATCTCCCACCGGTCACAGGCGATCGGGTCCAGCTGCAGCAGGTCCTGTCGAATCTCCTGATGAACGCCAGATGCGATGAGCGAAGTCGAGGATCGCCCGCGACAGGTCTGATCCGGACCGGAGCGGGACGCAGACGATCGAGTCACCTGAGCAGTACAGGATAGGCGTCGGGCTGAACCCTCCGAGCACGGACAAGCTGTTCGAAGCGTTCCACACCACCAAGCCATCGGGAATGGGCATTGGTCTTTCGGTCAGCCGCTCCATCATCGAGAACTCATGGCCGTCTTTGGGCGACACCCAATGATGGTCCAGGGGCCACGTTCTCCTTTTCGATTCCTTACACAGTCGAGGGCGTGACGGACGCCAACAGTCTTGGCGTCATTCGGAAGCCTGCTGCGACGAATGGGCAGCACGTTATAGGGAATCGGTGATGGCCCAACGTTCGCTCGTGTCGGTCGTCGATGTCGACGAGTCCGAGCGCGATGCGTTGCTTCAAGGCCCCGAATGAACGAATGCGCGCGACTTTGCGGACGAAGCTCGAATACACGGTTCTGCGGCTTTCATCCGCGCAATACCTGCCCGGACTTGGCCTCTGTCATAGCGCCTGCCTGGTACACGAACTGGCCGTTGACGATTGTGTGCAGCACGCCACGCGAGGGCATCACCATGCGCTTGCCGCCGCCCGGAAGATCGTAGCGCCGTTCGCCGCGATTCGCCGATCCGATGGTGTGCGGATCGAAGACGCATATATCGGCAGCGAGCCCAACACTCAGTCGGCCGCGATCCTTTATGCCGTAGAAATCCGCCGGATCGCTGGTGAGGCGGCGCACTGCTTCCTCCAGACTCAAGGCTTTGTGCTCGCGCACCCAAGTGCCGAGCAGATAGGTGGGGTAGCCCGAATCGCATAGCATGTCCACGTGGGCGCCGCCGTCTCCCAGGCCGATGAGGATGTCAGGGTTGGCCAGAATCTCCTTCATGCGATCGACACGGTGATTGAAGGTGGAAAGGGTGAACTCGATGTCGAGGTCGTCCTGCACCGTCAGATCCAGGAACGCGTCCACCGGATCCTTGCCTTGCGCCTGCGCGATAGCGGCGATGGTGCAGCCCTCGAACTGTTTGAGTTCGGGGCGGCGCGCCTCATGCACGCGCACCCTGGACCAGTTGCCGAAAGTCATGGGGTGCTTCAAGTCTTCGCGGAACTGGTCGCGGAACGCGCGATCCAGGTAGACAGCTCGCTGCGCGCTCCTGGACAGGTCTGCGAACACGCGCCGCCACGACGGAAACGCCGCGAACGCAAATGGGTTGCGCATGTTGACTTCCCGCGTCAGCGGCAGGGGCGAGGTCTGCGGCCGCGCGCCGCGCCGAATCAACGGTGCCGCTTTGGTCAGGGTGTCGCGCACGGCCTCGGGAATGTCGTCGCGATCAAACATGGCGATGAAGGTGACCGGCCGCCCGCTTTCCTCGAGCAGCAGGTCGAGTAGCTCGTACTCGGGATCCTCCAGCACCGCGATCTGGCGCGTCAGCGCGACTTCGATTGCCCCTTTGCTTCTCTCCTTGAGCACGCTGCAGTACGCCCTGTACTCCTCGCGGCTCGTGTTGCGGCACGCGAGCGGGCGTCCGCCGTAGCCCATGTGCTGGTTGAGCACGGTGCTGGAAAAGCCCAGCGCCCCCGCGTCGATGGACTCCGCCAGCAACGCCCGGACGCGTGCGGTTTCTTCCGGTGTGGCGGCACGCTCCATGGACGCCTCTCCCATCACGAAGTGGCGGAACGGCGTGAGCGGAGCCAAAAAGCCGAGGTTCACTGCAGGGTTGCGCCGCGCCGCGGCGTCCAAGTACTGGGGAAAGCTTTCCCAGTCCCAGGTGATGCCTTGCTCCAGCACTTCGAAAGGAATGGCCTCCACGTTCACGAGGTCCCGCATCACGACCTCGCGGGCGTCCGGCCGGCACGGTGCAATGCCGACCCCGCAGTTGCCCATCACCACAGTGGTCACGCCGTGCCAAGGCGAGGGTGTCGCGGCCCCATCCCACCAGATCTGTGCGTCGTAGTGGGTGTGGGGGTCGATGAATCCCGGTGCCACGATGCAATCGGAGGCATCGATCGTCTGCCGGGCCGGGTCCCGGATCGGGCCGATGGCCACGATCCTTCCGTTCGCCACCGCCACGTCCGCTTGGCGGGCCGCTGCGCCGGTGCCGTCCACGACCGTCCCGTTCTTGATCAACAAGTCATAAGCCACGGCAACTCCCCGGGTGCATACCGGTTGGAAGGATACGTCATCGGGCCGCGCCCCGTAGCAGTTGCGCGGATGCCGGAATCGGTCAAGGTCGGCGGCTCTGTTCGCCGCCGATGTGGTGGGCTATTCGCGCCTCATGGAAATCCGCCGCTCGAGGCGACGGTGTGCAGCTGGACGCGACCCGCACGCTCATCGTGCCTCCATGTTCGAAGAGCATGGCGGCGCATCGTCGACAAACGGAAGCGGATGCTCGCCGGATACTCAACGTTCCAGATGGAGGAGGCGTTGCCGATCCATTCCTCGCCGGCGCTTATGCGTCTGCGAGAGCGCTCAGGCTCGCGGACGGACCGGACGAAGTGCATCGCAACCAGATCGGCAAGCGCGAGCTTGCAAGTCATGCGGAGCAGCCTGAGCGCGCTGCAACCGATACGAGTCGGTTGCAGCGATACCCCTGACCCCCTCTCCCCTGCCCAAGGGGAGAGGGAGACCATCAAGCCGCCTCGAGGGACAGAGCCGAACTAGTTGAGGTCCTTGTCCTTCCAATACTTGGTTCCCGCAGCGGCCACCCCTGCCTGCAGGCCGTTGGGTGTCAGGGTGTAGTACCTGGCGTCCGCGATGACGTTTTCGCCGGTCCCTGGACCGTGGGACTGGCCTCCCGCGCCGGCTTGCGCCACCGCCTGGCCGCCGGCCACCCAACCCTTTTCCACGAATTTATTTAGGGCTTCAGAGGTCTTGAAAATGATCAAGGTGTCGGTCTGCGCAGCGCCGGCCTGTACCCCTGCGCTTGCCTGTGCCGCATCCATGAAGTAGTCGTGGCCGTCCCGGTTGTCGTGAACCAGGCCCTTGCCGCCGGCGCCGCCAACGATGAAGCTGATGCCGTACGTCGTGAAGACCGCATAGCCCGGCGCAGCCACCACGTCGCTTTGCAATTGAGGATTGGCCTTGTAGAACTTATCAAGCGACTGCCGGGTCGCGTGGCGGACTTCATCCTGCTTGGTGGCCTTCTCTTGCGGCGGCGTGCTGGAGCATGCTGCGACTGATAGGGCCAATGTCGCTGTGGTGAACAGTTTGAATAGCTTCATGAGAGTGCCCTTTGCATATGAGGTTGAACGATCCCGGGATACGGGTGCGTAGGTAGTACCCTGCTTTTTGCTGGTTATGCTCCCAGTCTGGAAACTCTTGTGTTAAAGACTAAAACATCTCACGACGTTCGTCATTTGAGACGCTCTTAGACCAAACAAGGGTTCTTGTCAAAACACCTGTACTGATGAGGAACTCATCATCCTGGCGAACTGTAGAGCTAAGCGCGTCGCCCTGCTCTAAGTGCTCAATGCGATCCCTCTAGAGCAGGTATGGCCTGAAGTCGAGCGGACCCGGAGATTGGAAAATGTTTCCTGGAACGGGAGCTATAACGACACCGTGTGGCTTCATCATTCATTGCTCCGGAAGCTGGCTTTCGGTAGCTTAGACCTTTTCCGAAGGAATTCAAAGATGTCCAGCGCCTCATCTTGCGCATGAAGGCCTCAGATGGCTTCACGAAGCACCACTTCACAGCAATCACGCTCGTCGCAGCCTGGCTCAGGTTCTGGCTGCTCGGTCTGGCGCTGCGGCAACTCCCAGTTGGAACTGCCTACGAAGTCTGACCGGGATTTAGATCATCAAGGCCCTACGGGTGACGCTGACCAGCGACGAGAAGGCGCGGCTGGCCGCGCGTCCGACCAATAATCTCGAAGCCTACGAACTGTATCTGCGCGCTCGTGACCTCGTCCGATATGGGGCGCTTGCAAGGCTGAACGGCCCGGGAAATCCCCGAAATTCCTCGAGTCTTGACCGAGGACTCGCGTGATTGACAGCTGACTGGCCACGCGCTCGCTTTCCAATCGGGGAAAAAGGCGGTTTGTTTTTCCTAGCGCGGCCGCTGGCCGCAACCAAGTGGTTTGCCTCCCGATCCTTCGCTGATATAACAGTTGCTGTCAGCGAAGTACCGGGAGAGCGCCATGAAGGAGTTCATCCGCAAGCACGAAGCTCGCATCCACGGTGTGCTTTCCTGCTTCGACCGCATGCTGTTTCGCGGCTACCTGCCGATCATGTCCGGCTGGTCGATGGCGCAGTTCCTCAAGGGTCTTGAGGTCAACTGCAGCAGTCTCAAGCCGTTCCTGCTGCAGAATGCCGAACGAGTGAAGGAGCACGCGATTGCCATGGCCAAGAAGCATGGGCGGCCGTTTCAGTACCTCGCCTCCAGCTTGCGCAAGGAGGACGCGGCGCGAAAGCTGGCCGAGCGTGACGGGATCGAAGAAGGGCTGGTGTGTATCTTCTCCGTCCTCGAGCCCTGCCGCACCTTCTCCTTCCGCTTTCAGAAAGGCCAACCCTACGTTCAGTCCGCTCGACGCAAGTGTTTGCACCTGTACTTCTATTTCATGGATCGCGACTTTGGCCTGATCCATGTGCGGATTCAGACCTGGTTCCCGCTGCAGATCCAGGTCTATCTGAACGGCCATGAGTGGCTCGCTCGCAAACTCGCGGCCAATCAGCTGCGCTACACCAAGCACGACAACGTCTTTGTGTGGATTGAGGACATCGCCCGAGCGCAGCGCTTCGCCGATCGCTTCGCAAATTTGAATTGGCCTGCGATCCTCACCAAGTACGCCAAGCGGGTCAATCCGCAGCTGCAGGATATTCTCCACGGCTGCCAATACTACTGGGTGAGCGCGCAAAGCGAATACTCCACCGATATCCTATTCAAGACGCCGCCAAGACCTGTGCGAACTGTACCCACAACTACTGCGCCACAGCACGTTGTGCTTTGGCGCCAAGGAAGTCATGAACTTCCTGGGGCGTAAATTGCACGGCAAGTTCGAAGGCGAGATCGTCTCCGATCTGTCCAGCCTGGTGTGCCGTCGCACCGGTGGATCGAGAATCAAGCATCGGGTCAAACAGAACTGGCTCAAGATGTATGACAAGTCGGGTCTCGTTCTTCGGGTCGAAACCGTGATCAACAATCCCGAGGAATTCCGCGTACGTAAGCAAGTCTTGCGCAAAGGCAAGCAACGAACCGAATGGGTCCAGATGCGCAAAGGCGTCGCCTATCTGTTCCGCTATCGCGAGGTCTCATTGCAGGCCAACACTCGTTATCTGGACGCCCTGGCGGCTGTGGACGATCCAACCAACGCCAAACGCGCTTTGGACCGTGTCACCACCCCCAAGAAGGATGCGGCTGGGCGGCGCTGCGCGGGCTTCAATCCGCTGGCACGTCACGATGCCGAACTATTCCAAACCCTCATGGCCGGCGAGCACTGCCTGCGAGGCTTCACCAACTGCGATATCCGCGCGCGGCTCGCATCAAGCGTTCATCTGCGCGCCTGCGGGCACGATCCCAGAAAGCAGAGCGCTAAGGTCAGCCGCACCTTTCGCCGCTTCCACGCGCATGGCCTGATCGCCAAGATCCCTCGCACGCGTCGCTGGCGTGTCACCGTGTATGGCCGTCAAGTCATGGGGACTTCGCTGTATCTGCGCGATCACCACTTTCCAAACGCGTACTCCAGAATCGCCGCATAATCTGCTTTGTCGGACGCAAAGAAGTCACGGCACAAGAATCTAGGCTCTGTTCAAGCGGCGGTCGAAGCCCATGACTATAGCTTTGCCCGCACGCGTGTGATCCCCAGCGCAACGACCGCTGCGCTCAAAAGCAACACAGTCGCAGGCTCCGGAACTGTCGCCGCCGTGACCTCCGCCGCGGCGAATGGCTGCAAGCCGTTGGTGAGGAACAACGGGCTGCCCCCGGCAACCAACACGGTGGCGCCATAGGCGAACGAGACTACCCCGGACGTTAAAGCATCGCCGACGATCTCGGAGCCGCTTGCGGTATGATCGCCATCGTCGAAGTCGGTGCTGCCCAGCGACAGGCCGCTGCCAATCCCCGCAAGCAGTGCATTGATGTTGGCGCTGAGCGACGGAAGCGTGCCATCTCCCATGATGTAGAGTGACCCACCCGACCCGACAAACGCATCGATCGCCACAATCTCGGCAGCTGTGAAAGCATCCGGGTTCGGAGCCAGAAACAGGTTCTTACCCGCAAGTGCTGCGGGAGTCACCCTAGCTTCCGCGGCCAGCAACGTGGAGGTTACGCCGTCCCGGGTGTTGTAGAACTCGTTGATTTCGAGCCCCGGGAACGGATTCGTCGGCGTCGCTTGTACCAGGACGCTTGTTCCGGAACCCAGAACATTCGAGAAGAACCGCTGGTTTCCCACTGTTGCCGGGTTCGGCGCAGTGTCGGTGAGGGAGAAAACGGGCGTAGTGTCTCCCGTCGCTACGATGAGGCCCGAATTTGCGGTTCCCGAGACAGCAAGCAGAGCCAAGGCAATCGCGCATGTGCGCCGCGCCGTCTTACGCACCACGAGTCTTGTGTCGAGCACCAGTAAGTTGCACATAGGGCCTCCTCTTGGGCTGGATGAATGACTGCCGTTGGACTACAAACCTCCCATGACGCATCCGAGCTGACGGGGCAAGAGCCGCTGCATCGGCGCAAAGAAGCGATTTCACCGCGAGCTGAGTGACCGCACGGCGGTTCCGCCGCCCGCGATCAGCTTGCGCCGCACTTTGCCCGCAAGCATATGTGACAGCGGCTCGGTCGGCGCGGTCAACTCAAGATGGGCGCGAGCGCATTGCCGATGCGCTCCTGCTGCGCCGCAGTGACGAAACGGCCCAGCACCTCGCCGAACCGGCCCTGCACGCCCGACACGATGTATTGCCAGCGGTATGCGTCGAGCACGCTGTCGCGGATGCGTTGCGCATCGTCACGCCCGAAGCTTCGGCCGCAGATGCGCAAGAAGTAATCGGCGTCCGACTGCGACTGGCTCTGCAGGATTCCATCGACTGCCGCAACGAGCTCGATCAGCTCGTCGACCCCGCGGTCGCGTTGCTCCGGGGTCAGGCGTGCGTTCTCACGCGTCCATTCCAGCTCGTCGAGCACTGCGTGCTGCGACTCCTCACGCCAGTGATAAAGGAATACGTCCTTCCACAGCGGCGACAGGTTCGGATCTGGGTCGATGCTCTCGCGATAGTGAGCTAACACGAACAGCTCGATGTGGCAGGTCAACGCGAGCACTGCCCAGTTGCATTTGCCGAGCACCACGGATGCGACGGCATTCGGCTCGGGCAGGAACGCATAGCCCTCGGCCATGCCCTCGGCGACCATGCGCTCGATGCGTCGGAACATCTCCTGGTGCTTGATCTCCTCATCGCTGAAGCGCACCAACGCTTCGAGCGCGACCTGATCGCCGAGCCAGTGATCGCGGCTCACCTCCAGTACCTTGGCGGCGATGAAGCGCTCGACCAGGCCGAAAATGTTCGCGTAGGAGCGGCCCTGAATCTGGCTCAGCAGGCGCTGCTCTGCTTGCGAGAGGAAATCCAGGCGATCTGCTCGGGACAGCCCGTCGGGCAGAAACTTCTGGGCGAAGTCGAACGCGCGTCCGCGGATCACATCCCGTTCGATGTCGAAGCGCATGCGCTTTGAGTTCTCGATGCATTTAGCATAACGCCGGGTTTCCACTGCTGGCACGGCTTCGACCAAGGCTGACATGGCAACGTCTCCTGGCTGGTTTGAAGGATGAAGCGACAGTGCAGTCTACCCACGTTATGTATCGGGAATCTTTCGATCCGGAAACAATTCCTTGTCGGTTTGTAATCGGCGCCGGAGCGGATGCAGCGGCGAACTGGACAGTTCATTGCCAAGAGAGGCTAGTCCCGCAAGGTGTTTCTCGGGATATGCTAAGGTTCAATCCTGTGTTTCGCCTTCCGCAGGCGGTGCCATGGGTTGGTGGGTGCGGTTGGGTGGCTCATCGGGCCCGGCCCTTCTTGTCCTTGCAGCATGAGGGGGAAGAACGACTGGATCGCACTCATCGAGGCCAGCTACGACCTGGATGGCAGCGACCAGGACTGGCTGGACAACTTGTTCGACTGCGCCGAGCCCTTGCTCGACCCGGGCATGGCAAGAGTCGCGTGGACCTTCCACTGCACGCCCACGACGTTCCGGCTGGATTGCTATCCGACGCGCATTCCCAAGCTGTTGAGGGGCCTGCTCCGAGTCGCCCACGCGGTTGCACCGCAGGCGTGGTTCGATTTCACGTACCGCGGCGGCTACGTCGTAGGCACGGGGACCGAGATCGTTGTTCCGCGTCTTCCCGAAGTCAGGTCTCTGCCTGCAATATTGACGGGCGGACGCGCGCGCGACGTCTTCATGGCGGGAGCGCAGAGTGGTACCGCGCTCGGTCTCGCGTTCGGGGTGTGGTTGAAGGAGGAGCGCTATCCCACGCCACTCGAGCGCAAGCGCTGGCCTTGCCTGTCTGCCCATCTCGGTGCAGGACTCCGCCTGCGGCTCGCTGCGCGCGGTCTGCAGCTCGGTGCCGAACCCGTCGAAGCGGTGCTCGACTCGGGTGGGAAGGTGCACGACGCACGAGCGCGAGCCGCCAGCGCTTCTGCGCGCCAACTGCTGAGGGACGCGGTGCGTCGCATCGAGAAAGCGCGCACCGCGCAGGGGCGAAGCGATCCCGACGCCGCGATGGACAGCTGGGTAGGCCTGGTGGACGGGCGCTGGTCGCTGGTGGACCGCTTCGACACCGATGGCAAGCGTTTCGTCGTCGCCGTCAAAAACGATCCTGATCATCCGGATCCCCGCGGGCTCACGATGGGAGAGCGTGAAGTCAGCGAGTTCGTCGGCTTGGGACGTTCGACGAAGGAGATCAGCTACATCCTGGGTGTGTCGCTCTCGGCAGTAACCAATCTGACGGCCCGGGCGCAAGTAAAGCTCGGCCTGAGTTCCCGCGCCGAGCTCGCGGCGTTCTTCGCGCCTGCCGGCTTGCGAGCGAAGCTCGCCGAGGTGGCGGTCAACGGCGAGCGGCTCCTGGTCGGTACCTATCCGCTGGTCGACAAGCGCCAAGTGGAGAAGCTCACGGATGCGGAGCGCGAGGTGGTTGCGCATCTGGTCACGGGATCCACCAACCGCGATATCGCGAATCGCCGGCGCACGAGCGAGAACACGGTGGCGAATCAGGTCCATTCTGTCTACCTCAAACTCGGCGTACGCTCACGTGCCGAGCTTGCCGCACGCCTTCAAAAGGGCGGGTGACCCCCGCGAGCTTGATCGCAAAGAACGCCCTCCGCGACACGGCCGAACGGTCCCGGGGAGTGTGAAATTGACTATGGCGATCGCGACCTCAACTCGCGAATAATGCCCCAAGCGTCGCGACCCCCTGCAGGGCATCGATCGTAAGCTTCGCAGCCGAGATGTTGGAACTCGTGCCGGGTCGGGAGGGCGACCGCCTGCCAAGCCACAGGGGGCGTCATGAGGCCGTTTGGATTGGACGTCGAAGCCATTCGCAAGCACTTCCTGTTTCCGGGAGCAGGGCGCATCGTCACCAACAACGCGGCCAGCACCCAACCGCCGCGGGAGCTGCTGGCTCTGTATCGGTCGCTCTCCCCCAACTACGAGAACATCCACCGCGGCCAGTCCGACGCGTCGCAACTCATGACCCGGCTCTTCGAGGCCTCCTACGACACCATCGCCCGCTTCCTGGGCGCAGCCGGCCGAAAGAACATCGTCGTGTGCCGGAACACGACCGAAGCCCACAACGCTGTCATGTACTCGATGCTGACGAGCTTTCGCGACGGCGACAACGTCGTCACCACGATGATGGAGCACAACTCCAACTATGTTCCGTGGTATGCGCTGGCCAAGGAGATCCTGCCGAAGCTGGGACGGCGGGTGGAGTGTCGCCTGGTCCGCTTCGATCCGGAGACAGGCGAGCTCGATCTGGGCCATATGGCATCCCTGATCGATAGGCGAACCAAGCTCGTCTGCTGTACGGGAGCCTCCAACTTTTTCGGAACCAAGAACCCGATTGCCGCAATACGCGCGATGACCGATGCCAGCGGCTACGTACAGCCCGACGGCGAGCTGCGCTCGTATCTGCTGGTGGACGGGGCACAACTGGTGCCGAGCACATTCTTGGACGTGCAGGAACTCGACGTCGACTACCTGTCGTTCTCCTTTCACAAGATGTTGGCTCCCTTTGGCGTTGGCGTTCTGTATGCAAAGGAACATCTGCTCCAGTCCTCGCCACCGTTCCTGTACGGCGGCGACATGATCGCCGAAGGGCAGGTGCACCCCGAGCGGGTGGAGTACAACGCCCTGCCGTGGAAGTACGCTGCCGGCACGCCCAACATTCTCGGGACGATCGTCTCGGCCGAAGCAATGCGCATCTTGCTGGATCTGGCGTTGACACCGCAACACGCGACCTACTTCCGAACGCAAAAGCCGGTCGAGCGACCGGATGTGAAGGAGGCAATGGCGCGCGTCCTCGCTTGGAACCAGAGCTTGACTGCGAGGGCGCTCGATCGGTTCAGCAAGATTCGGGGTATCACCATCTACGGTCCGCGCGACGCCTCACGGCGGACCTCACTCGTGGCGTTCAACGTCGCAGGTAAGAATCCGATGGAACTCGCGCAAGCCTTGAACGAGGCCGGCGTGGAGTCCCGCGCAGGCTGCCACTGCGCGTCGCTTGCCCATCGTGCACTCGAGCTGGAACCGACCGGGAGCTGCCGCCTTAGCTTTTACCTGTACAACACGCTCGATGAGGTCGACTACGCCGCCGACGTCTTGGCTGCCATCGTTGCGGGGTGCGGCAAGCGCAAGAGGCGTTGGGGTCGGTTGCGGGCTCGAGGACGGAAGGCACTACCCGTCCTAACCGTTGGAG
>CAWHCG010000039.1:0-111202 GCA_963827575.1 uncultured beta proteobacterium
CAACCGTCGCCCCTAGCCCAGGCTATCCGGCCACCAGCGCCAGCACGCGCAGCGGGCTGCCGCTGCCCTGCTGGATCTTGAGCGGCGGGCAGATCAGCACGCTGCCGACCGGCGGCAGCAGATCCAGGTTGGTCAGGCACTGCAGGCCATGGCGGCCAGCGCCGTGCATGTAGTAGTGGCAGGGATAGGGCGGGCGCAGGTGGAAGCCTTGACCCGCATCCGTGCCGATGGCTTCCGACCCGAAGCCCAGGACGTCGCGCTGGTCGATCAGGAACTTCACCACTTCGGCATCCGGTCCCGGCGTGTGCTGGCCGGTTTCGTCGAAGTTCTGATACGCCACCGGGTCCGTGCGCTTGGACCAGTCGGTGCGCATCAGCAGCCACGCGCGCGGCGGGATGCGGCCGTGCCGCGCCTCCCAGGCTGTCACGAAGGGCACGGTGAGGAGGAAGTCCGGGTCCGCCGCCGCCTCCCGCGAGCAGTCGATCACGCAGGCCGGCGCCACGAAGTGCTCCACGGGAATCGTATCGGTAGCGTTGTCGGCCAGGTCGCGGCCCGAGATCCAGTGGATCGGCGCATCGAAGTGCGTGCCGGTGTGCTCCCCGCACGAGAAATTGTTCCAGTACCAGCCCGGCCCGCGCTCGTCGTAGCGCGAGATCTCTTCGATCCGGAAGGGCAGGCACTGGCCCATCTCGGGCGGCAGGACGATCTGCGGGAAATCCGGCGACAGCGTCTGGGTCAGGTCGATCACCCGGATGCGGCCAGCGGCCAGCTCGGCTACCAGGTTCGCTAGTATCGCGTTGCTCATTCTTGGCCTAAAGGGACAGCTCGCGCTCGAGCGCTTTGGGGTTGTCGCGCCAGCGCGCCAGCCACTCCTGCGCGACGTCGCCCGGGAACACGTCCTCGACGCCGTCGCGCAGCGCGGCGACCATAGCATTGGCCAGGGCGGCCGGCGCGAGCTTGGGCGGCGGCAGCAGCTGGTTCCACTCGTCGTCGATGGGGCCCGGGAAGACGTTGACCACCCGGACCCCGGCGGGCCGCATCTCCGCGCGCAGGCACTGCGCGAGCGAGTAGGCCGCCGCCTTCGACGCAGAGTAGGTGCCGTGCGCCGGAAAGTTGGCGAGCGCATACACCGAGAGCAGGTTGACCCACGCCACCGCGCTCGATTGGCCGTCGGCGGCGCGCGCCCGCAGCGCCGGGCCGAGGTCCTGCGCCAGGCGCAGCAGGCCGAAGTAGTTCACGTCCATCTCGCCGCGGGCCGCGTCCACTCCGCGGCGCGCGGAGATGCCGAAGGTGCGGTGATGCTCGGCATTGTTGATCACGATGTCGACCTTGCCGCCGATCTCGCCGGCGAGCTCCGTCACCGAGCGGGAATCGGTGAGATCCAGCGGCACCAGCGTCACCTGCGGCAATGCCGGCGATCTCCTCGATGCCGGGAAGCTTCTTCCACGGCTCGGCGTTGCCTACCCAGATGAGGTCCGCGCCCGCCCCGGCCAGCGCCTTGACCAGGGCCTGGCCGACCGCGGTCTTGCCGTCGGTCACCAGCACCTTGCGGAACTTCGGATCGCAGGTCATTTCGCGCAACTGCCGATCGTCGGCCATGCTCGCAGTCTCCTGTCCGGGAAAGGCAATGAGCACCGCCTGGCCGGACTTGTCCAGGCGGGCATCGACTCGCACGCGCAGCGCGTCCGGATGAAACGTCGGCATGCAGGTGCGCCACGACGGTGGGGCCCGCGTCCAGCCGCACCATGCCCAGCCGCCAGGGCAGCCGCTCGCGGAAGAACAGATCGTTGCTGTGATGCAGGACCGTGGTCGCGAGCAGTTCGCCGGCGCCGTCCTGCAGCTTCCACACCAGCCGGTCCGACAGGCAGGCGTGGCACGCTTCCCGTGGCGGGTACTGCACCGCGCCGCAGTCGCGGCAGGTCTGCAGCTCGAACCGGCCCAGCGCTGCCGCAGCCGTCAAGCCCAGCGCCACGCGGCTGCGCCCGCCCGGCGGCAGCGTCGGCAGGCGCGTGCGCAGGATCGGGTTCTTGCGCTTTGGTCGCGGCAGCGGTGCTGTCACTTGACGTCATCCCCACTGCGTCGTAACCGCAGAGACGCAGAGAGCGCAGAGAAGACCGCGAAGCCGGAAGTCGCGCCGTGGACGCTCGCATCTGCTGGCTACAAGCGTGCGGCGGAGTTGGTCGATGCTGGCTGCAATCCTGGCGCTGCCTCCCGAGTGCAGTCTGATGTGCGCTGTTCTCTGCGCTCTCTGCGTCTTTGCGGTTCATCGTCTTTGTGTTCAGTCGGGGGTAGACAGAATCGCGGCGCCCGAGCACAGCCCGCGGTCGTAGTTGATCATGCCGAACCCGCTCACCAGCCCGATCTTCGCATCCTTCACGGCCGCGCCGAGCGGTTCGCCGGTGAGCTGGCGGATCGCCTCGACCATGCCCAGGTACCCGCCGGCGGCGCCCGCCTGGCCCACCGACAGCTGCCCGCCCGAGGTATTGGCGGGGAACGAGCCGTCCGCGGTGAAGGTGTGGCTGCGCACGAACGCGGGACCCTCGCCCTTGGCGCAGAAGCCCAGGTCCTCGATCTGCATCAGCGCGATCACCGGATAGTCGTCGTAGCTCTCCAGGAAGTCGATGTCCTGTGGCCCGACGCCGGCCTGCGCGTACAGATCGTCGCGGTCCATCTCCCAGCCGCCGCGCATCTGGATGGGGTCGTCGGGGAAGGCGTTATGGCGCTCGATCGTGCCGAGGATGCGCGCATGGGGCATGCCGAGATCGCGCGCCCGCTGCTCGCTCATGACCAGAAAAGCTTCTGCGCCGGCGCAGGGCATGACACAGTCGAACAGGTGCAGCGGCTCGGTGATCGGGCGCGCCTCGAGGTACTCCTGCAGGGTCAGCGGCTTCTTGAACAGCGCGTGGGGGAAGCGCAAGGCGTTGTCGCGCTGCGCGACGCACAGCTTTCCGAAGTCCTCGCGGGTGGCACCGCAGGTGCGCATGTAGTAGGAGGTCAGGAAGGCAAAGCTCGCGTTGGGTCCGCCGGCGCCGTAAGGGTACACCGCATCGCGCGCGAACTGGCTGAAGCTTCCCAGCATGAGCCGGAACGAGTCGACGTGATTGGTGTCGCCTGCGATGCAGGCGACGATCCGGGCGTCGCCGCTTTGCACCGCGCGCGCCGCGCGGCGCAGCGCCACCACCCCCGAGGCGCCGCCCATGGGAATGTGGTCCAGCCAGCGCGGCGTCAGCCCCAGGTGCTGCGTCAGGCCCACAGCGGTGTCGGGAGTCAGCGTGAAGCTCGATACGCACAGCCCGTCGATCTGCTCCTTGCCGATGCCTGGCGCGCTCCGTCAGGCCTTTCAGCGCGTGCGCCAGGAACCAGTGCGCTGCGCGAATCGAGTAGCGCACGTACGGCACGGTGACCGGCGCGCACACCGCGATACCGTCGTAGCTTGTCCGCTGATTGCTCAATCTGTACACCCTTGAACCGCAGAGGCGCAGAGGCGCAGAGCACCCGCAGAGGAAGATCGGAATGATGATTCGTCTGGCCGATCGTCAGGGCGGCTGACCCTGCAGGCTGTTACGCCGCTTGCCATGCTGTTGCCTTTGCGGGTCCTCCGATTCGAGAAGACGCGGTGAGGCGCAGCGCGAGACCTTATCGTCATTCCTCTGCGGATCCTCTGCGGATCCTCTGCGCCTGTGCGCCTCTGCGGTTCATCGCTTTAGGCCGTAGATCAACCTTGACGGCGCTTCAGATGCCGGGTATCGACGCACCCCGGCGTGCCCGGCAACGCGCGCGCGAGCGCCTTCAGGTCGCCACGCTGCACTTTCTGCGTGGCCGTGAGCGGCAGACTATCGACGAAGGCCACATAGCCAGGCGCCTTGTAGTAGGCGAGCTGCTGCAGGCAGAACGCGGTGATCTCCGCGGCTGCCGCGGGAGCGCGGTCCGGCGGAATCGGCTGCGCCGGGACCACGCACGCGAGCACCTCGTCGCCTCGCATCGGGTCGGGCGTGGCCGCGACGGCCACCTGCCGCACCAGTGGATGCTGCCGCAGCACCGACTCGACTTCCGACAGCGGCGATATTCTCGCCGCTGCGGCGGATGACGTTCCTCTTGCGATCGACGAAGTAGAAGTGGCCGGCCGCGTCGCGGGTTGCCACGTCGCCGGTGTGGAACCAGCCGCCGGCCCAGGCTTCCGCCGTCGCCTCGCGGTCTTTCAGGTACTCGCCGAAAGAACCCACGCCTGGGATCGGAGCCGGCCGCCCGCACCAGCAATTCGCCGGGCACGCCCGCGGCCACGTCGTCGCCGTGATCGTCGACCACCCGTGCCTCGACATCCATTTCCGGTCGGCCGAAGCAGGCGGTGCCGACGTGGCGCGGCTCGCGGCTTGCGATGATCGACGCCGCCCATCCCGGTCTCGGTCATGGCCCATGCCTCCAGCAGCGGGAAGCCGAAGCGTGCCTCGAAGGGAGCATGGAGGCGCTTGTCCACGCCGGCGCCGAAGCCAAAGCGCACACGATGCTCGCGCGTCGGCCCGCGACGGCTCGGCGCCCATCAGCATCGAGGGCATCACGCCGAGATAGTGGATGATCGTCGCCCGCGATTCCCGCACGCTGCGCCACCAGGTGCCGGGGTGGAACCGGTCGAGCGCAACGATGCACCCGCCCGCCAGGATCATCGCCATCGTGGAGCAGGCCATGGCGTTCATGTGCACCATCGGCAGCGGCGTGATCAGCCGATCGCTGCCCGGCTGCACCGTGCACATCCCGCCGATCCGGTTGTACCACTCGCCCGCCAGCAGGTAGTACTCGTTGGTCAGCACGCAGCCTTTGGGACGCCCGGTCGTGCCGGAGGTGTAGAGCAGACCGCACTCGGTGTCCACGCCTGGGGCCTGTGCACGCGGAGGCGGCGCAGGCGCAGCTCCGACATCAGCGATGGTCTCGGGTGCTGCAATGACCAGCACGCGTCCGGCCTTGCCCGCAGCGGCCCGCAGATCGCCGGTGCGCTGCGCGAGCGCTACTGCCAGGCAGATCTCGCTGTGGCTCGTCAGATACTCCAGCTCCGCCGAGCGCATCTCGGCGTTGATCGGCACGGCCGACACGCCCAGCGCGTTGAGCGCCAGCCAATGCAGGAAGAACGCCGGCCGGTTCTCCAGCAGCAGGCCCACCCTGTGGCCATGACCGTAGCCCGCGCGCCGATAGATCCCCGCCAGCCGCTCGGCTTCGGCCAGGGCATCGCCGTACGTGAGCGTTCCCGCGGGCACATCGTAGATCTGCGCCGTCTCCGCAAGGACATGCAGGAACGGGTGCCCGGCGTACCGCTGCGCGGCGGCCCGGAAGGCTTCGAAGACGGTGGCGTGGTGCAGCTCGATCATCTACAGCTCGATCCGAACCGCAGAGGTGGGGAGGCGCAGAGAACAGCGGGTCATGCAACGCAACTGATCCGTGAGCCGGACAGCATGTCCAGATCCCGTGGGAGAAGAATTGTGCTCTTCTCTGCGAAGCGTCTGCGCCTCTGCGCCTCTGCGGTTCAGCATCAGGCTTTAGGATTTCAGGGAAACAGCTGAATAGAGGGCAGAGCCGCGTCGCAGTTGAGCAGATTCACCCGCTTCAAGCGCATCTTGAGCGTGGCGCTCTCGACCGTGAGCGTGTGCAACGCAGTGCAGGCGTACATCTGCTGCTCGTCGCCTTGCATCTCCGTGTAGATGAACTGGGTCCGAATGAGGTGCTGATTGCCGGACAGGTCGCTCTTCTCGACCTCGGGCATCTGCAGGAGGTGATGACAACGGCTCGCGGGCTGTTGGGAGAAGGCGCGCGGGCTCCTCAGCCGCTCGATGCGCAGCTTGAGCAGCAGGCGGTCCTCGTAAGCGAGCGAGGCGTGGTCGAGCGGGTCGGCCTGCTCCGGCGCCAGCGGCACCCAGTAGAAGCCGTCCTCGGTGAACAGCTCGTACCAATCGTCGTAGCGCTTCTCGTCCAGCAGCCGCGCTTCGCGATAGACGAAGCGGATGAGATCGTGCTCGGACGGGCTCATGCGGCGAGCCAGAGAAGAAGAGAATTCACAGGATTAACAGGATTTCTCAGGATTAACAGGATTCTCTCGAGGAGACCCTGATCAATCCTGCGCTGTCCTTCCCGCGCAAACGGGAACCCAGGCTGCTCGAGCACTTCTGGATCCCCGCCTGCGCGGGGATGACGGTTGCCAGAGGTTCCGTAATCCTGTTTCATCCTGAGAAATCCTGTTAATCCTGTGAATTGCCTTTCGCTCATGCCGCGGCCTGGGTCGTCGCGTCGAGGAGCATGAACTTCTTCCACGCGCGGAACTGGTTGCGCATGGAGATCTCGCTGGTGCCTTTGGTGGTGATGTCGTTCTGGCCGATCTCGGCGGGATCGAAATCGCGGTGCAGGCTCACCCACTCGTTGCCGCTCGCGCGCAGGCCCGCCTGGATCGAGCGGTAGGTGTGCAGGTCGTCGTGCCCGACCACGGACATCGGGGAGTTGATCAGGCGCGTGTACATGACCGTGCGCTGCAGCAGCCGGTCCGGCGCGCCTTTCAGGCGCAGGGTCCAGGACTCGATCAAGGTTTTGTCGGCTGCGATCGGCCGTGCCACACGGATGGCTGTGATAGCGCCCTTGATGGTGAGGCTGGGGTAATAGACCGTATTGTGGCGCACCGTGCCGAGGATCTCGTGCGCACGCTGCTCGCCGTAGGCGGCGACCATCAGCTCGTCGTAGCCCGGGATCGGGGCATAGTTGGAGTGGATCGAGAACTTCGCGCCCGACCAGCCATGGCCGTTCTCCAATACGCGCACGCCCATGTCGTCGAAGAACTTGTAGTCCGAGACGAAGGGCACGAACTGCTCGACGGCCATCGGCTTGGGCAGGTCCGCCGGCTTGCCTTCCCACAGTCTCTTCGCGGTGCCTGCCGAGGACTCGTGCACCACCATCGGGTGCATGGTGTCGTTGAGGTTCTCGACGAACATCTTCCAGTTGCAGTCGTGCATGTAGCGCAGCACGCCGCCGGTGATCTCCAGCTCGCCCTCGGGCGAGCGGTCCGCCATGTTGTCGATGGAGGAGAGCGATTCGCCGAAGTAGTCGTGGAAACCCGGTCCGCGATCCGACAGCCGAACGAACACGAAGCCGCGGTATATCTCCATGTCGCGCAACACGACCAGGCCCTTGCCGGCGTCGCATTCCAGGATCCTCGTGCCCTCGTAGCCGCTCTTGAGTGGAATGGCGCGGATCGAGCCGTCGGTGTTGTAGGCCCAGCCGTGGTAGGGGCAGCGGAAGAACCTGCCGGTGTTCCCCGCCGGCGCGCTTACCAGCTTGGAGCCCTTGTGGGCACAGCGGTTCATCAGCACCCGCACGGTCCCGTCTTCGTGGCGCACCATCACCACCGGGCGCGTGGCGATGTCGGCGGTGGCGTAGTCGCCGGGACGCGGCACCTGGCTGACGTGGCCGACGTAGATCCAGGTGTTGGACCATAACTGCTCCATCTCCAGCTCGAAGATCTCCGGGTCGATATAGACGTCGCGGTGCACCTGGTCGTCCTGAACCAGTGCGGCGATGGCCTCCGGGTTGCCTCGAAATCTGCTCATGCTTGAATCTCCTTGAGCACGCTCTCCAGCCGCGCGCCGGTCTCGTCGGCCAGCGCCGCCTCGCGCAGGCTGCGCAGGCGCGCCGGCGCGTCCGGCTTGCCGCGCACCGCCGGCAGGGCCGACATGACGGTCTGGAAGCTGCGCAGCCCACGTGCGTGCGTGTCGCTGTAGCCCTTGACGAGGCCCTGGCAGGCAGCGATCTCCACGGCCAATGCGTGGTCCGAAGACGCCGTCTCCCGGATCTGAGCCAGCCATCCCTCGATGCGCCCGGTCTCCTCGGCGAATCGTAGCGTCGTTCGCCGCATTCTGCGCAGGCTGGCGACCAGGTAGAGCAGCAGGTAGCCCCTTATCGAGCTGGTCTGCACGATGCGACCCCGCGAAGCGAACCGGCTCACCAGCCCGCGTGCCCAGCGGGTGCGCAGCAGCCACCGCCCCAGTCCTGCCGGCAGGGTGTCGGCGATTTCCTCCAGGCGCGGGTGCAGGAACTCGTTGATCTGCAACAGCTGGTCACCGCCGAGCCTGACTTCGCCGCGCACGCGCTCGAAGCGCTGGCGGCGAGTCTTGAGGTCGGCCACACGGATGGTGTCCTCGTAGGACATCCACAGCGCGAGATGACGCGCCGCTTCGTTCAACAGCCGCCAGTCCGGCGCGCGATCGAGTGCCAGGAGCGGAGTCAGCCGATCGAGATATTCGGTGGCGTACGCAACGTCCTGGTAGTCCGCCAGCCGCCGGACGCCGATGGCAAGCGTGGTCCGGGCCGCGGCCGGGAACTCCCGCTCGACGCGATCGGCCAGGGCGGCGAGCGCGGGGGCCACCGCCACAGCGGGCGGCGCCGTCGGCGCGGCGGTCGCGGCTTCGCCCTGCGTGGCGATACGGCGGCCGGCTGCGAACGCCGCCAGGCTCGACTCCACGCCCACCCCGCTGCGGCGGATCGCCTCCTCGAAGGCCTGCTGCGGGAAGGGCAGGCGTGCGGTGCCGGCGAGCGCGCCGAACATCGCCGCACTGATCACGCTGTGAGTGTCCTCGGCCGCGCGCGCGAAGTCGCCGGACACGAACCACTGCGCTGCGGCCCGGCACGCGGCGAGGAGGGCCTGTGCGTCGACGCGGCCGTCGCCCATCGCGGTTCTCTCGGTCATCGAATAGACGCGATGGGTCGAGGCGATGAAGGTGGTGCGCTCGGGCGTCACCAGCCCGCGCTGGATCGCTCGGCCCGCTTCCATCAGCTCCGAGGCGATGACCACGTCCACTTCGCCCGGGAACGGCATCAGCGCCAGCACCGGTTGCTGCCCGCCGATCTCGGGAAAGATCTCCACGTAGTAGATCGTCGCTCCGGTGCGCTGCGCGACACCCGGAACGGAAGTGGTCTGCACGTAGTAGCCCGCGTGCTCGGCCATGTCCACGATCCAGTCGGCCAGCACCCCGCCGCCCTCTCCGCCCATGGCGAGGATGGCTATGTTGAGCGATTTCCCTTGCCCGCTGGCCGCGGTCAACTTCTACACCTCGTACACCTGGATAACCGCAGAGGCGCAGAGGCGCGGAGGACCCGCGGAGAAAAGCGAACACCCAAACGAGGCTGTTCGATAGACGGTTGGTGCAGCTCGGAGAACGCACGGTGCAGCCCAGCACGAGAAGTTCGTTGGCCTTCCTCTGCGGGTCCTCTGCGCCTCTGCGCCTCTGCGGTTCATCTGGTTTAGGCGCCGAGCGCAGCGAGGCGCCGATCGATGCGGCGCTGGAAGAAGCCGATCACGGCGGCGCGCACGCGGGCCTTGAAGCGATCCCAGCCGGTGGGGTTGCTGATCAGCTCGGCACGGTAGAAAGAAGGGCACAGCACCGCCGCGTGCGCCACCTCCCCGCACAGGCCGCAGCCCACACAGCTGTCCAGCACCGTGGCGACCGGGTCGGTGCGCAGCGGATCCGGGTTTGGCTTGACGGAAAGCGATGGACAGCCCGACAGGCGGATGCAGGAGTGGTCGCCGGTGCAGGTGTCGGCATCGACGCCGAAGCGCTCGCGCACCACGCGCCGGCCTTCCTTCACGCGCTGGCGCGGCCAGCGGCCGCTCGCGGCGCTGGCGGTTGAGCATGCACTCGCTGGAGGCGATGATGACTTTCGGGCCCTTCTCCGGGGTCGTCAGCGCCTGCTTCAGCGTGTTCTTCATCTGCTCCACGCTGTAAGTGCGCGTGATGGTCTTCACCCACTTCACGCCCACCCCGCGCACGGCGCGTTCGATCGGATGCTGCGTCGCGCGGATCGGGTTCTCGGCGCGCGACGAGAGGATGTCCTGCCCGCCGGTCGCGGCGGTGTAGCTGTTGTCCACGATCAGCAGCACGTTGTCGGTGCGGTTGAACACCGCGTTGCCCACGCCGCTGGTGAGCCCGTTGTGCCAGAAGCCGCCGTCGCCCATGACGCTGATGGTGCGCTTGCTGGTCTCGGCGGTGTTGAGGGCCGCCGCGCCGGCCCAGCCCAGGCCGTAGCCCATGGTCGTGGCGCCGATGTTGAACGGCGGCAGGATCGAGAACAGGTGACAGCCGATGTCGCAGCTGACGTGATGCGGTCCCAATTCCCGCTCCACCAGCTTCATGGCGGTGAATATCGGCCGCTCGGGACAGCCGGTGCAGAAGGAGGGCGGGCGCCCGTGCACCTGCTGCTCGGCCGCCTGCAGCGCCGCGGGCTTGGAGCTGCGGCTTGAGGGCCGCGCGGCAGGCGGTTGCGATCCAGCAGTCGGCGCAGACACGTGCTCGATGAACCTCGCCACGCCCTGCAGCACCACCCCGCCGGTGTACTCGCCGGCCATCGGCAGCATGTCCTTGCCGTGCAACCGGGTCTGCACGTCCGCGCGGCGCAGAACCGTGTTGAGCTGCTGCTCGATGAAGTCGGGCTGGCCTTCCTCGACGATCAGCACGGCGCGCTTGCCGGCGCAGAAGCGCACGACCTCGGCATCCACGATCGGGTAGGTGACGTTGAGCACGTAGAGCGGGACGCTGGTGTTCCCGTAGGCGTCCGACAGCCCCAGCAGCTCCAGCGCGCGCACGACGTTGTTGTACATCCCGCCCTGCAGAACGATGCCGACATCCTGCGCTTCCTCGGCGAAGAACTCGTTCAGCCGATGCTCCTGGATGAACTTCACCGCCGCCGGCCAGCGCTTCTCGATCTTCTCCCGCTCGTGCAGGTAGCTCGCTGGTGGCAGCACGATGCGGTCGGTCTGACGCCTGGGCTGCTCGATTGCGTCCTTGAGCGTGAAGGCGGGACGCCGGTTGGCCTTGGCGACGAAGCGGCCGTGCACGTGGCAGGCACGGATGCGCAGCTCCAGCATCACCGGCGTGTTGGTCGCCTCGGATAGCTCGAACCCAGTCTCCACCGCCTGCACGATGGACGGCAGGTTGGGCCGCGGATCGAGCAGCCACACCTGCGACTTCATGGCGAAGGCGTGCGAGCGCTCCTGCATGATGCTGGAGCCTTCGCCGTAGTCCTCGCCCACGATGATGCAGTGCGCCGCCGGTGACGCCTCCGGAGGCCAGGTTGGCGAGCGCGTCGGAGGCGACGTTGGTGCCGACGGTGGACTTGAAGGTGGCCGCTCCGCGCAGAGGGTAGTTGACCGATGCGGCCAGGGTCGCCGTCGCCGTGGCCTCCGAGGCGCTGTGCTCGAAGTGCACGCCCAGTTCGGCGAGGATGTCGTTGGCGTCGGCCAGGACATCCATAAGGTGGGAGATCGGCGCACCCTGGTAGCCGGATACGTACGACACGCCCGACTGCAGCAGGGCCTTGGTCACGGCCAGGATCCCCTCGCCGTGGAACACCTCGCCCTCGCCCAGGCGCAGCTTCTGCACTTCCTTCTTGAAGGATCGCTCTGCCATATCGTTTTCCGCCCGTGTTTCGAATTTTCAGGGCCCGCTGGCCCGCCGAGGTTTACACCCTCCCGCCTTTGCAGGAGAGACTCCATGACGCACGCGCCACGAATCGAGCCCATGAACCGGCGTCTCCTTCGTTCCCTCTCCCCTCGTGGGAGAGGGCCAGGGAGAGGGGGCGTCGGCTGGCATGTTCTCACCCTCTCCCCCGCCCTCTCCCGTCGAGGGAGAGGGGGCCGTTGTCCGCGCTCCGCGCGGGACGTTCATGGGTAGGGCAGGGGTGAGGGGGGTGCTTAGGCCCATGCCCCAGGTGCTATTGTTGCGCCTGCGCCAGAAAGATGAAAGTTCATGGAATTTATTTCATCTCTAAAGTATCCTGCTGTCAAGCTCTGATTCAGCATCGAACCATGATCCCAGGTAAACGGCAGAAGCGAGCCCCGCCGCACAAGAATCGAACGGCCGATCGTTCCCTGTCGGGGGATCAGTCCGCGGCCCGCGCCGTTCCCCGGTTTGTCGACGGCTATCTCCCCTATCTGCTGGCCCGCGCCAGTTACCTCATTTCCGGGGAATTCCACGCCACTCTGGAGAAGGAGCGCATCCCGGTGATGCACTGGCGCGTGCTGTGCAGCCTGGTGGACGCCCCCATGTCCGTGAGCGAGCTCGCCGACGTCGTGATCGCCAAGCAGCCCACCATGAGCAAGCTGCTGGCGCGGATGGAGAGGCAGGGATTGATCGCGCGTGAGAGCGACCCAGCGGATGGCCGCGGCGTGGTGGTGTCGATCGCGCCCGCCGGCAAACGGCTGGTGCAGCCGCTCGTGCGGTTGGCCAAGCACCATGAGGCTTCCGTCCTGGAGCCGCTTGGCACGCAGGACGCCGACGCGCTCGTTGCGATCCTTGGCAAGCTGATTCAACAGCACGCAGGTTAGTCTCCGCCAACCGCGGTCGCGCTTACCCACGTCCAGGGGTGAACCCCCTCGCTCCTCTAGCTTAGTGGCCTGTTCCACAATTGCACGCACGTATCCCCCACCCCAACCCTCCCCCGCGCGCGGGGGAGGGCGAGGGAGGGGGCGATACGTTGCCGAACTTACGAAATTGGGCACTTAGCTGGCTACGCAGTTGACGCGCTGGCGATCGTGTGTGAGGATGTGTCGTCCAGCAACGACACTGCGGCCGCAAACGAAGGCAACGCCCGTCGACGTGCGTTACCAAGCCAAGGCGACGGGGCCTGAACAGCTGCCCCCTCGCTGGCTGGCAATCCGGAGTCGCGGCCTGGTGTGAGTCTGCCCCCTTTTTCCTGCCGAGGGTGTTGATGCAAGCAAACGACGAGAGACTGTCCCGCCTCGAAGAGGAGTATCGCAAGCTGTGCGGACAGCGGCAGTACTTCAGCGCGATTGCGCGGCTGGGCAGGATCTGGTGGTGGACGGAGCACGCCACGAAGGGCCCCGGGGATCCACGAACCTCGGCTCTGTTGAGGCAGGAGCTGTCTCCCGACGTGCAGGAGACAGCGAAGGAGCAAGCTCGCGGCATTCTCAGGAAGCTGGAGCACACCCTCGCGGTGGGGGATTCTTACACCGTCGAGGAAGTGGTCCTCATCGTCGGCTTCAGGGTCGACCTCTGGGTGACGGACAGCTATTTGCGGGCTGTCCACGCGGCAAGCCTCGACCTGTCGACCGATGACGTGGATGCTCAGATCAGTGAGTTGGCTCGGGACCCGGGTATCCGCAGGCTCGTCGATAGCGCGGAGGAGCACGTCAAGATCCACGGCGGTGTGACGCTCCACGACTGTGGCCTCCTCGATTGAACCGGTGCAGGGTTCGTCTTCGAGTTGCCTGCCAGCCGCTTCAATGTTTACTTCCCCACTGGCAGCTTCGTCTCCCTGATTGCCGTGACGGATGGCGACGCCGCTCTCGAGGTCGGGTTGGCGGGCAACGAAGGGATGGTCGGTGCTCCTCTGGCGCTGGGCGTGAATGCTGCAACGTTGCACGCCCAGGTGCAAGGCGCGGGTCCGGCTCTGCGCATGAGCGCCGAGAGGTTCCGCGGCGTACTCGGGGCATCACGAAAGCCGCGAGCTCGATGCAAGAACGCAAGCTGTTCAGCTATAGCCGTGGGGATATCTCGATTCTGGACCGCGGCGGACTGATCGCTGCCGCTTGCGGGTGCTATCGGACCGACATCGAGACCTACCGCAGCGTACTGGGCTAGTCGGGCACCTCAACGGCCCCGAGCGATACCGTGGACAGGCATCGGCTCTGTGCCTGCGGGTACTGCGCCGTGCGCCGCTTGCTTCGGGTTGCGGGGCTTGCCGCGACGTTCCCCCAGCTCATGGAGCTCGCGCATCACCGGGTGCGGATCGGTCGTCGGCCGCCCCTTGAAGTTCAACCAGCGATGGTTCTCGTAGTCGTACAGCTTGCAGCGTGCCAGCGTCCTGCCGACGGCCCCCCAACTCCAGGGCTCGATGACGATGGCCTCGCCGTACGCGCGCTCGAGATGGCGCTGCGACTCGGCCAGCCGGTAGAGCGGGATGCGCGCGTTCACGTGGTGCGCCGTGTGCTGCATGATGAACGCGGACAGCCACTCGATCCACGGCGGCATCTGCGCGTGCACCGTGCTCTCGACCTGGCTCGCGAAGAAGTCCCATTGCTCCCGGTCGGCGTGCCAGACGGCGCGCGGATGATTGTGATGCTGGAAAATCGCGAAGGCCATTTCCCAGTTCCAGACCAGGAACGGCAGCACAATCACCGTGAGCAGCAAAGCCGGGGCGGAGGTGAGGGGCCCCCAGAAGCTCTCGCTCGGCTCGAGCGTCTGGGACCAGGCGTAGACGGCCCAGGTCTGTGCCGCCGCGAAGCTCAGCACCAGAGCCAGATCGAGTGCGAACGTGACCGGTCGCTTCATCTCCCGCCGTTCCAGCTTCGCCGGCAGCACCAGATGTCTCAGCCAGTATTCGATCAGGTAGTAGGAACCCAGCCCCCAGATGGAGCGATAGTGACGCTCCAGCCAGCGGCGCGGCCGCGGCAGGCGGTCGTACTCTTCCTTGGAAAGCGGTGCCCACGCGTAGTCTCTTCCGCGCAGGTTGGTGTACGAGTGATGCACGCGATTGTGAGCGAACTCCCACGAGGCATAGGGGGTCCACGACGGCAGAAACGCGATGCGGCCAAGCACCCTGTTCAGCGAATCGTAGGGGGTGAGGCTGCCGTGGCAGGCGTCGTGACCGACGACGAAGCAGGTGGCGATGAACGCTCCGGCAAGGATCGCGCAGGCGAACTGCAACGGCCACCATGGGGCGAGCAGGGCGCCCGCTACCGCTGCGCAGTACAGAGCCATCGCGGCGAAGAAAACTGTCAGTCCGAACGGAACAGACCGTGCACTGACTTCAGCAGGAATGCGGCCGCGGACTTCGCGGACTGTCGGCCGAGCTGAGGGCGCGGTTTCCACTCGGTTCGAGTGGCTGTCGGCCACCGGACGCAGCAGTGCGGTTCCCGGGCGAGGTGAATTGCTGTTCGGTTCCATAGACGCCTGGCTCCTGCCCCTTATTCTTGCACCCGACCGGCCGTCCGAGTCTGTGCGCTATCGCACATGGTCCGGACCACCAGCCCGCATTTATACTTCTCCACGGGGCGAGATTATGACGGGTATCCCGCTCGGGGGGCGCCCCGGTGAGAAATGCGGGCTCGGTCGGGCGCCGCCTGCGGCGTCCCTGGAGGTCACCGTCCAGCAGCAACTGCCGTGGGGCGCGCGCGGCGCTCTCGTACAGTTGCCCCCAGGTGCGTGTCGTGAGCAGAGTCGCGTAGGCGGCGTTGCCGAAAGCCTCGCGGGTGGCGTCTTCTGCAACGTCGGCGAGCCCCGCACGGGGCAGTTCCAGGGTGCCGGTGACCTCGCCTTCATCGAGCGTGGACTCGAGGCCCGCGCTGCGCGCGAGCCGGCGCATCGGCTCGTTGTCCATCCGGCACAGGAGGAGGATGTCGCCAGAGCTTCTTGATGCTGCTTTGCAGCAAGGATGATGCCAGGGTTTGCCCCTCCCATGATTGACAAGATCGGATTGCTTTAGTTGCATTGCAACACAATCGGCGACGGGCTACCGCAGGCCCTGGAGGACGAACTCGGCGCCCTTTTCCGCGATCATCACGGTGGGGGCGTTGGTGTTGCCGGAGGTGATGCGCGGCATGATCGATGCGTCGATCACCCGCAGGCCTTGGATGCCGTGCACGCGCAGGCGGTCGCTCACGACCGCCATCGGATCGTTGCCCCATCTTGCAGGTCCCGACGGGGTGAAAGATGGTGGTGCCCAGATCGCCGGCTGCGCGCGCCAGCTCTGCCTCGCTCTGGATCTGCGGGCCGGGCTTCCATTCCTCCGGCCGGTACTTCGCCAGCGCTTTGGCCGCCATGATGCGGCGCGTGAAGCGCAGCCCATCCACCGCCACCTTGCGATCCTCCTCGGTGGAAAGATAGTTGAGCGTGATCGCAGGATAGGCGTCCGGGTCCGGGCTCTTGATGCGCACGTGGCCGCGGCTCGTAGGCCGCAGGTTGCACACCGAGGGCGTGATCGCGGGGAAGGCGTGCAGCGGATCGCCGAACTTGTCCAGCGACAGCGGCTGCACGTGCCACTCGATGTTGGCCGAGGGCTGCGCGGGGTCGCTCTTCGCGAATGCGCCGAGCTGCGAGGGCGGCATGGTGAGCGGCCCGGTCTTGAACAGCAGGTACTCGAGCCCCATCGCCGCTTTGCCCAGCAGCGAGTTGGCGCGCTGGTTGAGCGTGACGACGTTGCGCACCTTGTACACCATGCGGACCTGCAGGTGGTCGTGCAGGTTCTCGCCGACGCCGGGCAGCTCGTGCACTACCCGCATGCCGTGCTGCTGCAGCAGCGCGCCCGGGCCGATGCCGGAGAGCTGCAGGATCTGCGGCGAGCCGATCGAGCCCGCGGCGAGGATCACCTCGCGCCGAGCCTCGACGAGCCGGGTCTCGCCCTGCCCGAGCCGCACTTCGATGCCGGCTGCGCGCTTCGACGCCGTCGTGGCTGTCGATGCGCAGCCGCTGCACGTGCGCCTGCGTGAGCACCTTCAGGTTGGACGCGGTGCAGCACCGGCCGCAGGAACGCCTTGGTCGCGCTCCAGCGCACGCCGCGCCGCTGGTTCATCTGGAAGTAGGCGTTGCCGAAGTTGTCGCCGCGGTTGAACTCCTCGATCTTGGGGATGCCGCATTCCTCCGCGGCGTCGCGCCAGGCGTCGAGGATCTCCCAGCTCACGCGCCGCTCCTCCACGCGCATCTCGCCGCCGGCCCCGTGCAGTCGTCGGCGCCGTGCTGGTAGTCCTCGCTGCGCTTGAACACGGCAGCACCTCGTCCCAGGACCAGCCGCGGTTGCCCGAGCGCCGCCCAGTGGTCGTAGTCGCTCTTCTGCCCGCGCATGTAGACCATGGCGTTGATCGACGAGCAGCCGCCGAGCACCTTGCCGCGCGCGTAGCCGATCGAGCGGCCGTTCAGTCCCGGGTCGGGCTCGGTCTTGTAGCACCAGTCGGTGCGCGGATTGCCGATGGTGTAGAGGTAGCCGACCGGGATGTCGATCCAGAAGTAGTCGTCCTTGCCGCCGGCCTCCAGCAGCAGGACGCTGTGCCGCCGTCGGCGGAGAGGCGATTCGCCAGCACGCAGCCGGCCGTGCCGGCGCCGACGATGATGTAGTCCCAGCTTCCGAGCGTTGCCGCCACGCGCTCCTCCCCCTTGGTCTTGGTCTCGTTGCGGGAGATGGTACTACTGGCCAGCGCCGGTCAGATAGCACCGGCGTGCCGGCCCCTGCGTGCACACCCTGGTCCTTTCCGGCGCAGCTCTCGCAGTGCGTGCTCCTCTGCTCCGGCGGCGCAGGGCCGCCAATGTGCTCAACGGCCGGTGAACTGACGGCGATTGCCGTTCGTCTCGCCGGAGCGCGAGCCTTTGAAGCTGCCCTTGCGCGGTGCATCCGGCCGGCGGAATCCGTCGTGCCGGGGTGCGCCGGGCTTCCCGTTTCCGGCGAAGGGGCGCCCGCCCGGCTTGCGGGCAAACGCCGAGCTGGATCGCCGCGGCTCATGCCCCGCAACGACGTCCACGGCGATTTCCTGCCTGGTGAAGCGCTCGATGCTCTTCACGCTCCTGGCTTCGGCGTGATGCACCAGCGAGATCGCGAGCCCGCTGCGGCCGGCGCGGCCGGTGCGGCCGATGCGGTGCACGTAGTCCTCGGGCGACCTCGGCAGGTCGAAGTTGAACACATGGGTGATGGTGGGCACGTCGATGCCGCGCGCCGCGACGTCGGTGGCCACCAGCACCCGGAGCTGACCCCTGCGCATGGCATTCAGCGTGCGGTTGCGGGCGCCCTGCTGCATGTCGCCATGCAGCGCGGCCGCGGCAAAGCCGGCTTCGGTCAGGCGATCGGCGATGCTGTCGGCGTCGCGCTTGGTCGCGGTGAACACCAGCGCCTGGTCGATGCTGACGTCGCGCAGCAGGTGATCAAGCAGACGGCCCTTGTGCGAGACGTCGTCGACGAAATGCACGCGTTGCACGATGTGCTCGCGTTGGGCCGCAGCGGTGGCGATCCTTACCACCTGCGGGTCGCGGGTCACCTTCTGCGCGATCTTCCCGACCAGCCCGTCGAGGGTGGCGGAGAACAGCATGGTCTGGCGCGACGCCGGCGTTGCGGCGACGATGGTCTCGATGTCCTCGATGAAGCCCATGTCGAGCATTCGATCGGCCTCGTCCAGCACCAGGATCTCGAGCTGCGAGAAATCGATCTTGCCGGCGCGCACGTGATCGAGCAACCGCCCGGGCGTGGCTACCAGGATCTCCGGGTTGCGGGCCAGCAGTTGCATCTGTTTCGGGTAGGGCATGCCGCCCAGTATCGCTGCGGCCTTCACGCGCCGCAGGTGGGCGCCGTACTTCTCGGTTGCGGTGGTGACCTGCAGCGCGAGCTCGCGGGTCGGCGTCAGCACCAGCATCCGCGGCCGCGCCGCGCGAAAGCGAGGGCGTTCCTGACGGACCGGCTGGCTGGCGCGGCTGGGTGCATCCGCGACCGAAGCGAAACGATGGAGCGCCGGCAGCACGAAGGCCGCGGTCTTGCCCGACCCGGTGTGCGATGAGACCAGCAGATCCCGGCCGGCCAGCGCCGCGGGGATGGCTTGCGCCTGAACCGGGGTCGGTGTGTGATAGCCGGCATCGGTGAGGGCTTTCAGTACCGCGGGGTGCAGGCCCAGCGATTCGAAAGTCCCGAGTGATTCGAGAGTCATTGAGTTTCTTCCGTCAAAATGAGTGAGGTGTCCGCGGGCACCGGCGGTGCGCGCTGGACGCGAAAACATGCAGCACCAACCGACGAAAGAGACTCAAGCAGGACTTCGGCACAAAAGCTTCGTGCCGGGACGGCGCCCCAAGTCGGGGAACGCCAGAAGGCAGGAGGGCTTCAGGTACTGCTGCAGACGGTTCGCGATGCGCTATGGTGCACGCTGATGCAGCGCGCGGCGCGCAGTATACAGGGCAATCCCGTCTGGTGTCGACGTTTTCACCCTGGACAGTAGAATAGGCGGCTCCGGCTATGCCGGCACAAGGGGGGCCGATGAGCTATCCGCCGCTGGCAGAAGGCACACTGGAGAAGCTCCAGCACGTGGCCACCGCCACGCTGACTACCCAGCTGTTCAAGCTGGGCTTTCGCAACACCTATCTGGCGGGGCTGCGTGCTCTGTCGCCGAGCTTGCGCATGGTGGGCGAGGCCCTCACGCTGCGCTTCGTCCCCGCGCGTGAGGATCTGGCCACTTTCGAAAACATCACCAAGCCGCAGTACGCCCAGCGCGCCGCCATCGAAGCTTGCCGGCCCGGGCAGGTCCTGGTGGTGGAGGGGCGCGGCATCGAAGCCGCCGCCATCGGCGGGGACATCTACATGAACCGGCTCAAGGTCCTGGGTGCCGCCGGCTGCGTGGTCGACGGCTGCGTGCGCGACTTCGCCTCGCTGCAGACGCTTGGCTTTCCCGTCTACGCCCGCGGTGCCGCTTCCCCGCCGCACCCCGCGCGTCACCTCGCCGTGGACTGGAACGTTCCCATCGGCTGCTGCGAGGTGCTGGTGATGCCAGGCGACATTCTGGTGGGCGACGCCGACGGTGTTGCCTGCATTCCCCGCCACGTTGCCGATGAGGTGGCGCGCACCGGCGCGGAGCTCGACGACCTGGAGACCTTCGTGGTGGAACGAATCAGGGGCGGAGCAGCGGTGCCAGGCACCTATCCGCCCGACGAGAAGACGCGCGCGGCGTACGAGGTGTGGCGCAAAGCGCGCAAATGACGCTGCGCTCGAGCAGGACTAGGATCTGGCCGCCAAGACGCCAAGACAGAAGAACCCCGCGAAAGCAGCGCCACACAGTTAACTCGCCTGCCGGGACGGCGGGATTTTCCGTCAAAGGGCCTAGGCATGGCTCGGAACCTGCACATGCTCGAAAGTCGAAGCTGATTTTCTTGGCGTCTTGGCGTCTTGGCGGCTAGATCAGGTTTTGCTCTCAGTCCCAAGCTAGGAGCACCCGTTCGTCGACAGCCACCCCATGAAATCACCCATACCGTCCATCACGCGCTCGTGCTTGTAACAGCTGCCTGCGGGCGGCGTGTGGTCGGGCGGCGAGAACACCACGCGGTCCTCGTTCGGGGCCGGCGGTGCGCTTGGCGGGAGCGGGACGAAGCGCTCGACGCTCTTACCGTTGGCCTCGGCGACACACTCGAACCAGCCGCCCTGGCCGTTGCGCGTGCGCACGCCGACCATGCCGCGGTTCATCGGCCAAGCCTTGGTCGCGTACGGTTCGGGCTCCGGAGTCTTGTCGATGCAAGCCTGGAGGGCCGGCAGGAGGTCGAACAGGTACCTGCTCCAGTCGGTTTCTGGCCGGGTACGCAGGTCGGCGACCGGGTACTGGGTCGTGTCAGCCGGGGCGTCCGCCGTGACCGGAGGCAGGCCGGCGCTGCAGCAACCGCGCACGGTCTTTCCGCCCGGCAAGGTCACCTGCCCGCGATACTCGAACCCGGTCTGCCCTTCCACGGCGGACATGCTGTCGCGGCAGCGCTCCTCGGCGACCACGGCGCGGAAGCTACCTCCCCAGTCCGACTTCCCGCGCCAGTTCACGATGGGCGTTGGCCCGTCGCCGGTTACGCTCAGCTTCCCGGTGAGCTCTACCGAGTCGGGCTGCCGGGAAACGGTCAGCGAGGAGTAGCGCGCGCTCTCGCCGTCGATCACAAACGTCCAGAACGGCTCGTTGCCGCGGCATGAGAACTGCCGGATCGACTTGGCGCCGCGTTTGCGGCTTGCCGTCGGTGCAGCGGCGCTCGCGACCTGCTTCTGCGCCTGAGCTGGTTTGCGCTTCGGTTCGGAGACGGGTCTTTGCGCAGCAACGGCGGCCTCGACGGCCTGAGGTGAAGCGGATTTCGCCTGCGTCTCCGCGAGCGGCGCGGGCGCGGCGGTGGAGGCGAGCGGGGCGTCCGTGGTGGTCGCTGCGGGTGTTGCGGTGGGGGCGGCTTGCTTCGCAAGCGGCGCCGGTGCAGCGGTGGGTGCGGGGCTGACTTCCTTCGCAGGCGGTGTGAGCGCGGGGGGCGCCTGCTTCGCAAGCGGCGCGGGTGCGGCGGTGGGTGCGGGGCTGAGTTCCTTCGCAGGCGGCGCGGGTGCGGGGGTTGTCTGCTTCGCAAGCGGCGCGGGTGCGGCGGTGGGTGCGGGGCTGAGTTCCTTCGCAGGCGGCGCGGGTGCGGGGGTTGCCTGCTTCGCGAGCGGCACAGGTGCAGCGGTGGGTGCGGCGCTACCTTCCTTCAGGGGCGGTACGGCCTGCTTGGCGAGCGGCACGGGCGCAGTCGAAGGTGCAGGGGCGCCTTCCTGCGCGAGCGGCGTGGGCGCAGCCGTGGGTGCAGGCGTGGCTTGCTGCGCACGCGAAGCAGGTGCCGGGGTGGGCGCCGGGACCGGCGTGGCTTCCTTCTGAGTCGGCGCAGGCGTGGGAGTGCGTGCAGATGCAGGTTCCTTGACCGCCGGCGCGGACTTCGGGCTGAGCGCTTCGCCTTCCTGCGCAGGCTTGGCCACATCGACCGCCGGCTGCTTTGCAGTGGGTGCGGGGACGCGGCGCTGCGGCGCCGGCTGCATCTTGTCCATGAACCCCATTGCAGCGCCCAGTCCCGCGACGGAGAACCCTGCGTCGATGGCGGCGCCCTTCGCATCCTCGAAGCGGAACCGCAGCCGCTTGGCGCTGGGCGTCTGCTTGAGCAGGCGTTCGGTCTCGCGGGCGGCAACCACGTAAGTGTTGGTCCGCCCTGCCCTCCGGTAGCCGTCCCGGGGCGAGAGCCGCAGCGGGTTGCCCGCATCCACCTGGACCACGATGACGGAGCTGTTCCCGGGATGCTGGTACCCGGTCAGCAGGGCCAGCTCGAGAGCGCCCCCGGTCGCTCGCGCGAGACATTCAGCTGGAAGCGGTAAGGGCCGGCAACAGACTTGACACGGTTGCTGGCGCTGCAGTACCCGGTCGCGCCGCCGCTGCACACAACGGTCCAGGCGCCGAAGGACTTGCGCGTCTGCGCGTGAGCGCCGGGAAGCAGAATCAGGGCGAGTGTGCACGCAAGGAGCGCGCGGGTGCAGGCGGTCATGGCTGCGGACTGGTCGGGAAGGGAAAGGACTGCGTGCCCCGATTCTATCCGCACTGGCCGGCCTGAACGCATCCCCCTATTCAACGTCTCACGGGGCCAGCCCGGATATTTCATCAGGACGCGGAGATTGTGGCGGAGGCCCGGGCGAGACAGATCGGGCATGCCCGATAGGGTCTGGTGAAATATCCGGGTTAGCGGCTGACCCGGTTGCGCCCTTTGTCCTTGGCGCGGTACAGCGATCGGTCGGCGGCGAGCAGCACGTCCGCGGGCGTGCTGCTGCGCTCATCGCACTGCGCGACACCGATGCTGATGGTCACCGAGACCGTGTGGACGATGTTTCCGATTCCCCGCTGGGGCTCGCCGAACCGCAACTCCATCGGCCGATCGCGCCCCCGGATGGCGAGCCGATAGCTGGCGATGTCCTGGCGTACCGCCTCCAGGTGCGGCCAGGCTTCGCGCAGGTCCTTGCCGGGAAACAGGATGGCGAACTCCTCGCCGCCGTAGCGATAGGCGCGTCCGCCCCCGCCTACCCGCTCGAGCTTGCCGGCGATCAGCTTGAGCACCTGGTCTCCGAGCTCATGTCCCCACGTGTCGTTGAAGCCCTTGAAGTGATCCACATCCGCCATTGCGATCGCGTAGTGGGGGCCAAGCGCCATCATCCTCTCGTTGAGCGCGCGCCGGCTCGGCAGCCCGGTGAGCTCGTCGCGGAACGCGAGCCGGAAAGCGTCGTGCAGCACGCTGATGCCCAGGATTGCTCCAGCCGCGGCGGTGTAGATCGCGAAGTGGTTGGGCAGCCCAACGGTGTGGCAGGCGAGCGCGAAGGCGGTCAGCGCCCCGGCGAATCCGGCGTCGATGGCAGTACGGCTCGTCACCGCGACCAGCGTGGCGGCGATCACGCCCGCCAGGGTCAACATCAGCGCGAACTGCGGGATCGGCGAACCCGGCGCCAGCCCTTCCGTGAGCAGCGGCTGGTAGAGCCATTCGGTGGTCCCGGTGCGGTGCTCGCTGACAATCCAGGCCACCACCAGCGCCTGCAGGGCGATGGCCCCGCCGCGGCGCAGGCCGTAGAAGGAAAAGATGCCGCGCTCGCGCAGCAGAACCAGCGCAGCGAGATTGAGCGGCACGAACACGCACAGTGCGGCGAACACGGTGCGGCCAGTGAACGTGCCGGTGCCGGTCTGCACTTGCAGCTTGAAGGCGACGAAGGCAACAGCCAAAGAGGCGATGCCGAACAGGGCGCGGCCGCGGTTGAACGCGAGGGCCAGCGCTCCGGCCAGCACCAGCGTGAGCACGGGGCCCCAGGTGCGCAGGCCCGCAAGCGTGGGCGGGAGCGCGATCAAGCGTGGCGCAAGATACTCGGCGAGCAGCAGGACCACGACCGGCGCGACGAAGCAGGATGCGGCGCGGACAATCGTGCTGACGAACGTGCTGGCGCCCGATGCCCACAGCTGATTGTTACCGACGCCTGCAGGTCCCATCTGTCGCTGTCCGGCAACTCGCGTCCAGGAGATCCCCGGTGTACGCATGATTGCTATATCGGAGCATCGATCGCTGGCTTGAACGTCAGCGACGGCTCCATGTACCGGCAGCTTCTGCCCCGCAGCCGGTCAGGCTTTGCTGCCGCCTGCGGCCTGGAACCCGATCTTCTTGTGGGTTCCGTCGCAGTAGGGCTTGTTGCCAGAAGCGCCGCACCGGCACAGGTAGCTTTTCTGCGTGCGGTTGACGGTGCGTCCGGTACCGCTGCAGAGCTCGAGATTGCCGACGACCTCCAGCGGTCCGTTGGCGATCGGGTTCACGCCGAGCGGTCCACCGCGTTGCTCGAGCGGATCGCAGGGCTGGGTTGGCGGCTCGCCGGTCGCGGCAAACTCTGCCGCCGCGTGGCTGCCATCGCAGTGGGGCTTGCTCTTCGACGCGCCACAGCGGCACAGCGTGGCGCGGATCGAGCGCAGACCGGCGATCTGCAGATCGGCCCGGAACGCGAGCGGCCCGTTCTCGCGAATGCGCACGACGTTCACCGCCGGCGCCGACTCCTGCGGCCCGCCATCCCGCCGCTCATACGTGATGGCGCCGGACGGACAGGCCTGCGCCACCTGTACGATGCCCTCCACGCCGCCGCCGTCGGGGAAGATCCACGGCCCCGGGACGTTGGCACGGAACACCTGCGGCTGCTCGAGCACGCAATGGCGCGAGTGGATGCACTTCCCGCCGTCGAAATGCACGACGATCTTGCTGCCCTCGTAGTGCTGGATTTCGTTGCTCATCGCGTGCCTCCATCGCCGGTTCGCGCCAGCTCGCATCATAGCCCAGCGTGACCAGGGTGGCCGCCGGAGGTTGGCCTGTTAGAATAAGCGCCCCGTTGCGCCTCGAGAGCAGCACTTGCCCCTGATCCGACCGTTTGCCGGCCTGCGCCCGGCGCCAGCCTATGCCGCAGCCGTCGCGGCGCCCCCGTACGATGTGCTGTCCACCGACGAGGCGCGCGTGCGTGCCGCCGGCAAGCCCTGGAGCTTTCTGCACATCTCCAAGCCGGAGATCGACTTGCCGCCGGGCACCGATCCGCATGCGCTGCGGGTCTATGCGAAAGCCGGCGAGAACCTGCAGCGCATGCTGCGCGAGGGCGTGCTCGCGCGCGACCCGCGGCCCTGCTACTACGTCTACCGGCTGAGCATGGGCCAGCGCGTGCAGACCGGGCTCGTTGCGGCGGCGTCGGTGGCTGAGTACGAGGCCAACCGCATCCGCAAGCACGAGCTCACGCGGCCCGACAAGGAGGACGACCGGGTGCGCCAGATCGAAGCCCTCGAGGCACAGACCGGACCGGTCCTGCTGGCCTACCCGCAGGCACCGCGGGTGGACGCAATCCTGGAGCGGGCCACGAGAGAGCCCTGGCACACCGATGTCCCAGCCGACGATGGGGTGCGGCACACGATCTGGGTGGTGAGCGACCCCGAGGCCATCGCCGAGCTGAGCGCGGCCTTTGACGCCATGCCGGCGCTGTACATCGCCGACGGGCATCACCGTTCGGCCGCCGCTGCGCGGGTGGCCGCGGCGCGCCGGCGCGCCAACCCCGGTCACAGCGGTGCGGAGAGCTACAACTTTTTCCTCGCCGTCGCCTTCCCGCATCACCAGCTGCAAATCCTCGACTACAACCGTGTGGTCAAGGACCTCAAGGGGTTGGGACTGCTGGAGTTCCAGATGCGCATCGGCAAGCATTTCAGCAGCCGCGCCAGCGACACCGCGGTGAGACCGGTGCGGCACGGCGAGTTCGGCCTGTACCTGCGCAGGCACTGGTACCGCCTCGAGATCAAGCCGGAGCTGGCGCAGCCGGCCGACCCGGTGAAGCGCCTGGACGTGAGCCTGCTCGCCGACTATCTGCTCGCGCCCGTGCTGGGCATCGCGGACCCGCGCACCGACAGTCGCATCGACTTCGTCGGCGGCATCCGCGGCCTGAGCGAGCTCGAGCGGCGCGTGGACAGCGGCGAGGCGGCGGCGGCCTTCTCGCTTTATCCCACTGGCATGGAAGACCTGATGGCGGTGGCCGACGCCGGCCGCGTCCTGCCGCCCAAGTCGACCTGGTTCGAGCCCAAGCTCGCCGACGGGCTCGTGTCGCACGTGCTGGACTAGGGTGTACCTGAAGACAAAAAGCTATCACCGCCAAGGACGCAAAGGACGCCAAGGAAAGGCAAACCGCTTCTACCGCAGAGGACACAGAGGAACGCAGAGGAAGGCAGTACGTTCCGGCGCAACATCGTGTGCTTTCCTCTGTGTACCTCTGTGTCCTCCGTGGTGAAGCGTTTTCTTGGCGTCCTTGGCGGTGAACGCCTTCCGTCCTAGACAGGGTAGACCAGCGCCTCTGCCTCGGCGGGCTTGGGAATCGCGGTGGGCGCGACTCGGATGTAACGGATGCCCGCCGCCGCGAGCTGCGGCTGCAGATGCTGCTTCATGGGGTCGTCGGGGCGGGTGCCGTCGCTGATGTCCAGCAGGGCCACCACGTCGAGCGCCTTGTTGCACACCACGAAGTCCATGCGCGACTGGGCGAACTGCGCGCGGCCCTGAGGCGTCATCGGCTGGCCGATGGGCTTGATGACATCGGTGAGCCGCGTGTAAACGAAGATGTGATGATCCGGCAGGGCCGCCTTGAGAACCAGGTACAGGACCTTGGCCGGTCCCTGCAGGAAGGCCCTGGGCGCTTTGCCGGGCGGCTGTACGGCAGCTTGCTCCGGCGCGGTCGCCGCAGGCGACGCGGGGATGGGGGCCGGAGCCGGCGCGGCCACGGGATTGCCGCCCGCCGCCTTATCGCGCCGATAGGCGGCGACGAAGGCCTCCAGTTCCGCGGCGTCCGATTTCGGCTCGCGCGCTTTGGGGCCGGAGAACAGGCCGCCGCTTTCTCCGCGCAGGTAACGATGAAATCGCGCGAGTCCGATCAGCGCCGCGATCACGATTGCGCCGGCGATGGCGAGCTTGATCAACACGGCTCGATTCTTTCTTCCTATCCGCCCTGACCGTAGCGCAGGATCAGCACCCCAAGCGCCAGCGCCAGCAGCAGGAACACCAGGTTGACTGTTCCCGCCGCCCGGTAGAACAACTGTTCGCCCCGCTCCGAGCGCTTGCCGATCAGGAACGGACGGCCGTCCCTGGGTGCGGTCAACACCCGGATGGTCTGCCCTTTGGGCAGCCGCTCCGACAGCGTGGCAGGCAGCTGGTCGCGCTCCAGGCTGCGCAGATCGCCCACCACGAACACCGTGTCGCCCGGTGCGATCCAGCGTTCCACCCGCTCCTCCAGGCCGCTCCTCGAGCGCCACTCGTGTGCGCCGCTGCTGGCCAGTCCCGAGGGAAACACCAGACATTGGCCGCTGCCGTCGTCGACCATGAACGGTACGTCGCTCGCTTCGCTGCGATCGACGTACCACGGCTCGCTCAGGCCCCGGCGCCGGTTCCGCTCGGTCCGGTACCAGAGCGCGACCTCGGCCGTCAGGGGCGCGCGCAACGCCAAGGCGCGAGGCATGGGGCGGGCCACGCCCTTGATCTCGACATTGCCGCGGGAGGTCCCCTTGAGTCGAGCGGTCGGCGCCTGCGCGAGCACCCGGCGCCGGTGATACGCGTACGCCACCGCCGAGGCAGCGATCGCGGCGAGCGCCAGGTACAGCCAGCCGTAGCCTCTCGACATGCGGGAGGTCGGGTCGGAAGCCATCACCACTGCGCTGACGAAGCCGAGCAGCGGCACTATCGGCAGTAGCTCCCGGAGCAGGAACCAGGGGGTGCCGCCGGCGCGGGCAGCCGAGCGGATGCCGGTCAGGGCGTACAGGCGCGTGCCGCAGCCGGTGAGGAAGGCAATCAGGATTTCTCGCATGCGTTGGTTGCCGGCGACAGAAGCAAAACGGGGGCAAAACACACCGAAGGTGAGCAACGGGCGTGCCCGCTGCTCAGCGCTCGTGTTTATAATCCCCGCGCGAGACCACCCGACCGACCGGCGATGAGCAACCCCAGCGTCCGCGCTCCCCTGTTATGCCTGTGCACACTGTGGCTCTCCGCGTGCTCGTCGATGTCCGAGAAGCAGTGCCGCAGCGTTGATTGGAGCGAGCGTGGCGAGCGGGACGCCTACGACGGCCAGGCCCGGGTGCGGATTGCCAGGTATCAGGACGCCTGCAGTGAGTTCGGCATCCAGGCGGATGCGGCCGCCTACAACGCAGGCTACGCGAAGGGGTTGCGGCTCTACTGCACGCCGCAGCGCGGGTATGCCGTTGGCAACGCCGGCGGCAGCTACCGGCGCACCTGCCCGCCGGAGAGCGAGCCCGCCTTCCTGGCCGGCTACGATGCCGGCAAGGGCCTTAACGCCGAGAGGCGGCGCGTGAGCGATCTCGAGCGCCAGATCCGCGATGCCGAGAAGCAGCTCAAGGACGCAGCCGGCGCCGATGAGCGGGACAGCCTCCGGCGCAGGATCCGCGACCTGGACGACGAGATGAACCTGACGCAGCGCCGCATCCGGCGGTTGCAGGACGAGGCGGCAGCGGCAGGGTACTACTGAAAGATCTCATTCGGCGCAATGCGCTGCCCGCATTGCGCCCTACGGGTTGCGTCCCGGGCTGCGCGTCTGTGTCTTCGCCTTCTTCTCCGCCTTCTCGATCACCGCCTTCGGCAGCTTTCTGAGCAGCTCCGCGATGTCCTTGTAACGCACCACCGGCAGTACCCAGCCGTAGCGCTGCAGGTGTTCGAACATGGCGTAGGGCCGCTCGCTCGCCAGGATCAGTGGTGCCACCGGCACCGAAGGCAGATCCGGCACGATGGCGGCGAGCTCGTGCGGGATGCTGCTCGGATCGGTGATGTCGGCGACGATGAAGCGCGACATGCGCGCCAGCGTGGTGATGGTCTCGGTCAGGTCGCGTCCCTGCGGCCTCGCGAAGTCGAAGAGGAGGGGCAGGTACCCATAGCGGCGTAGCTCGTCCTTCAGCGCGTCCAGCACGGCTTTGCGCTGCGCCGTGAAGCGGCCGAGGATGAGCACCGCCCGCTTGCCCACCGTGTCCACGACCTGCTTGATCTTCTCGTTGCTGAGCAGCAGATAGACGAACTGAGCAATCTCGAGATCGTCCACTTGCACGGCTGGTTCGCGCGCGCTGGCGCGGATGATCAGATTGGCCTGCGCTTTCGGATTGCCCTTGAGGTTCCAGGCGGCGATGCCGTAGATCTCGCAGCCCTCGAACACAGTGCCCTCCACACTGGTCTCCGCCAGCGAGGCGTAGCGCAGGATGGCGCCGGTGAGGTCGGCGTGATCCAGCCTGGCTCGTCGCAGGCTGGTCGTGCGCAGGTCCGCACGCCGCAGGTTGGCGCGGGCCAGGTTGGCGCGCGACAACGTGGTGCCACGCAGGATCGCGCGTTCCAGATTGGCCTCGGCCAGGTTGATCCCGCGCAGCTCTCGATCGACCAGCAGGGCGCGCCTCAGGTCGGGCTTCGCCCGGCTGCGTTTGCGCCAGGCGTTCCAGCTCTTCACTCCGCGCGCGAGCATCCGCAGGTGCTGCTTGTCGGCCATTTGGCTCCCTCCGCATTGCCGGCGCCCCGCGAGGGCCGGCCAAAGTACCCCATCCTAAGGGAAAACAATGGCATACAGGTTGCTTTTGACAGTCGGTAGAGGCCCGGCCGCGGCCTCCAGGAGGGTGTAGACATGAACGATCCAGTCGTGCTGCAACTGAGCAAGGCGGTGACCGCCCACGGCGAAGCGCTGCTGCGCAACCCCGCGCAGCTCGAGCAGCTGCTCTCGGGCTTCGCTGCCAGCTTTCCCGGCAAGGTCAAGGCGCTGCTCATCCTGCTGGACAAGAAGGCGGTTGCATTCCTGACCAACTGGTCGAAGGACACCCGCCCCGACAAGGGCAGCTACGAGCAGGTGCGCGAGCAGGTCGCAAGCAAGTTCGAGCAGGCCAAGCTGCTCAATGCCGCGGCAGCCGCATGGGCCCTCGACGCCTGGGCTGCTGCGCTGGGGCTGCACCCTGCAGCGGGCGCTGCCGCCGCGGAGCCAAAGCCCGCCGTGGGACTTTCCCTAGCACAGCCCGACGCCACCGCGGTCATGGTCAAGCCAGCCGTGCCGGTCGCGGCGGCGGGTCTGGCCGGAGCAACCGCGGTACAGGGGAAGGCGGCCGGCGGCAGCGCGGCCAACCCGTATGCCCCGCCCGCCGCGCCCGTCAGCGACCCGACCCAGGAGACCGACGAGTCGGCCTTCATCCCGGGCGGCCGCGGCGTCGCTGCGGGGCGTGGCTGGAGCTGGATCGCGGAGGGCTGGGACCTGTTCAAGCAGAGCCCGATGATCTGGATCGTCAACTTCCTGGTGTTCATGTTCATCCTGATCGCCATTGAGCTGGTGCCGCTGGTCGGCAGCATAGTTGGCGTGCTGCTCGCACCCGTGCTGGCGGCCGGCATCATGATTGGCGCGCGCGCGGTCCATCAGGGCGAAGCCCTGGAAGTGGGGCACCTGTTCGAGGGCTTCCGCGACCGCACCAGTACCCTGCTTCTCGTGGGCCTGCTCTACCTGGTCGGCACTCTAGCGATCGTGCTGGCGGTGATGATGCTGGTGGGCGTGAGCGTCTTCGGTGCCATGGCGGGCGGCAACCTCGGGGCCATGGGCGTCGGCGTGTTGCTGGGAATCCTGGTTGGCGCGGTGTTGTTCATCCCGCTCGTGATGGCCTACTGGTTTGCGCCGGCGCTCGTGGCGCTGAACGGCTTTCCCGCGTTCGACGCGATGAAGACCAGCTTCTCGGCTTGCCTCAAGAACGTGATGCCGTTCCTCGTGTACAGCCTGGCCGGCCTGGTGCTGGCCGTAGTGGCCACTGTTCCCGTGCTGCTTGGTTGGTTCATCCTCGCGCCGGTGTTCATGGCCTCCATGTACGCGAGCTACCGCGATATCTTCTACGACGAGTGATCCGCTGCGCTGAACGGCGCGAACCATTCACCGCCAAGGTACGCGAAGGAACGCTAAGGAAGGTCGACCGACGGAAAACCGTGGGGGCCGCAGGACGCGTTGGATCACCATCAGGACAACCCGCTTTGCGCTCCTTCGCGTACCTTGGCGTGCGTTGCGGTGAAAGACTTTAGTACTCGTCAATCAGCGCGCCTCACCACCCCCCACCTCCACCGCCGCCTCCGCCCCCGCCCGAGGATCCGCCCCCGCCGCCCCCGCTGCTTCCCGAGGAATCGCCCGGGGGAGTCGCAGCCGACGACACCGCGGAATCGAACGACTCCGACAGCGACGACGAAAAGCCGCCGAGGTTGTGCGCGTCGAAGCGGTCGCCCCGGTACCAGTCCGGCGAGTACTCAGCGGCGCCCTGCGTGCGGAACAGCGTCGCGAACTGCTCCGACCACGCCTGCGACACACCCAGCGCGAGCGCGAACGGCAGGTAGGCTTCATACAGGCCGGGCGTCTTGCGCGGAGCGCCCGCGAGCGCGAGCTCGTCTGCCTCGGCCACCGACAGGTACAGGCGGAAGCCCTCGATCTCGTCCATCAGCTTGCGGCCCCCCGGTGTGGGCGCGGGCAGCAGCCGCGCGAAGGTGGTGTTGACCACGAACAGCGCCGTCAGGGCGACCGCTACGGTGCCCCAACCGCCCGGTGTCACCACGAACCACTCGGCTCCATAGCCGCCGAGCATCGCCTGCCAGGTGATGGCCCCACCGATCAGGGCGAGACTGAGGACGCCGCCGAGGAGGCGCCAGCCGGAGTTGAGCTTGAAGAAAGGGTTGAGATATCTGCGCTTCAGCTCTGCCTCGTGCGCGGACATGGCGCGCCGCAGGACCGCATGGTTCTTGTCATCGAGCTCGAGGCTGTCGGCCGGGCCGAGCGTGCGCAGGAGGGCATGCTCGTCGGGTGAGAGCGGCGTCTGCGAACCGTGCTCGCGGTGCAGGGTGTACTGGCCCTTGCGGAACAACCCCCCGGCCGTCTGCTCGATCACCAGGTGGCCCTTCACCGCCAGGCTCAGGATCCCCGCCACCAGGCAGCGGTTGTCGTATCCCATCCCCAGCAGGTAGCGCATCGATGCGGGCGACTCGCCCTCGGGCGGCCGGTAGCGCGGGATCACCACGCCACGCGCGGGATCACGTCCGACGCGGTTCCAGACGAAGATGTAGTAGCCGAGCAATGCGATCAGCCCCAGCGCGCCGCCGGCGAGCGGGCGGTTGTCGCGCAAAAAATAGCCCAGCCGCGCAAGCTCGCCGGGTGCCGCCACGTGCCCTTTGGGCCAGGTGACCACGATCGTCAGGCCCTCGCCCCGGCCCAGGGCCCTGGTAGTCTCGAACAGCGGGCGGCCGTCCTGCAGCTGCGCGCGGTAGTGCCTCCGCGTTGCTCCCATGGGGCCGGTGTAACCCTCCAATCGCACCGCGCTGGCGGGAACTCCTGCGGGCAGCAGTACCAGCGCTGTGGCGGAATCGATCGGGAAGTCCCAGTCCACCCCGGTGACGTTCCAATACAGCTCGTCGTGGTCCGCGAACAAGCCGAGCTGCCGGTCGGTGTGGTAGCGGATCTCGTAGCGGTATTCGCCCTCGGGCAGCAGATAGTCCTTTCGACCGATGTAGACGGCAACGCCGTTGCTGCGCCGTTCGGTGTGGTAGGGCTCGTCCATGCCGTTGCGGCGGACTGCCGTGACCTCGAAGCCCACGTTGACCCTGGTGCCGTCGGGGCGCGAGTAGGTGGTCGGGAACTCGCGAAAGATCCCGCGTCTGATCTTGTTGCCTTCCGCCCGTACCCGGATCGTCTCGGTCACGTCCAGGCTGCTGTCCGAGCGCACCTCGATCCGGCTGTCGTAGGACAGGATGCGCTCGTGCGCACCGGCACTGAGGCTGGCGGCGAGCAACAACGTCAACAGCAACCTTCGCATCACTGCACCTCCGCCGGCCGTGCCTCCTCGGCGCCGCCCAGCTCGAAATATTCGGCGGCCCGGAACCCGAGCATGCGCGCGATCAGGACGTCGGGAAAAGTATCCACGCGGGTGTTCAGATTGTTGACCGTGCCGTTGTAGTAGCGGCGCGCGTACTGGATGTTCTCCTCGGTCTCCGAGAGATTGCGTTGCAGGTTCAGGAAACTCTCGCTCGCCTTGAGCTCGGGGTAGGCCTCGGCCACGGCGATGAGCCGGTGCAGGTCACGCCCCAGTGATGTTTCCGGTGTGCTCTTCTGCGATGGGCCGTGGGCGGACAAGGCGTTTGCGCGCCGTTCGACCAGTTTCTCCAGCACCCCGCGCTCATAGCCGGCGTGCTGCTTGACCGTCTCCACCAGCTTGGGGATGAGGTCGTGGCGGCGCTTCAGTTGCACCTCGACGTCGCTCCAGGCTGCGGCCACCCGCGCGCGATCGCGCACCAGCAGGTTGTAGAGGACGATGCCCCACACCGCGAGCGCTGCGGCGGCGAGGGCGATGATGGCCATGACGGGTGTGTGCGCGTGTGGGTGATCCGCCCGGGCTTTATGCAGGATATGCGCCAGCCCGGCGAGCCGCGGGGCCCAACGGGTCCCGGCAGCAAGCGCGTGCCAGTTCGGCCTATCCAGGGATCCCGCGAGATAACCCGCCGCTGCCGGCGCCCGGCGCCTCGTTCAGTCCTTCAGGGCTCAGGGCACGGCTGATCTGCTGTGCGGGCGGGGAACGCTGTCGCACGCCGCTCCGAGAGCCTCGGAACGTGCGCGGACTGCGTGAGCCTTGCGGCTCGACTTACGTCGGGGCGTTGCCTGCGTGCGTGCGGCGGACCAGCAGAAAGCACAAACCGAAGATCTTGCGGGCCCGGACGAGGTGCAGCAGGTGCCCGTTGATACCCTGGAACAGCCGGACCACCTCGGTCCTGTACTTGGCTTCCGTCCACAGAAACAAGATCAGGGACCGACCTATCTCAAGCCGCATCTGCGCCTCCCTTTTCAGGCACGTTACCCAAAGGATCCGCTGCCGGATCGTGATCGGCGGCTCTCCGCTGCCCATCCCCGGCAAGCTGGGCCATCCGCCTTGGCGTATTTTGCTTTGTTCCTGGACTTGTGAATAGTATACGGTGTCGCCTTCCGGACACAAGGCTATCCGGCCCGGATTTAACGAAAGCTCCTGGACGGGTGGCTCCGAGCAGGGACGGATTTGGGGGCGCGCAAACCGTCCGCCTGGCCGGCCCTTCGCGGGGATCAGATTGCAAAGAAGGCGCGCGCGGTGCGGCTCGTCTCATCGGCGACCTGCTCGACAGGACGGCCGCTGCACTGGGCAACGGCTTGCAGCACCAGCGGCAGAAAGGCCGGCTCGTTGCGGCGGTTCGCGGGAGCAGGCTTGAGAGTGCGCGGCAGCAGGTACGGCGCATCGGTTTCAAGCATCAAGCGGTCAGACGGGATATCGCGCACCAGCTCGCGCAGATGCAGGCCGCGCCGTTCGTCGCAGATCCAGGCGGTGATGCCGATGTGCAGATCGAGCTCCAGGTACGCGTGCAGCTCGTCACGCTCGCCCGTGAAGCAATGCACCACCGCGCCGCCGATGCGGTCGCGATAGTGTCTCAGCAGGGCCAGCAGATCCTTGTGGGCCTCGCGATCGTGCAGGAACACCGGCCGCTTCAGCTGCGCGGCCAGCTCGAGCTGGGCTTCGAACGCGTACAGCTGCGCTGCGCGCGGCGAGAAGTTGCGGTTGTAGTCGAGCCCGCACTCGCCCAGCGCACGCACGGCAGGCTCCGCGGCGAGCGCTCGCAGTTCCTCCAGGGTGCGCTCGCTGAACGAGGCCGCGTCGTGCGGATGCACGCCCGCGGTTGCATAGAGCGTGGGAGCCCGCCCGGACGCGAGCGCCACCGCGGCGCGGCTCGCGCTCACGCTGGTGCCGGTGACCACGATGGTGGTCACGCCCGCGCCTCGAGCGCGCTCGATGACGGGCTCGAGATCGGCTGTGAATGCCTTGTTGGTGAGATTGGCGCCGATGTCGATGAGGTCGTGCACGGGATGCGGGTGAGAGTGGAGCGAGCGAGGCTGCGATGCTACACCGCCGGCCTGGCCCCGGCTTGGCGCGGGCTTGCGCGGCACGACCGGCGGTGCGGTGGTTACAATACGAATTCCTGCACTCACGAGCTGACGTTCTCCGGCGACACGTAACGAGCTGCATCTTCGCGATCGCGTCACCAGAGCGGTTTTCTGTCAGCCCGGGCAGTCCTGTCAATCCTCAGGCCCCTGGCGATCTCGCCCATTCGTTCGATTGTGTGCCACGCGCGCGAGAAGGGCCTGGAGGCACTGCACGAGTTCTCGCAATACGAAGACGGTAGTGTTCAAGCACGGCTGACCAACGGAGGAGACCATGCACCAGACCCGTAAGGCGCTGTACCTGGCAGTTCTCGCCGCCGCACTGCTCGCCGGGTGCGGCACCATGCAGGTGGGCCGCGACTTCAACTACTCGACCTTCGCGTCGAAAGTCAAGCCGGGCACCACCGACGTGAAGGAACTGACGGAGTGGTTGGGTCCGCCGATCGGCAGGGGTCTGGAGGTTAATGCCGACGGCACGCGGCTCGACCTGTGGACCTGGTACTACGGTCAGGGCAAGATGGGCGGCGACCCGGCGCGGGCGTTCAAGATGCTGCAGGTCAAGGTCGACCAGCAAGGCAAGGTGGCGAGCTACGTCTGGTCGGGCGATCTGGCGGGCGGCGCGCCGGTGGAAGACAAGAGCCAGAAGAAATAGCCGGGCGGGCCGGGGCCGCTGCCCTCATGCGCGGACGAGGTGGGCACCCCGGCCTCCGCAGGCATCACGTCGTGGCGGCGTAAGGCCGCCGGTCGCAGCCGCGGTGCTGCGACTACGATTCGTAGCAGATCAGTACCATCTCGGCCGCTTCCTCGCGCAGCGGAATCAGGGCCTGGTATTCCGGCGAGGCGTACCAGCCCGAGGCCGACTTCGCATCCGCGAACCGGATGACGACCGTGTCCGTGTGGGCGTGCTCACAAGCCTTCGAGCAGCACGACCCTGGATCTGGTGGTGCGTTGCCGCAGCGCCAGCAGATCGCGGTACTCGGTCGACGCGTACCAGGCCTGCGCCTGGGCCATGCTGGGGAACTCCAGGATCACCATGCGCTTGGGACTCCAGCCTCCCTCGAGCGGCTCAGGTTGCCCCCGCGCGCCAGATAGCGGCCGCCGTAGGCCGCGATGGTGGCCGGGACGCCTTTCCTGTACTCCTCGAATCCCGCGGGGTCGGTGACCTCCAGGTCCGCGATGACGTAGGCCGGCATGACATACTCCTGCTCGCTACTGGGTGCGGCTACACTATCACTCCTGCCGCGCGGGCGCTCGCGGCGCGCATTCACCCGGCATCAGCCGGAGGCAGTCTTCGATATCTGTTCCAGCACCGCCCGCGTGATCTCCCGCGTCCCCGCGTTACCGCCGAGCTCGCACGGCTTCAGCGCGCCGTCCGCGAACACTGCGCGTACCGCGTCCTCCAGCGTCTTTGCCGCTGCGACCAGTCTCCCGTCGCCGCCGCGCTCGCCCAGCCAGTCGAGCATCATGGCAGCCGAGAGGAACATCGCGGTCGGGTTGGCCCGGCCGGTCCCGGCGATGTCGGGCGCCGTGCCGTGGCAGGGCTGGAACATGCCGTGCCGGTCGCCGATATCGCCTGAGGGCGCGAGCCCCATGCCCCCGATCAGACCGGCGGCGAGATCCGAGAGAATGTCGCCGAACATGTTCTCGGTGACCACCACGTCGTAGAGCCAGGGTTGGCGCACCAGGTTGAGCGCCATGGCGTCGATATTGCAGAACTCTGCGGCCAGCTGCGGGTGCTGCGTCGCCCGCTCCGCGAACACGCCGTGGAAGAAAGCCTGCGACAGCAGCACACCCGCCTTGTCCACGCACGTTACCTTGCCCGGCCGCCCCGACTCGCGACGCCGTTGCGCCAGCCGGAAAGCATAGTCGAACACCCGCTGCGACCCGCCACGCGTAATTCGCATCGTATCCACGGCCGTGTCTGCGTCCTGCATCACTCCGCGCCCGCGCGACCAGTACAGCCCCTCGGTCTGCTCGCGCAGAATGACGAAATCGATGCTCTGCGCGCGCGGATCGCGCAGCGGGCCCGGCAATCCCGGGATGGCGCGGATCGGCCGCACGCCCGCGTAGAGCTCGAGCCGGATGCGGATGTCGAGCTGCGGAGCGATCTCGGTGCCATCGGGATAGCGGATGTCGGGCATCCCCATCGCGCCGAACAGGATTGCGTCTGCCTTCTCGCATTCGCGCATCGCCGCGTCCGTGAACGCCGTGCCGGTGTCGCGGTAGTGCAGCGCGCCCCCGGGAAGGCGGTTGTATTGGAGCGTCAGGCCGAACCGCGCCGCGACCCGCTCCAGCACCTCCAGGCCGACGTCCGTGACCTCGATGCCGATGCCGTCGCCCGGGAGGACGGCGATGTTCAGGTCGGACGGCGGCATGCCTGGCTTCTCATCGGTGTCGCACGCGATCGCAGGGCAGAGAGCATCGATCCGGGCCCGCAGCAAGTCCCGCAGCGGGCCGCGCTCAGTTCCGGCCCGGCTTGGCCTTGCAGCATTTCTCGCCGACCGCCCCGATGCAGTCGACCTCGACCTTGGCGCCCAGGGCGAGCCCGCTCGTGCCGAACGCGCTGCGGGCCGGGTAGTCACCCGAGAAGAAGCCCTTGTACACCTCGTTGAACGCCGGCCAGTCCGCAATGTCGGCCAGCATCACGGTGCACTTCACCAGATTGCCCATGGCGTAACCGTGCGCTTCCAGGGAGGTCTTGATGTTCTCCATGGTCTGCCTGGCTTCCTCCTGCACGCCGCCGGGCACGAGCTTCATCGTGCCGGGTTGGATGCCGATCTGCCCGGAAAGGTACAGGATGTTGCCGTGGCGGACGAGCTCGGAAAAGGGAAGATTCCTCGGCAGGACCTTACCCGAGTTGAGGAACTCCACGGGAGCCAGCGGCTGCTCCGCCGACAGTGGTTGCGCCAGGCAGATCAACGCCGCCGACACCAGGGCCAACTGCAGCTCGCTCATGCGGTTCTCCTTCGATCACGGTCCACGTCGCATTGCCCATGTTATTCCTTGATCACCCCGGATGTGTATCGGCGCAGGCCGTCATCGGCGTTGCGGCCACCTGACCCATCTGTAACCGTCATCCCCGCGCAGGCGGGGATCCAGAAGTCCACGCAGGGCGGGTCAGCGAAGCGTAGCCCGCGCGATCATTTGCTGGAGTGTGTTGCTCCTTCCCCCGCTTGCGGGGGAAGGCTGGGATGGGGGGAGCAGCCGCAATGCACTTGCCCCCACCCTGGCCCTCCCCCGCGTCCTGGCGGACGCAAGGGAGGGTGTAACCATGCCAGCGCCATCGGCGAAGAGCAGGTGATGAAGTCAATCGGCACAGCGCCGCACTCGCGGCGGCCGGATGAGCCGCTTTGAGCGGCTCACTACAGAAAGCCCCGGCTTTGCCGGCTTTGCCGGGGGATGGTTACTACTCGACGATTCATCGACGAAACGCAGGCTATCGAGCGGTCGCGTAGCGCCGGATCTTGTCTTCGTCGAGCTCCACGCCGAAGCCGGGCTTCTCGCGGCAGCCGCCATGCAGCCATCGGCCGGGATCGAGCCGGATCGGCTCGGCCAGATACCACTGGAAGATGTCGCTGCTGAAGCCGGGCGGGTCGTGGAACACTTCGACGAACGGGCAGTTCGGGATCGCGGCGCACAGATGCAGGTGCGCCACGAAGCCCAGCCCGCCGCCGCCGTGGTGCGGCGCGCACAGCTTGTGGTGCATCTCGGCCAGCGCGCAGGCCTTGCGAATCTGCGACATGGTCTCGCCGACCATCGCCTCCGGCTGGAGGACGTCGTAGCAGTCGCGCTCGATCAGCCAGCGATACTCGTGCAGGCCGCAGTTGTTCTCGCCGCCGGCGATCAGGATGTCCACCGCCGCGGACAGGCGGGTCAGGTTGTCGAAGTCGTAGCGGTCCAGCGGCTCCTCGAGCCAGTACACGCCGAGCCGCTCCAGCTCGCGCGCCGTGTGCAAGCGCGCGCTCGTAGCTCCAGACCGGCCCCGGGTCGGGCTGCAGCGTGCCCGGCAGCTGCGCCTGATTGGCATCGACCAGGAGGGTGAACTCGTCGCCGACCGCCTTGCCGCACCGCCTCGACCTGCGCGATGTCGGCTTTCGAGCGTCCAGTCATGGATGCGCAGCTTGGCGGCCCGCCAGCCGTCGGCCCTGCACGCGAGCGACATCCTCGGCCCGCTGCTGCGGCGTGCGCACCTCGATGCAGGAGGCATAGGCCGGCACGCGGTCGCGGTAGCCGCCCCACAGCTTGTAGACCGGCTGGCCGCACGCCTTGCCGATGATGTCCCACAGCGCGATCTCGACGCCCCAGCCCGCGCCGGCGTTGCGGAAGATGCGCGCGTGCCGCTCCAGCGCGAACGGGTCCTGGCCGATCAGCTGCGGCTTGATCCACGCCTCGATGGCGGGCGAGATGCCGTAGCCCGGCGAGCCCAGGCCGACGATGCCCTCGTCGGTGAAGACCTTGACGATCGTGCCGCCCCAGCGCCGCCACTCGCTGCCCGGCGCCCAGGCCGGCTTCATCGCCTTCGGCAGCTCCGGCCCGGCCAGCTGCATGACCTGCACATCGGTGATCTTCATGGTCTTCTCCAGTGCTTTGGCGGTCGCCTCCTGCACTATTCCGAGGGACCCAGAGACTGCGTGCCGATTCCCCCTCTCCTCGTGCTCCTCGTGGGAGAGACTCCATGACGCACGCGCCACGAATCGAGCCCATGAACCGGCGTCTCCTTCGTTCCCTCTCCCCTCGTGGGAGAGGGCTAGGGAGAGGGGGCGCCGGTTGGCATGCTCTCACCCTCTCCCCCGCCCTCTCCCGTCGAGGGAGAGGGGGCCGTTGTCCGCGCTCGGCGCGGGAGGTTCATGGGTAGGGGAGGGGGCACCCCTAAGGTTACTTCGCAACCCGCAGCCAGGCCAGCAGGATCGCACGCAATCGTGGCAGCTCTGCGATCGACCGCTCACCTTCCCGATGCACATCCCGATAGTGCAACATCCCCGCGCGCCGCCGCCCGCGCGCGTCCGTGAAGAGAACACGATGCCTGATGCTCCCCGAGCACCTCCAGTGAGAAGCCGCCTCTCTTGCCCGGCAAAGCAGCCGCGTCCAGGCGGCCAGCAAGACCGAACATGACGGGCGGATCGACTACATCCCGCGCCAGCAGGTGCGTCCCGAACGCCCCTTCCTGCGCGACGAGCAGATCGCGCGCGCAGCCCGCCACAGTCAGGCCGGCGCGCGTCAGCAGGCTGGTCTCGCCCACGTGCGCACCGCCAACGATGCGCAGTCCCCTCTTGCGTGCCGCGGACAACAGGTCCAGCGAACGCAGCAGCCCTCCCATCTTCGACACGCGCAGATTGGCGATCCAGGGCCCCGGAAACGGGCTCAACGCGGCGAACTGCTCGACGCGGGCCAGGCTCTCATCGAGCACGATGCTCGTGCCCAGTGCAGAGGCGATGCGCTGCATGCCGGCGTAGTCGCACGGGCGGATCGGCTCCTCCACCGCGCGGAATGGGAAGTCCAGGCTCGCCAGCTCGCGGATCGCGGTGGCGGCATCGGGCCACAGATTGTTCGCGTCGGCTCGCACCTGCTCCGGCATGAGGTCGCGCTCGCCGCAGGGCACGGACCTTGGCCGCGTCGCGGATCGGCTCGCCGGCGAGCTTGATCTTGAAGTCGCGAAACCCCGCTGCGAGATAGGCAGCGAGCTGCGCCTCGAACTGCTCCGCGGCCAGGTCGCCGATCACCGCCGTGTAGTGGAAGCTTCCGCCGAGCTCCGGCAGGTCCAGCAGTGCTTCCACCGACAGGGCGGTGTGCCGGCCGAGCAAGTCCAGGATCGCAAGCTCGACCGCACACCAGGCGGCGGGGTTCGCGTCGATCGTCGATGCGTGGCGGTGTCGCCACGCGCGCAGCGTTTCGATGTCCTGGATGCCCTCGAGCCATTCCCGCTCATGCCGGGCGACGAAGGCGTGAGCGGTTGAGAGACTCTCCGCGGTGACGTACTCGCGAGGGCAGCCCTCCCCGTAGCCGGCACGGCCGTCGGTGCTGCATGCCTGTACCAGCAGCTCTGCGTCGCGGTGCGCTCCGCTGCCGCGTGCCGGAACGCCGCCTTGAACGGGATTGCCAGGGCGTCGACTGGATCGATCGCATAGAATCAAGCATAACCCTCATGGGTACTCAGTTTGAATGTGGGCATCCAGGTCGAACACGCAATCCGGCGGTAGGCGAGCGCGGCGCTCTTGAATTGACCTTCGCGCTGGCCCTGTGCGACACACAACGCCTTGTAGCGCTCGGCGGTTCCGGCTTGCAGCCAGGCCGCACGCAAAGGGGCGAGCCGCGCGATTCGCGTTTGCGCGCGGTACTCTATGTTGAGCTCCATGAGGCGGCATCGACTGACTGCGCGAGCTGCGCCGCCGATAGGCGCTGGTCCGCCTGGGCGTCGGGCTCGACGTACAGCCGGTAGCCGGCGCCTCCTCGTCGGCCAGCATCATCACGAAGGGCAGGGCGCAGCCCATGCCGTCCATGGCTTGCGCGAACCGCGGCGAGGACCTGTGATTCGTACAGCTTCTCGCCGGTGATGCTCGTGACGCCCTTGCCCTTCTGCACGAACTGCAGCAACGGCGTGCGTGCAGGAAGCCCGGTCACCCGCACCAGGTCGTTGATAAAGTAGCGATACAGGCCAGAAGGCGTGGTGACGATGATGTAGTACTCGACGCCCTTGCGGAGGCGGTCGAGCGTGAGGTACTCCGGGGTGGCCGCCGTCCCAGCGCTCTCGCTCGACGAACTCGAAGAAATGCGTATCCAGGTCGGCAAGCCGGTCCCGGCGTGGCGTCCGAGCGTGACGGTGGCGCGAAACTCGCTGACGAGATAGCCCAGCTCGAGGATGCGGGTGCGCGGCAGACAGCTCCTGGCGCAGCGCCTTGACGGCGATACCGGCGCTCGCGCGGGTCCAGGTGACTACCAGCCGCAGCTGCGGCCAGAGATCGGCGAACGTGCGGGATGTCCTGCGGCGTAGCTCGCGGCGCAGCTCCGCAGCGCCCGCGCGGGCACTGCGACGAGGCGCGAGCGCGACCGCCGACCGAGACCGTGCGCAGGAGACGCCGGTCGCCGCAGGAAAAAGGTACCTGCGGCGAGATCCTCCAGCAACGAGCCCGGGTCGTGCTCGCGGTACAGCTTGAGGAGCATGAGCAGCGTGGTGGAGTTCGCTGTGCCCAGATAGGTGATGTCCCGCCGCGCAAGCGCGAGACGCAGGATCAGGAGATACTTGAGCTGGCTGTCCGCCACGCCGAAGACCTCGGGCGGGAGCACGAACTTCGCCGCGCAGCAGGGCCGGGGCGCTGCTGTGCGACGATGCCCGAGGCTGCGCCGAACGGCTTGCCGTTGGCGAGCGTGCCTTCGTCGCGCCGGACTGACGATCGCGAGGATGCGCCGCAAAAGGCCTCGGGGCAGGTGCGGTACTGGAACGCGACCGGCCGTTCGCTGATGCGCGCGCAGCGCGTTCAGGTGCGAGTGCGGTCAGCGGGATGTCCTTCGGTCGCGCCGGTCGTGCCGCTGGTGCGCACATACTGCACGGCGCTTTCCGGTCAGTGCGCGCTCGCCGCGCTCGATCTCGGCGTCGATGAAGGGCGCAGCGCTTCGTATTCGCTGCACCGGCACCGCGCTCGATAGTCCTCGATAGTCCGCTGATCTGCTGCGAAGCCGTGCTGGCGGCCGAAGGCCGTCTCGCGATTCTCGCGAAGGATGCGCGCCAGCAGCGCGAGCTGCGGCGCGCATCGGGTCCCGCGCGGACGCGCGCAATGCGCCGGCCGTGCGGCGATCCTGTGAGCGCCAGGCAGCGAGGCACGAGCAGCATCGGCGAGGCGCCAGGCAGCTGGCGCCGGCGTGACGGCGCGGCCGCGGAACGGAGCGAGCAGCTGCGCCCAGAAGCTCTTCGGGTAGGTCTCGGTCTTGGATGCCGATGGCGTCGACCGCCTCCCCGGGCGCAGATACCAGGTGCCGAACAGCAGATCCCAAACGATGGTCGTGTTGCCGAAGTTGCAGTGCGGCGGTCTTCGGATCGCGCGCGTGGTGCCAGCGGTGTGTCTCCGCGCTGCCGACGAGGTAGTTGAGCAAGCCGTAGCGCAGCCGCACGTTGCTGTGCTGGAAGAAGCCGTTCACCGAGTAGAGCAGGAAGTAGCCTGCGATCACCTCCGGCGCGACGCCGAGCAGCAGGAACGGCACGGTGTCGCAGCCAGAAGTGCAGCGCCTTCTCGAGCGGATGAAAACGGCCCACATTGAGCGTATAGAGAATATCGGGCGAATGGTGCACCTCGTGCAGCCGCCACAGCGGCGCGTACGCGATGGCACGCGCGATGCAGCCAGTAGCGCATGAAATCCACCGCCGAGCACCATCGCCAGCGTCTGGGCGGCCAGCGGCCAGTCGTGCGGCCACCCGTTGCTCGGTGCATTCGTGTGCATCCAATGGGCGAGGATCAGGACGGCCGCGCCTGTCAGGATGCGCGGCATCAGCACTTGCACGAACAGCAGAAACGCGGCATCGGTCCTGACCTCGGTCCACGTCGGCTGCGCAGCTGCTGCGCTGCGGCGCAAGCGGCCTTGCAGCCACAGGATGGCGAGCGCGACCAGAGCGACAGGAGCATAGGCCGCGAAGGCCAACGGTGCGCCGCCGGCGACCATCGCCCCATGCCAGTGCGATGGCGCCGCAGGTCAGCAGCGGATACCAGAGATAGGGGAGGGAGCCCGTTAGCGGCATTACGCTACCCGCCCGAAGCGAAGCGCGCTTATGCGCCGGTGGTAAGCAGACAAAGTCAGCACGAAGCTGCCAGCGCCAAGTGAAACACCACTGGTATCCATGCCTTTGAACCAGCCGAGCCGGTGTCGAATGCCAGCCCGATCCGAGACGCAGACCAGCATGCAGGCGAAGAACAGCCTGCCGAGCCATGCCAGCACGCGGCCTGTTCGCAGGCGAGGATGCACCGGCCAGAGGACATCTGCCGGGCGAGATGCCCCATCCAGGCGAGAACGACTAGCTGCACTGACAGCAGAAGCGCATAGGGCAGCCCGCTGCCTTGAAACGCCTCGAATGGTGGCAGAGCGGGATGCGGCGCCCAGTATTGGATTGCCTGTCCGGCCACCCGCAAGCCGAACAGAGCGCAGAGCAGCCACAGCACGGTCGAGTAGCCGGCCAGGCTGGACGCCGGCGGCAGCGGGCTGCGAAGGGTCGTTGGCGAGCTTCGTCTCGATCCCGGCAGACTGCTGGGCGTGCTGAAAAAAGCGACTTTCAGCGCAGAAGTACGCTAGGATGACCTGTGGAGTATCGTTTTTCAGTACTTTTAGCCCAATGTCCCAAGCGTCTCTGCTCGTCGATGTCCTCAAGCAGGCCATGCGGGGGGCCGGGCTGACATACGACGCTAGCGCGCGTATCGACTGCACGCGCGAGCTCGGTCAAGCGCCGTTCGACCACGCAAACCTGCACTTCGAGCCGCTGCGAGCTAGATCTGCGGCGCTGAGCAGCTTGAGACCGCCGGCCGCTTGAATGCGCCAGGCCCGGAAGGCGCCTCACCGACGCGGCGGAGACGAGCAGGCAACATCCCCGTGAACGATCCCAAGCTACTGCTGATTGGGTCCTCGCCATCAGCCACTGGACCGTGCCGATATGCTCATGAGTATCAGATCACCGAGTCGGGCTGGTCGCACGGCTGGCGCAGCTGGACAGGCTGAAAATCATAGATCTGCTGGCGGGCAGCCGGATCAAGGTGCGGCTCGCGCGCAACTTGTATGGCGCAAGGCGGGACCCATCCAGGAGTACTTCGAGCAGCGCGTCCAGCAGCAGTTCTTCCAATCCTCGTTCCTCGTGCGCGGCGAGCTTAGGTGATGGTGAATGGGGGGATCTCGACCAAGTGCAACCAGCTTCTGCAACAGCGGCTGCGTAAGGTCGCCGAGGAGTTCGACTCGCTCGTGGAGCAGGACCGGCGGCTCGACCGCACGCTGCGCGAGGGCACTACGCTGGTGATGGCGCTACGTCCGTGGGAGCTGGGCGTGTTCACCGAGCTTCGCCGCAGGCCGGAGGGCCACGGCCAGCGTCGCGATGTGCGGCGCAGGCCATAGAGAAAAATATTCCCTCCTGCCTGAGGAGGGGTGGCGCGCGCAGCGCGACGGGTGACGCGCACCCCTGCGTCGAGACAGGACGCAGGGAGGGGACAGGCCGCGGTGCTACCGATCTAACCTAGCGGTTTGTCCCGATCGGCCGAGACCCCCGGTTGCGCCCGCAGCGCTTCGCTGATGAATGCCTCCCAGGTTGGATTCGGCTCCCACACTTCGCGCAGGGGATAGGACGCGGCGTCCTCGGGTTCGCCGAGACACAGCCGCCGGTAGAGGAACACGAACGCGGACACCCGCATGTTCCTGGCGCAGTGGACCCAGGTCGGCTCCTCGTGGAGGGACTGGAGGATGAGAAAGAACCTGCGCAGCTGCGCGGCCTCGGGCGCTTCCCAGGTCACGGGCAGGTGGATGTAGTTCAGGCCGAGCCCGGTCACCAGCTCTGCTTCTCCCTTCAGCGCATAAGTCGAGGTCGGCAGAGCCAGGTTGATCACGTTGCGCACCCCCAGCTCCGGCAATCGCGCGATGTCGTCTGCCGAAAGCTGGCCCGAGGTCCACAGCCAGTCGAACACTTGATGCGTGCTTTCTGCGTCCATGTGTCGCTCCGAGCTTAGTCTGACAAAACCGCCGGCTGGCTCATCATCCAGTCTCTCTGTCGTTCCCGGGGCTCAACTTGAAACAGCGATGACATGACCGTTGGTCACTTCGACGAGCCGATGCGGACTAATCGAAAACACTGCGTGAGGGGTTCCGGCCGCCGCCCAAACTGGATCGAGCTGAAGCAGGCTTCGATCAACGAGGGTCTGGATCGGATTCCTGTGCCCAAGCGGTGGTATTCCGCCGATGGCGAATCCCGTGGAAGAACGGACGAAATCGGCGTCTGCCTTGACGATCTCAGCGCCAAGATAGGCGCAAATCAGTCGTTCGTCGACGCGGTTGCTTCCGCTTGCAATGACAAGCACCGGCTGATTGGTATCGGTGCGCTGAAATATCAAGGATTTCGCGATTTGCCCGACCTGGCAACCAATCGCCGCCGCGGCATCCTTGGCGGTGCGAGCAGATTGAGGCAAGACGACGACCCGTGCATCAATGCCCTTGGATTTCAATACCTGTTGGACAAGTTGGGCAGAGTCGGGAAGCTTTTCGGTCACGCTCAACTCCGAACGGCACTGGAAACGTGATCAGTCGGTGACCGCAGTTTGAGACATGGAACTATGGCTTGAGCAGTTGCACCTGCCCGTCCTTGTTGCTCAATCGCAAGGAGGTGCTTGGGCCTTCGGCCAGTATCTGAACATAGGTCGGGTCCGACTCGCCACCGAGAAGTTGACCCGCCCCCCGCTCCGTCGCAGCGATCTTGATGTTGGGGCGGCCTTTCGAGTTTATGAGCCGAAGCAGCACTGTCTCTGGATATCCGATGGTGCCGTCCGGCATCCTTGCGTTCGGATCTGCAGGCAGGATCGCGATACTTGCTCGGATGCGCCCGCTGTCATCCACTATTTCAAGGGCGCGACCCCGGAGTACCGGAGCAACCCCCTGCGCCACCACTGCGCCCGATTGGGCCAGGGAGAACAGGACCAGTGCAATGTTGACGACGGTCAAGGTGACCAGAAGATGTTGAGGCCTCATAGCGTTCCCTCCAGCAAGCGGCGTCTTGTCAGAGCGAGGCATCCGTGAACGCCCGCAGCGCAGCAGTCATTCGGGTTTGGCAGCCACGCTCCCGGGCTCTAAACCACTGCCCAGCCCGTTTTCGCGCAGCGCTGCCCATTTCAGCAAGGCATCCAGTGCCGGGCATAGCGCCTGTCCCCAGTCCGTGAGGCAATACTCGACCTTGGGCGGAACTTGATGGTGGACGATGCGCCGGACGATTCCATCCACCTCCATTTGCCGCAGCTGCTGGATGAGCATCTTTTGAGAGACAGCCGGAATCGCCCGTTCCAGGTCGGAGAAGCGCAGCACCTTGCCTCCGAAGAGATGGAACAGGATCACGAGTTTCCAGCGGCCCTCCAGAATCTTGAGCGCATCCTCGACACCGCGCGCGGCCGAAGTCGGCGTCCAATCATCACGCTTACCTTCAGGTGAGTGCCTTACTTTTTCGTGCGTTCTTGCCATTCGGTTAGCCTATCCCCATCCTAGAGTCGACGCAACGGAAAGCACGGGCCCAATGCCCGTCCCGCTCCACCCGACCGAGAGGAATCGACATGCAGACCACGAAGCTCCCCGGCCCTGTTGCAGCCTACGTCGCAGGGGCCAATGCCCAGGACATAGATGCCGTGACGGCCTGTTTCAGCGAGAGTGCCGTCGTCCGGGATGAGGGGAAGAACCGGCAAGGCATTGCCGCCATCCGCGAGTGGGCGGAGGAGGTGAGCAAGAAATACCAGCCTGCTGTCGAGGTCCTCGACGCTGTGCACACGGATGGCAGGACGATCCTCACCGGCCGGGTCTCGGGCAACTTCCCGGGCAGCCCGATCGACCTGCGATACGCGTTTACCCTGAGCGGGGGGAAGATCGCCCGCCTGGAGATCTCGTGATGGCCCCGGCGTCGGGGTTGTCGTTCGACCCCGCCGAATTCGCCGGGCAAGCGTGTCCTCTTCACCGGCGGCAACCAAGGTTTGGGAGAGGCGATCATGCGGCGCCTTGCTGGCAGCGCGCTGGCACGCGGTTGCCCCTTTCGAGAAAACCGCGAATCATGCCTGCAACATTCGGCGAATGTGCGAAAGCTTTTCCTCGGATAACCCGGCAAGGTGCTCCTCCCGGATCCTCCCCTCTCGGATAAGGCGACCAAACACCCAGATCAGCTGAGAGTACCGATAGTCGTACTTGTCGTTCAGCTCACGTCGCTTCTCACGTAGGTACTCCTCCAGTTCCCACATTGCGGAGGGCGCGGTAACGGCAGATGCTTTCGCTTTGAACGCTGTCATGACCTCGGATAGCTCGGACTCGAGAGCAGCATCAAAGACTCTCCGCGCAAGCGCCTTCTCTGCGCTCGACCGTTTCAGGTCCCTATGCATACGCCGGCTCCAGCGCTACCGCGGCGCTGTAACGCCCCGCATCACCTGCCAGCAGAAGCGGGCGAAGCCCGCTGTAGCTGGTCAGGTGTATGCGGATGTTGGGCGTCACTTACCCAGCGCAATTTCGCTGAAATGCGCCGCATTGCGGCTGCGCGCAACGAAAGCCGTTGTGCTATTGCTTCGGAATGAAATCGGCCTTCACGTGCTGGTGAATGAACAGAATGCAGTCCTCGGGTCCCACACAGGCGTCGCCGTGCATCCCCATCCCGGGCTGAAACACGTAGGATCCCGGCGGCAGCGCTCTTTCCTCGCCCCCATCGAAGGAGTGGCGCCAAGTTCCCGTCAAATTCAGGCCGTAATAGTCGCCCGTGTGGGCGTGAATCGGCGCGACAAACCCGGCCGGCATCTTGAGCAGCATCGCGTACTCACCTGTACTGCGATCCCCCCAAAGAACCACAAGTTTTAGTGGTGAACCGGGTGCCAATTCCCGCCACTCCAGTTGGTCGGCGGGGGCCATCGTTCCGACGTCTGCACTCGCTGCGGGGTCGGTGAATCCGGCAGCGGCGATCAGCGAAAGACCAAGCAACAGTGACTTCTTCGACAGCATGTTCTCCTCCTGAGTATGACCTCGGCCAAGATGTTGGCCGAACGGTAACGCACCTGCAATTGGGGATGGTCTTATGCGATGAGGATTGGATTCCCAGGCGAGCCGGTAGCTCCCTTTATCGGAACCGGGCTAAAGAAAAACGCACCGGCCCAGATACCGTCTTTGACGGGCCCCTCAAAATTTAGATTCTCGAACATGTACACGCCATTCATGGTAAGCAGTAAATGGTGGCACGGAAAATTCAGCTCCTTATCCGGATTGGGAATCACCTCCACACCCCAATTGTCCGCACCAACCAGGCAGACACCCTTGTCCACCAGCCACTTGCAAGCATCCAGACCGACCCCTGGTTCACCGTCGTAGTACTTCCTATTCTCCACGACCATCCAGTGGTCGCCCCAGCCGCAACGCACCAGGGCCACGTCGCCTTCTCTGAGATCCGCCTCGCTCATTTGCTGGCGTTTAAGGGCGTCCTTCAAATCCTGGGCGATGATTTCCTCACCGCGTTCGAGATTGCGGCCCCTGAGTCCTTTGACGTCGAAAATGATGGCGCGCGTCACGAAAGGTTTGACGTGTTCGACGCCCAGCTTTTTCATGCCGAACGCACCATGAACATCCGTGCCATTGAAGCCGTTGTAGTAGAGTTTGCCGGAATTGTCGTGCGGCCCCTTGGTTTCTACACCGATGTGCGATAGACCGTCGAACTGCGTGCCCACCTGTCCGATCTCCGCACACAGGTACTCTTCATTGGCGATGATTTTATTGCGACCGGCCGGTCCGTAGAAAGGCGCGCTGGGAATTTTGAGATTCCAACCCCGTGTACCGAAAAATGGCATACCGGCTTCGTAAGTGCGACCCAGACTATAGACCTTCCCGCTCTTGATGAGGCTCACAGCCTCAAGTACTTTTTGTGGGGTCATCATGTTGGATGCCCCAGCTTGGTCGCCCGCACCCCAACGCGATGGGAACCATGTCTCCGTCATCGGCCAGCCTGCGGGCGGCGGGGCAGCGTTAGCTTCTCCGCTCGGCAATTGCGCGCCGGACGCTAACGCTCCCGCTGCGGCGATGCCTAGGAAACGGCGGCGTCCGCGATCTGGGCCGTTGGCACTTGCTACTTCTGTGTTGACTTGTGGCTCGGTCACGAAGATCTCCTCAGTATAAGAGAGTACACGGTAGTCACGCGAAAGCGTTTGCTCCAAACCCAAGGCCGAGATACCCGTCAGCATCCTCATGGAATCAGCGACCTAGTTCGTCGCCCCACCAAAAGCGAGTGCCAATGTGCGAACCGTGCGGTCACTCATCGACACCTTGCGTCCCTTCCTGGGGCTGCCGGGCGTAGCTGACCGTCAAGGCTTCCCATACGTGTCCGTCAGGCTCGTTCCAGTACACGATGCGGCCGCCGTGCTGCGTGTTGATCTGCATGTCTACTGGACCGTGTGGGGTACTTCTGTAGTCGATGCCTCGGGCGCGGATTCTTGTGAGGATGCCGCCGAACTCGGCCTCGCTTACTCGAAAGCAATAGTGTTGTACGGGAAAGGGGCCATCGGCTTGGTCGAAGTCGAGGGTCAAGCCGTCGTTCACATAGACAGGGCAGAAGGGACCTACTCCGGACTCCGCCCAAGGGACACCGAGGAGGGTGGCAAGCAATTCCGCCGCCGCTTTTCTATCGCGAGACGGAACTATCGTGTGGTCTAGTTGAACGCTCATCGTGAGTACCAGTGTCGCGAGCAATGGTTGAGCCGAGTCGTGACGCCCAACGCCCGCGTTCAGGGGCCGCGACGGCAAGCGCAGCGCCGCCGTTGCGGCTCCCCTGGAACGCGATGTTCGGCGCCATCTTTGCTGGCACTTCGGACCGCATGAGCGCTATTCCAACTTCACACCGGTTTGCTTGATCAGTCTCCCCCAGCGAGTCTGCTCAGACTGAATGAACGCAGCGAACTCCTCTGGAGTGCCCGGGACCACCAGCGCACCCCCGTTCTCCCATTGTTCGCGGATGTCCGGGCTGTTCATCGCCTCTACCAACTCGGCGTTGAGACGTCTGATCACGGGTGCTGGCGTTCCTGCGGGCGCGAGAAAACCACCCCAAAGCGTTATCTCCAGTTCCGGAAAGCCGACCTCGGTCATGGTGGGTACCTCCGATAACGGAGCTAGCCTCTTCGGGCTAGTAACCGTGAGTGGTACCAGTTTTCCCGCCTTGATATGTGGCATCGCCATGGTGGTGACCTCGAAAGCGACATCGACATGACCTCCGAGCAAATCGAGAAGCAGCGGCCCGCTACCCTTGAAGGGAATATGAGTGATCTCGATGTCCGCGCTGCGCTTCAAGATCTCTAGGGCGAAGTGGGGTGCTGTGCCGTTGCCCGGGGACCCGCAGGTGAGCTTGCCCGGGTTTGTCTTGGCCAGCGCGATCAGGTCCTTCAAGGACTTGACACCGAGCGCCGGCCTAGCAGCGAGTACCAGGTAGCTGAGGACTGCTTGCGTGATGGGCGCGAAATCGCGTGCTGGATCGTAACCCAGGGTGTGGTTGACCGCGGGATTGATGGCCAGATCGTACAGGTTTCCATAGTAGAACGTATAGCCGTCAGCCGGGGCCTTGGCTACGGCGCTCGCCCCGATTGCTCCGCTTGCGCCGGGGCGGTTCTCTACGACCACTGGCTGGCCGACTGCCTTCGCCAGCTTGTCCGCGATTTGGCGCGATCGTTGGTCAGATGCGCCGCCTGGCGGCCACGGCACGACGAGCTTGATAGCCTTACTGGGGTAGTTGTCGGCGGCGATGCTGCCTTGACCCAGGATCGCTACCAACGGAAGCGAGCAAAACCATGCAATCCTTGTCATGACGCCTCCACTGCGCGGAGTGTTGCTTCCGTGTCGCCCGCACGTTCCCTACGATGACTGCGATGACGCCGAACGCTCCGCTGCAGCGCTTTGATACTGATACGAGGCCCCGCGTTTTGCCGGGCTTGGTCACTTCGGTCCATCATCGCAAGAGCATGCTCTGCACGGTCCAAGCGTTGCTGGTCACATTCGCGGGCTTCTGGGACGAGCTGATCGGGGTGATCGAGTGCACGTTCAGTCGCAGCCTGTGCGCCCCTGCGTACCCAGCTTGGGTCCTCATGGCCGGATGCGAGAGTGCGCCGCATCCGGCCATGAGCCAGCGTATGGGCCGGCTGGCGCGCCTCAAGGGTGCGCTGCGCCGGGCTGTGCCCGCCCTTGACCCGCACCAGCCGGCGGCGAGCAAGCTGCACGCAGCACGAAGATCGCAACGGCGTGATCGCCTTGTCATTGCCGGCAGGGGCGCGAAGCAGGGGAGACCTCCGTTTCCGGCGGGCTTGGCAGATGCGATCTACCATCCTAAGGGTGTCGTCTGACACGAGTCGAAAAGGAGGCCTCAGATGAAATTCTATACCCGTCAGCACCAACACTACTGCGGGATCGACCTGCACGCCCGCCAGATGTACCTGTGCATCCTGGATGCGGGGGGCAAGGTGTGCTTGTCGCGCAACCTGGAGTGCAGCCCGGAGGCCTTGCTGGCCGCGGTGAAGCCGTTCCGCGAGGATCTGGTGGTGGCAGTCGAGTGCATTCTCCTGGTACTGGGTGGCCGATGTGTGCCAGCGTGAGGGCATTGCCTTCGTCCTGGGGCACGCGCTGTATATCCTTCCGGCGAACTTCCTATGTCCCTTGACAGATCGGAGCCTCATAGGTGTTAGGCGATTGCTGGCGAAGCCATATAGTTTTGCCACGCGACACTTCCCGGGTCACTTGTCCATGAAGGATCACCGCCGTTCCCAGCGCCCCTTGTAATGCGCACATCCCTGCAGCATTCCCGGTCTAGGCGGAAAGCGCGTGAAGACGTACGTCCCCTCCATGGTCATGGCTTGATATTTGCCAACGCCGCTCAACGACCGAAACGTTCCCTTGGTTCCTTGCCGCTCGTACCGGAAAAAAATACGGTCTCCGTCACCATCTGCCCACTCACAGAAACCTTGCGAAAAGCTAGCCTCTTCCAATTCACCGTACAAGCCAGCGCATTGCGTAGACATGTTGTCCAGCATCTGTCCTGGAGTGGTCGCGCGGGTCGTTCCATACAGCATTACAATGCCAACCGAATTCTTCTCTGAGTGCTTAAGCGTTTGAGGTTGGCCAGCGCTACAGTGGAACGTCTCGAAGGTTCCTGTGTCCCCGTATGCGTGCATGGCTGCGTGTGATGCAAACAGCATCAGCAGAAGCTTTGCGCGCAAAGACATCGCCGCCTCCTTCTCTATTTATCCAGCATTTGAGCCAGAGGTGCTCAGTGCTGTATGGTCATCCATTCCCAACCTGCAGCAGGAGTCGCCCAACGAGACGCCCATCACGAGCCGCCCAACGTTTGAGCTCAGCCTGCGGAGGCTGGCGACGCCAACCGTAGCAGGTCGGCTGCAGCGAAGGGCGTGGGTTAGGCTGCTTTGAACTACGAATGCTCGTCCTCCGAGCACACCCAACGCCCTCGTTCGCGAGCCAACAGGGGCTTGAGCTTACGAAGTGCTTCGGAAGCGTACTCTGCTTTGCTGCGATCTGCCGCTTCGCGGCTGTGCCACTGACTGACCAACAAAAGGTGGGCCGGAGTATCTTGATCGACAAGAAGTTGATGCGAGATATAACCATCGACGTGCTGCATATCCGACCAAATCTGGCGCGTGAGGCTAAGGCCTTCCGCTTCGTCACCATTACGTAGCCACGTTTCCCAGACGACTACTACCATGATCGGACTCCTTACTGTGTCAGCCCAACGCCGGCGCTCAGGGGGCCGCTTTAGCGGCTCCCCTGCAGCGCATTGATACTGATACGAGGCCCCGCGTTTTGCCGGGCTTGGTCACTTCGATCCACCATCGCAAGAACATGCTCTGCACGGTCCAAGCGTTGCTGGTTGCACTGATGGGGTTCTGGGACGAACTGATCTCGGCGGTCGAGTGCAGCCGGCAAGGTGTGCTTCTCGCGCAACCTGGAGTGCACCCCGAAGGCCTTGCTCGCCGCGGTGAAGCCGTTCCGCGAGGACCTGGTGGTGGCGGTCGAATGCATGTTCGCCTGGTACTGGGTGGCCGATGTGTGCCAGCGGGAGGGCATTGCCTTCGTGCTCGGGCACGCGCTGTACATGGGGGCCATCCACGGGGGCAAGGCCAAGAACGACAAGATCGACGCCCACAAGATCGCCGGGCTGGTGCGCGGCGGGATGCTGTCGCAGGCGTATGTCTACCCGCCGCAGATGCGCTCGACCCGCGATCTGCTGCGCCGCCGCTGTCACATGGTGCACAAGCGCTCGGAGCTCATCACCCACATCCAGAACACCATCAGCCAATACAACCTGCCGCCTTTCGAGGGACGCATCGGCAAGCGCTGCGAGCGCGAGGGGCTGCTCGCGCACTTCCCCGATGTGATCGAGCTGTCCGGGCGCAAGATCCAGAGCCCGCTCGCAGCGCGACCGCCGGCGGGCAGCCCGGGCCGCGGCGCGGATGGCTGACCCGTGATAGCCAGTGGCGCCCGCGCGATGGTGCAGGACCCGATGGATCGCGCCTAGCCCCCTTCGAACTCCACCAGCGCGAACACGCTCAGTCCGAGCGCCTCGAGGCGCTTGCGCCCGCCCAGTTCCGGCAAGTCGATTACGAAGCAACACTCGATGACTTCGCCCCTGGCCTCCTGGATCAAGCGGACCGCGGCCTCGGCGGTGCCGCCCGTAGCCACGAGGTCATCGACCAGCAAGATCTGTTCGCCGCGAGACAGCGCGTCAACGTGCATCTCCACCCGGTCAGCGCCGTACTCCAGCTCGTAGTCGGTGCCGATGGTCTGCGCGGGAAGCTTGCCGCGCTTGCGGATCGGGACGAACCCGGCGCCCAGCTCGTAGGCCAGGGCCGCGCCGATGATGAAACCGCGCGATTCGATCCCGGCGACCTTCAGGATCTGGCGGCCCGCGTAGCGCTTCTTGAGCTCGCCGATGGTCAGGCGGAAGCCGACCGGGTCCTTGAGCAGTGTAGTGATGTCCCGGAACATGACGCCCGGGCGCGGGTAGTGGGGGATAGTGCGGATGAGGGATTTGATCACGGGGGTGCTGTGCCTGGGTGCCGGATTGGCGGCAAGGATAGCAGCGCCACAGGCCGGCTGGGTGCGCTTCACTGACGCGTCCCGGACCCGGGAAGGGCGCTGGCGGGCTCCCACCACCCCGCCTGTTGCGCAGGCTCCCCGGGCAGGGGAGAGCGCCTGGCGCGCCAGGCCGCCCTCGATCCAGATCGGGCTACGCTGCCTCGACCTCGATCCTCCACAAATCCTTCTTGCGCTGTTCCATCTCGAAGCGCACCGGCAGGAACAGCCCGATCACGTCCATGTTCGTACGCGTGTGGCTGCTGGGCTCCAGTGTTGCGAAGCTGCCTTCGCCGGTCAGCGCCATGGGCAGCAGCAGCTGATCCGCCAGATGCTCGCCGATCGCAGCCTCGCTCCGCGCGAAAGCCTCAGCCTCCTCGGCTGCGCGCTCCGCGACCACCTCGGCGCGCACGCCCGGCTCGCCGAAGCCGGTGAACACCTCGGTGACGTGGCGGTACTGCTGCACGATCAGAAGCACGTTGCCGGGTCCGTGCGCCGGTGCGTTGCCGACGATGAGCAGGTTCTCGTCGGACAGCCCGAGCCGAGCCTTGACGACATCGAGCTCGCGCCTGGCGATGTCGACCGGCAGCTTCGCCACCACCGCTTCGGCGTAGCTACGCTCGAGCGGGCCGCGCTCCTGCAGGTGCAACGCGCCAAGCTTCGCGCACGGCACCACGCGCATTCGGATCTCGCCGCCGCCAGCCGGGAAGAACCCGTAGCGCTGCAGGCTCACCTCGATACGCACACCCATGCGCTCCAGCAGCGGCAGGAACGCCTGCTGCAGGAAGTGGAACGGCGGCGCGTGCGGGTTGTGCGTGCCGCCCTGCAGGCGCAGGCTGCAGGTGCGCTCCCCGATCAGAAGCGCCGGCAGCAGGGTCTGAAGTACGAGCGTAGTGCTGCCCGCCGTGCCCACCGCGAAGTCGTAGTCCCCGGCCGCGACCTCGCCTGGACGGAACGTGAGGTCTGCAGAGCCGATCTCGGCGCCAGCGACGTGCGCGCGGCCGATCTCCGCCGCCGCGTTCACCGCGGTCAGATGCTGGCGCATCAGTCCGGGCTTCGAGCGGCGCGCGCGGATGCTGTGCAGGTGAAATGCCTTGCCCGTGCACAGCGACAGCGACAGTGCGGTGCGCAGGATCTGCCCGCCACCTTCGCCCTGAGCGCCGTCGATCTCGATCATTCTCGTCATGCCTGGTTGTTTGCCGGCACGGACGCCCGACGTGCGCCTCGGTTACTACCCATCTACGGCTTGCACCCCTCACCCCAGGGAGAGCACTGATCAAGTCCTAGAGGGAGTGTTCGGTGGCAACGCTAAGCTGACAGCTGATTCGATAGCGCTGGGTGCTTTTGACCCCTCTCCCCCGCCCTCTCCCACAAGGGGAGAGGGAGTGTTCGGTGGGAACGCTAAGCTGACAGCTGATTCGGTAGCCCTGGGTGCTTTTGACCCCTCGCCCCCGCCGGTTCACCCGCTCAGCCTTTGACACACACCACCTGCCGCAGCGTGTGGACGATCTCCACCAGCTCGCGCTGCGCTTCCATCACCGCGTCGATCGGCTTGTAGGCCGCCGGGGTTTCGTCGATCACGTCCTCGTCCTTGCGGCACTCGACATGCCTGGTTGCCTCGATGTGGTCCGCTACGGTGAAGCGCCGGCGCGCCTCGGTGCGCGACATGAGCCGCCCCGCCCCATGGCTGCAGCTGTGGAAGCTCTCGTCGTTGCCCAGGCCGCGCACGATGTACGAGCGCGCGCCCATGCTGCCCGGGATGATGCCGAGCTGGCCGCGGCGGGCGCACACCGCGCCCTTGCGCGTGACCAGGACGTTCTCGCCGAAGTGGTTTTCGCGCGTCACGTAGTTGTGGTGGCAGTTCACCGCTTCCACCGCGGCCTCGAACGGCTTCGCGATGGAGGCGCGCATCGCCTGGAGCAGGTTCGCCATCATCACCTCACGGTTCAGCCGCGCGAAATCCTGCGCCCACTGCACCGCCTCCACGTAGTCGTCAAAGTGCTCAGTGCCTTCCGGGAAGTAGGCCAGGTCCGCGTCGGGAACATTCACGAACCAGCGCCGCATGTCCTCCTTGGCGAGCTCGATGAAGCGCGAGCCGATCGCATTGCCGACCCCGCGCGAGCCCGAGTGGAGCATGAACCAGACGCGGTCTTCCTGGTCCAGGCACACCTCGATGAAGTGGTTGCCGGTTCCCAGCGTCCCCAGGTGGTTCAGGTTGTTGGTCTTCGCCAGCTTCGGGTACTTCGCGCAGATGGCCTGGAAGCGCGGGTGCAGCTCGCCCCAGGCCGCGACGGCCCGCGCGTGCGGCGTATCCCAGGCGCCCTTGTCGCGGCCGAGCGTGCGTCCATGCGGTACGGCGCGCTCGATGGCGCCGCGGATGCCCGCCAGGCTGTCCGGCAGGTCGGAAGCGCTCAAGGTAGTACGCGAAGCCATCATGCCGCAGCCGATATCCACGCCCACCGCGGCGGGAATGATCGCGCCCTGGGTCGGGATCACGCTGCCCACCGTCGCACCCTTGCCGGCGTGCACGTCGGGCATCACCGCGATCCATTTGTAGATGAAGGGCAGCTTCGCGGCGTTGCGCAGCTGAGCCTTGGACTCCTCGTCCACGGGCACGCCCTGCGTCCACATCTTGATCGGCCGGGCGCCTTCCGTGAACAGCACGTCGTAGTTTCCGGTTTTCATCCGCAGTTCATCAGCGTCGCACCGGCACGACCACTACGTTCACCGTATTGGGGCAGCCGCGCGTGATCGCGCAGTGGTGCGTATCGGTGATGAACACCACCTTGCCTTCCCATTCGATGCGTGCCTGCACGGCGTAGCTGTGTCTGGCCACGATCGCGTCGGGGTCGTAGGACAACTCGAAGGGGATGGGCGATCGGCCCGGGTTGCCGATGATCTGCTCCGCCAGCACCTTCGCGGGAGCGTCCTGCCGCGAGACGTCGGCCAGCTCCACCGTGAGCATGGCGTCGGGTGAAAGCTCAATGGCCTCCCGGTAGGTCACGGTTCCGGAGAGGCTCGCGAGCGGCTTGACGTCTTTGGGGGCCGGCGCCGTACAGGCAGCCAGGGCCAGCGCCATCGAGACGAGGGCGAGGCGGGCGCGAATGAACGCAGCCCTCCAGTGGTTGATGGACGGCGACGGGCGAAGAGGGTTCCAGCTCGGATACAGCCCGGCAACAGCTCTCCCTCTGCGATCCTGTGCGTCTGTGCGCCTCTGCGGTTCAGCGTTACGCATTGGCAGCCTTCGCTTAGGCCTGAGAAGAATACCCGCCATCGACCGGGATCGCCGTCCCGGTGAGGAAATCCGCTGCGGGGCTCGCCAGGAACACGGCGATGCCGGCGAAATCATCCGGCACGCCCCAGCGCCCCGCAGGCGTGCGCGCCACGACGCGCTCATGCAGCCCGGCAACGTCCTTGCGGGCCTGCCTGGTCAGATCGGTGTCGATCCATCCCGGCAGCACCGCGTTGACCTGGATATTGTCCTTGGCCCAGGCCGAAGCGTACGCCCTGGTGAGCTGCACGATCCCACCCTTGGTCGCCCCGTAGGGCGCAGCAAACGGTGCGCCGAAGATCGACGTCATCGAGCCGATGTTGATCATCTTGCCGCCCCCCGCCTTCACCATCGGCGCGTAGGCGAACTTCGAGCACAGGAATGCGCTGGTGAGGTTGGTGTCGATCAGAAAACGCCATTCGTCCAGCGAATAGTCCTGGGGCGGCTTGCGGATGTTGGTGCCGGCATTGTTGACCAGGATGTCAAGGCGCCCGTACCGCTCAACCGCCGCGCGGATCAGTCCTTCGCAGCCGGACTCCTCGGTCACGTTCACCTCTACGGCCATGGGCTGCGCCTGCGGGTTCGCCGACCGCAGCGCTGCGAGCGCTTCGGCGTTCTTGGCGGCATTGCGCCCGGCGACCACCACTGCCGCGCCGGCCTGGGCCAGGCCCTTGGCCATCCCGAGTCCGATCCCGCCGTTGCCTCCGGTCACGATGGCCACGCGGCCTTTCAAGTCGAACAGCTGCATGCTGAGATCTCCTGTATCGGGTTTCGGGGCGGCGTTCGCCGAGTTGCATCGAACTATGGAGACAACCTTTCGATCTTCCACACGCCGGGGCCCTCGCGCCTGTAGCGTATGCGGTCGTGGAGCCGGCTCGGCCGGCCTTGCCAGAACTCCAGCACGTCCGGGACGAGCCGGTAGCCGCCCCAGTGCGGCGGGCGCGGCGGGCTCTCGCCGTACTTCGCCGCCAGCTCCGCGAGCTTCTCCTCCAGCTCCTCGCGATGCGGCAGCACGCTGCTCTGCGCCGACGCCCAGGCCCCCAGGCGGCTGCCCAGCGGCCTGCTGGCATAGTACTCGTCCGATTCCCCGGCCGAGGCCTTCTCGACGCGGCCCTCGATGCGCGCCTGGCGCTCGAGCTCGACCCAATGGAACAGGAGTGCCGCACGCGGATTCTCGGCCAGCTCGCGCCCCTTGCGGCTCTCGTAGTTGGTGTAGAACGCGAAGCCGCGCGCATCGAACGCCTTGAGCAGGACGATGCGTACGGCCGGCCGGCCATCGGCATCGGCGGTCGCCAGCGCCATCGCGTTGGGCTCGGCGAACCCGGAGTTGAGCGCCTCCTGGAACCAGCGCGAGAACTGCACCAGCGGATCGCGTGCAACGCTGCTCTCCTCCAGTGTCTCGCGGGCGTACTCGGTCCTCTGGTCGGCGATGTTGTCGGGCATGGGTTGGTGATCGGAGCGGTTCGCCCAATTCTACCCCGCCGGGTTCAAGCGGCGGCTGTCTGCAGCGCATGCCGAGGTATCGGGCAAAGCGCGAGTTGCGTGGAAAGACGGTTCTCCGTGTATCCCCCTCACCCCAGCCCTCTCCCGCAAGGGGAGAGGGAGTCCAAAACCGCGTATCCCCACCCCCGCCCTCTCGCGCAAGGGGAGAGGGAGTCCAGACCGCAGAGCGACTCGGTGAGATATTCAGCCCGTGCCAGAAAGCCGGACCAGGATGCGCGCGAGCAGCGGTGCGATGGGAACGACCTCGATGCGCGGATCCGGTGGTGCGGGGATGCTGTCGGTGGTGAGCATCCGCCGCACGGAAGCCGCGGCGATGCGCTCCAGCGCGCCGGGCGTCATCACCGCATGCACGAACAGCGCGTGCACTTCCCTGGCGCCGGCCTGAAGCAGAGCCTGCGCGGCGCTGGCGACGGTGCCGCCGGTGCTCGCCATGTCATCTACGATCAGGCACGCGCGCCCGGCCACCTCTCCCAGGATTTGCAGCGCGACGGCGACGTCCGACCGCGGCCGTGTCTTCGCGACGACGGCCAGCGGCGCGGCCAGCGCAGTGGCATAGCGCTGCGCGCGCTTGAGCCCGCCGGCATCCGGAGACACGACGGTCAGCTCCTGCAGTTCCCAGGCCTGGATCACCGGCACGATGAGCTCGTCGGCCTGGAGCTGGATCAAGGGCATGTCGAAGGCGCTCTCCAGCGCGGGGGAATGCAGATCGAGCACCACCGTGCGGTCCACGCCTGCCGCGCCCAGCAGGCGGGCCGCCAGGCGCGCCGAACGAGGCTCGCCGGCGTTCTTCCGCACATCCTGGCGGGCGTAGCCGAAGTAGGGCACCACGGCCGTCACGCGCGCGGCGCCGGCGCCGCGCGCGGCGTCCGCCAGCAGAGCGAGTGTCATCAGGTGCTCGTTGGTCGGCGCGCAGGTCGGTTGCACGATGTACAGGTCCACGCCGTCGAGGTCGGATTCGATGCGAATCCGGCTCTCGCCGTCCGCGAACGCGCCGAGCGTGGCCGGGATCACGCTCTCCCCGCACAGCCCGGCGACTTGGTGCGCCAGGGTCGGGTGGGCATTGCCCGCTACGATGGCGATGCTCCTGGGTCCTTCTCCCATGGCGGCACGCGCGTGATGGCTCGGGGTGGCGACACTCATACTTGTCCCCTCCGCAGGACAGTGCATCATCGGCGCCGTTGCGATCCGCACGTGCCCCCGCGGCAACGGCGTGGCCTGCCTGGCATAGAGTAGCGGAAGCGCTGCGGCGGCGCAGCCGGACCGGCCCCGGGCAGGAACCCGAATGGCCGCTCGCGCCAAGAGCACAGAGCGGTTGAAATCCAGCCCACGCGTGTGGTTTCTCGCCGCAACGCCCCGCCGCGCACGGCGTCGGGAACGGAGGGGGTCGCGGCGTCATCCAATCGTGCAAAGACCGCGTATTGAAGGATTTGAGGAGACGATCATGCGATCTGGCGCAGCGCTCGGGAGCACCAGCGAAGCCGGCGAGATGGAGCTGGCTGCGCGAGCCGCCCGCGGGGACGGCGTGGCCATGGAAGCGATCATGCGGCGGCACAATCGCATGCTGTACCGTGCCGCCCGCAGCATCTTGAAGTCCGACTCCGAAGCGGAGGATGCCGTGCAGGAGGCGTACGTGCGCGCCTATCAGGCACTGGCCGGGTTCCGCGGCGAGGCGAACCTGGGCACGTGGCTGACGCGCATTGCGGTCAACGAGGCGCTGGCGCGGCTGCGCCGCAGGCGGCGCGACGACAACGTCGTGGCCTTCGGCGATGCATTCGACCCCGACACCGCGGCGAGCGCGAGCGTTGATGGCCCCGAAGGCGGCCTGATGCGCGGGCAGCTGCGCACCCTGCTGGAGCGGCACATCGACAGGCTCCCGGCGGCGTTCCGCACGGTGTTCGTGTTGCGCGCGCTGGAGGAGATGAGCGTCGACGAAGTCGCAGCCAGCCTCGAGGTCGCGCCAGCGACCGTGCGCACGCGCTACTTCCGCGCGCGGGCGCTGCTGCGCCAAGGTCTCGAGCGCGAGATCGACCTGGCCTGCACCGATGCCTTCGGCTTCGAAGGTGCGCGCTGCGATCGGATCGTGGTCGCGGTTCTGTTTCGCATCCGCGGGTTCGGCCCGCCCCCGCCGCCCGGCTGACGCCGGGCGCAATCCACCCGTCCCCAAGGCAGCAACCTAGCCCGCCGTGCGCGGGACGGGACTCTTCACGCCTTCACCAAAGGAGCAAGCATGTCATTCTTCGATTTTGTCAACGCCCCTCACCTGAACCCCGGCCGCCGTGCCTTCGTCGCCCGCTCGGGATGGATGCTGTCCGCGGGCACGGTGGCCCTGCTCGCTGGCTGCGACACGGTCGCCGCGCAGCGCAAGTCCGGCGCCGAGGCCACCGCCTCGGATGTTCACATCCTCAACTCCGCGCTCGCCGCCGAGCACGAGGGTGTTGCGGCCTACCAGGTCGGGGCGCAGAGCGGTCTGCTGCAGAAGCCCGTGCTGGATCTCGCCCTGCAGTTCCAGGGCCACCACAAGGCGCACGCCGATCTGCTCGCGGCCACCGTGAAGAAACTGGGCGGCGCCCCGGTCGCAGCAAAGCAGACGTATGATTTCCCTGTCGCGCAACTGCGCACCCAGGCGGACGTGCTGCGCTTCGCCGCCAGCCTGGAACAGGGCGCAGTGACTGCCTACCTGGGTGCCGTGCCGATGCTGGATGACCGGGAGCTGGCGCGCGCCGCCGCCAGCATCCTCGGCGATGAAGCCATGCACTGGGCCGTACTGCGCTATGCGCTGGGGGAGAACCCGGTGCCTGCGGCGTTCGTCGGGTAGCTGCCGGCAACGTCAGACAAACCCCGGAGGCGCCCTGCTATTGGCTGCCTTCGGGGGCGAAGCAGTTCACTTCGCCACCGTGCCGGCGGCGATGATTTCCTCGGCCCCGCAGCCACTTCACTGCCTCGACCGGGTCCTTGTCCACCATGCTACCGCGAAAAGGGATGCAGGACGAAGCGGACCGGTAATGCCCCCGTTCCCATCCGGTCTTGCGTCCCCTGTTCCCCGCCCTCAGTCCTTTACAATGTCGACTCCCGCTAACTCCCCAAGACCCACGATCATGCTCAGCCCCCTTCGCCTGTTGCTCGCCACCGCCGTCATCCTGCCGCTCGCTGCCGAGTCCGCCGCGGCCTCCGATCCTGAGAACACGCTGTACCTCGATCTCAAGGATGGGCGTGTGGTGATCGAGCTGCGTCCCGACCTCGCGCCCAAGCATGTGGCGCGCATCAAGGAGCTCGCCCGCAAGGGCTTCTACAACGGGCTGGTGTTCCACCGGGTGATCGACGGTTTCATGGCGCAGACCGGCGACCCCAAGGGCAACGGCACCGGTGGCTCGGGCGTGAAGCTGCCGGGGGAGTTCAGCCGCCAACCCTTCGATCGCGGCACCGTCGGCATGGCCCGCTCCGCCGACCCCGACAGCGGCGACTCGCAGTTCTTCATCTGCTTCGCGCCCGCAGCGTTCCTCGACGGCAAGTACACCGTATGGGGCCAGGTCGTGTCGGGTATGGAGTTCGTGGACAAGATCAAGAAAGGCGATCCTGGCGCCAACGGCGCGGTGGCCAACCCCGACAAGATCGTGAAGATGCAGGTCGCTGCCGACGTGAAGCAATAGTTTACGGAGGCCCTCCCTTTGCCTTTTCGAGAGGGAGCAGGCACAGCGAGAGACCAGGTCAGCCGCTGACATGCATAGACACGACCCAGCCTATCTCCTCGATCTCGCAATCCGCGTGCTCGGCGATGTCAGGGCGGCGGCCGAATGGCTCGACCGACCGCGCCTGCAGCTCGGTGGCCGCTCGCCGCGCGAGCTCTTCGCGAGTGAGGACGGCGCCCGCCGGGTCGAAGAGCTGCTGCGTCAGATCGACGACGGGGACCGGCTCCATCGACCGTGAGCGGCGCGAACTGGCCAAAAAAAAGGCGGCTGGCCCCATCGAAGGCACAGCCGCCCCGGCTCTCGGTCGCTCACCGGTCGCAGTCCGGTGCCCGGCCCCAGAGCGCTCCGCCGCACCGGCTCGCCAGGCGGTCGGGCGCTGAGCAGTCTCCTGTCAGCGGAAGATCTCGGTCCAGCCCACTTTCCTGACTTTGCCGGTGAGCTGCACCGGCAGGCGCGAGCTGGTGAGCGAGGTGTCCGACTTGTGGGTGATCGATTGCACGCTGCCGCCGGGCAGCACCACGATCACCGGCCGCGAGGCGAGACTCTGCCCCAGCGATTTGCCCGACCAGGCGGTCTCGCCCGGCGCGAAGACGGAGGAAGGCAGCTGGCCACCGGTGCTCATGTCCACCGCGTACAGATAGCTCTGCGAGGAGCAGGCCGTGGTGGACGGCTGGTTGGTGCTGAACACCAGCACGCCGAAGGCCGCCGAGGGCGCGGCATTCACCCGCTCCCCCGTACCGGGCAGGTCGAAGTACCAGCCGCGGTACGCGGTGTAGTCGACCTTGCTCGGGTCGATGTTGCGGATGCCGCCGCCTCCCACCGTGACCGCCTTGTTGCGCAGTTCCGAGCGTGGTGCGGAGATGAGCGGGGTGCCGGACAGGTCGTCGACGATGCCGTATACGGATTGGCCCTGGCTGTTGCCGATGTCGCTGCTGCCGATCAGCGCACCGGTCCCCACGAAGACCATGCGCCGCCCGTCGATCTGGGCCAGCTCCGGCGGCGAGGTGATCGGCTGCGCCACGCCGCTCGCGGTGGTGAGCGTGGCGAGCTTGACTGCGTGCCAGCTTCCAGCCGAGGGCGACGTCAGGTCGAAGCGCCACAGGTTGCCCTGGACGTCGCCGCCGTAGACGTAGTCGATGGTGGCGTCCAGGGCGGCGTTGTTCGCCCAGGCCGAGACCTGCGCCAGGCCGGAGGGGTCGCCAGCGGCGCCTACGCCGGTGGCAATGTCGCGGAGGAGCTCGCCGGACTTCGCGTCGAGAACGAACAGATGGCCGCCGCCCTCCGCGTTGTTGTAGCCGGAGGTCACCAGCACGACCCAGCCCAACGCGGTCTTGGCGATCACCGGCTTGCCGAACGAGTATCCGACCCTGGCCGCGGTGCTCGCCGGGGTGGACGGGTTGGGAAACTCCCACAGCACCTTCTGCGCCGCCTCGGCCTCGCTGTTCGCGTTGGGATTTGTGATGTCCAGCGCGTAGAAGCCCGGGCCGCCGGCGGCCAGGCCGCCCACCAGGATGGTGCGCCAATCCTCGCCGCTGCCCGATGCGGTGTTGCCGAAGTCGACATCCCCCACGGTGGGCGTGCCGTCCACGGTGAACTGATGCGAGTATTGCGGATCGCTCATCGCATTGAGGCGCGGATACGTGGACCGCGGCACGTAGGCCCACAGCTCCTCGCCGCTGGTGGCGTTGAAGGCGTGCAGCATGCCGTCGTTGGCGCCCTGGTAGATCGCTTTCTGGCGTGAGGCGACGCTGCTCGCGAAGGCGTTGTAGCCGGTGTCGGCGTAGGTGGAAAGCGTGCCCGCGACGTAGACCGGCTCGGCGGAGACGATGTCGCCGAGCAGGTGGGTGCGTGTGCGGTAAAAGCTGCCCTCCAGGCTTTGATCACCGCGCAGCCAGTTGATCGCGGTATCGGCGTCGGATTGGGTCGGGGTGTTGAAGATCGCCTTGTCGCCCGCACCGATGGAGGCGGCCTGGAAGGGGATGCCCTGGGTGCCGTCGTAGGTGACGATCTTCCTGTCGGCGTGGGTCAGGTCGACCACCCGCTGCGTGAGTTGGTCGCGCGCCTCCCAGATCTGCGCCGCCGGGCTCATGGTGACCTGGCCGGTGTTGATGTTCACCGGATAGGCGGCGAGCTGGCCGCTCCACTCCTGGGCGTTGTAGCTGGACACGAAGGCGGTGTTGTCGCCGTCCTTCAGGTTGACGTTGGACACCGAGATGCCGGCGTCCGAGCCGGCCTTGGTGAGCAGGCTGTTCATCACCTGGCGCAGATACAGCGTCAGCTCGGAGGCATTGTTGGCCATGAACATCTCGCCGCGCCCGTTGATCGTCGCGTGCCACAGGTCGTCGATCGAGGACGGGTGACGGTTCTGCGTGGGCGGGGGCCAGGCCGGGTAGTTCAAGTACGGGTTGTTGGCGGCCGCCGAACCGGTGCCGTAGATGGTTCCCTTCATGCCCAGCGTCACCCCATAGGTGTTCATGTGCAGATCGGGGTTCTTGTCGGCGCGGGGGTCGGGGTCCGAGGAATCGACCGACAACAATCCGGTCGGCATGGCGGGGCGCAGATTGGTGGTGTAGTAGTAGGACGCGATGTCGGCCAGGCCGCCGGTCGTGATGGTCTGGTATGGCCGGTTCCCTACCCACTTGGTCTGGTCGTACGAGGGCGGCGTGGGGCCGGTGTTGTTGGCGAAGCCGTCCGTAAGGATGAAGCCGGCGTTGCGCTGGCACCCGTACTGGATGATGCTGGTGTTGGACATGTACTGCGCGCCGATGTAATTCAGCGCGTCCCGAGTGGGCGTGCCGCCATTGGCGGGGCTCGCGTACAGGTTGCCGATCAGTGCGCGCGCGTTGCTGCTGTCGGCGGTGGCGGCGAAGTCGTACATGGTCACCGGCTGCAGGTTGTTGAAGTACACCGCGCCGCCGCGCAATCCTTTGACGTTCGTCATCGACTGGCCCATGCCGGCCGCGAGCATCAGCTTGCGCTTGCGATAGTAGGTGAACCAGTTGGCGAAGTTCTGCAGCTCGGCGAGAAAGCTGCGTCCCGACGGGAACGTCACGCCCGACTTGATCTCGTAGCGGCGCAGCTTGGCGCCGTCGGGCGCCGTCGCGCAGTTGGGCCACGCGGCTATGCAGGTCGCGTCCTTTACCCAGAAGGTCGCCGGGAAATACGGGATGGTCACGTCCCAGGTCTCGCCGGCGAGAATCGTGTAGTTGGTCAGTCACGGGATTCAGCATGCCCCCGTTCCTGCGCCCCTGGATGCCGGAGATAGTGGCCCCGGGAATCACCATGCCGGGCAGCATCCGGAACGTCCAGTTGGTGGTCGTCGAGGTCAAGCTTTGCGTCAAGTCGAAAGTGGTCGGCGTGCCGGCTGTCGGGATACCACGGATGACTGCGTGCGGATACCGGTGCCACGTTGGGGAACGTACGGGTGCTGCCGCTGATATAGCCGGGTTCCCACGGCTTATAGGTCACTGTCGAGTTGTAGTACAGCGTGTTGTACGCGGCGCTGCGCAGGAACGCGTACGCCGGCGTAGGTGGAATAGCGTAGTGATCGTAGGTCGCGTCCGCGTAGGTGCGGTTGCCCGAAGCCGTGCCGTCGGGGAACAGGTAGACGTACTTGTACCAGGTGGTGCCGCCGCTCGCGCCGGCCACCCCGTTGGTGTTGAAGTTGAGCACGCCGCTGGCGCTCCAGAACGAGCGCGGGCCGGCGTCCCACCACAGCGCGCCGTCGTTGGTCGCGAGCAGGACCTCCGAGTCCATCGATCCGGAATCGTCGATACCGAAGATCAGGTTGGGGGTGGCCTGCGACTTGGCATCCAGCGGCATCTGCGAGATGTCGGTGGTCGCGGCGAGCGCGGCGGCGTGCGCCAGGGGCAGGCAGCAGGCGAGGGCGAGCTTGAGCGTGGTCTTCACGGCGGGACTCCCAGTGGATGCTATTTCGAGAGCAGCGACTGCACGTAGCTCTCGGCATTGCGCGGGCCCTGCACGCGCACGGTGACGCGGTAGTACACGGCGGTGGTGCCGGAATAGGCCGGCGAGCCGACCTTCTTGCTGCCGTCCTGCGTGTTCTCGTTGGTGAGGCACTGGCCGATCAGATTGGTGATGGGCGTGGGGCCCTGGCACAGGCGCTCGACCACGTACTGGACGCGGAAGTTGGTCACCGTCGCGGCCGGCACCCCGGCCCAGTCGATGGTGGGCAGGCCGTACGCATCGACGTTCTGGCGCGTGGCGTAGTACACGCCGCTCACTGCCGCGTCCGCGTTGGCGAGCGCGGCGAGCCACTGGCTGGCCGAAGCGATGCCGGTGTCGGCGGCCTCGGTGGCCGCCTGCTTGAAGGCGACGTTGCCGGCGATCGCCCCGACGGTCTCCGAGGAACGCACCAGGGCCAGGGCCGAGATCATCAGGATGACCAGCAGGATCACCACGATGATCAGCGAGGTACCGCTTTGATGGCGCATCATGCTTGCCCTCCGAAGATCATGTTCTTGAGCGGGATGGTCAGCAGCAGGGTCTTGTACTTGTAGCACTGCCAGTCGGCATCGCCGCTCAGGTCGATTACCGGTCCGCCGGCCCAGGTCTGCGGTGCCGCCGGCGTCGCGTCACACGGACCGTTGGCGACCGTGGGCTTCTCGCGGTGCGGCGCACGCGCCACCACGACGATGCGAACGGCGCGCAGCGCGGCGACGTGGGCGTTGTCCAATGGCGGCGCCCACGCGTCGGTCGCGGGCACCCATTGCTCGATCTGCGGCGCGACGCCGTTGCTGACCCCGTACTGCGCCTTCAGGAACACGATGTTCTCGGCCAGGGTGTCTACTGCGCCGGTCAGGTTGTCCACCACCTCGAGATGCCGCTGCGCACTGATCCGGTAGGTGACCCAGGTCAGCGGGCCGGTGCGGATCACGCTGCTGTTGGCGCCATACGCGGGGGCGTTGGTGAACGCCGCGCCGGGAGCGCCGGGGTTCCACATGCCGGCGGCGCGGGTCAGGTCGGTGCCGAAGCCGGCGGTGGCCGCCTGCGTGACCTGCATGAGGGTGCAGGGCTGGGTAGGCGAGGTGGGGGCCACCAGGATCATGTCGCCGGAGGCGAGGTTGCCGGTGCTGTTCACCTTGATCATGTCGGCGGGATCGGTCATGCCCGAGATAATCTTGACCGGCGCCCCGCCCAGGATCGAGCGTGCGTAGGCCACCGAGATCTGATCGGATGCGGCGCCGCCATCGACTACGCTGACCGGAGCGAATGCCGCACCGTCGGCGGTGGTAGCGCCGTTGTAGTAGGCGTTCAGGGTCGGGCACACCGATTGACCGGCGAAGACGAAGCCCAGGCCGGCCGACTTGGTGTCGCGCTGGATGGTCAGCGCGGTGGCCAGCGCATTCTCCAGCGCGCTGTTGCCGCCCATGCTGGTGCGGCGGTTGGCCTCGTAGAACATCACGCTGCCCCACGCCGCGAGCGTGACCAGGATCCCGACCATCAGGCCTACCATCACCTCGACGATGGACAGGCCCGCCTGCGCGCGCGCGTTCAATGCGTTGCCGGATTGGTAAAGCATCCGCTTCTCCTCGGCCGTCTAGATGTTGGTGACGGAGACGTAGTTGTGCGAGGTGTCCTCGCTGTCCCGCTTCCACTGGATCGTCACGGTGAAGGTGCCGTCGAGCGCCCGCTCCACCGTGGGCGCCGTGTCGTCAGCGCCCGGCAGGGTCGTCTGCACCCGCGCGGCCCAGTCCTGGGCGGCCTGCTCGGCCATCGCGTTGGTGCAAGCACCGGCGGGCGGCAGCGTGTAGCAGTCCGCGTTGAGCGCATCGGCGGTGGCGACCCCGATGATCTCCTCGGCCAGGTAGCTCGCCTCGGCGCGGAACTGGGCCTGGGCGTTGTGCTCGAGCACGTTGGCCTGCAGGCCGATCAAGCCGAGGATGCCGAGCGAGAAGACGGTGATCGCTGTCAGCCCTTCGATCACTGCGGAACCGGTCTGGAATCGACGCATGGTGCGGTCCTCCTTGAAGGCTACGAACTGCTGCTAAAAAAACCCGTGGTGCTGCAGAAAGCCTTTCGCTGTGCAGACAAGTGCACCGGCGCTACTGACAACCCTGGGGCGCGTCCGCCGGGAGCGCGGGATCGCACATCCGCACCATCCCCCCCGGCGACACCGCCACGCGCAGGCAGCGGGCTTCGCCGCCGTCGGCCTGGCAGGCCTTCGCGGTCGGTACTATGTCCACGCTGAATGCCGCCGGCGCCGCCGGGCGCCCGCTGCCGCTGAACGCGACGCTGGCGAGGCTGGGCGCAGCGCTTATTCCGGCTTCGCTGGATTTGGGCGCACGCGCGTTGAGCACCTCGTCCGGATCACCGTTCACGCCCGGCAGCACCACCGACCAGCCGGTAGCGTCGGGCACGAAGTTCACCGTGGTATTCCGGCGAATCGCCTCCATGCGTGCGGACTCGAGGCCGGAACGGAACTCTTCCGCGGCCGAGCGGATGCGGTCGTTGCTGATGTAGTCGAGCAGAGTCGGCAGGCCCTTCGCCAGCACGATGCTCAGGATGAGCACGCCGATCATCAACTCGACCAGCGTCATGCCACTTTGCGCTTTCATCAGCAGGCCCCCGCTTTGGTCAGCCAGCAGGTCGCGGGCACGGTCCCCTCCGGGAACGCGGTGGTGTTGCGCACGCCGTCATCGTCGACCGTGAAGGCGTAGCCGGTCATGCGCCCCGCCCCGGTGGCCTCCGCGAGATAGCCCTGGCCGGCATCGGTCAGAGTGCAGGCGAAGGCGAAGTTGGTGGTGGCGGCGGGGGTGTTCACCGCGCACCCGGCGGCCCCGTAGTTGCCGTTGTCGTTGAATGCGCGGTCCATGCGCAGACGGAAGGCCGACAACGTATCGAAGGCCTCGGTCAGCGTGCTGCGCTGGATGTAGCCCTGATAGGTGGGCAGGGCGATCCCGGCGAGCAGCCCCAGGATGGTGATGACCACCAGCACCTCGGGCAATGTGAATCCGTTTGGTCTGCGCATCGCAAGCTCCTCTCGTGACTGCGGTCCGGACATTCAGACGCTGGCGGATCAAGCAAGGCGGCACCAGAGCAGGCGCACCGGCATGCGGATCGGGGAGCAAAGGCTAAGGGAGGCGGACCGCGCGGGAAGTGGAATCACCCCGCTTAGATTTACGACGCGCTCGAGCTTGGCGCGTACGGCGGTCCCGCTGCCCTGAGCCTGTATTCGAGGCCGGTAGGCCGGAAACTTTGCGTCCCCGCCTTTCGACGGGTTTGCCCTTGGCACGACGCGACAATGCGTCATGCGATGGTGTGGCGTTTGCTTGCGTGCTTGAGCGTCTTCCTCCTCATCAATCGCGCGGTGGTCCGCGTAATGGCATACACGCTAGCACAAGACCACCGCGCTCCTGCAATAGCGGCCCGACCAGCGGACACCTTTAGCCGACGAGCGGCACCTGCCTTGCGTTCAGCACATCGGCATGTCGCAAGCGGGCGACAGCCGCGCGCGCGGGGCGATTGGAGAAGTCGCCATCGCATGCCGATAGAAGCTGCAACAGGCTGACCGACCTGGGCCGGCCCGCCGGTTACGGTGGTAACGCACATCGCGCGCAAGCGAAAGCGAGGCGACATGCGGCACTGATGGAATCTGCACTTGTCGAACGACAAGGGCCGCTGCCGGACGGCGGCCCACCTCCCAGGCGATAGACTGCAGTGGAAACCTCCAGATCCGACGAGCAGCACAAGGCGCAAGATCTGCTGCCCCCCGAAGCCGGCCAGCATGCCGGCACCACCGCGCCCCCCGTCTGGAGCGAGGGCCCGCATCTCCTGTTCGCGATCGGCGTCGCGGTACGCAGCACGCTGGCGCTGGTCGTGGTCCTGGGTGCCCTGTATGTCCTCAACCTGCTCGGCACGTGGGGCGCCAGCGCCTGGCTGGTGCTGGGCGTGACCTCCGCGACCCTGGCCTGGGTGCTGCTGGACGACGCTTTCGATATCGAAGGGACGCTGGCCCGGGAGATGGCGCTGGCTGCGACTTTCGAACCGGATCCGTTTGGTGCGCGCGCGGCAGCCGTGCGCATCTACAGTGACGAATTCGTTCGCACCCAGGGGCGCGCTCCCCACGGGCCGGCGAGTCTCAGGCAACCGGGCACCAATCGGTCCTTCCGCGCCGGTTTCCCTTCGCGCAGCGAATGCCGGCGCTGGTACGGCAGGGTGCTGCTGATATCGGCCCAGCGCGCGCTGCGGGTGGTCGCTGCCGGCCTCCTGGCCGTGATCGCGGCGCAGCTCTATATTGTTCTTGCGGGCTAGCCGGTCATTCACCTTCGCTGGCCAGCCATGTACATCTTGCACCGCAAAGGACGCGAAGGTACGCGAAGGAACGCCAAGGAAAACCAACTGCCGGCTGCGACGTCACGCGCGGCCGCAGGCGCGTGCCTGGACCTTGCTTGATCGAGTAGGCAAGCGCTCCCCGTCCCTTCCCTCGCGTCCCTTTGCGTACCTTCGCGTCCTTCGCGGTGAAGGTTTTCGCATTGGCCGTTCCTTCCTTCGTGTCCCTTCGCGTCCCCCGCGGTGAGGGGTTCGCATTGGCCGTTTCTTCGCTGAGGGTCTAGAAAGTCATCGACTCGACGGCCTCGGCTGCGAAGAACTCACGCGTGAAGGCGACGGCGCGCGCGGCGTCGAAACCCTTGCAGGTGTAGAGCACGATGGAGAACAGGCGCGCCGAGCTCCACACATAGGCGGCGATGCCGGAGTCGATCAGCGGCAGGAAGGCGTCGAAGCCCTGGTTCTCGTGCTTGCCGAGCCCGGCCGGCGAGTAGATCACCGCCTCGCCATAGGCCCGCATGTCCAGATGCGCTGCGAGCCCGCTCATGTAGCGCGCGAGCACGTCGCGATCCACGTCGATGCGGTAGATGCCTTCCATCAGCAGGCGCTGGCGGAAGATGTGGGGGGCGAGGTCGTTCACGAATAGCAAGAGCCGGGTGTTGGAGACTGCGTATTTGAGTATACGACTACTTGTCAGCAGACCCCCTCTCCCCTCGCGGGAGAGGGCAGGGGTGCGGGGACACGCGAAGCGCCACCAGGCCCCCCTCTCCCCTCGCGGGGGAGGGCTGGGGTGAGGGGGAAAGCGATCGCAGCGCCGACCGGCCCCGGGAAATGGACAGGACTCGCAGGATTTGTCAGGATTGAGAGGGACCCCTTCTCGACCCCGACAGCCTATTGAAGCTTGCACGCATGCCTAACCACCCCGTCACGCTGTGCGTGCCACCCCTCCTTGACAGAGGAGGGGAGAATTGCCTCTTCCCTCCTTGGCGTTCCTGGCGGTGAGCGGTTGGGTCCTCGCCGGGAGAGACGTGCGTGCAGACGCACGTGGTGGCTCTGCGGCCGCGACCACGATCGCCTTGCTGTGCGCTCTGCTGAATGGCGTTGCGGGCGCTGCGCAGGAACTCGCGATCCGGCTGGAGATCGATGCCCTGCTGCAGGAGGGCGGACTGCTGCACGACGAGCTCGAGCGCTTGCGCCCGACCTCGGAGAGGCTGGCCGTTGAAGGGGCTGAGCTCGACGCACAGGATCAGTCCCTGCGGGCGGCATCGGCCGCCCTGAATCGGGATATTCAGGAGTTCAACACCGCGCTTGCCGACCTGGAGAAGGCGGCGCACGTGCAGCAGGCTCACTGTCCGCGGGAGTCCGAGGACGCGGCACTGGTGCAAGCCTGCAACGCGGAAGCGGCCGGAATCCGGGCGCAGGCGCAGCAGCGCGACGCGCAACGGCCGGGGCTCGGGCAGCGGCAGCAAGACCTCAACTCGGGCATCGAGCAGCACAACGCCGCACGCCAGGATTGGGCGGGCCGCAAGAGCAGGCACGATGCGCTCGTGGAGCTCAACCGCCGCGACCTCACCGCGTGGCTGGAGCGGGCCCAGCGGTTCTTCGCGCCGGACGGCTTTCGGGCCGTCTACCTTGCAGCAGCCCGGCCGCCCGCCTGCAGGCCCGAGGGCCTGCAGGACCTGGCCACAGCGCCCGACGGCACGACATTGGAACGCGTGCTCGGTTGTCTGCGAGCGCTGTAGGGAGATGAGTATGCGCACTGCAGTTGGCAGCACGCTGGTGGTCGTGGGCTTGGCGTTCGCAGGGCTGCTGTCGAGCGCGCCGGCCTTGTCGCAAAACGACGCCGCGGGGTTGCGACTGGCCGCCCTGACCCAGCAGGGTGATCTGCTCCAGCAGGAGGCCACCACGCTCCAGCCCCGGACCCGGGAGCTGGAGCAGCGGGGCGGTGAGCTGGCCGCCGAGGAAAAGCAACTGGAGGCTGCAGTGGCCACACTGGAACGGCTGGTGCGGGCGTACAACGCGGAGGCGGCCGCGCTGGGGTCCGCGGCCGGCGCGCAGCGCGAACGCTGCACCAGCGGGTCCCTCGACGCTCAGCAGGTGCTCGGGTGCAACGGAGAGGCCAGCAATCTCGCTGCGCAGGCCTTGTCGCTGGAGCAGCGACGGACGCAACTGGATCAGCGCCAGCACGCGCTCAACCCGAGCATCGACCGGCACAACGCGCGCCGCCTGGAGTGGGAGCGGGCCGGGCGCGAGCACGACCAGCGCACGGACGTGAACGAGTCCGCGGTGCGCCAGTGGCTGCAGCGCGCCCGCGCCTTCTGGAGCAGCGACGAGTTCGCCGCGCTGTCCCGGGCAGCCGGCACGCCCGTGGCCTGCTCGGCGACCCGGCTGTCGACGTCCGACGCCGCGCATCCGCTCGAAACGCTCAAACGCATGCAGCTGTGTTTGAAGGCAGTCGCGCGCTGAATCCCGCGTTTCGCGACCCGGCAGCGGACGCTTCCTGAGGGTCGCGGGGACCGGTTCTGCTGCGAAGCAGCAGCCCCGGCGCAACCGCGTCGGCGCAACTCCTGCCGCGGCGCACACAATCGCGCCCGCGCACGGGCAGGCTGCTGTCATACGCCGCGCCGGGCTCGCCATTGACACCCTCATCAGCCGGGAGTAGCTTCATAGAGCGCCGCCTGGCGTTTGAGCCGGCATGAAGGGCGCAGGACCTGGAGCCGGAATCGGATCGGGTGCCGGTGGTTGTACTGGATGTCGATTCCTGTCGCATCGAAATCAATCACACACGGGGGAGAGAGAAGATGGAGTACAACATTCTTCAGCACTTCAAGGGGCTGGAGCATCAGCCCATGGATCCGTTCAACGGAGACGAAGTCGGCACCTCGATGTTCATGGCCGGGAACATGGGTGAGAAGATCTCCGCGAAGATGGACGGGTACGCGCAGCAGGCCGGCATGTCGCGCCGCAGCTTCCTCAAGTCGTCGCTGGGCTTCTCGGCCGCGATGCTGGCTGCCAACGAAGTCACCGGGATGAAGTTCTTCGAGGTCGAGCGCGGCGGAGGCCGCCGATCTCGACGCGAAGAAGGAGGCGATTCAGCTCGCGCGCGCCAGCAGCGACTTCATCGTCGACGTGCACACTCACGTCTGTACGCGGCCGGGCCACTACGTCGAGGGTGTCAACACCACCACGCGCGGCATGTGGTTCGTGCAGCTGCTGGACGATCTGGGCAAGGCTTCGGCCTGCCCAACGGCACCCGCGACATGAACGTCGAGAACTACGGCAAGATGATCCTCAAGGAGAGCGACACCACCGTGGGGATCTTCAATCCGTTCGGCTTCCGCGAGGACTACGGCGGCCAGGACATGATCCCGATGGACTACCAGGTCCAGGTGCGCAACAACTGGCCGAACAGCACGCTCATGCTCGGCCGGCGGCCTCACGCCCAATCAGGGGATGGAGGAGACCATGCAGCGGCTGCACGAGTACGTCGAGAACTACAAGGTCTCGGGTCTCAAGCTGTATACGTTCGACTCCACCAAGAAGAAGGGCTGGTGGTTCGACGACGAGAAGCGCGCCTACCCGATCTGGGAAGAGTGCCGCAAGCTCGGCATCAAGAACATCGGCTGCCACAAGGGCATTCCGTTCGGGCAGTTCTATGCGCGCTACGCCCACGTCGAGGACTTCGACGCCACCGCGGACGACTTCCTGGACCTGAACTTCATCGCCTATCACTCGGCGTGGCCGTATCACCAGGAGCTGGCGGCGTTGAAGGGGTTCAAGCCGCAGCGCAAGAACCTGTACTGCGAGGTCGGATCGACCTTCGCGGCCACGGTGTCGAGCCGGCCGGTGGAATGCGCGCACGTGCTCGGTACCCTGTTGCGCGACATCGGGCCCGACTACGTGCTGTGGGGCACCGATTCGCTGCTGTGGGGCAACCCGCAGTGGCAGATCGACGCCTTCCGCAAGTTCCAGATCCCCGATCAGCTGGTCGAGGGCTACGGCTATCCCAAGCTCACGCCCGAAATCAAGCGCAAGGTGTTCGGCGAGAACGCCGCGCGCATCTGGGGCATCGACAAGCAGAAGGCGATGCAGGCGAAAGCCGAGATCGTGAGCACCGCCGCTTCGCCTGAGCGCTCGCGTCGGCTATCGCACTTGCCGGGGCCGATTCCTCGCGGGGTCGGCCCCGTTTGCTGCAGGAGACGAAGAAGTGCCGTTCTACGAATACGCATGCGACCCGTGCCATCTCATCTACAAGACGCAGCACGGGATCAGCGAGCCGGGGCCGTCGCAGTGCCCCACGTGCAACAGCGGGCTGCGCAAGGTGATCTCCGCGCCCAGCCTGAACATCCGTCGCTACACCAGCCCGACCGAGGCCAAGTACGCCAACCTGTCGGTGAGCGACGAGATCAAGAAGGAGAAGGAGCTGCAGAAAGTCTACGAGACCATCTGGCTGCCGGAAGACGTCAAGCACAGCCCGTGGGACCGGCATTGAGCGCGTGACCGGGAAGGTCGTAACCGGCGGAAGCGTGATCTCCCGTCGCGTCTTCGAGACGGCCGAGCTCGCTGGGCTGCGCATCGCCGGCGGCTGCGCCATTGGACTGGTCGCCGCGGCCGGACAACGAGGCGCTGGATCCTGCGGCGCTCTCCGCCGGTGTCTTCACCACGCCCGAGTCGGGGGCCGCGGCCTTCTCCATTCCCATCGCGATGCTCGACGCCGAGCAGGCGGGAGGCGTTCGCCAAGGGCAAGGAGCAGTTCAACGAAGCCTGGGTGGTGGCGCCGGATCCCTCCGGGGTGTGGGGACTGGGCCCTACCTTCAACGAAGACCGCTGCGCCCATTGCCACGTGAACAACGGGCGCGCAGCGCGCACCCGGCGGACGGACAGCCGGCGGCGCAGGGCATGCTGGTGCGCTTGAGCATCCCGGGCCAGACCCGCGAAGGCGGCCCGCTGCCCCATCCCGCGTACGGCGATCAGCTGCAGAACCGCGGCATCCAGGACCGCGTGCCGGCGGAAGGGCAGGCGGTTTTCACCTACACCGCGCGCGAGGTGAGCTTCGCCGACGGCGAGACGGTCACGCTGCGCGTGCCGCACATCGAGCTCGAGGACGCTGCGGTTCGGCGAGCTCGGCAAGGACGCCATGATCTCGCCGCGTGTCGCTCCCGCGATCGTCGGCATGGGTCTGCTCGAAGCCGTGCCGGAAGAAACCATCCTGCGCATCGCCAAGGAGCAGGAGCAAGCTGGGCATGAGCGGGCAAGCCCAACTACGTCTGGGACGTCGAGAACGACCAGTTGGTGCTGGGGCGCTTCGGCTGGAAGGCCAATCAGCCGAGCCTTCGCCAGCAGACCGCGGCGGCCTTCCTGGGCGATATCGGCGCCACCACCTTCCTGTTTCCGGAGGAGAACTGTCCGGCGCTCCAGCTCGCCTGCCTGGACCTTCCGTCGGCCAGCAAGTGCGGAGGACAGGGCGGTTGCACGGGCAATGCAGTATCGCCCGGAGGTGGTGCCGAGCCGGCTGACCAATATCACGCTGTACCTGCAGGCGCTGGCGGTGCCGGCGCGCCGCAACGTGGGCGATCCCGGCGTTCGCGCGCGGCGAAGGCGCTGTTCGCGCAGGCCCAGTGCAGCGTCTGTCACGTGCCGGAACTGAAGACCGGGCCGAAGCCCGCTCTGAAGGCGGCGGCCAATCTCACGCATCCGCCCCTACACCGACCTGCTGCTGCATGACATGGGCGCGGAGCTCGCCGACGGCCGTCCCGACTTCAAGGCGAGCGGGCGCGAATGGCGCACCGCGCCGCTGTGGGGCGTCGGCCTGCTGCAAGACGCGTCAACGGCCACAGCGACCTGCTGCACGACGGGCGCGCGCGCAACGTCACCGAGGCGATCCTGTGGCACGGCGGCCAGGCGGAGAAGCGCGCGCGAAGCCTTCCGCGCGATGCCCAAGGCGGATCGCGAGGCGCTGGTGAAGTTCGTCGAGTCGCTGTGACTAAAGCCTGCCCGAGGAGGCCTGGCACGCGAAGCGTGACGGCTTGGACAGCCGGGATCAGGTCGAGGTCAAGGGCGGCCGGGCGGGCTGCGGAGCGCGGCGGCCCTATTTCGGTTGCCGTACCTGGACGAACAAGTGGGGTCCGGGGCGGGGCGTGACTGCATCGACACGCTGCTCGATCTCCTCGAGAGAGGGATCGGTCTCGAGCAGCCAGTCGACGACGGGCTGAAGCTCGGCCTGGGTCAGGTCCGGCTGCCAGGCCAGCATGGTCGCCGCTGCATGGCAGCTGCGGTAGCAGCTGGACGTGCGCGGCTCCCAGCGCCAGCCGCCCGCGTACACCGTGGCATACAGCAGCTTCGCCTCGGAGGGAGCGAGGCCTTCGTGCAGGCCGGCGGCGTAGAGCATGCGGCGAACCTCGCGCCAGGTCTCTTGCCTGGCTCGGGTGTAGTAGTCGTGGACGACGGAGGCCTTGCGGAACTCCGTTTCGGGCGGCAGGCCGGGGAGCGAGCGCAACGTCCGCGGCAACGAGGTCCCGTCGATCACCGCGCCCGCGGGAGCGAGCCACAACCTGCCGTTCTCGTCCCGGAAGCTGAACGCCTCCAGCAAGCGCAGCTTGTGGTCGAGCTCGATCTCGTCCAGCACTTCGAGCACCACCCTGCCGCCGAACTGCGCAGGGTCCGCCGAGTGTGCACAGGTACACGCGCAGGCCGCCAGCAGGAGCAACCCGCAGAGGCGCTGCGGCAGGCGGGCGAATGAGGCGGGGATCATCGCTCGGTGGAGTGCGTCAGTCGCTGTGGAGATTGCATCGCCAGGAGATGACCTCGAGCTACGCTTCTGCGAGTCTACCGCATGCGGTCTCGATCTTCTGTACCCCGCCGGCAGCACCAGTGTCACGCAGGCACCGCCCAGGCTGCTGCGTTCGATCCGCAGCTCGCCGTCGTAGGCGTCGACGATGTCGCGCACGACGGCGAGCCCGATGCCTTGCCCGGGCACCGACTGGTCGGCCCGCACCCCGCGCTCGAGCACGCGGTGCGCCTGCTCCGGTGCGATGCCAGGGCCGTCATCCTCGACGCTCAGCGTGAGCGTGCCTGCACTGCCGGCGGCGGCGATTCGCACGCGCGCACGTCCCCACTTGAAAGCGTTGTCGAGCAGGTTCCCCAGCAGCTCGGTGAGATCGCCCTCGTCGCCGCGAAAGCGCACCTGCGTATCGGCCGCGACCTCGGCCGCAATGGGCTTGTCCGCATAGACCTTCGCCAGCGCCGCGAGCAGTCGCTCGATGGCGGGGCGCACGGGCTGCGGCGTCGCCAGACGCGGCGCGGCCCGAGGTCGACGCCCGCTGCAATTGATAGCCGACGATGCGGTCCATGCTGTCCACCTGCTCGTCGAGCGTGCGGGTCGTCGCATCGCCGCGTCCGGTCTCCCGCAGGGCGGCGCGCACCAGTGCGAGCGGTGTCTTCAGGCTGTGGGCGAGGTCGGCCAGCGCATCGCGATAGCGCTTCTGCTGCGCGCGCTCATGGGTGAGCAGCGTGTTCAGGTTCTCGGTCAAGCGTTGCACCTCGGTGGGGTAGTTCCCCGTGATGTGCTCCTGCTCGTCCCTGCTCGAGCAGGGTCAGCTCGTCGGCTACGCGCCGCAACGGGCTCAGGCCCCAGCGCAGGATCGCCCACTGCGCCGCGAGCAGCAGCAGTGCCATCGCACCCAGCCACGTCCACAGGCTGCGCCGATACACCGCGAGCTGCTCGCGGTACGGCGTGAGATCCTCGGCGACGCTGAAGGTGAAGGGGAAGCTGCCCCCGGCGGTGGCCCAGCTCACGCCGAAGCTCTCCACGAAGAAGCCGGCGCCGCTGTCCACCTCCTCGAAGCGTTGCGTGCCCGCGGCCAGCGGCGCAGCGTGCGGTGGATCGACCGAAAGCGTCGAACGCGAGCGCCACACCACGTCGCCGGTGCTGTCGGTGATGATCGCGTACAGCCCGGAGCCGGGCTGGTCCAGCCGCGGCTCCGAAGGCCCGCTGGCCAGAGTCAGCTTGCCCTGCGCGTCCACCTCGGCGGCGGCCATGAGCAGATAGACCTGCGCGAGCAGGCGCTCCTCCCGGGCGCTGCGGGCGCTGTCGCGGAAGGCGCGCTCCAGCGCCAGCGCGGAAAGCATCACGAACACCGCCAGCACCAGCGCAGCGCCCAGCGTCACTCTTGCGTTCAGGGATCGCATCGGCGCACTGTACCCAGAACGCCAGCCGCCTGCGCGCGGCGCTGTCCACGCGCCACCTGCGCCTCTGGTGCGCTTTGGCGGTTCAATCTTGTCTTGCGGCTTAGCTGGTCTCGCCCAGAGTGAAGCGATAGCCGCGCCCGCGCAGGGTCTCCAGCGGCTGCAGGGTGCCGTCGGGATCGAGCTTGCGCCGCAGCCGCCCGATCAGCACCTCGATCACGTTGCTGTCGCGCTCCTCGTCGTGCGGATACAGATGCGCGGCCAGCTCGTCCTTGGACAGCACGCGCCGCGTCCGCGGACGAGGTGCTCCAGCAGCCGGTACTCGAAAGAAGTCAGCTCGACTTCGGCGCCGTTCAAGCTCACCTGCTGGGCGCTCAAGTTCAGCGTCACGGGGCCGCACTGCAGAATGTCCTGCGTGGCGCCGGCCGCGCGCCGCAGCAGCGCCTTCAGGCGCGCGAGCAGCTCCTCGGTCTGGAAAGGCTTGGTCAGGTAGTCGTCGGCGCCTGCTTCCAGTCCCTGCACCTTGTCTTGCCAGCGGCCGCGGGCGGTGAGGATCAGGATCGGCAGGAGGCTGCCCTTGCGCGCGCAGGCGGGTGATCACCTCCAGGCCGGACAGGCCGGGCAGGCCAAGGTCGACGATGGCGGCGTCGAACGGGTAGTCGGTCGCGAAGTACAGCGCCTCCTTGCCGTCGCCGGTGGCGTCCACCGTGTAGTCCTGGGCTTTCAGCTCGCGCTCGAGCTGCTGCCGCAGGGCGGGTTCGTCTTCGACTACCAGGATGCGCATGGTTGCTCAGCGCATCGCGCCGGTGGCCGCATCCACGTAGACGACTCGCACCTCACCCCCGCGGGTGAGGACTTTGATCCGGTACTGCTGGCCCTGAGCGCGTGCATCCAGCACCCGTCCCCCCGTCTCGCGTTGCACGATTGCGATCGCCTGCTCGATGCTGATGCGTTGCTGGGCGAGCTGAGCGCGGCGCCAAGTCCTGAGGCGCCTGGGCCTCTTGCGCCCAGCGCCTGCGGTCCGCGTGCGCCGGGGCCGTGACAAGCGGCCAGAGAAGGGCCAGCACCGGTAGGATTCTGCTGCGCGTTGCGCTGTTCATCGCAGAGATGATCGCCCATGCGCCTTCACCCCGCAACCCGGTGCCGGCCAGGCCTCGCAGCGGACACCGCGGATGGCCGCAAGCGGTGAACGCGATCATCCCGTCTCAGCCGCCTTCGGCCGGCTCCACGTTCACCCGCACCGCCAGCCGGCGGCCCGGGTCGTAAGGCAGCACGGTGGTATAGCTGCGCCCGCCGTACTCGTAGGTGACGCGATAGCCGCTGATATGCGTCTCCCACTGGTCGACCATCCGGCAGCGGCGCACCTCCTGCTCGTAGACCACCTGGCGGTCCCGATCTCGGTTGCCAGACGGTCCCCCACGATAGCGCCCACCGCTGCGCCGGTCGCCGCAGCGACGACTTGCCCGCTGCCCTTGCCTACCTGGGCGCCAAGCAATCCACCGGCAACCCCTCCGATCAGCGGGCCGACCAGCGAACGATGCTCATTGCGGTAGTAACTGTGCGGTTCGTACTCGGTGAAGCACTCCTTCCGCGGGACGTTCACGCGCTCGTATTGCGGTTCGACATCCGTCACGCGGGCGTACATCGTCGAAGTCGTGGCCCGCGAAGGCCGCTGGTGCGCCCGCGGCGAGCGCGACAGCGACGGCGATGGCACTGCGTTTCATGGTCGTGTCCTTGGGTCTGTGCGTTCGTGCCGGATCGACTCAATCGATGCGGCCCTTGAAGATGATGGTCACCCCGTCGTCATAGCGGCCGTCAGTACCGGGTGCGTAGCCATAGTGGCTGTAGTAGGGGGCGCGCCAGCCCGGATGGCGCCACGCCGGCCCGTGCCAGTGCTTGTAGGCGTACGCGGGCCGCCGATCGTGCGACGATGGCGGCGGCGTTGTGCCAATGCCGGTCGCGTCGTGACGGCCATGGTATGAGGGGCTGCGGTTGCGGTCGTGCCCGCGGCCGTTGTCGGCCAGCGCGAGCGCGCTCGTGCCGAGCAGCAGCCAGACCCAGCTGCAGAAGCCAGAAGCTTGGATTTCATTTCAACCTCCTTCTCGTTCACACCCAGGGACCTTCCTGGTTGTGTGCAGAATAAAGGGGGTGTGCTGAATGGAGGCTGAACGGCGGCGGGGCCGCCGTGGTGTGTCATCGGGGCTGGCTCCCACCACCCCGTCGCGCTGCGCGGCGCCACCAAAAGGGCCCTTTCCCCCAAAGCAGTGGGAGACGGCTGGGGTGAGGGGCTCCAACGAGATCGTGAACTAAGCCCAAACACGTGGCCTCCTTTGACGAGGCCGGAAGGCCTTGCTGTTATTGATTTCGCGCCTTCGAGGCGCACTGGCGCCACCCGCCCGCCCCGCGGGCTACTTCTGCTCACGAGGCGGGGTGCCAGCGAGAGCTGGCGGGGCGGTGTGGTTCGGCTTCAGCCCATGAAGTCCTTGACGATGCGGTTGAACTTCTCGGGGTTCTCCATGAACATGAAGTGATTGCCGCCTTCCTCCGTCTCGAAGATCACGACTTGCGAGCCGGGGATCTGCGTGCCCATCCACACCTGGGATTTCCACCCGACCAGGCTCGCCTTGCCGCCGACGATCAGCGTCGGGATGTCGATGAGCGGCAGCACGTCGCGCCAATCGTTGGTGGCGTGGTCGTAGAGCAGGCGGGCCGCGTACGGGCGCGGAAGCTTCAGGTTCTGCTGGATGACCCAGGTGACTTCCTCGCGCGAGTACTCCTTGTTGAACATGCCGCCGATGAAGCCCTCGGTGGTCTTCACCCCTCCGGGCCCGCGAGGTCGTTGGTCACGGAGTACAGCGTGTCCTTGGTCAGGATCGCGCCCGCGTCGGTCTTCTCCTGTTCCGACCAGATCGGGTTGGCGGTGATCATGGGCATCTGGTCGATGAGCACCAGCTTGGCCAGGCGCTCCTTGCCGAACAGCTCCCAATAGCCCCAGATCACCGAGCAGCCCATGGAGTGGCCCGCCAGGGTGACGTCGGTGAGGTTCTTGGCGGCCAGGAACTCGTGCACGTCCTTGGACAGGCGATGGATGCGGTAGCCGTGGTCGGCTTGTCCGATTCGCCATGCCCGCGCATGTCGAGCGCGATGACGTGATAGCGGTCGCTCAGGCCCTCGAGCTGGTGCTTGAACTGGGCCGCGGTCTGCGACCAGCCCGGAATCAGGACGAGAGGCTTGCCGGTTCCGGCCTCCATGTAGTGGATGCGCGCGCCGTCGTTGGCCGTGAAGTAGCCTTCCGTGACCTCCGCCGCGAGCGCCGGGCCCGCCATCAGGGCCGCGGACAGGCAAAGCGCGCCCGCCAGTAGTCGTTGCTTGATCGACATCTGCTCCTCCGTAGGTGTTTGTTGGGTGCTGCAAGGCAGGTGGAAGGCTCCACCTGCGCTGCCGGATTTCGAACCGCACCGACCCGCTTGCGTAGACTACTGGTCGGCGGGCATCGGCACAACTGGCCGCAGCGGTCGCTTGCGCCTCCGCCGGTGCGGGCAATCAGGCATAATGCCGCGCTCTTCCGCATCCAGGCCCGCGTCCGTCGGGCCGATCCGTCAAGCGAAAACCAATGGCTCAATACGTCTACACCATGCTGCGCGTGGGCAAGGTCGTGCCCCCGAAGCGTCAGATCCTCAAGGACATTTCCCTGTCGTTCTTCCCCGGCGCGAAGATCGGCGTGCTGGGCCTGAACGGCTCCGGCAAGTCCAGCCTGCTCAAGATCATGGCGGGCGTGGACCAGGACATCGAAGGCGAGGCGGTGCCGATGCCGGGCATCAGGATCGGCTTCCTGCCGCAGGAGCCGCAGCTCGATCCCGAGAAGACCGTGCGCGAGGAGGTCGAGTCGGGGCTCGGCGAGGTGCTCGAGGCGAAGCAGAAGCTCGACGCGATCTACGCCGCGTACGCCGAGCCGGACGCCGACTTCGACAAGCTCGCTACCGAGCAGGCCAAGTACGAGGCCGTGCTCGCGGCCGCGGGCAGCGACACCGAGCATCAGCTCGAGATCGCGGCCGATGCGCTGCGCCTGCCCGCCTGGGACGCGAAGATCGCCAGCCTGTCCGGCGGCGAGAAGCGGCGGGCGGCGCTGTGCAAGCTGCTGCTGTCCAAGCCCGACATGCTGCTGCTCGACGAGCCCACCAACCACCTCGATGCCGAAAGCGTGGACTGGCTCGAGCAGTTCCTGCAGCGCTTCCCCGGCACCGTCGTGGCGGTGACCCACGACCGCTACTTTCTGGACAACGCCGCGGAGTGGATCCTGGAGCTCGACCGCGGCTACGGCATCCCGTGGAAGGGCAACTACAGCTCCTGGCTCGAGCAGAAGGAGCAGCGCCTGGAGATCGAGGCCAAGCAGGAAGACGCGCGCATGCGCACCATGAAGCACGAGCTGGAATGGGTGCGCGCAAGCCCGAAGGCGCGGCAGGCCAAGAGCAAGGCGCGGCTGGCGCGCTTCGAGGAGCTGTCCGTCGTACGAAAGCCAGAAGCGCAACGAGACGCAGGAGATCTTCATTCCGGTGGCCGAGCGCCTGGGCGACAGCGTCATCGAGTTCAAGAACGTGTCGCAAGGGCTACGGCGAGCGCCTGCTGATCGACGAAGCTGAGCTTCAAGATCCCGCCCGGCGCGATCGTCGGGCATCATCGGCCCCAACGGCGCCGGCAAGTCCACGCTGTTCCGCATGATCACCGGCAAGGAAAAACCAGACAGCGGCGAGATCGCGATCGGCCCGACCGTGAAGCTCGCCTTCGTGGACCAGTCGCGCGATGCGCTGGAGGGCGAAAAGACGGTGTGGGAGTCGATCTCCGGCGGGGCAGACATCATCACCGTGGGCAAGTTCGAGATGCCCTCGCGCGCCTACATCGGCCGCTTCAACTTCAAGGGCGGCGATCAGCAGAAGCTGGTCGGCAATCTATCCGGCGGCGAGCGCGGCCGGTTGCACCTGGCGCAGACCCTCAGCGTGGGCGCCAACGTGCTGCTGCTGGACGAGCCGTCCAACGACCTCGACGTGGAGACGCTGCGGGCGCTGGAAGAGGCGCTGCTGGAGTTCGCGGGTTGCGTCCTGGTGATCTCCCACGACCGCTGGTTCCTCGACCGCATCGCCTCGCATATCCTGGCCTTCGAAGGCGACTCGCAAGTCGTGTTCTTCGACGGCAACTATCAGGAGTACGAGGCCGACAAGCGCAAGCGCCTGGGCGAGGAGGCCGCCAAGCCCAAGCGTATCCGGTTCAAGCCGCTGAAGCACTAGTGGACTGCAATAGCGGACTCGGTAGTGCGCTGTCTTCCCCCTCTCCCCAACCCTCTCCCACGAGGGGAGAGGGAGTCCGGTAGGTCTCTCAAGTCGCGGGGTACAGTCCCCTAGAACTGCAGGCCGGCCACAGAGCACCTTGGCTGGTGTCCCGGCCGGCGGTGTGGCAGAAGGCTCCCTCTCCCCTCGTGGGAGAGGGCAGGGGAGAGGGGGCTCACGTTTCTCGAGGGGACTCCGAAAGCACGGTGCGCTGCCCAGCGTCTTACTCAAGTCCTGAGCGCGCGTTTCGATATACTCCGCCCGGTCGGTCGCGTGCACTGTCCATCTTCGCGCGACCGCCCCATACAACAACACAACCGGGAGGAGTAGATGGAAGTCTGGTCGCAGGTCTACGACCCGCTGGGCAATACCATCCTGTCTACGCTGGTCTGCGCGATCCCCGTGCTGGTGCTGCTGGGCGGACTGGGCATTTTCCACATCCGCGCTCACTACGCTGCTGTCGGAGGCCTCGTCGCGTCGATCTTGATCGCCCTGTTCATCCTCGGCATGCCAAGCGGGCTGGCAGCGCGTGCGGGATTCTATGGCGCACTGTTCGCCGTCACGACCGTGTGCTGGATCATCCTCAATCTGATCTTCCTCTACCGGATGACGGTCAAAGCGGGCTTGTTCACCGTGCTGCAGGACAGCGTCGGCGGAATCACCAACGACCGCCGGCTGCAGCTCGTGCTGATCGCTTTCTGCTTCGGGGCCTTCTTCGAGGGCGCGGCCGGAGGCGGCACGCCGGTCGCCGTGACCGGCGCCATCCTGATCGGCCTGGGCTTCCATCCGTTGGCCGCATCGGGCCTGTCGCTGATTGCCAATACGGCGCCGGTGGCCTATGGCGGGTTCGGGCACGCCCATCGTCGTGCTGGCGGGCGTGACCGGCTTCGATCTGTTGCAGCTCTCGGCCATGGTCGGGCGCCAGCTTCCGTTCTTCTCGGTGATCGTGCCGTTCTGGCTGGTGGTGACCTTCTGCGGGTTTCGCAGGACGCTCGAGATCTGGCCCGCCATCCTGGTCGCGGGCCTGAGCTTCGCCATCCCGCAGTTCGTCATCTCCAACTATCACGGGCCCTGGCTGGTCGACATGCTGTCGGCCATGATTTCCATGGTCCTGCTGGCGCTGTTCCTCAAGGTCTGGAAGCCCAGGCAGGTGATGCTGGATGCTACGGGGCGGGCTACGGTCACCTACGCGGAGGCGCAGACCGATCGCGGGCACCACGGCCATGCCACCGAGCGGGTCGTCAAAGCCTGGACGCCGTGGGTGATCCTTACGGTCGTGCTGGTGATCTGGGGGATTCCCTGGGTCAAGGACCATGTCTTGAACTGGCCCGGGACCACCTACTGGGAGGTGCCCATCGACGGGCTGCACCAGGTCGTGCAGCGTGTCGCTCCCGCCGTTCCCGAACCGCGCACAGAGGCGGCGGTTTTCAAGTGGGGCTTCATCTCCGCCATCGGCACCGGAATCTTCCTCGCGGCGGTCATCGCGGGATTCGTGATGGGCTTCAAGGTCAAGGAGATGGCAAAGACCTGGACGGAGACTTTCGGGATCATGAAGTACTCGCTGCTGACCATCATCGCGATGCTCGCGTTGGGCTACACCACACGCTACTCGGGCATGGACGGCACGCTCGGGCTGGCTTTCGCGAATACGGGCTGGCTGTATCCCTTCTTCGGGACGCTCATCGGCTGGATCGGCACCGCCCTGACCGGGACCGACGCCGCTTCCAACGCGCTGTTCGGCAGCCAGCAGGTGATCACCGCCAACAAGCTGGGCCTGGACCCGCTCCTGATGGCGGCTTCGAACAGCTCGGGCGGGGTGATGGGCAAGATGATCGACGCCCAGAGCATCGTGGTGGCGTCGGTGGCCACGAACTACATCGGCAAGGAGGGCGTGATCCTGCGCTACGTGTTCTGGCACAGCCTCTCGCTGGCCGCGCTGATCGGTGGGTTCGTGATGCTGCAGGCCTACGTGTATCCGTTCACCGCGATGGTGGTGAAGTAGGCGCTTCTATCGCGTAAGTCAGCCACAGAGGGCACAGAGGGCACAGAGAGTTTCCCGGGTTTTGCTGAGTTGCCCGGATCAGTCAGGCGGTGATGCAGGATCTGCAAGCGGCATCTGCTTTTCTCTGTGTTCTCTGTGGCTAGCCGTTGCGTTTGGCCCCGCCTCAGCCCCTGAGCATCGCGGTCAACGAGCGCACGTCCTCGGCGGCCTCGGCGAGGATCGCGCGCGCAGCCTCTTCGTTGAGACCCTCGGCGGCCAGATCGGGTACCTCGGTTTCGGCCGCATCCGGCGGCGGCGCGATGCCGTACGATTTCGAGCAGCGATCCGCGACGCTCAACAGCTCCGCGAGGCTTCCCGGCGTGAGGTTCTCGGGCGCCAGCTCGTGCTCGTCGACGGCGCGCACCAGGGTCTCGGGTAGATGGAGGTTCTGCAGCAGCGCCGCGCCGATCCCCGGGTGCCACTCGTGCACCAGCTCGCGCAACTCCCCCGCGCGGGCGACGAGCTCGGGGAAGCGGGTGGCGCGCCACATCAGATAGAAATGGCCCAGGTCGTGTACCAGCCCGGCGAACAGCGCTTCGTCGGGGTCCGGCGTCCCACGGTGCCGGGCGAGTACCCAGGCCAGCGCCGCGACCTCCAGGCTGTGCTCCCACTGCCGCCGGGACTGGGCCGCGAAGGGCTTGAGATCCTTGGCGTGCGCGATCTGGTCCATCGCCAGTGAGACGGCCAGGCTGCGCACTGCGTTGTGCCCGACGATGATCAGGGCGTTCTTGAGGTCGGTGACTTGCCTGCCGTTGGGGCTGAGCGCCGCACTGTTGGCGAGCGCCACCACGCGGGCGGACAGGAGCGGTTCGCTGCGCACCACCTTGGCCAGCTCGCTGGTGCCCAGCTCCTTCCTGGTCAGCGCCATGCGCACGCGCAGCGAGGCTTCGATGAAGGTCGGGAACTTGAGGTCCTTCTGCGACAGGTCGCGCGCGATGTCCTGCAGGAACCTGTAGGAGAAATCCTCGGTCTGGGTCGTGTCTGGCATGGCGGGGTGGTGGGGCGAGCGGAGCGTCGATCGATCTCTCCAACATCGGCGCAATCCCGGTTGGATTTAGCTTCGCTTTGGGTGAGGCTTGACCACGATGCCGCGAGCAGGCAAGGTGCGCGGTTGCCGGAACAAGGAAGCGCCGATGTCCCTCGCCCAGAAGCTTCGCAGCCAGCTGTCGCTGCCCGTGATAGCAGCGCCGATGTTCATCGTCTCCAATCCGAACCTGGTCATCGCCCAGTGCGAGAGCGGGGTGGTCGGCTCGTTTCCTGCGCTCAACGCCCGCCCCGCGGCGCTGCTGGAGGAGTGGCTGACCACCATCGAGACCGCGCTGGCGCAGCGCAGGCGCGCGCATCCCGACGCCCGGATCGCACCTTTCGCGGTCAACCAGATCATCCACCAGTCCAACGACCGCCTGGACCATGACCTCGACGTGTGCATGCGCCACGAGGTGCCGATCATCATCACCAGTCTGCGCGCACCCGACGACGTGGTGAAGAAGGTGCACGAGTACGGCGGCATGGTGTTCCACGACGTGATCTCGATCCGCCATGCGCGCAAGGCCCTCGAAGCCGGAGTGGACGGGCTGGTGCTGGTGTGCGCGGGCGCGGGAGGGCATGCCGGGATGCTCAGCCCGTTCGCCCTGGTGCGCGAAGTGCGCCGGTTCTTCGACGGGCCCATCGCGCTGTCGGGCGCCATCACCGACGGCGCGGGGGTCCTCGCGGCCGAGGCGATCGGGGCAGACTTCGCCTATATCGGCACGCGTTTCATCGCCACGCAGGAGGCCAACGCGGTCGGGGGGTACAAGCAGATGATCATGGACAGCGCTGCGGCCGACATCGTGTACACGCCGTTCTTCAGCGGCGTGCACGGCAACTATCTGAAGAAGAGCGTGGCGGCGGCCGGGCTCGACCCGGACCACCTCCCGGCCGCCGACAAGGCGTCCATGAGCTTCGCTTCGGACCGCCCGGCCAAGGTATGGAAGGACATCTGGGGCGCGGGCCAGGGGGTCGGGAACATCGATGAGGTGCTGCCCGTACGAGGGCTGGTCGCCCGCCTGGAGCGGGAGTATGCTGCGGCTCGCGCTGCGCTGACGGTGAACGCAGCCGCCAGGCGCGACGAGAACGTTGCGTAAGAATCACCGCCACGCCGCTGTCGTTCCTCACAGGAGCCGTTATGGCGCTCATCGACCTGCTGCCCAGCGATGCCACCCTGACCCAGATCCTGCCCGGGCACGTCGTGTTCGCCCAGGGCGATCAGGGCAGCGTCATGTACGTGCTGATGGAGGGGGAGGCGCAGATCCTGCTCGACGGTAAGGTGGTGGAGACCGTGCGGCAGGGCGGCATCCTCGGCGAGATGGCCATCATCGACTCCGGGCCGCGCAGCGCAACGGCGATCGCCAAGACCCGCTGCGTTCTGGTCCCCATCGACGAGCGGCGCTTCAACGAGCTGGTGCGCCAGCGCCCCGAGTTCGCGCTGGAAGTCATGCGCAGCCTGGTGCATCGCCTGCGGATGATGGACGTCGAGCGGTAGTACTAACGGCCGTGCAAACGCGTTCACCGCAGAGGACGCTGAGGAACGCAGAGGGAAGACACAAGGGCATTCACCACAGAGGACACAGAGGAGTACAGAGGGGAGCGGACCATACTGAACATGAAGGACACGAAGGAAACCCGAGTAAGGGGTTCCTCTGCGTTCCTCCGCGTCCTCTGCGGTAAATGAGGTTGCTCTAAACTGGCAGGCTCAGCGCTGCAGCGTCACGATCACCAGCCCGCAGGCCAGCACGGCGACCCCCGCCAGCTCCCGCCGGGTGAGCCGCTCGCGAAACACGCGCTGGGAGATGACCAGCGTGAACACCAGCTCGATCAGCCCCAGTGTGCGCACGTGCGCGACCGGCTCTATCGCCATCGCGGTGAACCAGCCGACCGAGGCGGCCGCGCCCATGAAGCCGGCGAACAGAGAGGCCCGCCACGCCCGCAGCACCCCGGTGACGACCTCGGGTTTGCGCACCAGCAGGCCGCCTCCCAGCAGGATGGTCTGCAGCAGCTGCGCCGCGACCAGGCTGTAGGCGGCGGCCATCAGGAAGGGGCTGCCCGCGAGAGCGAGTGCGGCACCGCGGTAGCCGACCGCAGACAGAGCGAAGCCCGTGCCGGAGGCGAGCCCCAGCAACGCGGATCGCGTGGTCCACCCCATCGTCAGCGCGCGCAGCGGCCGCTGAGGGTCTGCAGGCGAGATGATCAGCACGCCCAGCGTCCCCAGCGCGATCGCGAATGCGGTGAGCAGACCGACCCGGTCGCCCAGGAACACGAACCCGAATACGGCAACCTGGATCAGCTCGCTCTTGGAGTAGGCGACAGCGAGCGTGAAGTTGCGCTCCGTCATCGCCCGCAGCAACAGCGCCGTGGCCGCGATCTGCGCGAGCGAGCCCAGCAGGATCCAGCCCGCGAACGCCGCGTTCGGCGCGGGCAGCTCGTACCGGCCGCCCAGGTGCACCGCGACGAGCCACAGCGCGGCGAACGGCAGCCCGTACAGAAAGCGCACCAGCGTTGCGCCGAGCGTGCCCAGCGACTTGGTGAGCTGCCGCTGTGCCGCGTTGCGCAGGGTCTGCGCGAACGCCGCCCACAGCGTGATGGGGATCCAGAGCCAGGATGCGGTTGTCATTGGAACGGAACAGGGAACCGATTGCCCATGAGGCTGAAGCCTCGCTCCTCGACACGAAGCGCAGGTCCCGCAGACGAGCCGATCTGCTCGGTCCGGTCGCGGACCGAAGGCGGCACGCTATCACAAGACCCGAGAGCGGTTTCTAGCCTGCCAAGGCAGGCAACCAGCCCCTCTCCCGCTGCGGGGAGGGCGGGGGTGAGGGGGGCGCGCGGGAAGCGCAACCAGCCCCCTCTCCCCTCGCGGGCATAAGCGTTAACTTGACTCATGCGAACACCACGTTTCCTCCCCATCAAGGGGGAGGCTAGGAGGGGGATGGGTCAGATTCGCACACAAACCCATCCCCACCCCAGCCCTCCCCTTGAAGGGGAGGGTGGCCTTAAGTTAACGCTTATGCCCCTTGCGGGAGAGGGCTGGGGTGAGGGGGCACGCGGGAGGCGCAGCCAGCCCCCTCTCCCCTTGCGGGAGAGGGCGCGCTGGAGCGCGGAGCAGGGGCCCCGCTTGCGGGGATGCGACCGCGAAGGCGCGCGTGGCCCTCGACCGTGCGTGCGACGGCTCCCCTCTCCCCTTGCGGGAGAGGGCGGGGTGAGGGGGAGGGTGGGGAGGGTATGCCGCTTCAGGCGGCGTGCGCGAGGGTGCGCGGCGAAGGCGCCACGGCGATGCGGTCGCGGCCCTGGCGCTTCGCCTGGTAGAGCGCGCGGTCGGCGGCAGCCAGCAGGTCCTCCGGACGGATGCCGTCCTCGGGGACGGCCGACGCCAGGCCGACGCTCACTGTGACCGAGGGCGCATTCGCGCGGCCGGTGCCTTCCACCTCGACCTGCCGGATCATCTGCCGCAGCGCTTCTGCGCGCTCGCGCGCCTGGCGGCGTTCGACGCCGGTGGTCAGCACGACGAACTCCTCGCCGCCGTAGCGGGCCACCAGGTCGGAGCCGCGCGCGAACCAGCGCTGCACCGCATCGCCGACCGTGCGGATGCAGCGGTCGCCGGCGAGATGGCCGTAGGTGTCGTTGAAGCGCTTGAAGTGATCGATGTCGATCATGAACAGAGACAGCGGGACCTCGTCGCGCCGCGCGCGGTTCCATTCCCGCACCAGCTGCTCGCTGAAGTAGCGCCGGTTGTACAGCCCGGTGAGCCCGTCCTTGAGCGCCAGCCCTTCCAGGATGCGCTTGGTGCGCTCCAGCCGTTGCTGCTTCTGCAGCAGCTGGTGCTCGGCCTGCACGCGCGCGGTGACATCGGAAAGCGTGCCCACGACGTGGGTGAGCTGACCGGAGCGGTCCTGGATCGGGCCCAGGCTGAGCTCGTTCCAGAACATCGACCCGTCCTTGCGGTAGTTGCGCAGCGTCGCTACGCAGCCGGCGCCCTGCCGCAGCGCCGCGCGAATCGTGTCCAGCCCTTCCTGCGTGGTGTCATCGGCCTGCAGGAACCGACAGTTGTGGCCGATGACCTCCGTGGCGTGATAGCCGGTCAGCCGCTCGAACGCCGGGTTGACGTAGATGAGCGGCATGTCCGCCAGGCGCGCGTCGGCGATGACGAGGCCGTCTTGCGACGCGGCCACCGCCTGCCTGAACAACCCCGGTTCGATACCCCTCTTCATGACTGACCTCAACAAATCACCAGAAGTCCCTGACAGCATTAGTTTCGGCCCGATCCAGCCGGTCTTTAGCACATTCTTGACGTTCGCCCCGGCCGAGATTCTATTTCGGCCTTATTTCAGGTAGTTACAGCCGCCGTCTGGGGCCGGCCGAGACGACAGGGAGCGTCCCACCGGGACTGGGCTTCGAGCGCTCCCGCGCCTGAAGGTTCCCTGACACTCGAAACCAGAATCCAAGGCGCAGACGGGGAAGGGCGAGAGACAGCGGGGCAGAAGCCTCAGTACGACTTCGGCAGCCCCAGCACTTTCTCGGCGATGAAGCACAGGATGAGCTGCGGGCTCACCGGTGCGAGCCGCGGGATCATGGCCTCGCGCAGGTAGCGCTCGATGTGGTACTCCTTCGCGTAGCCCATGCCGCCGTGGGTCAGCATGGCCTGCTCGCAGGTCCGGAAGCAGGCCTCGGCCGCCAGGTACTTGGCGGCATTGGCCTCGGCGCCGCAGGGCTCGCCGCGGTCGTAGAGCGTGGCGGCCTTGAACACCATCAGGTTGGCCGCCTCCAACTCCATCCAGCAGCGCGCCAGCGGATGCTGGATCGCCTGGTTCTGTCCGATCGGCCGATCGAACACGATGCGCTCGTTGGCGTACTGCACCGCGCGCGCCAACGCGGCGCGGCCCAGGCCGACGGCCTCGGCGGCGATCAGGATGCGCTCCGGGTTGAGCCCGTGCAGGATGTAGTCGAAGCCGTGCCCGGCCTCGCCGACGCGGTCGGCCGCCGGCACCGGCAGCTCTTCGATGAACAGCAGGTTGGAATCCACCGCCTTGCGGCCCATCTTCTCGATCTCCCGCACGTCTACGTAGCGGCGGTCCAGATCGGTGTAGAACAGCGTCAGCCCGTCGGTGGCCTTGCGCCCCGCTTCGGGCGGTGCGGTGCGCGCGAGGATCAGCATCTTGTCCGCGACCTGCGCGGTGGAGATCCAGATCTTCTGCCCCCTCAGCACGTAGTGGTCGCCGAGGTTGCGGGCGAAGGTCTTGAGCCTGGCGGTGTCCAGGCCGGCGTTCGGCTCGGTCACCGCGAAGCAGGCCTTCTGTTCGCCGCGGATGAGCGGCGGCAGCCAGCGCTGCTTCTGCTCGTCGCTGCCGAACACCACGACCGGGTTCAGCCCGAAGATGTTCATGTGCACGGCGGAGGCGCCCGAGAAGCCGGCGCCCGATTCGCTGATCGCCTGCATCATCAGCGCCGCCTCGGTGATCCCGAGCCCCGCGCCGCCGTGCTCCTGCGGCATGGCGATGCCCAGCCAGCCGGCTTGCGCGACCGCGCGATAGAACTCGTCCGGGAAACCGCCTTCGCGGTCGCGCTCCAGCCAGTACTGCGCGTCGAAGCGCTCGCACAGCTTGAGGATGGCGTCGCGAATGGCGCGCTGCTCGGAGGAGAAGGACAAGTCCATGGCGAAGTCACCGGGAGACGATCGCCATCGTACCCGCTCGGGCCCGAGGGTGCCCCGTCCGGGCGCGCCGCCGGCATTGACTGGCTGATCAAATCAAGCGCGTACGTAGCGGCGAGCATCGATACCCGCGCCGGCCATGCGGCGTCGCGGGGCTATATATGCCGTCGGAGATATGGCGGGTATGCCGTGGGGGATATGGAACGGACACAGTGGAGCAATCACACTTGCGTTGTGATCGCCGCTCGGGTCGCGATCTGATGGAGAGCTGAGCGGAGCGCCTGTCCGGTCGGTTTCACGCCGCTGCCCAGGGTGCATGGTCGTGCAACCGCACCGCGCCAGCAGTCCTGATCTTTCCGTCGGGAGCGGCTGAGCCGCAGCGGCGCTCCGGCCGCGGCGGTGGACCATCCTCCGAAGGGACGAGGATTCCGCCCACGGTTCACCGCCCTGGCACAGTGCCTGCTCTTGGCGCATCGGGCGGCATGTTGCGCACCAACAGCGCAACGCTGAGCCGATCATGGGCCGGGCGACCGCAGTGCTCGCGCCTGCCTCAAGCTTGCGCACAGTCGCCCGATATTGCGGTGATGTGCGTCCGCGTTGTGGTGCCGGGGACACCGGGACGATTCGGACGATTCCAAGGAGACATCATGCTGGCAGGTGCTTCTACCGTCGCGCGCATCCTAGGTCTGAAAGTGCCGTGTTTGGCGCTGGTTGCTGCGATGGCGGCCGGCCAAGCCGTGGCGGCGCAAACCGTTGCCGGCGATGCCGACGCGGTCGACGCAGCCGTGGGCGGCATCGGCCTTCGCCTGACAGCCCCGCCCGGCCAGTCGATGGGCGCGACGGCGCTGGAACCGATCTACCTGCTGCACGACGTCTCCGGCGACGGCTTGCAGGCTCTGGCGGTCTACCTCGCCCCGGAGACCGCGCGGTTCTTTGCGAGCCGCGGGCAGGCGTTGCCCGCCCAGGGCCTGATGTCGACGCTGATCATCACCGAACGCGGACTCGAGTCGCGATATGTGGATCAGCGGGCGTTGCGCGATGTTCTCGTCGACGAGCTCAAGCAGCAGCGCCAGCTGCAGGCCTTCCTGGCAAGCCAGCGGTTTGGGTCGCAGGGCCTGCGCGTCTCACTGCCCGAGACGCGCGTGCTGACGGTGGAGGACTTCCTTATCCTCCAGGGCAACGAGCGGCTGCTGCCCGAGAGCGGTCGCCGCATCTCCTATTGTGTCGAAGCCTTCCTGGCGCTGCGCAATCGCCCGGTTCTGGCCAGCACTTGCCTCACCAAGCCGGAGGTGAGCGGCAAGGACATGTACGCCCTGGAAACGTCAGTCGGTGAATGGGCGCGGCGCCTGCTTGCCGACAACCCCTCCTCGCGTGCCCCCGCTCCTACCCCGACCAAAGCAAGAGATGACGGGTTCCAACCCACGGCCGACGTTCAGCCGGATCCCGCGGCCAAACGTCTGGCGGTGATGAATCTGCGCTCCGCTGCCGACCACCGGCGCCGGGACGTCCTGGTTGCTTCCGCGTTGCTGGCGGCGCAGCTGCCCGCGGAGCAGCGCGCCCGGCTCGATCAGTCCAGCGAGCGCTTCGGGCGCAACGTCGGGTCGGTGTGTGGTCATGCGCGCGACGCCGCGCTTGGCTACCAGTGCGAGCTGATCGCATTCGACCGCCGGCTGCGGGCACTGGAGAAGTGCACGGCCGCATCGATCGCCCCTGCCCTGCAAGCCGAGTCCGTCGAGCCGGTCGTGGGGCAGCTGCCGAAGACCTAGCTAGCTAGGCGACGACGAGCGTCACGCCCCGCTGCACCAGCCGTTCAATCTCGGCATCGGAGTAACCCGCCTCACGCAGCACCTCGGCCGAGTGTTCGCCCAGGCGCGGGGCCGGGCGCAGCTGTTGCGGCGCGCAGGCCGACCATCCGGTAGGCGTGCGCGGGACCCGCAGTCTGCCTTCGCTGGGGTGCTCCTCGAAGGAGAAGAAGCCGCCGGCGGCCAGATGCGAGTCCTCGACCAGGTCCTCAACGCTGTTCACTGGCGCCACCGGAATGTCGATCCGCTCCAGCAGCGCGATCCAGTCCGCACTGGGGCGCGCGCTCATCAGCTCGGCCAGGATCGCGTAGATCTCGTCGATGTGGGTAGCGCGGCTGGCGTGGGGGAAGAAGCGCGGATCCTCCAGCAGATCGGCGCGGCCCACCGCCTGCAGGAAGCTCTTCCACTGCTTGTCGTTGTACACGAGCACGCACAGCCAGCCGTCCTGGGTGCGGTAGGGCCGCCGGTGCTCGAGCCGCGCATAGCCGCTGCCGCCGATGGGCGGTTCCCAGGACAAGCCCGCGAGGTGATCGCCGAGCACGAAGTGCGACATGCTTTCGAACATGGGCACTTCCACCGACTGGCCCTGGCCGCTGCGCTCACGGAAGAACAATGCCGTGGTGACGGCGTAGACCGCGTGCAGCCCGGTGACGCGATCGGCCAGGTTTACCGGTGCGTAACGTGGCGCCTCGCCTTCGGTGCGGCTCGCCAGCGAAGCCAGGCCGGTCGCGCCCTGGATCAAGTCGTCGTAGGCGGCTTTCGCGGCGTATGGCCCGCGCTGCGAGTAGCCGTAGGCACCCACGTAGATGAGGCGCGGGTTCACCGCGCGCACGTCGTCGTAGGCGAGGCCCAACCGCGCCATCGCCTGCGGCCGGACGTTGTAGATCAACACGTCCGTGGTGCGCACCATGCGCAGCAGCGCCTCGCGCCCTTGCGCATCCTTGAGGTCCAGCACGATGCCGCGCTTGCCGCGGTTGAGGTTGAGGTACAGGTGCCCCATGCCGGGGCTCACCATCGGGCCGACGTGGCGCATGTTGTCGCCGTCGTGCGTTTCGACTTTGATCACGTCGGCGCCGAGCTCGGCGAGGATCTGGGTCGCGAACGGACCCATCACAACGGTGGTGAGATCGAGGATCTTGATCCCGGAAAGAGGGCCAGGCATACGATGACTCTGGTGGATGAACGAGTTGCGGACTACTCCGGCTCGATGCGCGGGCCGAGTTGGTTTTGCAAGCGCTCGACCAGCTCCCTGAGCGTGGCCACCTCTGCGCGCAGGGCCGCCATCTCCTCCTTGAGTGCCGCGATGTCTCCCGATGCGGGTGCATGCGCGGCCGGCTGCGCGATCTCCGCCTCCAGTTCGATGGACACAGGGCCGGTGAGCAGCTGAGCCCAGCGATGCTCGCGCGATCCGGGCTGCTTAGGCAACCGGATCACCAGTGCGCCGGCGGAGCGCGCCGCGAGCTCCTCGAGGTAGGCCTCGACGGAGGAGATATCGGCAAACCGGTGCATGCGCTCGCAATTCAGGCGCAGCTCGCCCGGGGTCTGGGGACCGCGCAGCATCAGGACGGCGAGCAGCGTGGTCGCCGTCGAGCCGACGTTGAACACCTTGGGGAAGTTGTGCGCATAGCGCAGCACCCGTCCCGACGCGCCATAGCTCTCGATCACGAGGGTGCGGTGCTTGAGCGCTTCGAGCCCAGCCTGCACCTCGGCCTCGGAGATGTCCATGACCGGGTGCCGGCTGGTCTTCTGGTTGGAACCCGTGGTGAGCGCGTTGACCGTGAGAGGGTAGTTGTCCGGCGTGACGACTTGCTTCTCGATCAGCACGCCGAGCACGCGGGCCTCCAGGGGCGAGAACGGGTCGAGGGTCAAATCGGGCACGAGTGGCTGCGCATCGGAAGCGAATTGCCGCAATGATAGAGCTTATCCATGCATTGAGAAGCCCGGGGGACTGAGAAGCCCCCGGGGCGCCTGGACGGCAACGAAATCGCAGCGCAGGGAAGCATGAGAATTGCTTGCGCCCGCCAGATTCCAGTCGAGGGGTCGCGCCGCGGCGCTGCTCGAGGCCTCAACCCCGGACCAGCCCGGCCGATAACCGGGAAGCCCGGCCTGCAGTTTCTCGCTCAGGCTGGAGCGCCTGCCGCAATCCGCGGCACATTCTCCGGGGATCCATGACACGAGCCGCTCGCTGCGCCCTGATCGTCGAACCATCCCGGGCTCGGCGCTCCGTGCTGGCCGCGCTGCTGCGCGAGGCCGGCGCCGAATTCGCCGAGGCGGCCAGCATGGCCGAAGCGTTGCAGCAGATCGCACGGCGGCGTTTCGATCTGGTGTGCGTTGCCGACCAGTTGCCCGATGGCACCGGCACCCAGTTCTGCGCCGCGCTGCGCGACGCGCCCGACGCGGCCCCCGTGCCCATTCTCGTTCTGTCGCCCGGCCCCGAGGCGGAGCAAGTCAAGACCCTGCGCGAGGCGGGGGCGAGCGACATCATGGACCGCCACGATGTCGAGCGCGTCCGCCAGTTCCTTGCGATGGTGCTCACGCCGTTGCCGGTCCTGGCCGGCACGGTAGTCGTCGTCGACGATGATCCCGAGGAAGCGAGCCTGGTCATTGCGGCATTGCGCAGCCTCGGCCTCGAGGTGCATCACGTGGCCGCGCCGGCTCTGGCGTTGACGCGGGTCAGAGACCAGCCGGTGGACGTGCTCATCACCGCCCCCCTGCTGCACGCCCCTGTCAGCGGTGCGGGCCTGATCCGCGAGTTGCGCACGCTGCCCGGCTCGGAGGGGCGTACGCCGGTGCTGGCGATCATCTCACCGACCGATCCCGCCCGCCGGATCGAGGCATTGCGCAGCGGGGCCGACGACTTTATCCCCCAGCCGGTCATGGCCGAGGAGTTGACGGTGCGGGTGGAAAGACTGGTGCGCGGCAAGCGCCGCCTCGAAGAGAGCGAGGCGCAGCGCGCCAGCTTCGAAGCGCTCGCCTTGACCGATCCCCTTACCACCCTGAACAACCGGCGCTTCCTCGGCGAGGTCGCTCCGATGTATCTGGCGGAGGCACGCCGGCACGGTTTCCCGCTCAGCGTCATCCTGGTGAACATCGATCGGTTCGATCGCATCACCCACACCTGCACCCCGCCGGTATGCGAGGAGGTGTTGCGCAGCATCGGCCGCCTGCTGCGCGGGGAGTGCCGGCGCGGCGACGTGGCGGTGCGCTGCAAGGACGACGAGTTCGTCCTGCTCATGTCGCATTGCGCGCTGGCCGACGCGCAGATCAAGGCCGAGGGTCTGCGTTCCCGCGTCGCCGAGCTGAGACCCTGCGGGGTCGCCATCACCGTCAGCGTCGGTGTGGCAACAGCACGGGGTGCGCCTGGAGAGGTCTTCTCCGATGTGTTCGCGCGCGCGGCCCGCGCGGCCGTCGCGGCGCGCCAGGGCGGAAGCGACCGCGTGGTCACAGCCCAGTGTTGACTTGCGATCAGACATCCCCACCTTGCCCTCCGCTTAAAGGGGCGGGCACCACGAGTAGCTCGTGCTCCAGCCTCTCCTGCGTTCTGCGCGGCGATTAGCGCCGGATCAGCGCACCGCGTAGCGGTCGATCACGTCGCGATTGAACCGCAGACCCAGTCCGGGTGCCGTGGGCACGGCAAGCTCGCCGTTCAGCGGCCGGGGCGCCTCCTCGAACAGCCGCAGCGACCACGGCATGTACTCCACGGTGAGGCCGTTGGGCGCCGCCGCGACCAGATGCACGTGGATCTCCGGAAACAGGTGGCTCACCACCGGCAGATTGAACGCCTGGGCCATGCCGGCGACCTTCATCCAGTTCGCGATCCCGCCCACCCGCAGCAGGTCGATCATGACGACATCCACCGAGCGCGCTTCGAGCATGTGGCGGAACGGGGCAATGCCGTAGACGTACTCGCCGCCGGCGACCGGTGTGGCCAGCGCATCGGCCACCCGCGCGAGGCCTGCGTAGTCGTCGTGCGCGGTCACGTCCTCCCACCAGAAGAAGTGCACGTCCTCGAGCCGACGGCCGATGTCGATGGCCTGATGTACGCTCCAGCGCTGATTGATGTCGCACATCAGGTCGACGTCCGGGCCGATCGCCTGCCGCACCAGACGCGCGCGCTCGACCTCGCGCGCGGGTGAAGTGTCGCCCGGCAGCGCGAGCTGCATCTTCATCTGCCTGAAGCCCCGCTCGGCCAGCAGCGGCGCCGCCTTGACGACGTGCTCCAGCGGGAACGTGCGCATGAGCGCGCCGCTGGCGTACGTCGGCACGCGCTGGCGCAGGCCGCCGAGCAGGACCGCGAGCGGCTGGTTCAGCGCCTTTCCCCTGATGTCCCACAGCGCCATGTCGATGGCGGTGAAAGCGAGCGCGAAGATGCCGCCGGGTCCCGCCGAGCTTTCGGCCGCCTCGCGCAGCTTGCGACCGACGGCTTCGACGCGCAGCGGGTCCTCGCCGAGGGTCAGCGCGCCGAGCTGCTCGACCGCATGCTTCAAGGTGGCGCTGAGCGCTGCACCGAAGAAGGTGACGCCGATGCCGTCGATGCCTTCGTCGGTCTCGATCTGCACGGTGACGAACTCGTGGAACGGTCCGCCGAAGGGCGGTCCGCCCGCGAGCGGCTCCTCGGCCGGCAGCTGCACGAGGTGGCAGCGGATACGCGTGATTTTCATGGCTGAAACCTTTGAATCCATGTTGGCCGCCAAGACGCCAAGACGCCAAGAAAAGCTAAAAGCGCTACTCGTTGCCTTGTCGGGCGGGGAGGTGTCATCGGGCAGTCTCAGGCAGCACACCTGACGCCGGCAGCCTTTGGCGACACCGTTGATCAAGCACTTTGGGTTTCTTGGCGCCTTGGCGTCTTGGCGGCCAAATGTTTTTCGTCTTGGTTGCTTGCTGTTGTCTTGCTACCGCCCGAAGTCCCGCATGAGCTTCCCAGGTCGGCCGCAATCGGCGATGTGGCCCCTCTCGTCGACCGCGCGCACGCCATTGACCCACACGCCGTGCAAACCGGTCGCGGGCGTGTCGACGCGGCTCGCGCCGCCCGGGAGATCCGACACGCGGCGCTTGGGTCCGCGCCCGACTGTCGCCGGATCGAACAGGATGAGATCGGCCCAGGCGCCCGGCGCCAGGCGCCCGCGGTCCTTCATGCGATAGAGATCCGCCGGGCGGCTGGTGACCGCCTGCACCGCTTGTTCCAAGCGTGAGGTCGCCGCGCTCGCGTGCCCAGTGCCCGAACAGGTGCAGGCCGAAACCCGCATCGCACAGGAACGACAAGTGCGCACCGGCATCCGACAGCGTCACCTGGGCGTGCGGATGACGGATCAGCTCGCGGACCGCGTTCTCGTCGGTGTTGAAGAGCTTGCAGTCGACCATGGCATCGAGCTCGCCGTCCAGGCCGAAGTCGAGAAACCAGTCGAACGGGTCCTTGCCCTCCGCGCGCGCCAGTTCGGCGACATTGCGGCCGACCAGGCCGGCATGGCCAGTCTGCGTGACTTCCTTGATCGTCATGTGCTCCAGGCTGTGATAGGAGAACCGGTTTGGCACGGTTCGGGTACGCGCTTCCGACTTGATCGCGGCCCGGAACGCGGGATCGGCGAGCAGCTTCCGGTACTGCTCGGAGCCTTCGGCTTCGATGGCGGGCCGCCAGGCGAGCAGCGCCTCCAGAGGATAGGGATGGCGCAGCGTGAACTCCATCCCCAGCGGGAAGCAGCCCACGTGCGCCCACAGCTCGCGCCCGCGGGCACGCGCCGCGCCGATCTCCTCGAGCTCGCCGAACACACGCTGCGGATCATTGGGGTCGACGAACAGCGCGGCGATCATCACCGGGCGGCCGTTGCGCTGCGCGACCTGCTCCAGCCACGGCACCGTGGTGGTCATGCCCTTGGTGAGCATGAACACGCCCTTGCCGGCTTCGCCGAGGGCGCCGGTGAGCTCGAGCATCTCGTGCTCGTCGGCCAGGCGCGAGGGCATGGGAATGCCGTTCTCGCCGTTGTGCTGCTCCAGGGTGGAGGTGGCGAAGCCCACGGCGCCCGCCTGCAGCGCATCGGCCACCAGCTGCTTCATCTGCGCGACCTCGGCCTTGGTCGCGGCGCGCCTGGCGGCGTCCTCGCGCAGCACGAACGTACGCACCGAGGAGTGCCCGACGAAGGACGCTACGTTGGGCACCATGCCCTTGCGCTCGAGCAGCCGCAGATAGTCGGGGTAGCTCTCGAAGTCCCAGTCCACTCCCGCGCGCAGCGCCTCCAGCGCCATGCCCTCGACGTGGGTGAGATTGCGCAGTGTGAGATCGCGATCGCTTGGCCGGCAGGGCGCAATCGTGAAGCCGCAGTTGCCGATCACCAGACTGGTGACGCCCAACGCAACCGAGGGCGTCGCGAACGAGTCCCACAACAATTGCGCGTCGTAGTGGGTGTGCAGGTCGACGATGCCGGGCGCGAGCGTCAGCCCCTGGGCGTCGACGCGGCTGCGCGCGGCGCCGAGGTCTTTCCCGATTGCCGCGATGCGGCCGTCTTTGACCGCCACACCCCCGGCACGGGCCGGCGTACCGAGTCCGTCGATGAGTGTTGCGTTTTCGATCACGAGGTCGTGCATGGGATGTTCCTGGAATGCGAAGCGAGTCTCTTACATCTTCGGCCCGGGCACCGGCTTGAGCACCCGCTCCAGCGCCAGCCCGATACCGAGCAGGCGGCGGTCGCTCCCGGAAGGACTGTCCAGAGCGATGCCCACCGGCAGCCCGTCGCTGGTCAGGCCGAGCGGCAGGCTCAGGCCCGGGATCGCGGCATTGCTGCCCGGATCGGTATTGGCGATGAAAAAGAAGAATACCGGCACCTTGTTGCCGTTGACGGTCGTCTCCGGCGCTCCGTCCTGCTTGAGCGCGGGATACTTGGTGGTGGGGAAGATCAGCGCGTCGATCTTGAACCAGGCGAACACGTCGGCGTAGAGCTCCTGCAACGCCGGACGATGCACCTGCAGCGCTTCCTTGTAGACGGCCTCGGGCACGGCCTTGTCGCCGATCATGAAGGTATCGAACACGAATTTCACGTCCGGGCTCGCGATCTGAGCGGCGACATCCTTGACTGTCAGGCCGGTGTCGTATTTTTTCAGGTACGCAGCCAGGTCGGCGTTGCCTTCGTACAGCGCGACCGGAAAGCTGACCTTGTCGTTGGCGGCGTTGAGCGGCGGGATATTGACCTCCACCAGCTGCACCCCGGCCGCCTTGAGCGCGGCCAGCGTCTCATCCATCAGGCGCGCCACATCGGGATGCAGGTTCTCATAGAAAGGTACGCGCGGCACTCCGAGGCGGATGGTGGACAGGCCCGGGACCGGGACCGGCCGGCGGTCCCCGGTGATCACCTGGTCCAGCAGCACGAGATCGGCGACCGAGCGGGCCATGGGACCGGCGGTGTCGCGGGTGTGGGCGATCGGCGTGATGCCTTCGCCGCTGTAGCGCCCCACGGTCGGGCGTAGTCCCGAGATGCCGTTGAGCGCCGCCGGAATGCGCACCGATCCGCCGGTGTCCGAGCCCAGCCCCGCCGGGGCCATGCGCGCGCCGACAGCCGCGCCGGTCCCGCCGCTGGACCCGCCCGGGAAACGCGTCTTGTCGTAAGGCGTCACCGCAGCACCGAAGGCGGCATTGTTGTTGGTGATGCCGAAGGCGAGCTCGTGCATGTTGGTCTTGCCCAGCACGATGGCGCCCGCGTCGATCAGCGCCTGCGCCACCGGCGCATTGCTCTTCGGCACGAAGTTGCGCAGTGCCGGTGTGCCGGCGGTGTTGGGCAGCCCGGCGACGTGGACGTTGTCCTTGATCACGATGGGCACGCCGTGCAGCGGGCCCAGGCTCTTGCCCTGGCTGCGCATGCGGTCGGCGGCCGCGGCGGCGGCCAGCGCACCTTCACGGTCCACGGTGATGAAGGCCTTCAGGTCGGCGCCGTTCTCGATCTTGGCGAGCAGCGCGGTGGTCAGCTCGACGCTGGTGATCTTGCCCTCGCGGATCTGCTGTGCGGCCTGCGATGCGGTGAGCTCGGTGAGGTCGGCGGCTCGCGCGGCGGGCAGCAGGCAGAAGGTCAATGCGAGCGCGGCCGCGAAGCGGGCCGGGCGCGCCGAGGCGTGCGGCATGTTTTGGTCTCCTCTGCAGGAATGGTTTCTGGCGGAGCTTCGCACGGCCCCGATGGCATACTGTACACCGCTTCGGCTGTTCGCCGCTTCGCGGACTCACGCGCGCAACGCAGAACTTCTCTGGCAGACGTGCTCGTAGCTTCCAGTTCTGCGTGCCTCGGCATGTTCTGCGGCTTTCGCTTCGGCGCTGTAGTAAAGTGCCGGTTGCAGCTGCACAAGAAACCCAAGAGATCACCCCTCGAAGGAGACCGCCATGTCCGCCGTACTGAGCTCGGCCACAGCCAATCGGAAGACCGTCCTCGCCGCCTGTCCGCATGATTGCCCCGACACCTGTTCCATGCTGGTCACGGTCGAAGGCGATCGGGTTGTCAGCGTGAAAGGCAATCCGGACCATCCCTTCACGGACGGGCGCCTGTGCGTCAAGGTCAATCACTACGAGGAACGGGTGCACCACGCCGAGCGCGTGCTCTATCCTCTCAAGCGCAGCGGCCCGAAGGGCTCCGGACAGTTCGCCCGCATCGGCTGGGCGGCGGCAATGGACGAGATCGCGTCGCGCTGGAAGCAGCTGATCCAGCAGCACGGCTCCACCGCGATCCTGCCCTACAGCTATCTGGGCACCGAGGGTATTCTCAACGGCATGAACGTGGGCGACCCGTTCTTCAACAAGCTCGGCGCCACCATCACCGAGCGCACGTTCTGCGACTCCGGCGCCTGCACCGGCTACATGATGACGGTCGGCCCGACGCCGGGCACCGATCCAGAAAGCTTCGTGCACTCGCGCTACATCATCCTGTGGGCCTGCAACACCATCAGCACCAATACCCACCACTGGCCCATCATCGCCGAGGCGCAGAAGCGCGGCGCGAAGATCGTGGTGGTGGATCCCGTGCGCACCCGCACAGCACGCCAGGCCGACTGGCACATTCCCATCAAGCCGGGCACGGACGGGGCTCTGGCCATGGCGATGATGAACGTCATCATCACCGAGGGACTGGTCGACAAGGAATACGTCGCGAGCTACACGGTCGGCTACGAAGAGCTGGCCGAGCGCGCGAAGCAGTATCCTCCCGAGAAGGTCGCCGCGATCACCGGCATTGCTGCCGACGACATCCGCAAGCTTGCGCGCGACTATGCGACTACCCGTCCCTCGGTGATCCGCATCGGCGTGGCGGTGGAGCGGCATGCGGGCGGTGGCCAGACGGTGCGCGCGCTGACCTGTCTGCCCGCGCTGGTGGGCGCCTGGCGCGACGTCGGCGGCGGCATCCTGCAGCTTCCCATCTGGGCTTTCCCGGTGAAGTGGGAGAAGCTGATGCGCCCGGACTGGGTCAAGCCCGGCACGCGCGTGCTGAACCAGTGGAAGCTGGGCGCCGCGCTCACCGGCGAGCTCGCGCTCGATCCGCCGATCCGCTCCCTGTTCGTCTACAACGCCAACCCCGTGGTCGTGGCACCGGAGCAGGAGAAGGTCCTGCGCGGGCTGGCCCGCGACGATCTGTTCACCGTGGTGAGCGAGCATTTCATCACCGACACCGCGCGCTACGCCGACATCGTGCTGCCGGCCACCACGCAGATGGAGCAGACGGAGATCATGTTCTCCTGGGGGCATTTCTATCTGTCGTACAACCATCAGGCCATCCCGCCGTGCGGCGAGGCGGTGCCCAACACGGAGCTGTTCCGGCGGCTGGCGAAGGCGATGGGCCTGGACGATCCGTTCTTCCAGCGCGACGATGCGCAGATGGCGCTGGAAGCGATGGACTGGAGCAGCCCGGCGATGGAGGGCATTACCATGGAGCGGCTCCAGCGCGACGGCTATGCCCGGCTGAAAGTGGGCACGCCCGACACCTACGCGCCGCACGCCAAGGGCAACTTTCCGACTCCGTCGGGCAAGGTCGAGCTGAAGGCGTCGATGGCGGCCGGCGGCAACTTCGTGCTGCCGCTGTTCCGTCAGGGCTCCAACGAGTTCCAGGACGGCAGCCCGGTCGATCCGCTGCCGGGCTTCATCCCGCCGCAGGAATCGCCCGAAACCAATGGCGCGCTGGCGGCCAGGTACCCGCTCAACATCCTGACGCCCAAGAGCCACGCCTTCCTCAACTCGGGCTACGCCAACATCGCCCGCCAGCTCGGCAATGCCGGCGAGCAGTGCATCACGCTGCACCCGGCCGATGCGCGGGCGCGCGGCATCGCCGAGGGCGAGCTGGTGGAGGTGTTCAATGACCGCGGCCGCTTCCATGCCGAGGCGCAGGTGAGCGACGAGGTGCGGCAGGGCGTGGTCCTCGCCCCGCTCGGCTACTGGGCGTCGAACTCCCCCAACGGCCGCTCGGCCAACGTCGTCAACGCCTCGCGCTACGCCGACCTGGGCCGCGCGCCGACGTTTTCCGACACGCTGGTGGAGGTGCGGCGGGTGGAGGTGTAGGCCGCGAGGGTGGCGCAGTCCCGCCTGCCCGAGAGCAAGTACTTACCGCAGAGACGCAGAGAGCGCAGAGGTTCTCAGTTTTCCTCTGTGTCCCTCTGGGTCCTCTGGGGTTGATGCGCTATCTTTGAAATAGGACGGCAGGAGAAACCCGCGTTCTCCTTCGCGTTTTGCTTGGCGTCCTTCGCGGTAAGTGCGTTCCGCCTTTCTCTATGCCCTCCGCGGCCTACTGCGGCACCTCCCCCAGTACCGTGCAGCGCCGGATGACGCGCCGCTGGGTAGCGGGGTCGTACTCGGTGGCGCGATGCATCACGCAGCGGTTGTCCCACAGGATGAGCTGGCCGGGCGACCAGCGGTGGCGGTAGGTGAGATCGGGGTGCACCGCCAGGACGTTGAGCTCCTCGATCAGCGCCCGGCCCGCCTCGTAGTCCATGCCCTGAACGTACTCGGCGTGGTCGCCCAGAAAGATGCACTTGCGTCCGGTTTCCGGGTGGGTGCGCACGATGGGGTGGTCCACGGGCGGGCGTTCGCGCCGCTGCGCGTCGGTCATGGGGTCTTCGCCGTGCCGGCGGGTCCGCGAGAAGTCCAGATTGTGCACTGCACGAAGGCCTGCGATGCGCGCTTTCCAGGCCGGGCTCAGGCGCTCGTAGGCCCCGTACATGTCGCAGAAGTGGGTCTCGCCACCTTCGGAGGTGGCCACCTCCGCATACAGGATCGTGGCTTGACCGGTCACCCGCTGCCAGGACCCGTCCGTGTGCCAGGCCAGCGTGCCCTTGTCGGGGTGCTTGCCGGTCGGGTTGCCGTTCTCGTCCAGATTGGACAGGCGATAGAGCTCCGGGTAGCCGTCCGCATGGTACTGTTTCATCACGTGGATCTGCACTTCGCCGAAACGGCGCGCGAACTCGACTTGCCGGCCGGACGGCAGCTCCTGGGCGCCAAACAGCAGGACCTGATGCTCCAGAAAGGCGCGGTAGATGCCCCGGAACAGTGCATCGTCGACCCCCTGCGCCAGATCGACGCCGACGATCCCGGCGCCTAAGGCTGGGCTCAACCGAAGCAGCTCGATGGGGGAATACACAGTCATGGGAGGCTCCTGACGGTGCGGGGCAGACGAAAGTCGGCAGCTTGCCCTCCTGCGCGGCATTCGGCAATGGGCCCGGCAAACCTTGCAGAAATGACATAATCGCGTCTCCAGCCGACGAATAGGGGGGTCGCGAGGCCGCGCCTGTCTGCTGTCGGCGAATCCGGGGGGTCTGCACGTTTCTTGCGGTCGGCCTAGCCTGACATGGCCCGATACGCAAGGAGGTTTGATTGAGTTCGATTGCCAGTTCCGTTGGCGTAGTCAGCCGATACCAGCGGATGAGCCATGGGCTGACCAACGTGCGGCGCCTGGCCTTGGCCGCGCTGTGGGTCCTTGCCTGTCCGGCCCTCGCCGATCCGGCCGACGTTCCCCGGCACAGCGCGCCGGTGCAGCGCGTTGCCGACATCCTCGAGAAGATCAAGGCCAACTACGTCGAGCCCATCGACGACACCAAGCTGATTACCGGCGCGGTCAACGGAGTGCTGCGCAATCTCGACCCGCATTCGGTCTATCTCGATGCCGAGGCCTTTCGCGAGCTGTACAACGACAACCGCGGCGAGTACGGCGGGCTCGGGCTCGAGGTCGCGATGCAGGAGGGCCGCGTCACGGTGATGGCGGTGTTCGAGGGCGGGCCTGCCGCCCGGGCAGGCGTGCAGACGGGCGATGTGATCATCGCAGTCGACGGGGACAGCATTCAGGGACGCAGCCTGGAACAGGTCATCCAGCAAGTCCGCGGGAAGCGCGGGACGCTGGTCGCTCTCGCCGTGGCCCGCGGCGGCGAGACCGAGACCAGGGGCTACAGCGTGACCCGCGAGCTGATCCACGGCCGCAGCGTCTGGGTGAGCTTGATCGACTCGGGTTACGCCTATATCCGCCTGTCCCAGTTCCAGGTTCACACGCCCGAGAGCCTGGTGGCCGGGTTGACCCGCTTCCTGAACCAGGACGACACCCGCGTCGCCGGTATCGTGCTGGACCTGCGCGACAATCCGGGCGGGCTGCTGAGCGCCGCCGTGGGTGTGTCGGCGGCGTTTCTGCCGGCCGGGTCGCCGGTCGTGTTCACCGAAGGCATGGCCAAGGATGCGAAGATGCGGCTGTTCGCGCAGCGCGAGGACTACCTTCGCTATGGCGCCGTCGATCATTTGCGCTCGGTGCCCGCGGAGTTGAAGACCCTGCCGATGGTCGTGCTGGTCAACGGCGGGTCGGCCTCCGCTGCCGAGATCGTTGCCGGCGCGCTGCAGGACAACAAGCGCGCGACCGTGCTGGGCACGCACACCTACGGCAAGGGCTCCGTGCAGGTCGTCATCCCCTTCGGGGACGGCACCGGTATGAAGCTCACTACGGCCTACTATCACACGCCCAGCGGCCGCCTGATCCAGGGCAAGGGCGTGATGCCCGACGTCGTGGTGGAAGGTCAGCCGCTGCGGGACGCGCAGGCCGGGCCGACCGTGCGCGCCGTCGCCCTCGAGCGTCAAGGGGATGAGGCGGCTGCGCGTGAGGTGGCGGCCTTATGCGCACCGCATACCGGCGCCGAGCCGGTTGCCACACAGGACGCGGCGCCTGCCGCGGATCGCCAGCCGGCCGGGACCTCTGCGGTGGATTGCCAGGTCGAGCGCGCGCTGGACCTGCTGCGCAACCGACTGTCGATCAGACGCAGTTAGTTCCCGCGGTCCCGCGGCCGCCGTCCTGCCACGGCCGCCCGTTCGGGGTCAAGCCTCCCGTTCGGGGTCAGGCCTATACTTTCTAGTCCGGAGATGGCAATCGCCAACGGGTCGGGCCTGTCCCCGCCTCGACAGATTCAAGCGTTAACGCTGGTGCCCGTTCGGAAAGATCGACCCGGGACTTCCTGTCGCGCCACGGAACGGGCGTTTTCCGCAAGCGGGTAGAATCTGCGCGTGCCCCTCTCGACCCGCAGCCGAGCGTCAGCGAAATCGCCGGCAACCCACGGAACGGTTGCAATTGCACCAAAGCCCCATACCTGTCCCCGAAGTGCCGGCCAACGTCGGGCACAATACACAGTATGCGGTCCATCCGTCTTCCGTCAGGAGTCCCGCCATGCCTTTGACCATGTACCACGCCTCAGCCCCGGTCTTCACTCGCGGGCTAACGAATCTGTCCGCGATCCTGCGCAAGGCCGAAGAGCATGCCGTGGCGAGGAAGATCGACCCCGCGGTCTTCATCAACGCCCGCCTGGCCCCCGACATGTTCCCGCTGTCTCGTCAGGTGCAGTCGGCCACCGATTCCGCGAAAGGTTGCGCGGCCCGTCTGGCCGGCGCGGAGGTCCCGCGCTACGAGGATACCGAGACGACCTTTCCAGAGTTGCAGGCGCGCATCGCCAAGACGGTGGCCTTTCTGCAAGGCGTGACCCCGGAGCTGATCGTCGGCAGCGAAGAGCGCGAGATCGTCTTGAAACTGCGTGGCAAGGAAGTGACCTTTACCGGTCAGTCCTATCTGCTGACGTTCGCGCTGCCCAACTTTTTCTTCCACGCCGTCACCGCCTACGACATCCTTCGCCACAACGGCGTGGAGATCGGCAAGATGGACTACCTGGGCAACGCGTGACGGACAGCGGACGTGCGACACGGAGCCTGCCCGCATGATTCCATTCTCGATTCTCGATCTTTCTCCCATTCCCAGGGGCGGCAGCGCGGCCGATGCCCTGCGCAACACTCTAGCGCTCGCGCAGCGGGCCGAGGCGCTGAATTACAGGCGCTACTGGCTCGCGGAGCATCACAACATGCCGGGGATCGCCAGCGCCGCGACCGCGCTCGTCATCGGCTTCGTCGCCGGCGGTACCCGGACTATTCGGGTCGGAGCCGGCGGCATCATGCTGCCGAATCACTCGCCGCTCGTGATCGCCGAACAGTTCGGCACGCTCGCCTCGCTCTATCCGGGCCGCATCGATCTCGGGCTGGGCAGGGCGCCGGGCACCGACATGCTGACGGCGCGCGCGCTGCGGCGCGACATGGACGACAGCGCAGAGCAGTTTCCGCAGGACGTGCAGGAGTTGCAAAGCTATTTCGCGGAACCGCAGCCGCGGCAGCGCATCCGGGCGGTGCCCGGCGCCGGCCTCGAAGTCCCGATCTGGCTGCTCGGTTCGAGCCTGTTCAGCGCGGAGCTCGCCGCCATGCTCGGCTTGCCGTTCGCGTTTGCCTCGCACTTCGCGCCGGACCTGATGCTGGAGGCGCTCGATCTCTACCGCAGCCGGTTCGAGCCGTCCCGGCACCTGGATCGGCCTTACGCGATGCTCGGAGCGAACGTGCTGGCCGCTGATTCGGACGCTGAAGCGCGCCGCCAGTTCACCTCGCAACAGCAGTCTTTCATCAATTTGAGGCGCGGCACGCCGGGCCAGGTTCCGCCACCGATCGACGACATCGATTCCTACTGGTCTCCCGCCGAGAAGGCGATGGTCGAGCGCTCGCTTGCTGTTTCGTTCGTCGGATCAGCCGAAACCGTCGAGCGCGGCCTCAAGAGCTTCATCCACGCCACACGGCCCGACGAGCTGATGATCACCGCGCACATCCACGATCAGCCGGCACGGCTGCGTTCGATCGAGCTCATCGCGGGGGTGCGGGACAAACTCGCCACCGCACAGCCCAGTGACCGCGAGGCGGAGCCGAAAGACGACGGGTCGCCGCGCGAGGCTGCCGCAACCAGCAGGCGCTATTGAAGCTTGCACAAATGCCTAACCACCCCGTCACGCTTCGCGCGCCACCCCTCCTTGAGAAAGGAGGGGAGCATTACCTCTCCCCTCCTCTCTCAAGAAAGCCCACGTATGTGCTTGAGTACACGAGGCTCGCGAAAGCCCCCTCACCCCAGCCCTCTCCCCCACTGCGTGGGGGAGAGGGGGCTTTTTTTGGTGCCACCTGCCCGCCCCGCGGGCTACTGCTGCTCACGAGGAGGGGTCGGCCGAAGGCCGGGGGTGGTGTGGCTCCCTGTTAGCCGATTACGCAAGGCTCAATAGAACCATAAAGTAGTGTGGTCCGAGCGATCGTCTCGGGGTGGTAAGGGCAAGGCGGCCTGTTAAGGGCGTGCCTTCAGCCGGCTCGACCCGGTCCCCCGCTTTGCTTCGCCAGAAGGCGAGCCATCGCAGCTGTCAAGGGCATTCCGGACAGGATCTCGATGTAGAGATACTGCCCCTGGGGATTGAGCTCCAGGAAGACGTATTCGCCATCGTCGGTGAGCTTCATGTCGATGGTGCTGACGACCAGCCCGAGTCTGCGAACGAGCGCACGCAAGCGTTGCGCAACTTCATCCGGCAGCTCGTGCCGTCGATATGGCGTGTCCAGATCCAGCCGTCCGTCGATCAGTCCGATCCGGGGGCGGAACTCCGCCGCGAACACCCGATCGCCGATCACGGTAACCCGAAGCTCGCGGCAGTCGGTGATGATCTCCTGAAAGATGGTGGGCGCGAGCACCAGGTCCTTGAGCGCCTCGCGATCGGCCGGCGACCATTTCTGTGTCGCCAGGAACCGGTGCCTCGGCGGCGAGATCGTCTTGTGAACCACCCGTTGCTCATGCTGCTCCACGAAGGCTTCGCA
>CAWHCG010000040.1:0-47832 GCA_963827575.1 uncultured beta proteobacterium
GGGACGGCCCGTGATGTCAGTCGAAGCCAATTGAGAGCCGTGTGGATAGTGTAACGCGTTGTTGCGGGAGTTCCTCTGCTCCGGCTAGTGGCATCGTTGCAACCGCCAGGGCTAAAGTCCTGTCGCGAGACTGCAGTCTTGGAAGACCGCTTCTGTGAATGGGTGCTATCGACCCCTTCCGGACAGTGGCGTTTCCGCAATGCGGACGTTGGAATCGCGGAAGTCCGACAGTCGGCGCTTCGAACTGCGAACTTGTGTGATCCACCCGGAGCGGTCCACCGGATTTTCCACTGATTCTATGGATACTGCGGAAAAGATGAGACCTCTCGAAAGCTGACTACTTGTCGGAGTCGGCGGGAGTGTCTCTTGCGGCCTTCTCAGGCTTCTCCTTCTCTGCTTCTTCTCCGTGGGGGCAGGCGCTGGTGCTGCCTTGTTCGCGTCCTTTGCCTCGGGGTGCTCTTTGCGTGCGAGGCTAGCATCGATGGCGGCAATCGCCTTGACGATAGCCTGATGTTTAGCCTTCAAGTGCTCATATACCTTGTCTTTCTTGAACTCCGTGGGGGCCATTCCTCGTTTCTCGAGGACGTTTTGACGCGCTTGCAGGCCTTCGTCGTACAGCTTCTTCTGATTCTCTCTTGTCGCTCTTGATTGTGACGACATCGTAGACGTCCTCGCAAAAGATGTTCGCACAGTATAGGCATTTCCGCGACCAGCCTCGGGTTCACCTCGTTCACCGTCGTGAGATGGCCTCGACTTTTCACACAGGCTCGGCCAGCTCCTGTCGATGAACGTCAAAGCGGCCGTTCGCGCCAAGCGGCACGTCGCAGTGCCGCAGACTGTCATCCAGCGACATACCTCTTGGTCAGTACCATGTGCCCGATGCGCGCCGACGAGGTAATTCGATTGAGGAGACGCCTTTATCTGCTTGCACTTGGGATGATCATCGCGATTGCGCCGGCGTGGGCTCAGCAGACGGACAAGATTCCGGTGGTGGGGGTGCTTACACTCACGGCCGGTGCGGCAGACCCATTCGTCGAGAGCTTGCGGCAGGGACTTCGCGAGTTGGGATGCGCGGAGGGCCGCAACATCCGATTCGAGTTCCGGACAGCGCAAGACCAAGCCGTTCGTCTGCCAGGCCTCGCGGAGGAGCTGGTGCAGCTCAATGTGGATGTGATCGTCGTGACGAATGCGCTTGCCGCACAAGCGCTCCGACGCGCCACATCTCCCATTCCCATCGTAGTCGCCTTGTTCGATCCAGTCGCAGCCGGTCTGGTTACGAACCTCGCGCGTCCCGGCGGTAATATCACCGGGCTCTCGTTCATGGGTATCGAACTCAGTGCCAAGCGGCTGCAAATGCTCAAGGAGGCGATCCACGACTCAACCGGGTCGCAGTCCTGTGGAATCCTGACACGCCCTCGACGGAGAAGATGGTCGAGGATCTCAAGGCAGTGGCACCCTCGATGTCGATCGAATTGATGTTCGTGGAGGTGCAGACGCCGAGGAGTTCGATGCGGCCTTCGCGGCTGTCGCGCGAGCAAATGCCCAGGCTCTGTACATAGTCGGCGGTCCGCTCTTCTACGCCTATCGAGCGACGCTGGCCAAGCTATCGACGAAGTCTCGGCTACCGGGCATCGCGGGGGCGAGGTACTACGCCGACGGAGGCGGACTGATGTCGTACGGGGCCAGCATGCGGACCAGATGCGCCGTGCGGCCGGGTACGTCGACAAGATCCTGAAGGGCGCCAAACCGGGCGATCTGCCGATCGAGCAACCGACCAAATTCGAACTGGTCGTGAACCTGAAGACCGCGAAAGCGCTGGGCATCACGATCCCCAGTCGATCCTGCTGCGCGCAGACGAGGTGATCCGGGTGACCGGCAGCATAGGGCCGGCTGAAGCCTGAGCGCCGGACAGGATCAACGAAGGTCCGCTGTTCAAGAAAGCTGGGGCCCGAGGTCCAACTTCCGCTTGGCCGACTGCTGCCAGTGACGATCCCCTGTACGGCGGACATTCCCGTGAGCGTCCGCTTTGGAGCACAGCGACTGACAGGAGACGACCCTGAGCTGCCTGTCGCGGTCTTGAGAAGCGGACGTTGGGTAAGACTGCTGCGCGAACGGACGTTGTGGGCGGGGCACCGATCCTTCGAAAAGATCCTCAGAGAGGCAGCTAGATAGTCCTTCGAATGGCCGCTAACAAGGCGTCAGAGGCTTCGCCAAGCGCGTCATAGACGAGCGCTGCGCCGAATTCCTCGAGCCAGGCCCGCTCGGCCGCACTCGACGCGATACCGATGATCGAATCCGAGGATTGATTTGCCGGGCCGCAATGCAAACGCGCATCTTCTCTCCGAGAGAATCTCCTGTCACCACGATGATCCTCGCCTCACCGACGCCAGCTCCCTTTAAGACCTCCAGTCGCGATGGGTCCCCAAAGGTCGCTGCGAAGCCTTGGAGTCGCAACTCCTCGATCCACTCGAGGCGGCTATCGATTGCGGACACCGGGATACCGCTCTCGGCACAGCGACGTGCGAGCCGCCTCCAAGCTCGCCCAGGCCCGCGATCGCGACGATAGGTCGAGCACCAGGTGCGGGCCCTTCATGTTCTGAGGAAGGAACGGCTGTCCGGGTTCGATCGAGATGGGCTTCGAGGCGGCCGACGAGGCGGAATAGCACCGGGTTTACTGCTATTGAAACGATGGCGGCCGCTACGAGGGTGTCCATTCCTTCCGACGGCAGAACGCCAAGGGAGCGCCCGAGAACCGCCAGAATGAAGGAAAACTCACCGATTTGAGCCAAGCCGACAGCCAGGGTGAGGCTAGTGCGAATTGTTTCGCCCAAGCCCAAAGCAATCATCAGAACGGCAAGTGGCGTCACAACGAGTACGACACCCAACGCAGAGAGCAGCAGTTGCGGGCTGGTGTGGAGTAGCGCCGGATCGAACAGCATGCCCACCGACACAAAGAAAAGCGCCGAGAACACATCGCGAAAGGGGGCCAGGTCGGCCGCAGCCTGGTGACCGAAGCGCGATTCCCCGACGACCAACCCTCCGAAGAACGCTCCCAGTGCAAGGGAGACATTGAAGACCTCAGCGGCAATGACAGCGACCCCGAGAGCTACGACGAGGACTGTCAGCGTGAACAGCTCCGTAGCTTGCATACGCGCTATGCGTTCCATCAGCGGCGCGAAAAGCCTGGTCCCTAATGCCCAGACCAAGACGGCAAATGCCACGACCTTTGCAATCGCCTCGACAAGCTCGCCTGCGGCAGCCGTCGCGTCCGCCTGATCGCTCGCCAGTACAGGCAATAGCACGAGCGCCACCACTGCAAACAGATCCTGGACGATAAGCCAGCCAACCGCGACGTGACCCTCATGCGTCGTCAACCGATCTCTCTCGACTAGCATTCGGGTCAAAACAACAGTGCTCGCTACGGCGAGAGCCAGACCGAATACAGCCGCCGCGCCGTGACTCCACCCGAACAGTCTCGCGCACCCCCAACCCGCCGTCGCTGTAAGCGCGCTTTGCACCGCGGCGCCCGGCAACGCCACGCGCCAGACGCGCAGCAGCTCGGCCGGGTGAAAATGCATGCCCACGCTGAACATAAGCAGGATCACGCCAATGTCGGCCATCTGAGAGGCGATGCGACCGTCGGCTACGAATCCGGGCGTATGCGGCCCTACGGCAATCCCAGCCAGCAGGTACCCGACGAGGCTTGAGAGCCCAAGGCGTCGCGTGATGGCGCCGAAAACCAAGGCAGCTGCCAGTCCGCCAGTCAACGTAAGAATGACGGATAGGTCGTGCATCCGACAACCTTTTGAAAACCGCTGCCGAGAGGAGCGCTAGTGAGCGAAGCGGCCTTTGGTGTTCTTTTGAAAGCGCCGCCTGAGACGAATAGTTTTGAATCACTGGGGCGCAGAGCGCACAGCCAGTGCGGCCGCTTCGAAAGGATTGTAACCGCTACGCGGACGAGCGAGCTTGGCACCGAGCGGGATGGAACTGGTGAAAGAGAGAAACCCGCTCGGCTGATGAACTCGTGGACCGCTTCTTCCGGGACGGTCCGCGGATCTTTCACATGGCAATGTTCTCCATCCAACGGCCGTGTCGGTCGAGAGCAGTGCCGAACGACCGCTTCCTGCGACTAGCCTTTACGGCCGCTTCTGGCCGATCTCGGCCGGTGAAGCGAAGGTGATCTGACGTTGCTCGTTGGATCAAATCGTGGCTGTTACACACGATTGACACGCCGACCCGCATGCTGGGGGCACCAAGGGCAGCAGGCTCGCTCCGCTCGCCTCTGGATAAACGGCCGAACAGCGCGCCGCAGCGCCGAACGTGACCCGCCGCAGCGCCGAACGTGACCCGCCGTACACGCCGAACGTGCGCCCGTGGGTACGTGCTGGGGCCGAACGTGATCAGAGGGCGGGCCGAATGCTCGCGGGCGGCGCGCCGCATGCCCACTCGCTTTTGGGCGAGCGCAGCGAGCCTGGAGCGTCAACCCGTGGGGTAAGGATCGGCGTAGCCGACTTCGATCGATTGACACGCCGACCCAGCCTCATCCAGACGCCTCATTCCTAAGACTGACAACCCTGCCTGGACTCGAGGCTATTTGGCCGGCAGGTTGAGCTGAAACTCTATACCTCGAGAGCGTGATGGTCGCACGCCGCTTATCGGGTGGCGCGCTGGCAAGCTGCCAAGCTGTTTTGTACGGGCCGTCGGCCGGTGTAAGGCTTGCGTAGACGTAAACACGATCACGGATTCTGGTCGGGTCGGGAGGTGCGCCATTACGCGGATTGGCTTTTGACTTCAAACGGCGGTTTGTCCGTCGAGCTATAAGGCAATCCGCTGGCGAGGGCGAACGATTGACACGCCGACCCGCATGCTGGGAGCACCAAGGGCAGCAGGCTCGCTCCGCTCGCCTCTGGATAAACGGCCGAACAGCGCGCCGCAGCGCCGAACGTGACCCGCCGCAGCGCCGAACGCTGACCTGCCGAACCGCCGAACGTGCGCCCGTGGGTACGTGCTGGGGCCGAACGTGATCAGAGGGCGGGCCGAATGTCGCCGGGCGGCGTCCGAATGCACCGTCACTCGGCTTTTGGGCGAGCGCAGCGAGCCTGGAGCGTCAACCCGTGGGGTAAGGATCGGCGTAGCCGACTTCGATCGATTGACACGCCGACCCGCATGCGGGAGAAGCGGGGCACAGAGGCTCGCTTCGCTCGCCTTAACCCCGGTCAACCCCGACTCCCCTCTCTCCCCTACCCGCCAAGTTCCCTATCCCGGTGGGTGGCCCTCTCCCCTATCCCGCCAGGTTCCCCTTCCTGAGCCCGCCTGAGCCCCTCTGTGGCGTTCTAGTCCCGGTGCCTGGCTTATCTGTACTAAATGGTATTCGACCCTACGGACACTGCCCGATTAGATCAAACTTGCGGCGAAGGACCGCCATCGACCCGCAAGAGACGGTCGCGCTTCCCGGGACCGAGACGGTCGAGAACCATGCAAAAGCAGACGTCGGGAGGGAGATCAACGCACCACCCCGCGACGATCTAAAGTGCGAGCCGTCTCGGTTAGACCAGGCACCCAGCCTATTCCTCTACGTCTTCGTCCCCTTGTCGCTTGTTAATACCCGAGTCAAAAGTGCCGTCAGGATCACGTGCAGGACGACCGCCGGCCACAGTAGTATGCCGGTCAAACCGCCTGCGAAGCCGACGTAGGCGAGATACAACGTGACGGCCGCGCTGTAGGTCAACATGCCGACCAGCGCCGGGCCTGGCCAACAGGCGACCCCAAGCGCGATCAGGGCGATGCCGGTCACGCGAGCCACAGGTATGGCGACGCCGGTCAGTTCCTCACCGAGCAGCAACCAGCCGACGAGCGACGGAACAATCAGCAACGCCGCGCCAGTCGCGACTTCCAAGACGGCGGCGAGAATAAGCACACTGTTCATCGCGCCGCTAACCCCTAGTCTTTGCGCGAGCGACTCGCTCAGCAATGGCCGGCAGTTGCTTGCGCTCCTCTTCCGCGTACTGCGCCGGGCCGAGGTCGAAGGTGAGCTTGTTGATCTTGCCGGTAAACTTAAACGGGACATCGTAGCGATACTCGACGAACGCTACCGCGGTGCGCGTGTCCTGCCCGACGTCGAAGTCTTCGTCCTCGGGGAACATGATGGGGGTGGTGTGCTCCATGGAGTTCTTCGCCACTTCCTTGCCATCCACGGACAGCACGCCCGTGCCGCCCTTGCCGAAACCCGGGCCGTCGAACTTGAAGTCGAACACGATGGTGTGCTTGCCGGCGCTCGAGCTCCGGCCCTTCCCAGGCCGTACGCTTGAGATCGAGCAGGTTATACAGGAACACCGACCTTGCCCCGTCCGATCCCAAGCTCGCCCTTGCTCAGGAACAGGCCGTAGCCGCCGAACCGACCGCCCTCGGTGACGATCATGCCTTCCGCCCCGCCCTTGGGAATCTCGACCTCGGCGGTGATGGTATAGGACTTGTTCAGGATGCTCGGGGCGGCGCTGGCCGGCACACCGCTCAATTCACCCGAGTAGGTGAAGCGCGTTCGTCCTGCCGTCGCGCTCGGACGCGGCGTAACGAAGCGCGCGAGCGTCGAGTTGTCGAGCGGCAGCACGTCATACTTCTTCGCCTCGGCGTAGAAGACATCCTGCATCTGCTTGAGCTTCTCGGGCATCTTGGCGGCGAGATCGTTGAACTCGGTGACATCCTCGTTGATGTTGTAGAGCTCCCACTTGTACCCGGTGATCACGTCGGGCGGTGGAGCGGTGTTCAGCTCCCACGGGATCGTCACCGGCGTCGTCGCCGCTATCCAACCGTCGTGATAGATGGCGCGATTGCCCAGCATCTCGAAGTACTGCGTGGTGTGCCGGGTCAGGACCTTGGCGTTCGCCTTGTCCCACGTATAGACCATGCTCACGCCTTCGATGGGGCGCTGCTTGATGCCGTTGATTGTGCTCGGGCGCCCCGATACCGGTGGCTTCCAGGATCGTGGGTACGATGTCGATGACATGGTGGAACTGGTGACGGATGCCGCCTGCGTCCTTGATGTGGCCTGGCCAGGACATCGCACAGGCCCTGAGACGTCCCGCCGAAGTGCGACGCCACCTGCTTGGTCCACTTGAACGGCGTGTCCATCGCCCACGCCCAGCCGGCCGCATAGTGCGGAAACGTCCGTTCCGATCCCCAGAACTCGAAGGGAGGGAGGAATAGGGGACAGACCACATTTATCTTGTCTCGGCTGGCCTCCTATGGCACTATGGCACGATCATCGGAGGTAGGCTACGGAGTGTGCCCACATGAAGTTCAATGTGACGATTGACCGGGACGAGGACGGTGTCTGGGTCGTGGAATGCCCGGCCATTCCCGGCTGTGTGAGCCAAGGCAGCACAAAGGACGAGGCGCTCGAGAACATTGCCGAGGCCATAAAACTCTGCCTCGAAGTGCGCGCCGAGCAGGGCTTGCCGCTGATGATCGAGACGCGGCAGATCGAGGTTGCCGCCTGATGCCAGCATTGCCCGTTCTCAGCGGGCGAGAGGTCGTGCGGGTCTTCGAGCGCTTTGGCTGGCGCATCGCCAGGCAGCGAGGCAGCCACATCGTCTTGATCAAGCCCGACCAGATCGCAACTCTTTGAGTGCCTGACCACAGAGAAGTAGCGAAAGGAACGTTGCGCAGCCTCGTTCGGGCAGCCGGTGTGGCGGTGGAGGCCTTTGTCGCTGAAGCCGAAAAGCTCTGAGTAGTGAGCGGTACCCATGCCCCGACGCGCCCGCATCATGCTGCCTGGTGTTCCAGTCCATGTGATCCAGCGGGGAAATAATCGGGGCGCCTGCTTCTTCGCGGACGAGGACTACACGCTCTACCTCGACGCATTGAAGGATCTAGCCGAGAAGTTCAGCTGCGCGATCCACGCCTACGTGCTCATGACCAATCACGTGCACGTGCTGGTGACAGCTCAGGAGCCCGATGGTGTGTCCCTCGTGATGAAGAACCTCGGTCAGCGCTACGTCCAGTATGCAAACGGACCTATCGACGCAGCGGAACACTCTGGGAGGGGCGATTCCGGTCCTGCCTCACGCAGTCGGAGAGCTACGTTCTGGCGTGCTACCGGTACATCGAGCTGAATCCGGTCCGCGCGGGCATGGTGAAGCATCCAAGAGAATACCGGTGGAGCAGCTACCGGGTGAACGCAGAGGGGAAGTCCTCTGAGCTGGTCTCGCCGCACCGCCAGTATCTGCGGTTGGGTCGAGACGATTCAGAACGATACGCAGCGTACCGGTCCCTGTTCAGCACCCAGCTCGACGAACAGACGGTACGGAGCATCCGCGACGCGACCAACGGCGGCTACGTACTCGGAAACAGCCGCTTCCAGAGCCAGGTGGCAGAGACACTCGGGCGGCGTGTAGTACGCGGCAAGGCTGGTCGGCCGGTGCGGCCGGCAGCGCGGTAGGCAACGCGACCACCGCCACGAAATGCTGGTACACCGAATTCACGCCGCCCAAAGGGCAGCTTTCTGGTATCGGATCTGGCTTGGTCAATGACCGAACCTGGCCGACTACTGCCGATGATGATCCCCGTCAGCAGACATTCCATTGACGTCCGCTTGGGACAGTCTGCACACGGCCGCTTCCCGTCATTGGCGCCACTGCCAACGTCCGGACTGTGCGTCAGGTCCTGACGTGACCGAAGACTGAGAACGCGTCTGTCGCCGTCTCGTGGGCGCTCTCTGCCTGGTTGCAGCAACTCCGCCCGGCGTTCCTATTTCCGGTCGAAGTGATCCGGGTAAGGGGCACAGAGGGGGCACCGCTTGAAACGAAAAAGGCCTGCATCTCTGCAAGCCTTTGAATGTCTGGCGCGCCCGGCAGGATTTGAACCCACGACCCCCTGGTTCGTAGCCAGTTGTCGCTTCCGCACTTACACGCTTCCACGAGCGGATATCAGCGGGTCGTCTCCACGTTCGGGATCAGGACGTCGAGCGCTGGATTGGCGGATTCTCGCGCGCTCGGCACTCGGATTGGACAGCGGGAGAACGGCGGGCCAGGTACAAACTCAAGACTGGCGGTCGGCTTGTTCGCTGATCAGGTCAGCTCGGACGCTCTACCCACTCGATGCCGGTCAGCGCCTCGGCGGCGCTTTGGAAGCGCTCGTCGGGGTCCTTCGCCAGCAGCCCGTCCACGATGGGCTGGTAGCGCCGCGTCTCGGCCGGTAGCTGGGGAATGCTGCCGCGGCTGTGCGCGTGGATGATCTCGGTCAGGGTCGCCCCGTCGAAGGGACGCCGGCCCGTGAGCATGTGGTAGAGGATCACACCCAGGCTGTAGAGATCGCTGCGGTGGTCCACCGTCTGGTCGAGGAGCTGCTCGGGGCTCGCATAGTAGGGCGTTCCGAGCATTGCGCCGGGAACCGTGAGCTCGTGCAGATTGGTGAGATCCTTGGCGATGCCGAAGTCGGCGATGGCAAGAGTGGTCTCGTCCTTGAACAGGACGTTGCTGGGCTTGAGGTCGCGGTGCACGATTCCCAGGTCGTGCACTGCACCGAGCCCGGCGGCGATCTGATGCACCGCGCGGATCGTCCGCTCGGCTGTCAGGCCCTGGTTCATCGCGGACTTGAGATCGCCCGCCGGGCAGTGCTCCATCGCGATATACGCGAAGTCCTGCGCGAAGCCGCGCTCGTAGATGCGCACGACGTGCGGATGCACCAGCTTCCCGATCAGCTCGTACTCGCGCATGAAGCGCCGTACCAGCTCGCTGTCGGTATCGCCGCTGAGGCCGAGTATCTTCAGGACCACCTGGCGCTGGTCCTCGGCGCGCACGGCGAGCATGATCGCGGCCATGCCGCCGTCGGCCAGCTTGCGCAGCACCTTGTAGCCGGGCACCCTCAGCCCCTCGGCTTCGCCGGTGTAGGAGCCGGACCCGCGGCTCGCGCTGTTGGAACCGCGTGAGCGCGCGCCGGATCCGGTTTCACCCGCACGGCCGGCCTGTTCGACCGATACCGGGGCGCTGGCGGGAGGCTCGAGCAGGTCCCGCACGCACTCCGAGAGGCGCCTGGGCGAAGTGTCCTCGAAGTTGAGGTAGTGCGCCGCGCCGAGCTTGAGCGCGCGTACCGCTATCGCCTCGCTGCCCTCGGTGGTCAGCATCACCACCGGCAGGGCCGGGTGGTGCGCGCGGATCGTCTTGAGCAGATCGAAGCCGGTTTGCGCGCTGGGCCCCAGCCGGTGCTCGATGATGACCAGCTGATACACGCTCCAGTCGAACTTCTCGGGCGGCAGGCCGTAGAGCGTGAGGTAGGCCTCGACCTTCGCTTGCGGCCAGTAGCGAGTGAGGCACACGCGGACGAAGTGCGCGAGCTCCTCCGATCGGTCTATGACGAGGACGCGCACTTGCATGAGTGTGCGGGAGCGGGCGCTAGCTGCGTGCCGCCGAGGGCCGGAACACCCGGCCCAGGTCGAGCACCGGAACCGCCCCGTAGCTGGCGTGGCGGAACCAGGACGAGGCGAAACGCGCCCACCCCGCAAGCCCGCCATCGTGCTCGCAAGCGTCTGCGTCCGTCACGCTCGCACGCACCGGCAGGCCTGCCAGCAGCAATGCCCCGAACTCGGCCGGCTGCGACACATCGCTCTGGTAGGCCACGATTGCGACCAGTTGCTCCAGCCCGGCTACGCCCGCGCTTCCCACCGTGTCGGCACCGCCGCTGATCAGGGCGCGCAAATCCATCACCGGCAACACGCGATCCTCCCACAGAATGACGCTGCGACAGTGGGGCGGGGCTTGCGGGATGCGGAACAGAACGGGCGAGTAAGCGAGAATGTGCAGCACTTCGTAGATGCCGACGGCCGCGCGTCGATCGGCACCCAGCGCCAGTATCCAGGCGGCGGCGGAACGTTCGGAAGCGGAGCTCACGGCACCCTCGCTTCACTCATCGAAGGCGGGCCCGGCCGGCGGCTGCGGCGCCTCCAGCAATCCGCGGCTGCGCAGGAGCCCGGCCAGGGCTTGCGTCGTCGTCATGCACAGGATCTCCTCACCGTGTACAGCCAGCGACAGGATGGGGGAATCCGGGCGCGCCAGGACCTCCGGCGCCGGCACGGCACGCACCTCATGCGCCGGGACACTGAGGACTTTGTCGCATGCGATCCCGAACGCCAGCTCATCCTGACCCAGCAGCACGCAGACGCGCCGGGCGTCGGGCAGCTCGGCGAGCGGCAGCAGGTCCTCGGAGAGGGCGAAGATCGGCCATACGCCCTCGTCGAGCTCGACCCTGCCCACAGCCGGCCCGGCCTCGTTGCGGCGCAGATCCAGTACCGGCTCGAGCGTGCGGATCTCGTTCTGCGGCAAGGCGATCTTCACCGACCCGATCTGGAGGACGGCGAGGTACGCGGTGCGCGCTTGGGTCCGGCGCTCGCCCAGGACGGCTGCCACGATCAAGCGCTCCTGGCCACCCGCAGGTGCCCGAGCAGCTCGTCCTCCGCGAACGGCTTGGTCAGGTACACGTCCACCCCGGCGGATTGCGCCTCCTGCCGGTGCTTCGCCGCGGACCGCGAGGTGATCATGATGATCGGCACAGCAGCGAGCCTGGGTACCGTGCGAACGTGCGCGGCGAGCTCGATCCCGTTCATGCGCGGCATCTCCAGGTCGACCAGCAGCACCTGCGGGTCGAGCGCGTTGAGCATCTCGGCCGCCTCCAGCCCGTCGCGGGCGGTGCGCACCTCGTAGCCCGCGTCCTGCAGGAATTGTGCAAGCGAGCGGCGGGCGCTCAACGAGTCGTCCACCACCAGCGCCACCGGCAACCGCGGCGCGGCCGTGCGCGTTGCACTGAAGCGCCCCGTGGCGGCAAGTTCGGCCGCCGCCGCCGGCGTGCGCAGCAGCTCCGGCAGATCCAGCACCGGCGTCACGCTGCCATCGCCGAGGATGGTCGCACCCAGCAGGCCCCGCAGCTTGGCGATGTAGCGGCCGAGATTCTTGACCACCAGGTCGCGGCTCTCGAGGACCTCGTCCACCACAATCGCCTCGGTTGCGCCGCTGCCCTGAACCAGCAGCAGCGGCCGGGCGTGCCGCTCCTTGGCCCGCGGATCGGGTCCCAGGCCCAGCAGGGAGGCGAGCGTGCGCACCGGATAGGTCTCGCCGTCGAGATGGAACACCTGCTGCGTGCCGAAGGTGCGCAGCTCGCCCGCAGCAGGGTGCAGGATCTGGCTGACTCCGCGATTCGCCACCGCCAGGCGGTACGGCCCGACACGCACCAGCAGCGCATGCGAGGAGATCAGCGAGACCGGCAGCCGCAGCTCGACACTGCAGCCGCGCGCGGGCTGCGAATCCAGGCTGACCGCGCCGCCCAGCTCGTTGACTGCGCTGTTGACCGCATCCAGGCCAATGCCACGTCCCGACGTCTGCGTCGTGGCGGAGCGCGTGGAGAAGTTCGCCCGCAGCACGAAGCGCTTGAGCTCGTCCTCCGAGACGCTGCGGCCCTCGTCGAGCAGGCCGGCCTGGCGTGCCGTCGCACGGATGGCTTCGAAGTCGAGGCCTGCGCCATCGTCACGGCAGCGGATCAGGATGTTGTTGCCTTCGCGGCCAAACTCCAGATCCACGCTGCCCGTCTCGCCCTTGCCGGCAGCGGTGCGCAAGTCCGGCTGTTCGATGCCGTGATCGATGGCATTGCGCAGCAGGTGCATCAGGGGATCCACCATGGCTTGCAGCACGTCGCTGTCCATCAGCGTCTCGCCGCCGGCCAGGCGCAACTCCGCCAGCTTTCCGGTCAGTCTGCAGGTCTGCCGCACGCTGCGCTGCAGGCGCGGGAACACCGTCTTCACGGGAACCATGCGCGTGCGCATCACCGCTTCCTGCGTCTCCGTGTTCAGCCGCTCCTGGCTGATCAGCATGTTGTCGAGGTCATCGAGGTGCCCCATCATGCTCTTGCCCATCTCGGCTGCGTCGCGCGCCGCCTCGACCAGGCGGCGGCCGTACGTGTGCAGCTCGTTGTACTGGTCCATCTCCAGGGCGTCGTAAGCGGACGCAGCCGCTGCACCGCGCTGGCGGCCGCTGAGGTCGGTAACGTCGATGAACTGCTCGAGATCCGCGCCGAGGTGCTGCAGCAGATTGAACTGCTCCTGCATCGCGCGCGCCTGCGCGTCGGCCCGCTCCACGCGCTCGCGCACCTGACCGGTCAAGATAATGGTTTCGCCCACCAGCCGCAGCAGCTCGTCCACCAGCGCCGCCGGCAGACGGATCATCGCGGCCTGCGTGCGCTCGCCCTCGCCTTCGCCGGAGCCGTCACCTGCACCAGGAACGGGCCGCCCGGCTGCGGTGCGGATCTGTGTGGCCTCGAGACCGGCGTGCTGCGAATCCGCTCGCCCGGGAGCGGCCGGCGTCTCATCGACTTTCGGCAATCCGTCGCGATCGATCCGGTTGGCCCAGTCCAGCACGTCCTGCAGGACCTCTCGCATGTCGCGGGGCGGTGCGCCTTCCCCGAGCAGTGTCTCGCTCATCCCCTCCAGACAATCGGCCGCGAGCATGAGGGAGGCGGCCAGCGGCCTGGTCGGCAGCGTCCTGGCACGCGCCAGCGCCAGGAGGACGTCTTCCAGATGGTGCGTCAGGGTGGCGATGCCGCGCACGCCAACCGTGTTGCCCGCGCCCTTCAAGGTGTGGGCAAGGCGCTGCGCGATGTTGACGTCCTCCAGGCTGCCGCCCGCGGCCAGGCGCTGAACCGCCGCGCTGAGGGCCTCGGTATGGCCCGGCATCTCCTGCAAGAGGGCGTCGAGCAGCTCCGGGTTCACGTCGTCCGGCACCTCGAGGCTGACATCCTCCGGCGTCGCCACGCTCGCGCGCTCCGACCCGGGATCCTCGACGTCCAGCGTGAGGATGCCAGCGAGATCGGCTGCGAGGGCCTCGCTGCCGCCCGCATCGAAGCGCACCATCCACGCCGGGTCCGCGATGGAAGAGACCAGCACAGCGACGGTCTCCGGAACGCTCGGCGCGGACAGGTAAGCTTGCACGCTGCGCAGACAGTCTTCCAGGCGCTGGGCGACCGGTGGAGTGACGAGCTGCTCCTGCCCGGCAAGAGCGAGCAGATTGGCATGCAGGTGCCGGGAGACGAGCGCCAGCCCCTTGAAGCCACCGGCCTCGGTGGCCAGAGCGAATCGCTCGAACTCGTTTGCACAGCGCTGCAGCGCGTCCGTGCGGATGGACACGTCCATATGCTCGGCGCCGGCCACAACCAAGGTATCGCCCAGGGTGGCCTGCATTCCGGCCAGCTCGGCCATCAGCAGGTCGACGAGCTCGCGTACCGCCTTGGAAAGGACCGGCGCTGCCTGTTGCCGTTCTTGCGCGGGCGCCGCCGAGGCGGCCTGCGTGTCAAGCGTGTGTGGCTGCCCGGCAGCAGCGGACTCGATCTGCGCGGACGGTTCAGGATTGCGCGTCCCGGTCGTCTCCAGGTCGTCGAAGCAGAGGTCGTCGAACGTCGGACTGGGCGCCTCGCCGGCGGGATCGGCGTCCCAGGAGAGCTCCAGCGGATCGGCGGGCGCTGCAGCGCTCACGGCCGCTTCGACTGAGGGCAAATCCGCGTCCGGCGCCGAATCCGATTCCGGGGAGAACAGGGAATCCAGGTCGTCAGGCGGCGCACCGGTATGCATGTTTACGTTGTTCCGATTGCCGTGCAGGGGGCATCAAGCGCCGGCACGAGCGCCGAGCGCTTGAAACAGCGCGGCGAAGTCGACATCGAGCCAGAGCTGACCGTCGTCCAGATACGCGCCCCGCACATGGGGCTGGATCTCGCCCGGCACGGGCGGCAGGTGGGCGGATCGATGCTGCGGATCGACCGGCCGTGGCAGCTCATCGACTGGTATCGCGCCCGCCCGCTCGCCGCGGTCGATGACCAGCAGGCGATTGATCTGCTCGGTCGGAGGACCGGTGAGCGCCCGCAGGTCGAACACCGGGATAAGGTTCCCGCGCAGGTTCACCATCCCCGGGAACCAGCTGGCGGCGTTGGGCATGGCATGCACGATCAGGCCGTCGATGACCTCGCTGACCACTCTCGACGGAACCAGCACCCCCATGTTCGCAACCTGGACCCCATAGCGCAGGTGGCTGAGGCCATGCGCAGCCAGGGCCCCGCGCGGAAGCTTGGCGGGCGAGAACCGCGTCAACGCGTCCACCGGCGTGAGCTTCAGCGGTCCGACCGTGCGCGTGAACGTCAGTGTGTTGTCTTGGGCCATGGAGCGGCAGGCGTGGGGTGCAATCAGGCGGCGTGCTTGAACATCTCGATGATCTGGTCTTTGGTGTAGGGCTTCTGCACCAGATCTTTGCCGCCCTGCATCTGCGCCCAGACCCGGTCCGCCTTCTCTGGCCCTTGCTGGTGACGAACACCACCGGGATATTCTTGGTATCCGGGTTGTTCGCGAGCAGGCGGCAGGTTTCGTAGCCGTCCATCTCCGGCATGAGGATGTCCAGGAAGATCATGTCCGGCTGGTCGGCCCTGGCGCGGTCGATCGCCTCCTTGCCGGTGGTGGCGGTGACGACCAGGCAGCCCGCCTCGGTCAGCATGTTCTTGATGTTGGTCAAGTCGGCGGCCGAGTCATCCACCGCGAGTATCTTGCGTGCAGCCATGTCCCTCTCTCCGTTCAGCGAATATTGAGGAGGCCCCGTGCGCGGCTGGCGCGCGAAGCGCTCCGGTTGGGCCGGCCCTCAGGCGACCGCCGCGGGCCGGACGAACTCCTTGACCACCTCCTCGAAGACGCCCTGCTTGACCGGCTTGATGAGGTAGGTATCACAGCCGGCCAGCTTCCCCTTCACGCGATCGGCCGGCGACGAGTTGCTGGTGAGCATGATCACCGGTGTGGCGCGGCGTTCCGGCTTGTCCTTGATGGCCTTGCAGATCTGGTAGCCGTTGTAGGAACCCGGCAGCACCACATCGAGGAACACGATGGTGTACTGGCGCTTGCCGATGAGGGCCATGGCGTCCTCGCCGTTTTCCGCGAAGTCGACCTCGTCCGCGACATTCTCCAGGGCCTGCTTCATCTGGATGCGCACCGGCAAGCTGTCGTCCACCACCAGGGCGCGCACGCCCTTCTTCCCGGACTGGGCACCGCCGGCGACCACCAGCGGTGCTCCATCGGTATCGAACGCCGGCGGCACCGCGTACCCGTGCACTTCCACCGCCACCTTCTCTAGCAGCACGAGCAGATCGCGGCCGCTGGCAGGACGCGCAAGCACATAGCGGAAGCTGCTCGACCCGCGCTCGCGCGTCAGCATGATTCCAGCGGAGCGCCGGCCCGCGCCGCTCGAGAACTTCTCCCAGTTGCGCAGCACCGCCGGATCGTCGGCGTTCACCAGTACGATGTCCGGGATCACCCCTTCCTGCTTGACGTACGCCTCGAAGGACGGGGTACGCTGCCGGGACACGGCGAGCACGCCGCGCAAGAGGAACTTCTCGCGCTCCTCGATGGCAAGGCTGGCAACTGAGAAGGTTTGGCGCGGGGTGGACATGGCGGCTCGCTGAAGTCTGGGTCGAAGCGCTGGTGCGACTTCAGGCGGCGCGCCGCGGCGACATCTCCACGACGCCGGCTCTGCGTTCCGGCAGCTTGAACACGTTCACAGCCTCCACCAGTCTCGCCGCGTACTCCACCAGCCGGGTGGTCTGCGCGGTCTGCTCCTGGAGCTCCGCGCTGGTGAGCTCGGTGCTCTTCTCGATGCGCTGGGCGCGCGTCTTCAGGCCCTGGCTGGTGCTGGCCTGCGCTTTCGAGCCGATCGCGATCTCCTCGACCATTCGCACCAGTTGGTTCGTGCTCTGCTCGGTGTCGCGCATCTGCTGCCCGGCCTGTTCCGCCAGCCGGCTGCCGTCCACCACCTGCGTGATCACCTCGTTCATCTTGCTGACGGTGTCCGAGGTCTCGAGCTGGATGTTGTGCACGAGCGTGGCGATCTGCGAGGTCGCTTCCCGCGCGTTCTCCGCCAGGCGCTGCACCTCGCCGGCAACCACCGCGAAGCCCCGGCCGGCTTCCCCGGCGGAGGCCGCGTGCATGGCCGCGTTGAGCGCCAGAATGTGGGTCCGCTCCGAGATCGTGTTGATCAGGTTCACCACGCTGCTGATCTCCTGCGAGCGCTCGCCCAGCCGCTTGATGCGCTTCTCGGTCTCGCGCACGGTGTCGCGGATGGTGCCGATGCCGCCCACCGTCGCGCCCACCGATTCCAACGCCGTGCGCGTGGTCCCGATGGCGCGGCCGGCGGCCTCGTTGCAATCCTGCGCCAGCTTGGCGATGTCCTGCATGGTCTGGGCGGCGACGGTGAGCTCGCGGGCCGCTTCCTGCACTTCGCTGCGCTCGCTGCGCGCGGTCGCCATGACCGAGTCGGCCTGCACCTTCACCTGCTCCGAGATGCCGGCAACTTCCTGCGCCACGTCGGTGACGCGTGCCAGCACCCCCGCGGTCTCCGAGGTGAGCAGGTTCAGGGCGTCGGAGACGGCCCCGGTGACGTCTTCGGCCACCGGGACTTTCACCGTCAGGTCTTTGCGCGACAACTGCGCGACCGACTGCAGCAGCACCAGCACGGAGTTGTTGAGCTCCTCGTTCTCGCTCCTGGTGCGCGCGTTCGCCGTCTCCCGCTCGTCCATCATACTGTCGAACTGCTGCGCCATCGCGCCGATCTCATCGTCCGCCTTCAGCTGTGCCCGTGCCGCAGAGTCGCCTTCGCGCACCTTCTGCATGACGCGCACCAGATGGCCCACCGGCAGCGTCACGCTGCGCACGATCAGCAGGCCGACGATCGCGCCCAGCACGGTCAGCACCGCGATGATGGTCAACACCTCGATCTGATGCTTGCGCAGTCCCGACATGCGCAGCGCGATGCCGTTGTCCAGCTCACCCACGGCTGCCAGATCGGCCTTGATCAGCTGATCGATCGCCTGGTTGTAGAGCTTGGTGTACTGGCTCGCCGAGAATGCCGGGGCCTCGCGGTCGACGAGCTCGCTCTCGGTGAGGTCCACGGCCTTGAGGACCGCATCGGAGGCCGCACGCAGGGGCGCATCCAGACGCGACTTGATGGCAGGTGTGGAGTCGAACACCTTGGCCGACGCGGCCAGGATGTTGTCACGCCGTTCCTTGGCGCGCTCGACGATCGCGTGCAGCCGTGCCCGGTCCCCGGCAGTGATGGTCTCGGCAGTGTGCGATCCGCTGCGCGTAGCTGCGGCCGCGGCGGCCAAGTACCCCGCCCCCTCATCGCGAAGCCACGCGAGCGACTCCGCCAGCTGCGCCATCTCGTACAAGCTCATCCGGTGCAGGTAGTAGGTGTCAACGTCGGGGTCGAGCGTGATCAGGGTGTAGTCCGCGACCAGGTCCATGGTCGTGAACACTCCGGCCACCAGCTTCCTCTGTTCGGCCTCGCTCTCGCGAACTGTGACGGAACGGGTAGCAACGCTCTTCGCCACCGCGCTCCAGTCCTGCTTGACGCGCTCCCAGGAAGCCCGCGACCTGTCGTCTGCAAGCGCGTCGATCTGCGCAGCGAGCGCTTTTATCCCAGCGTCGATCTTGACCCGGGTCGAGTCGACCTGACCCTTGACGGCGTCGTTTCCAGACAGCAGAGCAGCCGACAGAGCCCGGTGCGATTCCAGCAACGGGATCAGCTCGATCAGCGACAGCGAGGGCGGAATGCCGGTGCGCTCCGTCGCGGCGAAGTTGATCTGAACCAGCGATGCGTTGACGAACTGGTAGGTCGGCACAGCGACCAGCACCAGCGCCAGCACACCGAGGATCGCGAACTTCTGCCACAGCAGCAAGCGAGTGAGGGCTTTCATCGATGAATTATCTCCAGTTGTCTTAAGCTTTCCGCTGGTGTTTCTTGGTCGTTCGATCCCGCGCTGCAGCACACAACCCATACGAGGACCTGGGTCGCGCCTCGTGCTTCGACGGAACGGCACTGGCACACTCGGAGCATGACGTGTCCAAGTGCAAGTCGGAGACATCACGGGTCAGGTGCCCCTCCGGATTGAGGTCATGCCGTCACGCAATCGACATGCCATCGGGCTCGTCCGCTCGGCGGGAATCTATCGGCAGCGGCCTGACAAACTTTGACTAATGCGCCCTCGAACACCGGCGGCGGCCGGCTGAATGAAAATGGTGCGCCGCGCCGCCGACGCAGGCCGGGCATGCACCCAAATGGGGCATGCCCGTCCACGTGCGAGCACAGACAGCCGCGGCTCACTCTCGCCGCCGGGCGACGTACACCGTGTTCGCCGCGTCCCGGCCCTGCAGCGGATTGTGGAACTGCACGACGTGGGCTTCGCAGGTTGCGAACACCTCGGCGAGCGACGCGCGGAAGGCCTCGTCCGGCGGATCGTTGGACCACAGCGCAAACACGCCGCCCGGACACAAGTGGGCGGCGAGGCGGCGCAGCCCGTCCGGCCCGTACAGCGCAGCATGGCTCGGGCGCAGCACGTGCCGGGGCGAGTGATCGATGTCGACCAGGATCGCGTGGAATCGCCTGCCGGGGTCGCGCGAGTCGAGGCCCGGCGAATCCACCAGCGCGAAGAAATCGCCCTGGATGAGCTCGGCGCGCGGATCCGCGATCAGCTCCACCCCGAGCGGAACCAGGCCTCGGCGGTGCCAGTCGATCACTTCGGCCAGCGCCTCCACGACCAGCATCGAGCGCACCTGTGGATGGTTCAGCACCGCTCGGGCCGTGTATCCCAGGCCGAGGCCACCCACCACCACGTCGAGCGGACCGGCACCGAGTCCGGCCAGTCCCAGCTCGGCGAGGGCGACCTCTCCTTCGGTGAACAGGCTGGACATCAGGAACTCCTCGCCCAGCTTGACCTCGTACACCTCGACGCCGAGGGTGAGCTCGGTGCGGCGCCGCAGACTCAGATCGCCAAGCGGAGTGCTGCGGTAGGCGAGTTCTTCGAAATCCACACTCATTGCAGTTGGCTGCTCCAGCAGCTTGGCGCACCGGCTAGAAACGCCACCCCACCCCGATCATCGGTCCGAGCGTTTCCACACCCGGGTTGACTGCATCCAAGCCGCCGTTGGAGATATGCTGGAAATACAGCCCCAGCGAGGCGCTGAGCCGCTCGGTCACCAGCAGGCGCACGCCGCCGTACAGGAACCAGTTGAAGTCCAAGTCCTGTCCTTGGCCCCCGGGCACCGCATCCCCGCGCGAGTCCATCCAGCCGAAGCCCCCGCCGATGCTGAAGAAGGTGCTGAAAGTGCGTGCCGAGTTCCACCATTCGATCGACGGCGCCGCCGCGAGGCCGATGTAATGAGTCTCTGGCCCTTCGACGATCGGCTCGGCCAGCAGCGAAAAACGGGCGCGCACCACCAGGTCGCCGCCACCGAGCTTGCGTCGCATTGTCGCGCCGCTCTTGAGCGTGAGGATCTGCGGCAGGAAGGTGTAGTCGAGCGGCGAAGCACGGGAGCCGACGCTGTACATCACGCCGGTTTCGAAATCCAGCTCCCAGCGCTCGGTGGGGTCGGGCCGGGCCGGGGCATCGGCATGCGCCAGTCCGATCGTGTTGAGCAGCAGCGCCGCGGCGAACAGGACCGACGGCCTCCCCGGCGCACAGGTCGAGACCGGCTCGCGCCGGGTCGAGTTGGAATCCATCGGCATGTGCGGCAGTATACGGGGCGACGTGCATCCGCAGCGATGCGCCCGCGGCGGCGAAGTGATGTGCTCCTTCCCCCTCCCGAGGGGGAAGGCTGGGATGGGGGTGACGCGCCGGCATCACCACAGCGCATGCGTTGCACCCCCACCCTCGCCCGCTCCGACAGATCCGGATCCGGCAGAGATTGCGGTGTCGCGGGCCATGCGCGCCTCCGCGGTCGCATCCCCGTCAAACGGGGCCCCTGCTCCACGCTCCGGCGCACCCTCCCCCTAAAAAAGGGGGAGGGAATCTACTTATCCACGCGGCCTCATCTCATGCGACTGCCGCATGGTCGAACGCCCCACGCTTTGCGCCAGCAATCCAGCGGGTTACGTTGCGCTAACCCGCCCTACACTCGCCGCGCGCGCCCGCTCGCCGCGGTCTTCGTCCTCGAGCCGCTTCCACAGCGTGCGCACCATCGTCATCATCGTCTTCGCCTCCTCCCAGCGGTCCGACAGCTCGTAGCCGTCCGGTCCCGTGATGGCGTACTCCTTGGGTCCGAGCTCGCACAAGAACGTGAGGGTGGCATCGCTGGGGGCGCGCCTGCGCCAGCTGCGCATGCCGTACTCCCACCAGCCCATGAACAGATCCACCCACTCCTTGTGGTGCGGGAAGCTGATCTGGATCTGCACCTGCTCGCGGCTCGCTACGCGGCCGTGAAAACCCCAGGCGTTGTCGAGGATGCGCTGCATCAGCGCGTGGTTCTCCTGCGAGATCGGCCAGGCGAACTCGCGCCCGACCACGTAGTGGGAGATATCGGCCGTGAGGCGCAGGTCGGGGAAGCAGTCGAGCAGATGCAGCGTGAAGAACAGGTCGGTGGTCATGCGGTCCCGGTGCGTCTCGATGTGCACCGGGATCTTCGCGTCGTGCGCCAGCCGCCGCCAGCCTTCGATGTAGGGAATGCACTCCTCCAGCCGGTAGGGCTTCACGTCGGGCTGCAGGTTGATGTGATCCGCGCCGAGCTCCTGCACGTGCTCGATGATCGGCTTGAGATCGTCGACGCTCTTCGGGTAGCACTGCGCCTGCCAGGTCATGCCGTGCGCGCGCAGGAAGCCGGTGACCTCCTTGGCGTAGTCGTAGTCGAAGAAGCGCACGCCCGCGCCGTCGAAGCCGGCGGCGCGGATCATCTCGAGCTTCTCCTGCAGCGACCATTCCAGCCCGTCGGGCCGGCGCCGCTCCATCGCCCACAGCGATTGGTAGACCAGCAGCTTTTGCATGACTTCCTCTCTACTACAAATACAAACCTTTCACCGCCAAGGACTTCAGATAACTGCAAAACCTTTCACCGCCAAGGACGCAAAGGACGCCAAGGAAAAGCGAGAAATGTGCGATTGAACCCTTGCCTCCAAGCTGAATGGGCCCCGAGCGTCGGAACGGAACTTCGCGCTCCACGGCTTGTGGGCTCTAACTCGATGTGGGTTTCCTTGGCGTCCTTTGCGTCCTTGGCGGTGAAAGCTTTGAATCAGTACACGACCACAGCGCGGATCGACTTGCCCTCGTGCATCAGGTCGAAACCGCGATTGATCTCATTCAGCGGAAGCGTGTGGGTGATGAGATCGTCGATATTGATCCTGCCGTCCATGTACCAGTCGACGATCCTCGGCACATCGGTACGCCCGCGCGCACCGCCGAAGGCGGTGCCCTTCCACACGCGCCCGGTGACGAGCTGGAACGGCCGCGTGCTGATCTCCTGCCCGGCTCCCGCCACTCCGATGATCACCGAGACGCCCCAGCCGCGATGGCAGCACTCCAGGGCCTGGCGCATCAGGTCGACGTTGCCGACGCACTCGAAGCTGTAGTCCGCGCCTCCGTCGGTGAGCGCAACGAGATACTGGACCAGGTCGCCCTCCACTTCCTTCGGGTTCACGAAGTGCGTCAGGCCGAACTTCTCCGCCAGCGGCTTGCGCGCCGGGTTGACGTCCACGCCGATGATCTTGTTCGCGCCGACCATGCGCGCGCCCTGAATCACGTTCAGCCCGATGCCGCCGAGCCCGAAGACCACAACGTTGGCGCCGGACTCCACTTTCGCGGTGTTGATGACAGCGCCGATGCCGGTGGTGACGCCGCAGCCGATGTAGCAGACCTTGTCGAACGGCGCGTCCTCGCGGATCTTCGCCACCGCGATCTCGGGCAGCACCGTGTAGTTGGCGAAGGTCGAGCAGCCCATGTAGTGGTGGATCATCTTCCCGCCCACGGAGAAGCGGCTCGTCCCGTCGGGCATGAGACCCTTGCCTTGAGTGGCGCGAATGGCAGTGCACAGGTTAGTCTTGCGCGACAGGCAGGCCTTGCATTGCCGGCACTCGGGCGTGTACAGCGGAATGACGTGGTCGCCCTTCCTGACCGAGGTGACCCCCGCGCCGACATCCACTACCACGCCCGCGCCCTCGTGCCCGAAGATCGCCGGAAACAGCCCCTCGGGGTCGCCGCCCGAGCGGGTGAACTCGTCGGTGTGGCAGATGCCCGTGGCTTTGATCTCGACCAGCACTTCGCCCGCCCTGGGGCCGTCGAGCTGCACGGTTTCGATCGCGAGCGGCTGCCCGGCGGCCCACGCGACCGCTGCTCTCACATCCATGCGTTCTCCCCTTCGGGGCAGGCTGCGGGGCTCGAGGCTCGAGGCACGAGCGCTGGCATTCCGAACGTCTGCGTGCCTGGCCCGCGCCTCGCGCCTACCCTCAGGTCGCCGCCTTCAGCCCCTCCGGGGTGCCGAAGAAGCGATTGCGGACGATGGTCTGGTTCTCGTAGATCGAGCCCTGCTTGAGCGCCGGCGGATAGGGCATCCGCACCGGCACTTTCTCGAAGCGCGGTTCGAGGGTCGGCTGTCCGCAGATCATCCGGCTGTTGAACTCGTCGAGGTTGGTCCAGTTCACCAGCGGCCAGGCATCGGCCGCTCCGCACTCGTACAGCATGAGCGGGCGCGGGCGGTTGGACCGGTTCTCGGCCGAGCCGTGCACCAGGCGCACATGGTGGAAGGAGCAGGAACCCGCCTTGCCGGGGCAAGCCACCATCTTGGAGAAGTCCAGCTTGGCTGCGCGTCGGGTCTATTGCGCCGCAAAAATAGCCGTCCACATGATGATCCTGGACCGGGCCGCGGTGCGTACCGGGCACCACCAGGAGCGGACCATTGTCCTCGGTGATGTCTTCCAGCATCACGCCGATCGCCAGGAGGTCGTCGTTGGTATGCGGGTAGAACGCCCAGTCCTGGTGCCATTCGACGGGCGAGCCGTACTCCGGGTCCTTCATGTTCAGCTTCGACCCGTGCAGGCGCACGTTCGGCCCGAGGAGCGCGGTCGAGAACGCTCACCATCGCCGGGCTCTTCACCACCTGGTCGAAGATCGGGTGCACCAGGGTGGGCTTTTTGATGCGCCGCACACGCGGCACCGCCGGGGTATGGCTCGGTTCCAGATCGTAGATCTCGTTGTGCGTCGTCAGGCCCTTCGCCTTGGCGACGAGATCGGCCAGGACCGCCTTCATCGCGTCGCGCGCGGCGGCGTCCACGACGTTCTCGACCACGATGTAGCCGTTCTCCTGGTAGGACTCGACCTGCTTTGCTGTGATCACGATCCTCTCCAGAGTACTTCACGAGCCTCCGGCGCCGGACCAGGCCGTGCAACGCAGACGGCACGGCCCCGCGTCCGCTGCCCGTCCACATCATACCGCGACCGGGCGCGCCGCGCGGCGCCGCGGCCTGCCGAACCGGCCGGAAAACCGCGAAAATACGGCCTTCTTACTTGCAACGCAAGTTCGCTTATGCCATCTTATGCCCGTCCGCGGACCGGCCGGCACCCACAGAACCCGCCACCGCGAACGAAAACAAACGAACCTCAACAGAAGATCCTTCGGGAAGGAGATCACGCAATGAGACTTTCCATCATAGCGGGCGCAGTGCTGGCGGCCTTCGCCGGCGCCGCGATGGCCCAGACATTGAAGGGCCCGGTCGACGATTCGCCCTCACCGAGAACTGGGCGCCCTCCAAGTGGGGCGCAGACGACAAGGCCGGCAGCGCGAACCATACCAAGAACCCTGCCAACATCAAGCGGGCGCTCGCCACCGTCAAGCAGAACAAGTCCATCACCGTCGGCAAGTACTACCACCGCGAAGCGCCGGCCTTCGGTCCGCGCGAGCTGGAACCTGACCATCCCCGGAACCCCCACCGGCGGCCCGTTCGGCAAGAACGCCCTCGTCTACCACGACGAATTGGTCACCACCGAGATCGGCCAGATCCAGACACAGTTCGACGGCCCCGGCCACATCGGCGTGAACACCTCCAAGGGCCCGTTCTTCTACAACGGCCGCATCTCCTGGGACGCCTACGAGCGCGGCGCTGGCGGTCGCGTGTTGGGCATGGGTCCGCTGGGGGTGGAGTTCGTCGGCGGAGCACGGGTTCGTGTGCCGCCTGGTGGTGCTGGACGCGGTTGCCTATCGCAAGTCGCAGGGCACGCTCGCGGCGTCCGCCGAGATGCTGCCGATTCCGAAGGATCCGAAGAGCCCCGGCATCGTCACGGAAGACGACATCAAGGGCATGATGAAGGCGCAAGGCCTAGCCGAGATCGGCCCCGGCGACTGCGTGGCGCTGCACACCGGCCAGGGCAACACGTGGGGCAACGGCAGATACAAGTCGCTGACCTCCGAGCAGCGTGCCGCCGCCCGCGCGATCTTCGCGCAAGGCGAGCCCGGCTTCGGCATCAGCGCCTGCCAGTACATGTACAGCCGCGACATCGCGCTGCAAATGGGCGACACCTCGGCGAACGACGCGCAGCCCTTCGGTGAGGAAGGCGACGGCTTTGCCGTGCCCTGCCACACCCAGGGGATGACCCGGCGCGGCATCTGGAACCTGGAAAACGTCGACACCGAGTCGCTGATCAAGGCGGGCATCAAGGAAGGCGCGTTCATCTGGGCGCCGCTGCGGATCATCGGCGGCACCGGCTCGCCCGGCAACCCGGTCGTTCTCTACTAAGAAAAACGCTTAGCAGTTCAACTTGAAAGGGCGGAAGCGCGAGCTTCCGCCCTTTTTTCGTCTTCTGCCTACGGCCTAAGGACCGCAGAGGCGCGGAGGCGCAGAGGAGCGCAGAGAAGAGCGAAAGGACAATGAGCTTGTGCACGCAGCGCCATGGATGCGTGCGAGGAGCTGCTCGATTGTCGTTCGCGCCCCCGATCGCGGTCGAGCACAGGCTCCGGCGGGAACCCAGGCACTCGAGCACTTCTGGATCCCCGCCTGCGCGGGGATGACAGTCATCAGAAGCTCCTTAGTTTGCTCCGCGTTCCTCTGCGCCTCCGCGCCTCTGCGGTTAGCGCTTGAGTAGCGGTTTAGTCGAACGAGGCCTCGACGCCGCCCAAGCCGTCGATCTCCATCTCCACCCGATCGCCCCGGTTGACCCACTTGGTCTCCACCACGCTCCCGGTGAAGACGAACTGGCCGGCTTTGATCGCCTGGCCGCGCTGGGCGAGATTGTTCGCGAGCCAGGCCAGTGCCGCGAAGGGATGCCCCATCACGTCCACGCCGCGGCCCCGCCCGACTTCCACGCCATTGATGCGCGTGACGTCCCGTCACAGCCGAAAGGTCCAGCGCTCGCCAGTCCGTCACCGCGGCACCGAGCACGCAGCCCGCGTCGAAGAAGTCGTCCGCGATCAGCGTGGGCGTATCGAGCGACTTGTAGTCGACGTAGCGATCATCGACGATCTCCATGCCTGCCATGCAGACCGCTACCGCTCCAGCCACCGCCTCGCGGTCGAACGGCGCCTGCTGGGGCGTGAGGTCACGGCCCAGCCGGACGACGATCTCGCACTCGACGCCGACGTGGAGGAAATCTGCATGCCGCACGCGCGCCGGGCTGGTATGCACGGTTCGCTCGAACACGCCGCCGGCGCAGGGGTTAGGAATACCGAGGAACGCCTGCATCACCGCTGTGGTACAGCCGATCTTGTGGCCCACCACCGGCCCCAGCGGCCCGGCCAGGAGCGGGTGCAAAGCGTCCTGAACGGCGTAGGCTGAGCGTTCGTCGAGCGGGCGAACCGCAAGGTCGAGCGCAGGCATGGGCTTGCGACCGAGCCGGTAGCCGGCAATGATCTGCGCGGTTGCCTGCGGCGTCACGACCGGATGGCCAGCACGATTCCGGCCGCAAACAGCCCCAGCATTCCTACCAGGGTGGCGACGATACCTGCTTGCTGGCGCATATCGCCCGGCGGCACGGTCAGCAGGCGGTCGGCCAGCAGCAGGCACCAGATCATGCCAGCAAGCGCTGCCAGGACCAACGGCACCGCCCACCACCCGAGCCGCTTCCCGACGTAGAAAGCCAACAGATAGAACAACCCGAAGAACGCGGCCCACACGGTCATGCGCACAATCGCCCGCAGCGTCGCACCACTCTGCCGATGGCCCGCCTCGCGCGCGATGCCTCGCGCCTCGCGGAACAGGGCACGCACGGCGAGAAAGATCAGGTACCCCAATGCAGCGAGCGCCAGGACGCCTACCGCGATCAAGGCGTAGCGCGTCAGCGGATTCTCGAACAGGTCCACAGGCTATCGAGCCTTTCAGGCTGGAGGCAGCGGGGCGAAATCCCTCGCGCCGGCGGCGCCTCGGTGAGGGCAGCAAATCAGGCTGCGGAGCCGGGTATTCTACCCGAGTGCAGCTGCCGCGCGGCGGCGCAGCATCCCCCTGCCCCTGCGTTGCTTGACTTTGCGGTTAGGGGGTCAACATAATCGGCGCGCTGCCCGCGCCGCGTCCAACCGGGGCGCCGATCAGACAACCAAACAACGATTCAGGAGGAGAACCCACCATGTCGGTCGTCAATGCCGTCCCGCGCCTGCTCGCCATCGGGGGGCGCGCCCTGCTGCCGGCTCTGGCCATCACAGCACTGGCCGCCGCGGGCCCGGTAGCCGCCCAGAGCGCGGCCCAGCGCGCCGTCGACGCGGCCAAGAAGATCTGCGCCGGGAAGACCGTCACCATCGTCTGGGAAGCCGGCCTGCAGTCGGCGGACCCGCTCAACTTCTCCGGGCCGAAGTGGAAGGAGCTCACCGGCTGCAAGGTCGAGGTCGTGGAGGTGCCCACGGCCGAGATGTTCACCAAGATCATGCAGGAGTATCGCGCCGGCACTGGTGCCTATGACGCGCTCAACGTCATCCCCGCCTGGATGCCCGACCTCGTCCAGGCCGGCGCGCTGGAGAACCTGGATCCGTACGTGGACAAGTATGGCTTCCGTGCCGAGCTGCAGAAGATCGCGCCGACCTACCGCGACAACCAGATGACGGTGAACGGCAAGATCTACGGCTTTCCTGACGACGGCGACGTGTTCCTGTTCTACTACCGCAAGGACATCTTCGCCCGGCCGGACCTGCAGAAGGCATTCAAGGCGAAGTACGGCTACGACCTCGCGCCACCCAAGACCTGGAAGCAGTTCGACGAGATCGGATCGTTCCTGACCGAGGCGCTGAAGAGCGAAGGCATCTACGGCGCCAGCTTCTTCCGCGAGCCGCCGTACACCATGTTCATGTTCGAGGAGCGCTTCCGCAACGAGGGCGGCAGGTTCTTCGACGCCAAGACTATGAAGGCGACCGTCAACAGCCCGATAGGCGCGAGGGTGCTCACCGAGATGCGCAACGAGAACCGCTTCATGCCCCCGGGCGTGGAGAAGTTCGGCTTCGTGGAAAACCTCGCGGTGTTCCTGGACGGCAAGAGCGCCATGACCATCTCCTGGCCGCCCTACGGGCGTTTCGCCGCCGGCTACCTGTCGGAGGAGAAGGCGCTGGCCTGGGTCCCGAAATCCAAGATCGCCGGCAAGGTGGGCTATGCGCTGCCGCCCGGCGGACACCCGCAGCTCGCAGCGGGCTTCGCGCTGTCGGTCGCCTCGACCAGCAAGCAGAAGGAGCAGGCCTACCTGTTCATCCAGTGGCTGAACAGCGAAGACATCTCGATGCAGCGCGTGCAGCTGCCCTACGCCCTGCGCGATCCCTTCCGCGACTCGCACTTCACCAGCAAGGAGTACATGGCCAAGTGGCCCGACGCGAAGGACTACCTGGCAGCGCTGGGTCAGGGTGCCAAGACCGGCCTGCTCGACCTTTCGCTCATCCAGACCGACAAGTACGAGGAGGCTCTGCGCCAAGGCATCAGCCGTCTGTGGGCCGGCGAGGACCCGCAGGCGATCGTGAACGAGGTCGCCAAGCAATGGGATGAGATCACCCAGCGCGTTGGCGTGGCAAAGCAGAAAGCGGTATACGACGCCTGGGCCGCGAAGTCGGGCGCGTATCCGAAGTAGCCCGCCCTCCTTCAAGGGGCGGGCTCAGCGGGATGGGGCGCGTGCCAAGCAACCCCACCCTGAGCCTAGCCTCTCCCTGAGGGAGAGCGACCTCGGTCCGAGGCGGGCGCAATGCCCGCCTCCCTTTTCCGCCTGCCCTGTGCGCATGGTCAATTCGCCAGCCGATTCCCAGGGACCCGCAGCCCGGCGCGGCGGCGTGCGCGATCGCGGCTTCAAGTACGCCCTGGTTGCGCCATCGATCTTCGTGCTGCTCCTGATCGGAGTGTTTCCGCTCGTCTATCTGATCATGGTGAGCTTCCAGAACATCACGATGACCGATATGGACACCTCCTTCCAGGGGCTGCTCAACTACCGGCTCCTGTTCGGGGACCAGCGCTTGTGGGAGGCGCTGATCCACACGCTGATCTTCATTGTCGTCGCGCTGCCGGTCGAGCTTGTCCTGGGATTGTTGATGGCTCAGCTGTTCATCGACCACATCCCTGGCCGGCAGATCTTCATCGCGCTGCTGGTGTTGCCGGTGGTGGTATCGCCGATTGTGGCGGGCGCGACCTGGTCGCTCATGTTCGACCAGCGCTTCGGCCCCATCAACCAGATCATCGGCTGGCTGGCGCGAGGGGAAGTGACGCTGCTGTGGACCATCAAGCCGAAGCTGGTCTATCCCGCCATCCTGATCGCGGAGATCTGGCAATGGACGCCGTTCATGTTCCTGCTGCTGCTCGCCGCTCTGTCGGCAGTGGACAAGTCCCAGCTCGAAGCCGCGTCCATCGACGGCGCAGGGTATTGGCGGACGTTCTTCAAAATCGTGCTGCCCGCCATCTGGCCGGTCATGGCAGTGGCGATCCTCATCCGCGGCCTGGACCTGTTCCGCCTGTTCGACATGGTCTGGGCGCTCACCCGAGGCGGTCCGGGGACGATGACCGAGACGATCTCCATCTTCACCTACGTCAGAGGGTTCCAGCAGTTCGATACGAGCTACACCGCGGCGGTCGCGCTCCTCATCATCGTGCTGCTCTCCGCCCTGGTGTTCTGGGGCCTCAAGCGGGTGGAGCTAGCGCGATGAGCTACTTGGCGAGGGGGCTATCGCGATGCTGGGGCCATGCGGGTCGCCTTCCCCCATCCCGGCCTTCCCCCGCAAGCGGGGGAAGGAGGCCAGAGGTGGCGCGATGAGCCTCCTGGCGAGGGAGGAAGGGGCGCGATGAACCTCCGCCGGCGTCAGAGCGCTCAAGCTCACGCTCCGGCTCGCTGCCGCAGTGGCGGTGACGCTGTTCTTCCTGTTCCCGATCTACTGGCTGTTCATGATCTCCTTCAAGACGGCGGAGGAGATCTTCGCCTACCCGCCAAAGTGGTGGCCCGGCCACATCCAGTTTGGCAACTACGCCGTCCTGTTCAAGGACGGCGACGCCGTCACCGTGTGGAACAGCCTCGTGATCGCCGGCGTGAGCACCGTGCTGGCCATGTTCCTCGGCACCATCTGCGCCTACAGCCTGGCGCGCTTCCGCACCGGCGGAGAGAATCTGGCGAACTGGATCATCTCCCAGCGCATGGTGCCGCCCATCGCCGTGGTGTTCCCGATCTTCCTGCTGTATGTGTTCTTTGGCTGGGTAGACACCTACCACGGCCTGATCCTGCTCTACACCGCCTTCAACCTGCCCTACGTGATCTGGATGATGCGCGGGTATATCCTCGACATCCCGCCCGCGCTGGAGGAGGCTGCGCTGGTGGACGGCTACAACCGCTGGCAGGTGCTGTGGAAGGTGGTGTTTCCGATGGCGCGGGCCGGCCTGTTCGCCACCGCCATCTTCACCTTCGTGTTCGCCTGGAACGAGTTCCTGTTCGCACTCGTGCTCACCCGCACCGAAGTCACCACGTACACCGTGCAGGTCACCCACTACTTCGGCGGCCAGTCCAACTTCTGGGCCAAGATCTCCGCCATGTCGGTGCTGGGCACTTTGCCGATCTTCATCGTGGTGGGGTTCATGCAGCGCTATCTGGTGCGGGGGATATCGCTGGGGGCGGTGAAGGGGTAGCCGTGAGGCGTGAGGCGTGAGGCGTGAGGCGTGAGGCGTGAGGCGTGAGGCGTGAGGCGTGAGGCGTGAGGCGTGAGGCGTGAGGCGTGAGGCGTGAGGCGTAGAGAGCGTGAGGCGAGAGGCGTGATGCGTCAAGACCCGACCGTAGGGTCGCCAGGCGCGGAAGAGCTCCCCTCCCCCTTCCAGGGGGAGGGCCAGGGTGGGGGTACGCCTCACGCCTCACGCCTCGCGCCTCACGGAAGCAAAGCGGGTACGCCTCCCGCCTCCCGCCTCACGCCTCCCGAGCGCAAGCGGGGTACGCCTCACGCCTCTCGCCTCACTCCTCACGAAGTTGCATATGGCTGACCTACGCATCAGCGGATTGCACAAATACTATGGCGCCGTCCACGCCGTGAAGGGCGTCGACCTGGAGATCCCGGCGGGCGAGTTCACCGTGCTGGTGGGCCAGTCCGGCTGCGGCAAGAGCACGCTGCTCAGGACCATCGCCGGTCTGGAGGACGCGGACCAGGGAACCATCGAGATCGGCGGCGAAGTGGTCAACGACCAGCCGCCCCGCCGCCGGGACATCGCGATGGTGTTCCAGAACTACGCCCTGTACCCGTACATGGACGTGCACGACAACATCGCCTTCGGCCTGCGCGCGAGAAGGACGCCGAAAGCAGGAGATCGAAACCAAGGTCGACCGCGCGGCGCAGATGCTGGGCATCAGTCACCTGCTCGAGCGTTATCCGCGCCAGCTGTCCGGGGGCCAGCTGCAGCGCGTAGCCATCGGCCGCGCCATCGTGCGCAACGCCCGCCTGTACCTGTTCGACGAGCCGCTGTCGAACCTGGATGCCCAGCTGCGCGACGAGATGCGCGGCGAGATCAAGCGCCTGCACCAGGAGCTGGGCAAGACCATGATCTACGTCACCCACGACCAGATCGAGGCCATGACCATGGCCGACCGCATCGTGCTGCTGCGCGACGGCAAGATCGAGCAGCAGGGATCCCCGCTCGATCTGTACGAGCGCCCTGCAACGCGCTACGTCGCGGGGTTCCTGGGCTCGCCGGCCATGAACTTCCTGAGCGCGGAGCTGGTGCGCAATGACGGCGGCCTGAGCGTGCGCTTGAGCGACGGCACCGAGCTGGCCCTGCCCGCCGCCCGCGCGCAGAAGCTGGTCAGCCGGCACGACCAGGCGGTGGTGCTCGGGGTGCGGCCCGAGCACATGAGTCGCGCACTGTCGGGAGACGCGCGTGCAGACGTGGCGCAGCTGACTGCCTTGATCGATCTGGTGCAGCCCACCGGCGCCCGCACCTATGCGACCTTCAAGCTGGGCGGCGCCGAGGTGGTCGCGGAGTTACAGGCCCACGACGTGTCGCAGCCAGGCACGCGCATCGAGCTGGCGATCGACATGAACCGGGCGGTCTTGATCGATCCGTCTACCGAGGCGGTGATTTCCTGACTACTTCTTGGCCGCAGAGACGCAGAGGACGCAGAGCAACTTGGCCGACGTTCCGAGCGGAGCCGCGGGAGACAACGCCCTCTCCCCTGGTGGGAGAGGGCTGGGGAGAGGGGGACCTTTTGAGGATCACGGAGCAAACGGTGAGCGCTTCTCCGCACCTTAAGCCTCTGCGTTGAGTACTGTTTGCGTGGCACTGAATCGGATTGGATCGACGGTGCTGCGCAAGCACCATGCGAACGAATGGAGCCAACATGAAACCCCCGAACGTGTCCCGCGCGGTCAAGCTGTGCGGCACCGAGCAGCCCGACGTGGTCGGGCAAATCCTCACCGCCGGCCCGCTGACGGCGGAGCTCGACAACGGCAACCTGCGCTATCTCAAGGTCGCCGGCGTCGAGGTCCTGCGCGCGCTCTCCTACCTGGTGCGCGACGAGAACTGGGGGACATACATCCCCACGTTGAGCGGGTTGAAGGTCGAGCAGCGCGCCGACTCCTTCTCGGTGAGCTACTCGGCCACTTGCAGGCGCGGGGACATGGAGATCGCCTACGAGGCCAGCATCGAAGGCAAGCCGGACGGCAGCCTGGAGTTCACCGGTACGGCCACGCCGAAGACCGATTTCCTCACCGCTCGCACCGGCTTCGTCGTCCTGCATCCGCTCAAAGGGGTGGCCGGCCAGCCAGTCGAGATCGAGCACGTCGACGGCAAGGTCGAGAAGTCGAAGTTCCCGCCCCTGGTGGACCCCGTGCAGCCGTTCCTGCTGATCCGCTCGCTGACCCATGAGGTGCTGCCGGGACTCGAGGCCAGCGTGCGGATGGAGGGGGATGCATGGGAGATGGAGGATCACCGCAACTGGTCGGATGCGTCCTTCAAGACCTACGTGCGGCCACTGGCTCTGCCCTGGCCCTACACTCTGAAGGCCGGCGAGCCGGTGAAGCAATCGGTCACGCTGCGGTTGAGCGGCGCCGCGCCGAAGGCGGCGAAGGGCGCGAAGGGCAAGGCCGTCGAGGTCAAGGTCGGGGCCGCAACCCGCCAGAGCATGCCTGCAGTGGGACTGGGCATGCCGGCCGAGGAGATCGATCACGCCGTCGCACGGCTCGACCTGTTGAAGCTCGCCGCGCCGAAGCTGCTCATCTGCCAGTTCGATGCGCGCCGGCAGCACGGACAGAAGGAGCTGTACGGCTTCCGCGTCCTGTGCGAGCAGACCGGCGCCGACTGCGAGCTGGAGGTCGTGGTCGAGAGCGCAGACAAGTTCAAGGCCGAACTGATGAAAGTGGCGGCGCTGGTGCGTGAGGCCGGCCTCAGACTCTCCGCCGTTGCGCTGTGCCCCGTGGGTGACCTCAAGTCGGTGCTGCCCGGCGGTCCGCGCCCGCCGGCACCGCCGCTCGAACAGTTGTACAGAGCCGCGCGCGAGGCGTTCCCGGGGGTGAAGCTGGGCGGGGGCATGTTCTCCTTCTTCACCGAGCTCAACCGCAAGCGGCCACCCGCGCAGTTGCTGGATTTCGTGCACAACAGCACGTGCCCGATTGTCCACGCGGCCGACGACCGCTCGGTGATGGAGACCCACGAGGCCCTGCCCTACCAGGTCGCCACCGCTCGGTCCTTCATCGGCAAGACGCCCCACCGCATCGGCCCGAGCGCAATCGGCTGCCGCGACAACCCTCACGGCAAGACCTTCACCCCCAACCCCGACAATGAGCGCATCTGCCTGGTGCGGATGGATCCGCGCCAGCGCGGGCTGTTCGGGGCCGCCTGGACGCTGGGCTACATCGCCAGCTTCGCGCCCACCGGTGTGGAAGCCGTCAGCATAGGCGCGCCTACGGGTCCGCTCGGCATCATTGCCGGCAAGGCCGACTACAAGCAACCGTACTACGACGCCCTCTCTGCACCCGCGGTGTACCCAGCGTTCCATGTCGTCGCGGGCCTCACCCGGGCGGCCGGACTGAAGCTCGTGTCTGCGACCTCCTCCGACGACGCGATCGTGCGCTGCCTCGCGTACCAGACGAAGGGCGCGACACTGCTGTGGCTTGCCAACCTGGGCGCGCAGGACCAGACCGTCACGCTTGCGCATGAGGGCGGCGCGACGTTCGCCACCACCCTCGACGAAACCAGCTTCGAGAAGGCCACCACCGATCCGATCGGCTTCGAGGCGAGCTACAAGGCGCTCGACGTACCGAAGCTGACGCTGAAGGCGTATGCGGTGGGGATCGTATGCGTCAATGACCAGTGAGGCGAGAGGCGTGAGGCGTAAGGCGTCAGAGGCAAACGCGTTGTTCCCCCGACCTTGCACAAGGCAACGCGGTCGGCGCGGCGAGAGAGAACTCCCCTCCCCCTTCCAGGGGGAGGGCCAGGGCGGGGGTACGCCTCACGCCTCGCGCCTCATGGAAGCAAAGCGGGTACGCCTCACGCCTCACGCCTCGCGCCTCACGGAAGCGAAGCGGGTACGCCTCACGCCTCACGCTTTTCCTATGACTTACGCCAGCATCGAAGACCTGCGCCAGGCCGCACGCCGGCGCCTGCCGCGCGCGATCTTCGACTTCATCGACGGGGGCGCGCAGGACGAGATCACCCTGCGCCACAACGTCGAGGACTTCCGCCGGCTGAGCCTGCTGCCGCGCGTGCTCACCGACGTCGCGTCGCGCGATCAGTCGGTCACCGTGCTGGGCCAGCGCTACGACTCGCCGTTGATCCTTGCGCCTACTGGAGTGCCGGGTGTGGTGTGGCCCAACGGTGCAATGGAAGCGGCTCTGGCAGCCGATCGCGCCGGCGTCGGCTTCTGCCTGTCCACCATGTCCACCTCGGGGATCGAGGAGATCGCCAAGGCCTCGACGCGGCCGGTGTGGTTCCAGCTCTACGTGATGCGCGACCGCGAGCTGGCGAAGTCGATGATGCAGCGCGCGAAGGCCGCGGGCTGCAGCGTCCTGGTGATCACCGTCGATCTGCAGATGCAGGGCCAGCGCGACCGCGACGTGCGCAACGGCCTCACCATTCCCCCGCAGTTCAGGCTGGCTACCGCGATCGACTTCGTGCTCCATCCGGGCTGGGTCTGGCGCTTCGTAACCGGTCCGAAGGTCACGCTCGCCAATTTTGTCGGCACGGGCAAGGGCGACGACATGTTCACCATCGCCAGCTTCGTCAACTCTCAGTTCGACCAGTCCGTGACCTGGAAGGACATCGACTGGGTGCGCGGCGTCTGGGACGGACCGCTCGCGCTCAAGGGCATCCTCCACCCCGACGACGCGCGGCTTGCCGCCGAGCACGGCGTGAACGGCGTCATCGTCTCGAACCACGGCGGCAGACAGCTCGATTGCGTCCCCTCGGCCATCGCCGCCCTGCCCGGCGTGGTCGATGCGCTGGGGGGCCGGGCGGAGGTGATCCTCGACGGCGGCGTGCGGCGCGGCAATGACGTGCTCAAAGCGCTGGCCCTGGGCGCGCGCGCCTGCATGATCGGCCGGCCCTTCCTCTACGGCCTCGGCGCCGGCGGCCGCGCCGGCGCCGAGCGCGCGCTGGAAATTTTCCGCAGCGAGATCGATGTCAACCTCGCGCTTCTCGGCCGTGCCGGAGTCAAGGAGCTCGATCGTACTGCGGTGACGTGGGCGAGTTGAGCAACCGAATTGCCGCCAAGACGGTGCATTGGACTCCGGTTTCTTGGCGTCTGGTCGCGGCTAGACTTGCGCCAGGAAGCTAGATGGACATAGCGCATCGCAGGGTACTGGTAGCGTCGGCAGTCGGGTCGGCGCTGGAGTGGTACGACTTCTTCATCTACGGCACGGCGGCGGCGCTGGTCTTCGGCGAGATCTTCTTCCCGAAGGCCGATCCCACCGTCGGCACGCTGCTCGCGTTTGCGAGCTTCGGCGTGGGCTTCGTCGCGCGCCCGTTTGGCGGGCTGGTGTTCGGGCACCTGGGCGATCGCATCGGGCGCAAGCCGGTCCTGGTCATCACGCTGCTCCTGGTCGGCGCGGGTACCTTCCTGATCGGCTTGCTGCCGACCTACGAGTCGATCGGCGTGTGGGCGCCTGTCCTGTTGGTCGTGCTGCGGCTGGTGCAGGGCTTCGGCGCCGGGGCGGAATACGGCGGGGCGGTCATCATGGCGGTGGAGCACGCGCCTCCCGGCAAACGCGGGTTGTTCGGCAGCTTCGCGCCGCTTGGCGTGACCGTCGGGTTGCTGCTGGCCAACGGCGTGTTCGCCCTGTTCGCCGCGCTGCCCAAAGAGGATTTCCTGACCTGGGGCTGGCGCGTTCCATTCCTGCTGAGCATCGTGCTCATCTTCGTCGGGTTCTACATCCGCTATCGCGTGTCGGAGACGCCCGTGTTCACCGAGATCGCGGCCAAGAACGCGGCGGCGCGCTCGCCCGTGATCGAGGCGGTCAAACGCCATCCCCGCGAGTTCCTGGTGGTGATCGGTGCGCGGCTGGCGGAGAACGGATTGGGCTATCTCTTCCCCGTCTTCGCGCTGAGCTACATGACCCAGCAACTGCACCTGCCGAAGACCATGATCCTGCAAGGGAACATGCTGGCCTACTCGATCCAGCTGCTGACGATCCCGTTCTTCTCGATCCTCTCCGACCACGTGGGCCGGCGACCGGTGTACCTGTTCGGGGCGCTGTTCTCAGCGCTGTTCGCTTTCCCGTTCTTCATGCTGGTCGGCACGCAGAGCCAGCCGCTGATCTATGTTGCGCTGATCCTCGGCATCTCGATCGGTGTCGCGGCGATGTTCGGGCCGCAGGCCGCATACTTCGCGGAGCTGTTCGGCGCCCGGCTGCGCTACAGCGGGTTTGCCTTCGCCCGCGAGCTGGGATCGATTCTCGCCGGCGGGCCGGCTCCGTTCGTCGCCGCTGCGCTGCTGCTCTATTCGGGCGGCCAGCCCTGGCTGGTAGCCGGCTATTTCGTCCTGCTGAGCCTGATCACCGCCCTTGCCGTGTACCTGGGTCCGGAGACCTACCGCAGCGACATCGACGTGGACTCTGCCAGGTAGGTTGCTCCGGTTTGTCCGATAGCGTGGCGGGTGCGGACATTCGGATCCCCCGCCTTTGCGAAGCTCGCCGGGGGTTCGGGCGTGCAGGGCCGTATTGGTTCGGGCACGCCCAGGCCGGCGCTCGGTGGTCCCGGCCCGTCGCTCCGGCGTTTCTCTATTCTGCCGCAAGAAACGGAGCGCATTTAGCGACTCATCTGGATATTGTTCATGCGCAGAGGCGATGTCGCTTCTCTTGCATCAACCAACCACTTGAGGAATTCACTATGTCTAAGGAAGACGACAACAAGGCCATCGTAGGCCGCTGGTTCACGGATTTCTGGGGTAAGACCTGCAACCTCGGCATCGTCGACCAGCTCGCCGCGCCCGACATGCTCTTGCAGTATTCGCTGCATGAGCCGCGCCGCGGCCGTGAAGACATCAAAGCCTTCATGACCGATTTCCGCACGGCGTTTCCCGATCTCAACTTCTGGGGCACGGCCGATCTGATCGCCGAAGGTGACTACGTCGTTGGCCGCTGGGAAGGCGGCGGCACGCACACCGGTCCCGCGTTTGGCGATTTCCTGGTTGGAGCGCTGCCGGCAGCGACGGGGCGCAGGATGCACTTCACTGGAATGACGGTACTGCGTCTCAAGGGCGGAAAGATCGTCGAAGAGAGCGGGCTGGACGATGGCGTGAAAGCGTTGCAGCAGCTGGGCCTCATCACCACCGTCTGAGCCGGGCCAAAGGCCGCCCTCCTGCATCAGCAGGAGGCGGCTCTTGGATTGCAGCACTCACGCAATGACTTGCGCGCAACGCCGCGGCTGTCACCAGCCACGCGATCGAGGAGCTCCTGGTGAATGGGGCCGCACTGACCTGGAAGGCTGAAGCCATCACCGGCCCGGCTTGACATCGCCGTCTGGAAACACAAGTATCCCCATGGTATGACCCAATCCATCCGCGTCCACTTGCGCATTCCCGGCACCGCACCGATGTCCGAGCTCATCCGGCTCATCCAGGACGTCGAGGCCGCCGGCTTCGACGGCGCCGGCATCCTCGACAGCCAGCTGCTGTCGCGCGATGCCTTCGTCGTCCTGGGGCAGGCCGCCAGCCACACGTCCCGGCTGACGCTGTTCCCGGCTGTCACCAACCCGTTCACGCGCGACGCCTCTGTCCTCGCCAGCGCCATCCAGACGGTCGAGGAGTTGGCGCCGGGACGGGTGAAGTTCGTGATCGGCACCGGCTACACCTCGGCGAGCACCATCGGCCGCAAGCCGGCGACGCTCGCCCAGATGCGCGCGTGCATCTCGACCGTGAAGGGACTGCTGGCCGGCCAGACTGTGGATTTCGACGGCACGCCCGGCCGGCTCGGCTATGCCGCGGGGCGGCGCATCCCGGTGATCATGGCCGCCTCGGGGCCGAAGGCGATCGAGGTCGCGGGGGAGATCGCCGACGGGGTGCTGCTGCTGGTCGGGTTCAACCGCGGCATCGTCGAGCGCGCGCTCGACCATCTCGAGCGCGGCGCCAGGCGTTCGGGGCGGCGGCTCGACGAACTCGAGATCATCTGGGCGGTGCGCATCGGGACCGCGGCCACGACCGAGCAGGCGCGCCGCTACGCCCGGCCCACCGCCGTGCATTGGGGAGTGCTGCGCTGGGGTGGCTACTGGCTGGAGCCGGCGGGACTGGAGCTTCCCGAGCTCGAGGTGCCCGACGCCGTGCTGCGGATCTATCCCGATCTTTCGCACGCCCACGACTGGGAGGCTGCGATCGCCGCGACGGCGTTCGTCCCCGACGAGGTTGTCGCCCAACTCTGCGACGCGATCGGGCTCATCGGCACGCCGGCCGACTGCGCCGAGCGCATCCGCGAGATGGCGAAGCTCGGTGCCCACAACCTCTACCTGATGCCGCTGGAGACCTTCGCGCCGCCGGAGGCCGAGATCGCCGCGTTCCGCGATATCGTGTTCCCGCAATTGCGGGTGAGCCCGTAGCACGACCCGAACGAACTATTGAGCCTTGCGCAATCAGCTAACAGGAGCCACACCACCCCCGGCCTCCGGCCGACCCCTCCTCGTAGAGAGGAGGGGAGAGGTAATCCTACCCCTCCTTTCTCAAGGAGGGGTGGCACGCGAAGCGTGACGGGGTGGTTAGGCACTTGTGCAAGCTTCAATAGGAGCGCACATGGCCCTGTCGCTCACCGCGCACGCGTCGCGTATTCTCTTGCGTCCTGGCGGTGGAAGGTTTTCCCACCTCTGCAAGACGCGCCGCCCTGCGCTACCATCCAAGGCATCGTAACCGGAGGAGACCTGAATCATGCCTGCACACAACAGAGTTGCCATTGTCACCGGAGGAGGCACCGGCATCGGCAAGGCTGCCGCACTCGCACTGCTCAAGGACGGCTATCGGGTCGCCCTGGCCGGGCGGCGGAAGGAGCCGCTGGACAAGGCCATCGCCGAGGCCGGCGTCGAGGCGGGACGGGCGCTGGCGGTGCCGACCGACGTCGGCGATCCCAAGTCGGTCCAGGCGCTGTTCGCGCAAGACCAAGCAGACCTTCGGCCGGCTCGACGTGCTGTTCAACAACGCGGGCGTCGGCGCGCCCGGGGTGCCGATGGAGGATCTGACCTTCGAGCAGTGGAAGACGGTGGTGGACATCAATCTCACCGGCGTGTTCCTGTGCACCCAGGAAGCGATCAAGCTCATGAAGAGCCAGGATCCGCGCGGCGGGCGCATCATCAACAACGGCTCGATCTCGGCTCACGCCCCGCGCCCCAATTCGGCCCCGTACACCGCCACCAAGCACGCAGTCAGCGGGCTGACCAAGTCCACCTCCCTGGACGGCCGCAAGTACGACATCGCCTGCAGCCAGATCGACATCGGCAACGCCCACACCGAGCTCGCCGCGCGGATGGCCAACGGCGTGCCGCAGGCTAACGGCACCGTCGCGGTGGAACCGCTCATGGACGTGCAGCACGTCGGCAATGCCATCCTGCATATGGCCAACCTGCCGCTGGACGCCAACATCCTGTTCCTGACCATCATGGCCACGAAGATGCCTTTCGTCGGCCGCGGCTGAGCACCGGCGACGGCAAACCTGCGGCCGAGCTCACCGCCTCGAATCGCCGCAGGTCGCACTCGAGCTCCAGTCTATACCCTCCGCAATATTGCTCGCCCGCGAGCGCACTTCGATAATCCGCCCCCGAGTGAAGGTCGGTTTCCGTACTCACCAGTGAGTCGGGGCAGCCGGCCGCGCGCCGCTTCAGCCAGTCCCACACCAGACCAGGGAGGTCACGGGTGCTCAGGAAGGAGGACGTTCAGGACATCTACGGCCTCGCGCCGATGCAGGAGGGCATGCTGATCCAGCATGCCAGGGCCGCGTCCTCCGACGCCTACGTAGAGCAGTTCGACTTCGTCCTGGAAGGCGAAATCGACTGCGCTGCGCTCAAGGCGAGCCTGGACGCTCTGGTGAGCAAGTACGACGTCCTGCGCACGATCTTCAGCTTCCGCAAGACGGACCTCCCGCGGCAGATCGTCCTGAGATCACGCGCGCCCCAGCTCCACTGCGCGGACTACTCGGGCAGCGAGCCGCGCGCCGCTGCCGCCGCCGTCGAGGACTTCAAGCTACAGGACCGGCGGCGCGGCTTCGATCTGTCCTCCGATATGCTGCTGCGGGTAGCCGTGCTCAAGGTCGCGCCCGCGCGCCAGCACATGATCCTGACGTTCCATCACATCATCCTGGATGGGTGGTGCCTCGGCATGCTGTTCCGCGATCTGTTCTCCTACTACGAGCGGATCGTGGCGCAGCCGGGCCTGCACATCGAGGAGCGCGAATCCCATCCCTATGCCGAGTACGTCCGCTGGGTGCAGGCCCAGGACAGGGAAGCCGCACAGGCCTACTGGAACGCCTATCTGCAGGGCTACCAGGCCGAGGCAGGCCCCCCGTATTTCGATGTTCCGCCGTCCGGCGAGACGCGGCACGCCGTGCACGTGTTCTCGCTCGGCGCGACCCTGAGCCAGGCGCTGGCCGATCTCGCCAAAACACGCTGCCTCACCGTGAACAGCCTCTTCCAGGCCGCCTGGGGCGTGCTGCTGCAGAAATACCAGAACACCGACGACGTGGTCTACGGCGGTGTGGTGTCCGGACGCCCGCCGGAGCTGCCAGGCATCGAGGACATGGTGGGCCTGTTCATCAATACCCAGCCGGTGCGCGTCGCCTGCAAGGGGAATGAATCCTTCGCAGCCGTCGCGGCCAGAATCCAGCAGGCCGCATTCCAGTCGGCTGCGTACGAGTACCAGCCGCTGTTCGCAATCCAGTCCGCCTCCCCGCTCAACCACCGCCTGCTCAACCACATCGTCGCCTTCGAAAACTACCCGGTCTCGGAGCAGATGAAGCAACTGGGTGCCCTGGGCAATGGACTGCGGGTCGTCGATGTGAAGGTCTTCGAGCAAACCAACTACGACTTCAACGTCATCGTCAACCCCGGCGCCGATATCCGCGTCAACTTCACGTACAACCGGGCACGCTACGACGACCAGATCGTCGCCGGCCTGGAGCGCAGCCTGCGCGAGCTGCTGGCGCAGGTGGCCGCAGCGCCAGACAGCGCGGTGCGTTCACTGCGCATCTGCTCGCCAGCGGACATGCGGCGGATCCTCGATGACTTCAACGCGACCGCGACGCCATACCCTGCCGGCAGCTCGCTGCCAGAGCTGTTCACCCAGGCCGTGAGCCGCTGTCCCGATGCAGTGGCGCTGCGCTACTACGGGCAAACGTACTCCTACGCGCAGGTGCACGAGACCGCATGCACGATCGCAACTGCGCTGCTTGCCCGTGGAATCCGTCCCGGCGCCGCGGTGGGGCTCATGACGCCGCGCTGCCCGGAGATGATCTTCGGCATCCTCGGGATTCTGTACTGCGCAGCCGCCTATATTCCGATCGATCCGGGCACTTCCGCCGAGCGGATCCGGTTCATGCTGGAAGACGGCGACGCGTCATTGCTCTGCACCGTCGGCCCGCTGCGCGCCGGCATCCCCGGGGACATCGCGACATGCTTCCTCGACGAGATCGGCGAAACCCACGGCCTGCGACCAGCGGCCCTGCCGCTTGCCGCCGACCCGCAGGCGCCGGCCTACGTCATGTACACCTCCGGGTCCACCGGTCAGCCGAAAGGCTGCGCGGTAAGCCACCGAAACATCGTGCGCCTGGTACACAACACCGACTACGTCGCGTTCGGCCCGGAGCACCGCATCCTGCAGACCGGGGCACCGGCGTTCGACGCCAGCACCTTCGAGATCTGGGGCGCGCTGCTGCATGGCGCGCAGCTCTGTCTCGCCGACGAGACCGACCTCCTCGACCCGGTCAAGCTCAAAACGCTGCTCCGCGCGCAGGAGATCACCATACTATGGCTCACCTGCGCGCTGTTCAACCAGCTCTGCGAAGCCGACCCGGAGATGTTCGGGCCTCTGCGCTATCTGCTGATCGGCGGCGACGTGCTGTCGCTGCGGCATGTCGAGCAGGCGCGTGCGGCCAACCCGAACGTCAAGCTGATCAACGGCTACGGGCCGACCGAGAACACCACGTTCTCGACGACCTTCCCGATCGAGCGGCCGTATGCGACCAGGATTCCCATCGGCCGCCCGATCGCCAACTCCACCGCCTATGTCGTGGACGCCGACCTCAATCTCCTGCCGCCGGGCGCCTACGGCGAGCTGTGCGTGGGTGGCGACGGCGTGGCGCTTGGCTACCTCAAGCGTGCCGAGCTGACCGCGCAGAAGTTTCTGCCGGATCCGTTCAAGGCGGGCGGCAGACTGTACCGGACCGGTGACATCGCGCGCTGGCTGCCCGACGGCAGCATCGACCTGCTGGGGCGCAACGACTTCCAGGTGAAGATACGCGGCTTCCGTGTCGAGCTGGGAGAGATCGAGCGCGCCCTGTGCACCTTGCCGGGCGTCAAGGAGGCGGTCGTGCTGGTGCGCGAGGGCACCGGCGGCAAGCAGTTGCACGCGTTCTACGTGAGCGACGAGCAGCTTTCGGTTCGGGAGCTGCGCGCCGGACTCGCTGCGCGCCTGCCGAGCTACATGGTGCCGGCGTTCTGGCTGCGCCTGGAGCGCATGCCGCTGACGGTCAACGGCAAGGTGGACCGCAACGCACTGCCGACACTCGAGAATTCGGCCTCCGGAGAGCGCACCCCTGCCGAGGAGCCGAGAAGCGCCACCGAGCTGCGCATCGCGGCGATCGTGCGCGAGGTGCTCGGCATCCAGGATTTCGGCATCCACGACAACTTCTTCGAAGTCGGCGCCAACTCGCTCAACTTGATCACTATCCACAACCGCCTGAAGCAGGCGTTCACCCAGGACATCCCGCTCACCGCGCTGTTCGAGTACACCAACGTTGCGCGTCTGGCCGAGCTGGTCGGTGCGGATACGGGCGCGGAGCAGGCCAGGCTGGAGCAGGAAGCCGCCGAGCTGAAGCAGGCCAGACAGGCGCTGCTCAAGACCAGAAGGCTGATGGGCGCGCTGGAGCAGGCATGAACGTGCAAACGACCCGCAACGGGCTGGAAATCGCCGTCATCGGCATGGCCGGGCGCTTCCCCGGCGCCACTAACCTGGAAGAGTTCTGGGCCAACCTCATCGGCGGCAAGGACTCGATTTCGTCCCTGAGCGACGACGAGCTGCGTGCGGCCGGCGTGCACCCGGCGCTCATGCGCCAGAACAACTTCGTTAAAGCGAAAGGGCTGTTCCCGGACCTCGAGTACTTCGACGCCGACTTCTTCGAATACACCCCGCGCGATGCGGCGGTCATGGACCCGCAGGTCCGCGCGCTGCACCAGGGCGTCTATCACGCGCTCGAGGACGCCGGCTATGCGTCCGAGCGCTACAAGGGCTCGATCGGGCTGTTTGCCGGCGCCTCCGGTAACTTCGCCTGGGAACTTTCCACCCTGCTGGAAGCAAAGGAGGGCAGCGCCGCGCAGTTCGCCACGATTCAGCTGAACGACAAGGATTTCGTGGCCACGCGCATCGCCCACAGACTCAACCTGTGCGGCCCCTGCGTGACCCTGCATTGCGCCTGCTCCACCTCGCTGTACGCGATCGACGCGGCTTGCCGCAGCCTGCTGACGGGCGCCTGCTCGATTGCCGTGGCGCCGGCAGCGGACTCACCCTGCCGCACCGGAACGGCTATTTGTACGAAGACGGCATGATCAAGTCCGCCGACGGCGCCTGCCGGCCCTTCTCGGCGGACGCCAACGGCACGGTCGAGGGCAACGGCATGGGGGCCGTCGTGCTGAAGCCGCTGGAGGAAGCGATCCGCGATCGGGACCGCATCTATGCCGTCATCCGCGGCACCGCGGCCAACAACGACGGCAACCGCAAGGTCGGATACACCGCTCCCAGCGTCGAAGGCCAGGCCGAGGTGATCCGGCGCGCGCTGCACATGGCCGATGTCGAGCCGGGCAGCATCGCCTACGTCGAGGCGCACGGCACCGGAACGGCGCTTGGCGATCCGGTCGAGGTCGAAGGGCTGAAGAAAGCGTTCCGCACCGATCAAGCGGGCTTCTGCGGTCTGGGCTCGCTCAAGTCCAACATCGGCCACCTCGACACCGCGGCCGGCATCTCGTCCTTCATCAAGACCGCTCTCGCGCTGGACCGGCAGGTCATCCCTCCCAGCATCAATTTCCGCGAAATCAATCCGGCGATCGATCTGTCGCGCAGCCCGTTTCACATCGTGACTGAAGCCACGCCGTGGACGCGCCGGCCGGCCGCCGGGGGTACGGACGGCGAGCTGCCCCGCCGCGCAGGTGTCAGCTCGTTCGGCATCGGCGGCACCAACGTGCACGTCGTGCTCGAGGAAGCGCCGGCCCCTGAGCCGTCGCGCCCGGGGCGGGAGTGGAAGCTGTTGTGCCTGTCGGCGCGCGACGAGGCGGCCCTGGGCAGACTGGAGATGGCGCTGGCGCAGCGGCTCGAACGTGAGCCGCAGCTCGATCCCGCCGATGTCGCCTATTCTTTGCAGATCGGCCGGCGCAACCTCGCTGCTCGCGCGGTCACAGCCTATCGCACTACCGCGGATCTGCTGGCTGCGCTGCGCGGCTCTTCCGGCGACAGCAGCGCTCGGCCTCGCCGCTTCTACCAGGTCCCGGCGCACCCGCGGGTGGCATTCCTCTTCTCAGGACAAGGCACCCAGTACGCGGGGATGGGCCGCGGTCTGTACTTGACCGAGCCCGTCTTCAAGCAAGAGATGGAGGGCTGTCTGGCGATCTGCGAACGCCTCGGGCGGCCCGAGGTGCGCCGCCTGCTGTTGGACCCCGAGGCGGGCGATGCGCAGCGCATCGAGCGTACCGAGCTCGCGCAACCCTGCCTGTTCGTGGCTCGAGTACGCGATGGCACGCCTGCTGATGGACTGGGGCGTCGTGCCCTCGGCCATGCTGGGGCACAGCCTCGGCGAATACGTCGCGGCTTGCGTGGCGGGCGTGCTCGCGCCCGAGCAGGCTTTGGAGCTGGTGATCCTGCGCGGTCGCTTGATGCAAGCGCTGCCCGGCGGATCCATGCTGGCGGTGGCGGCGCCCGAGGACGAGGTGGGCCGCGCTGCTGCCCGAGGGCATCGATCTGGCAGCCGTCAACGCACCGGGGCACTGCACAGTCTCGGGCCCCACCGATTCGATCGATGCGTTCGAACGGATTTTGCAGGCGCGCGGCATCGCCGCGACGCCCCGCACACCTCGCACGCGTTTCACTCCGCGGCGATGGAACCGGTCATGGAGCCGCTGCGCCGCGCGCTGTGCGATATGACGCTGCAGGCCCCTGGCATTCCTTATGTTTCGAACCTCACCGGGACTTGGATCGAGCCGGACCAGGCGCAGGACCCGGGTTACTACGCAAGCCATCTGCGCGCAACCGTGCGCTTCGCCGACGGGGCGCGCCGCATCCTCCAGGACAAAGGCATCGTGTTCGTGGAGCTCGGGCCGGGCGCGGTGCTGGGCACCTTCGTGCGCAACAGCGCTGCGGACGCTTCGGTGGGCATCGCCTCCATGGTGCGGCACGCGAAGAGCGCCACGGATGACGTTCAGCAGCTCGCCCGGGGGCTGGGCGATCTCTGGGGCTTCGGTGCGACGCCCGACTGGCAGCGCTACTATCGGTTCGAGACGCGCTCGAAAGTCGCCTTGCCGGAGTACCCGTTCGAACAGCGCCGCTTTCCCATCGGCCGCGGCGACGTGTACAGCCTGCTCGATGACGCTCCCGCCCCCGCCGCGTCGAAAGCGCAGGCGTCGATCGGGCCTCAGGCGCTCGGCTGGCAGACGGCGCTGCTGCCTGCGGCCGAGGACTCCTTTGCCGTGCAGCCCTGCCTGGTGTTCGGCCGCAACCGCAAGCTGAGCGGCGCGCTGGCGCAGGTCAGCGGGCTGCGGGTAGCCAACGTCCGCGCAGCCGATACCTTCGGGCGCAAGCGCAGGGCGGACTATCGGATGGATCTCGACCGCGTGTCGGACTACCGCCGCCTGATCCGCTCGCTCAAGGGCGCCGACGGCGTGCCCGAGCTCATCGTGTGGATCGCAGGGGACGCTGCGGGCGCGCTGGCTTCCGAGCTGGAGAACCGCCTGCTGCGATTGGCGCTCTGCCTTCGGGACGAGTGTCCCGGCCAGCTGTTCCGTTGTCTCTTGGCCCCGCATCCCATCGCGTGGCGTTCCCGCCTCGCCTGCCCGAGGAGATCGAAGTCGATGGGCTGGTGCGTGGCATGCGGGGCAGTTGTCCCGAGCTGGACCTGCGCTGCGTCCGCCTGGACCAGGCGGCCGAGCCGCGCGCGCTCGTGGAGCTGCTCGAAAGAGAGATCCACGATGCCTACTTGAGCACCCATCTGGCGGCCTACGAGGGAAAACGGCGCTGGGTCTACCGCCCGTTCCCGGCGCTGGCCTTGGGGGCCTCGCCAGGGGCCCCGTTCCGCGGCGCAACCCTGGGGCTGATGGCGCCAGAACGCTATCCCATCGAAGCGCTTGCCGCGCGCGTACAGGAGGTGAGCGGCGCGCGCGTGGTTCCACTGGCTTACCGGTTGCCGGAACCGGCCGGCGCGCCGGCGGCGCTTGCGGCGGACAGCGCCGAGCTGGGTGGCTATCTGCACGGGACTCAGCAGCGCTACCTCGCGCAGTACGGGCTGGACGACCACGAGCCTTGCCATGCGCTCATGGACCGGCTGTGCACCGCGCTCGTCGCGGCCCATATCCCACGAGCGCATGCCGCTGGTTCCGGGCGGTCGCTTCCAGCGCAGCGAGCTGGGGCGGAGGCCTGCGCGCTACGGCGCGGTTCTGAGAAGTACCTCGACTATTTCCTGTCCATGCTGCGGGAAGACGGCCTCATCGCGGCAGCCGGCGACGGCTACCAGGTGCTGCACGGACCGCAGTCGCTGGAGCCGGTGCAGGCGATCAAGCAGGCGCTGAGCGCGGCCAGCCCGTTGTTCGCCGGGCAGATCCGTCTGCTGGAGCATTGTGTGGGCGCGTTCGGCTCGGCGCTCAGCGAAGACGTGCCCGCGATCGAGGTGCTCTATCCGGAGGGACGTGACGTGGTGCCGCCGCGCAGCACCTATGTCGGCTCGAT
>CAWHCG010000041.1:0-355280 GCA_963827575.1 uncultured beta proteobacterium
GGGTCGAGCTGATAGTTCTTCAGCAGATATATGCAGAACGCCAGTGGCACCACGCAGCCGCCCACGTTGACCGCGATGACGATCTTGCCCGGCATCAGCTTCATCGGCAGGCGCAGGAAGTTGCGGAACTGCGGCGGCACCGCCGCGGCGCCTGACGGCGCGGCGTTGATCCGGAATAGAGGCAGGTTGAGGAAGCTGCCGCCGGGAGCGTGGTCATGAGCAGCAGGTAAGCCGAGCGCGCCGACAAACCGAGTTTCGCGAACGCCAGCGTCAGCAAACCCAGCTCGACGAAGCCGATCAGGGCTGCGAGCAGAACCAGGAGCAGTATGAGGTGCAACGGGGTCACATTCGGGCGGCGGCGGGGCCGATGATGGCCGCGAACGTACCATTGGTAGGCCACCGGGGAGTCGGGACGCGACCACCTGGCCCCCTTGCGTGTCACTGGTTTGCCGGTGGTGTCCGGGAGTGCTCCAGGCCAGAATGGTACACCAGCACGGCGCAGAAGCATGCCAGTCCCTGCAAAACCCGGTGACGAGATTCGCTACTCGGTCTGGATCTCCAGTACGGGAAGGATGCCGATGTCAGGCGAAATTGATATTGCCGCGAATACCCGGCTTCTCCCGCGCTGTCGAGAAGCTGAACGAGTGCAGCCCGCTCCAACGCTCGCGACCTGCGTCGGACAAGTATTATGATGCCAGCGTGAGGTATCTGCCCCGCAATTCCCAGAAAATCATCACGATTACAGGTAATCAATATGCTGTTGCGTTCCGACGCCGTACGCAGCACTTCCTCGTCGGCGGTGGTTGCGGGCAGAACGTCGCGTAGCTTATGAACGTCATGGCCGAGCGCCAGCAGCGAATAGACCACGTCGTCGGGGACGTCGTGATCCGCAGGAAGTCCACGGCATGCCTGAGGCCATCTGTCTGAGCTACCAGCACGTCTATCTCACCCCGATGGTCTTCGTAGTAGGCAAGGCATTCATACACCTGAGCGCGGGTAATCCCGGGGAAGCATCGATCCACGATGGTGTCCACCGTCTCGCCGTTCTGGAGCAGCCCGATCACGTCGTGGACACCAATGCGAGTGCCTTCGACGAGAGCATGCCCGCCGCGTATACCCGCGTGACGAACGATGTAGCGATAGCTAGCGCTAGAAGAAGCTGTGGGGATTTCCATGGTGGGATTCTCGCAACCGCTAGGTAAGCTCAACCTAATGATACTCGAACTCGTTTGCGTAGACACGCGGTCACGTAGACGCTGAGCGCACGCAGCGTCGACGAGCTGTGGTGCACCGTGCTCGCGCAGCGGGAGGCGCTCGAGCGGAGCGGGGCGCTCGCTCAGCGCCGCCGCAGGCAGCGCGCGAGTGGATGTGGAGCCTCGTTGGCGAGGGGCTCCAGCGCGCGCTGCGGGAGCACGCGGAAGTGGCGGCCGCGACCCCGCAGCTCGAGGCCGGTGTGGAGTGGCAGCTCCTCACGTCCGCCGCCGTGGTGCGCCGGATCCTGGCGACCTTCCTGAGCGGGCGCTGACGGCGAGCGGCCTTGGCGGGCGCACGTCGGGTTACTTGGGGCCGAAAGCTGCTTGACGTCTGACTCCAAGAGCCAGCAATAGCGCAGCAGCCGCTCCCCGCCCTGGAGCTCCCCGTCGGGATTCGAACCCGGGTCACAGTAGCAGAAGGCTTCTGATTCCGCGCTGGGCTGCGGTTTCCACGTCATTCGACGAGTTGGCGTGGCAAACTGAGTGGGGTTCCAACGTATCCTATTGACCAGCCGAAACATTGCACGGCCTGCAAAGCCGTGTACGCCGGTTCGATTCCGACCCCCGCCTCCAGTAAATCAATGTCTTAGGATAATGCGCTTACGTCTGGGGCCCAGAACCGTATGTTGCCGCCGACGCGGCCCGCGCATATCTCGCCGCGCAACATGTGCCTTCCTCGGACCAGCGCTGTCTCCACGTCATACACCAGGGGGGACTAGACCCTGACAGGCCCTCTCCACCGCCGCATCGCACGAGAAAGGCTGCTGGTCTCTGACAAACCGAGCAGATAAGCGACTTCCCCGGCCGACAAGGTGGAGTCCTTGAAATACTGCCCCGCGAGTTCCCTGCGCGTCTCGTCCAGCAGCCGAGCGAAAGCTGACCCCCTCGAACTTGAGCTTGCGCTGCAAGCTGCGCGGGCTCAGGCTGAGCGCGCGAGCGACGGCCACCTGTCCCGCTTCGCCGGAAGGCAACAAGCGTGTAATCTGGGCCCGCACGCGCACCGCGAGCTCGCCCGATTCTAGGCCGGCGAGATAGTCTGCCAGCAGCTGGCGGTTGATTCGCACCCAGCTCGGGGTTGACCGTTGGCAGCGGCGCGTTGAGATCGTGCGCGCGGAATACCATCGCATTGTCCTTCGCCTTGAATAGCACGGGGCGACCCGAAGAAGCTTTCCAGCCGCGCGCGACACCCGCCATCATCATCGCCAAAGGTCACGCGTCGTAGCTGGATGGGTCCGCCGCGTGCCACCCTGCACAACGTGGCGATGGCTACAAGCCCAGCCTGCACGGGGACTGGCGTCAATTGCGCGGAGAGCCCCGGCGGGCGGCTCGCGAGCATTAGCTTGACTTCCGCGCCGCGATCGATGAGGTCGAGCATCGCGCCCGTCGTGACAATGCGGCTGTAGCGCACCACGTACGTGAGCGCCTCACGCAGAGAAGCGCTCGCCAGTGCAGCGTACCCGAGAGCATGGAACGACGTCGGGTGCCACAACCGTCCGACCTCTAGCCCGAAGCACGGATCGCGCGTTGCTTCGACGGTGAGGCTCCATAGCTGCTGCATTGCTTCCAACGGATAGCGCGCATTGGCGTCGCGCAATTGAGCGGACGGCATGTTGGCCCGGCGAAACAGCGCCTCCGCGTCGATGCCACGTTCCATCAACGCACGCGCGATCAACAGCGCCCAGGACGCCAGCGTGGAGGGACCCATGCTTCAGGATGTCGTAACGAGGCAATCGGTTGGCGCAATCGGCTGTTGACCACAAATGCCTCAGGAATCAGCCGCAGACCGCGCTCGCTGGGATAGGAAAAGAAGCCGCAGCACGCGGTGTTCATCGCCCGCCAGCCTTGTAATGCGTCCACCATACGCAAAGTCTGCATTCGGGTTCGCGCTGGACTCGGTCCGCAACTGCCTTGCGGTCGGTGACGCGACGGCTAGCAAGGCCTCGACGGGCAACGCGGTGAGCTTTCCGAATGACAACCGGCTATTGACGATCCTTGGCGCGGGGTGCGTATTACGACGCCATACGTCAAGTCGATGGCGGCTTAGCCCGCCATACACTACAAAAAAAGGTTAGCGCCAGCGTTGCTTAGTTGCATTTTGCCACACCGAACCTTTTAAGGTCGACGGAAGTACCGAACTTCACGGACACGCTTTGTGTCCCGGAAGAGCTGGCCCACGGGCTGCTGAAAGTCCAACACGATAGTGGGAATAGGGAGTCCAAGAGGTGCGGGCTGGCGCTTGCCCGTGGCGACAAGCGGGCGTTCCGGAAACGCACGCTTTCGCATCCGTCGGCCCCTTTTCACCTCCACGTCCTTTACTCACTAACATCGGTTTCCCTCCACCGGAGCCCGCAATGAGCCGGATCCTTTCCTATTTCAGCTCTAGGAAAGATCGTCGGCGCAAGCAGACCGGCAAAACGAACACTTTTCGCCATCAAGCTAACGGACGAGCACCCGGACGATGCTTACTATGACGCCGGCTCATTGACGTATCTGAGAAAACCGGCCGCGGTTCAGGATGGGAATTGGGTTCAGCGCTTCGTGGTGGACCAGGTCATGAACCCGGACCCAGCGGAGGATCCCAACCAGCAGATCCGGATAGCTGCGCCGCAACAAAGCCGTCCCTCGGCGTAGGCGAGGGCCGCTACGAGGGCGCCTGCCTCTCGCTAGCCACCTTCGACGAAGTGGTTCCCGCCGAAGCGGCGGGGCGCCGCAGCGCGCTCGGCGCGACCCCCATCAGCCGCTTGAACGCCCGGCTGAACGAGGCCTCCGACTCGTAGCCGAGCCGCTGGGCGACCTGCGCCACCCTGAGCCGGTCGGCGCGCAACCACTCGCTCGCGAGGTGCATGCGCCATTGCGCCACGTAGCGCGCGACCGGAACGCCAAGCAGCGAAGCGAAGCGCTCGGAGAGCACTGAGCGCGAGAGGCCGGCGATGTCGGCGAGCGCCTCGACCGTCCAAGGATGGGCCGGGCGCCGGTGGATCGCGGCGAGCGCGCGGCCGATCTTGGGATCGCGGACCGCCGCCAGCCATCCACTGGCGTCGCCGCTGCGCGCTTCCACCCAGGCGCGCACGATACGCGCGATGACCGCGTCGGCGAGGCGGGTCAGCACCGTGGCGGAGCCGACGCGCTGGGAGATCACCTCGTCGGCCATGGTCTCGAGCAGCACCGGCAGCGCTGTGTCGCCGCCCGCGGCGCCGCGTACGATGAGCGCGGTGGGCATGAGCTCGAGCAGCGGATGGATGGCCGGCTCGTCGAAGCTGACACTGCCACAGCAGAGGAGCGCCCGCGCCCCGTCGCCGCCCGCGCTCAGCCGGTAGGTATCATCGCCGATCTCCTCGAGCGGAAACGCGGCGAGCGGCTGGGTCTGATCGCCCGGCGCGCCAGCGAGCGCGTGCCCGGTGCCGCGGGGAAGCAGCGCGACATCGCCTGCGCGGAGCTGCGTCCAGCCGGGCTCCGGGCCTCGCAGCCAGCACTCGCCGGCGGCGACGAAATGAAAGCGCGCCGGACCCTGCGGCGGAAAGTCGATTCCCCAAGGCCGGCGCAGCTCGCAGCGGCCGTAGGACACCCGCGAGAGCCTCAGGTCCTGGAGCACCTCGCTCAGGGGGTCCGAAGCCGATCGATCACCGGACGAATGGCCAAGCATTCCAGACAAACTAACATGGAATGTTCGGCTCCGAGTATACAGAATGAGCCGATGATCGAATCGACGCGAATCTTCAGAGCCGTGATGCTGGCCGTTGCGGCGTGCGCTCTCGCACTGCCCGCCCTGGCGCAGCAAGACCCTCCGGTGTGGGTGAAGCGGGGCATTCCCGGCGAAGCGCACGCCGCGCTGGCGCCGCTCGTCGGCGCATGGCGCGTGGAGCAGGCTGTCTACGCGACCATGGGCCGCGGCCCGGATCTGCCGCCCATCATCTCGCGCGACCTCCGCACCACCCGGGGCTGGGTGGCCGACGGACAGTACATCGAGGACACGACCGAGGGGACCATCCACGGGGAACCGTACTGGCGCCGGGGCTGGCTCGGCTACAGCAACATCGACCGCCGCTACGAGTGGGTCACCATCGCTCCGCGTGTGCCGATGATGATCTACTTCTCCCCGCCGGGCTCGGGCGCGCGGCTGCCGATCGAGCTGACCGGCGTCTTTACCGATCAGGGCGTGGTGAGCGAGCGCACCGTTGGAATGCCCGTCGTGCAGCGCACGGTGATCCGCATCGAAAGCGACGACCGGCATGTCTTCGAACTGTACTTCACGCCGCCGGGCGGGAAGGAGCAGCTCGCGCTGCGCACCGTGTACACACGCATCAAGTGAACCCATCCTGAGGGCGATCCGCGTGCCCATCGTGCTGCCCAAGCTTCCGGACCCGGCCCTCGACGAGACGAGCCCGTACTGCGTCATCGCCCGCCATCGCGCCAAGGCTGGCCGCGCCGACGCCTACGAGAAGCGCATGCTGGCCGATCTCGAGCGCACCCGCGCCGAGCCAGGCGCGCTGCAGTTTCACATTCACCGCGACCGCTTCGATCGCGACCTGTTCGTGATCTACGAAGCCTGGCGCGAGGTGAAGGCCCTGCGCGAGCACTTCGAGCAGCCCTACGTGCGGCAGTTCGTCTCCGACAGCGCGCAGTACATCGACGGGGACATGGAAGTGCAGTGGCTCGTCATGGCCGGGAGCTACGTCGCCGGAAAGCCCTAGCGGCGGGTCACGCCGTGCCGATCCGCTGGCGGAGCCCGCGACACCGCCCAGTCCACCCACACGCGCGCGGTCGAGGAGAGCAGCCGGGGCAACGGCGCCAACCGCGCCGAGTGACCGTGGTGGGTCAGGCAGAAGCGGCCATGACCTGCCATTCGTGCGCTCAGAAAACCACGTCGGGGATGACCGGTCCCAAGCGATGGCGGACGTAGCACCCTGTCGAGTCATCCTTCGCAGCGCTGCGTCTGCGCACAGACGCTACGAAAACGAGCCTGGGGGAAGTCGCGAAGCAACAGGCGTCGTTGCGCAGGGTTCAGAAAAGTCGCGGAATGATCATCTTGCTTTGCTTTCGGTAGCGGGCGTAGCGCTCGCCAAAGGTAGCAGTGAGCAGCTTCTCTTCTGCGGAGGCGCGCCACACGAACGTTGGAACAATTCCGGCGAGCACAACCAGGAAGGCGGGCCAGCTGGCGAATGCGAGCGCCTCGCCCATGGTGAGCAGCTCACGGATGCCACGCCGCAAGAGAGGTGACCCAAAAGGGCGGCGTGGCCGGTCTGTCGAAATCGATCTCCCCCGTTCGACTATGCAGTGAAGGCCCGGAGTGCGGGCGTCAGAGGGAATCAGGAGCCGAAAATGGAAATCGTCATGGTCGGTTTGGAGATCTTGCGGCGGTGGTTGCCAAGGATCGGCCCGTACGTCGTCGCCGAAGTCGTCCTGCCTGGTGGGACGTTGGTCGCGCTGTCCCTCTATTTGTACCGGCGCAGGCAACTTGCCGAGGCAAGAAGTTGACGGACGATGTCGATTCGGCCAGCGGCCGATCGGCTACAGGGTGCCTCCGCCGCTGGCGGGGATCGATACTCTCAACTCTTGAGGAGATACGGCAATGCTGCAGAACTTCCCCATGCACGCGTACATACCGGTGAAGGACGTCGCCCGCGCGAGGCAGTTCTACGAGCAAAAGCTCGGGTTTACGCCCAAGCGTGAGGCCGAGGCTGGGGTCGTCTACGAGTTCGGCGGGGGCACCTCGTGTTTCCTGTACCTGACGCCCAACGCCGGCACGTCTAAGGCGAGCCAGGGGTTCTGGGAGGTGGATGACATCGAGCGCGAAGTGGCCGAGTTGAAGGCCCGCGGCGTGAGGTTCGAGGAATACGAAGGGACCAAGGACGGCATCGTGACCGGGGGCGGCGCGAAGGCCGCCTGGTTCAGGGATCCAGACGGCAACATCATGGCGGTCGTGCAGAGCTACTGAGGGTTTCGGCAAACCGAGGCCTCAAGGAGCAAAGCCCTCTCGGTTGGATAGGTCTGATAACCCGTGGTGCGAAGCAAGCAGGTGAGCGTAGTGCGGGAAACTCGCACGCTACGTACGAAGTGGCGGGGGCTGGAAACGTGACCACGGCAGCCGGACTGCGGGCCACGGCGAAAGCTGTGGGTACGCACCGGAGCCTACCGTCGGCGCGCCAGTCCTCGACCCTACCGGAGCGCTGGCAACTGAAGGTCGGCTGCAGGGCGGGGGCCCAGCAGGAGCCATCAAGAGGCCCGTTGACGCATGGCACGCCGCTCGCGCGCTGGGGCGTCGGTCACGCCTTGACCCTGCTGGTCGCCTACGCTAGTCTGGGGGCTCAGGCGTTGACCGCCAATGAAATGCCCCCGCTGTCGGCACGAGAATCTTCCGACGGCTAAGTTCTGCCAAGAATGTGCCGCTCCGTTGCTGCGTGCCTGCGTCAACTGCGGCAGCGCATTACCTGACAGCGCAAAGTTCTGTCCGCAGTGCGCTCACCCGGTAGACCCAACGGCCTCAGCGTCTGCGCCAGACCCGAGCACGGCAGACGGCGAACGCCGCCAGGCGACTATCCTCTTCGCCGACATCTCGGACTACACGCAGCTGTGCGCGAGCTTAGATGCCGAGCAGGTACAGACGCTGCTGAACCGCTTCTACGCGGTGACCGACCGCACGGTGGCGACATACGGTGGCAGCGTAATCGATCATGCAGGTGACGGCCTGCTCGCGGTGTTCGGCGCCCCGGTTGCCCACGGCAACGACCCAGAACGCGCGGTGCGCGCTGCTCTCGAAATGCACGCCGAGGGGGCACAGGTTAGCGCTCCAGATGGACGCCCGCTCGCCTTGCATATCGGTATTGCCAGCGGTGAGGTGGTGGCAGCCGTATTGTCGGGCGGGGCAACGCCCAAGTACACGGTTACCGGCGACACCGTCAATCTCGCCGCGCGGCTGAATGCGCTCGCAAACGCGGGCGACACTGTGCTGTCGCAATCAACCTATGAAACGGTAGCGAGCCTCGTCGCTACTACAAACCTGGGCGAAAGGTCGGTCAAGGGCTTCGAAGCGCCTGTTCGCGTCTACGGGGTGCGAGCATTGCGGCATGGTGTGACCGATCGCTTGCCGTTCGTAGGTCGGCAAGCGGAGCTCCGACAGCTCATGGGGGTGCTCGATAGCACACGCGAGTCGCGGAGCGGTGTCGCCGTGGCTATTCGAGGCGATCCTGGTATTGGCAAGTCTCGGCTGGTCGAAGAGATGCTCCGGTGCGCCGAAACGCAGGGGTTCACCTGTCATATCGCGCGTGTCCTCGACTTTGGCGTTGCGAAGACCCAGGAGCCTCTACCGACGACTGTCGCAGCTATGCTCGGGCTCCCCGTCGGCGCACCGGATCCCATCAAGCGCGCGGAGCTCGCGCGCGCACTAAAGACTAAGCTTATAGAAGCGGAGCACGAAGTTCTGGTTTGCGACTTGCTGGGTCTGGAGCAGCGCGAGGAACAGCAATCCATCTTCGATGCGATGGATGATGCCATCCGCAGGCGCCGCGCGGCCCAAGCGGTCGCCGATCTTGCCGCGGGTGTTGCCAACAACCAGCCGCGCATATTCGTGTTCGAAGACATTCACTGGGCGTCGCCCCTGTTGCTCGACTGTCTCGCGGCCCTGGGCGCGGCTGCGCAAGCATGTCCATTGATTCTCCTCATGACCACACGCCTAGAAGGCGACCCGCTAGACCGAGGCTGGCGGGCTGCGACTCAGGGCACGCCGCTTCTGACGATCGACCTCGGCCCCTTGCGCGCTGAAGAAGCGCGCGTGCTCGCGGGAGGCGTTGTCGAGACCTCCAACCGCTTTGCTCTTGAGTGCATCGAGCGCGCCGAAGGCAACCCGCTGTTCCTTGAGCAGCTGCTGCGCAACGCGCGAGAGAGTGGCGGCGATATCGTTCCGCCCACCGTGCAGAGCCTGGTCCTGGCGAGATTGGATCGGCTACCGCCCAACGAGAAACTTGCTTTGCAGGTCGCATCGGTACTCGGCAAACGTTTCTTACTCGATGCGCTGCGTGTTGTGATTGGGAACGACAACTACCGCTGCGACGCGCTGGTCGCTGCGGATCTAGTGCGCTCCGACTCTGGAGGTGCGTATCTGTTTGCACATGCGCTGATCCAGGAAGGGGTCTACTCATCGCTCCTGAACAGCCGCAAACGCCTGTTTCATGGCCACGCGGCCGAGTTTTACCGCGGACAGGAACCGACGCTATACGCGCAACATTTGGATCGCGCACAGGATCCGGCAGCGGCACAGGCATACCTGGTCGCTGGCAAACTCGAAGCAGATTCGTTTCATTATGATGTGGCGCTCCGCTTGGCAGATCGGGGTTGGAAGCTTGCCGAGAGCAGTGAGCTTCGTTGCGAGCTGGGATTGCTGCGCGGAGACCTGCTGCGTGAGATGGCACGCACGCACGATGCCATCGATGCGTTCGAGCAAGCGTTGAAGGAAACACGAAACGACGAGCAGCGGTGCCGCGCCTTGATAGATCTCGCTACAGGTCATCGCATTACCGGTGCCGTCGCCGTAGCCATGGAGGCGCTGGATCAGGCTCTGCCAATTGCTCTGAGAGAGAAGATGTGGAGCACGTGTTCCCGCATCCACAACATGCGCGGCAACCTTCACTTCGCACAAGGCGAGGTCGCTGCCTGCGGCGTCGAACATCAACGAGCGCTGGAATACGCGCTGCAGGTGCACGATGTGGAACGTGAGGCACTTGCCTGGAGCGGGCTCGGCGACCACTGCTATGCAGAGGGACGCATGATCACGGCACTCGGCCACTTCCGGCGCTGTATTCAACTGTGCCGGCAGCTAGGACTGGTGCGTGCGGAAATCCCGAACTTGTGCATGGTGGGCCATTGCCTTTCGATGAATGGCGAAGTGCGCGCGGCGCTGCAGGAGATTCACAGCGCCATCGCGCTCGCCAGGCGTATCGGCCTAGCGCAGGCCGAGGTGATGACGCTGGAGTCAATCGCGTTTGCATTGGTGCTGTTCAAAGGTGCCTATGACGAGGCCGCGCCCTGGCTCGAGCAAGCGATTGGTGTCGCGCGCCAGGCGGGAGCCCGTCGCTACCTTGCGACCAATTACCTGCTAATGGCCGCCTGCCGTCGCGCCCAAGGGCGTTTGGATGAAGCGCGCGCGCTAACCGAGGAGGCTTACGAGCTCGGTAGTCAGATTGGAATGCTGTTTCTCGGGCCTCGGCTTCTGGCAGCAAAGGCCTTCGTAGCTAGAGACCCCGGTGAGCGCCAGCAGCTGCTGAGCGAAGGCGAGGTGATGTTGTCGACTGGCTCTTTTGGGATAGGAGCTTTGTTGTTCTATCGGGAAGCGATCGACATCTCGATTGAGCACGAGAGCTGGGACGAGGCGCTTCGCTTTGCTAATGCACTGGAGTCGTTCGTCCAGTCGGAGCCGCTGGCCTTTTCGACACTGGTGGTCTCACGTGCGACAACGCTGGTCGCTTTGGCGCGCGACGGGCGTACACCAGCTGTCGTAGCCGAGCTAGCCGCGGTGCGAGAGCGACTTCTGCAAGCAGGGATTGAGGCACTGGTGCCTTTGATCGATCGTGCCCTTGCTGTCTGAGAACCCAGGAGGGCGAAGCGCTCAGTAAAGTCTAGAAATGGATCGCAACTTGACCTCGATCAGGTGGATTAATAGGTTAGCGGACCAGTTTCATCTGAAACTTCGGCTCCTCTAGTCGTTCACGATGCAGTGCCCACTTGGGACCCGACCTTCGGCCGCTCGCAGCGGAAAGAGCTCCGCTCCGGGGTGCCAGCGAATCAAGAACGTTCCAAGAAGTCAGCAAGTACCTTCTAGCCTAATGTCGCGCAGCAGAGGAATGTTCACGAATATCGCGTGATGCGAATCAACCAGGTGCCGGGCCATTTGAGGTGCACATCGTCCCCAGCACGGAGAACCGCGGAGAAATCCATGAAGTATCCCTGCTTGTGTTACGAAGATGAAAAGGCTCTGAAGGCGGTGTCCAAGAGCCAATTGGACGCCATAGTGAGGGTGGTCTTGGCTTACAACGAAGAGCTCGCAAAAGAAGGCCGGTTGACTGCCGCACAGGCGCTGCAGTTGGTTGAGACCGCCGTGACAGTCAGAGTACGCACCGGCGCCGTCTCCGCTACTGATGGTCCGTTTGCTGAAACGAAGGAGCTGTTCGGGGGTTCTTTCTATTCGCACCGAAAGACCGCGACGAAGTGATTGAGCTCGCATTGAGGTTGCTAGGCGCACGCCTGGGATGCATAGAAGTGCGGCCGACCAGAGACCTGAACTGACGAGTCGCACAGCCGAACGACTATAGGATGCGACGCTCGTCACCGTTCGGAACCGATAACCATCAACTTTCAAGGAGATAGCCATGTCGTCAGTCAAACCCATCCCCGAAGGAATGCGTACCGTCACCCCGCACCTGGTGTGCGCCGGCGCGGCCGATGCGATCGAATTCTACAAGAAGGCGTTCGGCGCCGTCGAAGCGGCGCGTCTGCCCGGTCCGGATGGCAAGCTCATGCACGCCATGATCCGAGTCGGCGATTCGGCGATTATGCTGGGCGACGAAGCTCCCCAGTGGGGCGCGCTGGGGCCGAAGTCCCTGAAAGGCTCGCCTGTCACCATCCATCTGTACGTGGAAGATGCCGATCAATTCGTCGCGCGCGCGGTGAAAGCCGGCGCGAAGGTCACCATGCCGCTCGCGGACATGTTCTGGGGTGATCGCTACGCTAAGCTCGAGGACCCGTTCGGTCATCACTGGTCGGTGGGCACGCACATTCGCGACGTGAGCAGGGAAGAAATGCAGCAGGCGATGCAGAAAGCGCCGGTCTAATGGGTCTGCACACGCCAGTCAAAGACTGCAAGGTCTCTTCGGTCGAAGTCTGCGTCGGCAAGGCGAAGCCTGGTGCCGCGAGCACGGCATCCGGCTTCACTCGAACATCTTTGTCTACGGAAAGTGGTCGTGGAGGACCGCCCTCTTTCAGCCGAGAATCGGACGTTCAAAGGTTTTGGTATTCAGCGCTGGTTAGGGCTACACAGAATTCTTAGGCGGGCGTTCGCGCGACGCCAATCGAAGCCAAAGTCGATTGGAGAAGGTGGGTGGTCTGAACGGCCTCGGGAGCTGGTTCATGCTTTTTCAATTCGTTTTCCCAGCCCCGCCTCGATAGTCACCCCGTGGCAAGAACGCTCGACCTGATCGGAGCGCGCTGGACGATCCTCATCCTTCGCGATCTGTTCCTTCAGGGACCACGACGATTCCAGGACTTTCATGACTCTCTGGAAGGCATCGCGCCCAACATCCTTTCCGCACCGCTCACGGACCTGGAGGCGGCCGCCTTGGCGGAGCGCCGCGTTTACAAGTTGGGCTCGCTAGATATTGGGACGCCAGTTGGCCCCTCCGTTTGTTGGCGCTCCCGTTCTCAGCGGCGAGTTGTTCCAGCGCGGCTGCGGCGCGTTTGACTTGAGCCTCCAGTGGCTGCTGAACGTCGAACGCAAACAACGGGTGCCTCGGATCGGGCAGCGCCTGGGGCGCACCTTCGTCGTCGCATGAGACCAAGTAGGTCTCAGCATCGTCCCACTTGACCTGAACGGGAAATTCCGCTTTGCGAAACCTGATCGTCGGGCCATATGGCATATCGGGGTCCGCAAACCTGACCAGCGATCGCTCGCTGGTCGCCGGCCCGATCCTCTGGGCCGCCCTTGGTGTGCTGCTGCTCAGCCCGACCCGCTCACTTCTGTTCTGCCTGATCGGGGGCGCGGCCGGCTACCGCTTGGCACGCTGCTTCGCTGAGGGGCGGTCGTCGGTCTCGCCATCGGGCGCGGCGAGGGTCCGGAGCGGCGGGAAGCGGGCGGGCAGGTCCGCGGCCTCGACCTGGAAGACGGCCAGCGGCTCGCGCAAGCCTCGGAACCGATGCGAACCCAAGCCCCGAAAGCGTACGCCGGTCGGCCGCGACCGGCCCACGGCGTCCCGGGCCGCGGCGGAGAGCAGGATCTGCCCGCCGTGAGCGGCCGCGCAGATCCGAGCGACGGTGTGCACGGCCAGCCCGACGTAGCCGGAGTCGGTCAGCGTGGGACGCCCGCTGTGAATGCCGGCGCGCACCTTGACATCGACGCGGTCGGGCCAGGCGCGTCCCACAGAGCCCGGCCGATCGCCAGGGCGGCCTCGAGCGCCGCGGGAGCGCGATCGAAGACCGCGAAGAACTCATCCGCGCGCGCGTCGACCTCGCGGCCACCCGTCCGATGCACGGTGCTCCGGATGATGGCGCGGACCTCGGCGAGGAGGGCGGCGTACCGGTCGCCCAGTCGCTGGAGGAGGCCCGTCGACCCTTCGATATCGGTCGAGAGGAAGGTCACGTGGCCGGTCGGCAGGGTTCGCGCTTCACTGACCTGGGCTTCGACCTGGCCCCGCAGCCGCTCGTTCTCGACCGCCAGCCGGGCCGCTGCCGTCACGGTCTTCACGAGGTTCGGATTGTCCAGGACGGCGCGATCATGCACGAGGGCCGTCATCGGACGACCCTGGCGCTCGAGGAGCGTCACGCCCCGGCCCTCGCGATCGGCCGGCAGCGCGGCGGGTCGACCGGCGCCGTCGAGATAGGTGTCCGACGAATCGGACCAGTGAAGGACCACGAGCGAGGGATCACGGAGGGCCGCGCGCAGCCGCCGTTCCAGCTCGGCCGGGGTGCCGACCTGTCCCAGCTCGATCACCAGCCGGCCGGCCGCCGCCTCGCTCATCTGAGACCGCATCTGACCGGTCATGAAGCCGATGGGCACGATCCCGTACTTCTTGGCGGCCTCGAGGAGCCGCTTGCGCGCCCGCTCTCGGGCCGCGTCGTCCTCGAACGCGACCTGGTTGAAGCGCGCCAGCGCGTTGCGCACATGTGGCTCATCGTTGATCGGCAGGCGCCTCCGTCCCTTCGAATCCACGTACGCGAAGGCGCTCTTCGGCAACTGCGCCCGTTTCTTGGAGTTGAGCTGGCTCATGGCTATCGTCCGGGCCGCATGGGTTCAATCGAGATCACGTCGACGATACCCCAGCCGGAAGCGCGACGCCACGATTGCTGCGACACCCCGCCCCCAGGGAGCGCCTGGAGGGGGACCTCGTGCCTCAGGCCGTCCGCTGGGTCAGGCTGGACCAGTTGCCCGAGTCGTCCTTGTCCACTTGAATCGGATTCAATCGAGTCGGCGCCTGGAGCGAGAGACTCAGCGCAATGTAGAGCTGATCTGGCTGACCGGTCGTCTAACGCCCGATTTCAAGACGATTGCCGACTTCCGCAAAGACAATGCCCTTGAGGGAGGGTCTTGATGCTGGACGATCTAATTGGCGCCGTTGCCGAGCGCCACGGGTTCCGCGCGTCCGACTACACGGCGGTGTGGGACGGTGGCGAGTTCGACGCAGCCGGCGATCCGCACGAACTCGAGATCACAATCAACGATGGCAGGCGGGTGACGGTGAAGATCAGCGAGGAGGCGATCGGCAATCCGTGGCGCCCGCTTCGCTTGATCGAGGGGGTATTTAGAGAGCTACAACGCCGCGCGAGGCCGCGAGGCGCGTAGAAAAGCCCGCCCAGCGATGCAGCACCGGGCGGGCAACCCCGACGAGGAGCGGGGGAGGAAGATGCCTAGACTACCCCTCGGTGGTGACATGTGAGTGACAGGAGAGGACCGCGGCGGGCGAGATGGTACGGTTAGAATTCGTCGGGGGCCGCAGGGGGAAGAGGTGGTGCGGTGTTGGACGCGTTAATAGCCGCGGTGGCGGTACGCAATGGATTCCGTGCGTCAGAGTATTCAGTGGAGTGGGACGGGGGTGACTTCGAGCCCGGTCGGGCCGTGCATGACTTGGTAGTCATTGCCGCCGATGGCCGGCGCGCCAACGTGGCAGCTCCAAGACAGCGGCCTGCGGGACCTCTGGAATAGTGTTGTTCCGATCGAGCGGGCGTTCAAGCAGTTGCAACGGCGAGCCCCGACTGGAAGACACTGGCTGAAGTCCAGGACGCTTTGCCCACTGGCGACCTCGAAAAGGTTCGGAAGTACACCGCCCAGGTCCGACGCCTGCTTGCGGAGTCGAAAACGGCCGTGATCCGACTGCCGCCCCGATCGCCAGATTTGAACGCCTATGCTGAGCGCTTCGTGCGCTCGATCAAGGAAGAGTGCCTGGATCGGATGATTTTCGTCGGGTACGAGTCATTGCGTCGAGCGATCGCCGAATTCTTGATGCACTATCACTTTGAGCGCAATCACCAAGGTCTTGGCAATCGACTGATCCAGTGTGAGGCGAGGTCCTTGGCAGCCGGTGTCGGTATTTGTCGACGTCAGCGACTCGGTGGAATGCTGAGCTTCTACCATCCAGCGGCTGCATGATCCTCGGCGCGAATTTTGGATAGTACGGCTGCGCTATTTCAGGCCCATGCAGCTCGCGTAGTAGCTGACGGTCGCCGGCCAGTCGGAGAAGATCCCGAGAATCTTGACCTCGCGCGCCAGCACGTCGAGCGCCTTGTACATATCGCTGTCCTTCTTGATCGCTGCGCCCGTCGGGTCGAAGTCGAAGTAGAAGCCCGCCTTCGATGCGCCCTGGCGCAGGTCGGCGCGCTCGAAGGTCCACGTGATGATGTCGAAGCCCATGCCCTTGAGATCCTTCGCGAGCTGCGAGGGCACGAGCGGCGGCCGCCATTGACCGCGAGGAGCGCCGGCATCGCCGGGGCGATGATCCGCACCTTGGCCTTCCGGAGCTCCATGAAGAAGTTCAGCTGATCCTCCCTCTTCTCGAGCTGCTTGCCGTTTGTGTCGAAGAGAAGGATGTTGTCCTTGGCGTCATCGTAGTCGACCAGGAAGACCGCCTGCCGGCCGTATGACGTGTTCTTGATCCAGTACAGCATGTCGTTCACGTTGAAGGACTGCGGCCACGCATCATGCGGGATTGACGCCCGCGTCCTGCAGCGCGTCCGCGAACTTCTGCGCGTACTGGTCCTGGCCGCCGAAGATCTTGACGATGGAGTCGGCGTCCCCGCCCTTCAGCTCCGGGGTGTGCTTCACGCCGTTCTTCTCGTTCAGCTCGATGCTGTCGCGGAGCGACATCAGCGTGCCGCGCCCGGTGTAGAGATCGGTGCGCCAGGTCGCGGTGCCGCCCACGAACTCCTCGACCGTGTGCGCCGCCGGATTGAAGGCGTCCATCTTGCCGCTGCAGGCTCTTGAACTCGTCGAGGGTACAGCGCGGACGTGCGGCATTCCGCGCTGGCTGGCGTCAGCACTTGCCGTTGGCGTCGAGCGTCGCCGGCGTGAACGGCTTGATGCACGTGGAGGCGAGCGGAGTCAGCAGGATGTTGGTCGTCGTGTGCAGGTCGTTCTCCGCGTGGCGGCACACGAAATCGCCGTGCTTGGTGAAGGTCACGTCGCACTCGACGATGCCCGCGCCCATGCGCGCGCCTGCCTGGTACGCCTCCTTGGTGTGCTCGGGGAACTGCAGCGCTGCGCCGCGGTGCCCGATGGAGAAGTCGGTGCGGCGGAACGGGCCGTTCTTGCACTGCATCAGCTTGTCCTTCAACGGACCTTCGTCCATCCCGTCCACGAGGTAGAACGGACGCGGTCCGAGCTGGATGGCGTCGTCGTCGTTCTTCCCGTGTTTGCGATCGTGATCGTCGTCGCGATCGGCGCTGGCCGGGGGGGCGAAGCAGGAGAACACAGCAAACGCGGTAGTGAGTGCAGCCGCGAGCAGGACGTTACGCATGAACCCTCCTTGAATTGGGAACGCGGGCGCAGGGACGCGCGCGCCGAGGGGACGCTACGATGGTGGCGTTAAACCACCATGACGCGGCTGTGAAGGCTGCGTGACGCTTTTGGGGGGGTCCGGTCTGGTTCCGGCCTACTAGCCCGCGCGCGATCTCTTGTGGGCCGGGCCGAAGCGCCGCTGCGGATCTTCCCGGTCGAGGTCGACGGCGACTCGGTCTACCTCACGCCCTAACCGGCGTCGGCTGCACCGACTTGGGCCGCAGAGAGCGCACTGATCGTGACGTAATACCCGTCCAGATCTCGGAGCGAGAACTCCATAGTTCCTGTGTTCGGGCTCATGTGGGGCTCCTCTTCGAGCCGAGTGACGAGAGCGCGTGCCCTTGGCAGGGCCATGTCGAAATCGTCCACACGGAAAAACAAGAGGAGGCCGTTGCCAGGCTTCCCGTGATCGGGGCTCATCAAGGAGGGATGCTCGTGGGCACCCCACTCGTGAAGGCAGAGCAAGACCGTGCCATCCGAGTCGAGGATTTGCCCGAAATCGTCATGGGCGGGACGCGTCTCCGGCTGGCCAAAGAGCGACTGGTACCATTTGAGGCTGCCAGCCACATCGCCTACCCCAATGATCGTCCACGTGCGCTTCATTTGAGGGTCCTCCTGCGGCCTAACGAATGAAAGGGACTTCCCCTGCCTCGGACCGGCATCGAGGTGCCAAGATTGAAGTTCGCATCGTCAATCTTCAGGAGGGAAGTCATGGGCAAGGTTACTACCGTCTGGATCGATCTCGCAAAGAACGTGTTCTCGGTGCAAGGGGTAGACGAGCGCGGGCAGGTGGTGCTGCGCCGAACGCCAAGCCGGCGCAGGCTAGTGGAGCTGGTGGCGAGTCTGCCGCCGAGTCTGATCGGGCTGGAGGCTTGCTCGGGAGCAAGATCTGCCTAGCGACGCCGGTGATCCACGCGCTCGGCGATGGCTATGAGCTGTACATCGTGACCGACGCGTCGGGCGGCGTGAGCCTCGAGGCGCACGAGATGGCGATCCAGCGCATGGTGCAGGCGGGTGCGGTGCCGTCACCTGGACTGGTGTTCGCATCAGAGCTGCAACGCGATTGGGCGCGCACCGCGACCGTTCCCGGTGTCGCCCAGATGCTGGTCGATCACATGGGCAACGTCGGCACCAGTTCCGGCGAAGATGACCGGTGGTTCCGGGCGAAGCTGACCGGGCGCAACACCGTGGGGGCGGCGCAAGCCGGCTCCGGGAATCGCCAACGCGTCACGGCTGGCCGGCCAGCGGCAGATGGCGCACGTCGTTACTTTACAAACTATGCATTTATAGGTACGATGTAGTTCGTAAAGTCACTAAGGCATTGCCATGAAAAAGACAACTGCGGTCAAGAAACGCCCGGCGGCCCGTAGTTCCGTGAAGAAGACCGCCCGGCAAGCCACGCGGCCACCGGCCAAGAGCCCGGCTGCCTCGGTCATCCGTTTCGGCCTGCCTGAGCAGTCAGTCACCGTGGGTGTCGAGGGTCCGCTCAAGCTGCGTCCAGCGGGCCGGGCATTGCTCGAGCGGCTGACCGGCGCGGTGGTCAAGCGCATCGAGCACGTGCCCGAGAAGACTGCACTCGATCTGCTCACGCGGGGCACCGATGCGGAGATGATGGTGTCGTTCGCCACCACCGCCGAAGCTTTCCCCGAGCTGTCCACCGTGCGCATCGACCCGCTGTCCAGGGCACGCGCGCGCGGGGTGGGCCTGCGACAGCAGATCCTGATGCGAGACGACATGCTCACGCTCGCGGAGGCGGCGCAGGCGCTCGGCCTGACCCCGCCCGCGGTCAATGACCGGTTCCGCGCCGGGAAGCTCATTGCGCTGCAAGCGGGCGCGCGCGGCCGCCGCTATCCCGCGTGGCAGGTCGAGGACGAGATCATCGGCGCCCCGCTCGAGGCCGTGCTCGCCGTGCTCAAGGGACTGAGCTGCTGGACGATCTATCGCTTCTTCACGACCCCGGAGAGCACCCTGGAGGACGAGACGCCGCTTGAGGTTCTCAGGCGCGGGGATATCGAGGCGGCACTACAGGCAGCCAGGTTGTTTGCGAGTGGAGAGCAGGGCGGGCATTGATGGCGAGCCGCAGTCCGCCGCCACCGCCTGCCCACCTTGACCGCATCGACCTGCCGCTCGTCGCCGTCGACCCGGCCGAGTTGCTGCGCCTGTTCCCGCTGGGCAAGTCCCCGATCCATTTCCGGGTCGCGAAGAGGGGGCAGAAAGCATACCGCTTCGATGCGCCGAACGAGGAGTTTGGCGTGATGTATTGCGCGTTCGCTCTGGAAGCATGCTTCGCTGAGACGTTGCTTCGCACGCGCGCCTATCAAACGCCCGCCAATGAGCCAACGCTGATCGACGAAGACGAGCTCCGCTCCAAGGGCATTGCCCAACTAGGCGGAAGTGACGGTCAGCAACTGGTGCTCGCGGACCTGACCGGAAGCGGGCTCGTCCGCCTGCACGCCGACGGCAGCATCTCAACGGTGGCTCGCTACAGCGTGCCGCGGCAGTGGGCGCTGGCGCTGTGGAAGCATCCCAAGCGCGTTGACGGCATCCGCTACGTGTCCAGATTCATGAACTCACAGATGGCGGTCGCCTTATTCGACCGCTGCGAGGATCGGCTGATCGCGCGCCACACCCAGCCTCTGCTCGACCACCCGGACTTGCCTCGCATCCTGGACCTGTTCAATGTCGGCATCTGATTCCACCGGCAGGATGTTGTGATCCGCAAGAATTCCGGCCAGGGCGGCGGTTTCCCGTTAACCGGCTACCCGCTCGCACGGCGCCGTTGCAAGCGAATACTCGTGATGTAATCCCGTAGTGTCCAGATATTCGGTCGACGCTTTCGGCCGCTGCTCAAGCAGGATCGAACGTGGCGAGCTAGACTTCAAGAGTGAATCTGAAGCCTTCACCACTAGCCTTCATCGTCTTTCTGCTCGCCGGCTGGATCAGTCGTCAGCAGGTCGTCGTTATCGAGTACCTGAAGGCCGAAAACCGCATGCTGCGCAAGCGCGTCACGGGACGCTCGCTGGGGTTCAGCGATCAGGAAAGGGCGTTGCTGGCGCAAAGCTTTTGGTATTCCACAGAAGGTTCTTCTTGAGCTTGGCACCATAGTCACTCCCGACACGCTGCTGCGGTGGCACCGTCAGCTGATCGCTCGGAAGTTCGACTTTAGCCACCAGCGCAAACCCGGACGGCCTCCAACAATGCGGATCATTGCCGAGCTCATCGTGCGCATGGCATTGGAGAATCCCCGATGGGGCTACACCCGTATCCAGGGCGCTCTCTACAATCTGGGACACGAGGTGGGACGCGGTACCATCGCCAACGTGCTCCAGCGCGAGGGCATTGAGCCGGCGCCCGAGCGGGGAAAGCACACCTCCTGGTCGATGTTTCTCAAGGTCCACTGGCGGAGCATCGTGGCAGCGGACTTCTTCACTGCCGAGCGATGCGATCGTTCCGGATCATCTGCGATCTCATGCGAGACATTGGCGCATACGCCCAATAACACCAGGCGTTGATGACTGCGTACCCTGCGAGGACATGTCCGACGGGCGGGGCCATGAGCAAGGCACGAGAGGGGAGGCTCCTGTCCCCATCGATTGATATGTATGCTGGCTCTGCCTTATGCGGCGAGCTTCAGCGGTACGATCTTTGGGCGACGCTTCTTTGCAGCGTGCCACAGGTCGTAGGCGGCCTGCATCTGCAGCCAGGACTCGGCCGAGCCTCCCAATGCCGCGGCGAGTCGGATCGCCAGTTCAGCGCTAACTGCCGCGCGGCCGTTTACCACACGCGATAGCGCCACCCGGGAGACACCGAGCCGCTTGGCGAACTCCGTCACCGACAGGCCGCCAGCAGACAGAACGGTATCCTGAAGAACCTAACCGGGGTGCGGCGGGTTGAACATGCGAGCCATAGGCCCATTTCCTGGCCCCTGATTCATCCCCGAGGCGCGGGCGGCAGCGATGCTGCCATGGTGAACTTGCTTCTGTATCAGTGGTAGTCCGCGTAGTCGACCAGCGTGGCGTCCGCACCCTCGAAGGTGAAGATGAGCCGCCAGTTTTCATCGACCCACACCGCCCAATATCCACGAAGGTTCCCTTTCAGAGGGTGCAGTTTCCAGCCGGGCAAATTCATGTCCTCAGAGCTCGTAGCGGCATCCAACCGGCCGAGTTGCAGGCGAAGACGCGCCGCGTGCTTGGTTTGGATACCGGCCTTAGAGCCCGTAGAGAAAAAGCGCTCCAGCCCTCTGTGGCGGAACTTCCTGATCACGGCTTAGTGTATCGCATAGCGATACACAGAGCAAGAGGATTGAGCTCAGAGACCTACCACAGCGGTTGCCTGTTCGTGAGGACGCTTTGCGGCACCGACGGATAATGCAAGCGCCAAGAACGCTAGCCGGTGAAAGTGGCAGCGCCAAGTCGGTTCGATGCGCAGAGCTGGTCGGCGAAGGCGACAACGCTTTCATCGCCAAGATTTTGAAGGTCGACGTAGATGTGCAGCCGATGACATCAGCCCGAGCTGCGGAAGAGAAGAAGGTTCAAAGAGTGGCAAGCATGAGAAGGGCCGTTTCGGATTGACAACTCGTCGTCGACACGGTACGCCTCCCGCGCGTCTTTCCAGCTTCATGGAACATGTCCGCTATGGCGATCCGAGACGCTGAGAGTTGTCAGATCTACCAGCTGACGCGCTGAAGACTGGGGACGACCTCGAAATGGGCGTCGCGACTTAGCACCGGCAAACGGTGCTCGAAGGCGAGGGCGGCGATCCATGCGTCGTTTGCCGGAATCGGCTTGCCCGCTTGCTTAAGCGCGACGCGGACGGCAGCGTAGGCGACTGCCGTGTCCGCAGTGACAGAGAGCACCTCGAAGTCCGCAAGGTGAGTGTCCAGCCATTTCTCATACGCCAATCGATGCTTCGATCCCGCGATGCCGTATCTGAATTCGCCGAGAACGATGACCGGAATGGCCGCACGTTGCTGCTGGGACAGGATCTCCCCGACCGCGGTGTCACCGTCAACGAACGCCGACAGAGCATTGGTGTCGAGGATCACAATCGGTCTTCTGGTTCGACGACATCAAACTCGTCATCGATAGCTCGCTGGACTCTCTGCGTCTCCTTGCGCATCCGGCGCAACTTACCGAAGCCCTGCATCCATGCAGGTTGCCCGGGAGCGCCATTTGGAGACTTCCCGGCTAACTTATCCTGAATCGCTTCAGTAAAAAACTGCTTCATCGTCATTCCGCTCTCCGCAGCTTTAGACTTGGCGCGGCGGAATAGCGGATCAGGGAGTTCAATTGTAGTTTTCATGTGCCCATATTACCATATTTATGGGAACAACGGGAAGGCAGCAGCCTCCGTCGGTCGCAACTGACGGAGCGCTGGGTGTGTGGAAGCGGCCGGGCGGCGGGCCGGCATAGAGGTGCCGAGCGGTAAATAGAGTGGCAATGGTGCGTAACGTTCTGTTTTCCCTACGCCTCCTCGAGGACGCCCTAGCATGTTGGGCGGCATGATCAGCGCGCCGCTGCCGTCGATGATCGTTCTGCCCGCCGCGTACTATCTGCTGTACCGCCGACGGCGCGCGGGTGCGCGGGCTGCGCTGGATGCGCAGCCCGCGTAGGGCGCGATCGCACCAGTCCAAGCGTGCCTGAGCGGAAGCTCAAACCGGCTTGCGCCGCAGCCGCCGCTGGCCGATGACCAGCATCCCCAACCCGGCCGCAAGCAGTGCCCAGGTCGAGGGTTCTGGTACCGCAGCAGTTCCTACCTCCCACTCCGCGGTCTTCGCAGCCCCCAGACTGCCGTCGGGCCGCATGGGGCGATAGCTAAAGCTGATCTTGGTAAAGTTCAAGCTCAGGGACTCTGTGGGCCGGTCGCCGCCCGAGCTCACCGAGTAGCCGGAGATCAGCACGTTCTCGAGCTCGTACTGGAGGTAGGGCTGGATCGGCTGGGCAGCGGTAACGAAGTCGATGGTGGCGGAAGGAATCGTGGTGCCGTTCACGGTCGCGATGAAAAGCTGGGGCGAGGCCGCGCTGATGAAGCTGCTGACGTCGACCTCGCTCGGCTGGGCGCTCCCGCCGCCGTTGCTTACAGCCCATTGAAACGAATCGATCTCGATCCACTTCTCGTGCCCCTTGGCACTGACTTCACCGTCGATCCCGTCGTACTTCATGTAGATCGCAGCCGATGCCGGCATGGCGGCGAATGCCGCGAGCGCCAGCAGTGCGATGCAGAGCGTGAAGCGTTTCATGCTGTCTCCTTGTCGATTGTCCAGGAACAGGCCAGCTGACCGACGCGTCGCGGCGGCCGAGCCGCGTCGCCCGGCCGCCGGCCCGCATGGGTCAGCACGACATGCGGACCGGTACAGGGTACGCCTGGGCCAGCCGATGGGGATCGCCGTTCGTCGGAGCGCGCGCGGCCTGGAACGCCTCGATCTGACGCAGCACCTCGGGGCGACGGCTGCGCATCTCGCGCTCGATCTCGGCGCTCACCGAGTCGATGTGCCGGATTTGACACTGATCTCGACAGTGACCCCCTTACAACATTTTCCTTCGGCGTAGGCTCTGCGAACGTCGGGGTCACGCCACAGCAACTCCCACCCACTCTCCACCCGACAATGCCAGTATTCCGAACGTGACCGTTACGTTGCTACCCGGCTCCGACAATATCGTTCCGACCCTCACAAATGTGGTGCTGGCCGCGTTGACTTTGACCACACCCGTCGGCACTACCGGATTCCTTGACGTCAGCAGCGAGTACCGTCAGGTCGGTACGGATGGCCGGGAGGGCGCGAACATCAGTGCTACCGTGGGGCCGATTCCTGAGCCATCCACTTACGCGTTCATCGGCGTCGGTCTGCTCGCAGTCGGTGCGCTGACGCGCCGGGCACGCAATCGCCATTAGGCATTTGGCAGCGCGGCAAGGGACAACCCGTTACCTCGCTGCTTCCCGCCTTACCTCGTTCTTTCCTCCTTTCCCGCTTCCTCGAATAGAGGAACTGCGCTCAGCGAGTCCCACCCACTCTCCCCGGGGTCTCGGCTTCCCCGTGTCCCTCACAAGCCTTCCCGCGAGGACCCGGTAGTTCCCTCGCGGCGCGTCGCTGGACCTTGGGCCTTCGCATCGTCCCCATGCCCGCGCCAGGTCCGATAGATAGAGGGAACGTCTTACGGTCTGACGTGCGCTTGCCCGAGCGCAGCCGCATACCCTCGGTTCCATGTTGGAGTGATCCAGACTTCGTTGAGACACACATGCTTGGGCAAGGTCGCTACATACAAAATCAAGTCCGCGACATCCTCAGGCTGCAGCATCCGCGCGCGGTCTTGCGCGCTTACCGGGACGGGTCGCTGATCGAGGATCGGAGTGGCGACTTCACCAGGGCAGACGACAGTAGAGCGGATGCCGTTGACGCACTCCTCGCAGTTGATGCTGTGGCTCATTCCCACCACGCCGTGCTTAGCGGTCGCGTACGCCGGCCCGGACAGCGGACCGATCGAGCGCCCTGCCATCGACGCGGTATGGATCAGCACGCCGTCCTTTTGCGCACGCATGATCGGCAACGCCGCCAGCACGCAATAGAAGGCGCTCGACAGGTTACCGTCTATGACCTGATCGGCGCCGGAGGCGTCGAGCTCCGCCCAGCTACGCCGGGCGATATTCACGCCGGCATTGTTGACCAGAACGTCCAGCCGCCCGAAACGGCTGCGAATCTCCTCTGCAACGTGCGCCGCCTCGGCGGCATCGGTGAGATCGCCGGGCTTGATCACTGCCATCTCCCCGCCCACATCGATGTACGCAGCGGTTTCCCGGAGCGGTGCCTCGCGTCGCCCGCTCAGCACCACCTTCGCCCCTTCCCGCGCGAGCGCAATCGCCGCCGCTCGTCCAATACCCGAGCCAGCGCCGGTAACCCATGCAATCTTGTCTTTGAGCTGATTCATTCAACGGATCCGTCGTCAGAAAGAGAAAACGATCTTAGACTAAACGCTATTTGCAGCCTTGACATACTCTTTCCAGCGCTCGGCTTCCTTGATAAGAAAAGCCCGCATTTCTATCCCGACTCCGTGGGCAGACAGGAGCATTGTTGCCGCGCCCAATGCCGAGGCAACTCGCATAGCGAGACTCCTCACGATCCGGATGATTGCTAAAACTAGCGGATCCCCGGGGTTCCCGCAATCATCGCTCACCATTGGCCAGGTGCTCGGGGTGTGTTGCAGTGGCGAGGCGCGGGTGAGGGCCACGAGCGCCGGCGTGCCCCCGATATTCGCGCCCGTGTGGTAGGGCGCTGCGATGCGCTTTCCAGAGGAAGCGTAGCGGCGGTAAACAGGCTATCCGGTCGAAGCTGGAAGCAAGCCACGACAGCAGTGGGCGTAAGCAGCCATAGGAAGATTTCAACCGGGATTCTGTGACCGTCCCGCTGAGGCAGGACGCGGCTCAAGGCCGGGCATCCGCGTTCGCGACTGCCCGGCCTTTCATCCCTGCGGATGCGATCACACGCCGTAGACGAAGTCGACGTTGGTGACAGCTCCTGCCACCGCCGCGGCGACATGCCCGATCTGGTACGAGCCTGCTGCGAGGGCGTCGTTGTAGTAGATGTTGCCGTCAAAGGTATTGAGGTAAATACCGGACGTGGAACCGGCGCCGCTGCCGTTGAAGCCAACGCCCTTAAAGAACCCACCCGCCACCAGCGTATTGCCCGGGACGTTGCCACCGTTAAACGCCAACCCCAAGATACCGGGGCTGATGGCCCCCGCCAACCCGGTATCAAGCGCGTTCGACAACACCATGGTGTCGTCTGCCACGGTGAAGTCGGTGATGTTGTCGGTATTGCCGCGGTTGGCGAACACGAAGCTATCCAAGTTAGCACCTCCGGTCAACGTGTCGTTGCCCGTGCCGCCGTCCAGCGTGTCATTGCCGGCATTGCCAATCAGGGTGTCGCTGCCGTCCAACCCACGCAAAGTGTTGTTACTGGCGTTGCCGGTGATGATGTTGCTCTGCGTGTTGCCTGTACCGCTCAAGGCAACGCCAGTCAGGGTCAGGTTTTCAAAGTTAACGCCTAACGTCCTGCTGACCGAGCTTTGCACCAGGTCGGTTCCGCCGAAGAAGGCAACGTCCGTCGTGATATCAAAGATGCTGTCGACGACGTAGATATCGTTACCTGTTCCGCCCTGCATGTTGTCGCCGCCGATTCCGCCATTGAGCGTATCGTTGCCGCTACCACCGATGAGAGTGTCGACGCCATTGCCACCCAGCAGGGTGTCGTTGCCGTTACCACCATTCAGCGTGTCGTTGCCGTCAAGGCCCGACAGCACGTTGTTGTTGTCGTTTCCGGTGATCACGTTGCCCAAGCTGTTACCGGTTCCGTTGTCCGCGGCCGGAATCAGAATGAATGCTGGGATTGGACCCGGCACAAGAACCAGTTGCGTGGGCGTGTTGTCGAGGGTCAGGTGCTCAACATCGTTACCCAGCGTGTAGCTGTCGACCCGCGAGAGGACAGTGTCGGTGCCGCCGCCAAAGGCCTCAAACACCCGGTCGTCGATCGAATTGACGTTGTAGACGTCGTTGCCTGCGCCCCCGAACATCCAGTCGCCGCCTGCGGACCAGTTGGCGTTAAGGGTGTCGGCCGCAACCGTGCCGATCAAAGGAATACCGGTACCAGGAATGCCGTCGCTAGCGACTGTACCATTGATGATTGCCATTTGAACCTCCAAAGTGTAGTGCTATTGATGAACAAAAAAGCTCCCGTCCAACGCGTAGCAGCCTGCTTGACTGCCGGGTTTTCGGAAGCGCCCCAACCCGTTGCAACGTCAAAGCGGCGCGCAGGGTAAGACTGGAAAACTGAGTGATCATTTCTTTCGGATGTCACGGTGTGGCCGAGGGTTCGCGCAGTGCGCGGCGAGCAAAGTCGCCCAGCGGCTCGAGCAGGTATTCGAGCAAGCTGCGCGCTGGCGTGGTCACGAACACCTCGGCCGGCATACCAGCCTGCAAACGCAGCTGCGGGTATTTCGCCAGTTCGTCGGTCTGCACTTCAACTCGCGCGACGTACCAGGACTGCTTGCTCTCTGGGTCTATCACCGCGTCGGGCGATACTCCGACAATCTTTGCAGGGAGCAGCGGCGTGCTGCGCGAGTTAAACGCCGACAGACGCACCTCCGCGGTACCGTCCTTGCGCACATGATCGATGTCATGCGGCTCGATATGCAGCTCGACGACCAGGTTCTCGTTTGCCGGGGCAATCTCTAGCAGCGGCTCGCGTGGGCCCACCGCCGTACCTGGTGCGCTGACGCGCAGCGCCATTACCGTGCCGTCCACAGGCGCGCGCACCGTCTGACGGTCTACCTGGTCTTGCGACGGACGCAACCTATCCTCGATTTCGCGCAGGCGTGCGCTCGCGTCTTTGAGCTCGTCGGCAGCGCGCTGCTGGTAAGCGCCGCGGGCCTGTGCCATCGAGCTCGCCACTGCGCTAACCTGCATACGCGCTTCGGCGATCTGCCCACGCGTGGCTTCGGTGCGGCCCGCCAAATCGACCACACCGCGCTCTAGCGTGATCAGCCGAGACTTTTGCACAAAGCCGTTGCGTGCCAACTCAGCATTCATGTTCAGCTCGTCGCGTGCCAGAGCGGTAGACCGCTCAGACGCGTCCAACTGTGCTGTCAGCGCCGCAGCGCGAGCTTTGGCGTCGCGAGCCTGCGACTCCAGTGCAGCGAACTGCTCGACCAGCGTTTGCCGGCGCGCGTCGAACAACTGGCGCTCACGAACCAGGGCTTCGCCTGTTGCCGCCATAGGCCATGCCACAGCGGTTGCCAGGCTTAGCTCAGAGCGCGCTCGCGCAGCCCGTATGCGTTCGGCGTCCATCTGCTTGCGTAATATGTCCAGCCCCGCGTCGTTACGGATGTCACCTACCACCATCAACGCTTCGCCGCGCCGCACCGCTTGGCCCTGCCGCACCAGCACTTCGCGTACGATGCCGCCTTCTTGGTGTTGCACGACCTTACGGCCTAACTCGGACTGCACCTGGCCCACCGCGACGACCGCGCCCGACAATGGCGCCCATGCACACCACAGCGCGACCAGCGTCGCGACGACCGCGAACGGCAGCACGACACGTCGGCGCAGCAAACGCACAGCCGCCGCCTGTTCGGCATTGGGCGCGCCTCGGGCGAACAAAGAGGCAAGCGAAGACTGTCGATCGGCGAGGGTAGTGCTCATGCTTGAGCCTCCTGTGGAATGCCTGCACTGGGGCGGCGCAACGGGTGAACGGTGCCAAGACCCAAGCGCGCCAGTACTTGCTCGCGCGGGCCGAACAGATCCAGCGCACCATCGCGCAGCACAGCCAGCTGGTCGGCACAGCGCATCAACGGGGGCCGGTGCGAAACCAGCACCACGGCTGTGCCGGCTTGCTTGAGTTGGTTGATTGCGGCCGACAGGGCCTCTTCACCTTCGTTGTCAAGATTGGCGTTGGGCTCGTCGAGCACGACCAGCTTCGGATTGCCATACACAGCTCGCGCTAGCGCGATACGCTGGCGTTGGCCGCCTGAGAGACCGCAACCCGCGTCACCAACCTCGGTCTCGTACGCGTTGGGTAACCCCAGGATCATCTCGTGCACACCTGCCATCCGAGCGGCCTCGATCACACGCTCGGAATCGATCTCTCCTAGACGCGCGATGTTGTGTGCGACCGTACCCGCAAACAGCTCGACGTCCTGTGGCAGATAGCCGACCGCGCCGATCAGCTGGTCGCGCGGCCACCCGGCCAGGTCCACACCATCTAGACGCATGGTTCCCGAGCTGGGTGCGCGCAAGCCCAGCATCAGACGCACCAACGTGGTCTTACCCGACGCGCTGGGACCGATCAGCCCCAAACATTGCCCCGGCGCGAGTGTGAGCGAAACGCCCTTGATCACCGGCGGGCGTTGCGGGTCGGCGAACAGCACCACACGCTCCAGGCTGAGCTCGCCGCGCACCGGCGGCAAGCGCAGTGCGTGTTCGCTGGGCGAATTCACCACTTGGCTATGCAGCCGCTTCCACGCACCGCGCACTTCGACGAGCGATTTCCAACCCGCGATCAACTGCTCGACCGGTTGCAAGGCGCGTGCGACCAATACCGTGGCTGCAACCATGATGCCCGGGGACGCATTGCCGCCGATGACCAACCATGCGCCCAGCGCCAGCATGGCCACTTGAACCAGCTGACGCAGCGTGCGGCCCAACGCTGCTAGAGCGGCAGAGGCATCGCCCATGCGTTCTTGCGCCGCCATCGCCTGGCGGTGCGCGCTTTGCCAGCCGATCATCGCGTTGCCCAGCATCCCCATACCCACTAGCACTTCGGCGTTGCGAGTCAGCGCGTCGATACGCAGCGCTGCCGCGCGGCCGTGCGTGACGGCTTGCTCGGCGTCGGCGCGAACGAAATGTTCGGTGAACAGCCCCAGCGCGAACAGCAGCAACGCAGAGGCCACTGCAGTCCAACCTAGCGCGGGGTGGAGCGCGAACATCACCAGCAGGTAGATCGGCAACCAAGGCGCATCGAATAGCGCGTTGATGGCAGGACTGGCGAGAAAGCTGCGCATGCGTGCGATGTCTTGCACCGCGGAGCGGTCGGCACGCAGGCGCGCACAGGCCGATTCACTCAGCACGGCGGCCAAGGCTTGCGACGACAGCGCTTCGTCGACAACGCGCCCGGCGCGCGCCAGCAGCAGGCTGCGCGCGCGGTCCATGCAAAAGCCGAGGACCAGCGCCAGCAGCGCCAATGCGCTCAGCATCACCAAGGTTTCTATGCTGCGGCTAGAGAAGACACGGTCAAACACCTCCAGCATGTAGATCGCCGGAACGACGAGCGCGAGGTTGAGCAACAGCGAGGCGGCGCCCGCCAACGCAATGAACGACCGTATCCTGGGTGAGAGCAGCCAGCTCATGGGTTGGCCCCCAGATTCGGGTTCGCGATGCATTGGCCAATGTGCTGGTCTGGTGTCATGTGTTGCCTCCTCTTGAATTCAATGGGGCCTGCAAGGCGCTTGCGACATCGCCCAGTAACGCCGAGGGCCAAAGAGTAGGCATGCGGCTCGCAAGCGGCATCCTCCAGATTGAGGACAAGTCTTTGGTGCCCAAAGTGGCATATGGCCATCGGCATATGTGACAACTTTGATGTGCCCGACACACTGGTGCTCAGTCGCAGGTCGGACTTCTAGTGTTCAGTTGTCGGGCGTGCGTATCGCCGCCCACAGCAGCAGGAGACTCATCATGTCGAACGGCACCTACGCACCAACTCACTCACATGTGCCTTGGGTCGTGACAACGCAGTCCCAGTCTTTTCAGCGTGCTTACCGTGGCCCCGAGCGACGCAGCGACGTTCTCCATATAGGGATGTGGCTGGTAGCCACCTTGGACGAAATCGACTATGGCGTATTACTTTTGCGCGACGCGACCACCGTGGCGCACGCCAACCACTCGGCGAGGACCGAGCTCGAAGGCGACCATCCACTGCAATTGGCAGGCAATAGCTTGCGAGCTCGCCATGCCCAAGACGCCCCGCGGCTGCGCGAAGCGATTGCCGCAGCCACTGGCCGTGGCACGCGGCGCATGCTTACGCTAGGTCTGTCGCCCAAACAGGTAACCGTTGCCGTGGTACCGGTCACGACCCACGGGCCGGATGACCACCCGCAGCGCTACTAGTGCTTGAGAAACGTCAGGTCTGTGGGCAGTTGTCGGTCCAGGGTTTTGCACGCTGCCATGGGTTGACATTGGCGGAGACTTCGGTGCTGCAAGCGCTGTGCGACGGCCTGGATCCGATGCAGATCGCCCGACACAACGGCGTGGCGGTGTGCACGATACGCAGCCAGATCGGAAGCTTGCGCGCCAAGACTGGCGCGGCCAGCATCCGTGAGTTGCTCAGTCGAGTCGCCGCGCTACCGTCGTTGGGGACGGCGCTGCGTGGCTATAGCGAACCGCGGAGACAGCCCAGCTCGTTGGCGTCTTGGCTGTGATCGCACCTCCGCGCCACCCAGCGTGCGCGAGGTGCTCCGCTCTCCCTCACAGCCGCTGGACGCGGCCACGCGTGCGGCGATGGAGCCGCGGTTCGGGCATGACTTCGGCAAGGTCAGAGTCCACGCGGATCGACAGGCCGGCGAGTCCGCGCAAGCCATCGATGCACGAGCCTACACGGTGGGGCCGGACGTGGTCTTCGGGCCCGGGCAATACGCGCCAGGATCGCCGCGGCCCGGCAACTTCCCTTTGTGCCTCCCGATACGCCTCGATCGTGCCGACATCGCGCCAATAGCCACGCTCCTCAGGGTGGAGCCCGGGCACGCGGTTGGTCGCAAAGTCATAGGCGTAGGTTCGGGCGCTCCGCGACGGGCGGGGCATCACGTGATGTCCGAAGTCGTGCTCGCCACGTGCGTGCGCCTCCGTTAGCGCTTGCACCAGGATCTCCGGGTCGAACAGATAGTTGCCCATCGAGGCATAGGCGTAACCCTTCCGGGCCGAGCTCAGCCCTGGGCAGGATCACCTCGATCGGCCGGCCCGCGTTGGCCGAGCCGAAGCTCCACGCAGCCCGCAGGTGCTCGATCAAGGCCCCCGCCTCCAGTAAATCAGTAGCTTAGACTGGTATCTTAAGCTGTTTTGGTCGCCTGGAGCGCCCTCTTACGACTCCATAGTGGCTTTGCCACTCGCGATCCAGTGGCCCGAAGAGTTCCGTCGGGCGACAGGGCGAGTTGGCGAACGGAAAGACTTGTCTGCAAATGGCGACGCCGCTGACCAGGTCGTGATTCTCCCGCCCACATTCAGCCGACACCCAAGTGGTCACACCAGACATTGAAATGTCACACCACTGTGTGTCGGCAATACGATATAGTCGCGGCTTCTTATAAGCGAACATCGAAAGCGTCTTCTCTGCGGGCCTCCTCGCACTGGGACGGCGATGTGTCGCACCCGCGCGGAGCCGGTCGAACGAGGGGACAGCCGGTTGCGTGGAGCAGCATTCCGGATGCGGCGCACATGCAATGTGCGCGCCGCAATCGGTGTGGCTGAGTGTGCCCCTCCGCACAAGAATAATAGGGGACATACATGCTCGCCACGCTGCAGGCTTCGCTCCTCCACCGCTTCCGTCTTTCCGCCCCGCTGCCGTTTCGCAAGAAGGTCCTGTTCGAAGCCTTGGAGAATCGGCTGCTTCTGTCGGCCGATCCGGTCGCAAGCCTAGGCACCGATGGCGGACTGCGGCTCGACCTGAGCGAAGGCAACGACCAAGTCGTCATCGAGCAGACTGGGCTCACTGAGGGCGGCGGTGCGATCCTCCAAGTCACAGCGGGGGGGATTACCGAGCGCTTCGGTGACCAGGGCGTGGCGGTGCGACGTGATCGGCGGGGGGAACGCGGCCTTTATTTTTTTGGCCTTCTTGCTTCGAGCTAAAGACATTCAGGGGGGAGACATCAGCGGGGGTTAGTCTCGAATGAGTAGGCCAACACGCCCTCCGGACTATCGCTTGTTGCATCGACACGACGCCGCATCGTCATCCTCTCGCGCTTCCCGCTGGTCAAGTCACCTGCATGAACCGCTAGTATCTCGTTTCAGCCGCAGTGCTTTCCCCTCATCTGAATCGCTTGCTCGCGCGGCCCCGTCGCGCGAAGAAAGACCCCTTTGCGCCGTCATGTGCCGGCTAACTTGGCCTGCCGCGCGCGTTACCACCCGATGTTGGAGCTACCCATGAGACTATCGCCACCTGCGAGCAAGAGGTCGTTCAAACTCTCGGCGCTGTACAGCGCTGTGTGCAAGGCAGTGGGCTTATGGTGGCCAGGAGGGGAGCGAGTTTCCCACTCGGCAAGGCGGGCAGTCCGCGCCCACCGGCGCGATTTTATGCTCGAGGCGATGGAGCCACGCCTATTGTTGTCGGCCGATCCGTTGGTGTCGAGCGCTGCTGGGGCCTACACGGCTACCTTCGGGAATTCCGACGATGTGGTGGGGATCGAGCTGGTGTCCAGTGCGGTGTCGGGCGTCATAGTCGACCTTACTTATATCGACAACGCCTCGGTTCTGACCAAGGTGACCCTCGGCGACGCAACGAATGGCGTCACGAACCTTACGATCTTCGGCGGTGACGGCAACGACCGCTTCACCGCCGATGCGCTGGGCGCAGGTGTGTCGCTGACGATTCATGGCGGCGCCGGCAACGACACCTTCGTCGGCCCCGACAATGCCCCGGGCAACAACGTCGATGGCGGGACGACATGGTCGATCGCCAGCGCTCAGGCGGGATCCGCGGCGGGCATCGCCGCGTTCGACGGCATCGAGAACCTGACCGCCGGCAACCGCAGCGACACCCTCGATTACTCGGGCTACGCAAGCGGCGTCACCGTCGACCTCGCGGCCGACCCGGACTTCGGCACGGCCACCGGCTTCACCCAGATCAAGGGCTTCGAAAACGTCGTCGGCTCAGCGCACAACGACACGATCACCGGCGATGCCGGCGCCAACATCCTGAGCGGCGGCGCCGGAGCCAACATCCTGACCGGCGGCGCCGGGACCGACACCGTGGTCGAGTCGGGCAGCGGGAACTTCACGCTGACCGCGGCGAGCCTGGCCTTCGGGCTGGCCAGCGACACGCTCGCAGGGATCGAGCAGGCGACGCTGAGCGGCGACGGCGGCGCGAGCACCTTCGACGTCAAGGCTTCCGCGCTGACCGGGCCGGTGATCCTGATCGGCGGCGCCGGCGACGACACCTACGTGTTCGACGCCAGCCAGACCGGCAACTTCTTCCTCGACGAGACCGAGGGCGGGATCGACACGCTGGACCTCTCGGCCAGCACCGTGCGATGTCGAGATCGACCTCTCGCAGATCGACGCGCAGACGATCAGCGGCACCCTGACCCTCACGCTCTCGGCGGTCAACGCCTTCGAGAACGTCAGACCGGCTCGGGCAAGGACAAGATCACCGGCAACGAGCTCGACAACATCCTCACCGGCGGCGCCGGCGACGACGAGCTTTCCGGCGATATCGGCGACGACACCTACGTGCTGGCCAACGGCTGGGGCGTCGGACACGATCATCGAGGCGCCGGCGGCAACGACGGCGAGGGCATCGACACGATCGACTTCACGGCCGTGACGACGAACGTGACGGTGACCCAGCTGGCCGACGGCACCTTCACGATGGTCAGCGGCGCGAACAGCCTGGCCTTCGACGACGATCGAGATCCTGTCGGGCGGCACGGGGGTCAACACGCTCGACTTCGCGCGCGGCTGCGGAGGCGGTGGTCGTGAACCTCGCCGGCGGCTTGTCGACCGACTTCAGCGAGCTCTCCGGCTTCAGCAACGTGACCGGCTCGGCGTTCGACGACACGATCATCGGCAACGACCTGGCCAACACGCTGATCGGGCGGCGCGGGTGACGACGTGATCTCCGGCGGCGCCGGTGCGGACGTGATCGTCGGCGGCCTGGGCGGCGACACGCTGTACGAGTCGCGCGACGTGAGTTTCACGCTGACGAACACGCCAGCTGATCGGATCGGCAGCGAGGTCGGACACGCTGTCGGGCATCGAGTTCGCGTGGCTCGCCGGCGGCGCCAGTGCGAACGTCATCGACGCCAGCGGCTTCAACGCGCTGGCGCCGAGCGCACGCGCTCGCGGTCTTGAACCGCGGCGCCGGCGTCGAACCTGGCCGCGCACGGACTTCAAGGTGGTGCTCACGAACGGCGCCGTCGTGGCGTCGATCTGCGGTGCGGCCGCGACGATGCAGACGTGCTTGCGGCGATCCAGGCGGCCAGCGCCCACCTCACCGCGACGGTCGACAGCAGCCGGCAGCGGCGATCGAGCTGACCGACTCCGGCCCTGGCGGCCGGCAATCTGCAGGTCAGCGCGTCCGGCGGGTCGTTCGCCGCAGCCGACCTTGGGCTGCTGCTCGGCACCAGCAGCGGCACTACCCTGACCGGCAGCGCCGTCCCGGGCGGCGGCGCGACGCTCGATGGCGGCGCCGACGTCCTGCTCTCGTTGCTCAACAGCGGCATCGGCGTGCGGCGCACCGACTTGGAGCAGTTCGACGCTGCTGGGCACCACGCCGCTGGCCAGCCTCAACCAGGGCGAGGGCGTGCGCCGCGTGGCCGGCACCGACTTCCGCATCACACTGACCGACGGCACGACGGTCGATGTCGACCTGACCGCGGGCCAAACGACGGTCCAGCAGCGTCATCGCAGCCATGTTGGGTGCAGCCAATGCCGTGGCGCCCGGGCGGCTCAGCGTCGTGATCGATCCCGACACGCGGCAACTCGCTGCTGCTGACGGATTCGCAGAAGCTCGGCGGCGACCTCACGGTGACGGCCCTCAACGGCTCGTTCGCCGCGGCCGACCTCGGCATCCTGCGCGACGGCAGCGGACGCCGTGCTGAGCGGCTTTGCGCTCACCGACATCTCCAGCCGACCTGCGCGTGACGCTGGCCGACGGAACGCGGCTCGAATTCAACCTCAGCGGCCTGACGACGCTGGCCGAAGTCCTGGAGCTGCTCGAACGTCGAAGACGAGCGCTTCTCCGCCAGCATCAATGCCGACGGGACCGGCGCTCGACCTGTTCGACACTTCGGGCGGTCCCGGGCTGTTCACCGCGGTCTCGCTGAACGGCTCCTTCGCGGCCGCCGATCTGGGCATCACGGCCGCCGGCGTGGCCGGCAAGATCAGCGGGTCGTCGATCGTGGCGGGCAGCCTGCGCCTGGACGGGCGCCTGGACGACGACACGCTGACCGGTGGCAGCGGCGAGGACATGCTCGATCGGTGGCGGCGGCGCCGACACGGATCACCGGCGGGCTCGGCGTGGACACGGTCTCGCGAAGCGCGACACGAACCTGACCCTCACCAACACGCTCGCTGACCTACGGCTCGGGCGACGTGGCCACGATCAGCGGCATCGAGCGGGCCACGGCTGATCGGCGGGGTCAGCGCCAACACGATCGACGCGTCGCTGTTCACGCGGCGACGTCACGCTCGAAGGCGGCGCGGGCAACGACATCGCTGAAGGGTGGCGCGGGCAACGACTTCCTGACCGGCGGCGACGGGCTGGACACCCTCGACGGCGGGCCGGGGTCAACACCGCGGTCGAGGTCGGCCCGCGGGCCGTGCTGGTGGGCGACGCCGTGGGCGCCACGCTGGATCTCGCCGAAGGGCTCGAACGAGGTCGTCACGATCGCGCTCACGGGCACGGTGACGGGCGGCACGTTCAGCCTGACCTTCAACGGGCAGACCACCGAGTCGATCGCCTGGAACGCCAACGCGAGCGAAGTCGAGAGCGCGCTGGTGCGGCTCGAAGGCGATCGAACCAGGGCGACGTGTTCGTGTCGCAGCCGATCGACGGCGGGCCGTGGGTCGTCACCTTCACGCGGCAAGGCAGGGCGGCCGTGCGCAGCCGGACATCACGGCGACCTCGATCGACCTCGTCGGGCGGCGGCGTGACCGCGACGGTCACGCAGGCAGGGCACGACGCTCATCAACACGCTGACGAACATCCAGCGTGTCGCGATCGACGGCACGCTCGGGCGCGGACCTGCTCGATGCTTCGGCGTTCACGGCTCGGTCGTTCTGCGGGCGGCGCCGGCGACGACGTGCTGATCGGGGCCGGCGGCGCCGACAGCCTGATCGGCGGCTCGGGCGACGACCGCCTCAGCGGCAGCGGCGGCGCCGACTCGATCGACGGCGGGCTCCGGGCTGGACACCCTGTTCGAGTCGCGCGACTCAACTTCACGCTGACGAACACGACGCTGACCGCAGCGGCGCGCGGCGTCGACACGATCGCCGGCTTCGAAGCTCGCCGAACTCACCGGGCGGCGCGAGCGCGAACACGATCGATGTGTCGGCGTTCACCGGACTGAACCTCGACACCGAGATCGCGACGCTGAACGGCGGGCTCGGGCTGCGGCACCACCGACGGTGTCACCGTCAACCTGACCGGGCTCGACGGCACGATGCCGCTGGCCGTGCTGAACAACGGCGCTCGGCGTGGAAGTCGTGGCCGGGGCGGATTTCACGCTGACGCTGCGCGACGGCAGCACGAAGGCCGTCAGCATCGCCGGCGCGGTCGACGCTGCAGGACGTGTTCGAGGCCATCCACGCGGCTGCGCCGACCGTGACCGCGACGCTCGACGCGACGCGGCACGGCCATCATGCTGACCGACACCGACCGTGGGCGCCGGCAACCTCCAGGTCACTGCCGCCGGTGCCAGCACCGCGGCAGCCGACCTCGGCCTGCTCGGCACCGGCAGCGGCGGCACGCTCACCGGCACGCCGATCTCCGAACGGCGCGAGCGACGTGGTGGTCACGCTGACCGACGGCACGCAAGGTGTACATCGATCTGTGCGACGCGCTTCACGCTGGCAGGACGTGTTCGAGACTCTTCGCCAGCGCCAACCCGCGGCTGACCGCGGCGCTCAACGCCGCCGGCACCGCGATCGTCGTCACCGACTCCGGCCCGGGGGCCGGCGCGCTGACGCATCGCCGCGAGCAACGGCTCCACCGCGGGCCAGAGCCTGGGCCTCATCGGCACCGGCGTGGGCGGCACGTTCACCGGCACCGCGTTCGCGGTCGCGAAGACCACGCTCGACGGCGGCGCGGGCGCCGACATCCTCGTCGGCAGCCCGGGCGACGACCGGATCACCGGCGGCCTCGGCGCGGACGCGATCTCTGGCGGCGGCGGCACCGACACGCTCGTCGAGCAGCGCGACGCCAACATGGTGCTCTCGTCGACCAGTCTGGTGATCGCAGGCGAGACCGACACGCTCGGCTGGCATCGAACGAGCCGAGCTCGCCGGCGGCGCTGAGCGCCAACACGATCGACGCCACCGCCTTTACGGGCCCACTCGTGCTTTCCACCGGCGGCGGCCTCGACACCCTGCTCGGCCCGACCGTCGGCACCGGAGATGTGGAATACCGTGTCGAGGTGGGCGGTCTGACGGCTGGCCAGAAGGTGAACGTGACGTCGGCACCCGCCCGCGCGAAGATCGTCGTCACCGGCGCCGGATCGAACGTCACCCAGTCGTCGCTGGAGTGGGTGAACCTGATCGGCACCCAGGCGAACGCCGACTACACGCTGCGGCTGACGAACGCTGCGCTCGACATCGGACACAGCCGCGACGAAGTGTTGACCGTCACGCAGAACCTCGTCTTCAACGGCCGCAACATCACGCTCGAAGCCGGCACGGTGAACATCGTCGGGCCGCACACGCTCGATTCGTCGTCCGGACGTCGGCAACGGCGGCAACATCACCATCATCGGCAAGCACATCACCATCGACGGTGGCGCCGTGCTGGATGCGCGCAGCACCTTGGCCGGGTCCACGTCCGGCACGATCCTGATCAAGGCCGCCGAACTCAACGCCCAGGTCACCGGGGCGGGCTTCGCGAACGTCGACATCCTGGAAACCGATGTCAACATCGGTGCCGCGACGATCCGCGGTGGCACCGTGCGGATCGTCGCGGAGGTCAACAACAAGTCCTTCGTCACCGATCAGGATTTCGGGGGCAGCCCGATCGAGCCCTTGCTGGACGCGCAGTTCGCAAAGGCGCAGAAGATCGTCCTGAAGCTCTTCGACAAGTTCGCCGTCGGAGCAGCAGTCACCTACGTGCGGGCGATCACCAAGGTCAACATCGGCACATCGGCGACCACGCCGACCGTCATCGAGGCCGACAACCTGGTCGTCGGAACGAATTCGACCGTACGCGCCATGGCCAAGCCGATCGGCCTGCAGGGCTTCGGGATCGCCGTGGCCATCGTCAAATCCGAGTCGGTGGTGAACATCGGCAATGCGAAGATCACCACCGCCAAGGACGTGAGCATCACGGCCAAGGCCGACCACACCGTGAAGGTGGATGCCAAGGCCAAGAACAACGGGCCGGGCAAGCTGGCCGCTGTCGCCGTCGGCGTGAGCGTGGTCGAGTCGAATGTCGCAGCCGTCATCGGGCCGAACGCGGTGCTGGTCGTTGGCAAAGACCTTACCGTGCAGGCTGAGACCATCGACCGCAACAGCACGCAGGTCGTTGCGGCCACCGATCCACAGGGTGCGATCGGCATTGCAGTAGCGGTCAGCGTCGAGAGCGGCCGCACGACGGCCGCGATCGACGGCAACGCGACGGTGGAAGGCAACGTCAACGTCACTAGCAAGCAGAGCAAGACGGCGATCGAGAAGAAGCGCCTCTTCGTCGTGCCGAGTTACTTCACCGGTGTGGCCGCGTCGGCGAGCGCCGGCACCGAACCGACTGGCAACCTGCTCGACGACCTGAAGAGCGCGTACATGAAGGACAAGAAGGACAAGGCGGCCAAGAGCAAACAGGGTGACAAGGTCACGGGGTTCGCGCAGAGCCTCAAGGACAAGGTCAAGGGTGGCCCGGTCTACGGTCCCGAACCCGCGCCCAAGACCGAATTCAAGCGCAAGAGCTTCCAGGGTGCGCTGGGGCTGGCGGTGGTGCTCGACACGAACGAGACATCGTCGCGCATCGGCGACGGCGTGGTGGGCAATGTCGCGAAGGTCGACGCCGGTGGTTTCGTCAACGTGAAGTCTTCGGTGTCGAACCGTCCGGACATCACGGCCAGCGCGGCGACCGACTTCGACCCCGAGGCCACCGTCGAGAAGGACGACGTCGTGCTGAAAGGCACGGGCGAGGTCAACATCGGCGTGTCCATCGCGGTCGCCTATGGCCAATACCGCAATGACGCCGACGCCCACATCGCCGGCAACGCCACGGTCGAACGCCGGCGGCAAGCTCACGGTCGAAGCCCAAACGCTCAATGCCTTCGATCCCAAGGCGACCTTCGGCAGCAACCTCGTCGCGCCGTTCACGAACCTCGAAGCCACCTACAAGACCGATGCTGTCGGTCAACAAGTGCTCGACGCCGGCGACACGGTCGAGCTGTTGCCCGGCTACGCCGGCGGCGGCACGCCCGGTACGACCTACCAGTACACCGGCACGGACGGCTACGGCGTCGACCTATCGCAGGCGGACTACACCGACAAGACACGCTGGACCGCGGTGATGCCGGTGTCGAACGCCGGCATCACCTTCGTGCGAACCTTGTCGACCTACCTGGACGGCAATTTCGGCCTCGACAACAACCTCGTCGATTCGTGGACGCAGGCGACCGCCGTCGGGCAGAAGAAGGCCTCGATCGCCGGCTCGGTGGCCGTGGTCTTCCTCGATCACGAGGCCACCGCGACGATCCGCAACGGCGCCAAGATCAATGCCGGTGCGACGGCGACCGGCAGCCAGGACGTCGTGGTCAACGCCGTGAGCCAGAACGACACGATCGACCTCGGCGGCAACTTCCAGATGCCCGGGATCGGCCTGCTTGCCGACCCGACCGATATCGTCAAGACCAAGAGCTGGTCGCCCAAAGATGCGGGCAAGCGGCTGGGCGACTTCAAATTCACCGGCGCGGGCGGTGACGATACCGGCAAGGCCGTCGGGGCCACTGCCTTGGTCTACTTCTACACCAACGACGTCGCCGCGCAGATCGAGGACGGTGTGACTTTGAACGCCGACACGCTCGAGGTGACGGCCGAGAACGGCACGCTGGGCGTGGCCGTCGGTGCCGCCGGCGGACAGTCGGAGGACTTCGGCTTCACCGGTGTGGGCATCTACAACTCGATCGACGACCACACGACGGCCAGCGTCGGCGGCCGGGCCACGGTGAACCTGACCGGCGATGCCACCATCGACGCCAGCGACACCAGCACCCTCATCACGGTTTCCGGCGCGATAACCCTTTCCGAAAAGGTCGGCCTCGGCGCCTCGATCGGCTGGAACCAGGTGTCGCGCGACACTCAGGCCTTCATCGGCAACCGGAAGGGCTCCGCGGACCCGGGCACGGGCGGTTCGTTCACATCGGGCGGCGCGATCGACATCGGCGCGGCCAACGGCGGCTTCATCGGCTCCTTCGCGGTGGCCGGGGCCTATGCGAAGAACAGCGACGACGCCGCGGACAACCAGTCCACCGCCGCCTCGGTGGCAGTCGGCTTCGCCCACAACACGCTCGCCGACGTCACGCAGGCGTACATCCATCACGCCAAGGTCACCGCGGCGGACGACATCACGCTGGACGCCACGGCGACCACGATCGTCGAGGCGCTGTCGATCGGCGGCGCCGTCGCGCGCGGCAACACCAACAGCGTGGCCCTGGCGGGCGCCGCGTCGACCAACACGGTCCAGCGCGACACCCAGGCCTTCATCAAGGACAGCAATCTCGTCGACCTTCGCGGCGTCAGCTCCACGGGCGGCGGCGTCTCATTGACCGCCACCGACAACACGCAGGTCTTCTCGCAAGCCGGCGCGGTCTCGATCGCCTGGGGCACGGGCAGCCAGACGTCGACCGCGACGCGCTCGCTGTCGATCGGCGTCTCGGTGGCGATCAACGAGGTCGGCCTCGGCAGTGCCGACCCGGTACTGGCCTTCATCGAGGATGCGACGGTCAGCGCCGACGACAACATCAGCGCCAGCGCGAAGACCGAGAGCAAATACCACGCGCTGGCCGTCGGTGGATCGGTGTCGGTGGCCTCGGGCGGCAACGCCTCGAGCAGTTCGCTGGCGGGTGCGGCGGCAGGCGCCTTCGCGTCCAACCTCGTGCACACCTCGATCGGCGCCGACATTGTCGCGGCCAGCGACGTGCAAAGCAGCGGCGGTGCGGTTTCGCTGGCCGCCGACGACCTGACGACGCTGCTCCGGGCCGACTCCTTCGGCATCGCCGTGGCCTACGCTGCGTCGACTCAGACGGGCAGCAGCACCGGCGCGCTGGCGATTGGCGTGGGCATCGCGATGAACGACGTCGACGGCGACGTCACGGCCCTCATCGACGACTCAACCGTCGACGCGTTCGGCGATATCACGCTGCACGCCGACGAACAGGCCAACATCTCGGCGCTCGGCGTCGGCGTCGCGGCGTCCGCAGCGCGCGGCACCGGTGCCACCGGCGCGATCGCCGGTGCCGGCTCGGCGGCCGTCAACCGGGTCGACAACCGGGCCCGCAGCGCCATCACCGGCAGCATCGTCGACAGCTCGGCCGGCTCGGTCGAACTCGAGGCCCACGATGGCGCCGACGTCGTCGGCGTGGCCGGCACGGTCGCGCTGGCCGTCGGCCTGAACAGCGGCAGCTCCGGCCCCACCGTGGCGGTCGCCGTCGGCGTGTCGGTGGTCCTGAACGAGATCGGCCTGCGGGCCGGGCAGTCCACCGAGGCGGTCATCGACGACTCCACGGTCACGGCCGATGACGACCTGAGCCTGGACGCGCTTTCCGACGCCAGCATCTACGCGTTGGCGGCGGGCGGCTCCGGGGCCGCGGCCGGCAGCAACGGCAGCACCGGCGTGACGGGTGCGTTTGCCGGTGCCGGCGTTGGCACGTCCAATACCATCAAGCAAACCATTGCCGCGACGATTGCGGGCAGCACGGTCGAAGCCACGCAAGGCACGGCCCGCTTGCACGCCACCGACAGCGCACAGATCACTGCCGATGCAGGGGCCGTCGCGGTCGCCCTGGCGCTTTCGGCCAGCGGCACGGCGCTGTCCGGGTCGGTCGGCGTCGCCGTCGCACTGAACACCATCGAGGGCGCCGTCTCCGCCACATTGGACGATTCCACCCTGACCGCCGCTGGCGTCGACATTCGGGCCGAAAGCAAGCCGGATCCGGCGGCGACTTCCGCCAACCAGATCGAAGCGCTGGCGCTGACGATCTCGGCTGCGGGTGCGTTCTCGTCTTCGAGCACCGCAGGCGCCCTGGCCGGTGCCGGCGTCGCGGCCGTGAACCGCATCGACAATGACATCCAGGCGCGCATAGGCGCCGACAGCACGGTGCTCGCCACCGGCGCCGATGGCGTCGCGCTGACCGCTGCCGACCAGTCCACGATCGGCTCCACCGCGGTGGCCGCTGCCATCAGCCTGGGTGTATCGACCGGCGGCAACGCGGGCGCCATCGCGGTCGGCATCTCGGTCGCGCTGAACGAGGTCGACAACGACGTGCTCGCCGAGATCGACGCACTCGAGCGTCACAGCAGACACGGGATCGGTGGTCTTGACCGCCTCCGAAGACGCCACGATCCACTCGGTCACCGTGGCGGCCAGCGTCTCGATCGCCGGCTCCACCGGCAACAGCGCCCTGGCGATCGCCGGCGGCGGTGCGGCATCGGTCAACAGCATCCTGAGCACCGCCAACGCCGCCATCAGCGACAGCACGGTGGTCGCCGACGACGCGGTCACGCTCGTCGCCGGACAGCGACTCCGTCATCGACGCCACCGTGGCCACCGCCGCGATCGGCATCGGCGCCGGCAGCTCGAACGGCCTGGCCGCGGCCATCGGCGTGGCAGTGGCGCAGAACTTCATCGGCTACGACCGGCAGGGCAACCTCGTGGCCGGCGAGCCTTCGCAGATCCGGGCCACCATCGACAACTCGAGCGTCAGCGCGGGCGGCAGCGCTGTCGGCGAGCGCGGTCGCCGACCAGGACATCGATGCGATCGTCGTCGCTGCTTCGGTGGCGGTGGGCGTGGGCGGTTCCAACGGTTTCGCGCTCGCCGGTTCGGGCGTCTTCACCGAGAACAAGATCGCGACCGACGTCAAGGCGTCGATCAGCAACGACGCCGCGGCCGGGATCCATGCCGGCGGCGTGGCGTTGACGGCCAGCGACACCTCCGACATCGAGGCGTTCGCCGGTGCGGCATCGGTCGCCGTGGCGGCGGGCGGCTCCAATGCAGTGTCGATCTCCATCGGCGTAGCACTGGCGCACAACCGGATCGACAACAACGTCGAGGCCTCGATCGTCAGCGTCGACGATCTCGTGGCCGGGACGGGTGGCATTGCCTTGCACAGCACCGTGGACGCGACGATCACCGCCACGTCCGCAGCCGCTTCGCTGGGCGTGGGCATCGGCTCGACCGCCGGCATCGCGGTGAGCGGAGCGGGCGCTGAGTCGACGAACATCATCCTGTCCAAGGCCAACGCCTTCGCCAAGGACAGCGACTTGGAAAGCGCCGGCGCCGTGAGCTTCGAGACGGACATGACCGGCACCATCGATGCCAAGGTCATTGCCGCTTCGGTGGCGGTTGGGGCGGGCAGCACGGCCGGCATCGGCGTCTCGATCGGCGTGGCCGTGGCGCGCAACTTCATCGGTTGGGACCCGACCGGTACCGACGTCGCGGCGACCTACGAGTCGGCCAAGCCGGTGGTCACGCTGGCCACCAACGACACGGTCAGGGTCACCAGCGGCCCCATGGCCGGCGATGTCTACCGCTACCTCGGTGCGACCTTGACCGACGGCGATCCGAACCAGACCGGCGTGCAGCTGGTCGACCTGAGCGTGCAGAACTACGGCGATGCCAGCCTGTGGCAGCACGCCAGCGTCAAGCAGTCGGCGGCCCAGGCACAGGCCTACCTCGAGGACACCAGCGTTGACGCCACCGGCGCCCTCACGATCGAAGCCGACAACGACGCGAGCATCGACGCAATTGTGATCGCGGCCTCGGCGGCGCTGGCGCTGGGCGGCACCGCCGGCGTGGCCGTCAGCGGCGCGGGCGTCTACACCGAGAACAAGATCAAGACCCTCGTCAAGGCCTTCATCGACGGCGACGGTGCCGACACGTGGACGCGACGGCATCGATGCGGGCAGCGTCACCATCTCGGCCACCGACTCGTCGGGCATCAGCGCGATCGCGGGGGCGGCGGCGCGTGGCTGCTTCGCTCGGCGGCACCGCAGGCGTGTCGGTTTCGATCGGCCTGGCGCTGGCCTTCAATGAGGTCAGCAACGACGTCGGCGCCTACATCCTGGGTGCGGACCAGGGCGTCACCACGTCCGCGGGCAGCATCGAGATCGATGCGCTGACGCAAGGCAGGCACCTGTTCGACATCGACCTCGCGTCCGCCGGTCTCACCGCGGCGCAGCTCGACAACGCCGCAAAAGCCGATGCCGACAGTCCGGACGATCCGCTGAACCAGCCGCAGATTTCGACGCCAGACGACCCGGACACCATCGACGTTGACGAGACGGTTTATTCGTCGACCGGCGACGACACCAAGCTGCGAAGCGACGACGCCGTCAACGAGGCGGTGGCCGACGCCGACACCGACAGCGCGATTCTCACGGCGCTGCGGACCGCATTTGCCGCACAAGGCGAGACGCTCGCCGTGTTCGACACCGTCGCAACTGCGGCGAAATTCGCCAGCACCGACGGCACGATCGACATCCGCGAAGGCGCGACGGTCGAGGTCGCGGAGGGCCACGTCGCCGGCGGCATCGAAGGCCGGGTGTACCGCTACATCGTGATGGAGTCGGAGACCGCCAATGTCGTCAACGACCTCGACCTCGGCGCCGAGGACTACACCGACACGAGCAAGTGGCAACTGGTCGACAAGCTCAAGCTCTCGGTCCTGGTGGCCGGCAAGAGCTGGTCGATGCTCGCTCCCGACGGCCGCACGTACGTGATCGAGTTGATCGATGATGCCGGCGTCGCCAAGTTCAGTGTCACACGGCATTCCATCAGCGCGGTTTCGGCCGCGGCAGCGCTGGCGCTGGGCATCGGCGGTACCGCCGGCATTGCCATCGCCGGGGCAGGCGCAGTGGCGCAGAACGTCATACTGAGCCAGACCCACGCCTACGGCGCAGGACAGCGTGCTCGACAGCGACGGCGACGTCAGCCTCAGCGCCGCAAGCAGCTCGGCGATCAACGCCACCGTGGCGGCGGCGGCGGTCGCGGTCGGTGGCGGCGGTACCGCCGGCATCGGCGTGTCGATCGGCATCTCGGTGGCGCGCAACTTCATCGGCTGGACGCCCGACGGCACGGCGATCCCGGTCGACGTCAAGGCCTACCTCGACAACACGAGCGTGCACGCCGACGACGACCTGACGATCACCGCGCTGGCCGGCCAGACGATCGACTCGCTGGTGCTCGCCGGCTCGGCTGCCATCGCGCTCGGCGGCACCGCCGGCATCGCGGTAGCGGGCTCAGGCGTGTTCGCGGAGAACAAGATCGGCGTGGATCTCGCGGCGTACATCGAAGGCGATCGCGGAGGTGTCGGCGATAGCGGCCCGGCCGGCATTGCGGCCGACAGCATCACCCTCACCGCCGACGACACCTCCACCATCCACACCTTCGCCGGCGCCGCCTCGATCGCGGTCGCATTCGGCGGCACGGTCGGTCTCTCGGTCGCGGTCGGCGTTTCGCTCGCGCGCAACACCATCACCAGCGATGTCGACGCCTACATACTCGACGCCGACGGTCTGGCGGCGAACGCGCTGCTTCCTGCGACCCTTGCTGACCACGGCGTTGACGCCACCGGACCCGGCGGCATCACCCTCCGCGCGACCGAAAACGCCAGCATCAGCGCGGTCGCAGCGGCGGCGTCGGTGGCTGTGGGCATTGGTCCGTCCGCCGCCGGCATCGCCGTCAGCGGCGCCGGCGCGGATGCGAACAACGTCATCCTCACCGACACCCACGCCTACATCGAAGGCAGCAGCGTGCACAGCGCCGGCAAAGTCGACATCGACGCCGCAAACACTGCCAGCATCGACGCGACCATCATCAGCGTCGCGCTGTCGCTTGGCGTGGGCCTGTGGGCCGGCATCGGCGCGTCGATCGGCGTGGCGATGGCCCACAACGACATCGGGTTCAGCCCCGACTACCTGGAACATGGCACCTACAAGACCGGCGCCAACCCGGCGACGATCGCGAACGGCCAGACGGTCGAGATCGCCGACGGCGCCGGCAAGGGCAACGTGTACCAGTACATCGGTGCGCTGGCGCTTGCCCGTCCCACCACTGGCAGTGCGACCGAGCAGGCCAACTGGCTGACGCGCCTGGACTACGGCGACGTTTCGAAGTGGAAGCTCGTCAACCTGGACCGCAACGCGGCCGAAACGCGTGCCTGGATCGCCGACTCGAATGTCAATGCCACCGGCGCGCTGACGATCGACGCGGTGGCCGACCAGGACATCGACGCCACCGTGTTCGCCGGCGCCGTGGCGCTGTCGGGCGGCTTCGTCGGCGTCTCGCTGAGCGGCGCCGGCGCGAGCGCAGACAACCGCATCGCCTCCTTCGTCGAAGCCCGCATCGAGGGCACCAAGGACGCCCGGGGCATCACCGCGGGCAGCGTGCGCCTGTTCGCCGACGACACTTCCGAGATCGACGCCTTCACCGGCGCGGTATCGGTCGCCGCCGCGGTTGGCGTCATCGGCGCGGCGTTCTCGATCGGCGTGGGCATCGCCTACAACGAGATCGACAACGACGTCGCGGCGACCATCGTGGACGTGGCGGTGGACAAGACCGACGCGCTCGGCGTCGTCACCACCACCGGCATCAAGACCACCTCGGGCAGCATCGTGCTCGAGGCGCATGAAGACGCCACCATCACGGCCACCACCGCAGCCGCCTCGGCCGCGGTGATGCTCGGCCTGGCAGGCGGCAGCCTGAGCGGCGCCGGCGCGTTCGCCAGTAACGTGATCCTGGGCAGCGCCACCGCGCTGGTGGACGAGAGCGCGCTCGACAGCTTCGACGACGTCACGCTGGTCGCCGACAACGACTCGACAGATCGACGCCAAGGTGCTCGCCGTCTCGGCGGCGATCGCCGGCAGCGTGTTCGGCGGCGCGGGCCTGTCGATCGGCGTCGCGATCGCGCGCAACTCGATCGGCTACGACGTGGACGGCACCTATTCGCCGACCGAAGTGGTCGCCTCGATCGACGACTCGACGGTCGCTGGCCGGCGGCGACATCTCGCTGACCGCGACCTCGACCAGAACATCGATGCGCTGATCTTCGCCGGCTCGGTGGCGGCCTCGACCGGCGCATTCGCCGGCATCGGCCTGTCCGGCGCCGGCGCGGTCGCGACCAACCGCGTCGCGGCCAACGTGCATGCGTTCATCGACGGCACCGACCCCGGCAGCAACGGCACCGGCACGCTCGGCATCCTGGCCGACAGCGTCTCGCTGCAAGCCAAAGACACCTCGACCATCGACGCCACCGTCGGCACGGCATCGGTCGCCCTCGGCGTCGGCCTGGCAGGGCTGGCCGTGTCGGTCGGCCTTTCGATCGCGCACAACGAGGTCGACAACAGCGTCGAGGCCTACATCGCCAACGCGAGCGCCGACGGCCAGCGCGTCGCCACGCGCAACGGCGGCGCCATCACGGTCAAGGCCACCGAAGACGCAACGATCAACGCCCTCGGTGTCGCGGTGTCGGTGGCGGCCGGCTTCGGCGCGGTTGGCATCAGCTTCGCCTTTGCCGGTGCCGAGATCGACAACGTCATCCTCACCGACACCAAGGCCTACGTCGAGAACAGCGTGCTCGACAGCGGCGGCGCGGTCGTGTTGACGGCCAGCGACACCTCGACGATATCCGCCACCGTCGGCGGCTTGTCGGTCGCCGCGGCCGGCGGCGCTGGGTGCCGTCGGCATCGCGGTCGGCGAGGTGCGGGCACGCAACTTCATCGGGCAGAAGGCAGACGGCACGGCCGATCCGGCCGAGGTGCTGGCCTATGTCGAAGATTCGGCGATCGATGCCGCCGGCGCACTCAGCATCAGCGCTTCGGCACGAGGAAACCATCAACGCCGCCGTGCTCTCGGCCGCGCTCGCGATCGCCGGCGGAGCGGTCGGCGTCAGCGGTGCGGGCGCAGGGGCGAGCACGCAGAACCGCATCCGCACCCTGGTCAAGGCCTACATCGACGGCGACGATCCGACATCGCCCGATGCCGACCCCGCCGACGAAGGCATCGTCGCTGGCAGCATCACGCTGTCAGCCACCGACACGTCCACCATCGTCGCAAACACGCAATCGGCCACGTTGGCGGCATCGTTCGGCATCTTTGCCGGCGCGATTGCGGTCGGCGTTTCGCTGGCGAAGAACGAGATCTCGAACGAGGTCGATGCCTTCGTCGACAACGCCGACCAGCTGGAAGCCACCGGCACCACGGGCATCTCCATCACCGCCACCGATGCTGCGACCATCACGTCGCGCGCCGCCGCGGCAAGCGCTGCCGCCACCATCGGTGGCCTGGCGATCAGCATCGCCGGTGCCGGTGCCGACGCGTTCAACGCGATCTACACCAAGACCCGAGCCTATGTCGAAGACAGCGATGTCGACAGCGCAGGCAAGGTCGAGGTCAAGGCGACCGACGTCTCGACGATCACCGCGCAGGTGACGGCCGAGACGCTCGCCATCGCCGGCGGCGTATACGCCGGCGCGCTGGCCATTGGCGCTGCCACGGCGCGCAACTACATCGGGTGGTCCACCGACCTCGGCAGTACGACGGCCAGCTACACGACCGACAGCAACCCCGCCAGCGTCGTCACCGGCAACACGATCCGGATCACGAGCGGCGGCGACGCGGGGAGCATCTACCGCTACATCGGCAGCGGCACACTGAACCGCCCGACCGGCGCGAACGCAGTCGCCGACGGCAAGTGGCTGCGCTGGCTCAACTTCACCGACCTGGGCCAGTGGGAGCAGGTCAACCTGGTCCAGCGTCCGGCGCAGGTACTTGCCTATGTGCACGACGCGAGCGTCGATGCCGACGGCGCCATCACCGTCGCGGCCAAGGAGACGGCGACCATCACCGCCAACATCCAGGCCACTGCGATCTCCGCCGCAGGCGGCGCGATCGCCGTGGCCTTGTCGGGTGCGGGCGTCTCGATCGAAAACCGCGTCCAGACCGATGTCAAGGGCTACATCGACAGCACCCGCGGCACGGGCGTCGACGCGGGCGGCGGCGTGAGCATCACCGCGAACGACCTGTCCACCATCACCGCGACGGCGAACGCGGTCTCGTTCGCGCTCGCGATCGGCATCGGCGGTGCCGGTGCGGTGAGCATCTCGCAGGCCGAAAACTCGATCTCCAACAACGTGCTCGGCCTATGCCAGCAACGCCAACGTCGCCACCACGGGCGGCGACCTGACGATCAAGGCCACCGAAGCGGCCACCATCACCACCACGGCCAATGCGTCGTCGATCGCGGCGGGCGTGGTGCTCAGCGTCGCCGTCAGCGGGCGCGGTGTCGGACGCGAGCGTCACCACGTCGACGCAGGCCTACGCCGACCCGGTGGAACTCGACGTCGCCGGCGACGTGCAGATCGACGCCATCTCCACCTCCACTGCATCGGCCACGTCCACCGGCCACGCCACATCGGTCGGGTTCATCGCGATTTCGGCCGCAGTGACCAAGGCGACGGTCAACGTCAAGCCCAGCGGTCGTGAGCCGCCTCGGTGGCTATGCCGACGCGCGGCAGGTGCTCCGCCGGCGGCGACATCTCGGTCGCCTCGACAGCGGCCGGCAGCGCCACCGCGACTGGCTTCCGGCGGCTCGGACGCGATCGGCCTCGGCGTCGCGGTCGGCGCGACCAACGGCCACCGCGACGATCGCGCCGCTGGTCGCCGGCACGCCGAGGTCAGAGGCTCGATCAGCGGCGGCAACATCGTTTCGCGCGACAAGGGCATCTCGCTGAGCGCGATCTACAACGCCGATTCTTCCGGCAAGGTGACCAACGGCACAGGTGCCAAAGCGACCTCGTACGCCGCGGCGGGCGGCCTGATCGCCTCCAGCGGCGCCACCGCCACGTCCACCGACACGCCGCACGTCGACACCTTCGTCGACAGCGATGCGAACTTGAGCGCGAAGAACACCGTCAAGGCCACCGCCAACGGCACCTCCAAGGCCGACAGCGTTGCCACGGGCCAGGCCGGCGGCCTGGTCGGCGTGGGCAAGAGCACCGCCAACGCGACGGCGGGCGGCACCGTGCATGCGCGAATGGAAGGTTCGGTCACCAGCGCCACCGGCCGCGGCGCGGCAGGGCTGGAAGTCAAGGCGCTCAGCGCCGAGAACGCGACTGCCTTCTCGCGCGCGGTCTCCGGCGGGTTGGTCGCGCTCAGCTCCAACTCCGCAACTGCGACGGTCACGCCGAAGCTCGACGCGCACATCGGCGGCCCGACGGTCGATGCCGACGGCCGCCTGGGCGGCGCCACGATCGATGTCTCGGGTGCAATCGTCGTGCAGGCCAAAGGCAGCCCGGAGGCCGACGCCACCACCACGGGCGTGGCCGAGGGCCTGGGGGCGCTGGGGGCATCGCTGTCCACGGTGACCGTCACGCCAACGGCGCTGGCCTACATCGGCACCGGCTCGCAGGTGGCGGCCGGTTCGGTGGCGGTGGAAGCGACCGTGAAGCCGGTGACGGCGGCGACGCTGCCGACTTACGTGATCACCGCGTCCGACACGGGCGCAGAGACGCTCGCCGTCGCCAACCACAACCTCGATACCGGCGACGTGATCGAGTACCAGCGCGTCGGCAACACCATCATCGGCGGGCTGCAGGAAACCTACATCGACCCGCTGGTCGAGCACCGGCACCAACGTCAAGACGCGGCAGTACAGCGTCATCCGCGTCACCGACAACACGCTGGCGCTCGGCGCCGGCTTCGACGGCGCAGGCGTCGATGCGTCGCGCGAGACCATCACCTTCGGCACGCCAGCACAACCTGCGCAGTGGCGACCAGGTCGTCTACAAGCCCGGCAGCGCCGCGCGCGCTGGTGGGCGGCCTGACGGCGAACTCGATCTACACGGTGCGTGTGGTCGACCCGTACACGATCCAGCTGGTGGCGCCGAACGTGCTGACCAGCTCGCCCACGGTGAGCGACGTGGCCGGCGACGGCACCACCATCAACGAGGCGAACACCTTCGCCAACGGCAACGCGGTGACCTACCACGCGCCGCCGCTGAAGACCTTCCTCGCGAGCCAGGTCGATGTCGCGGTCACCCGGGGGACAACGACGCCCCCGGTCCAGACCACGGTGGTGAATTCGGCCGCCGCCGACAACATCTATTTCTTCGACGATGCCGGGACACGGCTTTGCCGACGGCGACCTGCTCGTCTACGGCGTCAGCGGCGGCAGCGCGATCAGCGGGTTGTTCAACGGCACGACCTACCGCGCCGACGCCATCGACAGCTTTGCGCTGCAGCTCAAGCCCACCGTCACGACGAGCCTGCAGTTCGTCAAGGCGGTCGGCGGCGCCACGCCGGCCAACGCCAAGATCATCGGCACCGACTGGGCCGCGCGCGGCTTCCGTATCGGTGACGTGGTCACCGTGTCCGGTGCGGGCGGTGCGGCGGCCAACAATGTCTCGCGCACGGTGGTCAACATCATCGGCACGACGCTCGAGGTGAACGGCGACTTCGATACCGCCGAAACGGCCACCAAGACCGTCGACGGCAACAACGCGATCCTGATCGACCCGGTCAACCGTCAGAGCACCGCCACGCACAGCCTGGTACGCCCGGGCGACCAGAAGTTCTCCAACCTGGTCGACGGCCAGACCTACTACATCGTCAGCCGCACCGCCGGCAGCTACCAAGTCGCCGATACCGTCGGCGGCACCGCCAAGACACTCGGCACCGCCGGCCTCACCGGCACCACGGTGCACACCTTCGCGCGCGAAAGTGTCGACCTCACGGCACCGCTCGTCACGAGCACGCACCAGTTCCGCATCGACATCACCGGCGCCGTCAGCGGCACCACGCAGCGCATCGTCGGCCCGGGCGGGGTCTCGCTGGCGACGCTCAAGCCGCCGCCGGGCGACGCCGTGTCCACCGCCGGCGCCACCGGATCGGGCAAGGGTTTTGTCGGCGAGACAGCCAATTCGTCGGTCTCCACCGCCACCGCCACCGTCACCGCCTACATCGCGTCGGCATCGCTGACGACCACGCCGCTCGCCAGCCCGAGCACCGTGCAGGGTCAGGTGTCGGTGCTCGCCGATTCGACGACCAACGCGCGGGCCACGGTCAGCAATTCGGCCGGCGGTTTCGTCGGCATCGGCAGATCCAACGCGACCACTACCCAGACCAGCACCACCGCCGCCTTCATCGGTGGCAACACGGTCATCGGCGCCGGCGGCGACGTGAGCGTGCAGGCGAAGTCGAACCACATCACGGACGGCAATGCGCGTGCGGACTCGGGCGGCTTCGCAGCCGACGTGCGCGCCAACATGACCTCAACGGCGGTGTACAACACCACCGCCAGCGTGCGCAGCGGCGCCAAGATCGTCTCGGCCGGGCACGTGGACGTGTCCACCGTCGGCGACGCGCAGTCGTCCACCAAGTCGTCGGCCGACGGCCGCGGCTTCGGCGGCGGCGGCTATGGCAATACGAACTACACGCTTACGGGCAGCAGCCTGGTCGATGTCGGCGACAACGCCGTCGTGACCGGCAACTCGACGAGCTTCCGCGCCACCACGGCCGACATGACGCTGTACACCGAGGCCAAGGGTTGGGGCGCGGGCTTCGTGGGTGTGTCGATCAACAATTCCAACCTGACCGCCACCGCCACCAATACGGTGACGGTCGGCAGCGGCGCCAAGCATCACCGGCTACGACGGCGTCGATTTCGAAGCCACCTTCAAGGGCATCGACACCTTCGCGTACTCGTATGCCGAGGTGCTGGGTCTGTTCGGCTATCTCGAGTCGAACCGCGACAACAAGACCACGCTGGATTCGAGCGTCGTGGCCGACCCGCGCACGATCGCCACCGACCCGCGCGCGCTGGTCACCGCCGGCCCGCGCAATGCGCTGCAACCCGAAGCTGCACAAGCCCAATCCGACCGACCCGCGCATCGGCGCAACGCACGCTCGACCACCTGGCGCTGTACGTCAACACCACGAACTCGATCACCCGCATCGACGGCAACGGCGACTACAGCCGGCGCGCGCTGGCCGCCGGCGGGGTCGGACGGCGGGATCGAGAACAAGCAGAACCGCACGCGTCACCTGGAACGCCGACGTCGACATCTTCTCCGGCCAGAGCCCGGAGCTCGAGATCAGCTCCACCGGCGTCATCACCAAGGCCATCAACGCCAGCGTGCGCACGAGCGAGAACGGCAACCAGACCTCGGGCGCGATCGCTCAGCGAGACCGAGATCTTCGTCAACGACATCGGCAACAACGACCCCGGCCAGGCCTTCTTCGACAACCGCGTGCGACGCCGGCTCGTAGGCGGCACCGCGCACGCTGTCGATCGGCGGCAGCGGCGGCACCTGGAGCTTCAGCGACACCTTCCGCCAGGTCCTGATCACCAACCACTGGACACCACGCCGCTGAAGATCAACAACATCGACGTCGTCAACATCGACCGTCAACCCGCTGCGTCGACCTGAAGGGCCCGAACGTCTCGCTGACCTTCGCGCTCGACCGCACGGTCGCGCCGACGCTGGTGCAGATCCTGAACGACGGCCCGTCGGACGTGATCCTCAACGGCACGATCAACAACCCGATCGGCGCGACGGTGATCCACAACACCGGCGGCTCGATCACGGCGCGGCCTCGCGGCGTGGACGTGGCCGACGCGTCAACACGTCGCAGACAGGCAGTCGCTGGTGACGACGGCGATCCTCGACATTCAGGCCGGCGCCGCGGGCAAGAGCATCGGCAGCGCCGCGTCGCGGGTCAATGTGGACATGATCTACAGCGCCAACGCGCTGCCGAGCACGAGCTTCCGCACCACCGACGTGTCGAACCTGGCCGATGCCGTCTTCCTCGGCAGCGGCATCGCTGTTCACCGGTCAACTGGTCAAGTACACGACCAGCGGCACCGCGATCGGCGGCCTCGTCAACGGCAACTACTACGTCGTCGTGCGTTCGGCCGGACGGCGCCAGCATCCAGCTCGCGACCCGCGAAGCCGACGGCAGCGCTGACCGTGCTGCCAGCTCGACCCGAGCGACTCGGCCTCGACCACCTTGCACACCTTGACCGCGGCGCAGCACGCCGTCGGTGTCGGCCGGTGCCGACATCTACCTGGACCTGAAGGCCCACCTGCGCAGCGATGCCGTGGTGACGACGTTCGACGCGACCATCGACTCGCTGAGGGCGGGCGGCACCATCGACCTGCTGTTGCAGGATTCGGTGCAGGAGACGCGGTGCCGGCGGCTCGACGGGCGTGCGTGTCACGACACTGAACGAGACCGCCAATTTCGATTACCCGGCCAACCCCGTCCCGGCCGTCGACCCGATCCAACCTCCGGACGGCACGCGGGACTGGAATTTCAAAGCCTTCTTCCGCCCCGATAGCGCAGCCCCGACGCGCAACCTCGCTGCCTTCGGCGGCGGCACGTCAACGCCGCGCGACAGCGTCTATGACTTCCGCAACCTCGACGGCACCGGTGCGCGCACCGTGGCCGGCCTGATCGCCGGCACGACCACCGGCAACATCATCGTCAAGGACGTGCAGGGCGCAGCCGACACCACCGTCAACGGTGTCGCCGGCATCGCTCGCGCCGCGCATCGGCGTGCTGGGCCTGAGCGACCTGCTGGGCACGGGCCACATCGATGTCAACGTCGATGGCAAGGTTACGCTGGGCGAAGTGGCCGGCAACCTGCGCGTCGGCCTGATCCGCTCGCGCGCCGACGATGTGCTGCTCACCGCGCAAGCGGGCGCCATCGTCGATGCCAAGACCGGCGACGGCGTCGCGCCGACGGGAGACCTCGACCCCGACGTGGTCGGCACCAATATCACGCTGACCGCCTTGCTGGGCATCGGCAGCGCGATCAACTTCTTGGAAATCGACTCGTCGAACCAGCGACGGAGCCGTCTTCAACGGCGTGCTCGACGCCGATGCCGGCAGCTCGGCACTGGATCGAAGAGACCAATGGCGACATGCGCGTGCACCGCGTCATCGCGCGCGGCAGCGACGGGGCGGCGCACGTGACCCTGGTCGCCCGCGCCGGCTCGATCGTCGACGCCAACACGGCCGAGGAAGACGACGGCGACGCCACGTCCGACGCGCGTTCGCGACGTGGCCAACGTGGTCGGCAAGGAGATCGATCTCGACGCCAGCGCCGATATCGGCGAGCTCGGCGACGACCTCGATATCGACTCCGGCGTGCTCGGCACCGGCCTCGTCGCCGGCCGCCTGTTCGCGCAGGCAGGCAGCGACGTGTACCTCACCGAATCGGCGCGCGAGCTGAATATCCTCGCGGTGCGCGCGCTCACCGGCCACGTGCGGCTGACCGTGCCCGACACCAATGCGGCCGACACCGAGAACCTCGAGCTGCTGACGCTCGTCGGCGGCGAGACGGCGCGCATCGACGAAGGCGCCACCGCCACCCCGGTGACGCAGGCGGAAATCCGCGCCGGTCTGACGGCCGTGCTGTGGGTCGGCGACAACGTGCGCACCGCCGCGGCCGGCCGCATCGTCGCCGGCGGCCTGAACGGCCACGGCATCACGATCCGCGGCGACACGCGGCGCGTGTTGAAGACCGACAGGTCGACGACGACAACGCCGATGCGAACCGCGGCACGCGGATGGAGCTGGGCGGCACCATCGGTGTCATCAACCCGACGGCCGCTGGGCACCTTCAACCCGAACGACAAGACGTTCACCGAGATCTTCGGCCACGACCAGGTCGACACCTTCACCTTCAACCAGACCGACCTCGACGCGAACACGACGCGTCTTCGGCAGCCAGAACGACACGCAGCGCGCTGCTTGCCGACGACGGCGAGGACGAGTTCATCGTCAACCAGCTCGAGTCGATGCACGTCGCCGCAATGGCGTCGGCGACACGCTGACGCTCGACGGCCAGGCCGACGCGGACAACTACATCGTCAACACGACGGGCCGCTACGGCGCCGCTGCGCAACTACGTCATCAACGTCCTCGACACCGGCGCCAAGGACGACGGCGTCGACACCTGACGTTCATGGGTGACGGCGATCGCCGCGGCCGGCACGGCCGACGACATCTTCCTGCTGCGCCGCGCCAGCTTCATCCCCGACGAGGTGGCGGAAGCGCCGGCCTTCGTGGCCCTGCTGCACGGCACGCTGAGCCAGGTCGCGCACGCCCGGCAATGCTGCGAGCGGAACGACGGGACCGCTCAACGACCGCCCGACCGAAGTCCAGCGGATCAACTACGACATCGACCTGAACGGCCGCCTGACGGTGCTACGGCGCGGCGGCAACGACCAGTTCTGCCGTCGACGACAACGCAGCGATCACGACGCTCGACGGCGGCGCCGGCGACGACCGCTTCCAGATCGGCCAGCTCTACGGCATCGCAGCGCGACAGCGCTGACCGACGACATCGCCGCGGCCGACGTCTTCGACACCGTCGCGACGACGCGCGGCTACCTGAGCCGCGGCATCTCGAGCGCCGCTGGTCGCCCAGGGCGGCAGCGGCGACGACAGGTTCATCGTCTACGGCAACCAGGCCGAGCTGCGCCTCGAAGGCGACGCCGGCAACGACGTCTTCATCGTGCGCGCCTTCGCCCTCGCCGAGACCAACCCCGACGGCACGATCAAGACCGACCCGCTGACCGGCGTCGCGATCCCGCTGCTGACGATCACTCGACCGCAGCGCAGACGACGATCACAGCCCGGCGAGGGCGACGACAGGTGCAGTACAACGTCAACGCGCCGGTCTCGATCGACGGCGGCGCCGGCTTCGACAAGGTGGCTCGTGCTCGGCACCGAGTTCGCCGACAACTTCGTCGTCACCAAGGACGGCATCTTCGGCGCCGGCCTCAACGTCCGCTACGACAACGTCGAAGTGGTCGAGGTCGACGGCCTCGAAGGCGACGACCAGTTCTTCGTCGTCAGCACGCCGTTCGGCGTCGCCACGCGCGTCATCGGCGGCCTCGGCAGCGACACCTTCAACGTCGCCGGCGACGTGACCGAGACCATCGTCAGCCGCGAGCTCGAAGGCCGCGGCGGCGTCATCAACCACCAGGTCGTCTTCGGCCGGCGACGCCGGCTACGACGAGCTGCTCGCCGCGGGCATCGACGTCAACATCGCCGACCCGACGCAGGGCGCGCGTGATCATCACCGAGAGCGGCCGGCCGGCACGACGGTGCGACGAGGCCGACGCCGCCGTGAGTGGCTTCGACACCTACAACGTGCGCCTGGGGATCGCGCCGGCGGCCGGCACCAAGGTCTATGTCACCGTCTCGGCCGCGCGCTCGAACGACGAGGAAGACGCGCAGGGCGGCGACAGCGTGCTGATCACCACATCGACGGCAGCGGCGCCGACCACGCCGCTGCTGCTGCGCGACGTCGACGGCGACGGCGTCGCCGACGGCTACTACCGCGAAATCTTCGTCGACGGCCAGCAGACCTTTGTCGGCAACCGCACCGTGGTGCTGGTGTTCGACTCGACAACGAATTACCAGCAGGACCGCACCGTCTACGTGGTGGCCGCGCCCGACACGCTCGCCGAAGGCGAACGCGTCGTGACGATCAACCACGCGGTCGATGCGGCGCTCAGCAACCCGGCGACGCCGCGACGGCCGCGCAGCAAGCGACGCTCGACATCTTCGACCAGGTCGCGGTGCGCAACGTCGAGGTGACGGTGCTCGACAACGACGCGCCGGGCATCGTCGATCGAGGAGACCAACGGCGGCACGCTGGTGCTCGAAGGCAACGCCACCACCGGCATCACCGACACCTACTCGATCCGCCTGGCCAAGGCGCCGACGGCGGACGTGACGATCGACATCGCCTACGACGCGGGCCAACTCACGCTGGCCAGTGCCCGCCTGACCTTTGGCGCGACCACGCCGGACGGCAAGGCGCATGCCTTCATCACCTTCACGGCCGCCAACTGGAGCCAGGCGGTGACGATCGCCGTCTCGGCCACCGACGACTCCGCGCTCGGCATCGAGCAGCGCCGCGAAGACCCGGGCGTCTCGCCGATCCGCCACAGCGTCGTGAACGCGAGCAGCGCGAACGAGTACGACGACCTGAGCGAGCTGCTCGGCGTCGAGGCCTACGACGACGATACCGCCGGCGTGCTAGTGCAGCAGACCGACGGCAAGACTTTCGTGACCAAGGACGGTTCGATCACCGACACCTACACGGTGCGCCTGACCAGCGCGCCGGCGCTGGGCGCCACGGTGACGATCAACCCGATCACCGACGGGCAGACCAGCGTGGCGCCGCCGTCGCTGAGCTTCAGTTCCGCCAACTGGTGGGTCGAGCAGATGGTCACCGTGACCGGCGTACCGAGCTTCGTCCCCGCCCCCGGCACCGACAACCTGAAGCCGTTCGCCGCGCAGCCGCACCTGCTGAGCCAGTTGTTCGGCCCGCTCGCCGTCGAAGGCGGCGTCAGCGGCGCCGACCGTTCGCTGACCGACGCGGTGCTGCTGCCCAAGGAGTACAACGCTCCGCTGATCGGGATCGGACCCCAGCCCGACGAGCGCGACCAGATCGATACGCTCAATATCTACGACGATTCGAGCAAGGCCAACAAGACCGGCACACTCGACTCGGTGGCGCTGACCGGCTACGGCATGGCCGAGACGCTGAACTTCGGCCCCGCCGGCGTCAACCCGTTCGGCGAGCCGACGCTGTTCCCGGGCGGCATCAGCTTCGGCCAGATCCGCGTCGATCCGCTGACCGGCAACGGCAGCAAGAGCAGCATCGAAATCCTCAATCTGATGATGGGCGAGGGCAACGACACGCTCGCGATCAACGGCACGCTGCTGGCCGCAACCGAGAACGCCGGCGACCCGATCAAGGCCGGCGTGGCGCGCCACGGCACGCTGACCCTGATCCAGGGCGGCGGCAACCAGGCCACCAACGCCGGCCCAATCGGCGGCGACCACATCACCGTGAACGGCGGTGGCGGCCCCGGCTCGCCGCTGGTGATCTTCGGCGACACCTCGCAGGACGCGCTGTGGTACAGCGGAATTCCAGAACGCACCGGCCCGACCGACAGCGAACCGTGGCCCGACACTGCGGACTTCGGCTTGAAGCTGCATCCGCAGCCGGGCGGTCCCTCCAGCGGCGATGCGACCTGGCGCTTCCCGCTGGCGAATCCATTCGACAGTTTCGGTAACGACGTGATCGATGCCAGCGGCTTGCTGACGAGCGAGATGGTCGCGGCGCCCGGCGCGAGCGGCATCGATGGCTCCGACTGTCGGCGTGACGATCTATGGCGGCGAGGGCAACGACACGATCCACGGCAGCCAGGCCAGCGACCAGCTTGCCGGCGGGTCGGGCAACGACACGATCACCGGCGAGACAGGGCAAGGACATCATCTACGGCGACTCGGGCTTCAATGTCGACCCGATCACCCGCACGCTGTTCGTGCCGACGACTGACGTGCTGCCCGCGCTGAGGGTCGTCGGTTCGCCGCCGCGCGACACGCTGGTCGCGGGCATGGACACGATCGACGGCAACGACGGCGAAGACGTGATCTTCGGCGACCATGGCGTGGTCGACCAGGACGTGCCGACCCTGCCCGGCAGCCTCAACGACCAGTACGCTCGCTCGGTCGCGATCGGCCGCCTGGTCGAGGTGCAGCCGCCCGAGACGCCGCGCCGCGCAACGCTGCTTGCGACGCTCGTAGCGGGCGGCCGACCGCCGGCTGTTGACCGTCGCGAACATCTTCGATATCCGCACCGTCGAGCCCGGCAACGGCGCCGACGACCTGATCCACGGCGACGCTGGCCGCGACCGCATCTTTGGCGGCAACGGCGTCAATGCCGACGGCGACGGGTTCGACGGCGACCGTATCTTCGGCGACGCCGACGAGGATCTGATCTTCGGCGACCACGGCCACCTCGGATACCGCGCCGACGATGCCGAGCTGGCGACGCTCGATGTGATCGAGAGCATCGACACCGCGTTCGGCGGTATCGACACGATCACCGACGACGCGGCCGACGACATCATCCTCGGCGGCTTCGGCGGCGACACCATCAATGCCGGTACCGGCGCCAACATCGTCTTCGGCGATCACGGGCGCATCCTGGGCATCGACGGGACGCAACTCGGCACCGACTTCAATCACCCGGTGCCCCTGGCTGCGGCCGACCGGCACCCGCTGACGCTGGCGCTCGTGGCCTCGCTCGTGCCCGGCAGCGCGAATCAGGACGGCGGCGCCGACACCATCACGACCGGCGCCGGCCGCGACATGATTTTCGGCGGCGCGGCAGGCGACACCATCGTGGCCAACAGCGGCGAGACGGCGGCGGGACCGGAGGGCAACAACATCGTCTTCGGCGACTACGGGCTGGTGGACTATCTGTCGGAGGAGCTCGCTCATAGCTCGACGCCGGCGAAGACACTGCAGCAGTACATCGCCGCGGGCGGCGGTGCCGGCACGGTCGGCGCAGCCGCCGACCCGGTGAGGCCGGCCGACATCGACCGCATCTGGTCGCTCGCCACGGCGCTCGGCGGCAACGACCAGATCACCACCGGCAACCGCAACGACATCGTGCTCGGCGGGGCCGGCGGCGACACGATCGTCGCTGGCAATGGCAACAACCTCGTGCTCGGCGACAGCGGCCGCCTCACCGCCGACGAGCGCGACCCGAAGCCTTCGGAGCTGCCGCTGGTCTTCGCGGTGCACGAATTCCTGATCTGCAAGATCGAGACCACGAGCGACGGTGATTTCTCCGACGGCGGTGCAGACACCATCACCGGCAGCGATTTCAACGACATCCTGTTCGGCGGTGCCGGCAACGACACGATCTACGCCGGCGCCGGCGACGATCTCGTCTTCGGCGACCAGGGCAGGGTCGAGTGCAAGAACGACGTGCCGCTCATCCCCGAGATCAGCCTGCGCCCGATCTGCTGGGACGAGTTCCCGACCGGCTACCTGCTGTTCGAAGCGATCAAGGTGGACAACACCACCGGCATCGGTGACGACACCGTGTACGGCCAGGACGGCAGCGACGTCGTCCTGGGCCAGGAAGGCCGCGACATCCTCTACGGCGGCAACGGCGACGACGGCCTGATCGGCGGCAGCAACGTGGCCGGGGCGCTCGACAGCGACGACCGCCTCGACGGCGGCGGCGGGCACGACGCGATCGCCGGCGACAACGCCGAGATCTGCTTCCGGCCCGACGCCATCGACCCGCGCTTCCGCGTGCTGGCGGGCACGCAGATCTACTATGTGCCAACCGTCGGCGTTGCCGCACCGGCCGGCTCGACGGCGAACCAGCTTGCCCTGATCGACAGCTACGCCACGGCGACCGGGCAGGCCGACCCGCGCTACGCGGGGCGCACCACCAACGGTGTGCTCGACAAGAACAGCGGCCACGCCGAGTACCACATCGAGTTGCTCGACCACGCGGACGACATCGCCGGCGGCCGACCTGCGCGTTCTGGGGCAACGACTACATCGCCGGCGGCGCGGGCGAGGACGAGATCTTCGGCCAGCTCGGCAACGATGTGATCCAGGGCGACGGCACGATCGGCGTGGCGGCGGGCAGCTACCGCGGCGCAAATCACGGCTGCGCAGCTGAGCCTCGGGCTCTACGGCGGCGGGAACTTCGCGCTGCCCGCCGGCGGCTTCACCACCTTCGGCGCCGAACCGCGGCCCCGCGCCCACGAGCCTTGCTGACTTCAACTTCAGCGCCAACCCGCAGCTCGACCTGCAGGTCAACGTGAGCTTCGAGGGCGCGGCCGACGCGCGACGACTACATCGAGGGCAACGGCGGCAACGACGTGATCTTCGGCAACCTCGGCCAGGACGACATCATCGGCGGCAGCTCGGACCTGTACGGCTTCACCGCGCCCACACTTCGGCCCGACGGCAAGGACCTGATCTTCGGCGGCGCGGGCACCGACGTCTCCCGCAACAACATCGGCGACGCGACGATCGACGCCAACGGCGTCATCACCGTCAAGCCCGACGGCCATTCCCTCGACGCCGACACGATCCTCGGCGACAACGGACGCATCCTGCGGCTGGTGGGCGTCAACGGCACGCCGCGCACCGGAGCGGCGGCGACGATGGCGGCCACCGCGACCGGCGCCAACGGCGTCGCGAGTACCGGCGGTTTGCTCAACTACAACTATGACAACGAAGCGGTCGGTACCGGACCGGGCTACCACCGCATCGTCGTGCGTGCCACCGAGTTGCTGGACTACACGCCGGGCGGCATCGACTGGAGCAGCGCTGCCGCCACCGACCGCGGCGGCGACGACGAGTTGCACGGCGAGTCGGGCGACGACTTCGTCTACGGCAAGAAGGGCAACGACGTCCTGTTCGGCGAAGGACAGGATGACGACCTGATCGGCGGCTGGGGCAACGACTGGATCTCCGGCGGCACCGGCGACGACGGCGTGATCGGCGACGACGGCCGCTTCATGACCAGCCGCAACAGCGAGAGCGCGGTGCCCGGCAGCGCCGGCTACCTGTCGAGCCTCGGCGAAGCGCTCAACGGCGTCGCCAAGCTTCTGCCCGACAACGGCGACACCAAGACCTTCAACGGCAACATGCTGAACGAGGCGATCGCCACGCCGGGCAAGATCCAGCAGGCGACGATCCACGTCTCGGGTGCGCTGAAGAAGGCAGTGAACCTGACGCCCTTCAGTTACGACCCGAACTTCAACGGGCAGTCCGACGAGTTCACCACGGTCGACCGCAAGACCGTCGATGTCGTCGGGCACCCGGGCGCACACAACGCCGACGACATCATCTTCGGCGGCCTGGGCAGCGACTGGCTGCATGGCGGCTCGGGCGACGATGCGATGATGGGCGGCGAGGCGCTGGTGTTGGCCTACACCCCGGTCTACGACCCGACGACGCTCGCGCTCACTGGCGTCACCGAGACCGATTACGCGCACCCCTTCAATCCGGCGGATGCCTTGCGTTTCAATCCGCTCGATCCGGACGGCTGGCACTTCGACCGCACGCGCCGTGCGGGCGAGTTCGCGCTCTACGACGAGTACGACCCGCGGCGCATCGTGCTGCTCAACAACGACGGCACCGCAGACAAGACCACGGTGATACCGGCCAGCGGTGTCGTGCCGGCAACGGCCAGGCAGTTCTTCCTCAACTTCGACAAGGACGAAGGCGTGTTCGTGCCGGCCGGCACGATCCCGGGCGCGAACGGGCAGCAGGCCACCAGCTATCCCGCTGCCTACAACGACGGCGACGACCGCATCTTCGGCGACACCGGCAACGACTGGCTCGTCGGCGGCACCGGCCGCGACGACACGTACGGCGGCTTGGGCAACGACCTGCTCAATGCCGACGACAACCACTCGACCAACGGCGGCGCTCAACGACCAGCCCGACACGCAGCCGACCTACGAAGACCGCGCCTACGGCGGCGCCGGCCGCGACGTGCTGATCGCAAACACCGGCGGCGACCGGCTGATCGACTGGGTCGGCGAGTTCAACATCTACCTGGTGCCGTTCGCGCCGTTCGGCATGGCCACCGTCAGCCGCACGCTGCAGCCGCAGCTGGCGGAGTTCCTGTACGCGCTGTCGGCGAGCGACGGCGCCGATCCTACGCGCGCCGCCGACACCGGCAAGGAGGTCATTCGCAACGGCGAGCCGGAGGGCGAGCTGGGCGTCGTGCGCCAGAAGGACGTGGCGTGGCAGGAGCAGACCGGCGCGCCGGCCGACCCGCAGGCCGGCAACATCCCCGGCGGCAAGCGCGACGTGCTGCGCACGCGCCAACTTCAACGACGGCACACTGCAGGCGCTGGCGCCCGACAGCGGCGTCTGGACCGTCTCGAGCAGCACGCTGCAGGTGGCTGCGACTTCGCTGCATGCCGACGCGGTGGCGGTCTACCAGGTCGGCGATGCGTTGCCCACCTACTACGAGCTGCAGGCGACGATCACGGCGGTCAAGCCCACGGCCGGCTGGAACGCCAACAGCTACGTCATGTTCGACTACCACAGCCCGACGGACTTCAAGTTCGCGGGGATCGATGTCTCGACCAACAAGCTGGTGATGGGCCACCGTGACGCCACCGGTTGGATCGTCGACGCGCAGGGCCCGTTCCAGGGCGGCCTGAAGAGCGATACCTCGTACAACATCCTGCTGAGCGTCAACGGCCTGACCGCCACGCTGATCGTCAACGGCACCACGGCGTTCAGCCAAGACCTACGCGCCGACCGTCGTGGACGGCTGGAGCTACGGCTTGAACTGGGGGCTCGTGGGCTTCGGGTCGAACAACGCGCGCGGCGCGCTCGACGACATTGCCGTGCAGGTCGTGCCACCGGTCGGCACGGTGACCAGGAGCGACGACTTCACTACGGGCGTGGGCCCGATGTTCACGCCGTCCGTTGCGGGCTCTGCGATCGGCACGTGGGCCGCGGCGAACGGGCGGTATGCCGGGACGCCGGTGGCGCCTGCCGACACCGCAATCAATCTGATGAACCTGGATGGCGTGACGCAGGTGCAGGTCACCTCGCTGTTGGACTTCAGCACCGTGGTCAAGACCACGAGCCGCGCCGGCTTCGTGTTCGACCGCTACAGCGACACCGACTTCAAGTTCGCCGCCATCGACGTCGCGACCAAGCAGGTGCTGATCGGCCACCGCATCGGCAACAACTGGGTCATCGATGCGGCCGTGTCCAACACGACGCTCAACGCCACCACGGACTACACGCTCGGCGTCACGCTGCGCGGCTCGACGGTGAGCGTTACGCTCAATGGCCAGGCCGCGGTGGGCTTCGCGTTCAACGCGGTTGCGGTCGATGGCCGCTTCGGCCTGTTCGCCAAGGGCGCGAGCGCGTCGTTCGACAGCGTGACGGTGAAGGCCAACGACCCGGCTTTTGCGGCTCCACAGCTGCAAGCGGCCAGGCTGACCGGAGGGAGCGTGGTTGGCGATACGCCTCACCAGCGACATGCTCGCACCGATCGTCGACGAGGCGATGCGCCGCTGGACCACGGCAAGGGCACTCGGGGATGGCGAGCTGGCCGCGCTGCAAGGCCTCAGGTTCGAGGTCATCGATCTTCCGGGACTCGGTCTTGGCGAGTTCCGCGGTGATGTCGTGTTCATCGACGCCGACGCCGCCGGCTCAGGCTGGTTTGTCGATCGCACGCCCGCTGACGACAGCGAGTTCCGCTCCCATCAAGGGGTGCTGGAGGCCAGATCGCAAAGCGAGGCGGCCGGCCGCATGGACCTGCTCAGCGCCGTTGCCCACGAGTTGGGTCACGCCCTGGGGCTGGAACACGCCGACGGAGTGATGGGCGCCACCCTCGAACCTGGGCTGCGGGTGACGCCGGCGCCTGGGCTGCAGGCTAGTCCTGTGATGGGTAAGGCGCGGCCAGACCCAATTCTTGATGCTGCGGTCGCGGGGCTTGCTGTGCAGCATGCAAGGCCGCATGCTGACGTGGCACTGGCCGCGCCGCCAGTGATCGACTGGACCGCGATCAACAAAGCCGCGTTGCTCAAGCTGCAGGGCGTTGCTCTGGTGACGGGATCGCGGCCGCAATGGCTAAGTGACTTCGTGAGCAACGGCGGGGAGGATGAGTCCGAGCGTAACCCGAACGGCAAGATCCGGGTGAGCGTGCCCGCGCAAGTGAAGCTCGGCCTGCTGAACGCTGGGGCAAAGCTTCGGAAGCTGTAGCGGGCGATGGTCTTTATGGAGCGGGCGGGCGGTGGCTGCTGCCGCTGGCGGCGGCAGTAGCGTGCGTCGCTCTGGCGCGACACATCTTCAAAGCCGCGCGCGGTCACGCCGCCCCTGGTGCAGACGCCGAGGCACGCGCCCGCGGTGCCCCCAGTGTTCCCGCCGGTGTCTGGCAGTTGAGCGCGTGCTGCTTTGCGGATGACAGGGGTGAGGAGTAGAGTAGAGAAGGGCGCGCGAATGAATCTGTAGCGTTGCAGGTATGTGCGGCGGGCTTCCCCTTGACCCAGACATCGGGAGGGGCAAGCTCTTCGACGGGCCCGCCGGCCTTTCCGCCGGGCCACTGATCCGACATCTTCTTGTGGGGAGGAGACTATGTTCGGACGCAAGCTTCAGGCATCTCACGGCGAGCTGTACCGCAGGGTCTGCGCACGCCACAGCAGGCCGGCCTCCCCATCGACGCAAGGCGCTGTTCGAGACGCTCGAGCAGCGCCTGCTGCTTTCTGCGGATCCGCTTGCGGCCGCAGCTCCGATTTCTTTACCACTGGTTGAAGCGCCCGCGGATATCTCTACCGCCTGGAGGAGGATCTGCGTGCCGTTGATCTGTCCTTGCAGCCGGGATCGTACTTGCTGGCGGCGCAGGGGCAAGGGGATGAAGCCGGCGCGTTCGCTTTCCCGCCGGTCGACGCTAGACCAAGTCGCATTCAGCAACGTCGTCACCGAACCGGAGCTGCACCGCGATCTGCCGGAGCTGCGGCTCGCGAGCGGCGATGTGTCGACTCTCGACGGCCAGGTGATCTACCTGGACTTCGATGGCGAGGCCGGTGTGCTGTACGACGGACCGGTGCGCGTCGAGGGGATCGAGGTCCCGCCATTCCAGGCGCCGGCCGACTTCGTGGGGCAGGAGGCCGAGATCCTCGGCTCGGTTCTCGCCACCCTCGAGGAGGACTTCGCCAATCTGGGCGTGACTTTCACCGCCTCGGAGCCCGAGGCGGGGACTTTGCATTCGACGATCTACGTCGGCGGCGACGATGCGGCCTTCTCCGCCTACGGGTCGTTCCTGGGGCTGGCCGAGCAAGTCGACATCGGCAACGAGGACCCGAGCGACCTCGCGCTGGTGTTCAGCGAGGAGCTCTACTGGCCGCGGGCGACGCTTGAGCAGTACGCCTCGGCGCTGGCCGAGGTCATCGAGCACGAAGCCAAACACCTGCTGGGCTTCGAGCACGTCGACGGCCATCCGGCCGCCGAGGACTCATCGCCGTTGGCGGACGTGGCCGCCGCGACTATCGTCGATCAGTTTGTCATTCCTGCCTGGGACGACGAGGGGCCGGCGCCCATCGGTGACGGTCAGACGGTTTTGCCCGTTCCGGGCGACCCCGTATCTTCTAACCCCGTCACTGGGGCCATCGAGGCAGTCGCGACGCATCCGGACGCAGCCGGGACCATTCTCGTGGGAACGGTCGGCGGGGGAATCTGGAAGACCACGGACGCGGGCTCCGGCTCGCCCACGTGGTCCGCGAAGACCGACCAGTTCGCCTCGCTGGCGATCAGCGCGATCTCCTATGACCGCACGAATCCCAACATCGTCTACGCGGGGACGGGAGACAGGAGCAGCTTCTTCGGCCAGGGTGGCGCGGCTATCGGAGTGCTCAAGAGCGAGGACGGCGGCGACCACTGGAAGGCGCTTCCGGCCGCGAATCTCGAAGGGAAATTCATCAATGCCATCGTGGCGAACGGTCAGACGGTCCTGGTGGCGACCCACTCGCACTCCGACGGCATATATCGAAGCACCGACGGCGGGAAGAGCTTCAGGGCCGTACATCAGGTGGCCGGAACGAACCTTGCCGCTCAGATCGGAGGGGTGACGGACCTCATCGCGCTTCCTCCCGACCCGAGCAGGAACCCGGAGTTCGTCATGTATGCCGCGGTCCCAGGTTTGCCGCCCGGGATCGCGAACCCGGCGGCGCCGGGCATCTATCGAAGCGACGACGGCGGAGTGACGTGGGTGCTGAGCAATACCGGCCTGCAGCTCGTCGACGGCATCAACCAGAACGGGGGCGGGGGCGTCGACGAGGCCGGCGAGGATATTTCGGTATCGCAGCGCATCGAGCTGGCGGCTCACGACAATCAGGCGAACAACACCTCGGTTCTCTATGCGGGGCTGGTCGTCAACGGGAGCCTGCTGACGGTCTATCGCACGCCCAGCTTCAGTGCCAACCCGACGTGGACGGCGATGACGCCGCCCACATCCGTCGAAGGAGGCGTGCGTTACCGGACTGCACAATCCCACCGCGCCGCAAGCAAGGACTCATTTCTCCCTGGCCGCCGATCCAAGGAGCGCCTTCATCGTCTACGTGGGAGGGGACCGGCAGCCGGTCATCGGAAGCGGGAATTCGGCCGGTCTCAATGACTGGGTCGGCCGGATCTTCGAGGGAAATTTCAATCCGGTCCCCGGCACCAATACGACCTGGGTGCAGATCGTGGGGAACGGGGCATCCGGGACGGCCCCACACGCCGATTCCCGCGACATGGTCTTCGACAGGAACGGCGATCTCATCGAGGTCGACGACGGGGGCATCGTCAAGCTGCTGAACCGGCGAAACCCGCCTTCGGCGCCCCGATGGATCTCGCTCAATCCGTCAGACTCGGTGAGCGGCCTGCAGCTCACCGAATTCAATTCGGTCGTCTACGACACTACCGCGCGTCTCATCATCGGGGGCGCACAGGATGTCGGGATCTCGCAGCAGCTGTCCCCTGACAGAGTGGAATGGACGCAGGGACTTCCGCGAACGGTCACGATCCCGGACCAGCGGCGGAGACGGCGGTGTCGTGCAGATTTTTCAAGGCTCGCCGTCGCGGTATTTCCTGAGCGCGAACAGCCTCGGAGGCTTCCGCGTCGTCCCGGTGAGCTATCCAGGAGGCGCAATCGCCATAGGCGATCCGACCGCGTTGCCTGGGAGGATCGTGGGCGGGGCCGCGGGAGCGACGCTGTTCGGGCTCACCGGGCCGGCGCAATTGCCGTTCCTCACCCAGTACGTCGTCAACCCCTTCGACTCGCAGCGGATCCTCGTCGCGGCGGGGCTGGGTCTCTACGAGAGTGTGGATGGCGGGGACTAGCTTCCGGAACGTCGATCCTTCCGGCGGCGGCGGGGACATTCACGGCGCTGGCGTACGGTGGAGTCGATTTTTCCTCGGGCACCAATCGCGCAGACATCATCGTCGCGGCGCAGGGCAACACGATCTGGTTTCGCCCTGCCGGCGCGGCCGCATTCCAGTCGATCGCGGCACCCAATCCGGGTTTCACGATCGTCGACCTGGTCCTGGATCCGTCGGAAGCCCGCACGGGGTATGCAGTGGCGCGGGATTTCAGCAAGACCAGCCCGGACAGGGTCTATCACTTCCGGCTGAATCCGACGGGCCCGGTACCTCGTCCGTCGCCGACGTGACGGGCAATCTGACCGACAACGATCTGCGCACCGTCGAGATGGCCAATGGCGTGAACGGGGTCGGCGATGTCGTGCTTGGTCGGTGGATATGCTGGGCGTCAGTCGCTTGATCCGGGATCCCTCCGGCCAGGTCGTATGGGCGGAACTCGGCCGAGGGTTGCCGAACGCGCCAGTGAACGATCTCCACTACTACCAGGGTTCGAACCTGCTGCTGGCGGGGACGTTCGGGCGAGGCGCATGGACGGCCAGCGTGGACCGCGCTGGCCTGAGTGGTCGCAGCGTCCTTCGGATCGAAGGGACAGCGGACGCAGATCGTGTGGAGCTCGCGCGGCCGGAGTCGGCTCCCTGGATGCTCAGAGTCATCGTCAACGGCGGGCAGACCAAGAACTACCAGCTGTCCACGATCGAGCGGGTCGTGTTCGACGGGAAGAACGGGAATGACGAGTTGATCGTCCACTCCTCCAACGGCCTCATCGGGGTGGCGAACGGGATTCACTTCATCGGCGGCAACGACAACGACACGATCCGGCTCGAAGGTCCGGCCGGCCTTCAGCACACGCGCAGACAACCGTCGGGCACCAATGGCACCGGATCGGTTACATCGGTGGCGCTGAAGGACTCCCTGGGCACGGTGGTCACCCAGGCCATCACCTTCGAGTCCATGGAGGTTCTCGACAACCGGCACGAAAACGTCAGGAGCAAGCGGCTCACCGTGCTGGGCAGGGGCACGGCGTCGGCCACGGCCAGCCTCTCCACCAAGCTGGATCAGCCGGACTTGCTCGCCAAGAATATCCCGCCGGCGGGCAACGGCATTGCCCAGGCCGTCTCGGGCGCGAAGCGCACGGTGACCCCCAAAGGCATCGCGGACCTCCGGGCCGAGGTGGCGGCCACCGCCGAAGCCGATGTGCCAACCGAGGGAGGCGAAACGCCATTCCTGCGGCGTCTGTTCGAGACCGGGCTCGGCGCCTTGCCACTGGCGGAGATCTCCGAAGATGGCCAGATCTCGACCCCTGCGCTCCTGCGCGACGCTCTGGATGCCCTCGACGACACCCCGAACAACGTCTCGTTCGAGGAGCTCGGCGTCGGGACGCCGTCCGAGGACGACGACGTGCTGGTGTTCGACGTCGAGATCAAGAAGAAGAGCCTCAGCGGACCCGCGGATCTGGCGATCGCCGCCGAGGCGCTCGGCGGTACGGTCGAGCTGGACGGCACGCTCGAGATCAGCGCGGATCTCACGCTCGATCTTCGGCTGGGCGTCGATAGCGCGGGCTTCTACCTGGAGCCGTTGGCCGGCTCCGCCCCGGAGATCGTCTTCGACCATATCCGCACCAACGGGCGGACCGAGGCGCAAGGGCAGCTGGGATTCCTCGGAGTGACGTTGACCGATGCGGTGCTGGCGATGGATCCGGCGGTGCGGATCGCCGTCAAGCTGTCGGACCCCGGCACCGACGCGGCGGACGGCAAGATCCGCCTGACGGAGCTGGAGGCCGACGCTGCCGCACTTGCTGTGGCCACCGTGACCGGCAACCCGACGGCGGACGACGTCGTGCTGACAGGGGATGTCCGGGTGGCCGCGTTCGGCTCCTCCGAGGAACCGGCGTTCGACCTCGGCGAAGCGTCGATCACGCTGCGGTGGGCGGATATCGCGAATCCCGCAGGCGTGACGATCGAGGCGACGGCGGGTGCCGCCCAGGAGTTTCTCGGTTTCCTCCGGCGGTCGGCGGACGACGTGCTGGATGGCCTCGAGAGTTTGGCAACGACCCTTCAGCAATCGGCCGGAACGGATCTGCTGGCCACCAACCTTCCGATCCTGAACAAGAGCCTGGGCGAGGTGCTGAACGGCGTGGGCGCGCCGATCAACCTGGCCCGCGAGTCGGTCTCGCTGATCTCGACCCTTGAAGGTGACGGCCAGTTCGGGCGGTTCGCGGTGTACCTGGCGGAGACGAACCTGTCGGCGCGCGGGATCGCGACCGGGGATGCGGTCTTCTTCGACACCGCGGGCGGTGAGCGGGAAGGCACGATCGAGTCGGTTGGCCCTTCCGAGTTCACGGTCAGGTTCGCTGCGTCGGCCGCCGAGGAGCCGCTCGGCGACGTCCGCGTTCCGCATCGTCCGGTCCGGGTCGCTGCGACACGAGATCGGAGCGTTTCTCGACGGCCTCGAACGGCCGCTGAGTCTGCGCGGACACGTCCCGACGCTGCAAGAGCTCGTCGAGGAGCTGGCGAACCTGGTCGGACTGGACATCGAGGCGCTCGGGTCTGCGTCTGACCGGCTCCGGCCAGGATCTGGCGGCCGAGTTCACCATTCCCTTCGATCCCGATCCGATCGACTTCACCGAGCATCTCGACCTCGGGACGACGGTCGCCGGACTGGCGTTCGACGCCTCCGGCGACGTGAAGGTCACGGTGGATCCGCAGTTCCGCATCCCGCTCGGCATCCGGCTGCATCCGGACGTGCCCGTCGGAGAGCGCTTCTTCCTCGCCGAGGACCAGGCGCCCGAGATCACGCTGGGCCTTGCGGCCCTGATCGACGATCCCAGCATCACTGGAAAGGTCGCCGACGTCTTCCAGGTCCGGCTGCAGGAAGACCCGACCGTCGTTCCCAATCAGGGCATCTCCCTCACCGGCACGATTACCGTCAACCTGGTCGATCCCCACCAGCGGGGCCGAGGCCGACGAGCGGATCACGCTGGACGAGTTCAGCCCTTCTGAGCTGACCGACATGTTCCGGGCCGACATCGAGGGCGCGCTCGACATCGACGGGCTGACGCTCGCCGCCGATGTGGGTGGCGTGAGCCTGGGTTCCTTGAAGATCTCCGATCGACGGCGCGACGGACGGTCGCATCGACAGCCTCGACGACTTGATCGGGGTGCTCTCCCGCATCGAGGTCGAAGGCAATCTCGGTCTGCCCGAGGACATCCCGATTCCCGCCTTCGTGCGCGATGCGATCTTGCAGGGGCTCCTGACCGTCGTGGGCTGGGCCGACCGGCTCGACGACACGGCACCGTTCACGCAGGAGCTGCCGCTCGCCGACACGTCGCTGGGCGAAGCCCTCGACCTGCCGGCGCGAGTGCGCAGCCGGCTCTACGAGCCGGTCGCCGCCTATTTCGCGGCCGACACCACGCCGACCGTAAACGGGCTGGTCACCGCTCTTCGTCGCGAGTTCGCAGATCTCGTCTCCGACGTGAGCCAGACGGAGCTGGTGTTCGATCTCGACCTGGCGCTGGGCGGCAGCACACAGATTCCGATCGACCTCGGTGCGCAGGCTGCGAGCCTCGGGCTCTCGGTGGATGCCGCGACCACGCTCGCGTTGGCCGCGGGTCTCAGGTTCGTGCGCGCCGCCGACGAGAACGCTCCGAAGTTCACTTTCGGGGTGAACCTCGCTCCCGACATCGATCTGGACGAAGCATTCTTCATCCGGGCCGAGAAGTTCGTGGCGACGGGCTCGGTATCGGCGACGAATCTGAATGCGGGCATCCGAGCCGGCTTCCTCGGCGCTCAGGTCGTGGGCGGCAGCCTGGCCCTCGATGGGCGCGTGACGGGGACGTTGACCGACCCCGACGGCGACGGGCGTATCACGATCGGCGAGCTGGTCGGCGCCGCCGCCGAGGCCTTCTCGAACTTGACGCCGACCGGCACACTCGAGGTGACGCTGCCGGTGCAGGCGACGGTCGGGGGCCGGCCGCTGTCGACTGCGACGGGCGACGCCCAGCCAAGGATCGTCATCCAGGACGACAATCTGTTCGCGGGCGCCCCGCCCACCTTCGAGGCGCGCAACTTCGAGGACCTGCTCAACTTCTCGAACGTCACACCGGAATCGTTCCTCGCTCTCGTCCAGCAGCTCGCCAGCTGGCTCTCCGGCTTCGGCGACTCGGGTGTGTTCGGCACGCGGATTCCGTTCACGGCCGACAAGACGCTCGGCGATGTCGTGGACCTCGGGCGCGCCTTCACCGACGAGCTGGTCGCATTGCTGGCGTCGCCGGAAGGCACGCCGAACTACTCGACCGTGCAGGAACTGACCGAGCGGATCGTGGCCCGCTTGGGGGGCGATCCGTCACGGGTGCGCTACGACGCGGCCACCAATCTGCTGACCTTCGATGTGTCGCTGTCGAAGGTGTTCGCGCCGGCGCCGGTTGCGATCGGCTTCGACGTCGGGCTGGATCCACTGGGCACGATCAGCAGCACCAGCGAGGTGAGCGTCGGCGGCGGCGTCACGCTGGACGTCACGTTTGGCATCGACCTCTCCCCGCTGCGCCCCGACACTACGCCCGAGGACCCGCTCGACGACGACTCGCTCACCAACCATTTCTTCATCCAGGACGCGTCGCTGACCGGCTCGGCCGAGGTGAATGCCGCTGACATCGATGCGATCGCGCGGCTGTTCGACTTCGTGGAGATCGGCGTCGCCAACGGCTCGGGCACGGTCGCAGCCTCGCTCGCGCTCGCCCTCAAGGACCCGAACACCCAGGCGGGCACCAATGGGCGCATCACCCTCTCGGAGCTGTATCGCGCGCTGCCCGATCCCACGACGCTGGGTGAGGTGAACCTCGACGGTTTCGCAAACCTGGTCCTGCCGGTCTCGATGCAGCCGGCCCTGCCGGGTCTCACCCTGCCGGCCGGCGCGAAGCTCACGGTGACCTGGAGCGACATCACCGATCCGGGCACCCTGCTCGTGGAGCAGACGGGTCTGGACCAGCTCTTCGACTTCGAGCACGTCAGTTTCGCGGACGTGCTGGAGGCGGTGCAGGGCGTGGTCGACTACCTCGCTACCCTCGAGAGTTTCGGGTTCCTCGACCAGAAGCTGCCGCTGCTCGACCTGAGCGTCAGCGATCTGCTGCAGGCGACCGACGAGCTGGCTGCGCGGATCGAGGAGTTCCAGCGCAATCCGGCCCAGTCGCTGCAGGCGATCGAGGAACTGCTCGAGGACGCGGTCGGGCTCGCCGATCCGGCCGGCACGCCGAACTTCGACAATCCCGAGGTCGAGCTGTCGCTCGACCGGACGCATCGCCGAGAGTCCCGCGCTGAAGGTCGAGCTGCAGTTCGGGCACGACTACGACAGCGGCCCGCGCAAGATGAACCTCGACCTGGCCGAGCTGGTGGGGCTCGTCAGCGGCGATGCGGCCGCGGCTCTGGCCGGGGTCACCAACCTCATCGACGTCGGCGGCGAAGCGGTGATGCAGGTCGAGGCCGGCGCGCGCTTCGACCTCGACTTCGGCTTGGACCTCTCCGACGGCGTCGACCCCGTCCCGTTCCTCTACGACACGACTGGCCTCGATCCTCGATGCCGCCATCCTCGGGTCGGACATCCGCTTCCAAGCCGCCGTGGGCCCGGTCGGCGTCTTCATCGGCAACGCTACCGAGGCGGGTACCGCCACGCTCGACCGCGACGGAAATCCGAGCACCGCGGACCGGGCGGCATTCACGGTCAACCTCCGAGCCGGACCCGTCGGATCACCGCTACCGGCTGAGCGAGCTGTCGACGAGCCTGGTGGATATCGACTTGCAGGGCGCGATCTCGGTCGACCTGCCGGTGTTCTGTCCGACGCAGACCGACGCTCTCGATCCTCTGCAGATCGAGATCCCCGACCTGGGTTACTTGATCGGCATACTGATCGACCCATCCAGCGCCGTGCCCGGCAAGGACGCCGTGGTGTTCGCCTCGGCGCCCGACCTGGCACAGTGCATCGCGGACCTCGGCATCCCCGACGACCTGGGCTCTCTCCTCGACGGGCTCGACCTCATGCTGCAGGTGCTGCAGCAGGCGCTGAGCGGCGAGGTGTTCGGCGTCTCGCTCCCCCTGGTGGGCGATAGCCTCAAGGAGGGCGCCGCGGTTCATCGAGGACTTCCGCGACGACGTGCTCGCGCGGCTGCGGGCGCTCGCGAACCACTCGGACGACGCCGTGCGGCAGGCGCTCTTCGAGGTGTTCGGTCCGGCGGGACTCGGCCTGCTCCGGGACGGCGCCGATTCCGGCGCCGATGTGGATCTCGACGACATCCAGATCGTTTCCACGGCCGAAGACGTCTCCTTCGCCATGCGCCTCGGCCAGGACCTGTCGCTCCTGACCGTGCCGATCGACTTCGACATCGGCCTGCCCGCGCTGGGCCTCGAGGTCGACGGCGACGTCAACGTGCGGCTCGGCTGGGACTTCCTGATGGGCTTCGGCGTGAGCCGCTCGGATGGGGTCTATTTCAATACCGCCGCGAAGGACAACGCCGGCAACTCGGCCCCCGAGCTGACGGTGGACCTCGAGGTCACCACGCCCAACCTCACCGCCATCGGCTCGCTTGGCTTCCTGCAGCTCCAGGCGAGAGACGACGAGACCGAGCCGTCGCGCTTGGCCGGCCGGTTCACGGTCGACGTGGAGGACCCCGAGGACAACGACGACCGGCTGAGCTTCGCGGAGCTGGCCGGCGGGCCGGACTTCGACGAGATGATCGACGCGGCCTTCACCGCCGACGCCGACGTGAACCTCGACCTCGACCTCAGTCTGGGCGACGGCGCGGCCTTTCCCAGGCTGCTCGCCGACTTCGGCCTCGACTGGTCGTTCGCCGGCGCCGACCCCGGCGCGTCTGGTCCGTTCGGCGGGCGTCCGCGAAATCGCTTTCGACAACATCCGGCTCGACCTCGGGCACCTTCCTCTCCAACATCGTGGGGCCGGTCGTGGACACGCATCGAGTACGGTGCTGGAGCCCGATCCGGCCGGTGCTCGACGTCCTCAACACGAAGCTTCCCGTGCTCTCCGATCTGGGACCGACGCGCGCAGCTGCTCGACCGCGACGGCGACGGCGCCGTGACGCTGCTGGAGATGGCGGCGTTGCTGGGGAGCGGCTTCGACGGCGCGCGGCCACGTTCTCGCATGCCGTGGACAACGATTCTCGAGGTCGGCGGCGCTCCTCGACAGCCCTCCACCGGCGGCACGGTCCTGCTCGACTTCGGCAGCTTCGATCTGGGCTCGATCGACGTGCGCGGCCAGACGGATCTGGCGGACGTCGACGCCCAACGTCACCCGGGCGACCGACCCGACTGGACGCAGTTCAAGAACTCGGGCATCGGCCGAGCAGCGCGAGGCGGTGAAGAAGCTGACGGCGCGCCCGGCGGCGGCTTCGTGTTCCCGATCATCGGAGAATCCGACGTCCCTCTTCGGCCTGCTGATGGGCAAGGACGTCACGCTTGTTCGGCTACGACATGCCGGCGCTGACCATCGGCTATGTCCTACGAGCCAGTTCTTCCCGCTCCTCGGCCCGCTCGGCGTCACGCTGGTCGGCGCGGTCGAGGCTCAAGCTGGATCTGGCGTTCGGCTTCGACACCTTCGGGGTGCGCAGATTCGCCGCAGGGCGGCTTCGAGCCCGGGGACGCCGCGCTCATCCTGGACGGCCTCTACATCAGCGACACGGGACAAGACTCGACGGCACCGGCACCAGGACAGTCGACGAGGCGACGTTGCGGGCCGGCGATCGAGGCCTTCGGCAGCATGAACGTCGGCATCGCGTCGGCCGGCGTGGGCGGCGGCATCGCCGCCACGATCGGGTTCGATCTGTCAGCGACCCGAACGACGACGGCAAGATGCGTGCAAGCGAGTTCGCCGACATGCTGGCGGCGAGCCCGATCTGCCTCTTCAACGTGGACGGCAAGCTCACGGCGGGACTGAGCGCGTTCGTCAAGATCGGCTTCGGCTTCTTCTCCCTCACGAAGCGCTTCAATATCGCCGAGGTCACGCTGCTCGACTTCAGCTTCGGCTGCGACCCGGATGCGCAGGAGCCGCCCGTGCTGGCCAGCCAGAGCGGCGACGTGCTGACCCTGAACATGGGGCCGCGCGCGGACGATCGGCGGTCGGTGAACATCATGGACGAAGACGAGAACTTCAAGGTCACCCATGTCACGGGCGCGGCCGGGAACGAGACGGTCACGGTCTCGGCGTTCGGCGCCGAGCAGACCTTCACGGGCGTGCGCCACATCGTGGCCGAGGGCGGCCTGGGAAACGACACCATCACGCTCGAGGAAGGCGTCCTCGCTACCGCGGAGCTGTGGGGTGACTTCAGCGATCCGGCCCGGGCAGGCGACTTCGGCGACGACGCGCTGTTCGGGGGCGAGGGAGCGGCGATCCTGCGCGGCGGCGGTGGGGCGGACCAGCTCGTGGGCCGGGCCGGCGCCGACCAGCTCTTCGGCGGCGACGGCGACGACAGGCTCCAGGGCAAGGGCGGGAACGACTTGCTCGACGGCGGAATCGGGCTCGATGTGCTCGAAGGCGGCGACGGCGACGACACCCTGCTGGGCGGTGACGACGACGACGAGCTGACCGGGGGCGCCGGGAACGATCGGCTCGAGGGCGGGCTCGGCATCGATCAGCTTACCGGCGACGCCGGCCGCGACATCCTGATCGGCGGCCTCGGTGCCGACGTCCTGACCGGCAGCGAGGATGACGACGTCCTGATCGGCGGCGCCGTCGCGGTCGTGCTGACCGACGATCTTACCGACGACAGCGACGACATTCTCCTCGGCGAGGGCGGCAACGACCGGCTCGAGGGCGGCCGCGGCCAGGATCGTCTCGAGGGCGGCGACGGCGCCGACCAGCTCTTCGGCGGCGCGGGGCTCGACACGCTGACCGGCGACGCCGGCGACGACCGAATCGTAGGCGGGTCGGAAGCCGATGTCGTCGAAGGCGGTGCGGGCAATGACATCATGCTCGGCGACGAGGGCACGATCGCCTCGTCCGGAGTCGTGACGCTTACGCCGGCCGCGGGCGAAGGCGCCGACGTCCTGCGCGGCGGGCTGGGCAACGACCGGCTGTTCGGCCAGGGCGAAAGCGACCAGCTCTTCGGCGACGAGGGCGACGACCAGCTGCGTGGCGGTGACGGCGCGGACCAGCTCGACGGCGGCAGCGGGCTCGACGTGCTGCTCGGCGAGTCGGGCAACGACATCCTGCTCGGCGGCAGCCAGGCCGACACGCTCGACGGCGACGTGGGCGACGATCGGCTCGAGGGCCAGGACGGCGACGACCGGCTCCTGGGCGGCGCCGGGCTCGACGTACTGATCGGCGGTGCCGACGCGGACACGATCCTCGGCGGCACCGAGAACGACACGATTTCCGGCGGCGCCGGCCGCGACGTGGTCGCCGGAGAGTCCGGCGACGACCGAATCTCGGGCGACGCCGGCGACGACAACCTGAGTGGCGGCGAAGGCAACGACCGCATCTTCGGCGGTGCCGATGCCGATACGATCGTGGCCGGCACCGGGGACGACTTCGTCGACGGCGAGGCCGGCAACGACGTGATCTTCGGCGAGGCAGGCGTGGACGCTCTCCTCGGCGGCGACGGCGACGACGTCATCGTGGGCGGGGGCGGCGATGACACGGTCTCCGGCGATGCAGGCAGCGACGTGCTGTGGGGTGGCGCCGAGCTGATCACGCGCGAGCAGTTCCGGCTGGCGCCCGGCGAAGCGCTCGCGGACAAATTCGAGCTGCCGCCGAACTTCCTCGCGGAGGCGGTCCAGCGGGCGATCCTGCCGCCGCTCATCACTCCGAAGGCGCTCCAGGGGCTGTCTCTCGCCGGCGAGACCGGCGACGGACAGGACTTCGTGAGCGGCGGCAGCGGCGATGATTTCCTGTTCGGCGGCGGGGATCCGGATCGGCTCGATGGCGGCGCGGGCAACGACTACGGCGACGGCGGCGCCGGCCAGGACGAGGTGGTCGGTGGAGCGGACGATGACGTGCTGCGCGGCGGCATCAATGACGATGTCGTGCACGGTGAGGATGGTATCGACCAGGTGTACGGCGACGCCGGGCGCGACTACCTGTTCGGCGATGCGGGCGCGCCGGACGGCACTCAGGCCGGGCAGCGGCTGTGGGGCGGCGATGGCATCGACTTCCTCTACGCATACGCTGCGGTCACCATCAATGCCGCGCCCGCGCTGCTCGCGGCCGAGGTGCTACGCGCGGGCGACGAGTTGCACGGGGGAGGGGATGGCGACTTCGTCTACGGCAACCTGCGGATGGATTTCCTGTTCGGGGACGCCGGCAAGGACTTCCTGCACGGCGAGTTCCTGAGCGGTCCGGGCTACGCCGAGAATGCGCGCCCGGCCACCACGGGCGGCGCCGATCAGCTCTTCGGCGGCAGCGGTGAGGACGACGTTCTGGGCGGCGGCGGCGGCGACCAGCTCTGGGGCGGTGCCGACTCCGACCGGCTCGAAGGGCAGGACGGCAGCGACCAGCTGTTCGGCGGCGGCGGCATCGACGTGCTCCTGCTCGACGTGAGCGCGGCGTACGCCGTGCTGGGCGGCGAGGTCTTCGACGGCCACTTCGGCAACCGCGCCCCGGGCGATGTCCTCGACGACAATGCCACCGACATCCTGCTGATCCCCGGCACCAACTTCGCCGACACTATTCGGCTGAGCCAGACGCCGACCGGGCTTCTCCAGGTGGAATACACCGACGATGCGCCGACCCGCCTGATCCAGTCGAACTGGCGAGATGGGCGGGGTCGGCCGGTGCTCGAGCAGTTCAGCATCGCTACTCTTGGCGGCAACGACCTGGTGGAGTTCGCGCGAGGGTGCCAGCGCGCTCGACCTGAGCGACCTGAGCGCGCGCAGCGACGACTGGGTCGCGGTGCTCGAGGGCGGGGCGGGCAACGACGTTCTGCGCGGCAGCGCGGGCCGCGACCGGATGGACGGCGGGGTGGGCAACGACACGCTGTTCGGGCTGGGCGGCGACGACCGGCTGTCCGGCGACGACGGGTTCGGCGCCCCGGCCGATCACGACGTGCTCTTCGGCGGCCAGGGCCACGACGATCTGTTCGGCGGGCAGGGTCACAACGAACTCTTTGCCTGGTCCAGGGACCCGCTGCCGGCCGGCAGATACGCAATTCGGCGTGTTCGTGGACAGCGCGGGCGGCTTCCACGACAGCGACGGTGATGCCGACGATGACGGCGTGCTGGACAACGGCGTCCTGAATCCGGACGGCACGAGCGCGCCCTATGCGCTCGAGGACACCGGCCTCAATCGCACGCTGGGCGGCCCCAGGGCGGACAAGCTCTACGGCGGCACGGGTCTCGACTTCCTCTACGGCAACGGGGAAGACGACGGTGAAGACCAGCTGTTCCGCGCGGACGGCACGCTGTTCGAGAACCTCGACGCGGGCCTCACCGGGTTGGACGACGACTGGAAAGCCTATGCCAGGGAGACCGACAAGGTCTGGTACTACGGCGCCACCAACCTCGACGACGAGATCCACGTGGACTTCGTCACCGAGCCGGGGCTGCTCGGCGACCATCACCTGATCACCCGGCTCACCCGCAACGGCGACGCCTCCACGTTCGACGCTCAGGTCCAGCTCGACTTCCAGGCCCAGGACGAGAACGGAAACTACGTCTGGCGGCCGGACGACCTGGTCTTCGACGCCGAGCAGCGCAAGCACGTCGCGCTGGCCGACCTTCAGCGCCTGTTGCCGGCGGAGAGCGATTTCCTGGCGATCATCGTGGACACGCTCGCGGGCAACGACCAGGTCGTCGTGGGCCCGACCGTCATCAAGAGCGTCTGGGTCGACACCGGGCCGGGGGATGACCGGGTCGAGATCCGCTCGGGCCGGCCGATCCTGGTCGATGCCGCCGAGGGACCCGCGCGCAACGACGCGGCCGGGCGATGCCTTCGATCTGGACGCTGGTCGCCAGCGACACCACGTTCACCGGCCTGACCCTGGACAGCCCGACGGATGAGGACTGGTATCTGGTGACCTTCGGGCGCGTCCCGGTGGCCGGCGACTCCCTCGCCGTCCGCAGCCTGTCGGAGCAAGACCGCTTGCGTGTCGAGCTTGCGCGATACGGCCGACAACGTCTTGCTGCCGGTTCAAAGCGGCAACGGGCGCATCGACGTGAACTTGGGCGGCCTGGGCCTTCAGGCCGGGACGCCGTATCGCCTGCACATATTCTCCGATCGCACTCCAACGATCTACGAGGTCGCGCTCGCCTTCGCGGCCACGCCGGATGCGGCCGAGAGGTAACGACACGATCGAAACTGCCTTCCGGCTCGAGGCAATCCAGCAGATCGCGCAGGTGAGCGGGCTTCGCCTGCAGTCCCCCACCGACGAGGACTGGTTCGCTTTCACCCTTCCGGAGGAGGACCCGTCGGTCGCCAACCTCCGCACCCCGACCGACCAACTGCGACTTGGGACAGTCAGCGGCGGACCCTACACGTTCCAGCTCCTCGAGGCCGATGGCACCGTGCTGCAGACGGCCGGCGCCGATGGAACGCTGGCTCTGGGGACGCTCGAGGCAGGCGAATACGCGTTGGCCGCCGGCGAGTACCGCTTGAAGGTGACCGGTGCCAGCGCCGGCCGCTACGAGCTGGACGTGTCCGTCGGCGGCGGGCGCGGCGAGGTTCTCGATCTCAACCCGGGCACCGCTGTCGATCTGAGCAGCGCTACGCGCATCCTGCGTCGCGACCTTATTCTCGGAGGGCCGGGTAGCGACGTGCTGTCGGGCGGCTCGGGCGAGGAATGGATCTTCGGCGGGCCGGACAACGACGTGCTCTCGGGCGGCCTCGACCGCCAGGCGAGCGACCTGCTGTTCGGCGAAGGCGGCGACGATGTCTTCCAGCTCATTCCCGACCGGCTGCCCTTCATCAAGGGGACGCAACGCACGCTCATCCCGACTCTCAGCGACCGCTTCGACGGCGGCGACGGCACGGACCAGGTCCTGTTCCTGGGCGGTGACCTCGACCGGTTCGGGGAGCCGGTGCCGGACCACGTGGCGATCCGCTACAACAGCAAGATTCATCGCTACGAGTTCACCAGCCTGATCTGGGACATCGCGAATCGCGAGTTCGTGCGCGAACCCGACGGGCGCTTTGCCCAGCAGTACGTCTACTACCAGCCGCGCAACATCGAGCGCACGGTCATCGACACGCGCGCCGGCGACGACGAGGTACACGGCGATCCCGGCTACCAGTTCCCCGGAACGGAGCAGGAGTGGGGCATCGCGCCGGGCGACCTGGAGCAGCGCGCTCTGATCTCGGCGCTCACCATGCGAGGCGGGACCGGCAACGACCGCCTGTTCGGCGGCGCCTACAACGACACGCTCGACGGAGGTGCGGGGCTGGATTTCGTTCTCGGCGGCGAAGGCGACGACCGGATCACAGGCGGTGACGGCGACGATCAGCTTGCGGGCGACGGTCAGTCTCCTGCACCCGGCGATTTTACCGTTCTGCCACCCGATCCGTTCGAATACGTGACGCTTGCCAACGGCGCATTCGGCCGCAACGACACCGCGCCCTTCGCTGCGCAGCTCGGCCCCGTTGCGGCGAGCACCGTTGTGGACGGTCTCAACTTCAGCTACGGCGACACAGGCGACTGGTACATCATCAAGACGCCGGATGCGTTGCGGACCTTCGGCGCTGCGGACGCGGCCTATCTCTCGCCGCAGATGATCCAGGTAGCGAACGAGGCAGGCCAGCCGCTCGAGGGCTTCGTTCCAGCGCGGCATCTCTTCCTCTTCCCTGCGGTGAGCGGCCCGGGGTCGTCCATCAGACCAGCCGAACGCTTCGTGGGCGTGCCGGAGCATTACCTGCTGCATGTGCTGAACCCGCATTTCGTGGATCAGCAGACCACGCCGCGCCCGGATCCGGCTGGGCCCTATGAGACTCCGCTTTACCGCGCAGGTGGGACAGTCGATTCACGTTCCAGCGGACGTCGACACGTTTACCGTGACGCCGGCCGGCGGCGCAGACCAGCCCGTGGTCATTCCACTGGGCGACATCGACGGCAACGGCTCCAATGACTTCATCGCGGCGGTTCGCGAAAACGTCTCGGTGCCGGTCACCATCGCGCGTCTGATCTTCGGCGGCACGCGCCGGGCGACGTGACGCTGGACAGCAGCGGGCCGACGCTGCGAATCCCCGCGCAGGTTCTCGCCGCGGCCCAAGAGCCCGGTGCCTTCGGATCCCGGCGGGCATTCTTCGCCGCGCCTGGCGACTACAACGGCGACGAGTTCGACGACATCGCGATCGCTATCACCGACACGGCGGGCGGAAGCTACGACGAGGAAGGGATCTACCTGATCTTCGGCAAGGCCGGCCCGTGGACCGGCGAGCTGGATGTGGTGAGAGATGCCGATGCCGCCATCCCGATGAAGGGTACCTTCTCCATCGCCAATGCCGGCGACGTGGACGGCGACGGAAAGGACGACCTTCTGATCGGGAAGACTGCCGGCGACCCGTCCAACCGCGCCTACCTCTTCTACGGGCGGGACGACTGGGCGCCACAGAGCCTGTACCTTGCCGATTTCAGCGATGCCGCCGGGGCGGCCTCGCTCGACGGGGTCACCATCGACAACACGGCGCCGCCGGGCAGCGCCCAGGCGGCGGGCCTGTGGCACCTGTCGAGTGGCCGGGGCGCGGAACCCGGACACTCGGAGTCGTCCAGCCTCTACTTCGGCCAGGGCGAAGGACCAGCCGGAGGCGGCAACTACAACGTGGGCCACACGGCCGGGGCGTTCACGACCCCTATCATCGACCTCACCACCGTGCGTAGCGCCGAGCTCTCGTTCAACTCCTTCTTGCAGACCGAGCGGGCCGCGCCCTCTCTCGATCACGCCCGGGTCCTGATCTCGGCCTCGTTCAACGGGGAACCCTTTGGCGCGTTCGCCCCGCTCGTGTCCAACGCAGGCCAGGGCGGCGGGTTGCTCGATCCCTCCGACGGCTGGCAACGCGTGGCGGTGGACCTCAACGACTTCGTCCAGAACCCCATCACCAACCCGAGCGGCAGTCGAGTCCAGATCCGCTTCGAGTTCGACACCAAGGATTCCGCCGCCAACCAGTTCGAGGGGTGGTACGTGGACGACGTCCTGGTGCGGACCTTTCTCCAGGAGAGCGCGGCCGACGTGGTGTTCCAGGGCGAATTCAACCTCGGCGACAGCGTGACGGGGATCGGCGACATCAACGGCGACGGCCTCGACGACGCGGCCATCGTCGACGCGGGCGCGTTCACCGGACAGGTCTATTTCCTGTTCGGCGCTGCGCGCGGCCAGGGGGCGTGGGCCGGCGGTTTCCCGATCAGTTCGCCGACGTGACGCTGCTTCCGGAAGCCGGGGGGTCCTTCACCGGCTTCCAGGTCAAGCCTGCCGGCAACGTGGACGGGGATTTCCTCGACAGCAACGGCAACGGCCAGCGCGATCCGGCGCGAGCCCGGCTTCGATGACGTCATCCTCGCCGGTGCGGACACGTCCTACATCGTGTTCGGCGGACCGCCGTTGACGACGGCGAGCGCTCCGCTCTCGATGGCCACTCTGCTCACGCAGGTGCCCAAGCAGGCGGTCAAGCTGAATACCGGCGGCGTCTTCTCGCTCGGCGACAGCAACGGCGACGGCTTCAGCGACCTCGGCGCATTCGTGATCTCGAGATACCCCACCCTCGACGAGACGTCGCAGGATCGCCACGGCGTCGGCCACGTCTTCTACGGCGGCGCGCGAGACGGCTTCAACCCCGTCGGCGCCCGACCTGGTCCTGGAACCCGCGGTGTCCGACTTCGGATTGTTCCTGAACGCAGGGCGATTCGAGAATTTCCGCTCGTACAAGTTTGCCGGCATGGGCGACATCAACGGTGATCAGCGCACCGATTTCGCCCTCGCCGACGGCCTGGGCGGCGTTCTGCATGCCTATCTGGGCCGCAACCCGCTGCCGGCCGTTCCGCCACCGCCTGGGGGCGTGAGCCGACTGCCCAGGGAACCATTTGTGTTCGGCTTGGCCACCCCACTGCAGCCTGCTGTCGCCGATCCGCAAGGGGTGAGCTTGCCGCGACAATCGCCGGCGCCGATCCCGGTTGATCGGGCCTTCGCTCTGACCGGCAGCCGGAGCAACGAGGGGCTGGGCCAGGGCCGGTCGGTGGGCGACGTGAACGGCGACGGTTTCGAGGATCTGTTGATCTCGGGGCTCTCGGCCAGCTACATCCTGCTGGGACCGGTCGATCTCGATGGAGTGGGGGGCGTGGCGAGCCGGGCCAACATCAAGCTCGACGCTGCCAGTCTGGTAAGCGCCGGCGACCGGGCACGGCGACCTCAACGGCGACGGCTTCGACGACCTCGTGTTCCGCAGCGCCACCGAGCAGAATCGTCTGCGAGTGGTCTTCGGAAGCGCCGACTCTGCCGGCGACGCTTGCGGCGGGACCCACCTCGGTCTTCTTCGACCAACCGGAGATCACCATGATGTCGTCATCTCGGCGCATCTGCTCGATTGGGACGGCGATGGCAAGGCCGACATTCTGGTGCGCTGTAGCGATCGCGCGTATGTGATCGCGGGCAAGGACCTGGTGATCGACGGCGAGTTGCCGGGGCATCTCACGAACCTGGCGACGATCTCCCGCGCGGGCACCACGGCCTTCTCCGCCGATGCGTTCGTCGTGGGCGACGTCAACGGGGACGGACTGGACGACGCGCTGTTCGTCGATGCGCTCACGGCCGCCGAGCAAAAGGCCTATTTGTTCGTGGGACGGCGTTCCGCGGGCGGCGCGGCCAACCTCACCCTCGATGCTGCGGACGCGACGTTCGACATCGGCAGCTTCTTCGTTCCCGAGTCCGGAGTGGCCTCCGGCAGGTTGCAGACCGCCGCGGTCGGGGATCTGAACCGCGATGGGTATGACGACATCGCGCTCTGGCGCACCGTCGAGCTGGACGCCCCGGGCTCCGCCACCCTCTACCTCTTCCATGGGCTCCGCGGAGTTCACCGCCTCGGCCGACGCGAGCGCTGAGCGGCGCCGATGCCGCGGCTCGATTCCAGCGCCAGCAGACCGCCGAGTTCGGCGACACGGTCTCGGTGGATGGCATATTGAGCGTGACCAGCGGCGACTGGGACGGCGACGGGAAACTCGACCTGGCCGTCGGTGAGCAGTTGCGAGGCGGCATCGGACCGGGCTCGACCATCATCGACATCCAGCGGCGTGGCCTCGTGCACGTGTTCCGCGGCATCGAGGATCGCCTCACCGGCGCGCCCTTGACGTTGAATCTGGCCGACGCCGACGTGACGTTGAGGGGCGAGCAGGACCTCGATTTCTTCGGCGCGACTCGCGGCGACACCGTCGCTGGATATCGACCGTGACGGCATCACGACCTGGTCATCGGGGCGCCGTTCGCGCAGGGGCTTACCGGGAAAGCTCTATGTCGTGTACGGATCGCGGCCGGCCGATCCGGGCGTTCTCGACGACGCGGCCGCGGCGATCCCGCTGGAGAATTTCCCGATCCCGGGCGCGGGCGCCTTCCTGGGGAGGAACCAGATCTTCGGCCAGAATCCCGCGCGAGGATATCGATGGCGACGGCCAGCCGGATTTCGTGCTGCTGCCCGGCCAGGATCGCTGGTTCCGCTTCACGACGCTGGGCGATGGCCAGCCGGGCAGTCAGCTTGCTGCTCGCGCCGGGCTTCGAGGCGGCGCAGACGAAGCTGCTGCGCGGCAACGACGCCCGATTCGATCCGACACCGCCCGCCGACCGCGGCTCCATCGAGCTTGGAAATACGCTGGCGATAGGCAGCGAGGCCGGCGACCAGGTCATCATGGAGGTCGATCTATCGGCCTACCTGGATCGGCGCGACGATCCGACCGCCATCCAGCAGGCGCTGCTGAGACTGGATTACCAGTCGCCGCTCGTCGCGGATGCTCCGGCCGCGCCGACGACTCTGACCGCTGCGAACGGCACGCTGTTCTTCTCGGCATCGAGCTCTGCAATCGGCCGCGAGCTCTGGAAGACCGACAGCACGGTCCTGGGCACCAGCCTGCTCAAGGACATCAATCCGGGCGCTTCTCGCGGGACCCGACCTGCTGGGCGTGAGCTCCAACCCGCAGAACCTGATCAACGTGAACGGCACGTTGTTCTTCACCGCGTCGGACTCCAACTCGGCCGCGCCGACCGGCACGGAGCTGTGGAAGAGCGACGGGACGCCGGCCGGCACGGTCCTGGTGAAAGACATCAACGTTGGAGCGAACTCGTCCGATCCGTCGAACCTGGTGAACGTCAACGGTGTGCTCTACTTCACCGCCAACAACGGGACGAACGGGGTCGAGCTCTGGCGCACCGATCCGGATCCCACGGTCGGTGCCGTGCTGGTGCGGGACATCAACCTTTTCTTCGGCGGCACCGCCGGCTCGAATCCCCACAACCTGACCGACGTGAATGGGACGCTCTTCTTCGTGGCCGACGACGGAACCGGCGCCGAGCTGTGGCGCAGCGACGCGGCGCTCGGTGCGGCGCGCGTGGAAACCGTCGACCGGCCGGCCAGCTGGGATCCGCAGAATCTGACCAACGTCAACGGGCTTCTGTACTTCACGGCCAACGACGGGACGAGCGGAGTCGAGTTGTGGAGCAGCGATGGGACGGCGGCGGGCACGGCACTCGTGCGCGATATCGACACCACGGCCGGCGCCGGGTCTGATCCTGCGAATCTGACCGACGTCAACGGCGTCGTGTACTTCACCGCCGACGACGGCGTCAACGGCATCGAGCTGTGGCGCAGCAATGGCACGGATGCTGGCACGGTCCGCCTGGCGGCTGTCAACGCTTCGTTCGCCGGTTTGACCAATTTCGACCAGCTCACGGTCACGGGCAACGCGCTTTACTTCACGGCATTCGAGTCCACGACGGGCATCGAGCTTTGGAAGTACGACGTCGCCGCGAACACGTTGCTGCGGCTCACCGACATCGCGCCCGGGCCGGTCAGCTCCAATCCATCGGAGCTCACCGTCATTGGAAGCTCGCTGTTCTTCGCCGCGGATGCCGGCACGCGCACACCGGAACTGTGGAAGAGCGACGGTTCCGTGCAGGGCACGGTGAAGGTCAGCTCCGATCCGCGCGGCGTCAGCGAGTTGGCCGCAGTCGGCAGCAGCTTGTTCTTCACGGCCAACGATGCGCAAGGCGCGTTCGGGATGTGGCTCACGGATGGGACGGCGGCGGGCACCAAGCGGCTCGTGGACGCCGGTTTGATCAACCGGATATTGCAGGTCCGAGGTGCTCGACGCAGAGGGCGATGGGACGCCCACGTCGCTGGATGCTACGGCAGCCGCCGGCACGGTTGTCACCAAGGACCTCTCGACGGTCAGCGGTACGCAGCCGATCGACGTGGATCTCACCAGCGCCGTGCGAGCGGCGCTGGCAGGCCGGCAAGACGCGAGTGACGCTGCGGCTCAGCCTCGACAGTCCGAATCCAACCAGCCCTGTCGTTTTGTTCTCTTCCACCGATCCCGCGCATCGAACCGGGCTCGAGATCGTCACTCGTGAAACGACTGGGGTCGTGGCCGACCTCTACGACGCGCAGGGCGGGCTCTTGGCGCGCCAGCAGCCCATCGTCGATATGCGCACCCCCGAGGCCGGGACCTTCTACCTCAGGGTGTATAACCCGTCGGCGACCGCGCAGACGGGACCGTTGTCCTTCACGCTCGAGGCCGCGCCACCGATCCCCGGGTTCTCGCAGCCGGCGTCGGATCGGGATCTGATCCGTGGCTCGGACGGGGATGACATCCTCATCGGCAACCGGCACCTGGATCGCCTGTTCGGCGAGCGGGGTGTCGATCTGTTCGTCGCCGAACCGACCGAGCTAGGCGAGACCCTCGAGAACGGGCGAGTCCAGGCGGGCTCCGTTCATCGGCGAGGAAACGACCACCAGTCACCGCGAACTGCGTGCGAGCGATCCGATCGTCGATGCCTACTTCCACGACCGCGCTCTGCAGGTGGCGGTCGCCCGCGCGCTCGGCATCCCTGTCACGACGAGGGACGACGGGAATCCGCTGGTGCAGGAGCCGATCCGGGGGAGCCAGATGGCGTCGCTGCAGCGCCTGGACCTGACCGGGTTGGGGATCGCGGACCTGCGCGGGCTCGAGTTCGCCACGAACCTCCGGTCGCTCGCGCTGGCCGGCAATCGGGTGAGCGAACTGTCGCCGCTCGCACCGGCTACCGTCACCACCGGGAGTGCCATCGGCAGCCCGGTGGGGTTGAGGCGGCTGGAGCATCTCAGCCTCGACTTCAATCCGGTGACCGACCTGAGCCCGCTCGCCGAGCTCGTCGAGCTGAAGAGCGTGAGCCTCGATGGCGAGCCGAACCTCACCCCGCCGCGCGCCGACGGCATCCTGCACGTGCTCAACAGTCCCACACCAGGTTTCTTCCAGTTCGGCGAGGTGGTCGTGGCGTCGGCGGACTACGTGGTCGTCGCATCCCCCCGGGAAGACACCGGGCCTCAGGACGCCGGCGCCGTTTACGTGTTCGGGACCAGAGACGGGAATCGCCTGAGGACGATCGTGCATCCGCAGCCGCAAGCCGGAAGCGACTTCGGCTCCTCGCTGGCGCTCGACGGTGACCTGCTCGTGGTGGGCGCCCCGGCCGACGATGTGAGCGGCGTCCAGGACGCCGGCGCGGCCTACGTGTTCGACCTGAGGAGCGGCGCGCTCCTGTCGACTTTGACGAAGCCTGCGCCACTCGGTTCGGGCAGACAATTTCGGCTCCTCCGTGGCGCTCAGCGGGAGCACGGTGGTGGTGGGCGCGCCCGGAGATGATACCGGCGCCGGCAACGCGGGCGCTGCCTTCGTCTTCGCTGCGAGGACGGGCAGTCTGATCCAGAGATTGCCGAATCCGACGCCGACGGGGTTCGGAGAGCTTCGGTTCGTCGCTCGCCGTCGAGGGCAACACCCTGGTGGTGGGAGCCCCCGGCGCTCTGGTGTCGAGCGTGAACGCAGGCGAGGCCTACCTCTACGACTTGGAGAACGGATCGCGTGTGGCGACGATTCCCAACCCGACGCCGCTGGCGTTCGCGGACTTCGGCCACTCGGTAGCTGTATCGGGAGATCGGGTGCTGATCGGCGCGCCCGGGAGTGTCATCCTGGGGGTCAATCCCGCAGCGGCGTACGTGTACGACAGCGAGACCGGATTGCCAGCCGGGACGATCCCAGATCCCGATCCGCTCTTCGCCGGGTTCGGCGCAGCCGTCGCTCTCCGGGGGGACGCCGCGTTGATCGGAGATGTTTCCACTCCTCTGTTCGGCTTCAACGATGGAACCGCGCACCTGTTCGACGTCTCCGACGGTCACCTGGTGCGCACGCTTGTGCCCGACCCAGCCCCGGGGGGCGATGGCTTCGGCTTTTCCGTCGCCGCTGCCCGGCGCAGCGATCGTTGTCGGCGCGCCGGGAGCGGAGCGCGGTCCACGTTTACGAAGGCCTGCGCGTGGCGGACGCGAGTCCGCTCGGTAGCCTGGAGAATCTCGAGTTCCTCAGCCTCTCGAACAACCGACTCGATGGTGTCGAGCCGCTCGTCGATCTCGGCGAGCTGCGCTCGCTGTACCTGGACGGCAACCAGATCAGCGACATCGCGCCCTTGGTCGGTCAGCAGGTCGTGGACGACGGCGACGCCGGCTACAGCGAGCAGGTGCCAAGCGTCGGGCGCCGCGGCTGGGCGCGGAAACGTGGCTCCCACGCCCGGCGCGTTCGACTTCGACTACCGCGTGCACGCCGCGGCGTCGGGGAGCGCGAGCGCCCTCGCCCGGTGGGACTTCACCGCGCTGGTTCCCGGCACGTACGAGGTCTTCGCCACCTGGCCCCATCACGAGAGCCGAGCGAGCGACGCGCCGTACACCGTGGTCACCCAGGTGGCAGGGCCGGAGGGCGGGTTCACCGAAGCGTCCAGCACGGTGCGGATCAACCAGAAGTTCGCGCCGGGAGGCGCGCTCGCCGGCGGGCGACCCTGGCAGAGTCTGGGCGTCTACTCGACCGCGGGCACGACGCTCCGCGTCGAGCTGCGCAACGACGCCGACGGCCTCGTGGCCGCCGATGCGATTCGCGTCGTGCCGGTCGATCCGATCACCGGGCTGCCGTTGACCGCCAAGCCTGGCCTGGAGATGCTCGACCTTCGCGGGAATCCGCTCGACGACGCGTCGCACGACCTCGTTCGTTCCGCAGCTGGTGGCGCGCGACGCCGCGGATCCCGGGTTCGTCTTCCGCTTTGACGCGAACGCGCGACCGCAGTGGGTGACGACGCTCGAATCGCAGTCGGTGGCCCAGGGCGGGACGCTGACGCTGTTCTTGTCCGCGACCGACCCGGACGCGGGCGACCACGATCCTGTACACGGCCACGAGCGACCGTGCCGCCGTCTCGACGAGCGTCGCGGGCAACAGGGTGACGCTCACGACGGCCGCGAACTTCTCGGGGACAGCGCGGATCACCCTCGGCGCCCACGACGGCCCGGGCGGACCCGGGGACTGGCGGGGCCGAAGCGTGGAGCAGACCTTCGTCCTCAGCGTGGGGCTCGGGACCGTCACCGGCACCGTCTGGCAGGACCTCGACGGCGACGGCATCCGCGACGCGGGCGACGCCGGGACGCGAGGCCGTGGAGGTGTTCCTCGACCTCAACGGCAACGGCGCCCTCGACCGGCCGGCGGCCCCGACTGCGACGACGCCGTGGTTCCCCGTCGACCACCTCGCAGGCGGCAGCCACGTCGGGGACACATTCTCGGGCCAGATCGCCTTCGACGCCTCGGGACGTCTCTACGTCAGCGACAACCAGACCGACCACGTCCACCGCTGGGATCCCGTGCTGGGACAGTTCGTCCAGTTCACGGCCGGCGGAGGCAGCCAGGAGGCGCGCGGGCCGCGCGCGATCGCCTTCGGCATCGACGGCGATCTCTATGTCGCCTCGAGCTTCGACCGCAATGTCCGCCGGTACAACGGGACGACCGGCGCGCTCGTCGAGGAGCTCTGGCCCGACGGTGCCGGCGTGCTGGTCTCCGACCGCGGCATCATGGCGGCGAGCCCGGACCGGCGGATCCTCTACATCGCCGACTTCAACCCGGCCGCGGGCGCGCCGGTCCAGATCGTGCGCTACGACACCGAGACGCACGCGCTCCTCTCCAGCTTCTCCGTCGCCCGCGTAGCGGGTGTCTTCGACGAACCGTCGGACATCGCCATCGGGCCCGACGGCCACATCTACGTGGCCGACCGTACGCTCGGCAGCGTCATGCGCATCAGCGGGATCGACGGCACGCCGCTGCCCGCACCGGGCCAGACCGGCGCGGTGTTCGTCGGGCCCGGCACGGGGGCGATCGGCGCCAACCCGCGGATCGCGTTCGATCCCGAGGGCAACCTCCACGTCGCCAGCGATCTCGGCGGCGTGGCCCGATTCAGCCGGATCACCGGGCTCCTGCTGGGGACGGCGGCCACCGGTCTCGACGATTTCACTTCGGCCGACATCGCCTTCGACAGCCTGGGGCGTCTCCACCGCAGCGTGGGCGGCACGCGCATCTCCGTGTCCCTGCAGGGCGAGCCCGTCGCCCTGACCGAGGCCGGCGGCCACTACGTCTTCGGCGGCCTGGAGCCGGGAACCTACACCGTCACGGAGCGGGTCCCGGCCGACTCGATCCAGACCTTCGATCTCGGCCTGTCCCCCGTGGCCCCCATCAACATCTTCCCGGACGGCGCGGCGGACCCGTCCGGGTTCACGCGCTTCAACAACGCGCTCTACTTCAGCGCCTTCGACGAGACGTTCGGCCGCGAGCTCTGGCGGTTCGACGGCCGGGCGGCGACCCGGGTGACCGACCTGGCGCCCGGCGCGGCCGATTCCGAACCCTTCGGCTTGACGGTGTTCAACGGCGCGCTCTACTTCACGGCGACCGACGGCGCGACCTCCGGCTTCGAGCTGTGGCGCTACGATGGCAACGCGGCGACCCCGGTCACGGACATCGCCCCCGGGCCGGCCGACTCGTTCCCCACCGACCTGACGATCTTCAACAACGCGCTCTACTTCGTCGCCACCGACGGCTTCGGGGCCGGGCAGACCGGCCGCGAGCTGTGGCGCTACGACGGGACGAACGTGACGCGGGTCGCGGACATCAATCCCGGCATCAGCTCGTCGTCTCCGTCCTCGCTGACCGTCTTCAACAATGCGCTCTACTTCGCCGCCGCCAACGCCACGGTCGGCCGGGAGCTCTTCCGCTACGACGGGAGCAACGTGAGCGTCGTCGCCGACATCAATCCCGGGGCGGCGAACTCATCGCCCGCCGACCTGACGGTGCTCGGCAATACTCTGCTGTTCACTGCGACCGACCCGACGATCGGGACGGAACTCCGGCGTCTCGACGGCTCCACCCTGATGAATATCGACGTCAACCCCGGCGCGGCGTCGTCCTTCCCGGGCAATCTCATCGTCTTCAACGGGCTCCTTCACTTCACCGCCACGGACGCCTCCGGGAACGAGCTCTGGCGCTACGATTTCGTCAGCCCGACACGGCTGACGGACATCAACCCGGTCGGCGGCTCTCACCCCGCTGTTCCTGACCGTGTTCGACGGGGCGCTCTACTTCAGCGCCCAGGACGCCGGCACCGCCGGCACGTTCGGCCGGGAGCTCTACCGGTGGGACGGCGCGGCCGCCACCCGGATCACGGACATCAACGCCGGGACGCTCTCGTCCTGCCCCAGCAACCTGATCGCCTTCGACGACGCCCTCTACTTCGCCGCCACCGACCAGAACACGGTCGGCAACGAGCTGTGGCGGTACGACGGCGCGGTGACGCCGGCGGCCGATATCAATCCCGGGTTGCCATCCTCGGCGCCGAGGACGCCGATCGTGTTCGACGGCTCGCTCTTCGTCCTGGCCGATCGGCCGGACGTCGGCGGCGAGCTGTGGCGCTATTCGCTCCGTGAGCGGCCGCGGCGCCCACACGGTCGTCCTGCCCGCGGGGCAGGGGGCGGTGGCGCGGGACTTCGGCAATCTCCCGGTGGTGGATGCGGGCGCGGACCGGCGGGCGCCGGAGGGCGCGCCGGTCAGCCTCGCCGCCGCCGTCAGCGATCCGTTCCCGGTTACGCCCGGTGGGTTCAGCTTCCTGTGGCAGGTTGTCGCCGACAACGGCCAGGTCGTTCCCGACGGGGCCACCGAGGATTTCGCGTTCACCCCGACGGACGACGGCCGGTACACGGTGACCGTCACCGTGACCGACGCCGAACGACGCCAACCGGCAGTACCAGGATACGGTGGTCGTCTTCGCCGGCAACGTCGCGCCGACCCTCGAGGCCGGGGCCGACGTCGCGCTAAACGAGGGCGAGACGCTCACCCGGACGCTCACCTTCACGGATCCGGGTGCCGACACCTGGACCGCCACCGTGGACTACGGAGACGGCTCGGAGATCGTGACGATCCCGGCGGCCGAGCTTGACGACCGAGCGTTCGACCTCTCCCACACCTACACCGACAACGGGGCGTTCGCGGTGCTCGTCCGGATCACGCGACGACGACGGTGGCACGGCGACCGACACGTTCCTGGTGACGGCGAGCAACCGAGCACCCACCGCCGACGCCGGTCGCCGATCGGACGGTGGCCGAAGGGCACGCAGATCGTCCTCACCGCCAACGTCGCCGACGCCGGCGCCGGCGACACTGCACGTCTATCAATGGAGCGTGGTCGCGACCAACGGCCAGCTCGTGCCGGCGGGGACCACACCGACGCTTCAGCTTCACCCCGGCGGATCAGGGCACCTACACGGTGACCCTGACCGTGACCGACGACGACGGCGCCGCCGTCAGCGACGAGCGTGGTGATCACCGTGTCCGACGTCGCGCCGACGGTGGTGTTGAGCGGGGCCGCGACCGCGGCCGAAGGCAGCCCCTATCTCCTCACGATCGGGCCGGTCGCCGACCCGGGCGCCGACACCGTCACCGCATACCGCGTGAGCTGGGGCGACGGCACGCCGGTCGAGACGGTGACCCCGGCAGCGCTGGCCGCCGCGGGAGGCAGGCTTTCGCACACCTATTAGGAGGGCGTCGCCGCACGCACTATCGCCGCTCGACCTGGTGGACGAGGACGGCGTGCACCTCGGCGGCCGGCAGCCTCGACGTCACCGTCCAGAACGTCGCCCCCGCGCTCACCGGTCTCACGCGCAGCGCCACGACGCTCGCCGAGGCCGGCAGCCTCACCCTCGGCGGCACCTTTGCCGATGCCGGCCTCCTCGATGCGCACACGGTCCGGATCGACTGGGGCGACGGTACCGCCCAGCAGGTACTGACGCTCGCAGCGGGCGCTCGAGAGTTCGAGGCCACGCACCAGTACCGGGACGACAGTCCTCCCGGCGCCAGATCAGCGGTCCAGGTGAGCGACGGCGTCGCCGACTCGACCGAGGCAACGACCGAGGTCGCGGTGCGCAACGTGGCGCCGACCTTCGCGACGCTGACGCTGTCCGCGGCTTCGGCGACGGAAGGCGCCGTGCTCACGCTTGACCGGCGACGTGGATGACGCGGGCACGCTGGACACGCACACGTGACCGTGGATTGGGGAGACGGGACGCCGATCGAAGCGCCCGCGCTCGTCGCGGGCGGAACGTTCAGCCTGAACCATCGCTATGACGTGCCCGGCAGGTACGAGGTCACGACCACGGCCGTCGATGATGACGGTGGCATCGTACGCGACAGCGCGGCTGGTCGTGATCGCCGATCTGCCGCCGGTGATCACCCCGGCAAACTTGGGCAGCTGTCGCGGAGGGAGCGCTCTTCACGCGCACGGGGCGCTTCAGCGACCCGAGCGGGCCGGAAGACAGTCTGGACCGCCACGGTGCGATACGACACCGGCCCGGTGTTGCCGCTGCCTTTGAACGCCGACCGCAGCTTCACGCTGAGCACATCTTCCCGCAGGGCTCGTCCCACACGGCGACGGTGAGCGTCACCGACCGATTCGGGGGGAGCGATACCGAGACCTTCGCCGTAGAGGTCGCTGAACGTGGCACCGGCGGTGCAGGCCGGGCCCGACGTGGCGATCCGCCCGGGCGCCCGCTGCAGCGGCAGGTCGGCTTCACGGACCCGGGGGCGGACACGTGGACGGCGCAGGTCAGCTTCGGTGACGGCAGCGCGCCGCTCGACGCTGCCGAACCTGACGGCCCGGAGCTTCGCGCTCACGCACCTCTATGAGCAAACCGGCCGCTTCACCGTGACGGTGACGGTCACCGACAGCGATGGCGCCTCCGGCTCCGACGCGTTCTTCGCTCGACGTGACGGCCCTGCCGCCGCTCGACGTGACGGCCTTCCAGCCTGGGCCGAGCGGTTTCCACGCCGAGTTCAACCGGCCCCTGGATCTCGACCCCCGTGAACCTCTTCGGAACTGAGACGGGGGGATTCGGCCCGGCCGACGTGACCGTGCTGGGGGCGACGAGCGGACCGGTGAGAGGATCGCTCGTCGTGGGGATGGATGGACGCTCGGTGACATTCTTGCCAACCGGCGGGCCGTTGGCGCCCGATACGTACACGGTGACCCTGCGCAGCGCGGCCAACGGACTGAAGGACGAAGCCGGATGGATGCTGGACGGCAATGGCAACGGCATCATGGGCGACGACTTCGTGACCTCGTTCACGCTGGGCCCGTCGCCCCGCGTGTTGAGTGTGCCGGATTTCGCCCGCGGTCCCGAGCCAACCGATCAACCTGCCGGCGACCAACCTTGCGGCCGGTATTCCGATCCAGCTTAGCGGCGGGGCGGGCGTGAACACGGTGTCCTTCGATCTGCGTTTCGATCCGGCGCTGCTCAGCGTGAACGGCGTGGCCAAGGATGCCGCGGACAGTGCTGGGCAGCTGCCGTTCTCAACGCCGACCTGAGCCAGGCCGCCTCCGGCTTGATCCACATCGAGCTCACCGGCCTGACCGACCTGCCGGCCACGCCGCTCACCCTGCTGCACTTGCAAGCCAGCGTGCCGGCCAACGCGACCTACGGCGCCACGCACCTGCTCGACATCCAGGAGTTGCAGTTCAACGGCGGCGCACTCGCCGGGTCTGATGACGACGGAATGCATCTGGTGGCCTACCTGGGCGACACCGATCGGCAAGCGCGTTACTCGGCTGCCGACGCCTTGCGCGTGCAGCGTGTGGTCGTGCGGCTGGACAGCGGTTTCAGCTCGTATCCGCTGGTCGATCCGCTGATCGTGGGCGATGTCAACGGCAACGGCCGGCTGGACGCTGGCGATGCGCTGCTGATCCAGCGCAAGGCGTGCACTTGCCGGTGCCGGAGCTGCCCGATCTGCCTTCGCCTGATGCCGGTGGTCGCCCAGACCGGATTCGACCCGCGCCGGCATCCCCGGCGGGTTGCAAGCGCAGGCGGCCAGCGCACCCTCAACGCGGGCAGGCTAGTGCTCAACCCGGCGTGTGAACAGCAGGGTGACGCTCCCAGCGATCGCAGCGTGCTGGCCAAACGACTGCGCCGGCGCCTGCGATCGACTGGACCGCGCGGACGCCGGCGTTTCCGATCTTCGCGGTGGCCAGTCTGCGGGACAGCGCTCCTTGGACAAGCGACTTCGTCAATAGCCTGGGCCGCAGCGAGGAGGAGGCTAACCCCAACAGTAAAATGAGGCTCAAGCTGCCGACCGTAGTCAAGGCTAGTCCTGTCGTGTCCAGCTTGAGACAGGGGACTTTGTGGTGACTCGAGGGAACAGGAGGGAGGTGGCAAACTGAGTGACGTTGCATCCTATCCAATCCTATCCTACTGGTTAGTCAAAACATTACGCCGCATGCAAAGCGCGGTGGATCATCATGGGAGTTCGTCGTCCGGCGCAAGGGGCTTCTGCCAAAACCCCTGTATCTCACTTGGCTTCGAAGAGGAGGGCGATGAGTATGTGAAGAAGCTAGAGGCGCTGCTCGACCGCGGCGTCGTGCCCGACGACTTCCGCCGGCAACCGGGCGACCTTGTCACGATTGCCGACGTCGCACGGGCGTATCTCGCTGCGCAAGACGTGCCCCACCTCAGACCAACGCTGCCTCGGCGTGGTCGTCGATCGGATAGGAACGACCCCGCTTCCGTGCCATCACCTATCTCTGGGCAGTGGGTGAGTGCAGTGAGGCGAGAGCGCAGCCTTTCGCCAACCGCGATTCGGAATCACGTCGGCGCACTCGCGCGCTGCTTCGATTGGGAAGGGCGGCATGGGGTTGTCGCGCTTGCGGTCAATCCGCTGCGACAGTTCGGCGCAGCTGCAAGTGCGCTACGACGCATCGGCGCTCGAGGTGGAAGGGGGACGTCCAGGCGGCCTTACCGGCGACTTCCAGGCTTTCTTGGTGCTGAATGACCCCGGCCTTCTGCAGTTGGACATGGCGAGGCTGAACGCACTCACCGCCGGCACCGGCAGTCTGGTGGAGATCGACCTGCGGGCGAACGATACCGCGGTGCCCGGCCACTACGCGCTGGATCTGGAGTGGGCGAGCCTCAACGCAGGCGGATTGGTTCTCACGCCGCAGCCGGTGTCTGGATTGGATGGCACCGACGGAAGCGTAGCCATCGAAGCGAAGCCGGGTGTTGCGATGCGCAAGCCAGCGACCCAGCCGGCCTCCTTGGTTCCGCCTCCAAACCAGATCAGCGCACAGGCATCGATGACGCACCGCAGCGCGAACACGCCAGTCGTCCCGTAATCGACTGGAGCACGCGGGTGGCGCGGTCGTCGCCAGTGCTGCAGTCGGGCAAGCACGCGGATGGGCTGGGCCAAGGACTTCGTGGTCAACCTCGGCCAGAGCGACGAAGAACGCAACCCCAACGACAAGCTCAGGCTTCCGGCAGCGCTGAAAGCCACTGGCAAGGTGAACGAGAGGGTACGGTCATGAGGTGCCCATGCAGGAATGTGAGACCAAGCTTCAGCCGCATTGCCCCCCGTCTGCGCCTGTGATACAACAATGTGCAACAAGGGAGACTGCGGCTGCGACCGGGGCGGGAAGGCTGTTCTTGAACGGGAGTCGAACGATGAGCGCACTGAAAGCAATCTGTCTGCGGCTGGGGGCAGTGTGGGCGCTGCTGTTGGTACCGCTGGCTGCGCAGGCGACCCTGTACCTAGAAGGCCCTAGCGAATGGTATCCAGGCCAAACTATCACCATTTCGCTGAAAACCGACGACAATACGTTGCTTAACACCTTCTTTTTCGATTCTCAGTACTGGAAGTTTGCGAGCGTCCTCGAAATTCACAACCAACCGGTAGACACTCTGCCAGTGGTCATCACCGCGGGGTCGCAGGACTCTTGCAACAGCGATGCGCTCGGGGATATCTGTTCGTTTAGCTATGTGAACGCGCGAAACGTTCTGAAAGATACGGTCGTTACCCAATGGCAGTTCCTCGTGAAGGAGGACGCCCCGCTTGGCCCGGTGGGCTTTGATCTCGATCTGCTGATCGAGGCCGACATGGGAGCCTTCGACTTTGCCGAGCCTATCGATTGGCCGGAAACCAAGCAGTTCCAAGTCCTCGCCATTCCGGAGCCATCCAGCTGGGCCCTCATGCTCGCCGGCTTCGCCGCGGTAGGGGCCCGTGCCTATCGTCGGCGGATCAGAGCCTGAAGCGAGATCGAAGCGTCGGTCGCAACAGTCGGCGTCCCGGCAGCGATAGGCATCAGGCGGCTCTGGGCTCCTGGCTCCAGAGTGCCCGACCTGGCTCGATCCGCTTGATCGCTGCCGTCTTCATATGACGGTGCGATCCGTCTCTTAAGACTGCAGTCTCGCGAAGGCGCGCATCGGCCGCATAACGGACGGCGTGAATCATTGTCACTGGACCCGGCAGATATGACTTTCGGCGATTGTTTCCGGCCCTAAGCGTCTATAAGATACGCCATCTCGTCGCCCGGAATCGCCTCCGCGGCCCTCGCGGCCCGGGCATGAGACCGGACACAATCGACAATTGACGGAGAGCCACATGGCCAAAGCAGGGGACGACAAGGAAAAGGCAACCGAGGCCGGACAGCAGCAGGTGAAGGTGCGCTGGAACACCACCAAGCTCACGAGCAGCTATGCGAATTTCTGCAATGCCACCAGCACGCGCGAAGAAGTGGTGCTGAACTTCGGCGTGAACCAGAACTGGGAGCGCACACCCCAGGAGATGGAGATCGACCTGGAGCACCGCATCGTGCTGTCGCCCTTTGCGGCGAAGCGCCTGAACCAATTGCTCTCGAAGCTGCTCACGGAGTACGAGACCCGCTACGGCGAGCTGAAGTAAACCTGTTCTGCTGACCGCGGGCGCCCGCAAGGCGCCCGCGTGATGATCCGCCCACCATGGCGCAAGGCTTCGAATCCGCTGGTTCCGAGGTACGCCGCGAGGCCGGCGCGGGGCCGGGCTCGGCGCTGCTCTACGAGTCCGGTCACGACGCTCAGCTCTGGGCGGTCCTCGCCGGCACCCACGACGCTCAAGAGTTCTGCCAGAGCTGGCTCGCTATTCAGTGCCGGCTCATCCCGGCGGTGGAGGGCGGCCTGGTCCTGCTGCTGATCGAGTCCGAGGGCAGCTATGGGCCTGCGGCCGTCTGGCCGGACGTGCGCCGCGATATGAGCTACCTCACCCACGCCGCCCAGAGCGCGCTGGTGGAGCAGCGCGGCCTGGTCATCCCGGCCCGCGCAGCCAACGCGGCCGGCGACGGCTTCCACGTCGCATACCCCATCGAGGCGGTCGGCAAGCTGCGCGGGGTGGTGGTGCTGGACGTGGCGCCCCGCTCCGAGCCCGAGCTGCAGGCGGTGTTGCGCCAGCTGCACTGGGGCGCGGCCGGCCTGCAGGTCCTGTTCGCCCGCGATGTCATTGCACGCGAGTCGGCCGCCAAGGAGCGCCTGCAGTCGGTGCTCGAGCTGGTGGCTGCCGCAGCCACCCATGACCGCTTCTCCGCTTCGGCCACTGCGCTGGCCACCGAGCTCGCGACCCGGCTGCATTGCGAGCGGGTGAGCATCGGCTTCCTGCGCGGCGGCCAGGTCAAGATCGACGCCGTGTCGCACAGTGCACAGTTCAAGGAGCGCACCAATCTGCTCCGCGCGGTTGCCGCCGCCATGGACGAAGCCGTCGACCAGGGCACGGCAGTGGGGTATCCGCCGCCCGAGGGCGTGGGCCCGGCGGTGACGCGCGCCCACGAGAACCTGGTGCGCACCCACGGCGTGGGCTCCACCCTCAGCGTGCCGCTGGCGTCCGGCGGGAAGGTGGTGGGGGCCATGACTCTGGAGCGACCCGCCCCCGAACCGGTGGAGGCCCCGGTCGTCGAGCTGTGCGAGGCGGTGGCCGGGTTGGCCGGTCCGATGCTCGACGTGCACAGGCGTGAGGATCAGTGGTTTCTCGCGCGCCTTGTGTGGTGGCTGCGCGATCTGCTGATACGGCTGTTCGGGCCGCGCCATCCGGGGCTCAAGCTCGGCGCGCTGCTGGTGGTTGCGGGCCTGGCGTTTCTCGTCTTCGCCCAGGGAGACTATCGGGTCAAGGCCGAGACGCTGCTCGAACCGCTTGTGCAACAGGCTGCCGTGGCTCCGTTCAACGGCTATATCCGGGAGGCCCCGGTCCGCGCGGGCGATCTGGTGAAGCGCGACGACGTCCTGGCGGTACTGGAAGATCGGGAGCTCAAGCTCGAGCGTCTGAAATGGGCCGGCCAGCAGGAGGAGCTCAACAAGCAGCTGCGCCAGGCCATGGCCGAGCGCAACCCCGCGCAGACCCAGATCCTGAGCGCACAGCTCGACCAGGTGCGGGCCCAGCTGTCACGGGTAGAGGATCAGCTGTCGCGCACACGCATCAGCGCACCCTTCGACGGCGTAGTCGTGTCGGGGGACCTGAGTCAATCGCTGGGTGCGCCGGTTGAGCGCGGCGCGGTGCTGTTCGAGGTCGCGCCGATGACTGCTTACCGCTTGATTCTCCAGGTGGATGAGCGCGACATGTCCTCGGTGAGCGTGGGTCAGACCGGCAACATACTGCTTTCGGCGTTCCCGCAGGACCCGATTCCCTTCGTCGTCGAGAAGATGACGCCGGTGTCGACTCCGAAAGAGGGGCGCAACTTCTTCAGGGTCGAGGCCAAGCTGCAGCGCGAGGAGGGTCGCCTGCGCCCCGCGATGCAGGGGGTGGGAAAGATCGAGATCGATCGGCGCTCCTACGTGTGGATCTGGACGCACAGCATCTGGACCTCCCTGCGGCTGATGCTGTGGAAGTGGCTGCCCTGAGGCTGCGGTTTCTCCAGGTGCCGAGCTAGCCGGGGGAGAGGATGGCAGACTCTCTGTTCAGCCCGTCCTGGTATCGGGTGGCCGTTCTCAAGCCGCGCCTGCGCAGCCATGCGCAGATCCATCGCCACCAATACCGCGGCCAGCTCTGGTACGTCCTCCAGGACCTGTCCTCCGAGCGCTTCCACCGCTTCTCGCCCTCGGCCTACATGATCATCGGGTCGATGGATGGGCGGCGCACGGTGCAGGAGATCTGGGACACCGCGCTCGCCCAGCTCGGCGACGATGCCGTGTCGCAGGACGAAGTGATCCAGCTGCTCGGCCAGCTGCACTCGGCCGATGTGCTCCAATGCGACGTCCCGCCGGACACCGCCGAGCTGTTCCGCCGCCGCCAGCGCCAGGTGCGCACCCAGAGGCAGCGCAAGCTGATGAGCCTGTTCGCCTGGCAGATCCCGATGTTCGACCCCGAGCGGGTGCTGAACCGCCTCATGCCCTATGTGCGGCCGCTGTTCAGCTGGGCGGGCCTGGCGCTGTGGAGCACGGTCGTGGGAACTGCCATGGTTCTCGGCTGGACCCATTGGCCGGAGCTGTCCCAGAATGTGCTCGACCAGCTGCTGCTGCCGCACAATCTATTGCTCATGTGGCTGCTGTTCCCGGTCGTCAAGCTCCTGCACGAGTTCGGCCACGCCTTCGCGGTGAAAGCCTACGGCGGAGAGGTGCACGAGATGGGTGTCATGATCCTCGTGCTCACCCCGGTGCCATACGTGGATGCCTCGTCGGCCTGGGCCTTCCGCTCGAAGTGGCAGCGCGTGCTGGTCGGCGGGGCAGGCATGGTGGTAGAGGTGTTCATCGCTTCGGTCGCGATGTTCCTCTGGCTCAACCTCGAGCCGGGGATTCTGCGCTCCCTTTGCTACAACACCATCCTGATCGCGGGCATCTCCACCGTGCTCTTCAACGCCAACCCGCTGCTGCGGTTCGACGGGTACTACATGTTGATGGACTACCTCGAGATCCCGAACCTGCGCCAGCGCGCCACGCAGTACCTGATCTACCTGTGCGAGCGGTATCTGTTCGGCAAGCGCGACACCGACCCGCCCAATGCAAGCCCCGGCGAGCGTGCATGGTTTGTCGGCTTCTCGGTGACCTCGTTTTTCTACCGCATCCTGGTCATTCTCGCTATCCTTCTGTTCCTGGGCGAACAGTCACTGCTGCTGGGCCTCATCTTCGCAGGCTCGACTGCATTCGCCTGGCTGGTGCTCCCCGTCATGAAGATCGGAAACTATCTCGCCAACAGCCCTCGGATCCGCCGCGTGCGGGTGCGTGCCGTCAGCGTTGCCACCATTCTGGTCGGCAGCCTCGTAGTCCTGCTTGCCGCTGTGCCCATGCCGCTGCGCACCCTCACGGAAGGCGTGGTGTGGGTGCCGGAGGAGGGCATCGTGCGGGCCGGCGCCGACGGCTTCGTCACCCGGGTGGTGGCCACGCCGGGCACCTGGGTGAAGCCGGGCGATGTCCTGCTGGAGTGCCAGGACTTCGATCTGGCCACCGAGGCGCACGTGCTCGACGGCCAGCTGCGTGAGCTGGATGCGCGCTACCGGCAGGCAGTCGTCGACAACCAGGTGCGGGCGGAGCTGGTCGACGAGCAGCGCAAGGTCGTGCACGAAAATCTTGCCCGTGCCCGCGAGCGCCTGCAGGAGCTCACCGTGAAGGCGCAGGCCGCCGGGTTGTTCGTCATGCCGAAAGCTGGCGACCTGCCGGGACGCTTCGTGCGCCGGGGAGAGACGCTCGCGCATGTTGTCGACGTTGACACCGTGACCGTGCGCACACTGGTATCCCAGGAGCAGATCGATCTGGTCCGGCAGGATACCCGCGGCGTCGAGGTGCGGCTCGCCGAGCGCTTCGGCAGGATTGCGCAGGCCACCATGCAACGAGTGGTTCCCGCCGCCAGCAACGAACTTCCCAGCGCTGCGCTGGGCACGCAGGGCGGCGGAACGGTGGCGGTAGACCCCACCGACCGCGAGGGGCGCAAGTCGGTCCAGAAGTACTTCCAGGTGGATGTCCGGCTCTCCGGAGAGAAGCGTCCCGTCAATATCGGCGGGCGCGCCTACGTGCGCTTCGACCACGGCTGGGAGCCGATCGCCTTCCAGTGGTATCGCGAGGCGCGCCAGGTTTTCCTCTCGCGCCTGAGTGTCTGAAGCCAAGTGTTCGATCTGAGCCTTCCCGCGGCATCGCTCGCCACGGCTTACCCGGAGCAGGCGCAGCCTCGACCCGGGATGCTGGACAAGGTGGCTACGCGCCTGTCCGGCCCGCTGGTGCGCAATGTCCGGATCTGGCGCGCGCGCCGCAACCATATCGTCGGCCTGGCCAACGCGCTGTCCAGCTCGCTCGAGGGCTCGAGCGACGCGGACCTGACGGCCATGGCAGGCGCGCTGCGGCTCGAGCTGCGCAGGGACGGCTTTACCGAGCAGTCGGTTGCGCGCGCCTTTGCCTTGATCCGTGAAGTGGCGGGCCGCACGATCGGCCAACGTCACTACGACGTCCAGCTCCTCGGCGGCTGGGTGCTGCTCAACGGTTTGGTGGCGGAGATGGAAACCGGGGAGGGGAAGACCCTTACGGCCACGCTCCCGGCCGCCACGGCCGCACTGGCCGGAGTGCCGGTGCACGTGATCACCGTCAACGACTACCTGACGGCGCGGGACGCCGAATGGATGGGCCCGGTGTACGAGAAGCTCGGCCTCACGGTGGGCGTGATCATCCACGGCAAAGACCCGGGCGCACGCCGTGCGGCGTACGGCTGCGATATCACCTATTGCACCAACAAGGAGCTGACCTTCGACTACCTGCGCGATCGCATCGCGCTCGGCCGCAACGAGAGCCGCATCCAGCTCGCCATCGAGAAGCTGTCCGGGCGGGAGGCCCGTGCCAACCAGCTCAACCTGCGCGGCCTGTTCTACGCGATCGTCGACGAGGCCGATAGCGTGCTGGTGGACGAGGCGCGCACTCCGCTGATCATCGCCGGCGCCGGGCCGGCCGGGCCGGAGCGGGAGATGTACGAGACCGCGCTGGAGCTGGCTGCGCGTCTGACGGAGGGCGCCGATTTCCGCCTGGACGCCCGCGAACGTCACCTGGAGCTGACCGACAAGGGCCTGGATCGCCTCGCCGAATGGGCCGAGGATCTCCCGCCCCTGTTCCGTGGCGAGCGGCGCCGGGAAGAGCTGGTGCGGCAGGCACTGGTCGCCACCCACTTGTTCCATCGCGATACGCACTACCTGCTGCGCGACAAGAAGGTGCACATCATCGACGAGTACACCGGTCGGATCCTGGCCGACCGGACCTGGGAACAGGGCCTGCACCAGATGGTGGAGACGAAAGAAGGCTGCCCGCTGTCCAACCAGCAGACCTCTGTAGCTCGCATGACTTACCAGCGCTTCTTCCGTCGCTACCTGTGGCTTGCCGGTATGACCGGTACTGCGAAGGAAGTCGGCAACGAGTTATGGTCCGTGTACGGACTGCCCGTGGTCCGGATACGGACGCACCGGCCCAAGCAGCGCCAGAGTACCGGCGATCGCGTGTTCGGCACCGAGGCGCAGAAGTGGCAGGCGATCGTCGAGAGAGTGCGTACCTTGCATGCCATCGGACGGCCCATCCTGATCGGAACCCGCTCGGTGGCGGCATCCGAGAAGCTGAGCGCACTGCTTGCCGAGGGCGGGCTCGAGCACCAGCTCCTCAACGCGCGACAGGACAAGCAGGAAGCGGAGATCGTCGCCCAGGCCGGCCAGCTCGGTCGCATCACCGTAGCGACCAACATGGCCGGCCGTGGCACCGACATCAAGCTGGGACCAGGCGTCCCGGAGCTGGGCGGTTTGCACGTGATCGCCACCGAGCTGCATGAATCGGCGCGCATCGACCGGCAGCTCTTCGGCCGCTGCGGGCGTCAAGGCGATCCCGGAACGATCGAAGCCATCGTCTCGCTGGAGGACGAGCTGATCCGCGTCTATCTCGGCCCGGCAGCGCGGCTCAACTCGCACCTGCACAGCGACACCTGGCGCCGCGCACTGTTTTCCGCCGCCCAGCTGCGCGCCGAGATGGTCAACGCGGGCATCCGCCGTCAGCTGCTTTCCGTCGAGGACCAGCTCGGCGACATGCTCGCCTTCACCGGGCGGCGCGAGTGAAGGCCGAGATCAGGTCCCAAGCTCCCCTTTCTTGGGGTCGGCACCAGGCTGGGTTCCCTCGGGAGCCTGGCCGCGCTGGGCGCGGATCAAGAACTTGACCTTGCGCGCATCCTCCGCGCGCCGGTTGTCCAGCACGAGGTAGAAGTTGCCGGTGGCAGGAATGGTGACCGTGAAGGACAGCTTGCGCTCTACCGTGCCGAGAAAGACCGGATCCTCAACCTTCGGGAAGCGGCGGTAGTCCAGCTCGCTGAGCAGACTGATAGCGATCGGGCCGCTGGTCTGCACGGCCACCGCCATGATCGCACCCTTGGGGAGATTGCGCAGGCGTACGGCCTTGTGCTTGCCGCCGGGCAGGTCCACGGACATGGCTGCTTCCGCTGCCTCGGCGGGCGCGGGGCCCGCGCACAAGGCGATCAGCAGGACTACAGCGAAACCAACCGAGCGCAGAGCAGCGTTCATTTCCCGAACCGCACTCGACATCTGGCGCCGGCCGGGATCGCGCCGTCGGGATTGCGCAAGTCGAGACGGATGCCGAATGTGCCGCTGGCGCCGTCGATGACACGATCGACGATGGAGACTTGCGCCGGGGAATAGCGCGAGCTCGTCTCCGGTATCACGCCGGCGCGATCACCTCGGCGGATCCGCCCGAACAGGGTGGCCGGAAGCACGACCTCCACGTTCAGGGGATCGATCTCGGCGAGCTTGAGGATCGGTTCCTTGATGTTCGTGCTGGCGAACTCCCCGGGATCGAGCAAGCGATCCACAACCACGCCGTCGAACGGGCTGCGGATGACATGCAGCTGCAGGAGCGCTTCCGCGCGCTGGACTTCGAGCTCGGCCAGCTTCTGGCTCTCGAGCGCCACGCGCAGCTCCGACTCGGCGAGCTTGCGCTCGGTTCGGGCCTCGTCCAGCACGCTGGGGGACACGAACTTCTGCGCGGACAGCTCTTCTTGCCGCTTCTCCTTGGTCTTGGCGAACTCCACGCGTGCTTGTGCAGCCTCTACCGGACCGGTCATGGTGGCACGCGCCCTGGCGATCTCGAGCGCGGCCTGCTCGGGGCCCGATTCGAGCTTGACGATGATCTGGCCCTTGCGCACGAGGTCGCCGCGTTGCACCTTCACGCTCTCGAGCAAGCCTTCCACCGGGCTGCGGATCTCGACGGTCTGGCGCGCTTCGATCAGGCAATCGAACTCTTCGGCACCTACCAGCGCGGATACGAGCGCCAGCAGGCAGGGCAGGGTGCGAATCATGGGCAGTTTCAGTGGCAGGACGATCGGCGCGCTACGGCGGAGGCCGCTGCGGCAAGCCGCTAGAATACTCGATGTGGGAAGGATGATCTGGCGACCGCACCGCGCACGCACCCGCGGCCCGGATGGTGGAACTAGGTAGACACAAGGGACTTAAAATCCCTCGGCGCAAGCCGTGCCGGTTCGAGTCCGGCTCCGGGTACCAACTAAAATCAATATGTTAAACTATATTTATAATCCTATTTCTACATCGAATTGGCGCTGATCTCCAGCTGTACAAGATCGCGGCCAAGGACTGGGGCATGGAGGGTTTACGCAACCCGATCCAGAGCCTCACGATGCCGACCGGCTCCAACAAGCGGGAGCGGCGGCTTCAACCTGACGAAGAGAAGACCCTGTTGGAGATGTTGTCTGACGCTAGCAATCCAACCCTAGCGGTTACTCTGTTCCGTCCACAGCTGATTCGAAGGAGCTGGTCGCACTGTCGGCGGCCTCCTCGTTGGGCTGAGAAACGGAAGGGAGTTCTGGCGTAGAACCAGCCTCCTCGCCGGGACGCGTCACGGATCGAGCGGTATCGTTCGGCGGAGGCGCGTCGTCATCGGAAACTACTTCCGCACGCTCTACGGGCGTCTCACGCTCCGGCGCCGATGCCGCTGAATTGGCGGACGGCGAAGCCGCAGTGTCAGGGGCAGTTGGAACGGCCGCCGAACCCTTCGCTGCATCGCCTGGCCACATGACCTCGCGGGCCATTCGGCGAAGGTACGCCTCGCGGTCTTCGGTAGCAGGCGTGACGGCCAGCCACCCATTCATCTGCGGCTCGTGTGCAACCGAAAGCACGACGACAAGGCCCACCAACACCAGCAGTGCACTCACGTACAGGATTCCACACTGCCGCAAGTGGAGGGTGATCCGATCCATCAGCGCCGTATCGCTGCCGGTCTCTTGCACCGGGTCGACGCGTGCGGGCCGCGAGGCCGTCGCTCTGGACCTTCGTACATGCGACGACTCAGCCTCGATCTGGCGAATCCATGCGTCGTGCGCGTGCCTGCGTTCGGGATCGGATAACACCTCATAGGCCTTGTTGAGAAGCCCCATGGTGTCCGCCGCAGCGGAATCTGCTGGCTGGCGGTCGGGATGGTACTTCTGAGACAACACGCGATAGGCGGCGCGAATCACCTCGATGGGAGCGTCCCGCGAAACCTTCAGAGTGTCGTAGTGTGTCTGTTGCATCTATCCCATCAATTCGCGGCCGAAACCCGACGAGAATCGACGCCATGCCGTGTTGCGAATCTCAGCCAGGTGTCCTTGCGGTGGTTCGAGCCTTGCCTGACGCCGATTTCGCGGGTCTTCCAACCGGTTATGGTCTGCTCCATGGTAGTCCTTTCCAGAAGAGCGTGCCGGCGGGCGAGACCCAGCGGCTAGGACTCGCGTGGCGCTGCAAATCTAAGGGATCCGCGAATTGTGCGGGGTATGGCGCGGCTGAAGGAGAGGGCGTGGGCGCCGCGTTCATCCTGCTCAGGCCAGATCACGATGAACCTGAAAGCGGTAGAGTGTTGTGGAGTGCTGGGGTTTGTTGGCTCGCTCTGACTTAAACTCCCTCGGCGCAAGCCGTGCCGGTTCGAGTCCGGCTCCGGGCACCATGCTGTAAATCATAGGCTTGGCTAGCGTAGACGCGCTTCAGACGGGCGGCGGATTGCGCTCCGTGAGGGTCAATTCCTGGTGCCAGTACGGGTAGGCCTTCGGGGTTGCGCTCGCGCGATCCAGCGTCGCCACCTGCTCTGCGGAGAGCTTCCATCCCACCGCCCCGAGATTCTGGCGAAGCTGCTCCGCGTTGCGCGCACCCACGATCACGCTCGACACGGTCGGACGCTGCAACAACCAGTTGAGCGCAACCTGTGCGACCGTCTTCCCAGTCTCTCCCGCCACGAGGTCGAGCGCATCGACGACCTTGAACACATGCTCATCGGCAACCTGAGGTCCACGCTCGACCACGAGCTGGCTTTGCAGACGGCTGGTCGGAGGCACAGGTTGACCGCGGCGGATGTTGCCGGTCAGTCGCCCCCATCCGAGCGGGCTCCAGATGACGGCGCCGACTCTCTGATCCAGGCCCAGCGGCATCAGCTCCCACTCGTAGTCCCGGCCGACCAACGAATAGTAAATCTGGTGCGCTACATGCCGCGGCCATCCGTGCCGGTCCGACACGGCCAGGGACTTCATCAGATGCCAGCCGGAGAAGTTGGAGCAGCCGATGTAGCGGATCTTTCCCGCTGTAACGAGATCGTTGAGCGTGCTCAGCGTCTCTTCCACCGGCGTGGTGGCGTCAAAGCCGTGGAGCTGAAACAAGTCGATGTAATCGGTTCCGAGCCGGCTCAGGCTGCTGTCGACCGCCTCCAACAAATGCAGGCGCGACGATCCCACGTCGTTGGGCCCGGTGCCCTTGCGAAACGTTCCCTTCGTGGAGATCAGGACCTGGTTGCGGCGGCCCTTGATCGCCTGCCCCAGTATCTGCTCGGCGGCGCCGCCCGAGTAGATGTCGGCGGAGTCGAACATGTTCAGCCCGGCCTCGAGACAGATGTCGATGAGGCGTGTGGCCTCCGCGACGTCGGTGGCTCCCCAGGCTTTGAAGAACTCCGAGCCGCCGCCGAACGTTCCGGTGCCCAAGCTCAACGCGGGAACCTTCAGACCCGATCCGCCCAACGTTCTGTACTCCATGCCGCTCCTTGCGATGATGATAGCGCTGTCTGTGGGCGATCCACGAGCGCTCCCCGCGCGCGGGAGCGTCCGCTCTCATCAGGATTGTCGCACAGCGACGCTCCCTGTTCGAACACCGTTGTTGGCTGGCGTTGCACAGTAGCGGCGTCCATCAGGCGGTACCTACGCCGGCAAGCGGTACCTACGCACGCACCAGTCGAAGGTGCGTGATCTCGGAAGGAGCGCCCAGGCGCTTTGGCGGACCCCAGTAGCCGGTGCCACGGCTGGTGTAGACCCAGAGACTGCCGAGACGATGGAGCCCGGCCGTGAACGGCTGCTGGAGCCGCACGAAGAAATTCCAGGGCAGGAATTGGCCCCCGTGAGTATGGCCCGAGAGCTGGAGGTGAAAGCCGGCTGCTGCCGCTTTGAAAGCCGACCTGGGTTGGTGGGCCAGCAACAGCTTCACCGCTGCATCGCTCGGAGCGCGCGCCAGCGCCGCGGACGGATCGCTGCGGTGAGACTCGTCGAAGTGATGCGCAGCGTAGTCGGTGACGCCCGCTACGACTACGTCCGCCCCGTCGTGCTGAAGCACGACGTGCTCGTTCATCAGCACATTCAATCCGAGTCGACGAAGCTCGGTCACCCAGCCGTGTACGCCAGAATAGTACTCGTGGTTCCCGGTGACGAAGTAAGCTCCGTGCCGGGCCGAGAGCCTGGACATCGGCTGCGTGTGATGGGAGAGCTGTCTGACGCTGCCGTCCACCAGGTCGCCCGTAACGGCGATCATGTCCGCCTCGAGATCATTCACAGCATCGACGATCGCGTCGACGTAGCCGCGCTTGATAGTCGGTCCGACGTGGATATCGCTGATCTGGGCGATGCTGAAGCCGTGCAGCGACGCGGGCAGATCCGCGATCGGGACGTCGACCGCTCGCACCTTCGCGCGGCGGCGCGCGTTGATCAGGCCCACGACCGTCAACAGAGCCGCGAGGATCGGCACTGCGGCAGCGCTGTAGCCCTGGATTCCCGGCAACCAGCGCGCCTCCAGCAGGGACGGACTCATGGCAAGGGCGAAGAGCAGCACCAGGTCACGCAGGAAAGTGAGGACCAGGAGCGACGAAAACGAGCCCATCGCGAGTAACCCCACCCACGCCAACCGGTCGGAAAGCGGTTGCTGCTCTGTTCGTCGTGAGAGCAGCGCGAGCGGAATGACGACTACGGAAGCGATCAACCAGAGCAACGTCACAGCCGCTGCCACGGCGCCGAACGGCATGTCCAGCAGGAGGCGCCAGCCGATGTAGCCGTGCAGCAGCAGCAGAATGGCGTAGAAGGGGAGCACTGTGGGGGCAGGGTGAGGCTATCAGTCGCTCCGCGCACATTCGCGAAACGTCAATCTGACGTGGGGGCATCTGCAGGGAAGGCAAGAGCGGGTGCTGCGCGTGCGCGCCCCCAACAAGGCTCGAGAGGTGGCGTCCCAGGTCCCCTTGTCCTTCAGACCCTTCGCCGTAGCCTTTCGCGAGGCCAAGCCGTGCCGGTTCGAGGCCGGCTCCGGGCAACCATGCCAGAGCGAGAAATTTTCCTGGCGCACGTCGCACCACAGGACTCCGGTTCGTCGAGCTCCGCTAGACGCACGCGGGAAACGCGCTAGTCCCGCGCAGTGCCGTCAGTGCGCTGGTCGTCCCCGCGGCTGTACGGGGTGACCTGCGGGCACCGTCGGCCCGGTGCTCCGTTGCTCCGGCAGCCGCTGCGTGTCCGCGGACGGCCTGCGAAACGCACGCGCCGAACGCCGCAGCCGCCAACCCGTCTCGACTTGCTCGAGTCGCTCCAAGCGCCATAGACGCCAGGCGAACCACAGGCACGCGATGGCAAAACCGAACAGGCCGATCACTACGACCCAGGCGAAATGGTGAAACATGCTAATGCCAATCAATTGGACAGGTTCAAATCTCGGAAGCAGAACTACACTCTAAGTTTCGCCCAATGGAGGAGGGGGTCAAGCCGCTTCGAACGGAATTGACAGTCTGTTTGCAACCGAGTGCTTGAAGTCGTCTTGCGGAGACATGCGGCTCACATCGTCACGCGGAAAAGTCGCTTCCTAGAGACGGTGGCAGTCCTGCCGCAGATGGGCGAGGGCGGTCCGGCATCGGCTTCGCCGCCCTGATCGGATATCCAGGCCCGGAAGTTTCAATGGCGAATGACGGCCCTGTCCACTCCACGATTTGCGCACTTGCGCAGCTCGCACCCTGTGTGAAGCTGGTTCAGACCTCGGCCGGGACCACTGGTTTACGTCGCAAGCCCCGGTGGCAGCGACCGTGCACGCGCTTCGCGTGCGCACCCGCGCGAGCGCATGGCTGCAGGCCCTAAAGTTCCCTCTGCAAACTTCCGTTAAAGCCTGAAGCCGCGTGATTGCGGCGCTCCGGCGCGCGCACGCCTGCTCGCGCAGGCTCCAGAACAACGCGCTCATCATGCTGGTCATCGTCGGTTACCTCATCATCCTCGGCGCCGTGCTCGGTGGCTTTGCGCTCGCCGGGGGCCATCTTGGAGCCTTGCTCCAGCCGGTGGAGCTGATCATGATCGGCGGCTCGGCGCTAGGGGCGTTCTTCGTCGCCAACTCGGGCAAAGTCATCAAGAGCACGTTCAAGGCGCTGCCCAGCGTGCTCAAGGGCTCCAAGTACTCCAAGGCGCTGTACCTCGAGCTGCTCTCGCTGCTGTACGACATCCTGGCCAAGGTGCGCAAGGAAGGGCTGATGTCGGTGGAAGCCGATGTCGACAATCCAGAGCAGAGCCCGATCTTCACCAAGTACCGGCGGATTCTCGCGGACCACCATGCAATGGAGTTCCTGACCGACTATCTGCGGCTGATGGTGGGCGGAAACCTGAACGCCTTCGAGATCGAGAACCTGATGGACGTCGAGATCGAAACCCATCACCACGAAGGCGAGATCCCGGTGGGTGCCATGTCGAAGCTGGCCGACGGGCTGCCGGCGTTCGGCATCGTCGCCGCGGTGATGGGGGTGGTGCACACGATGGAATCGGTCGGCATTCCGCCTGCAGAGCTGGGCAAGCTGATCGCAGCCGCGCTGGTCGGCACCTTCCTCGGGATCCTGTTGTCATACGGCTTCGTCGGCCCGCTGGCGACGCTGCTCGAGCACAAGCTGCACGAGCAGACCAAGATGCTCCAGTGCATGAAGGTGACGCTGCTGGCGAGCCTCAACGGCTACGCGCCGCAGGTGGCGGTGGAGTTCGGCCGCAAGGTGCTCTACTCCACCGAGCGGCCGAGCTTCAGCGAGCTCGAGAGCGAAGTCAAGCAGCGCAAGGGCAAGTGAGCCAGGCGCGGCGGCTGCCATGAGCGACGAATCCCAGCGCCCGATCATCGTCAGGCGCATCAAGAAGACCGCGCACGGCCATCACGGCGGAGCGTGGAAGATCGCCTATGCGGACTTCGTCACGGCCATGATGGCGTTCTTCCTGCTGATGTGGCTGCTCGGCTCGACCACCAAGGGCGATCTGCAGGGTATCTCCGAGTACTTCCAGACGCCGCTCAAGGTGGCACTGCTGGGCGGGTCCGGGGCAGGGGAGGCGACCTCGGTGATCAAGGGCGGCGGTACCGACCTGGTGCGCGCCGAAGGCCAGCAAAAGAAGGGCGAGAGCGCGACCGGGCGCAAGATCGAGGACATCGAGTCCGCCGAGCAGGAGCTGGCCCGCCGCGACAAGCAGGCGCTGAAGGAGCTCAAGGCGAAGATCGAGGGCGTGATCGCTGCGAGTCCTGTGCTGAGCCAGTTCCGCAACCAGCTGCTCATCGACATCACCACCGAGGGCCTGCGCATCCAGATCGTGGACGAGCAAAACCGCCCGATGTTCGCCATCGGCAGCGCCCAGCCGCAGCCCTACACGCGCGACATCCTGCGCGAGATCGGCAAGGCCCTCAACGATGTTCCCAACCGCATCTCGCTGTCCGGGCACACCGACGCCACACCCTACTACGGCGGAGAGAGCGGCTACGGCAACTGGGAGCTTTCCGCCGACCGCGGCAATGCAGCCCGACGCGAGCTGCTTGCAGGCGGCATGGGCGACGCGCGTATCGCGCGGGTGGTGGGTCTTTCCTCTTCGGTCCTGCTCGACACCAACGATCCCTTCAGTCCGGTGAACCGGCGTGTGAGCATCATCGTGATGAACAAGAAAGCCGAGGAGGCCGCAGCGCAGGACGGCGGGACCATCGAAGTCGATGAGCCCGCCGACGTGAGCAGGGAAATAGTCGGTGCCGCTGCGACCAGCCAGTAGCCCGCGCACGGATCTGCCGGCAGTCCCCTCCGGGCAGATCCCTCCGGTGCTGGTTGCCCTCGTGGCACAGCTTGCCGCAGGCGCGGGGCTGCTCGCGCTGAGACTCTCGGGCGCGTTGCAGGCTCCGGGGCTTACGCTGCTGGTCGTGCAAGGCCTGCTCGCCGCGGCTCTGGGCGCGTGCCTGCGGCTGCCGGCATGGTGGATCCCACTGAACTTCCTGTTCATTCCAGCCGCCGTGGCGGTGCACGAGTGGGACCTTCCGCCGAGTCTGTTCCTGGTCGGTTTCGTCCTGCTCGGGCTGGTGTTCTGGACCACCTTCCGCACCCGCGTCCCCCTGTACCTGAGCAGCCGAGACGCCGGCGCCAAGCTGGCCGGGCTCGTGCCGCAGGCAGCCGGGGTCCGGTTGCTCGACCTGGGTTGCGGCTTTGGCGGTGTGTTGCGGCAGGTTGCCGGGCTGCGCCCAGGTGCCCGGCTGGAAGGTGTGGAGATCGCGCCGCTGCCCGCACTGGTGGCCTGGCTGCGGCTGCGCCGCTTGCCGCAGTGTCGAGTACGCCGCGCCGACCTCTGGCGCCTGGACCTGTCGCAGTACGACGTGGTCTATGCGTTCCTGTCGCCCGCCCCGATGGCCGCGCTGTGGGAGAAGGTCCGTCGCGAGATGCGCCCGGGGGCGCTGTTCGTCAGCAACAGCTTCGCCGTCCCCGGCGTCGACCCCGACCAGTCGGTGCCGCTCACCGGCCGCGGCGGCTGTCTCTACGTCTGGCGCCTTTGACGGCGCGCCCGGCATGCGGCGCCTGAACGAATGGGTCCGCAGCCTCGGAGGGTACAACCTCCCGGTGCTGCAGCGGTCCGTCCGCGCCCTGGAGGAGCTGCGCCTGCGCGAAGACAGCGTGACCGCTCGCGCCATCGCCGAGCTGGTGCTGCGGGATCCGTTCATGACGCTCAAGGTTCTGCGGTTTTCGCAGTCCCGGCTGACCGGGCGTCAACCCACCGAGGTGACCACCGTCGAGCACGCACTCATGATGCACGGCGTGTCGAGCTTCTTCCGGCAGTTCCGCGAACTGATCAGCCTGGAGGAGACGCTCGCCGGCCATCCCGGCGCACTGCAGGGAGCGCTGGCCGTGGCGAGCCGGGCCCATCATGCCGCAGTCAACGCTCGCACGTTCTCGGCTTTGAGGCATGACGTGGAGATCGAGGAGGTCCTGATCGGCGCCCTCCTGCATGACCTGGCGGAGATGCTCCTGTGGTGCGCCGCGCCGGCGCTTGCGATCCAGATCGAGCGGATGCTGCGATCCACGCCTGGCCTGCGCAGCGCAAGCGCTCAGAAAGCCGTTCTCGGCTTTGCATTGGCGGAGCTGCAAGTTGAGCTCGCGCGTGAATGGCGCCTGCCGACGCTGTTGCAGGACCTGATGGACGATCGCCAGGCCGGCAAGGCGAGGGTGCGCACTGTCCACTTGTCGGTGGGCCTTGCTCGGCACGCGGCCCACGGCTGGCAGGACCCCGCGCTGCCCGACGACTATGCCGGACTTCAGAAGCTCGTCAGTTTGCCCCCCGATCAGGTCAGCCGCTGGGTCCGCCAGTCGGCCCTGCACGCAGCCAGGCATTGGCGCGACTTCGGGGTCCAGCCGGCCGCTGCATGGCTGCCGATGCTCCCCGGGTCGTGGCCTATTGACGTTGATACCCCAAGGGAATTGGGCGCAGCTGAACAGGTCGCGCTGCGCGCACGCTGTCTCGAGCAGCTGGATGCGGTGACCCCCGGATCGGCCGAGCCGGTCGCAGTTGTTTCGATTGCCTTCTACGCCCTCCAGGCGGGAACAGGGCTGGGACGTTGCTGGTATGGCGTGGCAAATCCCGGGGCCGGCAAGGTGGAAGCGCGGTTGGCGCTGCTCTCTGGTGACGAAGGCCTGTCTCGCGAGCTTGGCTTCGTGCTCGCCTCAACGCATCTGTTTGCCAGGCTCATGGAGCGGGCACAGGCCGTGTGGTACGGTCCCCAGAACCGGGACCGGCTCGCGCCCCTGCTGCCCGAGAGCACCCGCCAACACATCGGGAGCCGCGAGTTCTTCGCCATGGCCCTGCACGTCAAGGGCTCGCCTTCCGGCCTGATCTACGCCGATTCGGGCGAGGAGGCCGGAGCGCTGGATGAAAGCCGATACAATGGCTTCAAGGAAATCTGCGCCGCGGCAGGCCGGGCACTGGAGCGCCTGAGCACCTGACGGGGCGCCGCCGGCGAGGCCGCGCTTGAAGAGCGAAACCCAACGGTTGTGGTACGTCAGGCTGGCCGAGCAGGTCCGTGGACCGTTTCCCAGTGCGGCCGTTGCCCAGGATCTTGCGCTGGGGCGCTTGCCCGCCGACGCAGAGCTCAGCACCGATCGCGTCGACTGGGCTCGGGCCGCCGATCTGGAGGCGTTCTCCGGTCTTCTGCAAGCCGAACAATCCGACCCGTGGGCCGACGAACGGCGGCAGGCCTTGCGACGCTGGGCGGACGAGCGCGACGGCCAGGAGCGGCGAGTGGCAGCGGGCGAGAGTGGTGCGCGCCGTGCCGGCGGCGAGCGGCGCCGGGACACGAAGCAGCGGTCTGCCCCCCTCCGGCGACGTCGGTGCGAGGGCGCGGCTGGATGGCAATCGCCAGTCTGGTGCTATTGCTCCTTGGGCTGCTGGTGTTGGCCTGGGTGCTCGGCCCCGGCACCGCCCCCGAAATCAACCTCTTGAAATGAAGCTGATTAGTTCTCGGGACAACCCCGACTACCGGCGCCTGTTGAGGCTCACGCAAAGCGCTGCGGAGCGCCGCGAAACCGGCCTCGCGGTCCTCGATGGTATCCACCTGGTAGAAGCGTACCGCGCGGCGCTTGGGAGCGAGGGGATGGAGGTGTTCGTACGAGAATCGGCGGTCGACAATCCCGAGATCCGGGCCCTGACGCGCAGAGCCGCAGGCCGGACGACCCTCCTGGCCGATCGCCTGTTCGATGCATCCGCCGCGGTCGAGACCCCAACCGGGATCGTCGCCATAGCGCCGATTGCCACCTGTGGCGAGGAGTCCTGGCAGGATGGGCTCCTGGTTCTCGTCGACGGTGTACAGGATCCAGGCAACCTCGGCTCGATTCTCAGGAGCGCGGCAGCAGCCGGCGCCTCGGCAGCCTGGGTGTCAGAGGGAAGCGCCGATCCCTGGTCACCCAGGTGCCTCCGAGGCGGGATGGGTGCGCAATTCCGCCTGCCGATGCGGATCCGGGTCGATCTGCCGGTAGCTGCCGGTGCGATTCGCCATCGGCTGCTGGCTGCCGACGGCGCCGACGGTGACTCCATCTACACCGCAGACCTGTCAGGACCAGTGGCTATCGCGATCGGCGCCGAAGGTCGGGGCGTCTCGTCGAGCCTGCTCGCGCTGGCGCACGGGCGGCTGAGGATTCCGATGGAACCGGGGCTGGAGTCGTTGAATGCGGCGGCGGCAGCGGCAATCGTGTTCTTCGAGTGGAGGAGACGGCGGGCAGCATAGACAAGGCTATAGACAACTACAGAAGCGACCGCTAGATTTACATAATACACATTATGCGCAATCTGGATATGTGTAATCCCATCTGCCCGCGGCCCTCGGCACTTTGCTGTCCCGATCCCTGGCGCGGACCCGGATTCACCTGTGTCGAGCGAACCGGCTTGCTCAACCCCTGGCCCCGAGATCACGAACAGCTTGAGCCCGTGACCCGGTTTGGGTTGTAATACATATATAAAATACAAATAGTTGAGAAACTACTTACAAGAACAACTATAAGATAATTCCAGAACTAGCTAGTTTTATAGTACTTTAGCCTCCTTTCCGGATCTGAAACAGACTGAAGAAATTACTTGAGGTAGAAGACTCAACTACATCAATTTCTACATCTTTTATCTGAGCAAGATGGTGAGCGACGTAACGGACGTAGGACGGCTCGTTGCGTTTGCCCCGCATGGGCACTGGCGCCAGGTAGGGCGCATCCGTCTCAATCAGGAGGCGCTCGAGGGGTATGCGTCCAGCCACTTCCCTCAAATCGGTGGCGTTCTTGAAGGTCAGGATCCCCGAGAAGGAGATGTAGAAGTTCATCTCCATCGCTTGCTCCGCCAGCTCCAGCGACTCGGTGAAGCAGTGCATGACCCCGCCTACGTCGGCGGCCAGCTCCTCGCGCATGATGTCGATAGTGTCCCTTGCTGCGTTGCGCGTGTGGATGATGAGCGGCTTCCCGCAGGCTCGGGCGGCGCGGATGTGGGTGCGGAAGCGGTTGCGCTGCCACTCGGTGTCGCCGTCGCGACGGTAGTAATCCAGCCCAGTCTCCCCGATCGCCACGACTTTCGGTTGTGCGGCCAGGGCGCAGAGCCGCCCTTGCGTGGGTTCTTCGCCACCCTGGTGATCCGGGTGCACGCCGACCGAGGCGAACACCGAGTCGAAACGCTCCGCGAGATCGAGGAGCCGCGGCAAGTCCTCTAGATTCACCCCGACGCACAACGCGTGGGAGACGCGGTGCTCGTGCATGCGGCCGACGACCTCTTCAAGGTCACTGCCGAAGTCCGGGAAATCGATGTGGCAATGGGAGTCGACCAGCATCAGGACTTAGGATTTGGAAGAGGGTCTAGAGGGTGTGGGTCGGGCGGTTGAGCTGGAGCTGCCCGCTCAACAACCCCTCGATCCTGGCGCGTACCAAGGTTCCGCTGTCGTCATCCTTGAACTGCACGCCCACACCCTGGACGCGGTTGCCATGGCAGCCGGGTGGTGTAAGCCAGATGACCCGCCCCGCCACCGGCAGCTTATTCTGGTCATCCATGAGGCTGATGAGCATGAATATCTCGTCCCCCAGCCGGTAGGGGCGCGCCGTGGGGATGAAAATCCCGCCGCCTTTGATATAGGCCATGTAGGCGGCGTACAGGATCGAGCGCTCTTTGATGTTGAGCGAGATCGCTCCGGGACGGCTGTGAGTCGCGGGTGTTTCGCTGGACATGCGTGGCTACCCCTTGTTCAAGCCTCGGTCAAGGCCCGCTTGTACCCGATCAGGCAGCGCTCGGCCACCAGCCGCGGGTTCAGCGGGTGTTCGAGGAAGCGGACGACGGATTGGAGGTCCCGCAGAAATCCCGTGAGCCGCTGGAGGTTCAAGCGGTTGGCCAATTGATGCAAGATTTGAGCGCAGTCCGGGTTGTAGCGGACGCTGCGGACAGCCCGCGCCAGCAGCAGGTCGTGGCACCAGCGCTGCATGGCAGCGACCAGGAAAGCGAGGTCGTCGCCGGTCATGCGCTCGGAGGCCGCGACAGGATCGAAATCGGCGCCGGCAAGAACCTGGCTGATCAGGCGTTCACGCCGTGACCAGTACTCCGCTGTATCCAGCTCGCGGGCCAGGAGCGGCGCAAAGCCCGACTGCGCCAAGGCCAGTGCAGGCTGCTTGGCCCCCTGGGCCTCGAGCCACGCCACGGCATCAGCCGCGTCTGGCAGGCGGAACGGCAGCCGGACGCAGCGGCTCAGAATCGTCGCGGGCAGGCGTCTGGGGGCGGCAGTGACCAGGACGATGTGGGTCTCGGCGGGCGGCTCCTCGAGGGTCTTGAGCAGCGCGTTGGCGGCGCTGGGATGGAGACGATCGGCCGGCTGGATCAGGACGACCCGGCGTCCCCCCAGATGTGGCCGCAACGCCAGCAGCTGCCCCAGGTCCCTGACCTGTTCGACGCGGATCCAGCGCGCGGCGCTGGTTGCGCGCCCCTTTGCACCGTCCTCCTCGCCGGGCTCATCCTCCGAGCCGGCATCCTGGACGAAGCGGAAGTCCGGGTGGTTGTCGCTCATGTAGAGCCTGCAGGATTGGCAGGTCCCGCATCCCTGCCCATCGCTGGCGGGCTGATGACACAGCAGCGCCTGCGCGAGATGCAGCGCAAAGGCTCTTTTCCCGACCCCGCGCGGCCCCACCAGCAGCAAGCTGGCCGACAGGGGACGCCGCGGCAACTCCAGCGTAAGCCATAGCGGCAGATTCCAGGGGTGCAGTTCGCCCGTCACAGTGCGTCCACGATAGCCGCCAGTCGCCTCTGGATCGCCTCGACGCTTTCCCCCGCATCGACGATGCGAATCCTGTTCGGATTGCTGCGCGCGCGATCCAGATAGCCTGCGCGTACCCGCTCGAAGAATGCCAGCTGCTCCCGCTCGAGGCGGTCAAGGTCACGCCTATCCGCTATCCGTGCACGCGCGAGCTCGGGCGACAGGTCGAAGTAGAGTGTCAGATCCGGCTGCAGATCGTGGTGTACCCAGCGTTCGAGGATCTCGAGTTTGCCGAGCGCCACCCCCCTGCCCCAGCCTTGATACGCGAAGGTGGCGTCGGTGAAGCGGTCGCACAAGACCCACTGCCCTGCCTCCAGCGCGGGCACCACGACGCGGGCCAGATGCTCGCGACGGGCGGTGAACATCAGCAGAGCCTCGGTCTCCGGGTGTGGGTGCTGCGTCGGGTCGAGCAGGAGCGCGCGCAGCTGCTCTCCCAGCGGTGTGCCACCGGGCTCGCGAGTCAAGCACACCGCAGCGCGCTGCTCGAGCCGTCTGGCGATCCACGGCAAGTGCGTGCTCTTGCCCGCGCCGTCCATGCCTTCGAGGGTGATGAAGCGTCCGAGCATGGCCTACGATGCTCGCCACTGATGGCCAGCGGGCTTGGCAGCCCGCGGGCGCAGTGGGCTATCTCCCCAGCTGATATTTGCGCACCGCTCGATTGTGCTCATCCAGGTTGTCGGAAAAATGCGACGAGCCATCGCCGCGCGCCACGAAATACAGGGCGGGGCTGGGCGCCGGCTGCAAGGCTGCTTCGAGTGCGGATTGCCCCGGCAGTGCGATGGGCGTGGGCGGAAGGCCCGTGCGCATATAGGTGTTGTAAGCTGAATCGGTCTCCAAGTCGATCTTGCGCAGGTTACCATCGAAGCCTGTGCCCAGCCCATAGATCACGGTTGGGTCGGTCTGCAGCCGCATGTTGCGCTTGAGCCGGTTCACAAACACTGCCGCGATCATCTTGCGGTCGGCCTCCAGGCCGGTTTCCTTCTCCACGATGGACGCCATGATCAGGGCTTCGTAGGGCGAGGCATAGGGCAACCCCGGCGCGCGCGCTGCCCACAGCGCAGCCAGTCGGGCGCGCATGGTGTGATGGGCCCGCGCCAGGATCTTCAGCTCGAGGGTACCGGGGCTGAAGTAGTAGGTGTCAGGGAAGAACAAACCCTCCGCATGGGTTTCGGACGCGCCGATCGCACGCAACACCTGAGTGTCGGTAAGGGCAACGGCGTCATGGGCAACCGACGGATGCTGGGCCAGCGCAGCGCGCATCTGCGCAAAGGTCCAACCTTCGATGAAGGTGATTTGAGCCTGGCTGACTTCGCCACGTGCCACCATCTCCAACAGGCGATACGGGGTGAGCCGAGCCGGCAGTTCGTAGCTCCCCGCTTTCATTGAATTGTCCTGCCGGAGCAGCCTCGCCATCATGACGAAGCTCCAGGGTTCCGCGAGCACGCCCGCCGAGACCAGATCACGGCCGACTGCGCGTGCCGAACGGCCTGGCTTTACCTGGAGCTCTCTTGCATCGGCAGGCACATCGATCGGGGTCAGCGCGAAATAGCACAGCCACGCTCCCGCCGCGAACCCGCCGAGCAGGACGCCGGCGAAGGCAAACTTGAATAACAGACGAATCAGGCGCATGGGGCAAGCGGGTGCGCCCAGCCAGCGCATCCCCCGGTGCGGTTGAAGTCAACGGACCAGCGCAGATGCAATTTTGCGGCCCGCTGGCCTTGCCTGCTCGGCGCAGCGGCACCCGACGCGGCGCCCCGAAGTCCTGTCAATCCTGCCTAATTTCTCTGCCGCGGGCTTGGACTAGACCGGTCCGAAGGCGAGCGTGCCGTTGGTGCCGCCGAAACCGAAGGAGTTCGACAGGGCGAGACGGATACGCATCTCGCGCGCCTGGTTCGGGACGTAGTCGAGGTCGCAGTCGGGATCCGGTTCGTGCAGATTGATGGTCGGCGGGGCGATCTGCTGCTGGATCCCGAGCACCGTGAACACGGCCTCCACGCCGCCGGCGGCGCCCAGGAGGTGGCCCGTCATCGACTTGGTGGAGCTCAGCGCCAGCTTGGCGGCATGGTCGCCGAAGCAACGCTTGACCGCGATCGTCTCGGATTTGTCCCCCAGCGGGGTCGAGGTGCCGTGCGCGTTGATGTAGTCCACGTCCTCCGGGTTGGCGTGCGCATCTTTCAGCGCGTTGACCATGCACCGCCGCGCGCCGTCGCCGTCGGCGCAGGGGGCCGTGACGTGATGCGCATCGGCGCTCATGCCGTAGCCCACCAGCTCGGCATAGATCTTCGCGCCGCGCGCCTTGGCGTGTTCCATCTCCTCGAGCACCAGAACCCCGGCGCCCTCCCCCAGGACGAAGCCGTCGCGGCCCTTGTCCCATGGGCGGCTGGCGGTGGCGGGATCGTCGTTGCGCGTGCTGAGGGCGCGCGCAGAGCGAGAAGCCGCGCGATCGCCAGCGGGCAAACGGTGGATTCCGAGCCACCCGCGACCATGACATCGGCATCGCCATAGGCGATCAGCCGCGCCGACTCGCCCACGCAGTGCGTCGAGGTGGTGCACGCCGTAGTGATCGCCAGGTTCGGGCCCTTTGAAGCCGTACATGATCGACACGTTTCCCGAAATCATGTTGATGATCGTTCCGGGAATGAAGAACGGCGAGATGCGACGGGGACCTTGCTCGGAGAGCGTGCGCGCGCCTTCCTCGATCATCGGCAGTCCGCCGATGCCCGACCCGATGTTGACACCGATGCGCTCGGCATTCGCCTCGGTCGCCTGGATGCCGGCGTCCGGCAATCGCCTCCATCGCCGCCGCCGTGCCGAAGTGCAGGAACAGGTCGAAGCGGCGGGCTTCCTTGACCGGGAGGTACTTGCTGACCTCGAAGCCCTTCACCTCGCCGGCGATCTGCGAGGCGAACGCGGCAGGGTCGAAGCGCGTGATACGGGTAATGCCCGAGCGGCCAGCAAGCACATTGGCCCAGGCTTCGCTCACCCCGATGCCGACCGGACTGACGATGCCCAGCCCGGTTACGACGACTCTACGCTTGGACAACTCGGCCCCGGAGCCAGGTTACTGCTTGAGGTGTGTGTTGATGTAGTCGATGGCCTGCTGCACCGAAGTGATCTTCTCGGCCTCCTCATCGGGGATCTCGCACTCGAACTCCTCCTCGAGGGCCATCACCAGCTCGACGGTGTCCAGCGAGTCGGCGCCCAGGTCGTCGACGAAGGTGGACTCGGGCTTGATATCGCCCTCGTTTACACCGAGCTGCTCAGCCACGATCTTCTTGACGCGTTGTTCAATGGTTTCCATCAAGTTGCCCTTCCTGTTTACGAGAATGTGCGCGGGCGACTGTCCCCGATGCCAGGGGCCGCGCTGCTGTCGCCCCATGTCGAAACGCCATCTTTGTTGTTGAGCTGCGGCCCCCGAAAAAGAATGCGGATTCTACCAAAATTGCCCCCCCAGTGGACGTGCCCGGGCTGCACCGCGGCGCGCCTGCTGCCGGTTTAGCGCATCAGCATGCCGCCGTTGACGTCCAGGGTCGCACCCGTGATATAGCCGGCGGCGGGCGATGCGAGAAACGCGACCGCCGCGGCGACTTCCTGGGCTGTCCCGAAGCGCGCCAGCGGAATATGCTGCATGGCGGCTTGCGCTGCGGGTCGGCCAGGGCACGAGTCATGTCCGTATCGATGAAGCCCGGCGCGACACAGTTCACCGTCACGTTCCGGCTGCCGATCTCGCGGGCCAGCGACTTGCTGAATCCGATGACCCCGGCCTTGGCTGCGGCATAGTTGGTCTGGCCGGCATTGCCCATCTCGCCGGACACCGAGGTCACGTTCACGATCCGGCCATCGCGCGCCTTGATCATGTCGCGCACGACCAGGCGGCAGAGGCGGAACACGGCGCTGAGATTGATCTCCATGATCTCGTCCCACTCGTCGTCCCTCATGCGCATGAGCAGATTGTCGCGGGTGATCCCCGCGTTGTTCACGAGGATATGGATGCGCCCGAGATCGGCCTGCACGGACTCGACCAGCGGCTGCATGGCGCTCTCGTCTGCGACGTTCAGCACATAGCCCTTGCCCGCGGACCCTCGCTCGCCAGCAGATCGGTGATCGCGCTCGCCCCGACTCGCGGTGGCCGTCCCGGCCACGACGGCGCCTTGCCGCGCCAGCTCCAGCGCGATGGCTTGACCGATGCCGCGGCTCGCGCCCGTCACCAGGGCAAGCTTGCCTTCCATTGGCTTCATGCCGGCCTCACGCCTTCAGTTGCCGTCGCCAGCTCCTGCGAGCTGCGCGCGCATCCTTGAGCGCCACCGCTTCGAGATCCGGCGCGCTGCGCTTGGTCGAGACCCGTCAGCACCCCGCCCGGGCCGCACTCGATGACCCGTGCCACGCCCCGGCGCTGCATCTCCTGCATGCACTCGACCCAGCGCACGGGACGAGTACAGCTGGCGCACCAGGCTGTCCTTGATCTGCATCGGGCCGTTCCGGAGACGCTACATCGACGTTGTTGAGCACGGGCGTGCGCGGCGGCTGCAGGGGTACGCCCGCGAGCCGCTCGGCCAGACGCCTGGCGGCTTCCTCGCATCAAGCTGCAGTGCGACGGTGCGCTCATGGGCAGAAGCACTGCGCGCTTGGCGCCCCTGGCCTTGGCGAGCTCCATCCCCCGCTGCACCGCCTCGCGCTGGCCCGCAATCACGACCTGGGCGGGCGCATTGAAGTTCGCTGCCTCCAGCACCTGGCCTTGTGCCGCATCGGCGCATACGGCGCGCGATGCCCGCCTCGTCCAGCCCCAGGATCGCAGCGATCCCGCCGTGTCCCTCGGGCACTGCCTCCTGCATCGCCTGGGCGCGGTAGCGCACCAGCGGCAGAGCATCCTCGAAGGCGAGCACGCCGCCTGCCACCAGCGCCGCGTACTCGCCGAGGCTGTGTCCCGCCACCAACGCGGGCTCCGGCCCACCCGCGCCGCGCCACGCCTGCAGCAGCGCATAACCCGCGGTCAGCATGACGGGTTGAGTATTGACCGTCTTGTTGAGCTCCTCTGCCGGTCCGCCCGCGACCAGCTCCCACAGGTCCTGCCCGAGGATCGCGCTGGCGGCCGAGAAAATCTGGCGCGCACCTCGGGCAGCGATTCGAACGGCGCCATCATGCCCACCGACTGAGAACCCTGGCCCGGGAAACACGAAAGCGAATCGCTGCATCGGCGACGGTCAACTCCACTTGAGGAGGCATGCGCCCCAGGTGAATCCCCCGCCGACGGCTTCCAGCAACACGTGCTGTCCCGCGCGGATGCGCCCGTCGCGCACCGCCTCGTCCAGAGCCAGTGGGATGGACGCGGCCGAGGTGTTTGCGTGCCGATCGACGGTGACGACTACTTTGTCCATCGGCAGCCCCAGTTTCCTCGCCGTGGCTTCGATGATGCGCAGGTTGGCCTGGTGCGGGATCAGCCAGTCGATGCGCTGCTTGGGCACGTCGGCAGCTGCCAGCACCTCCTCCACCACTTCGGCCAGCACCTTCACGGCGAACTTGAACACGACGCTGCCTTCCATGGTAACGAAGGGCTGGCCGCGAACACCTCCGCGCACACCTGGCCCGGCACCGCAAGGGCCTGGCTGTAGTTGCCGTCGGCATGCAGCCGGCTTGCGAGCAGCCCGGGACGCTCAGCGGTCGCCAGCAGCACGACCGCACCCGCGCCGTCGCCGAACAGCACGCAGGTCGAACGGTCGGTCCAGTCCAGAATACGCGAATATACCTCGCTGCCCACGACCAGCGCGTGGCGGCAGTGCCCGCTCGCAGGAACAGGTCGGCGGTAGCGAGCGCGTAGACGAAGCCGCTGCACACCGCCTGCACGTCGAAGGCCGGTCCGCCGCGCGATGCCCAGCTTGGCCTGCAGGATGCAGGCGGTGCTGGGGAAGACCATGTCGGGTGTGGTCGTTGCAACGATGATCAGGCCGAGATCCTCGGGCGCGATCCCGGCCGCGGCCAGCGCTCGCCGCGAGGCCTCCAGGGCCAGATCGCTCGCCATCTGGTCGTCGCCGGCGATGCGCCGCTCGCGGATACCGGTGCGCGTGACGATCCATTCGTCCGAGGTGTCGACCATCCGCTCGAGATCGCGGTTGGTCAGCACCTTCTCGGGCAGGTAGCTGCCGGTGCCGATGATCCGCGAATGCATGTCAGCCCAGTTCCTGCGCGCGCTGCGCTGTCTCGTCCACCGGGGGCAGATGATCGCTGATGCGCTCGAGGATGCCCTGGCTGGCCTCTTCCCAGGCGCGGTTGATGGCCACCTCAAAAGCGAACGCGTCGGCCGAGCCGTGGCTCTTGACCACGATTCCGCGCAGCCCCAGCAGGCTGGCGCCGTTCAGACGCCGCGGGTCCACCCGCCGCCGGAAAGCATTGATCACCGGCAGGCGAGGCTGCCGCCACCAGCTTGGTGAAGATGTTGCGCTTGAACTCCTCCTGCAGATAGGCAGCCAGCATGCGCGCCAGGCCCTCGGAGGTCTTCAGGAATACATTGCCGACAAAGCCGTCGCACACCACCACGTCGGTGGTTCCCTTGTAGATATCGTGGCCCTCGACGTTGCCGTAGTAGTTCAGGTCGCTCGTCTTGAGCAGCTCGGCGGCCTGCTTGGCCACCTCGTTGCCCTTGATGTCCTCTTCGCCGATGTTGAGCAGGCCGACGCTGGGGCGCTCGACTTTTTCGACGACGGAGTACAACGCCGCGCCCATGACGGCGAACTGCAGCAGATGCACTGCGGTGCAGTCGACGTTGGCGCCCAGGTCCAGCACGCAGGAGCGTCCACGCATCGTCGGCACCATCGAGGCGATAGCCGGACGCTCGACGCCCGGCATCATCTTGAGCACGAAGCGCGAGATCGCCATCAGCGCGCCGGTGTTCCCGGCGCTCACACAGGCGTCGGCTGCGCCGGACTTTCAGCAGATCCACCGCCACCCGCATCGAGGAGTCGCGCTTCCCGCGCAGCGCCACCGCGGGCGTGTCGTCCATATCCACCACTTCGGACGCGTGCTGCACCCGGATGCGGGCGTCATGCGCTGGCGCGCGCGCCGTCAGCTCTGCCTTGCGATGCGCTGCTGGTCACCGACCAGCACAATATTGGCGTCGGCGACGCTGCTCGAGGAAGCTGAGGGCCGCGGGAATGGTGACATCCGGCCCATGGTCGCCTCCCATGCAGTCCAACGCGATGGTCACGCCCATCGGAGGGGATGCGGCCAGGGGCGGGCGTTGCGCCAAGCGCTGGTGCGAACCGCCGGTGCCAAGGATGTGGATCCCGTCAGCGTCCCGTCTACGCAGCGTCCCGGATCACCGGGGGAGTCATGGCAGAAAGGCAAATTGGGACGATGCCGAGCGTGGAGATCCAATCCGGGACCGCGAGTAACGGTCGGCAACGCTTCGGTCTCAGTCGTCCTGCGACTTGACGATCCGCTTGCCCCGGTAGTAGCCGTTGGGGCTGATATGGTGACGCAGGTGGAGCTCCCCCGAAACCGGCTCGAGGGCAAGGGGCGGATTGCTCAGCCGGTCATGGGCGCGCCGCATATTGCGCCGCGACGGCGACTTCTTGTTCTGCTGTACAGCCATGGTTTGTGCTCCTGTATATCGGGTGGACGCCTACAGCGTCAGTGCTTCAGCCGCGCGAGCGTGGCGAAGGGCGAGGCACTGGCCTGCGACGACACCTGCCCGGCGGCGCTCGGATGACACTCGCCGGCAGCATGCCGTGGCGCCAAAGGCAGGGCCAGCAGGATCTCCTCTTCCACCAATGTCGCGCAGATCGATCCGGCTCACCGCCGGGATAGTATCGACGGATTCGTGCTCATCTGCGGACTGCTCGAACTCGTCCATGCCGGCAACGAGAACGATCTCGCGCTGCACCGCCACCGGCAACCTCAACCGCTCCAGACAGCGCTGGCAGCGCAGTCGATCTCGCCGTCCATCTCGATGCGCAGGGCCGGCTGATCCTTGGGCGTGACAAACCCCGTGACGCGATAGCGGATCAGGCTGCCCTGTGCCGGTTCGTGCCGGCTGCATCGAAGAGCACTTCGGCAAGCCGCCCCAGCGTATCGGCTGCGACCGCCCCGCTCGCGGTTGCCCGCCCGCGAGCGAATTGCCTCGGATCGATGATAACGGGGCCCATCCATTGCCTGCCAAAACGACCTGCCGGCTCGCCACGAGCGTGTTCCCACCCCCTGGCTGGCCGAAATTCAAACCGCGCATGGTAGTATTTTTCCTGCACTCTGTCAAAACCTTACCTTGAGCAGGACGCAAGCCTGCGGCGCAGGCGTGCCCCGTTTCGCGATGCTGGTGCTGGCTTCCACTTCTGCCTACCGACGTGAGCTGCTTGCCCGCCTGGGGCTCGCGTTCAGCGTGTGCTCGCCCGAGCGTGGATGAGGCGCCCTGGCGCGAGCGAGGCGCCGGCCGACACGGCGTTGCGGCTGGCGCAGGCCAAGGCAAGGGCCGGCGCCGCGTGCTATCCCGAGGCGCTTGGTCATCGGGTCGGACCAGGTGGCGGAGCTCGACGGACATCGTCTCGACAAGCCCGGCAGCTACGAGCGCGCAGCAGGGCAGCTGGCGATGCTGAGCGGCCGGTCCGCCAATTTCCATACCGCGGTCGCCGTGTTCAACCCCGCCATCGCTCGCATGCAAGTGCGGCTGGTCCCCACACGCGTCCAATTCCGCCCGCTCACCGATCGGCAGATCGATGCTTACCTGCGCAAGGAGCAGCCGTTCGACTGCGCAGGAAGCGCAAAGTCGGAAGGGCTCGGGATTGCTCTGCTCCAGGGCATCGAAAGCATGGACCCGACGGCGCTCATCGGCCTGCCGTTGATCGCGCTGACCGAGATGTTGCAGGCGGAAGGGTTGGAAGTCCTGTACAATGAGCGGTGCCCTGTATCTGGTTCCGACGCTGCTCGGCGCAGGGGTCATGTCGGCGAGCCTGCCGCCCGGCGTGCTGGAGACTGTGCGCAGCCTTGACGGCTTTGTCGCGGAGAACGCCAAGAGTGCGCGCCAGTTCCTGAAGGCTGTGGCCTATCCGCTGCCGCTCGCGGAAGTCTCGATCGCGGAGCTCAACGAGCATACGCCGTCCGCAGCTTTGCCCGCGCTCCTCACGCCGGTGCGCGCCGGACAACGCATCGGCGTACTGGCTGAGGCGGGATGCCCGGCGGTCGCCGACCCCGGTGCGGGCCTGGTCGCGCTGGCGCATCGCGAGGGGTTGCGGGTGGTGCCGTTGGTCGGTCCCTCCTCCCTGCTGCTTGCCCTGATGGCATCGGGCCTGAACGGTCAGCAGTTCTGCTTCCATGGCTACCTGCCGGTAGACCGCGCTGCTTGCACGCGCACCCTGAGGGAGCGGAGGCGCAGTCGGCTGCCGCGCTGAGCGCCCACATCTTCATCGAAGCGCCCTATCGCAACGCCCGATTGTTGGCGACCATCCTGAGCGCGTGCAGCCCGACACGCTGTTGTGTCTTGCAGTGGAGCTTACGCTTCCTGGCGAGCAGGTCACTACCAGGACGGTCGCACAATGGCGCAGCACGGTGCTCGACCTTCAGCGCCGGCCGACGGTCTTCCTGCTTCAAGCCGCCAGTCCGACGCCCTCGAAGGGTGCCGGCGCTCGCGCTGCTGCCCGAGTTCAGCGCCGACGCGGCTAAAACGCACCGCATTTGCTTGATGATGCGGGTTAGCGCAACCGCGGGCCGGATGGGGATCCCATCAGCGTCTGCGCCATGGATGCACCGAAGCGCCGGGCAAAGCGCTCGGCGATGCTCTCGCGGGTCGTGAAGTCGACGATCTCTTCGGCCTTGATCACTTCGCGGGCCACGTAGTCGACGCTGCCCGAGCGCATCGGCGAGCCCCAGCTCGATGCTTCTGCTGCCGGTCCAGATCAGCCCGCTGTAGAGCTCCGGCACCTCCTTCAGGCGCTGCCCCGCGCCCTGCCTGCACAGTGTCGATGAACTGGCGATGGATTTCGTCCAGCAGCTTGCTGCGCGTACTCGCGCTGCTCCTGCGGTCAGCGGGGAAAAGGGATCCAGGAAGCCCTTGTTCTCCCCGGCGGTGAGCAGCCGCCGCTCGACCCCGAGCTTTTCCATGGTGCCGGTGAAGCCGAACCCGTCCATCAGCACGCCGATAGATCCGACGATGCTCGCCTGGTCGACGTAGATCTTGTCCGCCGCCGCGGCGACGTAGTATCCGCCCGAGGCGCATACGTCGTCGACCACCACGTACAACGGGACCTTCGGGTGCAGGCCGCGCAGACGCCGCATCTCCTGGTTGATCTGGTTCGCCTGCACCGGGCTGCCGCCGGGGCTGTTGACCCGCAGGATCACGCCGGCGGTGTTGTTATCCTTGAATGCGTCTTGCAGCCCCGCGTTGATGCGCTCCGCGCTCGCCTCGCTGTCGGCCGCGATCACGCCGTTGAGCTCCACCAGGGCGGTATGACGCCCGGGCAGTCCGCCGTCCTTCCCTCCGAACCAGCCGAGGGAGAGGAACAGCAGGGTGAACAAGTAGAGGAAAGTGAGACTCTTGAAGAAGATGCCCCAGCGGCGCGCCCGGCGCTGTTCGTCTAGCGCCGCACGCGCCAGCCGCTCGAGCGCGTCGCGTTCCCAGGCGGTCCCGGAACCGCGGTTCAGGGTTGGATTCAGCCGTTCGAGAATGTCCTAGTCGATCAGGTAGACGTTGCCGTCTGATTCCATCACGCGCAAGGGCGTGAGGGCTTTGCCGCTGCAGGGGCCGGCGACGCAGCGCCCGCTCTCGGGCAGGTAGGCAGCGCCATGAGTGGCGCAAACCAAGTATAACCCGCTCAAATCGAAGAACTCGCCCTCCACCCAATCGAGCTCCACCGGGACATGCGCGCAGCGGTTCAGGTAGCGCCCGCACCACCCCGTTGTATCGCACCGCGAAGGCCGGGCGCGCTCTGCCCGTAGCGCTCCACGCTGAAGCGAACGCCCTTGCCGCGCTCCTCAGCTCTGCGCGGCGCAGATCACGCGTTGTGCTTGCAGCCATGCGATCAGCTCCGGCGAGGAGGGGATACAGGCCAGGGGTGCAAGGGCCCGCAGCGACGCCTCGTCGTGCGCGCCATAGGTGACCGCGAGTGCGGCGACGCCCGCATGCGCGCGCCATCTCGAGATCGTGGGACGTGTCCCCGATCATCAGCGTGCGCTGCGCTGCCACGCCCAACATGTCCATCAAGTAGATCAGCATCTCCGGATGCGGCTTGGGGAAGCCCTCATCCGCGCAGCGCGAAGCGTGAAAGAACGGCTCCAGGCCGGAATCCTGAAGGCGCGATCGAGCCCGCGGCGGCTCTTGCCGGTGGCCACGCCCAGGAGGAAGCCGCGCGGCATGCAGCCTGCGCGATGCCTTCGCTGCAGGCCTTCGAACAGCGTGACCCGGTGAGCGCCGGCGAGATAGTGGTAGCGATAGCGCTCCGCCAGACGTGGGTATTCGCCCGGCTGGCAGGTCGGGCAGCAGATACTGCCAAGGCGTCCGCCAAGCCTAGGCCGATGATATAGCGGGCGCGCTCGGCGCTGGGCACGGCCATGCCGAGATCGCGGCATGCGGCCTGGATCGAATCCACGATATGCCCCGCCGAATCCACCACCGTGCCGTCCCAATCGAACACCAGCAAATCGAACTGCCTGCCCATGTCAGCCCAGTGCCGCGCGTGGTCGGCGCTGAGCCCTCGAGACCGTCCAGAAATGCCTCAGCTCCGCAGGCAGCGGGGCGCTCCACGCGCAAGGGTGCCCCGAGGCGGGGTGGGTGAAGCTCGATCGTGGCGGCGTGCAGGAACATGCGCTTGAGGCCCTGCCTGGCCAGCGCTTGGTTCAGCGCGAAGTCGCCATACTTGTCGTCTCCCGCGATGGGAAAGCCGAGGTGCTGCGAGATGCACGCGGATCTGATGGGTGCGGCCAGTCTTGAGCTCCGCCTCCAGCAGAGCTGAAGCCCGGATAGCCGTGCAGCAGCCTGATACAGCGTGCGCGAGGGCAGCCCGCCGCGGGTCTACGTTGACGCGCCGCTCGCCCGCCGCCGTCACGAACTTGGTTAGCGGCAGCTGGACGTCGCAGTGCGTGTTGTCGCCAGGCGCCCCGCAACCAGGACGAGGTAGCGCTTGTCGCATGGCTGCCTGCGCGAATCTGCTCGATGTACAGCCGGTCAGCGCACTGCGCTTCTTGGCGAGCAGCAAGCACGCCCGAGGTGTCGCGGTCGAGCCGGTGGACCAGCTCCAGGAATCGCAGCTCGGGACGCTCCAGCCGCAGCTGCTCGATGACTCCGCGGCTTACGCCGCTGCCGCCATGCGCCGCGACCCCGGCGGGCTTGTCGAGCACCAGCATGGACTCATCCTCGAGCAGGGCCTGGCGCGACAGCACGGCGACGGCCGGCGCCGGCCGCAGGCCCTGTGCCGGGCGCGCGGTGCGCAACGGCGGGATCCGCACCCGGTCGCCCGCCTGCAACCGGTAGGTGGCGTCACTCGGCGGCTGTTGACCCGGACCTGGCCCGTGCGCAGGATGCGGTAGACATGGCTCTTCGGAACGCCCTTCAGGGCACGCGAAAGAAGAATTGTCCATGCCGCTGGCCGGCGCCGGCTGTCGTCCACCTCCGCCCGGGTGGCCGCTGGCCGGAGCTGGCACTCGTTGAGGGTCTTTCCTTAAGCCATTCATTTTGCTTATACTATTCTCTGCGCACGGCACTTGCAGCCGGCGCGCGATCGCGGAGACCGAAAACCCGCACGAGACGGCGGGCGGCTCCCCAGGCTCGTGACCTGCAACCAATCATGACGGGTTAACGTCGCTGACCCGGACCGACTAGCGATGCGACCTGATTACGCGCTCGACGAGCAAGAGCACTTGATTCCCCTCCTGAAGCGTGACTTCGGGACCGGCAGGCAAACGCCCAAGACCGCTGTTCGAAGGTGCTCATTATGATCGCTGCAGCTGTCGAATAGTGCCGACGCGGGGGGTGCGCGCGGTCCACTGCGGCCGGCGCGCTCGATGTTTGCCTGCCCGCAGCCTCGAGCGCGGGGGCACACAAACATGAAACGCATGTTGTTCAATGCGACCCAGGCCGAAGAGCTTCAGGGTCGCGATCGTCGACGGTCAGAAGCTCATCGACCTCGACATCGAAACGGCAGGGAAAGAGCAACGCAAGGGCAACATCTACAAAGGCAGTCATCACCCGCATCGAGCCCAGCCTCGAAGCTGCCTTCGTCGACTACGGCAGCGAGCGGCACGGGTTCCTCCCTTTCAAGGAAGTCAGCCGGTCCTTCTTCCAGACCGACGTCGACCCCGCTCGCGCCCGCATCCAGGACGTGATGCAGGAGGGCCAGGAGCTCATCGTCCAGGTCGACAAGGACGAGCGCGGCAACAAGGGCGCTGCGCTGACCACGTTCATCAGCCTGGCCGGGCGCTATCTGGTCCTGATGCCCAACAATCCCGCGCGGCGGCGGCGTGTCGCGCCGGGTGGAGGGGAGGAGCGCAACGAGCTGCGCGATCTGATCGGCCAGCTGGAGGTTCCCGGCGGCATGAGCATCATCGGCCGCACGGCTGGCCTTGGCCGCACTCTCGAGGAGCTGCAGTGGGACCTGAACTACCTGCTGCAGCTGTGGCGCGCGATCGAGAACGCCTCCAAGCAGCAGGGCGGCGCCTTCCTCATCTACCAGGAATCCAGCCTGGTGATCCGCGCCATCCGCGACTACTTCCACCAGGACATCGGCGAGCTGCTGATCGACACCGAGAGCATCTACGAGCAGGCCAGGCAGTTCATGGCGCATGTGATGCCGGCCAACGTCAACCGGGTGAAGATCTACAAGGACGACGTGCCGCTGTTCTCGCGCTTTCAGATCGAGCACCAGATCGAAACGGCCTATGCCCGGCAGGTTGCCCTGCCCTCCGGCGGTGCGATCGTGATCGACCACACCGAGGCGATGGTGGCGATCGACGTCAACTCCGCCCGCGCCACACGCGGTGCGGACATCGAGGAAACGGCGCTGCGCACCAACCTCGAAGCGGCCGACGAGCTCGCGCGCCAGCTGCGGCTGCGCGACCTCGGCGGGCTGGTGGTGATCGACTTCATCGACATGGAAAGCAGCGCGCAACCAGCGCGAGGTCGAGAATCGCCTGCGCGAGGCGCTGCGCTACGACCGCGCACGCGTGCAGATGGGCAAGATCTCCCGCTTCGGGCTGATGGAGCTGTCACGCCAGCGCCTGCAGACCTCGCTGGGCGAGACCGAGCCACATGTCCTGCCCGCGCTGCCACGGCACAGGCCACATCCGCAGCGTGGAATCCTCGGCGCTGCACATCCTGCGCATCCTGCAGGAGGAAGCGATGAAGGAGAACACTGCCGCGGTGCATGCGCAGGTGCCGGTCGATGTGGCGACCTTCCTGCTCAACGAGAAGCGCTCGGAGTTCCACGCCATCGAACAGCGCCTCAAGGTCGAACATGGCGCTGATCCCCAATATCCACCTGGAGACGCCCAACTACACCGTGACGCGCCTGCGCCACGACGAGCTCAACCAGATGGAGCCGCTGCCGGCCAGCTATCGAATGGTGGATCAGCCTGCGGAAGCCGAAAAGGCCGCGGCCCCCGGCCAGGAGGCGAAGCCCGCGCGGCCGCAGGCAGCGGTGCAGGGCATTACCCCCGAGCAGCCGGCGCCTGTCCCCGTCGAGGCGCCGCCGCCCTCGAAGCCCTCCATCCTGCAGAAGATTTTCGGGTGGCTCACGCGGCAAGCCGGAGACCAAGCCGGAGCCCGCGCAGACGCGTCCACGCGAGTCCGCGGCGTCCGCCGCGCGACAGCGGACGCCGCGAGCGCCGCGGCGGCGGCAGGGAGGAAGCGCCGGAGGCCGCGGTTCTGGCAAGGCGGACGCGCAGCAGCGTCCGGCGCAGCAGCATCGCAGGAACGACGGCGTGAGCGCGGAGCGCGGTGAGCGCGCGCAGCAGCGCGGCCAGCCGAGGCGACTCAGCGGCCGTCGGGCCGAAGCGGTAACGCAGGCGGATGCCCGAGCCGGCGCGGTGAACGCCGCGGCGAGCGGCGCGAACCGAGGAGCGTGGCGGTCGCCAGCCCGAGCGCGAACGCCAGCGAGCGACCCGAGCGCAGCCGAGCGCCCGGAGCGCGCGGAACGCGGCGATCGGCACGGCGTCCGGAGCGCATGCACGCGCAGGAGCGGCCGCGTACGGACGGTGGAGGCGCAGGCGGCGATGGCGAAGGCCGCGGCCGGCGTCGGCGCGGGCGCCGTGGCGCGGCGGAGCGCGGCGAAGGTGACGCAGCGCGCACGGAAGGCCCAGCGTGACGAGGGAGTCGGCGCAGCAATCGACGAGACCGATGCTGCTAATGAACCGGGCGCCGAAAGCTCTGGCATAACGGCGCCGACGCCAGCCAGGAGCCTGAGCGCAGCGAGTGCGGTGCCTGCGCGAACAGCCAAGCTCCGACGCAGCGGGCGCCTGGGCGAAGCGCTGAGCGCCCGCTCCGAGGTGCCGGCCGCGGCAGGAGCAGCCGGTCGTCGCCGCGCAGGCGGGGTATGAACCCGCGCCGCGCCACGACTCCGGACGAGCCGCGACCCGGCGGCCGGTCGAGACCAGCGCGTCGAGGAGCCAGCGCCGTATCGCGCGCCCGCACCTGCGCCGAGCTAATGCCTTGCCGCCGGACATGGTGCAGGTGGAAACCAGTCGGGCGCGGTCCCGCGCTAAGCGAACTGGCACCCGAGCCGGTGCAGCCGCGCCGTCCTGCGCCGGCCCCGCGCACCTGAGGCTGCCTGCGGAGACCGCGAGCCGCTGGTACAGATCGAAACGCGCCCGCCGATCCTCGGAGCTAGCCCGGCTAGCCGGACCGTTCTACTGTGCGGCCGAGGGCTGCACGGGGCGTCGCCTGCGTCCCGCGCAGCTGGTCGAGAAGCCTGCCGCTCTTCGATCAGATCGAGCACCAGCTCGAAGCCCGCTCTGTCCCCGTAGTACGGGTCGGGGACCTCCCGCGTGCGAAAGTGCTGGAGCGAAATCCAGGAACAGCCGCACCTTGTGGCGGTGCTCCGGGGGGCTCATCGGCGCAGCAGGATCGCCAGGTGCCCGCGATCCATCGCCAGCACGTGATCGTACTCGTGCGAAGTCCGCACGTCGAGACGGCGGGCACGCAGGCGCGAAAGGTCGTAGTTGCGCGTCTCGCGCTGCAGCCTGGGCGCGCGGGTCGGGCGGCTCGCCGGCGTGATAGCCGAGCATGCCTGCCGAATCGGCCTGGATCGCACGCTGCAGGCCGGCGGTCTTCGCACTGAGGCCCCGAAGCACGCCGACGGCCGTGGGCGAGCGGCAGATATTGCCCGGTGCAGACGAACAGAACCTTCGATCATCTCGCGCCTCCGTGCGCTGGCGCAGGCGGCTGCGCGCCGCCGCTTCGCCGGATGGCGTCCGGCAGCTCGCCTTGCGCGACTCCGAAGCAGCTTCTCCTTGAGGCCCGCAGGCGGTCGCGCACCTGCGCCGCCTGCTCGAACTCCAGGTTGCGGGCGTGCTCGAGCATGCGTCTTCTCGAGCCGGCGAATCTCCTTGGCGAGATCGGTTTCGCTCATCGCGCCGGTAGCTCGGCCTCGCCCTGCGCAGCTTTCAGCTCCTTGTGCGCGGCCCTGGCGTCGTACACGCCATCGATGATGTCCTTGATGCGCTTGGTCACACCCTTGGGGGTGATGCCCGCGAGCGGCATTGAATGCGATCTGCTTGGCGCGCCGGCGGTTCGTCTCGTCGATGCGCCCTGCGCATCGAGTCGGTGAGCTGATCGGCGTACAGGATGGCGGTGCCATGGATATGGCGAGCCGCGCGGCCGATGGTCTGGATCAGCGAGCGCTCCGAGCGCAGGAAGCCCTCCTTGTCCGCGTCCAGAACGGCCACCAGCGACACCTCGGGATGTCGAGACCCTTCCCGCAGCAGGTTGATGCCTACCAGAACGTCGAACTGCGCCCAGGCGCAGGTCGCGGATGATCTCCACCCGCTCCACCGTGTCGATATCGGAGTGCAGGTAGCGCACCTTCACCCCGTGCTCGCGCAGGTAGTCGGTCAAGTCCTCCGCCATGCGCTTGGTCAGCGTGGTGACGAGCACGCGCTCGCCTTGCCGCCACGCGCGCGTTGATCTCCGACAACAAGCTCGTCGACCTGGGTGCCGGCCGGGCGCACGATCACCTCGGGATCGACCAGCCCGGTGGGGCGTACCACCTGCTCCACCACCTGTCCCTGGTGCATCGCGCTCGTACTCCGCGCGGCGTGGCCGACACGAACACGGTCTGCGGCATCATGCGCTCGAACTCCTCGAAGGTGAGCGGGCGGTTGTCCAGCGCCGAGGGCAGGCGGAAGCCATAGTCCACCAGGTTCTCCTTGCGCGCGCGGTCGCCGCGATACATGCCGCCGATCTGCGGGATGGTGACGTGGCTCTCGTCGATGATCAGCAGCGCGTTGTGCGGCAGGTAGTCGATCAGCGTGGGCGGCGGCTCGCCGGCCTGGCGACCGGACAGATGGCGCGAGTAGTTCTCGATGCCCTTGCAGAAGCCCGAGCTCGGAGAGCATCTCCAGATCGAAGCGCGTGCGCTGCTCGATGCGCTGGGCCTCCAGCAGCTTGCCCTGCTGCTGGAAGAACTCGATGCGTTCGCGCAATTCCGGCTTGATCGCCTCGATCGCGCGCAGGGTCGTGCCGCGCGGAGTGACGTAGTGGCTCGAGGGATAGATGGTGTAGCGCGGCACCTTGCTGCAGGATGTGGCCGGTGAGCGGATCGAACAGGGTCAGCTCGCTCGACCTCGTCGTCGAACAGGTTGACCCGACAGCGCGACCTCCGAGTTCTCCGCCGGGAAGATGTCCAGCACGTCGCCCCGCACGCGGAACGTGCCGCGGCGGAACTCCAGCTCGTTGCGCTCGTACTGCATCTCGGCCAGGCGGCTGGATGATGTCGCGCTGGCGCATGCGCTCGCTTGGCGCGCAGGTGCAGGATCATGCTGTGGTAGTCGACCGGGTCGCCGATGCCGTAGATGCACGAGACGGTGGCCACGATCACCGTGTCGGGGCGCTCCAGCAGCGACTTGGTCGCCGACAGCCGCATCTGCTCGATGTGCTCGTTGATGCTGGAGTCCTTCTCGATATACAGGTCGCGCGCGGGGACGTAGGCCTCGGGCTGATAGTAGTCGTAGTAGGAGACGAAGTACTCCACCGCGTTGTCCGGAAAGAACTCGCGCATCTCCGAGTAGAGCTGCGCGGCGAGCGTCTTGTTGGGCGCCATGATCAGCGTGGGACGGCCCAGCCGCGCGATCACGTTGGCCATCGTGTAGGTCTTGCCCGAGCCCGTCACCCCCAGCAGAGTCTGGAACGACAGGCCGTCCTCGCACCCCTTCGACCAGCTTGCTCGATCGCCTCCGGCTGATCGCCCGGCCGGGGCGAAGGGCTGGTGCAGCTGGAACGGGCTGCCGGGGAAGCGTGAGACAGTGCGCTCGCAGGCTCGGCCGAAGCGGGGGCGACAGATGACATCGGTGGAGATCGCCCCGGGAATCGGAGACGCGAAAAGGCATGTATTTTCCCACAGCGGCCGCGCTTGCGCCAGAAGGTGCCATCGCGCCTGCGAGGTAGAATGGGCGCCAGCTCGACCCGTCCTGCGCATGCAATATGAACACATCGATCCTGACCGCCGTTGAGATGGCGCCGCGCGATCCCGATCCTGGGCATCACCGAGGCCTTCAACGCCGATCCCCAACCCGAAAAAGGTGAACCTCGGGGTGGGCGTGTACTACGACGACAACGGCAAGGTGCCCCTGCTCGAATGCGTGCGGCGGGCCGAACGGCAGCTGGTCGAGAACCCTCCCGCCGCGCGGCTACCTGCCGATCGACGGCCTGCCGGAGTACGACCGCCCGTGCAGGCGCTGGTGTTCGGCGAAGACAGTCCGGCGCGCAGGGACAAGCGCATCGTGACGGTGCAGGCGCTGGGCGGCACCGGCGGCCTGAAGGTCGGCGCCGACTTTCTGCGCCGCATCGACCCGGCAGGCGCAGGTGTGGATCAGCAACCCGAGCTGGGAGAATCACCGCGCGCTGTTCGAGAACGCCGGCTTCCCGGTGCAGAGCTTATCCGTACTACGACGCCGGCGACCACGGGCTCGATTTCGCCGGCATGCTGCGGCGCGCTGAGACAGTTGCGCCGCCGGGTGCGATCGTGGTGCTGCACGCCTGCTGCCACAATCCGACCGGCGTGGATTTGACTGCGGAGCAATGGACGCGAGGTGATCGACACGGTCGCAGGCACGCGCGCTGGTGCCCTTCCTGGACATCGCCTACCAGGGCTTTGGTGACGGGCTGGACGGCGACGGCGCACCGGTGCGGCGCTTCGCGCAGGCCGAGGTGCCGGTGTTCGTGTCCAACTCCTTCTCGAAGTCGTTCTCGCTCTATGGCGAGCGCGTCGGTGCGCTGAGCGTGGTGGCGCAAAGCGAGGACGAGGCCGCGCGCGTGCTGAGCCAGCTCAAGCGACGGTGCGCACCAACTATTCCAATCCCCCCACCCACGGCGGCAAGGTCGTCGCGGCCGTGCTCGCGGATCGGCGGGCTTGCGCGCGCTGTGGGAGCGGGAGCTCGGCGCAGATGCGCGAGACGCATTCACGCAGATGCGGCTGCAGTTCGTGGAGAAGATCCGGGCGCGCGTTGCCGGGCGCGGACTTCAGCTTCGTCGCCCGCCAGCGCGGCATGTTCTCCTACTCCGGGCTGTCGCAGGCGGCCGTCGCGGCGCCTGCGTGAGGAATTCTCGATCTATGCCGTCGACAGCGGTCGGATCTGCGTGGCGGCGCTGAACTGCGCACAACATCGATTACGTCGCCGACGCCATCGCGGCGCGTCGATGGGCGCCAGCTAGCGTCGCGGCGGCGCGGGCGCGGCGCGCGCAGCAGGCTCGGCCAGCTCGGGCGCCGGACGGCGCTTCTTCCGAACAGCTGCTCCGTAAGCTGCCCAGCCTTCAGGCCGACTGCGGTGCCGATGCCGGGCAGCAGCACCGAGCCGGCAAGCGCGGCGAGCAACTGCGGTCGTGCTGGGCCGCACGCTGGGTTCCTGCACCGTGCCGGCTCACGCGCAGCGGCAGGCGAAATGGGAGCCGGTCGCCTTGAGCTCCGCGTCGATGCGCCCTTCCAGGCGTTGATTGTGGGACACGGATACTTCTCCCGGTGGCCGGCGAGCATGCCCGACTCCACCTTGAGCCCGCTGAAGTGGTAGCCGTCGCCATCGACCTCCAGATGCCCGGTCAAATGCTCGAAGCGCGTCGATCCCTGCCTCACTGCGTCGCCCGAGAGCGGGTTCCTGGCTGCGGCTTCCAGGTCGACGCGCTGCAGGGTGCCATCTTCGACCCGGAACGCCGACTCGAGCCTCAGGCTCGCGATCAGCGCCGCAGGCTTGCGGGCGCGCAGCGCGAAGCGCGGGGTTGCTTGCAGGCGTCCGCTCACGGCGGCCTCCGACGACAGCAAGCGCGCCAGCGGCTGCACCTGCACACCGTCGACCATGAGCTCACCGGCAATCGACCAATCCGGCCGCCAATTGACCGTGAGCGGCCCCGCTAGCGTGCCCCCATAGAGGCTGGCAGACAAGGCCGGCGTACTGATCCCTTCCACCGTCAACCTGGCAAGCGCCTCGATCCGGTCGAACGCGATGGGTGGGCCAGCCGGCAGCGTCCACTTGCGCGCCGCAATGGCCAGCTCGAACCCACCTGCAGCGGGCTTGGCAACGATCTTGAGCCGGTCGCCCTGATGCTGCACGCGGATCTCCTGCACCCTGCCGTTGCTCGCCAGGGTCACCACCCCTTGTAGTGACCGCAAGGTCGTGCGTTCGAACTGGATCTCGACGTCCTTGAGCACGATGCGGCGCACTCGCGCGCCGGGTGTAGCCGCGGACGCGCGTCGGGTCGCGACCCGGCGGAAGAACTCGGGTCTCACGCGAACGCGGTCCAGTTCGACTTCCTCCAGGACCAGGGTGCCGGACAATAAATGCAGCGGGCTGAGGCGCGCTCTGATCCGATCCACCTGGATCGCGGGGGAGGTAACCTGTGTCGCAGTGATCTGGAGCGGCAGCAGCGACAGGCGCAGATCCGCGACCCTGACAGGCTGCCCGAGCGCGGCGGTGGCCCTGCTTTCGACGGATGGGATGAATGAAGCGAGCGGCACCAGCCACGGTACCGCGATCAGCAGGGTCAGGATCCCTGCCAGGGTAAAGGTCAACGCTTTGACGGTCCGAGACATGAGCAGCACTCGCCCGGCGCATTGACCGACTATCGACCGGTCTGTATGATACGCGCCTTCGCGAGTTCCCCGATAGCTCAGTCGGTAGAGCGACGGACTGTTAATCCGCAGGTCCCTGGTTCGAGCCCAGGTCGGGGAGCCAACCACTCCCTCTCCCACTGTGATACAAGTTTCGGGCCAAGCCCGGTGCGCGCGGGCGCGCATCGACGCAACGGCCTAGAGTGCATTGCGCGGGCGGGCGCACATCGACGCAAAGCGCAGTGGTGCATTGCGCGCACAGGCGTGGCTGTTCTATCCTGCTGCGTTGATTCCGCACGGATTCACATGTCGGTTACGATCAAAACGTCGGACGAGGTCGAGAGAATGCGCGTTGCTGGCCGGCTCGCCAGCGAGGTTCTCGACTTCATCACGCCGCAGGTCAGGGCCGGCGTCACCACGGACGATCTGGACCGACTGTGTCACGATTACATGGTCAAGGTGCAGGGAACGGTGCCCGCCCCGCTCAACTACGCCCCGCCCGGCTATCCGCCCTACCCCAAGTCGGTGTGCACTTCGGTCAACCAGGTCGTGTGCCACGGTGTGCCGGGCAGCAAGCGGCTGAAGGACGGCGACATCGTCAACATCGATGTGACAGTCATCCGCGACGGGTTTCATGGCGACACCAGCCGCATGTTCTACGTCGGGGAGCCGTCGATCCAGGCGCGACGCCTGGTGGAAGTCACCCACGAGTGCATGTGGCTGGGCATCCGCGCGGTGCGCTCCGGCGCCTATCTCGGCGACATCGGCCATGCCATCCAGAGCCACGCGGAGGCGCATGGGTTCAGTGTCGTGCGGGAGTTCTGCGGCCACGGCATCGGCCGGCGCTTCCACGAGGAGCCGCAGGTGCTGCACTATGGCCGCCCGCAGACCGGGCTGAAGCTGCAGCCCGGCATGATCTTCACCATCGAGCCCATGATCAACGCCGGCAAGGCCGGCATCCGCCAGCTCGCGGACGGGTGGACCATCGTCACGAAGGACCACAGCCTGTCAGCGCAGTGGGAGCACACCGTCCTGGTGACAGAGACGCGGGTTCGAAGTGTTGACGCTGTCGGGCGGCTCGCCTGAGCCGGCGGCGCTCGCCGCCTGATCGGGCCCCCGGCATGTCGGCCACGCTCACCCCTACCCCGTCCGCGGAGATTCGGGTGGAGCCGCGTCTCGCGCGGCACCGGCGCGAGTTGAGCGAATGGCAGGGCGGCGCTGGAGGCGGCCTACCGCGCCCGCCCCAGCCCCTTGGCTCTGCTCAGGCTGCAGGCGCAGCTGGTCGATCGGCTGCTGCGCACGCTCTGGCGGGAAGCGCGCATGCCCGGCGATTGCGCCCTGCTGGCGGTCGGCGGCTACGGCCGCGGGACGCTGTTTCCATACTCCGACGTCGACGTTCTCATCCTGCTGCCGGATCGCGGTCGACAACGCCGCGCGCGAGCTGGTTTCCGACCTGGTGAGCCAGCTGTGGGATGTGGGGCTGGAGCTGGGGCACAGCGTGCGCACCATTGCAGAGTGCATCGCCGAGGGCGCCCAGGACGTCACGGTGCAGACCAATCTGCTGGAGGCGCGCTGGGTGAGCGGGAGCCGTGTGCTGATCGGAGCGCTTCGAGGACGCCATCAGACAAACGCTCGATCCGCGCGCATTCCTCGAAGCCAAGCTGCTCGAGCAGCAGCAGCGGCACAACCGCTTCAACGACACCGCCTACAACCTCGAGCCGAACATCAAGGAGAGCCCCGGGGGGTTGCGCGACCTCACCAACATCCTGTGGATCACCGGTGCCAGCGGCATCGGCCGCAGCTGGCGTGACCTGGCGCGCCACTCCATCATCACGCCGAAGGAGGCGCGACGCATCGGCGGGCACGAGCGCGTGCTGCAGGACCTGCGCATCCGGCTCCACTACCAGGCACGCCGGCGCGAGGACCGGCTGGTGTTCGATCTGCAAACGCCGGTAGCCCGGCAATACGGACTGGCCGATACCGAGACGCGCCGGGCCAGCGAGCAGCTGATGCAGCGCTACTACCGCAACGCGCGCGCAGTAATGCAGTTGAACGAGATCATTCTGCAGAACCTGCGCGCGAGCGTGTTCCCGCAGGCCGGGGACGCGGTGCGGGCGTTGAACGACCGCTTCCACGTCGATCATGAACTGCTGGAAGCTGAGCGCGAGAGACCTGTTCGAGCGCGAGCCGGCAGCGATCCTGGAAGTCTTCGAGCTGATGCAGCGGCATCCCGAGCTCAAAGGCATCGGCGCGCGCACCTTGCGCGCCCTGTGGCGCGCGGCCCGGTACATCGATGCCGCTTTCCGCCGCGACCCGGTCAACCGCGCCCGCTTTATCGGCATGTTCCGCCACGGCACCGGGCTGACGCACGCCCTGCGCCGCATGAACCGCTACGATGTGCTGGGCCGCTATCTGCCGGCGTTCGGCCACATCGTCGGGCAGATGCAGCACGATCTCTACCACGTCTATACCGTGGATGAGCACATTCTCATGGTCGTGCGCAACCTGCGCCGCTTCGCCGTCCCCGAGATGTCGCACGAGTACCCGCTGTGCAGCCGCCTGGTAGCCGAGTTCGAGCGTCCCGAGGTGCTGTATCTGGCCGGACTGTTTCACGACATTGCCAAGGGGCGCGGCGGCAACCACTCGCTGCTGGGCATGGCCGACGCGCGCCGCTTCTGTCAGGTGCACGGGTTGCACAAGGAGGACACCGAGCTGATCGTCTGGCTGGTGGAGCATCACCTGCTCATGTCCTCCGTCGCGCAGAAGAAGGATCTGTCCGATCCTCAGGTCATCGGCGAGTTTGCCGGTACTGGTGAGCAACGAGCGGCGGCTCAATGCCCTGTATGTGCTGACCGTCGCTGACATCCGCGGCACCAGCCCGAAAGTGTGGAACGCATGGAAGGGCAAGCTGCTCGAGGACCTGTACTGGTCGACGCGGCGGTTCCTGGGAGGCGACACCAATCCTGCCGGCAGCCGGCTGCAGAGTCGTCAGCAGCTGGCCTTGCAGAAGCTCAAACTGTACGCGCTGCCCGAGGGTGTTCACGAGAAGCTGTGGGCGCAGCTCGACACGCCCTACTTCCTGCGCCATGACGCCCGTGAAATCGCCTGGCACACCCGGCTGCTGAACTACCGCGTCAACTCGCCAGAGCCGGTCGTGAAGGCGCGGCTGAGCCCGGTCGGCGAAGGGGTGCAGGTGGTGATCTATACGCCCGACCGCAAGAACCTGTTCGCGCAGATCTGCGCATTCTTCGAGCGCATCGGCTTCAGCATCGTGGAGGCCAAGGTCTACACCACGCTGCACGGCTACGCGCTGGACACCTTCCAGGTGCTCGACCCGAACAAGGCCACGACACACTACCGCGACTTGATGGCCTACATCGAGCACGAGTTGTCCGAGGAGCTCCAGCATCAAGGCCCGCTGCCTCCCGCCGACCAAGGGGCGCGTGAGCAGGCGCGTGCGCAGCTTCCCGATCACCCCGGAAGTCAGCGTGCGTCCCGACGAGAAGGGCCGGTCGTTCTACCTCAACTTCACTGCGGGCGACCGCCCCGGCCTGCTCTCGAGCGTGGCGCGGGTCCTGGTCGGCTACGGGATCGAGGTGCAGACGGCCAAGATCAACACGCTGGGCGAGCGCGCGGAGGACAGCTTCGTGATCCGCGGCGATGCGCTGCGCGAGACCCGCAACATCATCCGGCTCGAGAGCGATCTGATTCGGGCTCTCGACTTGACCTTCCTGAGCGTGCCCGATCGAGAGGTCGAAGATCGCAAATCTATTCACCGCCAACGGACGCAAAGGATAACGCGAAGGAGACGCCGCGGAAGATCTCGCACGCTATGCACGGCTCTGTGTCGCACGCAGTTGCGCTTATCCGCTCAACTACGTCGCGCTCCGTTGCGTACCTTCGCGTCCTTCGCGGTGAAAGATCTGCGCTTAGGCTTGCGGTCAGGGAGTAGACAGCGAAGCGGCGTCAGGTAGATCTTCGCCGTCGCTCGATACGGTACAGCCAGGCCAGCAGCTCGGCGACGGCGATGTACAGCTGCGGGGGGATGCGCTGATCGAGGTCCACCTGCATCAGCAGCGCGACCAGCTCGGGCGACTCGTGCACGTACACACCCGCTTCGCGTGCGCGCTCGACAATCGCCTGTGCCAGCAGCCCTCGGCCCTTGGCGACGACGCGCGGCGCACCGTCCTCCTCCTGGTAAGCCAGGGCGACCGCCAGATTGGCCGGGTCAGTCTGCGTCATCGGCCGTCACCGCAAATCCAGCAACCACCAGTCCCGCTTGCGACAGCGCCTCGGTGAGCTTGTCCTGAGCATCCCGCAGCGCCGCCGCCGTTGCACCGGTTTGCGCGGCCAGACGCACGCGCACGTAGCCCGCGCTCAGGCCTAGCTCCGCGTTCACTTCCCCCAAGCGCGGCAGCGTGAGCCGCAAGTGCGTGGTCCAGGGTGTGGGTTCGTCAGGCGAAGCGCCGCGCTCCGGCGGTTCCTCGATCCGCCACTCAAGTGGCTGGCCGGGCCAGGCTTGACCTTGCCAGACGATCTGGCGTTGCTCGATCACATCCAGCTGGCTGCGCACCTGGCCGAGCACCTGCGGATCGAGCGGCCGAGCGGTGCCTCGTGGCTCCTCAGCCGGCAGCCGTGGAACACTCGGGCTGGGAACGGCGGCAGCCGGCGCACGCGCCGATGCGCGATCAGGATCATCGGGGCTGGGCTGCGGGGCCTGCGCGGCTGTGGACAGCTGGCCCTGAGGTTCCCGCAGGAGTGCCGCTAACGGTCTGTCCCCGGCAAACCATTGCAGCAGGTGCGCCTCGTAGAACAGGCCGCTGCGGTCCAGCGCGCCCTTCAGCGCCGCTGCCAACGGAGCAACCTCACTCGGGGGAGCCGGCAAAAGCGGTACGACGTCCTGGATCGGGGCCGGTGCCGCGGCCGGCCGTGCCGCGGCCGCGCCGGTCTGCAAGGCCTGGGTAAGCACACGCCCGGCAGCGCTGATCTGAACGTGTGGCATGCGGCCCGCACCGGTGCCGTCCGCCGCCGGATCCTGCGCGGGGTCGGGCGTCAGCACGAAGGCGACGCGCGGAGAGCCGGAAACAAATTCGAGCCGCAGCGCGTCGCCGACCTGTGCCTTCACCGGCAGATCGACGTCGAACTGGAAACTGCCTACACGGATCTGGTAGCGACCTCCGGCCAGCTCGGCCTCGACCTGGGCGGTCAGGCGCTGTCCCGGCGTCCACGGTACCTCGGGTCCGCGCGCTTCTGCGCTGGTGCCGGTGAGAGCCGCCTCGACCGCCGTGCGCAGCGCCAGGACCTGGGCCTGCAGGCTCACGGGCATAAGCGGCGCGCCGGGCCCGGAAAGCGGGCCGCGGCCAGCAGGTCGGCTAGATGCGAAGCTTGCGGTACAGCGCGACGATCAGCTCGGCTTCGCCCCGAGAGATGCCGCACCGGCTGGATACTTCCGAGGCGCTCAAGCCCTGGCGGGCCATCTGAATGGCCTGGTTGTACGGGGATATCGCCGCAGGCGTAGCAGATTTCAGCCGGTCCAGCTCGCTTTGCAGGCGCGCCACCTGGCTGCGCAGCTCCGCGATCTCCAAGCTCAGCGCATTGAGTGCTTGACCCTCGGAGCTGGATTCGGTGCGGGCCCACAGGTTTAGTCTTCGGCCCGACCAGCGCAGAAGGAGCAGCACTTCCGCCACGTAGATGGCAAACACGGCGATGACGACGACCAGCAATTCACGCCAGGTAAGACCAGGGCTTCCACTGCGCGCTCCCACTGCTCCGCCAGACGAATCGCATCGAGTTTGCTACTTTAGACAGTGGGCGTCAACACGGACCCAGGGCAAGGGCAGCTCGGGTCCACTCGCAGATCCCTCAGGGCCCGTAGGTGCGGTTGAGGCGCTGCCCGGCGCTGATGCTGCCGAGCACCTCGCGCAACTCGTGCATCCAGTCCTGGGTGAGCAGCTGGATCTGCTGGTCGAGCTGCAGCATCGCGGTGATCAGGTCGCGCTTGCGGTTGCGGGAGGCGAGGTCGCCCGCCGGGTCGGCGTCCTCGCGTCCCAGGCGATCGACTAGAACAGCGCGCTCTTTCTCATGCCGCACGAGCGCGTCCCAGTCGCCTTTCTGGGCGGCTGTGTGCATGGCGCGCGTGCACTCCAGCGCGCGCTCGTAGCACTCGAGCACGCTCGGTTGTTCCACTCGATCAGGCCTTGCCGTAGCTCAGAGCGGGCCGCGGACCCGCGGGGCTTGGTTCGGCGCGCTCCGGCGAGCTCACTGGATGGCTGCGTCGCTCCAGTGTCTCCCACGCCGTCTTGAGCTCGGTCAACAGCTGCGCCACCTCTTCCAGCGACTGACCATGGCCCTTGAGGTTCGCGTACAGCAGGCGGTTGGCGACGTACTCGTACAGGGCCATCAGGTTGGCCGCGATCTCGCCCCCGGCCTCCAGGTCCAGCGCCGGCCGCAGGCCCTCGTCGATGATCGAGATGGCCTTGGAGATCGCTGCGCCACGCTCGGCGAGATCACCGCGCGCCAGCGCCGCCTGCGCGCTCAACACGGCTTTGATCGCACCCTCGTAGAGCATGACCACGAGTTTTTGCGGCGAGGCCGCCGCCACTCCCGTTTCGACTTCCAAGCGCGTATAGGTATCTACGGCGCGTCCGGCCACGGCGTTCATTGCATTGCTCTCCCGCAAAGAGGATTGGTTGGGCGCTGGCCTCACCCGCTCGAGCTCTGCAACCGCTGGAGCTGTTGCAGCTGCTGAGTGAGGAAGCTGCTGGTGGCGGTCATTCTGCTCATGAGGCTGTCCAGCGCGGTGAACTGCTTGCGATAGCGCGCTTCGATCTGGGCCAGCCGACGGTCCAGCACATCGCGCTGGCGATCCAGGTCCTTGATGGTCGCGTTGATGCCGGTAGTGCGGCTGGCGATCGCGCCATCGGTCCCCAGCCGGTAGGGTGTGGTGCCGCCCACATTCAGGATGCTGGCCGTGACGCCGACATTGGCCGCATTGATCGCGTCGCGGATACCCTGAAGGGAATTGTTGCTTGCGTCGAGGGTGACAGTGCGGGTTGCTGCGGAGCCGTTCAGGGCAAAGCTGGCGCCGGTGTAGATGCCGGCGCTCAGGCTCCCGCCGCTGATCGTGCCGAACTCGAAGGTCAACATGGTGGTCGCGCCGCTGCCAACGGGCGCCGTCAAGCCGGTCTGCGCGGCAGTAGTGAGCGACTGGCGCTGGGCGAGCTGCGTCACTGCGACCTCGTAGGTCGCGTTGGCCGCGGCGGCCCCGGCGGAGGCCGAGACGATGGTGCTGTCCCCCACGCTGGCGCTGCGCCCCTCGAAGCGGGCGCGGTCGGCGAGCCCGCCAACCGCAGATTCCAGCGCGGAGAGGGCGCCGCGCAGCTGGCCATAGGCCGAAAGCTGCGCCTGAAAAGCCGCTTCCTTCGCATCCAGCAGCAAGCGCGGCCGCTGCTCGATCGTCATCAGTTGACTGACGATGCTGCTTACGTCCAGGTTCGAACCCACGCCCGGGGCCGAGATCGCCATAGGGAAGTCCTTGAGCTGATGTGCGTGTTATCGGCGTGCCTGCCCCGCCGCTTTAGGCGCGGCCAGCCGTTCGCGGGGGCCTGGTGGCCCCGCGGATGTCAGACCTCCTGATGGAACAGGAGGCCCTGCAGGCGATCGATTGAACGGCTGATGGCCAGCATTTCTTCGCTGGGCACCTGACGAATGGTCTCTCCGGTGTCGGTGTCGACAACCCGGACCACCGTCTTTCCGGTGTCTTCGTCGACCGAGAAGCGCAGGTTCGGGACGACGGTCTGAAGCTGCCGGTTGATGATCTCCGCCGCGCGCTGTACCTGCTCGCTCTCCACCGGCGCAGGTTGTCCCTGGGCGGAGACAGCCGGCTCAGTGCGCTGAGACGGGCGCGTTGGCGCCGGCACGGCGGGGGGCGCCGTGGTGACCAGGTTGGATAGCGAGTCTATTGCCATGTCGTCACCTCATTGCAGTCCGGAGCAAGCGCTGCTGGAGCCCCTGCTCCGCGCGAATGAGCGGTAGGGAGGCGAACGCCGCCTCCCTACGCCAACTCAAGTGCGGTCCTGCTCGCTTACCTCAGCAACGTGAGCACGTTGTTGGGGATCGCGTTGGCCTGCGCAAGCATGGCAGTGCCGGCCTGCTGCAGGATCTGCGCCCGCGTGAGCGCGGCGGTCTCCGCGGCGAAGTCCGCGTCGCGAATCCGCGTTGCCTTGCGGGTATGGAGCAGTGCCTGGAGAACAGCCTGGGATGCGGGTTTCCGCGAGGTGGCGCGCTCGCTGCGCGCTTGAGCGAAGCCACCTTTGAAGTTGCTGGCGAGCGCTCGTATCTGGACTCAAGTTACGGCACAAAGCGCGAAAACTTTAGCGCGTCCGCCGGCCGCGATTGCAGCATCAATCGTCGGTTGCGGGCTGATCGGGGAACAGCACGTCGTGAAAGCCGAAGTTGCGCATGTCGCGTATGCGCATCGGGTAGAGAATGCCATCCAGATGATCGCACTCGTGCTGTACCACGCGCGCGTGGAAGCCGCCGACCGTGCGATCGATCGGCGCGCCGTACTGGTCGACGCCGCGATAGCGCAGCTGGGCGTAGCGCGGCACCAGGCCGCGCATGCCCGGGACGCTGAGGCAACCTTCCCAGCCCTCCTCCGTCGCATCGGTGAGCGGCGTGATGATCGGGTTGATCAGTATCGTGTGCGGTACCGGCTCCGCGTTGGGATAGCGCGGATTGCTGGCCACGCCGAAGATCACCACGCGCAGCGGCACGCCGATCTGAGGCGCTGCCAGGCCGGCGCCGCTGAGCGCCTCCATGGTGTCGTGCATGTCCGCCAGGAGTGCGTGCAGCTCGGGTGTGTCGAGCTGCTCGACCTCGCGCGCACGCTCCAACAGGCGCGGGTCCCCCATCCGCAGGACACTTCTAACTGCCATATTGCTCCACCACTTCCTCGATAATCCTGCGCACCTTGCCCAGCCCGGTCTGCAGGGTGGCGTTGATGTCCTCCATGCGCACGCCGGCGCGGCTGCCGGCGCGGCCGGCTGCATGGTTGGCGACCACTGCGATGGCTGCATAGCAGAGCTCGAGCTCGCGCGCGAGCGCGGCCTCCGGCATTCCCGTCATGCCTACCATGTCCGCGCCGTCGCGCTCGAGGCGATCGATCTCCGCCGCAGTCTCCAGGCGCGGGCCCTGGGTGGTCGCGTAGACGCCACCGTCTACCACCGGTTCGCCGGCGCGCCGCGACGCTTCGAGGCAGCGCTGGCGCAGTGCCTCGCAGTAGGGGTGGGTGAAGTCGATGTGCACGACACCGCGCTCATCGCCCTCGTAGAAGGTGGCCTTGCGCCCGCTGGTGTAGTCGATGATCTGGTGCGGTATGGCGATCACGCCCGGGCCCAGGTCGGCTCGAATCCCGCCGACCGACGCGACCGAGATCACATGCGTCACCTTCTCGGCATGCAGCGCCCAGATGTTTGCACGGTAGTTCACCATGTGCGGCGGGATGCTGTGGCCATAGCCATGCCTCGCCAGGAACACCACATCGCGATTGTTGAGCTTGCCAAACGTCAGCGCGTCCGAGGGCTCACCCCAGGGGGTGCGCAGCGGCTGGCGATGGGTGATCTCCAGGTTGGCGAGCTGAGTGAGGCCGGTACCGCCGATGATTGCCAGCATGGTTTGATGATCGGTGATCGGTGATCAGTGACTGTGACTGGTGACTAGTGACTGGTGTCGGTAGTCTGCAGCGAGTGATCAGTAGGCAGTAGGCAGTAGTCCGCGATCGGCGTGCGCCGGCCAAACGCGGTCGTCAGCCAGCAGTCACCAGTCACTAGTCACCAGTCACTCGCCTTTCAGGGCATAGATCGCCGGCAGGTTGCGCCACGCCTCCTCCACGTCCATGCCGAAACCGAACACGTAGCGGTTGGGCACGGTTACGCCGACGAAATCCGGGTGGATGGGCTTGGAGCGGCCGAGGTCCTTGTCGGCGAACACCGCACAATAGACTTCGGCGGCGCCGTCCTCCAGCAGCCGCTGCTTGATCGCGGCCATCGTATCGCCTGCGTCCAGGATGTCGTCCAGCACCAGCACCACCCGGCCTGTCACGGATTGGCGTGGCAGCACTTTCCAGGTCAGCGTCCCGCCGCGCGTAGTGCCATCGTAGCGGGTCGCGTGCAGGTAGTCGAACTCGAGAGGAAACCGCAGCAACGGCAGCAATTGGCCGCTGAACACCACGCTGCCGCCCATTACGCTCAGCACCAGCGGATATCGCTCGCCCAGGCGCGTGGCGATCGCCTCGGCCAGGCCGCGCAGCGCCCGTTGCACCGTAGCTTCGTCGCAGACCTGCTCCGCCTCGCGCAGGATCTCCCAGGCATGCTCGCGGTCCATCGTCTCAGGCATCGGCGTGCCCGCCCAGATGGGCGAGGAACTGAGCGAACTCGGCGCCAATCTCCGGGTGCTTCAGCCCGAACATCACGTTGGCCTCCAGGTAGCCCAGCTTGGAGCCGCAGTCGTAGCGCGTACCCTCGAAGCGGTAGCCCAGGACCGTCTCGTCCCGTAACAGCGCGGCGATCGCGTCGGTGAGCTGGATTTCTCCGCCCGCGCCGGGCTGAACCTGCTCCAGATAGTGAATGATGCGCGGGGCGAGGATGTAACGCCCGACCACGGCCAGAGTCGATGGCGCCAACTCGGGGCGCGGCTTCTCCACGATCCCGCTCATGCGCATGAGGCGTTCGCCATCGGGATCGCCCTGGATGATGCCGTAGCTGCCGGTCTCCTCGCGCGCCACGTTCTGAACTGCGATTACGGAGCGGTGGCGGTGCTCGTAGACCTCGGTCATCTGCTTGAGCACAGGGGGGGCTGCGTCGATCAAGTCATCAGCCAGGATCACCGCGAAAGGCTCCTCGCCCAGCACGGCCTTGGCGCACAGCACGGCGTGCCCCAGGCCCAGCGCCTCGGACTGGCGCACGTAGGTGCAGGTCACGTCCTTCGGCACGATGTCCTGCACCGCGTCCAGCAGCTTCTGGCGGTTGCGGCCCTTGAGCTCTGTTTCCAGCTCGTAGGCTTTGTCGAAGTGGTCCTCGATGGCGCGCTTGTTGCGGCCGGTGATGAAGACCATGTGGGTGATGCCCGCCGCCACCGCCTCTTCGACCGCGTACTGGATGAGCGGCTTGTCCACCACCGGCAGCATTTCCTTCGGGCTCGCCTTGGTGGCGGGCAGAAACCGTGTTCCCATCCCTGCAACCGGGAACACTGCCTTGTTACGCGTTTCAAGCTGCCTCCTTTGGCTTCATTTGGTAGATCTTCAGCAATTCTAGCAACCCCTCTTCGTCGAGCACAGGAATGCCCAGTGCCACGGCTTTGTCGTACTTGCTGCCGGCCTCGTCGCCGACCACGACATAGCTGGTCTTCTTCGACACACTGCCTGCCACCTTGCCCCCGGCAGCCTCGATGCGCGCCGTGGCTTCCTCGCGGGACAAGCCAGGCAGCGTTCCGGTGAGCACGAAGGCTTGACCCGCGAGCCCCTGCGCCGTGCGCGACCGCCGCTTCTCCTGTACCGGCTGCACGCCGGCATCCAGCAAGGCGGCTATGACCTCGCGGTTATGCCGCTCGGCAAAGAACGCGCTGATGCTCTGCGCCACGACCGGCCCCACGTCGAGCACCTGCTGAAGCCGCTGCTCGTCCGCCGCCATGAGTGCATGGATGTCGCCGAAGTCGCGCGCCAGGTCGCGGGCCGTGCTTTCACCGACGTTGCGGATCCCCAAGCGCATAGACGAAGCGCGCGAGGCTCGGACGCTTGCTGTCCTTGGATGGCGCCAACCAGCTTGACCGCCGACTTCTCTCCCATGCGCTCCAGCCCCGCGAGGCGCTCCACGTCGAGCCGGTACAGGTCCGCCGGAGTCTGCACGAGGTCCTGGTCGACGAGCTGGTCGACCAGCTTGTCTCCCAAGCCCTCGATGTCCATGGCGCGGCGCGAGGCGAAGTGCAGCAGCGCCTGCTTGCGCTGGGCCGGGCACACCAGTCCCCCGGTGCAGCGCGCCACGGCCTCGCCCTCCTGCCGCACCACCAGCGAACCGCACTCCGGACACTTGGCGGGCATCTCGGAATGCACGCACATGGCCCGGGCGCCGCTCGATCAGCACCCGCACGACCTCGGGGATCACGTCGCCGGCGCGCCGCACCACCACGAAATCCCCCACGTGTACGTCCTTGCGCCGCACCTCGTCTTCGTTGTGCAGGGTCGCGTTGGTGACCGTCACACCCCCCACGAACACAGGCTTCAGCCGTGCCACCGGCGTGAGCGCGCCGGTACGGCCGACTTGCACGTGAATGTCGACGACTTCGGTAACGGCTTCCTCCGCGGCAAACTTGTGAGCCACCGCAAAGCGCGGCGCACGCGACACGAAGCCCAGCCGCTCCTGGAGCTTGAGATCGTCGACCTTGTACACCACCCCGTCGATGTCGTAGGGAAGGCTCGCGCGCTGCCTGCCCATCTCGGCGTAGTAGTCGAGCATTCCCCGCAAGCCCGTCACCACTGCGCGCTGTGCCGAGACCGGGAAGCGCAGCGTCTCGAGGTAGTCCATCTGCCGGCTGTGGCGGTCGTCGGGAAATCGTGCGTCCTCGAAGCGCCCGAGCCCATAGGCAAAGAAATGCAGCGGCCGCGCCGCGGTGAGGCGGGGATCCTTCTGCCGCAGCGAGCCGGCTGCCGCATTGCGCGGATTGACGAAGGGCTTCTCGCCTTGCGCTTCGAGCTTGCGATTGATCGCGTCGAAGTCCTTGCGCAGCATCACCACCTCGCCACGCACCTCCAGCACGCGTGGCGGATGGCTGGCGCGAAGGCGCAGCGGAATGGAACGAACGGTGCGCAGGTTGGCTGTGACGTCTTCGCCGGTGTAGCCGTCCCCGCGCGTAGCACCCACGGCGAGCTGACCGTCGCTGTAGGACAGGCTGATCGCCAGGCCATCGAACTTGGGCTCCGCAGCGTACTGCATCTCCGCTACGCCGAGCGCTTCCCGCACGCGCCGGTCGAAGGCCGCTGCCTCCTCTTCGGACAGCGCATTGTTGAGCGACAGCATGGGCACAGCGTGCGCGACCGCGGCGAACTCCCCTTCCACCGGGGCGCCCACCCGCTGGGTGGGGGAATCCGCCGTACGCAGACCGGGGTAACGGGTCTCCAGCTCCTGCAACTCGCGAAACAGCTGGTCGAACTGCGCATCGCTGATGGCCGGCGCGTCCTTCACGTAGTACAGGTAGCTGTGGTGCTCGATCTCGGCGCGCAGCGCCAGCGCGCGCTGCCGGACGGGCGCCGGGGCGGCGGTCGTGCTCGACAAGCCGCCCTCCCGCCTCAGGCGAACAGCCGCAACGCGAGCGGCCCGCCGGCCGGGGTGCCGGCCGACTCCATGGCCGCGTAGATGCTGCGCAGCTGGGTGCGGATCTGTTCCAGACCTTGCGCAGTGACCTCGACACGGTTGTCGTCCACCAGGGTACCGCCCAGCGATGTGGCCAGGCTGCGGCCGATGCCGACCATCTGGTCGAAAGCCGCCACGCCGTCGGCTACTCGTGGCACGTCCAGCAGGAGCGTGACCCCGTGGGTAGACAGCCCGCGCAGAGACTCGGCCGAGAACGCCGGCTGCTCCTGGTTCTCCAGCGTAAACCGGGGGTTGCCGCGCGCGTCCGGGTAGACGAATGCGCCCTGGCTGCCGACGCGGAAGCCGGCCGCCTCCGCCAGGCCGCGCAAGCGCGTGCCGGTGATGGGTTTGCCCGCACCGGCGAGCACGTTGAGGCCTACCACGACATCGACTTCGGCGCAGAAGGCGTCCAAGTGGCGCGCGCGCTCCACGAACGCCGCGCTTTCCGGAATCTCCGCGCTCGCGGAAAGCGAGGCGGCACAGCGGGCCACCGCAGACTGGAAGGCTGCGATGTCCTGAGGCGTCACCGCTCCGCCACGGTCGGCGAGCTGCAGCAGCACGCGCACGTGGCGGAATGAGTCGGCGCCTGCGGGCTCGAACGCGGCCCACCCGCTCGTCTCCGACCGGCCCTCGAGCCTGACCCGACGGGCGAGAGAGCCCAGATCGCTCAACAGTGTGTGCAGCGCGCCGGCCGAAACTGGCTGCTGGCACTGAAGCTCGGTCGCATAGGAGATGGGGTCCCCGCTTGCCGTGGTACTGGGTGCCGGCGCCGCTGGCGGTGCGGCAGAGGCGGGAGTCGTCTGCGTGACCGGAACAGCACGGGGCTCCTGCCTGCCCGCGCCGCCGTAGTCACCGCCGTCCGACCCGGGCTGCAGCTGCGGCTCGATGCGGGTGCCGGCCGGGTGAGCAGGTTCCAGCAGGGCGTCACCCCGGTCGGGTGCGAACGCCTCCTCGGCCCGCCGCCGAAACCGAGCCTCCTGAATGCGGTTGTAGGCGATCACGCCGACGATCACCGCAGCACCTACGATCAGCAGGCCGATCTGCAACTCGCTCATGGTTTTCCCCGTGCGGGGCCCTCCCCTGGGGCCGCGCGCTGCCGACCCCGCAAATCACGCGTCACGATACACGCAGCCGGAGGCAGCGGCCACGGCCCGTGGATTCATGCCGCGGCCTCGGCCTCCTCGCGGATGCGCAGCGCCTCGTCGATGTCCACCGCGACCACCTTGGACACGCCCTGCTCCGGCATGGTGATGCCCACCAGCTGCTCGGCAATCTCCATGGTGATCTTGTTGTGGCTGATGAACAGGAACTGGGTCTGCTGAGCCATCTGCCGCACCAGGTTGCAGAAGCGCTCGGTATTGGTGTCGTCCAGCGGCGCGTCCACTTCGTCGAGCAGGCAGAAGGGCGCCGGGTTGAGCTGGAACAGCGAGAACACCAGCGACAACGCAGTCAACGCCTTTTCGCCGCCCGAGAGCAGATGGATGGAGGCGTTGCGCTTGCCCGGCGGGCGCGCGACGATGTTGACACCGGCGTCCAGGATCTCCTCGCCGGTCATGATCAGGCGCGCGTCGCCGCCCCCGAACAGGGCCGGGAACAGCTTGCCCAGGTTGGCGTTGACCTCGTCGAAGGTAGCCTGCAGTCGCTCGCGGGTTTCCCGGTCGATGCGGCGGATGGCGCTTTCCAGCGTGGTCACCGCTTCGTGCAGGTCGCGCGACTGCAGTTCGAGATAAGAGCGGCGCTCGCGCGCAGCGGTGAGCTCGTCCAGGGCGGCCAGGTTCACCGCCCCCAGCGCGGCGATCTCCTCGCCCAGGCGGTTGATCTCGTTCTGCAGCGCACCCGCACGCATGCCCCTCTCCAGCTTGCCCGCCAGCTCCTCCTCGACAGCGCCGGCCTGCTCGAGCTGGGCCGCGAAGCTCTCCTGTGCGATGCGCGCCTCCTGCTCCTTGAGGCGCAGCTCGCCGGCACGCTCGCGCATGGGGGCAAGCTTCTGCTCGCTGGTCAGGCGCTGCTGCTCGGTGTCCTTGAGCTCGCGCTCGGCTTCCTCGAGCGCCTGGCGGGCGAGGTTCAAGGCCTGCTCTCGCTGCATGCGCAGCTCGAGCGCCTGTCCGAGCTGGGCCTGCACGGGGTTCTCGTCCAGGCCGGCGAGCTCCTCGCTCAAGGCTTGCAGCGAGGCGTCCAGGCGCTCGACCTTCTCGCTCAGCGTACGGATGCCGTTGTCGGTGTCGACGATGCGCTGCGACGCGGAGCGATGGTTGAAGATCGCTTCCTGCAGCCGGCGCGCCGCCGCCTGCGCGCCGTCACGCCGGGTGGCCAGCATCTCGCCGGCGCCACTATGCGCCTCACGCGCGCCTTGCAGCTGCGCGGCCGCCTCCTGCAGGCGCATCGCCAGCTCCTCGAGGCGCAGGCCGGCACGGGTGCGTGCCGCGGCTTCGCGCTCGGTCTGCTCGCCAAGCTCCTGCAGCTCCGCGTCGATCTGGGAGCGGCGGTGAACGATGCGCTCGAGCTGCTGTGACAGGCGCACCTGGTCGAGCTCCAGATCGTGCCGCTGCTGCTGGGCCTCATCGGCCTCCTGGCGCAGCTTCTGCAGCTCGATGCGTCCGTGCTCCAGCTCGGCCTGCGCCTCTACCACCTTCGAGCGCGCTGCCGCCTGGGCCTGCTCGAGGTCCTCGCGGCGGGCCTTGAGCTCCTCGATCTCGCGCTGGCGCGACAGGATGCCATGGATCTCCGAGTCGGCGGCATGGAAGCTCACGCTGCTGCGCGTGAACACGTGGCCCTGAGGGCACACCAGCATCGCACCGGCCGGCAGCTCCGCGCGCTGGGCAAAGCCGGCGGCGGCATCGTTGACGACGAATACGCTGGCCAGCCAATCCGTCAACACGGCAGCCACGCCGGCATCGGTGCACGTGATGGAGTCGCGCAGGGGCGTGCGTCCGCCGGCCGTCCCGTTCTGCGCCTCCCCGCTGCGCTTCTGGAAGAACGACACCTTGCCGGGCGGGGGTTGGTTGAGCCATTCCGCGGCTTTCTGCAAATCCTCCAGGGCGATGCCGTTGAGGCGCTCGCGCAGCACCGCCTCCAGCGCATCCTCCCACCCCGCCACGATGCGGATGCCTTGCCACAGGCGTCCGAAGCCGTCGAGCTGATGCTCGTCGAGCCAGGCATGCATCTCACCGGAGCGGCTGACCTGCTTCTGCAGCAGCTCGAGCGCCGTCTGCCTGGCGTCCAGCGCCGCCAGCTCGCGGGAGGCGAGCTCGGCCGCCTCGGTAGTCTCGCGATAGACGAGCTCCAGCGCCGGCAGCCCGGCCTCCGCCTGGGCCAGGGCGTCGCGCTTCTCGCGATGCTGATAGTCGAGCTCACGCAGCTCGCGGGTGAGGCGATCGAGCTCGTCGCGGTCCACGTCCTCCAGTGCCTGCTGCTCCTGCACGAGCCGCTCGCGGCGCTGGCCGAGCTGCTCGAGCACGCCGGCGGCATGGTCCTGGCGCGTGAGCTCGACCTGCTCTTCCTGCCGGTGCCGCGCCAGGTCCTGGCTCAGCCGCTCGACCTCGCTGCGCGTGGCGGCGAACACCTGCTCGGCCGCGGGCAGCTGCTGGGCCTCCAGCCTCTCCTGGTCGCGGCACGCTTCGAGTTGCTGTGCGGCGCTTTCCAGCTCGGCGCGCTGCTCGGCCAGCCCGGTCTGCAGGGTGTCGAGCTGGCCGGTAGCTTCCGCGCGCTCCTGCGAGACGGCGGCGATCTGATTGTCCACCCGCCGGCGGCTGTCGCGCAGGTGCTGGAGGGACTGCTCCAGGCGGGCGGCTTCTGCGTTGGCTTCGTACATGCCGCCCTGCGCAGCGTGCACATGGTCGCTCGCGGCATAGTGCGCCACGCGTAACTGCTCTACCCGGCTCTCCAGCCCGCGCATGCGCGCAGTCTCGGCTTCCAGGTCGATCGCCACCTGGTCGAGCTCGCGCTGTAAGCGCGTGCGGCTGGCGGCTGCATCCTGCTTGCGCAGCAGCCACAGCAGCTGCTGGGTAAGCTTGAGATCGGCCTCCAGCGCCCGGTACCTGCCCGCCACTTCGGCCTGCACCTCGAGATGGGCGAGCTGGGTGGTGAGCTCCAGCAGGATGTCGTCGACGCGCGCGAGGTTCTCGCGGGTGTCCTCCAGCCGCTGCTCGGTCTCCTTGCGCCGCTCGCGATACTTGGAGATGCCCGCGGCCTCCTCGAGGAAGGTGCGCAGCTCCTCGGGACGTGCCTCGACGATGCGCGAGATCATCCCCTGCTCGATGATGGCGTAGGCGCGCCCGCCCAGGCCGGTGCCCAGGAAGATATCCGCGACGTCCCGCCGGCGCACATGCATGTTGTTGATGTAGTAAGACGATTCCCCGTCGCGCTCGAGCACGCGTTTGACCGAGATCTCGGTGTAGCTGGCCCACGGGCCGCCGGCCTTGCCCAGGCTGTTGTCGAACACCAGCTCGACGCTGGCGCGATTGGACGGCTTGCGCTCGCCCGAGCCGTTGAAGATCACGTCCTGCATCGTCTCTCCGCGCAGATGCCTGGCGGAGGACTCGCCCAGTACCCAGCGCACGGCGTCGATGACGTTGGATTTGCCGCACCCGTTCGGACCGACCACGCCGACCAGGCTGCCTGGCAGCGCGATGTGGGTCGGGTCCACGAAGGACTTGAACCCGGCGAGCTTGATATGGGAGAGACGCAATTTGGGAGCGGACCGGATTAGAATTCAAAGGCAGCTTCGAGCCCTGCTCGCGGAATAAAACAACGCCCAGTCCTACACGACGCACAGGACCAGGCGGAGTTCACGGCCGGCGAGGCTGCTCAAGCGTTCGGCGCGCCCGCTGTCACGCTCGACAGCCGATCGCGCCGGACTTGGGATGGCATTCTAACCGATTCATCATCGGCGGTGACAATGAGCTACACAGTCCGACCGGCTGCTGGAGACCTTCGACAATCCCCAACCCGGGCGCGACTACCTCATTCATATGGAGATCCCGGAGTTCACCTGTCTCTGTCCAAAGACGGGCCAGCCGGACTTTGCCACACTGCTGCTGGACTACGTCCCGGACCGTCGCTGCGTGGAGCTCAAGAGCCTCAAGCTCTACATCTGGTCCTACCGCAACGAGGGCGCCTTCCATGAGGCGGTGATCAACCGCATTCTCGATGATCTTGCGGCTGCAACCGCGCCCCGCTTCATGCGGCTGACCGCCCGCTTCTATGTGCGCGGCGGGATCTACACGACCGTTGTGGCGGAGCACCGCCAGCCGGGCTGGCAGCCCGCGCCGCGTGTGGACCTGGAGCGCTTTCCCGCGGCACCGAGCACCGGCGAGTGAACTGCAAGGCAGCCAAAGAGAACACAGAGATCGCAGAGAGAGTCACGGCGTGTTCGCGCGACTCAGGGATCGGCTGGTGCCCTGGTTCCTCCGTGTTCTCTGTGAGCTCTGTGGCCGGCTGTTGGTTCAGGCGTGGGCCTGGCCGAGGCGGCCGGACAGCAGCGTGGCGGCCACGATCATCGTCCCGCCGGCCCATTGATTCCAGCGCATCACCTCCAGCGCCAGGACATACGAGGAGAGCGCCCCCACCACGAGCTCCGAGAGCAACAGCACGATGGCGCGGTTGGCGCTGACCTGCATGAGCCCGTGCTGGACGGCCAGGTTGGTAGCGAAGATCACCAGGCCAAGCAAGGCCAGCAGCAGCAGTGCCTCGGGCCCGGCGGACAGCGGCGCACTCAGGCGCGCGCCCTCGATCAGGGCGACCGCCAGGGCAGTCGCCACGACGCCCGCGAATATCACCACCGCCTTGACCTGGATCTGCAGGTGGCGCGCTTTGCGGATCAACACATTGGACAGCGCGAAGCCGATTCCGGCGGACAGGCCGAACCACTCCGCGGCGCTGGCGGGAACCGGCAGGCTCATTCCCGGTTGCCACAGCATCAGGCCGGCTCCGGCCAAGGACAGCAGGATCACCAGGAAGCCAACTCCACCCGGGCGCTCGCCCAGGAGCGCGGCGGCGAACAAGACGGTCCAGAGCGGGGCAAGGTAGAACAGCAACAGCACCTGCATGACCTGGCCGTGGATCATCCCGAGCACGTAGCCGAGGTTGGTCCACCCCGCCGCCAAGGCGATCAGCACCATCAGCGGGTCCGGCCTGCGCAGCGCCGCCAGGTCGCGGCGGAACACAATGCATGCCGCGGCCAGCGCAACCGCGTAAGTCGCCAGCGTGGCGAGCGTGCCGGGCACGCCAGCGGCCTCGAGCAGGCGGTACGGATACCAGATCAACCCCCACACCAATGCGCCGGTCAGCAGACCCGCAACCGCACTCGCCTTGCCCAACGGCCGCCCCGTATAATTGCGCGTTTGCCGGCCCGCAGCCCGGCGCGCGATCCCATGAACCCGCATCTCGGCCGCCTGCAGCCCTACCCCTTCCAGAAGCTCGCCGCGCTGTTCAAGGGCCTGCAAGCGAGCCCAGCCTGCTCACCGATCAATCTGTCCATCGGCGAGCCCAAGCACGCCACGCCTGCCTTCATCCGCCAGGCGCTGGTCGAGAACCTGGATGGTCTGGCCGCATACCCGGCCACTGCCGGCAGCGAGCCACTGCGCCTGGCCATCGCGGGCTGGCTCGAGCGCCGCTACCGGCTCGATGCGCTGGACGCCGGCAAGCAGGTCCTGCCGGTCAACGGCAGCCGCGAGGCGCTGTTCGCCTTCGCCCAGACGGTGGTCGACGCCAGCCGCGCCGGCGCGCGCGTGGTCATGCCCAATCCCTTCTACCAGATCTACGAAGGCGCCACCCTGCTCGCGGGCGCCGCGCCGGAGTTTATCAATATCCTCGCCGAGGACGGCTTCCGGCTGGATTTGTCGCAACTCCCGGAGCCGATCTGGGCCGACACCCAGCTGCTGTATGTGTGCAGTCCCGGGAATCCGACCGGCAACGTGATGACGCTGGACGACTGGGAACGCGTGTTCGCGCTCTCCGACCGGCATGGCATCGTCATCGCCAGCGACGAGTGCTACTCCGAGATCTATTTCGACGAGTCCGCGCCGCCGCTGGGTGGCCTGCAAGCGGCTCAGCGCCTGGGGCGGGCCGGTTTCCCGCGGCTGGTGGTGTTCGGCAGCCTGTCGAAGCGCTCCAACGTGCCCGGCATGCGCTCCGGCTATGTCGCCGGGGATGCCGCCATCCTGGAGAAGTTTCTGCTCTACCGCACCTACCACGGGAGCGCCATGAGCCTCGCGATCCAGGCCGCCAGCCGGGCCGCCTGGGAAGACGAAGCGCACGTGCGGGACAACCGCCGCCTGTACCGGGACAAGTTCGAAGCGTTCACCGGCATACTGCGCGACGTTGCGCCGGTGCGGATGCCGCAGGCGGCCTTCTACATCTGGTTGCCCACGCCGGGCGCCGACACGGAGTTCGCGCGCCGCCTCTATCAGGCATGCAGCGTGACGGTGTTGCCCGGGAGCTTTCTGGCGCGGGAGGCGCGGGGGGTCAACCCGGGCCGGGGCTTCGTGCGGATCGCGTTGGTGTCGACCCCGGAAGAGTGCACCGAGGCTGCGCGGCGGATTCGGGCCTCCTGGTCCAGGATGGCAAGCTAGCCACGCAGCACAGCGACATAGAGGATGACGAGAGCTCGGCGCGTGTGAGTGCTGAACCTCTCACCCGGCGCTCGCCGTGCCAAGGCGACCGCCGATCACAAGCCGCGGTAGTGAGACTGTTCTTAGCGACGGGGAAGACAACCATGACGGAACTGCAAGCGCTCATCGATGCCGCCTTCGAGAATCGCGCCGGGATCACGCCGGCCAACGCCGATCCGCGCCTGCGCGATGCCGTAGCCGATGTGCTGGCGCAGCTCGACGCCGGCAAGCTGCGGGTGGCGGAAAAGATCGGCGGCGAGTGGACCACTCATCAGTGGATCAAAAAGGCGGTGCTGCTGTCGTTCCGCCTCGAGGACAACGCCGTGGTGCGCGACGGCTACACCAACTACTTCGACAAGGTCCCGGCGAAGTTCGCCGCCTACGGCGCCCAGGATTTCAAAGCCGGCGGCTTCCGCGTGGTGCCCCCGGCGGCGGTGCGCCGCGGCGCCTTCATCGGCCGCAACGTGGTTCTGATGCCTTCGTACGTGAACATCGGCGCCTACGTCGACGAGGCGACGATGGTGGACACCTGGGCCACCGTGGGCTCGTGCGCGCAGATCGGAAAGAACGTGCACCTGTCGGGCGGCGTGGGGATCGGCGGCGTGCTGGAACCGGTGCAGGCCAACCCCACGATCATCGAGGACGACTGCTTCATCGGCGCGCGCTCCGAGGTCGTCGAGGGGGTGATCGTGGGCGCCGGGTCGGTCATCTCGATGGGCGTGTACATCGGCCAGAGCACGAAGATCTACAACCGGGAGACCGGCGAGGTCCTGTATGGCCGCGTCCCGGCCGGCTCGGTGGTGGTAGCGGGCAACCTGCCCTCCGCCGACGGCAAGTACAGCCTCTATTGCGCGGTGATCGTCAAGCAGGTGGACGCCAAGACCCGCGCCAAGACCAGCATCAACGAATTGCTGCGGGGGGACTAAAACTTGCTTTCGCAGTCCGGGCTGGTTACAAGGCTCATCGTCTAGAGGACGTTCATGTATCTGACCCCGGTGCTCAAGCTGATGGCCGAGAAGCAGGCTTCCGACCTGTTCATCTCGGCCGGCATGCCCCTTGCCATCAAGATCCTCGGCACGATCATGCCCGTCAACGCGGACATGCTGGATCCCGAGACGGTCAAGAAGATCGCCTACGAGATGATGTCGGAGAAGGAGCAGCAGGACTTCGAGCAGATCTGGGAGATGAACTTCTCGTTCCCGGTTCCGGACGTCGGGCGCTTCCGCGTCAACGTCTTCCGCCAGCGCGGACACGTTGCCCTGGTCATCCGCTATCTGCGCACGCAGACCCCCGGCATCGAAGCCTTGCGGCTGCCGGCGATCCTGAAGGATCTGATCATGGAGAAGCGCGGCCTGATCCTGGTGGTCGGGGCCACCGGCTCGGGCAAGTCCACCACGCTCGCGGCCATGATCGAGCACCGCAACAACACCCGCGGCGGTCATATCCTGACCATCGAGGACCCCATCGAGTTCGTGTTCAAGCACAACCGCTCCGTGATCAACCAGCGCGAAGTCGGGCTGGACACCAAGTCTTACGGCAACGCGCTGGTCAATGCCATGCGCGAGGCGCCCGACATCCTGATGATCGGCGAGTCCCGTGACCGTGATACGCTGCAGCAGGCGCTGCTGTACGCTCAGACCGGCCACCTGTGCCTGTCCACCCTGCACGCCAACAACAGCTACCACGCGCTCAACCGGATCATCAACTTCTTCCCCTACGACGCGCGCCCCGCGCTGCTCAACGACCTCGCCGTGTGCCTGAAGGCGATCATCTCCCAGCGCCTGGTCAAGGCGGTGGACGGCACCCAGGTGGCCGCGGTCGAGGTGCTGCTCAACAGCAAGCACATCCAGGAGCTGATCGTGAAGGGCGAGATGGATCAGATCAAGGAAGCCATCGAGAAGAGCCTCTCGCCGGGCTCGGTGAGCTTCGAGCAGGCGCTGTTCAAGCTGTATGCCGACGGCAAGATCACCAAGGACGAGGCGTTGCGCAACTCGGACTCGGCAACCAACCTGTCCTGGATCATGAACAACGCCGAGCAGGCGGCCGCCCGCGTGGGCGCCAAGGGACCGATCCGGACCGACCTGGCGACCTCATCCTCGTTCGACGACTTCAAGATCGATATCAACGCCGGGAACTAGCTAGTCCCTCACTGCTGAACCGCAGAGGCGCGAGAACGAGAGCGAGCACGGCGAAGAGCCCGACAGTTCATCGCAGTGGTTGGCGGCTCGGCCCTATAATCCGTCGGCCATGCCGAACGATGCCGCACCTGGCCCTGCGCTGGCGCTCGCCGAAGCTCTGATCCGCTGCCGTTCCGTCACCCCCGATGACGGCGGCTGCCAGGCGATCCTTGCCGCTCGCCTGCGGGCGCTCGGGTTCAAGATCGAAGCCGATGCGCTTCGGCGCGGTGGACAATCTCTGGGCGCGGCGCGGCAGCAGCGCTCCCGTGGTCTGCTTCGCCGGGCATACCGATGTGGTGCCGCCCGGGCCGCTCGAGAAGTGGCAATCCGATCCCTTCGAGCCGGTGCGAGCGCGACAGGCTATCTGTACGGGCGCGGCGCGGCGGACATGAAGACCTCCATCGCCGCTTTCGTCACCGCGGTGGAGCGCTTGGTCGAGCGCGCGCCGGACCATCCCGGCTCCATCGCCTTGCTCATCACCTCCGACGAGGAAGGCGTGGCGGTGGACGGGACAGTGCGGGTGGTCGAGGCGCTGCGCGCGCGGGGCGAGCGGCTCGACTACTGCATCGTCGGCGAGCCGACGTCAGCGCAGCGCCTCGGCGATACCATCAAGAACGGGCGGCGCGGCTCGCTCTCGGGCGAGCTGCGGGTGCGCGGCATCCAGGGCCATGTCGCCTACCCGCACCTGGCGCGCAATCCGGTGCACCTGGCGGCGCCCGCGCTGGCCGAGCTCGCCGCGATCCAGTGGGACCACGGGCAGCGAGTACTTTCCGCCGACCACGTTCCAGATCTCCAACCTCCAGGCCGGCACCGGCGCCACCAACGTGATTCCGGGCGAGCTGCGCGTGCTGTTCAATTTCCGCTTCTCCACAGCGAGCACGGTCGATGGGCTGAAGGCCCGCGTCCATGACATCCTGGATCGGCACGGGCTCGACTATGCACTGGAGTGGTCGCTATCGGGCATGCCGTTCCTGACCCCGCGCGGGCGGTTGGTCGAGGCGATGAGCGAGGCCGTCCGCGATCGAGCTCGGGATCGAGCCGGAGCTGTCCACCAGCGGCGGTACCTCCGACGGGCGATTCATCGCCGCGATCTGCCCGCAGGTGGTGGAGCTCGGCCCGGTGAACGCTACGATCCACCAGCTCAACGAGTGCGTTGCGCTGGCCGACGTGGACGCCCTTTCGCCGCGTCTACCAGCCGCACCCTGGCCGCCCTCGCTGGATGGACGCTGAGGCAGCGCGCACGCCTGCGCAGCGTCCGCGATCTGCTGCGCTACGCGGTGAGCCGGTTCACCGCCGCGCACCTTGTGTTCGGCCACGGCAGCGACAACGCCTACGACGAAGCCGCCTATCTGATCCTGCACACGCTGCACCTGCCGCTGGAGCGCCTGGAGCCGTTCCTCGATGCGATGCTGCTGCCGGCGGAAATCGAGCGGGTGCTGAAGATCGTGGAACGGCGCGCAACCGAGCGGATCCCGGCCGCCTATCTGACCCACGAAGCCTGGCTGGGCGACTACCGCTTCTACGTGGACGAGCGGGTCATCGTGCCCCGCTCCCATATCGCCGGTCTGATCGAGCAGGGCCTGCAGGCCTGGCTGCCCGACGCCGGGCCGTCTGCGCCGGGCGCTGGATCTGTGCACCGGCTCGGGCTGTCTGGCCATCGTGCTGGCGCTGGCGTTCCCCGCAGCCGCAGGTCGATGCCGTAGACATTTCTGCCGAAGCGCTGGAAGTGGCGCGCCGCAACGTCGCCGACTACGCGCTCGGAATCGCGCATCCACCTCTTGCAGTCCGATCTGTTCGAAGGTCTGCGGGAGCGGCGCTATGATCTCATCGTGAGCAACCCCCCCTACGTCAGCGCCAGCCGACATGCAGGCGCTGCCGCGCGGAGTACCGCCGTGAACCCGCGCTGGCGTTGGACGGCGGCGCCGATGGGCTGGACGCGGTGCGCAGGATTCTGGCGCGGGCGCGCGATCACCTGACACCGGGGGGTGTGGTCGTGATGGAGATCGGCGCAGGCCGTGCCGCCGTGGAGGCGGCCTTCCCGGAACTCGCGCCTACCTGGCTGGAGACCAGTGCGGGCGGCGACCAGGTTTTCCTGCTCGAACGGGACCAGCTCCCGGCTTGACCGCGGCGGGGCGCGCGGGCGGCAGCTCCGCGGCCGGGCGAACCAGCGTCGCAGACCACGCCAGGATGGCGCCGGTGTGCTCCTCATCGACTTCGCGCCATGCGCCCCGGCGCAGCGCGAAGGGCAGCGACACCACGCCGAAGCGCACGCGCATCAGCCGGCTCACCTTGTAGCCCACGGCTTCGAACATCCGCCGCACGATGCGGTTGCGTCCCTCGCGCAGGACCACCCGGTACCAGTTGTTCAGGCCCCGGCCGCCGCGCTCCTCCAGCTCTTCGAATCGCGCCATGCCATCCTCCAGGCGCACGCCCTTCTTGAGGGCCCGCACGTGCTCGTCGCTCAGCTTGCCGATGATGCGCACGGCGTACTCGCGCTCCACCTCGTAGCGCGGGTGCATCAGCCGGTTGGCGAGCTCGCCCGGAGGTGGTGAACATCAGCAGTCCGCAGGTGTTGTAGTCCAGGCGCCCCACCGCGAGCCATTTGCCGCGGCGCATGGGCGGCAGCTTCTCGAACACGCTGGGACGGCCTTGCGGATCGTCGTGACTGACGATCTCGCCTTCGGGCTTGTGGTAGAGGATGATGCGCGGCAACCGCGTGCTGTCGCGCACGGTCACCTGGCGCTTGCCGACACGAATCACGTCGCCCGGCTGCACGCGCATGCCTACCTGCGCCAGCGCTCCATTGACCTTGACCTTGCCGGCGCGGATCAGCTCCTCCATCTCGCGCCGCGATCCCAGCCCGGCCTGCGCCAGCACCTTGTGGATCTTCTGCGGCCCGCTGCCGGCATCCAACCCTTCGGCGAGCTCGGGCGGCTGCGCCGGGCGCTGGCGGTTCGCGCCGGCGTCGCGCGACCTGGCGGCCGGGCGCGCAGGTATGCGGCTGGTCTGCTGGGAGTGGCGGGCTCTGGAAGTCTTGGGTTTGGACATGCGGGTGCGATGGGCGCGGCCGTAGCGCTCTAGACCTCTCGCCGCTCTAGCACGGCCTGGGCCAGGGTGCCGCTGTCGACGTACTCCAGCTCGCCGCCGACCGGTAAACCGCGCGCGATGCGGGTCACCTTCAGCCCCTTCGCCCGCAGCAGCTCGCCGATGTAGTGCGCCGTCGCCTCGCCCTCGACCGTGAAGTTGGTGGCCAGGATGACCTCCCGCACCGCCCCGTCGCCGGCCCGCTTGATCAGGCGATCGAGGTGGATGTCGCGCGGTCCGATCCCGTCGAGCGGCGAGAGCCTGCCCATGAGCACGAAATAGCGCCCCCGATAGGACTGCGTCTGCTCCACCATCAGCAGATCCGCCGGCGTCTCGACCACGCACAGCAGCGACTCGTCGCGCCGGGGCGAGCGGCACAGCTCGCACAGGGGCTCTTCGGTGAAAGGTGTTGCAGCCCTCGCAGTGGCGGACCACTGCGACAGCGCCTGCGCGAGCGCTTGCGCAAGCCGCGCTGCGCCCGCTTGGTCGCGCTGCAGAAGATGGTAGGCCATGCGCTGCGCCGACTTCGGCCCCACCCCGGGCAGGCAGCGCAGCGCCTGGATCAGCTCGTCCAGACTCGACGGCGTGTTCATGCGCTTATGTTAAACGCGAACTGCGCCGCGCGAAACATGCGCAGCGCACAAGGGCGGCTGCGCGCCGTGCGCTGGGGTACCTCGCGCGGCCCGTCAGAAGCGCGCGCTCGCGAGCTAGAACGGCAGCTTGAAGCCCGGCGGCAGTCCCATGCCGGCCGTCAGGCTGCCCATCTTCTCCTGGGTGGTGGCTTCCGCCCGCCGCACCGCATCGTTGAAGGCCGCAGCGACCAGATCCTCCAGCATGTCCTTGTCGTCGGCCAGCAGGCTGGGGTCGATGCTGACACGCTTGACGTCGTGCTTGCACGTCATCACCACCTTCACCAGGCCGGCGCCGGACTGGCCCTCGACCTCGACGTTGGCGAGCTGCTCCTGCAGCTTGCGCATGTTCTCCTGCATCTGCTGGGCCTGCTTCATCAGGCCAGCCAGCTGTCCTTTCATCATCCTCTAGCTCCTCTTGCCTCCTGTCTGCCTGCCCTGCCCAAGGGGGCGCATCGATTCGTCCATCATGCGTGCCTCACCGGTGTCCAGTGGCCGTATCGATTCGTCCACTACGTGCGCATCGAAGTTCTCGACCAGCTCGCGCACGAAGGGATCCTTGTCGATCGCCTGCACGGCGCCTCCTGGCGGACCTGCCGTGCGCGGTCCTCGAGCTCTGCAGGCGTCTGCCCGGTCGGTTGGCCCGAGGCTGAACTCGACCCGCACACGGCGCTTGAAGTGCTCCTCCAACGCCGCCTGCAGTTTGTCGCGGTAGGGCTTCTCGAGCAAATGCCTGGTGCATCTCCGGGACCTCCAGGCGCATCGGTGTGGCCGTCCCAGGCGCTCAGCGCGCTGTGCTGGGCGAGCATGCGTGCCATGCCGCCGATCCTCAGCTCGGCCAGGAGCTGTGTCCAGTCCGGCTGGCCGGACCCGACGCCGGTCGCATGCTCGGCGTGAGCCGGCTGCATCGGCACAGGCTGGTCCTGGTCCATTGCCCTTGCGGCCTCGGCCTGGTCATGCGCCTGCACCGGCCCCTGGCCGGGTTGGGACAGCGCCGAGCGAGGCCCGCTCTGCGGCTGCGCCGACTGATCGCCCTGCGCCCGTCCCGGACTGGCGTCCCGGTCGCTTCCGCCGCCCTCCCCAGGCGTGAAGGCCAGCATGCGCAGCAGGGTCATGGTGAAGCCCGCGTACTCGTCGGGCGCCAGCCACAGATCGGCGCGTCCCTGCAAGACGATCTGATAGTCGAGCTGCAAATCCTGCGCCGACAAGCGCGCGGCCAACGCCTGCAAGCGGTCGCGATCGGGTTCGTCCGGCGGCACTGCGTCCGGCACGGTCTGCAAGAGCGCCAACCGGTGCAGCAGGCCCGCCAGCGCCTGCAGCGCAGCCTCGAGCGACAAACTGCGTCCCTGCATCTCGCTCAGCGACGCGCAGCATGGCCGGCCCGTCGTGGTCGGCCAACGCTTCCAGCAGCACGTAGAGGTACTCCTGGTCAACCGCACCCAGCATTTCCCGCACGGAGGCTTCGGTCACGCTGCCGGCACCGTGTGCGATCGCCTGATCGAGCAGGCTCAGCCCGTCGCGCATGCTGCCCAGCGCGGCGCGACCGATCAAACCGAGCGCCGCGGCCTCGAAGGCGATACCCTCCCGCTCCAGCACTCGGCCGAGCTGGTCGCGGATCTGCTGCAGCGGGATCTGCTTCAGGTTGAACTGCAGGCAGCGCGACAGCACCGTCACCGGGACCTTCTGCGGGTCGGTGGTGGCGAGGATGAACTTCACGTGCTCGGGCGGCTCCTCGAGGGTCTTGAGCATGGCGTTGAACGCCGAGCGCGAGAGCATGTGCACTTCGTCGATGATGTAGACCTTGAAGCGCGCGCGGGTCGGGGCGTAGAGCGCGTTGTCCAGCAGCTCGCGCATCTGGTCCACCTGGGTGTTCGAGGCGGCGTCGAGCTCGATCAAATCGACGAAGCGCCCGCCATCGATCTCGATGCAGGCCGAGCAGCGGCCGCAGGGCTGAAGCGCTGACCCCGGTCTCGCAGTTCAGCGCCTTGGCCATGACGCGCGCGAGCGTGGTCTTGCCCACCCCGCGGGTGCCGGTCATCAGATAGGCGTGATGCAAGCGCTTCTGCTTCAGCGCATTGGTCAGGGCTCGCACCACGTGCTCTTGCCCGACCATCTCGATCGAAGCTGCGCGGACGCCACTTGCGCGCCAAAGCCTGCCCGGAGGCGGCTGAGTCCGGCTGGCTCATGCGCGAATCGACGGACTGCGACGGAGCGGACCCGCTTCGTCCGCCCCGCCGCACCGATAGGGGTGGCGAGCCTAACCCCCGGCACTTGCAGGTAATAGCTGTGGCTGCTTCCTTCCGGACCTGACCAGATTCACTACCCTGCAATGCGGGGAGGCCCGCCATAGAAAAAGACAGGCGAGAGGCGTAAGGCGTCAGGCGTGAGGCGACAGGAACAACCCTACAGCGGTTGCGCTCGAGCGATCGCCGCACGCCTGCTTCCAGCACCTCTAGCCTTTTGCCTCTCGCCCTCGGCGTGCCGGCCTCACGCCGGGACGACGGGAATTTTTCCGATCTTCGCCCGCCATTCCGCGGGCCCCGTATTGTGGACGGAGTTGCCGGTGCTGTCGACCGCTACGGTGACGGGCATGTCCTTCACCTCGAACTCGTAGATCGCTTCCATGCCGAGGTCTTCGAAGGCCGCAACGCGAGCCGCTTTGATCGCCTTGGACACCAGATAGGCTGCGCCCCCGACGGCGGTCAGATAGACCGCCTGGTGGTCGCGGATCGCCTCGATCGCCGCGCGTCCGCGCTCGGCCTTGCCGATCATCCCGATCAGTCCCGTCTTCTCCAGCATCGTGCGGGTGAACTTGTCCATGCGCGTGGCGGTGGTGGGGCCGGCGGGACCGACGACTTCGTCGCGTACCGGGTCGACCGGTCCGACGTAGTAGATGAACCGGTTGGCAAAGTCCACGGGCAGCTTTTCGCCGCGGGCGAGCAAGTCGACCAGGCGCTTGTGGGCAGCGTCCCGGCCCGTCAGTATCCGGCCGTTGAGCAGCAGCACCTCGCCCGGCTTCCAGGCGCTGGACTCGGCGCGCGTCAGCGTGTCGAGGAACACTCGCCTCCCCCTGGAGAAGTCATAGGTCAGGCTGGGCCAGTCCTGCAGCGAGGGCGGCTCGAGACGCGCCGGACCGCTGCCGTCGAGCACGAAGTGCACGTGACGAGTTGCCGCACAGTTGGGGATCATCGCGATCGGCAGGCTGGCGGCGTGCGTCGGATAGTCTCTGATCTTGACATCGAGCACGGTGGTCAGGCCGCCCAGCCCTTGGGCCCCGATCCCCAGCGCGTTGACCTTCTCGTACAGCTCGATGCGCAGCTCTTCGATGCGGTTGCTCGCCCCGCGTGCTGCCAGCTCCTGCATGTCGATGGGCTCCATGAGAGCCTCTTTGGCCATCACCATCGCCTTTTCCGCAGTGCCCCCGATGCCGATGCCGAGGATGCCCGGAGGACACCAGCCGGCACCCATCCCGGGCACCGTCGTCAGCACCCAGTCCACGATCGAGTCGGATGGGTTGAGCATCACGAACCTGGCCTTGTTCTCCGAGCCGCCGCCTTTGGCGGCGACTTCGACCTCGACCGTGTCGCCCTGCACCAGGCTGACCTGCACCACCGCCGGAGTGTTGTCGCGGGTATTGGTCCGGGCTCCTGCGGGATCGGCAAGGACCGAGGCGCGCAGCTTGTTGTCGGGGTGCAGGTAGGCGCGGCGCACGCCGGCGTTGATCATGTCCTCGACGCTCTGCGTCGCGTCCCACCGCACGCCCATCCCGACCTTCAGGAAGACGTTGACAATACCGGTGTCCTGGCAGATCGGCCGCTGCCCCTCCGCACACATGCGCGAGTTGATCAGGATCTGCGCCATGGCATCGCGCGCGGCCGCCGACTGCTCTTTCTCGTAGGCACGGTGCAGGCTTGGCGATATAGTCAGCCGGGTGATAGTAGGAGATGAACTGCAGCGCGTCCGCCACGCTGTCGATCAGATCGTCCTGCCGAATGGTGCTCATGGGGATGGAGTCGATGCGCTACCTGCAGACCGCCATTGTACCACTCGGACCACCGGCGACGTCCGCGACGCGGCCCCACCGCAGGGCTTCCCGCTATAATCCTCGGCAGCGGAGCTTTCCGTTCACCGCGGGATCTCCGCCTAACGCCTCGGAGGAGGAGAGTCGATGAGCACGATCGAATCGGTGTTGAATGAAACTCGGCTGTTCCCGCCATCGCCGCAGTTCGTCCAGAACGCCAACGTGTCTGGCATGGTCGCCTATCAGGCCTTGTGCGACGAGGCGCAGGCCGACTACGCCGGCTTCTGGGCCCGGCTCGCGCGCGAGCATGTGCTCTGGCATAAGCCCTTTCAGCACGCGCTGGATGAGAGCAACGCACCGTTCTTCAAGTGGTTCCACGACGGCGAGCTCAACGTGTCGTACAACTGTCTGGACCGGCACCTCAAGAGCCAGCCCAACAAGGTCGCCATCATCTTCGAGGCCGACGACGGTTCGGTCACCAAGGTCACCTACAGGCAGCTCTATCATCGCGTCTGCCAGTTCGCCAATGGTTTGAAGGCCCTGGGGATCAAGACCGGCGACCGGGTCATCCTCTACCTGCCCATGAGCATCGAGGCCGTGGTGGCGATGCAGGCCTGCGCCCGCATCGGCGCGACCCACTCGGTGGTGTTCGGCGGCTTCTCCGCCAAGAGCCTGCAGGAACGGATCGTGGACGCAGGGGCGGTGGCCGTCATCACCGCTGACGGCCAGATGCGCGGCGGCCGCGAGATTCCCCTCAAGCCGGCCGTCGACGAGGCCTTCGCCATGGGCGGCTGCGATGCCGTCAGGAACGTCGTGATCTACAAGCGCACGGGCAGCGAGATCCCTGTGCACGCGCCGCGCGATGTCTGGTGGGACGATGTCGTCCGCGATCAGGCCGATGTGTGCGAGCCGGACTGGGTCGAATGCCGAGCACCCGCTGTTCATCCTCTACACCTCCGGCTCCACCGGCAAACCCAAAGGCGTGCAGCACGCGAGCGGCGGGTACATCCTGCATGCGATGCTCACAATGCAGTGGACCTTCGACTACAAGCCGACCGACGTGTTCTGGTGTACCGCGGACGTGGGCTGGGTGACGGGCCACACCTACATCGCCTACGGGCCGCTCGCGGTGGGCGCCACCGAAATCGTGTTCGAGGGCGTGCCCACTTACCCCGATGCCGGCCGCTTCTGGAAGATGATCGCCGACCACAAAGTGTCGCGTGTTCTACACCGCTCCCACCGCAATTCGCTCGCTCATCAAAGCCGGCGCAGATCAGCCCCGGAAATACGATCTCTCGAGCCTTCGGCTGCTCGGGACCGTCGGGCGAGCCGATCAACCCGGAAGCATGGATGTGGTATCACACAACAGTGGGCGCGGGTCGCTGCCCGATCGTGGACACCTGGTGGCAGACCGAAACCGGCGGTCACATGATCACGCCCCTGCCCGGCGTCGTGGCGCTCAAGCCCGGTTCCTGCACCTTGCCGCTGCCGGGTATCATCGCCGACGTCGTGGATGAAACCGGCCACCCCGTCGAGAAGGGCAAGGGCGGCATCCTGGTCATCAAGCGGCCCTGGCCGGCGATGATCCGCACCATCTGGGGCGACCCCGAGCGGTTCAAGAAGAGCTACTACCCGGACGACTTCAAAGGCAAGTACTACCTGGCGGGCGACGGTGCCAACCGCGACCTCGACGGCTACTTCTGGATCATGGGCCGCATCGACGACGTCCTCAACGTCTCCGGGCACCGGCTCGGCACCATGGAAATCGAGTCGGCGCTGGTCGCCAATACTCTGGTGGCGGAGGCAGCCGTCGTGGGCAAACCGCACGACATCAAGGGCGAAGCCATCGTCGCCTTTGTGGTGCTGAAGGGCTCCCGGCCCGAAGGCGCGGCGGCCCAGGAGATCGCGCAGAAGCTGCGCGACTGGGTGGGACAGGAGATCGGACCCATCGCCAAGCCCGACGACATCCGTTTCGGCGAGAACCTGCCGAAGACGCGGTCCGGCAAGATCATGCGCCGGCTGCTGCGGTCGCTGGCCAAGGGTGAGACGATCACTCAGGACGTCTCCACGCTGGAGAACCCGGCGATACTCGAGCAGCTGAAGACGGCCGCGAGGTGAACCAGCGCAGCGCCAGCGTGGCGGCTGCGAACGGGGCCGCGCAGCGCCCGCTTTTGCTTTGACAGACAATGGCTTCTGGTTTAACCTTGCGCGCTTTTGCGACCTGGCCGCTGCGCGGCCAGGTCAAGCGCAGCGGCCGGAGCCAAAGCGTGTGTGACCAACACGCTTTCCAGCGATTGCCTCACTGGGCATGTGTCAAGGAGCAGGAACGGAGAGGTGGCCGAGCGGTTGAAGGCGCACGCCTGGAAAGCGTGTGTACGGGCAAAACCTGTACCGCGGGTTCGAATCCCGCCCTCTCCGCCAGACAGTCCTGCTAGATCTTCTCTCCCGGGGCCCGGTGGGAAGTTCATCCGATGTATCGGGCACTTGGCGTGGTTTTGGGGATACTCACCCGCCATTCTCCGCCGTTAGTTTCGCCGCCAATTGGCGCTTTTGGCGCGCTATTCTCTCGCGCGAGAGTACCCAGTCCACTTGGCGAGATACGGCGAAGGCCGCGGCTAGAATTGCAGCGCCTCGCGCTGGGCGTGCCAATCGAGGGGGAGGTCGGTCTTCAGCAGGCGAGCAAGCGTCAGCTCACCGGGCTGACGACCTGCGAGGATCGCCTCGATGATGTCGGGGGCAAGATAGGCCAGCCTCAGTATCCGGGTGACATAGCGCACGGTGCATCCTTCGGCGCGGGCCAATTCGGCCGCTGAGCGCACACGGCCCCGTTCCAGAGCCAGGCGCCAAGTCCAGGCACGGCTGAGGGTCTTGACCAGGGTAGCGTTCAAGCGGGGGCTGGTGCCGGGGCCGAGCGGGGTCACGATGAGCGTCTCGCCGCCCCGGGTCTTGAGGCCAATCGGGCTCGACTCGGCTACCTTCTGTTGCAAACTCGATGGCGACCTGATTCCGGGCGAGTGTGACGCGTCGCACATGGTGTCGCAGGAGCTTCCAGCGATCTGCCCCATCCGCGTGGTTGAGCGCGCTCCACTGCGCGGCTGGAAGTTCTCTATTCAGGGCACCGAGCCATAGAGGCCGCCAAGGCGGAGCAGGCAAGCGCCAAGGGACGGTCGGCCACCCTGTTAAACCATTGAAGGGAATCCCGTGAGGAGGGGCGCTCTATCCATGCACTTCTCCGTTCGGGATGGGCCGTACGGCTGTAAGAGTGGCCCGTCCGCTGCCTTCGGCCGCGCCTGGTGTAACCGTGGGTGAGCGTGGATGCCGACGCCTCCCCACCCACTGCCGGCAGAACTCCGGCAGAACTGATGTGGCTGGTTCAGTTGAGGCAACGGCACCGTCACCCCTCTACACTGTCGCCTCGCGAGGCGACGAGATTGTCACCTCGCGAGTCGACGAGGGTTGGTGTGACCTCCCTTTCTCTGTCTAAAGGCTCGGTCGGCTCTGCGGCGGCCGGCGGCTGCCCCCGCAGAATGTTCATCTCGTAGATATGCAAGGCGGAGACACCCAGCGAAAGGACAAGCGGGCCCACGAGGAGGCCGAGGGCCCCGAAGCTGAACACGCCGCCCAGTATCGCCAGCAGGCTCCACAGTGGGTGGATTTGCGCGCTGCCCTTCAGCATCATCGGGCGCAGGACGTTGTCGATGGAGGTGACCACCAGCGCCCCGAATGCGGCCAGGACGATGCTCTGCCACACCTCGCCTTGTGCCCAGAGATAAATGCAGATAGGCACCCACACTAGGGGCGTGCCTACGGCGGGTATGAACGCTACCAGTGTGGTCAATGCTCCCCAAAGAAGCGCATTGGGCACGCCCAGCACCCAGTAGGCCAGGGTGGCCAGAGCCCCCTGGACGAGCGGCACGACCACCAGCGAGGCGAGCGCACCTTGCATCGTGCTCGAAAGGCTGTCGATGACGCTGTCGACTTGATATCTGCTCAAAGGCGAGACGCGCCGAATGACCGCTTGGAAGTGCCGGCCGTCGCGCAGGAAAAAGAACAGCATGACGAGGAGCAGGGCAACGTCGAACACCGCCGAGGAAAGTCCCTTCACCGCACCCTGCGCCAGTTCGTTGATTCCACCGGCCAACCGCGACAGAACCTCAGTGAGAAACTGCATCAACCGGCCTTCGAACATCTGCTGCACGCTCTTCAACCATCCAAAATGCTGTAGCAGCATGTCGTTCCAGAAGGTTTGCAACCCTTCCACGCTTAAATGGGGCATCACCCAGTTGTAGAACGCGAGCGCCTGGCTGGCCACCATCACGAGCAGGGCGACGACCGGAATCAGAATCACCACCGTTACACCTAGAGTGATGAGTAGGGCAGAGGCGCCGCCACGGCCGTTCAACGCACGCGTAACGCGCTGGTGGAGTCTATGGAGCATCAGCGCCATGACGGTCGCCAGCCCGATGTCCACCAGGAAGCGCCAGAACACCACCCCCACCAGCGCAAGCACAATGAACAGCAGCATGACCAGCGTGAAAAACATGACGCGCCGAGATCGCGGTCGCTGATAATGTAGCGCGGCTAGCTCGGCGTGCGGAGGCGTACTGGCAGGGGCGGGATGATTCATGGGATCGGTACTCGTATCCAGTTATCCATACACCCTTGCTGCCACGACCTCCAAGTGCTGACGGTGTAACCCTGCCGACGCGGCGGAGGGCGATCGTGGCCCACCACCGAGCGTCAGAAACTTCGCAGCAACGTGTCGCGAACCCCACCCCGGACCGTCAAGCGGCCGCTGCAAGAGATCTATCGGCTGGGCGGCCGTGCTACGCGCGAATCACCTGTGGCAGGCCCGGGGCTATTGCGGTCGGATGGATCCTTCTGGATTCAACCGTGGCCGACAGACGCTCCGCTGATGAAGTGGCATGGTCACGGGGAGTGATATACCCCAGTGCGCGTGGGGCCGATACACAGCTACCGAAGGTCAGATTGGGGCCACCGGTGGGCAATGCGTCGATTTCAATCAAGCTGCGCGCCCTTGTGCTAGCTTCAGCTGACCGCAGTACGGAATAGAGTCCCATGGATGATTCAGGCGAGTCGCTCCACTCCGCAGCAAGGCGCGTTCCCATTGTCGGCATTGGCGCCTCGGCGGCCGGTCTCGAGGCGGTGTCCGAACTACTATCCGCCCTACCTGACAGCCCAGCAATGGCATTTTTGCTGGTGCAGCATCTTGATCCCGCGCATGAGAGCGTGCTCGCGGAGCTCTTGGCCAGGCACACCTCACTGCCTATCACCCAGGTCAAGCACGACGAGGCGATTGTCCCCGATCACATTTACGTGATCGCGCCCAACACTAGAGACGGGCGACGATTTTCTCCACCCAATGCGAGGCCGGTCGCTTCGCATGACGTTCGCGTAACTTACGAGAGTTTCTCACCAGCTGGCAGCCAACCTCTCCCACCGTCGAATGACGCCGGCCAGTTTTCACACGGCCTCGACTGAAGGCCGCCGGTGGTCGTCCGATGCATGGAGCGTGAGCTTGGAATTCAGAGAGGCGAGTCGTCCGCAACCGATCGGCCGCTGTGCTGACGAATACGCACTGGGGGAATGACAGATTCCGAGAAAATCTACGAAACTGGTTGGACTGCGTTCTCTCCAATCTTTTCATCGAACCGCCAGGCCCCTGTAGGTTTTCTACGCCCGATCAGACGCTCAGGCCTAGGGACGCGAAAGGGGCCTGGCGGTTCGATGAACACGCAGTCGCAGGCGAGATACCCCAGCATCGCGGTCAAGATTGCGGGTCGGTAGCCGCCAAAGCATACCGCCACGGCCATGCCATGGCGGCAAACAGGGTAACCGACGGCAGGTGGATCGGTCTCGTGAGCACCGTCTTACTTCCAATACGGGGGGGTATCGTAGTACTCGTGAATACTGGTTGCCCAGCTCATGTCGCCCCAGTCCGGCCAGCGGTCTTTGTCGAAGCCAGGGGCCTCCTGCAGACGTTCGCGCGGAACATCGAGAATGAAGCGATGATTGATGGGATCGAGCTTGAGCGCTTGCCAGGGAATCGCGAACAACCGGCTGCCCATGCCCAGGAATCCGCCGAACGATAGCACGGCATAGGCGATGCGGCCCTGCGGCACGTCGAGCATGATCTCTTCGATCTTCCCCAGATCCTCGTCGAGCCCATTGACTACGCCGTCACCTTCCAGTGTGCTCGCCGTCATCAAGCGCGGGCCCGGACCGCTGTTGTCATCGTTATAGTCGCTCGGATCGAGATTCTGCTGGGTGTCGCTCGTGGACGGTTCCGCCATCTTCGAGCGGGCTGGGTCGCCAGACGCCGCGGCGAGCCTGGCATCAGCTTTGGGTTGATTCATGAACCTCTCCTTCACGTTGCTGCTGAGTTGACGAAGCCAGCCGCTTCGAACCGGTTGGCGGCAAGCACTGCTTTGCCGAGCTCGCTCCGCGGGGCCCGAAAGCGGAGTGACTGGTCCATGCTCCGCCGCAACCCGCGTGCCGCGAGCGCTCTCAGCGTTTTGGCCCTGCCAGGTGACAACGCCGCTCGCCTAGGTATTAATTACCCGTTTTCCGCGTAACCGCTACACACGCTGTTGTTGTTGCCCGCCATGCCGTCACAGAGTGCGACCGACGCAGCGAGTGCTCCTTGCGGCATGCGCCTTGCAGCGCACTTCGCACCGCCTGACGCGGGCTTAGATCACAGGAGGCTCACATCATGCAGACCACCGCAGACAATCCTTCAGACGGAACGGCTCCGCTTTCCGATTCACTCGACGAGCTGGCTCGCTCTGCCAGTGAGTCGGGCTCGGATGCGATCCACCGCGCTGCTGGCGGCGCGCATCAAGCGGTTGATCGGATCGCGCAAGGGGCGGACAACGCTCTTCAAACACTCCGGGGTGGCTCTGAGTCTTGGAAGGTGGTGAGCGATGAATCGCTGGAGCATGCCAACGCGTATGTGCGCGAGAAACCGCGAATGGCGCTCGGCATGGCGGCGGCGGCCGGTTTTCTCCTCAGCCGGCTGTTGCGGTAGCTCTGCCATGGGGCCGCGCGCGAGGCGATGCAAGCCGCGGCCTGCCTTACGAAGGAGGTTCTACGATGTCACCAACCCGCGGAAGGACCACACTTCGACGGTGAAGAAGTCGGCGGCCACCATGCTACGCCAATGCGCCTTTAGAAACACCGACCAGGGTGTGCATTTGCCGGCGGCCTTCGCCTTGCCACCCGATTGTACTTGGTGGGGTGGGATGCAAGACCTGCCCGCCCGTGCGTGACGGATTTACCGTCCGGCCCCCGGCACTTCGTTTGCAGGTGCAGTTGCATGTGCAAACTCAATCGAATCGGCGCAGAAAGCGTTGAAGCGTACACCAACACGCGCGGCCCGCAGCGGCACGCTGCACAACCGTCTTTGCATGCTTGCGCACCGAGCGAGTGACGAGCGTTGAGGGCCGTGGAGAACTCTGGAGCATCTGGAAACAGCACCGCTAAGCGCACCGACCCGGTTCGTAGCGGAAGGCGGGCAGGCAGTGGAAGAGGGTTGAAAGGGGTAGCTAAGGCGGTGCTGATCAGCATCGCCGCCATCCTTCTCGTGCTGGGCGGCGCCATCGCAATCCTCTTGATCGACGCCAATTTCCTGCGCGCCCCGATCGCGCGCTATCTCAGCGACAAGCTGGACCGGTCCGTGGCGATCAATGGGAACCTTCGCATTCGTCTGTTCAAGGATCCGCGCATAGAGGTCAATCAGGTGGCACTGGGCAATGCCGAATGGGGCAGCCGTCCGACGATGGTCGACGTCGAGCGCGCGGTCATCCGCTTCCGCGTGCTACCTCTGTTTCAGCGACGGGTCGTGTTGCCGGGAGTGGAGCTCACCAAGCCCGACGTGCTGCTCGAAACCAACGCCGATGGCGATGCGAACTGGCGCTTCGGCAAGCAACCGCGCCAGGCGAGCACGGGCACAGCGAGCGCGCCGGAGATCCATGCCTTGTGGATCCAGGACGGACGGCTGCAGTTCCGCGACCCATCGTCCAAATCTGACGTGGTCCTGCAGATCAATTCCGATCGTGCCGCGGACAGCCCGGAGAGCGTGATCAAAGTCACTGGGAAGGGGCAGCGTGCGAAACGAGGAGTTTTCTCTCGAAGGACGCGCCGACTCCCTGCTGGAGCTGAATCAGCAGGGCAAGCCGTATCGGCTCGATGTCAAGGCGCGCGCCGGCGCCACGACGGCAAAGTTCGACGGGACAGTCGTACCTGTGAAGCTCGAGACCATCGATGGGCGAATGGAGCTGAGCGGAAGGGATTTGTCCGAGCTCTATCCCCTCGTTCGGCGTACCGCTGCCCTGGACGACCAACTACCGGATCGCGGGGCATCTGTTGCGCGACGGCGAGAAATACTCGCTGCGGAACATGAGCGGGAAGGTGGGCGGCAGCGACATACAGGGCGCCGCATCGATCGACCTCACGCCGAAGCGGCCGCGGTTTAGCGCGGACTTGACTTCTCGCCGGCTCGACAAGGGGGATCTCGCAGGTTTTCTGGGCGCACCGCCGCCCCAGAAAGGGCAGCAGCAGCGGTCTCCCACGCAGCAGCGCAAGGTCGTCGAGCAGCAGGCCACCGGCAAAGCATTGCCGACCAAGCCATACAATCTGAAAGCGTTGCGCTCGGTGGACGCGCGCGTGAAGCTCAAGGCCAAGAGCATCATCTCGGGAAAAGTGCCGCTGGACAACATGGTGGCCGACCTCACGCTGGAAAACGGCGTGCTCACGCTGGCACCACTGGACTTTGGTGTGGCTTCGGGAACGTCAAGTCGCACATCACCCTCGACGCGCACGAGGACGTGATCAAGACGAAGTTGCAAGCGACGGCGGAGAATCTCGAGGCGAAGGAACTGCTGCCCGAACTGAAGCGCAGCCCCGGCAGTGCCGGTAAGACTGGGCGGCCGCGCGAACGTGGCGGCCCGGGGAAACTCCATCTCCGACATGGCGGCGTCGGCGAACGGCGAGATCGCGTTGATCATGTCGCAGGGGCGGGCGAGCACGCTCACGCTGGTTCTGGTCAACCTCGATCTGGCCAACGCGGTGAAGTACCTCGTCTTCGGAGATCCCAACGCTCCAGCTTCATTGCGGCGTGCTCGATGCCCGGCTGGAGAACGGCCGGGCGACTCCGCAGATCTTCGTGGTCGATTCCTCGGAGGAGCGGATCAACGGGGAAGGCAGCGTCGACTTCAAGACCGAGCAATACGATCTGCGGCTGGTAGCGGACTCCAAGCGCCCCAGCCTGGTCGCACTGCGCGGCCCGATCCGCATCGGCGGCACATTCAAGGACCCGAAAGTCATCGTCATTTTAAGGCCGTATTGACAGCTCGGGGCAGGTCAGATCTCGTAGCGCCGGTCGGATGACGCGTCGTTGATCTCGTCCAAGCGCGAGCCGGTCGATTTCGCGGTGGCGATCGCCGCGTCGAGGCGAGCAAGCAGCGTGGGGAGGGCTTCGCCCGGTCGGCGCCGTAGCATCGCCAGGGTCTGCTTCCCATCATGCGCGACCGCGGCGCCGCGGATCGGCGCCACCGTGCCGATCATGATCTGCCCGCCGCCGTCGATGAGGGCTTGAATGTGCAGCCAGCCTGCTGCGCTCGTGGGCTGGGCTGGCGAGGACGCGCCGCCGGCTAGGCCGTCTGGCGAGCCGCCTCGGGCAGCTTTGCGGCGACGTGCCATGGCAGCAGTTCCTCGATGCGCTTGATCGGATGCTCGGCGATGCGCTCGAGCACGTGGCGCAGATACAGGTACGGATCCATCGCATTGAGCATGGCCGTGCCGATCAAGCTGTAGAGGTTGGCCGCGCGCTCGCCGCCGGCATCCGAACCGGCGAACAGGTAGTTGCGCCGACCCAGGACGATGGGACGAATGGCGCGCTCGGCGCTGTTGTTGTCGATCTCGATGCGCCCATCGTCGCGATAGCGGGTGAGCGCGCCCCAGCGCACCAGCGCATAGTGGATGGCGCCGGCGAGCTGCGACTTCGCCGAGACCGTGCGCAGCGTCGCTGAGAGCCAGGCCTGCAATTCGTCCAGCAGCGGGCGGCTGCGTTCTTGCCTCACCGCCGCACGCTCGCTGGGCAGCCGCCCGCGAATCTCGCGCTCGATGGCGTAGAGCGCGCCGATGCGCTGAATCGCCTCGGCGGCAATCGGCGAGTTGTTCGCGATGTAAATGTCATAGAACTTGCGGCGCGCGTGCGCCCAGCAAGATGCCTCGACGATGCGCTCATCCTGGTACAACGCGGCGAAGCCACTGTAGGCATCGGCCTGCAGGATGCCGTGGAACGCGCGCAGATGTGCACGCGGATGCTCGGCCTTGCGATTCTGCGAGTAGCGATACCACACCGCCGGCGGGTCGCGGCTGCCCGCCGGGCGGTCATCGCGCACGTAGGTCCATAGTCGTCCGGTCTTGGTCTTGCCTCGCCCGGGATCCAGCACCGGCACCGGGGTGTCGTCGGCGTGCACCTTTCCGGGCGCGAGCACATAGCGGCCCAGGGCGTCGACCAGGGGCGCGAGCAGCCAGGAGGCCCCGCCCACCCACTCTGCCAGGGTGGCGCGGTCCAGCTCCACACCAGAGCGCCGGTAGATGCCCTGCTGACGATACAGCGGGCAGTGGTCGGCGTACTTGGCCACGATCACCTGCGCCAGCAACCCCGGGGCCGGCAGCCCGCGCTCGATCGGTCGCGAGGGGGCCGGCAGCTGGATCACCCGCGCGCAGTGGCCGCAGGACAGCTTGGGCCGCACATGCACCAGGACCTTGAAGTAGCCGGGGATGAAATCGAGCTGCTCGGAGATGTCCTCGCCGAGCTTGCGCATCGCCGCGCCGCAGTCGGGGCAGGTGCAGCTTGCAGGCGCGTGCACGATGGTCTCGCGCGGCAGGTGCGCGGGCAAGGCCGCGTGACACCCGGCGCAGCCGCACTGGCCGCTTGCTGGGGGTCGCCTGGGTCGATTCCTCGAGCGGCAGAACGGCTTGGTCGTGGGGTGCTACCTCGGGCAGGCGCTGCAGATCATCCAGTGCAAGCTGCAGCTGCAGGAGGGCTTCGTCCATGCGCTCGGCGGAGCGCCCGAAGCGCCAGCGCTTCAATCGCGCGATCTCGGCCAGCAGCTTGGCGATGGTCTCGTCGCGTCCCAGCACCAGACGCTTGAGCTCTTCGACATCATCGGGCAGTGCAGCCGATGCTGATGACATGAGCACGCAGTGTAGCGCACTCGTGTGCAGATGTGTAGCTGCGCGTGCAAAAAAATCTACGCCGCGCGCTCCGGCTGCCAGGTGCGCTGTGGTTGTCTCCAGTCGATACCTTCGAGCAACATCGACAGCTGCGCTGCACTCAGACACACGCTACCACTGTCGGCCTGCGGCCACACGAAGCGCCCGCGCTCCAGGCGCTTGGCGTACAGGTTCAACCCATCCCCGCTCCACCACAGCAGCTTGATGAGATCACCTCGACGTCCGCGGAACACGAACACGTGTCCGGAGAAGGGATTCTGTTCCAGCGTGGTCTGGACTTGTGCGGCCAGGGAGTCCATGCCGCGGCGCATGTCGGTCACGCCCGCGGCCAGCCATACGCGGGCGCCTGCGGGAAGGGGATTCATCGCGCCGACAACGCTTCGATCACCACACGCAAGGCCGCCAGGTCCACGGCCCCGGTGAGTCGCACGCGTCCCAAGGGCAAATCGATTTCGATCACCCCCGCGAGGCTCGCCCCCGGTCGCGACTTGCGCGGTGCGCTCGCCTTCGATGCCTGCGCCGAGGCTTCCACAGCCGCACGCTCCGGCTCCATGATCGTGACCGGCAGCAAGCCTGCCGCCGGCTTGGGCGCTGCCTGAGCAAGCTCTCGCAGCTGCTGGCGGCGCCACTTGAACAAGATGTTCGCGTTGAGCCGGTGGTCCAGTGCGATCTTGGCCACCGAGGCGCCGGGGACCAAGCTCAGCTCCACGAGGTGGCGCTTGAACGCAGCCTCGTAGCGATGCCGCTTCGTGGCCCTGCGCGCTAAGGAGCGATCGTGTTGGAGTCTCTTCATGGTGTGCACCTTCGTCGATGGTGCACACCAAGCCCGGTTTGCACCGGGGCCCAGCTTGCCCGTTTACCCCGGCGAGGGGAAGACGGCCTTCAGATGACGCTTAGCCCGAAGTCGGCCCGATCGCGGCTCGCGTCGGAGCGGCAGTCGCTTTGGGTGTGCTGGCAACGCCGCTCGCCGCGCTGATCCCGTTGGTAGATCCCGGTAACGCCAAGAGTGCGAACTGCGCCGCGCTCGTCGAGCAGGCCAAGCAGGCGGCACAGAAGCCGGCCGTGCCGCCGGGCGCAAAGGCGTCGGGGCAAACACCCGCTTTAACCGGCCCCGGGCAACCCGCTCGTGCAGATCAGCCGCCTGCGAAAGAGGCCGGCATGGACGCCAAAGCGAATGCGCCCAAGACCAGGCCGCCTCGTCTTTGAGTTGCGGTTATTAGTTGTCCGGCTGGCGATTCCGCTCGCTTCGCGTAGGTAGATGGGTGAGGACGCCAGATACCGACGATCGTGGCCGGCGACTTCGGGTCGAGAACGGCCTTTCGCCATGTCAACTCTCGGGTGCAAGTAACTTCTCGATAGCCCTTCCGATACTGCGGCTGTCCTCCGCAAAAACTGCATCAGGCGCTCCCCGCCACGAATGAATACTCGTGATGCAGCCCGCCCAACACCGACTTAGCGTGCACGACCAGTCCCTCGCCGAGGCGATGCCGGGATTTCCGGTGCTCGAGAAACGGTGGCATCGCCGGTGGATCCGGAACGCCAGGCCCGAGCGACATGTGCGCGCGGCCGCGGTTGTAGTGGCTCCCCCCTCGGTGAGAACCGAGCGCAGGTGCGATTGCGACATCGGGATCAACCAATCCAAGCACTCACGCCGGATGGTGCCGATCAGGCGCTCGCATATCGCATTGGCCATCGGGCTGCACAGCGGGGACTTCATGATCGTTAGCTCCCAATCTCTCAATGGAGTAGTCCAGGCCTGTGGGGAAGATGCTGTCCCGATCATGGATCAGGTATCGGGAGCCGTCCTCAAAGCCGATGGCCTCGCGCAGCTGCTGCAACGTCCAGGCGGCCGTCGGGTTAGCCGTAAGGTTGAAATGCAGCAACCGGCGCGAGCCATGGTGGATGACGACAAGGACATAGAGCAGCCGAAACGTCACGGTGGCCGTGACGAAGAAGTCGCATGCAATGATCGCCTTGGCGTGGTTTCTCAGAAAGGTCGCCCAGCGCTGATCGCCACGGGGCTTGCCGGCGGGTCGCTTCGGCATGTACTTCCCGACCGTTCGCGGTGAGACGCGCAGCCCGAGCTTTAGCCGCAATTCATTGGCGATGCGCTCCTCACCCCACGACACGGTCTCCATCGCCATGCGCCGAATAAGCTGGCGTAGCTCCAGCGCAATCGGCGGGCGTCCCGGGCGTGACTTCACGCGCCAGAGCAACCGCCATCCCGCTCGGTGCCACCGGATCAGGGTTTCCGGGCGCACAACCCCAGAGCATCGCGCCAAGCGAAGAGCCGGGAAAGCAGCGCCAGCGACACTCGCGTCGCGGCGTCGACACGCTTCGGCTTGACACCGCGCTCCCGGTATAGCGCAAGCTGACGGCGCAAAAAGAGGTTCTCAGCTTCCAGCGATCGCCGTGGTCGGAGCGAGAACCCAACCAGGCAGACGACGTCGGCCAACAACCGCAGAACGATCTGAAGGAAAGCGATCACGGGCCGATCATGCCACAGCTGCACTCAGGCCAGGCAAGCCAGACGGGGCTGATCGAATTATTGCGGACCACAGGTAGGCTACTGACCAAGGTCGCCAGTTGAGGCGATAACTTTTCCGGCAAAGACGCCTTCACGGCGCCCGGACGCGCCGGTGCACGGCGGCGGATTGATTTTCTCATTCGAGAGGATGGAACGTCTCGGGCAAGCTTCGCATCGGCTGGCAGTCATGGCTGGATTTCTGATGTCCCTGAGTTTCGACCTTGGGGATACACCGCGGTGGTGAACGGCAGCTGCCTCTCTTCCGAAAGCTGCCCACGCTCCATGCTCGATGCCCCCACAAGAGATCAGCCCCGATCGAGGTGGATGGCTTCCGGCGGCGCCGGGAAGTCTCCTTTGCCAACTCGCTCGTATTCGGCGATGACCTGGGCGCCCAGCAGCAGCAACGTCGCTGCAAGCTCGAGGCTCAGCAGTACAACAATAGCGGTCGTCAGCGTTCCATACACTGTGCTGATCTGAGATAGGGTGGCGAAATACCACACCAGCACATGGCGCGTCAGCTCCCAGAGGATCGTTGCCACGATGGCGCCGATGAGTGCGTGCGACAGCGACAATCGTCCAACCGGCATCACCAGGTAAACGGAGGTGAGTACGAAGATTTCACCCGCCACGCCGAGGACGTACAGCAGTACGCCCGACACACCCCCCAGCGACCAGGCGCGCCCGAGAAACTCCACCTGTCCCTGCCCCATGGCCTGCAAGACGCCGGCGACGAGAGTGACCAGCAACAGTCCGAGCCCGAGCGAGAGGATGTAGCAGTAGGGAATCACCGCCGACACGAGATAGTGGCGTCGGTGAATGGCGACCCGATGATGGAAGATCACTGACATTGCATTCTCGAGGACCATGAATGCAAGAGAGCTGAAGAACAGCATCGTTGTAAACAGCACCCAACTCATGACGTCGCGATGATCGAGAAAGTTCGCTAACTCCTCAATGAGCGCCTCGGACTGCCCGGGAACCAGCCATCCTAGGTAGCGGCCGAGAGTCTGCAGCAGCTCTCCCTGATCGATGACGTACGAAAGCGCGATGACTGTGAGGATTAGCAGCGGGACGATCGACAGCAGTGCGTAGTAGGCAACGGCACCCGCCAGGAGCAGCCCCTGATTGGCGCGAAAGCTCTTCAGCGTCTGGACGGCAAAAGCACCAGGGTGCTTCAGTACGCGTGCAGCTCGATGTCCCATCATCGGTGGGAACCCTAGCTCGGGTGCCACGCGCCTGGTCCGTTGGGGTACAGCTCCAGGTTCCCAGGTGCGACGCCCGATGACCTCGACACGACCTTTGCTACGCCGTGCGGACGGCCACAAGCCAATGATCATCCTGCCGTCACCGATGACCTGGACTCACAGTGCGCGACTCGCCGAGCTGGCGAAGAAGCACGGCTTGGTTGCGACGCCGATGGCCCTCAGGTCGCCGAATCCGGCGGAGCGCTACCTAGGGTCCTGATCTGATCTCGGGACCGCAGAACCGTCTGGATAACCGTGCCTGGCAGCGCGAGCTACTAGCCCCACGCACCTCGCAGCCGACACGGGAGCAGCACCTCGCGTGTCGCGGGCGATGACCCCAGACCTCTCTAAGCTGGTTGCGTTTCTCGTAACAGCTGTTCCTTACGCTCCGCGAGTTGCGCTCCCAACTCGTCCATGTCGACAGTGGTCTTTGCGGCCTTCGGAAACATCTCGTTCTGTTCCTCCTTGACGTGATGCTTCACAAACTCCGCCATCACATGGATCTTTGCGTCGAACATCTCACCCTCAGGCTTTACCCCTTCAACTTCAGCGATGAGTGACTTGAGACTTGCATGCTCTACGAGCGCCTCCGGCACCAGTTCCTTGTCCTTCAAAGCTGCCTTCACCGTTGGGTAGAAAATCTCCTCCTCGATCTGCGCATGGACGGTCAGCTCGGTGCAGATTTCCGCCACAATAGTTGCCTTCTTGTCAGCGCTGCGGGCTTTTTCATACTGCTCGAAGAGCTCACTTACCTTCTTGTGATCAGCGCGCAGCAACGCTATTGCGTTCTGCGGCTTCTCATTGCTTGTTTCTTTCCGGGTGACTGCCATTTGGATCTCCAATTTGACGTAAGTTAATGAACGAAGAGAGCGATTAGGATAATGATGGGAATGGGTACGCCCAAGAACCAGAGAAGGAGGGAACGCATGGGAAGTCTCCTTAGTAGTTACTGAGGTGCGAGCGCTGGATGGCGTGGCGTGACCCCAACGTAGTCTCGCCGGGATCCACCCCACGTGGCCGCGTAGCTTGCTGAAAAAGCGCCGGCAAGCAATGCCACGAACATCCATAGGGCGCTATGCGCTGCAGCCTTACGGGTTGCATCGGCCGCTTCCTGTGCGACTTCAACCGCTTTCGCTGCTTCCGCCTTGGCGCCTGCGAAAGTCGCATCGACGCGTTTTTGAGCGTCGGCTTCGGCCAGGCCAGTCCGTGCAGCGATGACTTTTGCAAGATACGCCTTGTCCCCGGAGTCCAGCGCTCCACGCTTGAGGCTGGTGGCGAGGATGCGTCCTGCCTCCGTTCGCGCCGAGGCATCGCCACTGTCAGTTGCTGGCTGGGCTGACCTGAAGAGAGAATCGGAGAAATACTCCAACACGTTGCTCTGGCCTTGCGCTTGTACCAGCGCGGTTCCTGCTGTTGTGACGGCCGTCGATGCAGTTGCTCCGGCGGTATCAATTCCCTTCCCCAGGATGGACGTCGTCACGGACCCTAACAAAGCCGCTGCAACAAGAGCGGCAACGGCCCAGGATAGAAACCCATGGGCCGTGTCCCGGAAATAGACTTCATCGGTGTGAACACCTTGCCACTTTGTGCGCAACCGACCGGCGAGGTAACCGCCCATTCCTGAAGCTGCAATGTGGGTGAAGATCAACCAGACGATTGCCACCATACCGATGGTTTTGGCTGAAGCGCCTGCGTTCGACCAAGGGGACATGGAAGACAAACCGAGCCCTACGCCGAGCGTGAGCAGAATCAGGGCGAGAGAAGCGGACCCTACTCCGCCCGCTATGACCGCGCCCCACGAGACACCCGACGTTGTATCTGCATCGTCGCTAGCTGTGAGTGGGACGCCTTGGGGCCGGGTGGGCCGTTCCGCTAAATTTGCCATGAGCTTCCTTCGATATATGGGTGAGATAGCTTTTGGAGTTCCGAACCTATGAGCGCAGCGCGGGACGCTGCCTACCTCGAGGCGCTATCTTGATGAAGTGTGCGGGTGAAAGGTCGCATGAGCCGTGCCCACGCGACTAGCGCGATCACTCCCACGGTTTCATAACTCTTTTTCGCTAGCTACACCCAAATGGTACGACTGCAAACGTGTAACCAGCGAGCGACGCGCCGGTAAGAGTTACACGCCTATGCCCGCAATCTGATCGCCTGGAAATCCTATTTCAGATGATCGACCCAGGGGCCCATTTGGCACAGTGTGATGCCTTAAGTTCACAGCCAATCTGGATTTCAGCGGCGTGAAACTGTTGGCGCGATCGACCCCGCGCGACTTCAAGCACTCGGCAAACGCCCACAACGGGCCGGTTCTGAACCTCGGTTCGGGAGATCGGGACATCGCGACCATCGCCGACGCATCTACACCTCGGTCTACTCGGTCTCTCCAATGCATGGTCACGGCCTGAAGCCAAGCTTCTGCATGGCGCCCTTGAGCGTCTGCTTCGCTTCCCAGTAGCCTGCCCATGGGTCGTTCGTTCGCAACGAAAGATGCTCGCGAGCGTTGGCGATGCTCCACTGCGCCCCACTCTTGAGCCGAGGAAGGTCGTCCCAAGCCACAGGCATGGAGACCCCGAGTCCGGGCCGTGCCCGCGCAGAAAACGCGGCCGCAGTCGTGGCGCCGTGACCGTTTCGGATGTAATCGACGAAGATCTTACCGGCACGGTTGGAAGCGCCACTTTTGGCGACGAACCTTGAAGGGATCGCCTTAGCCATGTGATTGACGATTGCCTGCGAGAAATCCTTGACGCGCTCGTAGTCGAACTTAGGCACTAGGGGCACCACAACATGAAGCCCCTTGCCTCCGCTCGTCTTCAGCCATGCTTCCAGTCCAGTCTGGTCCGCACTTTGGCCGAGATGCACGGAGGCTGGGCCTCGGCGAAAAGCGAAGGCTTGGGGAATGGAAGCACGTTCACGGTCTGGTTGCCGGTGGTGCGTCAGGAGGCGAGCGATGTGAGCGCGTCGGCACCCGCGCAGCGACCGTACTCATCGCGTTCTGATCGTGGACGACAACGACGAGTTTGGTGAGTCGATGAGCATCCTGTTGGCAATGGAGAGGCACGATGTGCGCCGCGCTCAAGACGGTGGGGCAGCGGTTGAGATCGCTGATGGATCTCAACCGGAGGTGATACTGCTGGACCTGGGCATGCCTAAGATGGACGGCTACCGGGTGATTCGTCAGCTGCGCGCCCAAGCGGGCATGCTGCAGCCCACCATAGTCGCGCTCACCGGTTATGGCCAGCCAGAGGATCGACGAGACCAAGCAGGCCGGCTTTGACCACCATCCGGTGAAGCCGGTGGATCCCGACACAGTAATGAGGATGGTGTCTTCGCCAGGGACTGACTGGATTTCTACCGCGCTTCCAGCGTCTTCTCAGCCCCGACGACGAGCCCGGTCGCGAGGAAACGCGGCTTGTGCGCGCGAATGGGTCTGAGTTCGATTTCGTTACGCGGGGCTGATCTCCTCTAGGACGCTTGGCCCATCTGCGCGTGCAGCAGGACATTCGCGAGCGTGTTGCGGGCGTCGATCGACTCGACGCACACCCGAAACCCAAGGCTCTGCAACAGCGCAGTCCATTCTGCGGCTGTGCGAAAGGTCATGCGCGGCGAGCGCATACGTTGTCCAAAGCGCGACAAAGTACCAAGACGATCCACTATTCGGGTGAGATGAAACGCTAGGCCAGCTGAAGCGTCCGCTACTCGCATCAACAGCCGGCCACCGCACGCCAGGGCGCGCGCAGCGTTATCCAAAAGCCGCACCTGGGCGTTCACCTCAAGGTAGTGCAGCACGTCCAACAGGACGAACACGTCGGCCGGGGGTAGCACGGCTTCCGACACGTCTCCGGTTTCGATCCTGACATCATTGCCGAGCGCGATGCGCCCCCACTGGGCAATCTCCTCCTCAAGCTCGATGCCGTGCAGGAGTAGATTCGCGGGCGGTGCAGGCCAGGCTTCGGGCCAGACCCCTGCTTCGAACTGGCGGCGAGCGGCGAGCAGCACCGCGGCGAGCAGGCCTTGACCGCAACCGAGATCGCTCACGCGAGCCCCGTCCGGAATCAAGCCGCGGCGCAGGAGCGTGAGGAATACGGCATCGAATCTCAGCTTGTTCTGCGCGTAGTAGTAAGGAAACCGGCCCGCTATTAGATACGAGCGAGAGGCCGCGGCGCACAGAGCAGAGACCTCGCGCTCCATCACCGCAGCGCCGCTCCCAGCGATACCGATTTGAGTCCGGTGGCGATAATACGCTCCAGCAGCAGCGGCAGCACCGTCAGAACGATCGGGGCGCCTTGCGCCGATTTGCGATCGTGCAGGAGAATGATGTCTCCCGCGGCCAGATCACGGCTCAACCGAGCCAGCACCACTGCCGCACTCCGTTTGGACGTGTCGAAGCCCCGCCGGGTCCAGCTGGTGTGGGTCAGCCCGAGGCTCACCAGGACCGGATCGAGGAGGGGACTTCGGATCCCCATCGGTGCCCGGAAGAAGACCGGTGGCCGACCGGCGAGCTTGCTGAGCAGAGATTGCGCCATACCGATGTCCGTGCGCAGTGCCGTCACGCCGAAGAAGGCGAACAGTTTGGAGTGACGCATCGAATGGTTCTCCACGTCGTGCCCGCGTCGCAGAATGTCCCTGACGATGTCGGGATGTGCTGCGGCTTTCTCGCCGATGCAGAAAAAACTCGCCTTGGCGCCGTATTCATCGAGGATATCGAGCACCTTCGGCGTCACATCCGCGTCGGGGCCATCGTCGAACGTCAGGGCAACTAGGCCGAGTTGCGCGGCGGTGTCGGGCAAACGCAGCAGGTTGCGGCCGAGCAGCCGGCTCCTCGGCCACAGACCAGCCCCGCCCAGCGCCAGGTGGCAGAGCCCAAGCGCTGCGAGAATCCATGCCCACCCCCCAGGCCTGGCGATGAACGCGACCGCGCAGGCGAAATGCAACCAGATTGCGAGCCGCATCGCAATGCTCGGACTCCACCGGTTGGTCAATAGATATATCCCTCCGCGTCGTGCGGTTTGGGTGCAGCTGTGCTAGTCGGCGCGAGACTCTGCGAGCAACTTCGTCAAGGCGGGCGAAGTCCATCGGCTTGACCAAATGGGCGTCGAATCCCACTTCATCAAAGCGGCGGCAGTCCTCCTCCTGACCCCAGCCAGTCATCGCCACCAAGGTCGCGGCTTTGTGCGACTGCTGGTCGCCAATCCGGCGCGTCGCTTCCCGTGTGCGAATAGCGTAGCAGTCGACGCTTTGAGAAACTATCAGCGATACGCCTATTTGGCCGGGCAAGCGGCCTGCCACACGCCAGCCCCTCGTTCACTGCCAACCGCACTATTGCGTTCTCGTCCCGGAAGGCGGCGGTGACATCGATGTATCCGGCGCCCTACCTGAGTTGTCCGGGTTCGACCCGCTGGTGGCGGGTGCGGGAGTCGAAGTTGTACCGCTCGAGTCGCCTGCCGACTTGTCCTTCTTCAAGACGTCTTCCACTTTGCGACCCCCAGCGCTGACGTCCTCGCCAATACCATGCATCGTGTTGCATCCAGCTATGAACATCAGGGTGGCGGCGATTGTTACGAATCTCGGGTTCATCACTTACTCCTATCTGTTTGCCTGAATTGTTCGATCCTCTCTTCACTTCCTGTGGCCACAGGCATCGCAAACCACATGCCGGCTTCTCGCATCCCCCGCCAGGGTGGCGGCACACGAACGACCCTCGGGCGGTGTCCGGCGGCATCGGATGATTCGCAAGTGGTCACCGAAGCGATCAGGTCGACAGGATGGTAGTCTCACTCCGTAGCGTCATGTGTACCTTTTACATGATGAGCGTAGGGGTTGCGTAGAAGCAGTCGGACTTCGCCCCCCGCCAAGCGCGGCTTCTCTTCTGATCGGCGCTGAGTTCACTCGTGTCCACGCCAGCAGTCACGGCTCCCTGCGTGATCAGGCGTCTTTGACGCAACAGACCGGAGACAGGCCCCCCAAGGAGCGCGCGGTCTCTGGAAGCATTGGCCGAGGCAAAACCGCTAGGAGAAGCCCGGGGAGCGGGCCCAAATCGTGACCCGATCGCAGGAACACTAAGTCCTTAAGTCCTCAGCGCTAATGAGGGGTTGTGAAGAAGCAGAAACCCGCGCCTAAGAAATCGACGTCCTTCTGGAAACGATTGGGGCCCAGCCTTATCACCGGCGCTGCCGATGACGATCCGAGCGGCATCGCGACCTACTCGCAGGTCGGGGCCAGGTTCGGGTACCGGTAATGGCCTTGCCGCCAACATCCGCAAGCACTATCCACCCTGGCTGTTGTATGGGATTGTCGCCCTGCTGTTGCTCGCCAACACCATTAACATCGCTGCAGACATTGGCGCGATGGGCGCGGCGTTGAAGCTTCTCATCGGCGGCCCCGCTCACTTGTACGCAGTAGGGTTCGGCGTCGTGTCCGTGGCGCTGCAGGTCTTCGTGCCCTTCCCGCGCTACTCGCCTATCCTGAAGGCGCTCACCCTGGCGCTCCTCGCCTACGTGGTCACCCCGTTCGTCGTCACGATCCCCTGGGGACAGGTTGTCTACGAGACCGTGTTCCCCTCGATCTCGTTCGAATCGGCGTACGTGGTAGCGGTGGTAGCAGTCTTCGGCACGACGATCAGCCCCTATCTGTTCTTCTGGCAGGCGTCTCAAGAGGTCGAAGAACAGCGTGCCGCCAGGGGCGAGAAGCCACTGAAGGACGCGCCAGAGCAGGCCGCCGAGCAATTGAAGCGCATCCAGTACGATACCTACACCGAAGCAGGTAGTTTTTGCGTGTAGCGGTTGAACTCCTGCGTCCAGTGTCCCGGCCTTGTGGGCTGGATAGCGGGTTGGCGGCTAGCTGCAACGGCATGCCCCGTGCTGGACAGTAGTAAGGCAGCCGACTGGTGTCGGTCGCAACCACCAGCTTTTGACGTGCACGAGGTCTTCGCAAATGCCTACCCTATCCCCCGTCCTAGCGGTAGTAGCCTGCTCCATCCTTTGCTCATCGATGACTTTGGCCGCGCCCGGTGCGGAATTCGCGACCGACAAAGAAGGCATCGTCGGAACGTACCGTAAGAGCGTCCCGGAGGAGACGTTCGAGACGGTCAAGGCGCGAGACGAGAAGAATAAGCCCCGCGTGATGCACCGACAGCGGTCGCTATTGGATGAGCGCTACGACCTAAGCGATCGTCCCTCCAAGATGAAGATGGCAGGCGGAAGCAAATCGGTGCAGGAGGGGGTGCGGGTCAAGGTACCGCCCGGCATGACCTGGGAGAAGCTGAGTAAGATGACTCCCGAAGAGATCCGGGCGGCTGACGCATTCCCGAAGGGGTTCCTGCCCTTGCCGCATGTCAAGCATGAGACCGGGGGGCAGGTGTTTCCCCAGTTCCAGATCGACGAGATCGACAAGCGCGAACACCGCTCCCTCCAAAGGTTCGACGTCGACTTCGACCTCCCAGACCATTTGCTGCCTGAGTTTCCACCCCCGATCTTCCTCACCACACGTCCTGAGCTGGGCGACGTCTCCAAAGGGCAGGTCCTGACTATCAAGAACTTCTTTCAGCTGATGAACGGCGTTCTGACCCCGGTGCAGATGGAGGGCCTGCGGCTGCTGCTGACGCCCTTTCCTCAGGAAGAGTTCAACCAGACCGACGACCGCAAGGTCTCCGAGCCTCAATTTGGCGTCGCCTGCCTGGACTGCCACACCAACTTCCACAGCAACGGGGCCTTCCATCTGAATCCGGACACCCGGCCCCAAGACCGGCGCTTCAGACTGGACACGACCAGCCTGCGTGGACTGTTCAATCAACAGATCCACGGTTCCAAGCGCTCATTGCGCTCCGTGGAGGACTTCACCGAGTTCGAGCAGCGTACCGCGTACTTCAATGGCGATCATGTCTCGGCGGACAAGAAGGGCACCCATCAGCCCAATCGCACGAACCAGGTTGCGCTCATGGCGCAGATGCAGAACATCGTCGATTTCCCGCCGACACCAAAGCTCGACGTGTTCGCGAGGCTGGACCCGACCCAGGCAACGGCGCAGGAGTTGATGGGCGAACGGGTCTTCTTCGGTAAAGGCCGCTGCGCCCAGTGCCATGCGGGGCCCGCCTTCATGGATCAGCAGATGCACGATTTGAAGGCGGAGCGGTTCTACAAACCCAGCGTGATCAACGGACAAACCAACGGTGCCGACGGTCCCATCAAGACATTTACCCTCCGCGGGATCAAGGACTCGCCTCCATATCTGCACGATGGGCGGCTGATGACGCTGGAGGATACGGTGGAATACTTCAACCTCATCCTCGGTCTCAAGCTGGGCGAACAGGAGAAGGCCGCACTGGTGGCATACATGCGACAGCTATGAGCGACCCGGCCGATTGTCACCGCCAAGGTGGTCGAGGGCGCGTTACGCCAACGCGGGGAGTAACGAAACAGTATCGGAGACCGTGTTGAGAGCACTTGTGGACAACGGACAGCGCGACGTCAGGGTGAAGGAACTGCCCGATGCCAAGAAGACCCCACGGATGTACTGGTGCGCATCACGACGACGAACATCTGCGGATCGGATCTGCAATATGTACGAAGGTCGCACCAGCTTAGAAAAGGGACGGATCATTGGTCACGAAAACCTCGGCGAGGTGGTGGAATGCGGCAAGGCGGCGTGGCGGGTGAAGGTGGGGTATCGTGTCTGCAACCCGTTCAACGTGGCGTGCGGCTCCTGCAAGAATTGTGAGCGGGGCCTCACCAGCGCCTGCCTCACCATGAATCCAGGATCCGCCGGTGCCGGTTACGGTTACGCGGAGATGGGACCGTACGAGGGCCGCCAGGCCGAACTGTTGCGGGTGCCGCATGGAGACTTCAACTGCCTGGTCCTGCCTGAGGATGCGCGGGAGAAGGAGAACGACTATGTGATGCTCGCCGATATCTTCCCGACCGGCTACCACGCCCGGAGCTGGCGCAGGTGCAGCCAGCGAATCGGTAGTGATCTACGGCGCAGGCCGGTTGGACTGATGGCGGCCTATTGCGCGCAGCTCAAGGGCGCCAGCCAGATCATGGTCGTGGACCGGCTTCTGGACCGGCTCAAGCTCGCGCAATGGGCTGGCGCAATTCCGATCGACGATTCCAAGGGAGACCATGTCGAGCAGATTCTGGAGCTCACGAAAGGCGAAGGTGCCGACAAGGGCTGCGAGTGCGTGGGCTACCAAGCGTACGATCCACGCGGACGCGGGCATCCCAACATGACCATGAACGACTTGGTGAAGTCAGTGAGGTCGACCGGCATCCTGGGCGTGGGGGGGTATTCGTGCCGGAGGACCCGAAAGGACCGGACAAGCTCGCCAAGCACGGTGAAATCGCCTTCGACTTCGGGGAGTTCTGGAGCAAAGGGCTGAGGATGGGCACCGGCCAAGCGTTAGTTAAGGCGTACAACCGCCGCCTCTGCAATCTGATCTATGAATGCAAGGCGTCGCCCTCTTTCATCATTTCCCACGAGCTGCCGCTCGAGGACGCGCCGAGTGCCTACGAACACTTCAATGCGCGGCACGAGGGCTGGACCAAGGTTGTGCTCAAGCCTGCGATGGCGGCCAGCGGACCGAAGCGCACAGTGCACGACCATTTCGGCGCTGGATGAACTACTGCAATGAAGCTTGCGATAGGGTCCAATGGCCGCGGCTAGTCCAAAGGTAGACCCAGCGCTATACCGGCTCGCGATCGACCAAACGCGGGAGTACGCCCTGTTTATGCTCGACCCAGACGGGCGAGTGCTGACCTGGAATGCCGGTGCGGAAGCCATCAAGGGTTACGCGGCCGAGGAAGTCATCGGCCGGCACTTCTCAATCTTCTACCCACCCGAGGCGCTACAGATCGGCTGGCCCGCGCACGAACTGAAGGTCGCGACCCAGGAAGGCCGATTCGAAGATGAGGGCTGGCGCATTCGCAAGGATGGCTCGCGCTTCTGGGCTAACGTGGTGATCACAGCGCTGCGAGACGACAACGGGAAGCTCGTGGCTTTCGCGAAGATCACCCGCGATCTGACCGACCGGAAGCGGCACGAGGAAGCGCTACGTCAGAGCGAGGAGCGGTTCAGGCTGCTCGTCGACGGGGTAGTGGACTACGCTATCTACATGCTTGACCCGGCTGGCATCGTGACGAGCTGGAACGCAGGGGCTCAACGCATCAAGGGCTATACGCGGGATGAAATCATCGGCAGACATTTCTCGCAGTTCTATTCTTTTGAGGACAGAGCCGCGAGCAAGCCATGGGAAGAGCTCGCCGCAGCGCGGCGAACGGGGCGAGCTGAGCAGGAAGGTTGGCGGTACAAAAAGAATGGTCAGCGCTTCTGGGCGAGAACCGTCCTAACCCGTCTATCGGACTCCGAGGGACGCTTGCATGGATTTGCCAAGGTGACCCAGGACCTCAGCGAACGTCGGCAAGTCCAAGACCTGGAACAGGCGGCGCGAAACGTCACCGAGTTCATCGCCATGCTGGCCCATGAGCTGCGAAATCCGCTCGCTCCCATCCGTTATGCGGTGCAGCTACTGGCTAAGGGTGCCGATCCAGCACAGAGAGCCATGGTCGAGACGATCGACCGGCAGAGCGCTCAGCTCACTCGCATCGTCGATGATCTCCTGGAAATCTCGCGCGTCACCCAAGGAGCCTTGAGTATCGAGCAAAAGCCAGTCGATATGGCTGACGTTATCCGCGCCGCGGTTGAGACTGCCACGCCTTTGATGGAAGCGCGCACGCATAGGCTAAGTCTCGAGTTGTCTGAACGCCCTCTCCTCGTTCAGGGCGACGCGCAGCGCTTGACGCAGCTGGTGGCGAATCTTCTGAACAACGCGGCGCGCTACACACCGGAGGGTGGAAGCATCGCGGTGACAGGCCAGGTCGAAGGAGGAGCAGTATCCCTACGTGTGCGCGATAACGGTCGTGGAATAGAGCCTGACATCATCGGCCACATCTTTGAGATGTTCGTGCAAGGTCCTCAATCCGTCCTCCAGGCGGGCGGAGGTCTCGGCGTGGGTCTTGCCCTCGCGCGCCGGATTGCAGAGCTGCACGGAGGCTCCCTGGAGGCTCACAGCGAAGGAGCGGGTAAGGGAAGCGAATTTACGTTTCGAATTCCACTCTTGGATACGGCCTTGGCTTCGGAAGGTGAGCCTGGTGCGCCCGAGGCGCACGTAGAATCCAGCGGGCCCCGGCGCGTTCTCGTGGTGGATGACAATGTCGACGCCGCGGCGATGTTGAGCATGCTGCTTAAGTCCTTGGGACACGAGACGTGCGTCACGCATGACGGTCTTGAGGCGCTCAAGATTGCGGTGGATTTCCACCCTGATATCGTGTTACTCGATATCGGGATGCCCGGTGCCGATGGCTACGAGGTCGCTAGAGGGCTGCGTGCCCTGAGGAAGGGCGATCCGTTGCGGATCGTGGCAATCACAGGCTGGGGCCAAGACGCGGATAAGCAAAAGTCCAAAGAGGCCGGCTTCGATGTCCATCTCGTGAAGCCAGTGGACCCGGCTGAACTAGTGCGTGCCCTAGACGAGAGAAGCGGCCGTACTCTCCATTGAAATGCTGCGGGAGGGCTTCGCGAGTGACCCGATAAACCGATTCGTGGTGGGCGTGGCGGCCTAGGCTTAATCGCGCACCTCGGTCGTCTGCCCAGATGGCTCCCGACCCGAACAGAGAGGAAGCCGAAGTTGTCCTTCATCGGCAACCGCAGGGACTGCAGGGCTTGAGGGCGGCACACCGCTACGTCCTCCAGGCCGATGTGGATGCATGTGAAACGTTGGTTTTTGAATGGGCTCTACTGGCCAGTGCCCGACGGCATCCCGCCGCTCAGCACTAATCCTGGAGGTCAACGGCCATGAGACTCCCCGATCACCCCATGCTGCCATCTTGCCGTTGGCTGTCGTGCGTTTCAGCCTGCCAGCCGCTAGTCAGTCGCACAATGAGCCCTACGACGACCTGTTGAAGGTACAGCGCACTGGCGACGGCTACCTTTGCGTCGCTGTGGCGCGCCGGGGAGAGCCGCGGTGACTTCGTCGATCGTTGGCCAGCGCGGCGAACCGGCGTGGCCTCTTCATCGCACGGTAGTAGCGCGAGCGTCAGCGGGTCGGCGGCATGCAGAGCGGGGCGCGTCGGCGGCGCGGGAGAGGGCCCCACCTTCAGCTGGCGAGCTGACCCCGAGGCGCCCATGAGTATGTTAGATTAAGCACCTAACATCCTTGGTCCGACGAGCAGGCTCATGTGTCTCCGCCCACAGGACCGCGGCATCCGGGAGATGATCACGGCGCGGTTAGTTTCATCGCGATACCGCCAGTCATTTGTTCCGTATCGGTGCGCCGGGGAGCTACTGAGCGCTTAGAGAGCCCTATTCTTATCGTTCTAGAAACTCATCTCCGGTCTCGCTCCCACATGCGGAGGCAAGTACGCATACACAAAGTGGAGGGGGCATGAGCAAAGCGAAGACCGGCCACAGCGCCACGCACCCTTCGCTGCCCAAGGCGGCCACCGGCATCCAGGGCCTCGATGAAATCACCGGCGGCGGATTGCCGCGCGGTCGTCCGACGCTCATCTGCGGCGGCGCGGGCTGCGGCAAGACGCTTCTCGCCATCGAATTCCTGGTTCGCGGCGCCACCGAGTTCGACGAGCCCGGTGTCTTCGTGGCCTTCGAGGAGACGGCCGAGGAACTGGCGCAGAATGTGCGCTCCCTCGGCTTCGACCTGGAGCAACTGGCCGCTGAAAACAAACTGCTGCTGGACTACGTCCACGTCGAGCGTTCCGAGATCGAGGAGACCGGTGAATACGATCTCGAAGGCTTGTTCATCCGCCTCAGCCATGCCATCGACTCCATCGGCGCTAAGCGCGTCGTGCTGGATACCATCGAGACGCTCTTCGGCGGCCTGGGTGACACGGCTGTCCTGCGTGCGGAGCTGCGACGCCTGTTTCGCTGGCTCAAGGACAAGGGGGTCACTGCAATCATTACCGGCGAGCGCGGCGACGGCACGCTGACCCGCCAGGGGCTCGAGGAGTACGTGTCCGACTGCGTAATCGTTCTGGACCATCGCGTCTCCGAGCAGTATTCGACCCGACGGCTGCGCATCGTCAAATACCGCGGCAGCCTGCATGGCACCAACGAATATCCGTTCCTGATCGACGAGAACGGCATCTCGGTCCTTCCGATCACTTCGGTTGGCCTGCGCCAAGTGGCATCCAACGAGCGTATCTCGACCGGCATTCCGCGGCTCGACACCATGCTCGAGGGAGAAGGCATATACCGCGGCAGCAGCGTGCTTGTCAGCGGGACGGCCGGTACCGGTAAGACGAGCCTCGCGGCCTACATTGCCAACGCGTCCTGCCTGCGCGGCGAACGGTGCCTGTACTTCGCCTTCGAGGAATCAGAGAGCCAGATGGCTCGCAACATGCGGTCCATCGGCCTGGAGCTGGCATCTTGGTTCAAGAAAGGCCTTTTGCGTTTCTATGCCACCCGCCCCAGCGCCTACGGCCTGGAAATGCATCTGGCTACGCTGCACAAACTGGTCAATGAATTCGAGCCCCGGATGGTCATCGTCGATCCGATCAGCACGTTCCTGGGGACGAGCACTTCTGCCGAAACTGAAGCCATGCTCATGCGCCTCATCGATTTTCTCAAGTCCCGGCAGATTACGGCAGTGTTGACCAGCCTTGTCCACAGCGGAAGCGCCCGGGAAGGAAGCCAGGCCGGCATATCGTCGCTGATCGATACCTGGCTCCTGCTTCGCGACATCGAGTTGGGCGGCGAGCGAAATCGCGGCCTGCACATTCTTAAGTCGCGAGGGATGGCCCATTCCAACCAGGTGCGCGAGTTTCTCCTGACCGACCACGGCGTGGAACTCAAGGACGTCTACATCGGACCGGAAGGCGTGCTGACGGGCTCCATGCGGCTCGCCCAGGAGGCTCGCGAGCAAGCGGCGAGTCAGCATCGGCAGCAGGAATTCGAGCGGCGGCAACGTGAATTGGAGCGCAAGCGCCTTGCGCTTGAGGCGCAGATGGCCGCCTTGCGCGCGCAGTTCGAGGCGGAGGAGGACGCGCTGAAGCTGCTCGTCGCCCGGGAACAGATCGACGCGAATTGCGAGCGGGAGAGCAAGGCCAGCATGGCGCGCAGCCGCAAGGCCGACGTAGCGGTCGAGGGTTCAGGCACCCGGCCCCGTCGAACTAGCTCTCAAGGAGCACGCAAATGAAACAGCACCCGAAGCCCCCTCAGCCGCTGGACGAGCTGACCGGTTCAGCGAACGCCGAAGAATGGAACTTACGCCTCTACGTCGCGGGGAAGACGAGCAAGTCCGTTGCCGCCTTCGAGAACCTCAGCAAGTTGTGCGAAGAGCACCTGCCCGGCAAATACCATATCGAAGTGGTGGACCTGCTAGTGCACCCGCAACTTGCGAAGGGCGACCAGATCATCGCCATTCCCACGCTGGTGCGCAAATTGCCCGAGCCGATCCGCAAGGTGATTGGCGATCTTTCCAATGTGGAACGCACGCTGGTAGGGCTGCAGTTGCGTTCGGCGCAGAAGTAAACGCACACCATCGGACCGTCGGTGAGGACTCCAGACATCGACCTATTGTTGCAAGAGAATCGGGAGCTACGCGTGCGGCTCCAGGATGCCGAGGATGCCGTTCGGGCATTGCAGGCCGGTGAGGCCGATGCCCTATTTGTCGAGTCAGGCGGCGAGCGGGTATATACCCTGGAGCTGCCCGACAAGCCCTACCGGCTGCTGGTCGAGCAAATGCATCAAGGCGCGGCGACCCTAACGACCGACGGCCAGATCATTTACTGCAACGCACGCTTCATAGACCTGCTCCGGCAGCCACTTCACTCTGTGCTCGGCCAGCCCATCCATCGCTTCGCCGCTCCAGATAGCCAGCGGCTTCTTGAAAGCCTGCTCCGTGACGGCCAGCACGCCGAGGTCGAGGGCGAAGTCACCCTGCAACGCGCTGACGGCACCGTCGTGCCCGCCTTCCTCGGCGTCAGTATGACGCAAGAAGGCGTGCTCGGATCGTGCCTCATCATCAGGGACCAGAGCGAGCAGCGCCACTACCGGGAGTTGCAGCGCACCCAGGAATCCCTGCGCGCAAGCGAAGAACGCTTGGAACTGGCGCAGCGGGCGGGCCGCATCGGCACGTTCGAATGGAATATCCTGACCGGAGCGATGAGTTGGTCCGTCACCATGGAGGAGGTGTATGGGTTCCCTCCGGGAGGATTCAGCGGCCGCTACGACGACTGGAGAGCGACCGTTTATGCGGACGACCAGCTTCGCGTCGAAGCCGATCACTTGCGAGCTGTCGCCGAACGGTCGGAACTGGACACCGAGTTTCGCATCCTGAGGCGGGACGGACAAACTCGGTGGATCGCCTCCAAGGCAAAGCTATTCCCCGGGGGCGAATCGATGCGCATGCTGGGGGTAAGCTGGGATATCACCGAACGTAGGCAGCTGGAGGAAGAACTGCGGGCGACCGACCGCAGGAAAGACGAGTTTCTGGCGGTTCTGTCCCACGAACTGCGTAACCCGCTGGCCCCGATCCGCAATGCTGTGCATATCCTCAAATCTTCCTCTGGCTTGCAATCGGCCTGGCCCCTGGGCGTGCTGGACCGCCAGGTGCAAACGATGGCGCGATTGCTCGACGACTTGCTCGACGCGTCCCGCGTATCGCGCCAAACGCTTGAACTGCGCAAGGAACGCTGCGAACTGGCCATGGTATTGGAGGCGGCGCTGGAAAGCAGCAGGCCCGGCATCGAGGCCGCGGGCCATGAGCTTTTCGTGAATGTGCGGCCGGAGCCGATCTACCTGCAGGTCGATGCAATGCGGCTCGCGCAGGCGTTCGCCAATCTGTTAAACAATGCCGCCAAGTACACCGAGAAAGGCGGCAGCATCTGGCTGACTGCCGGGCAGGACGCGGATCAAGCGATCATATCGGTGCGCGACAGCGGCATCGGGATAGCCGCCGAAATGTTGCCGCATATCTTCGAGATCTTCTGGCAGGCAACGGACGCGCTGCTGCGGTCGCAGGGCGGGCTCGGGATCGGCCTGTCGCTGGTCAAGGGGTTGGTGGAGTTACACGGCGGCAGCGTCGAGGCGCGCAGCGAGGGACCGGGTAAGGGAAGCGAGTTCATCGTCCGCTTGCCAATCGCAGGAACAATCGATGCAGGCTGAACAGTGTCTCCTGCAAGGCGATGTCGGAAGCCGGCGGTTGTCTACGCGAGAGATGGCGTACTTTATCGCGCCGTATGCAACCGCTCGTATCGTTCGACCGTTCTTCGTGAACCGATAGTAAATCCAACGTATCACGCGTCGCGGGCGCTGGCTCGTTTGATGCGCAGTGGTGTGTTTCCTCCGTTGGCTTTCTATGGCCGGCTGCCCCAGCATAGACTCTATTTCGATGGCAGGTCTTGGATGTTCGGAGCCACCCGATGCGGCGTTCCAATGACTGCTCAAGAGCGAGATTCGCCATCCACCGCATTGCCTGAAAGGCTCCTACGCGCGACACCAAGGCGAGGCCTCGCAATCGTTATCCGCTTCCACCATGACCGAGTCAGAGAAGGTTCTGACGTCAAACAAGCCATCCGGCGACCCGTAGGGGCGGCACGATCACATCGGGAGTCTTGCACTCCTCCTACCCTTCAAGGCCAAGTGCCAGCGGACTGATCGGGGTTAACTGCGGCTCAATTATCTGCGGCAAGTGGCCGTGCGGGATCGGTTCTGGTTTGATCTGCACGATGCAAGTCGGCGACGATGTAATTCCTACCGCCAACACGCCCCTATTTACACGCGTTTCGCTGCTGTGGAACCAGTACGCTGGCGACTGTCGCAGCCTTGTTGGGTTGTGGTCCGTCGTCAGCCCCTATGGGCACGCTCTGTGCGCCACAGCTCTACACTCATCGGACACAAACGTTGTAGTAGATAGACGCACCACACTGCCTCCGTAGAGGCTGTGCGCCCAGCGCCGAAGCCCGCTCGACCCAGGAAGCCACTGCATGAACCCTTTGGCAGAACGAACTACCTATCGGACCGGGGAGGTCGAAAACCTCTCGTCGGACGTATCTTGGGCCCCCATCATCGCCGGCGGTTTTGCCTCCGCGTCTCTTTCTCTGATTCTTCTCACACTCGGCGTTGGACTGGGTTTGTCGTCGCAGTCGCCGTGGTCGAACGCACAGAACTTGGGGTGCATGCTCAGATCGAAGAAGAGATCTTCTACCCGGCGGTCAAGCAGGCAATGAAGGATACGGAGCTGGTACCGGAGGCTCTTGTCGAACACGCCAGTCTCAAATCCCTTATCCGCAAGTCGAGGGCGTGAAGCCAAACGGCGAGATGTTCTACGCAAAAATCAAAGTGATGTCCGAGTTTGTGAAGCATCACGTCAAGGAAGAGCAGAACGAGATGTTTCCAAAGGCCCGAAACACGAAGCTCGATATGAACCAATTGGGTGCACGCCTCGCCGAGCGCATGCAACAGCTATTGGGTGAGAACAGTGCTGCGCCGCCGAGCTAACTCCAGAGGGCTGTTGAATTGGTCAGTGGTTTTTGATACAGGAGATCATCATGGAACCAGCAGGGCAAGGGACGCAAAGTCCAAATGAATCCAGCCGCACCGTCTCGCTCACGGTCAACCAGGCCAGCGCCGGAGCACATGCCGTCATAGACAAGGTTTCAGATGCTACGCGGCCAATGGTGGACCGCGTTGCCTCCGGGGCGCACCAAGCCGTAGACAAAATCGGCGACGCAGCGGGGCACGCAGCGGATACTCTTGGCGTCAAGGGCGAGCAGTTGAAAGATGCCCAGATGCGAGGGATGGAGCAGTGCCGCGGCTACGTGCGCGACAAGCCTCTGGCATCGCTCGGCATCGCTATCGCTGCCGGCTTTCTCTTGAGCCGGCTCCTGAGCTGGGGCTCCCACTAGAAGTATCCACCGCAAATGCAAGCCTCGAACGCGATTGAGGGGAACGGCGAGGCTGCCGCGGCCGGCAGTGCCTCGCCGGGCGATTCGGGGTTTGGACGATGCTCAGTCACTGTGGCGGGAGGTGCGAGGGGTCGCGCACGACAATTGACGCTCGCAGCGCTGAAGACGAAGCTAGCCGGCAAGAGCTTGGTGACTATGATTGCCGCCGGGGTAATGGCTGCAGTCTTGCTGGTCAGCGCGTGGCTGGGGCTCATGGGTGCAGTGGTACTGTGGCTCATCGGCATTGGTGTGGCGGCGAGCACCGCACTCCTGCTTGCCGTGGCCGCGAATTTGGTGTTCGCCTTCATCCTTTATAGCGTGATACGCCGAGAAAGCCGACACCTGCAATTCCCCGCCACTGTGCGCAGTCTTCGACCCGCGTCTTCAAAGCTTCAGGGTTCGGTAAAGTCCTGATGGCATCCAACGGCAAACAACGACCCAAGCCTGCGCCTCTCACTGTTCAAGCCATGCAGGCTGAGCGGCGGGTTCTGTACCGTCGACGGATGGTTGGATTGCGTGGATCTAGACTGGCCCAGAACTTACATCGACATGTGACCTCTCCCGCCGTGCTTTAGAAGCGTCAGCGGGACCACGCTGAACCCCTCCATATCTATAGGAAGTAGGAATGAAACGACCCACCCTTTTCAACTTGTCCGGTCATCCGTTCCTGATTTGGAGCGAACTGGCGTTCAAAACCGGCGAAATGATGCTGGCTTCGGCACAGGTCATCGGTCATCGTGCGAACCTCGCCCTGGAGGGCCCAACACCAAACGCACGGGACCAGCGTGAGCTCTCCTTGATGATCGGAGAAAAGATCTCTGCGCCCGCGGAATCGGCTCAGGCAATGGCACTCAGTGTGATCAGACTAAACCAGCAGCTGAGTGTCCTTGCGTTCAAGCAGTTCCTGACAGGTGCTGCGGCGACCATATCACTCGCGTCCAGCCTCACCTCCGCACAATCTGTGGCGGGGCAAGCCAGACTGGCCCGCGCCACGATTGCCAACTCGGCTCAAGCCACGCCGCAGATCTCGACCACTGTCGCTCGGCTTGTCCAAAAGGGACTCAAGCCTGTTCATGCCCGGGTAAGAAAGAACGCAAAGCGACTACGCAAACGTTAGCGGGTGAGGGTGGTGCACCGAAGTTAGCGCCGACATGGATGTCCGAAGGCTGGTCGCTGCCTACGGTGTGTCGCTTGCAGCGGCGGCGGCTGCGGTAGGGGCTCGCATGCTTCTCGATCCGTTGCTGGGGGACGGCCTTCCTTTTATCACCCTGTACGTCGCCGTGGCCGTAGCCGGGGTTGCGACATCCATCCGAGATGGTCGCACGCCACGCTCCACGAACAATGCCAGCTGGCGGCGAAGAAAGAGATTCTCGGCTTGGACCGACCCGGTCGAACGGAAAAGAAGCACCACCCACCGGACGACGTCTTCCATCAGACGAGCCGCGATCTTGGTGAGGGCGATCATACGCTGATGATGCCACACCCTGCGAATCCAGGCCTACCGGCGGCGGTACTCCTCCCGGATGGGATTTCTGCGGAGCACACCGGGCCTAAAAGATGAACCGGTGCGCATCGAGGGCCGCGATCGCGCCGGCCTGGAGCGGCTGCTACGCTATTGCGCTCGCCCGCCCTTCGCCCTGGAGCGGCTCGAGCAGCTCGGGCGCAGGTCACCGCTTGGGCAGGCCCGCCCAGCCCGCCGCTGCCGGCTGCCCATCCCGCGCAGCACCCCGAGCGCTCGCCGGCGCGCTATCTCTGGGCGCTGCTCTTGGCGCGCCTCTCACGAGATTTTGCCCCTGCGCTGCACCCGGTGCGGGACCGAGATGCGCATCCTTGCCCTCGTCACCGACGCCCCGGTGATCCACTCCATCCTCACCTACCTGGGCGAGCCCACCACCCCTCCCCCCGTGGTCGCCCCCGCCCGCGGTCCCCCGCTGTGGGAGCAGGCGCCCGCGCCCGTGCTCCACTCGGGATACATGAGACCGTTTCGAGCGCTGCTGGTCGTACTCGCGGCCGTGTCGATCCCCTCGCTGGCAGGGGCCGGAATCGTCGAGATCACCGGCATGAAGAAGGGCAGCCAAGCCGGGGTCAACACCTACGACCAGAACAACAAGCTCCTCTCGTCGACCCCGATCAACGACACCAACAACGACGGCAAGGTCGCGGTCGAGGTCCCGCAGCAGAGCAAGACCCGGAGAATCGTGACCATCAAGCTCGACGTCAACAGCAAGCGGGTGGTCGAGAACGGAAGGTTCAAGACCACGAGCATGCTGCCGCTCGAGCCGTTCCAGCTGCCCTCGTTCCTTCCCGTCGACCCGGCGCTCGCCCTGCAGGCGACGTTCGACGTCAACGCCTTCCTGGCACAGTCCGTTGCGTTCACGCCCGGCCAGATCATCCCCGTGAGCAACGGCCTGATCGCCCAGACGCCGTTTATCACGTTCCAGGACCCGAGCGGCCTCACGCTCCCGCCGGTCGAACCGTTCGACGTCACCGTGCTCGACACCCTGCCCAGCTTCACGGGCAACGTACTGGTCGGATCGCCGACGCTGTTCGCGCCGATTCCGGAACCGTCGACGTTTGCGCTTCTCGGAGCCGGCTTGCTCGGCCTGATGCTGGCCCTCAGGTGGGGGGATGGGATCCTAAACCGTTCTCACGGTTCCGGAGCACTTTGACGACCAGCGGCTGTCTGCGAGAGTTGACGGACCAGAAAGCCCAGAGCCAACCCCACGAAGGGTGCCTTGCGGTAAGCCACGATCACCTGGAGACGGTGGGGGCATCGTGCGAGCAATAGGATCACCGTGGGCGCCGGTTCCAATCCATTTCTCGCACGATGCGCACACGCAGGCTGCGAACCTCACGCTGCCGGACGAACTTGCTGGGCGCGCTTTGCCCGCTCCTCGCGGATGCGCTGGAGCAACTCGGTGCGCTCTTTCGCGGCGGGGGAGAGCGTTGCTGACCCCCAAGGAAGGCCCCTGGCCTCTTGTGGTCCGCAATAATTCGATCAGCGCGGCTGGTTTGCCTAGTAGCCCGAGTGCAGCTGTGGCATGATCGGCCCGTGATCGCTTTTCTTCGGATCGTTTTGGGGGGTTCGGGCGACGTCGTCTGCCTGGTTGGGTTCTCGTTCCGACCGCGGCGATCGCTGGAAACTGAGAACCTCTCTTTGCGCCGTCAGCTTGCGCTATACCAGGAGCGCGGTATTCGACCGCTGATTAATTCCCTGATACGGGCTTCGAGTTCCCTGTTCGAATTTGCACGATAAATGGGCAGAACGAACGGGAGACTGGCTTGAACGCGGGGGTTCGCGGATTGGAGGCGGATCTTGTCGCCGTCAAAAGCGCGAGTTTTCCCTGCACTTTTCCCTGAATGGGGGAATTTACGGGCGGAGATAAGGTTCGCGGAAGACTGTGCCCACCGCCATCGCTTCGCGATGACTCGTTGCCGGGCTTTCGAACCCGCCGCGGGTTCCGATTGGCTTCGGCACACTTCGCTTGACCTGAAGGTTTAGCCTGCGCCGCAATCAACCTTCGGCGGATTGTCCCGCTCTCTCCGCCATTGCTTCTCGCTGCCTATCAAGAAAACGCCCTTACAAAAGTCAAAGAGGGCGCCCGACGGGCGCCCTCTTCCAGAAATCTGGTCCTCGCGCGTCAGCGCTTGTTGACGGCCTTCTTGAGCTTGGCCCCAGCCGAGAACTTCGCGACCTTGGATGCAGGGATCTTGATCTCCACGCCGGTTGCGGGGTTGCGGCCCTTGCGAGCGGCCCGCTTGGACACCGAGAACGTACCGAAACCGATCAGCGCGACGGGATCACCTTTGCCCAGAGCCAAGGTCACCGTGTCCATGAGCGCATCCAGCGTTCCTTCTACTGAAGCCTTGGTGCCCCCGGTCTTCTTCGCAATCGCTTCCACCAACTCTGCTTTGTTCATCTAGTCTCCTTTCTCTTTTGAAAGACACCCTCAACGCCGAATCCGAGGTTGGCTCTTCTGGACCGGCCCTCGCCTGTGTCGAGGCTCCACATCCACATACACCGTTCGCGTGGTTGTCGAGCTCGCGTCCCGATGGATCAAATCGGCCGCTTCGAGTGCGCGCCGAAGGAGGGTCGCATTGTAGCAAGCTCCAACTCCATGTTGCGAGCAAAAAAAGGCGCCAACTCGAGCGTGCGCGGGCGCGCGCGACAAGCAAGTTCGATTCCGCGTTCGATCCGCCAGCCGAGTGACGCTCTCGGGCGACAGCAGTGCAAGCCTACTGGCGCAGACCGTCGGAAGGTGTCGAGCGGATCTGCACCTCGTTCTGGATCTCGACGATCATGAGGGCGTGACCGATGTGCAGCGGACCGCGATAGTAGCGTCGCGTCCTGGCCACGACCTCTTCCACCCCGACGCCGAACAGCTGCAGATGCGAGTACAGGCCCAGGTAGGGGCGTGCCCCGCGCAATATTCTTCCCAGATCTTCCGGGGAAGCATGATCGACCAGCGCCGCGCGCGCGCCAGGATCCGCCGTCGCCTCTTGCGCGGCCGCGGCAACGTCGCCGGCCACTACCTGGGCACCCCTTGCGCCGTGCGCCACATTCTCCGAGTAGCGTGCACCGGCAAGCAAGGCAACCGCACGACGGTCATGGTCCACGCGATACGCATAGGCGCGAGGCTGCGACGGAGAATCGGCGACGATCGCCGTAACGCTCACGTCGTCGGTGTCGTAGACGAGGTTCTCTGCGATCTCGTGGGGATCGATGCCCTCGAGTGCGCCGGACCCGCCCGCGCCGACCCAAGCCTGCACCGCCTGGATGGTGCCGCCTGGTCCCCACAACGGCAGCGGCTGCTGCGCCCCGCTTCGAAGCCATGCAGCCAACAACTCGCCGCAGCCGCCGACGCGCGTGGAATCGAGGCTCGTCAGGAATAACGCCGTCAGCTCGCGCAGAGGCAATCGCGAGTCGCGCAGCCGCTCCAGGGAGCCAACGCCGCAGTCGAACAGGAGTACTTCGTCGCCTGCCTCGACCAGGATGCCTGGGCCGACAGTCTCGCGTTGCTCCGATTGCTCGGATCCACCGAGCAGCGTGAGACGAATGCCGTCAAACGCGGCCAGCGGCCGTGCGCAGAGCAACAGGAGCAATGTCGCCAGGACGGCGGCGCATCGGGTCATGGGCTGGTTCGATCTCGCTCCAATTATAGTAGCAGGCCGCCGAGCTCTGCGATCTTTTCCAACATGGTATGAGCCTGAAGCGGGAGCCGTGTTTCCAACGAGGTATGAGCCTGAAGCTGAGTAAGCGGGCCGTCGATCATCCCGGACATGGTGATCGACATGAACGATGCGAAGCTGAAAACGCTGGCGCAGCTGAGGGCGTTTCTGGATGGCAGTGCCGGGGTGGCATTCCAGCCGGCCGGAGACGACCAGGCACGCTACGAGCACATCGCAGCGGTGCTGCGCCGCTTTGGCTACGGCGGGCTCGGGCGGGCGGACAAGGGCCTGGTGCGGCGCTATCTGGCGCACACCACGGGCTACTCGAGAGCGCAGGTGACGCGGCTGCTCAAGCGTGGCCTGAAAGGGGCGCCCCTGGTCAAACGCTACGCGGGCCGGCACACGGGTTTGTCCGTGTGTACACCGAGCAGGACGTGGCGCTGCTGGCGCAGACCGACACGCTGCACGGGACGCTCTCGGGACCGGCCACCAAGCGAGTGCTGGTACGCGCCCTGGAGATCTACGGCGATCGGCGCTACGAGCACTTGGCGCGCATTTCGGTGGCGCACCTGTACAACCTGCGCGGGCGCGCGAGCTATCGCAATCGGCGCCGGCAATGGGACAAGACCCACCCCACCCAGGTGGCGATCGGCATCCGCAAGGCCCCGCAGCCCGAGGGGCGCCCGGGCTTTATCCGCATCGACAGCGTGCATCAGGGCGATCAGGACGGCCTCAAAGGCCTGTACCACATCAACGCCGTGGATTGCGTCACGCAATGGCAACTGGTGGCCACCTGCGAGAAACTCTCCGAGGTCTACCTGCTGCCGGTGGTCGAAGCGCTGCTGGCGGCCTTTCCTTTCCGCATCGAGGGCTTTCACGCCGACAACGGCTCCGAATACATCAATCACCAAGTCGCCCAGATGCTCGAGAAGCTCCTCGTGGAGTTCACCCAAGTCACGCCCGCGCCATTGCAACGACAACGCCTTGGTGGAAACCAAGAACGGCGCCGTGGTGCGCAAGCACCTGGGCTACAGCCACATCCCGCAGCACTTCGCCGCCGAGGTCAACGCCTTCTGCCGCGACTACCTCAACCCCTACCTGAATTTCCATCGGCCTTGCTTGTTCGCCGAGGAGATCGTCGATGCCAAGGGCAAGCGCAAGAAGCGCTACCCCTGCAAAGGGGTCATGACGCCGCTGGAGAAGCTCGCCAGCCTGCCCGAACCCGAGCGCTACCTCAAAGCCGCTATCACGCTCTCAGGTTTGCAGCGCGAAGCAACAGCATCAGCGACAACGAGGCTGCTCGGCGCCTGAATCAGGCACGCGCGGCGCTGTTTCAATCCATCAACCGACGATCAAACGCTCAGCCTGATGCGCCACGAGCACCCTGTGGATTTCGTGGACAGCCCCGCTGCGCGGGGTCCGCTAAGCGCTGCGCGCTTCCTGTGGACGAGCGATGGACAACCCTGCGGGTTGCCACAGCTCGCCCACAGGCCGGCGGCTGCCACAACTCACAGGGTCTATACGATTATACTTAAAAAACGGAACTGTTCAGGCTACACGCCATGCGGCGCAGCAACCGTTGCGCGTACCCGTTCAGACCATGGCCCCCGCTCCCGGGCGTTCCTGGCCTTCGTGCTAACATTGCGCACGATAACGATAATTACGCCGTCGCTGGACAATGGGGAGCGAAGACCCAACGCTGATTGAAGGACTAAGCTCAATGCAGACACTGCACAAAGCCTTTGTTTCGTTGCTCGGCTGCACCCTCGCACTCGGTGTGTGGCTGGCTCCGGTTGCCCGCGCTCAGGATGCAGGATCCGGCATGACCACGGTGGTGCCCGGCGACAAACAATGGGAGAAGAACAAGGCCATGCCCTACGGCATGCGGATCATGTATCTCTACGGTGATCCGTCCAAGCCGGGGCCTTACGTGTACAGGATCCGTGTTCCGACGGGCTACAAGATCCCGCCCGTCAAGTACCCGGACGATCGTGTCACCACGATCCTCAAGGGCATCATGTGGAACGCCGAGGGGGAGCGATACGATCCGATGAAGATGCAGGAGCTGGGGGCCGGGACGATGTTCGTCACCCCGGCCAACACCCCGCACTTCCAGTGGGCGCGGACCGAGCTGATCCTGCAGGTCGTAGGGTTTGGCCCGGTCGACAATCCGGTGACCTACATCAATCCCGACGACGATCCCCGCACGCAGTGATGCGCCGATGCACTACGCGAAGGGCGGCGCATGGACGCCGCCCTTCGCGTTCTCGAAACAGGAGGTCTTGAGTGACGAAGACAATCCACGCGCTGGCACGGGCGGCGGTCCTGGGCCTGGCCCTGGTCGGCGCTGCGGCCAGCGCCGACCAGGAAATGCTGATGAAGGGGAACGACTCCATCGTCGCACCCGGGCTCGAATGGACAGCCGCAAAGTCGATCCCGCAGGGTGCCCAGATGCTCCTGCTGTACGGCAGTCCGGACAAACCCGGACCCTACATCTTCCGGGTGAAGTTCCCGGCAGGTTACAAGCTGCCGCCGCATCGTCACCAGGATGCACGCGCGGTCACGGTGCTGCAGGGCAACTACTGGTCCGCCGTGGGCGACACCTTCGATCAGTCGAAGCTGAAGAAATTCGGTCCGCGTGATTACTACACGACCGATGCAGGCGTGAACCACTTCGCCTGGGCCGAGACCGAAGTCATCATCCAGGAGATGGGCATGGGCCCGGTGTCCGCGCCCATCGAGTACGTCAACGCGGCTGACGATCCACGCAAGTAACAGCCGCGCGGATCTGGTCGAGCGTTGCAGGATCCTCCAAAGTCGTGAGGTCTCCGCGGGTCGCGTCCCTCCGCCAGCGCCTGGATGCTGCGACGGAGCAGCTTGCCCGAGCGCGTCTTGGGCAGCGCATTCACGAAGTGCACGCGGGCTGGGCGCGCGATCGCTCCCAGCTGCCGGTCGACGGTCGCCATGACTTCCTTCTCGTGCTGAGCCGCAAGCTCCGGGGTGGCGATTCTCGACAAGTCCTTCAGCCACGGCGAAGGCGAGCGGCATCTGTCCCTTGAGCGGATCGCTTACGCCCACAACAGCCACCTCGGCGACGTTGGGATGCGCCTGGACCGCTTCTTCGATCTCGCGTGTGCCGAGGCGGTGGCCGGCAACGTTGATGACGTCATCGGTGCGCCCGAGGATGAAGTAGTAGCCGTCTTCGTCGCGGATCCCCCAGTCGAAGGTGGAGTACACCTGCCTGGTGCGGAACGTGCCGAAGTAGGTGTTGACGAAACGCTCATCGTCGCCCCACACCGTGCTCATGCACCCGGGCGGGAGCGGCGGCACAATGCCGACCACGCCCTTCTCCTCGTCGGCGGCCGGGGTCGCATCGACTTCCCGGAGCAATTGCAGGTCGTAACCGAACGCCGGGAACGAGGGGCTCCCGAACTTGATAGCCGTCTTCTCGATTCCGGGCACTGCGGTGAGGATCGGCCAGCCCGTCTCGGTCTGCCAGTAGTGATCGATCACCGGCTTGCCCAACGCGTCCATGATCCAGCGGTGAGTGGGTTCGTCGAGCGGCTCGCCTGCCAGGAACAGGTGCTCGAGCGAGGACAGGTCGTACTTCGTGAGGTAGGCGGGGTCCTGTTTCTTGAGCACTCGGACCGCCGTCGGCGCCGAGAACATGATCCGCACCCGGTTGTCTTGCACGATCTTCCACCAGATGCCGGGATCGGGCCGGATCGGCACACCCTCGTACATCACCGTTGTCATCCCGGCAATGAGCGGTCCATAGATGATGTAGGAGTGTCCCACCACCCAGCCGATGTCCGATGTCGTGAACATCGTCTGCCCGGCCTCACCGCAGTAGATGTACTTCATCGACGCGGCCAACGCCGTCGCATAGCCGCCTACATCCCGTTGCACGCCCTTCGGCATGCCGGTAGTACCGGACGTGTACAGGATGTACGAGGGCTCGTTGGATTCGAGCCACTCAACCGGCACCTCGACGTTCAGGTTGCGCTCACGCAGCGCAGCGTATTCGATATCTCGCCCTGCGGCAGTCGGCATGCTCTGATCGATGCCCCGGTGGACCAGGATTACTTTCTCGGGCGGAAATCTGGCCAGTCGGATGGCTTCGTCCAGCAGATGCTTGTAGGGGACGGCCTTGCCGGCACGCATGCCGGCATCGGAGGAGACGATGAGCTTGGGCCGCGCGTCGTCGATGCGCGTGGCCAGGCTGTGCGAAGCGAAGCCGCCGAACACGACGGAGTGGACCGCGCCTATGCGGGCACAGGCCAGCATCGCGAAGCAGGCTTCCGCAATCATCGGCATGTAGATGATGACACGGTCGCCTTTTCCAACGCCCAGGCTGCGCATCGCCGCAGCAAACCGATTCACCTCTGCATGCAGCTCGCGGAACGTATAGGACTTCTCTTCGCCGGTTTCGGTCGAGATATAGACCAGCGCCTTCTGGTCGCCGCGCGCCGCGAGATGGCGATCCACGGCGTTGTAGCACAGGTTCGTCCGGCCGCCCACAAACCACTTGGCGAAGGGCGGCCGGCTGAAATCGAGCACTCGCTCGAAGGGCTTGTGCCAATGGACCAGCTGCGCCTGCTCCGCCCAGAAGCCTTCACGATCCTGAATCGACCGCTGGTGAAACGCCCGGTACTCGCCTGCCATGACTCCTCCCCAACCTTCGACCACCCCGAGACTCTACTCCGTTAGTTCCTGCCTCCGCGGTTTTTCCTCGGCGCCTCTGCGTCTCTGCGGTTCATCAGTAAGCCGCAGGCTGCCGGCCCTGGCGGCCTGGCCGCTCAGGCGCCCAGTTCGACGACGGCGCGCCCCCGGAACTGCGCGTTGAGGATCTGTTCGAACACCGGCGCCATGCCGTCCAGCGCCACGCTCGTCACCATCGCCTGCAGATGACGCGGTTTCAGATCGCTGGCCAGCCGCTGCCAGACTTGCTGGCGAACCGACATCGGCGCATTGACGGAGTCTACCCCCAGGACACTCACCCCGCGCAGGATGAACGGCATGACAGTAGTGTTGAACGTGTGGCTCGCGGCAAGCCCGATGCTCGCCAACGCGCCGCCGATATTCATGGTGCTGGCGAGCCACGCCAATACTTCGCCGCCGAGGTTGTCCACTGCACCGGCCCAGGGGCTTTGTCGAGGGGCTTGATCCTGGCAAGGTCCAGTGAGCTTCGCAGCATCACCTCTTTGGCGCCAAGCCCCTTCAGGTAGTCGCTCTGCGACTCCTTGCCGGTGAGCGCGACCACGTGGTAGCCCGCGCCGGCCAGGATGTCGATGGCAATACTGCCCACCCCGCCGGTGGCTCCAGTAACGATCACCGGCCCATTGGCAGGCTTGAGGCCCTCGTGCTCCATGCGCACCACCGCCAGCCCGGCCGTGAAACCAGCGGTGCCCAGCGCCATGGAGTCGAACAGGGTCATCCCCTTGGGCAGGGGCACAATCCAGCCGGCAGGCAGGCGCATGTACTGCGCATAGCCGCCGTCATGTGCGACGCCGATGTCGTAGGACGTAGCGATGACCTGATCGCCCTGCTTGAAGCGCGGGTCGCTCGATGAGACGACCACCCCGCAGCCGTCGATGCCGCCTACGCATGGGAAGCGCCGGATGATCTTGCCTGCACCCGTGGCCGCCAGCGCGTCCTTGAAGTTGATGCTCGAGAACGCGGTCTTGATCGTCACTTCCCCTGGATCCAGCTCGTCCAGGGCCATCTCCACCAGCCGCGAGACAACCTTGCCTTCTTCGTTGAAGATCCGGAATGCCTTGAACTTCGTCATGGTTGGTCTCCTGTTGCGTGTTCGGCCCAGCTATAGCTGGCACACCCCCGGCTAGGCCAGGTGCGGCTTGCTCAGGTACTGTGCGGTCTGCATCTCGATCAGCCGGCTGCGGGTGCGCTCGACTTCCGCTGCAGCCTCGAATGCCGGCGTGCAACTGCTGCGAAGGGCACCTCCGCCGCTATGATGAGCTTGACGTGGCGGTCGTAGAACTCGTCGACCAGCCAGGTAAAGCGTCGCATGCTCTGCGCCATGCGCGGGGTGAAATTGCGGCACACCCGAGAGCAAGACCGTATGGTAGCGCCGAGCAAGCTCGATGTAATCGGCCGTGCCGCGCGGTCCCTCGCACAGCTCCGCGAACTCGAACCAGGCCGTCCCGGGCGCGAGCCGCAGCGCTCGGATAGTGCGCCCCTCGATCTCGAGCGCCACATCGTCCTCGCCCTGCTCTCCTGCCACGCCTTCGAAAGCCTGCCAGCAGGTGCCGGTGCGCCTCCGCATCGAGCGGGCAGTGATACACACCGGCATGCTCCAGAGTGCGCAGCCGGTAGTCCTGCTCGCCCGCGAGCTCGATGACTTCGGTGTGCTGCTTGAGCAGCTCGATGGCCGGCTCGAACTGCGCGCGTTGCAGGCCGTGCTCGTAGAGCTGCGTCGGGGTGCTGGTTGGAGGTCGTGACCAGCGCGACGCCGCGCTCGAACAGCCCGTCGAGCAGCCCGCGCATGAGCATCGCGTCGCCGATATCGGTGACATGGAACTCATCCAGGCACATCAGCCGGGTTCCTCGGCCATGCGCTGCGCCACGACCTGCAGCGGCTCCGCCTGGCCTTGCAGCTCGCTGCAGGTGATGGTGGACTCTCCTGCATGAAGCGGTGGAAGTGCACCCGGCGCTTGCGCTTCGAGCGGGGCCAGCCGGAAGAACTCGTCCATGAGGAAGCTCTTGCCGCGCCCGACCCCGCCCCACAGGTAGATGCCGCGCGCCTGGCGCCGGCGCCCCGAGCAAACGCGCGAGCAACCCTCCATTGTCGCCGAGCTCGTCGGCGAGGCGCTGAAACGCAGGCGCCACGCGCTGCTGGGCGGGTCCAGCTCGAACCCGTGCTGCGCGGCTACGCGCCTGAGCTGGGCGAGGAAATCGATGCTCGTCACTGCGAAGCGGTGACTAGTGACTGGCGACTGAGTGACCGTGCGCGACCATCTGGCGAGTGCAGTCCACTGCTCGGCTGCTACTGCGATGCATGCGTGTCCAGCAGTCACCAGTCACTCGTCACCAGTGCACCCTTCAGATATTGAGCGTGCGCTTGTGCACGCCGAGCGCCGCCTCGTGCATCGCCTCGGACAGAGTCGGGTGGGCATGCACGATGCGGCGCGATGTCCTCGCGCTGGCGCCGAACTCCATGGCCACCACCGCCTCGGCGATCAGCTCCGAGGCGTAGGGCCCGATGACGTGGACACCGAGGATGCGGTCGGTGTCGGCGTGCGCCAGCATCTTCACGAAGCCGGCGGTTTCGCCCAGAGCGCGGGCGCGGCCGTTGGCGACGAAGGGAAACTGCCCGGCGCGATAGGCGACGCCGTCCGCCTTGAGCTGCTGCTCCGTCTTGCCGACCCAGGCGATCTCCGGCGAGGTGTAGATCACCCACGGAATGGTGTCGAGGTTCACGTGGCTCGCCTGCCCGGCGATGGTCTCCGCCACGGCCACACCCTCTTCCGAGGACTTGTGGGCCAGCATGGGGCCGCGCACCACATCGCCGATGGCGTACACGTTGCGAAGATTGGTGTGGTTGCCCTCGTCCACCTCGATGAAGCCGCGCGCATCGAGCTTGAGCCCGATCGCCTCGCGCATTCAGACCGGCAGTGTTGGGCTCGCGGCCGATGGCAACGATCAGCTTCTCGAAGTCGGCCATCTTCGGTGTTGCCCTCCCGGTCGGTGTAGCGTCACCGCCACGCCCTTCTTGGAGGCCTTGCACCGCCGCTGATCTTCACGCCGGTGTAGATCTTCAGATCCAGCGTGCCGTTGAACACCCGGAATGCCTCCTTGGCGACCTGCTCGTCGACCGCCGGCAGGAACGACGGCAGCGCCTCCAGGATCGTCACGTCGGAGCCGAGCCGGCGCCAGACGCTGCCCATCTCCAGGCCGATGACGCCCGCGCCCACCACCCCCAGCCGCTTGGGCATCTGCGACAGCGCCAGCGCACCGACGTTGTCGAGCACCCGCTCGTTGTCGAACGGCGCGCCGGGGAGCGCCGCGCCACCGAGCCGGTGGCGATGATCACGTGCTGCGCTTCGATCTCGTCGACGCCGCTCGCCGTCCTTGACGCGGATGCGGTAGACCTCGCCGCCGGCGACGAAGCTGCCGTGGCCATGCAGGGAAGCGACCTTGTTCTTCTTGAACAGCAGCGCGATGCCGCCGGTGAAGGTGTCGACGATCTTGTCCTTGCGCGCCAGCATGGGGCCACGTCGAACCTCGACGCCTTCGCACGTGATGCCGTGCTCGGCGAACTTGTGCATGACCCGCTCGTAGTTCTCCGAGGACTCCAGCAGCGCCTTGGACGGGATGCAGCCCACGTTCAGGCAGGTTCCGCCCAGGCTGGGCTTGCCCTGGCCGTTCTTCCAGTCGTCGATGCAGACGGTCTTGAAGCCGAGCTGCGCAGCGCGGATGGCGGCGGTGTAGCCGCCCGGTCCGGCGCCGATGACTGCGACGTCGAATTGCTGTGCCATGTTCTAGTGAGGAGTGAGGAGTGAGGCGTGAGGAGCCAAGCAGCGATCTAGAAGGCGCTTGCGCCTCGACTGTCTTCATTCCGGCGCTAGAATGTCAGGCATCTTGCACGAAACGCGCGGAGGGCTCGCGGGTTCTGAGCCCGCCAGAGGCGCGAGCTCCTCACTCCTCACCCCTCACTCCTCACGCAGTTCAGAGGTCTAGGAGCAGCCGCGCGGGATCTTCCAGCGCGTCCTTGATCGCCACCAGGCTCAGCACCGCCTCGCGCCCGTCGATGATGCGGTGGTCGTAGGACAGCGCCAGGTAGTTCATCGGGCCGGACCACGATCTGGCCGTTCTCCACCACCGCCCGGTCTTTGGTGGCGTGGACGCCGAGGATCGCGCTCTGCGGCGGGTTGAGGATCGGGGTGGACAGCATCGAGCCGAACACCCCGCCGTTGGAGATCGAGAAGGTGCCGCCGGTCAGCTCCTCGATCGTGAGCTTGCCCTCCTGGGCGCGCTTGCCGAAGTCGGCGATCTGCTTCTCGATGTCCGCGAGCGAGAGCTGGTCGGCGTTGCGGATGATCGGGCACCACCAGGCCGCGCGGGCTGGCAACGGCGATGCCGATATCGAAGTAGCCGTGGTAGACGATGTCGGTGCCGTCCACCGAAGCGTTCACCACCGGGAACTTCTTCAGCGCGTGCACCGAGGCCTTCACGAAGAAGGACATGAAGCCCGAGCCGCACGCCGTGCTCCTTCTCGAACCGCTCCTGGTACTTCTTGCGCAGGTCCATGACCGGCCTGCATGTTGACTTCGTTGAAGGTCGTCAGGATCGCAGCGGTCTGACTGCGACTGAACCAGGCGCTCCGCTACGCGCTGACGCAGCCGCGACATCGGCACGCGCTGCTCGGGGCGGTCGCCGAGCAGCCGGGCGATATCGACCGGGCTGGGCGGAGGATCGCAGGCCCGGCAGCGGGGCGCGCGAGCTGCGCGACCACGTCCTCCTTGGTGACGCGCCCGCCGCGGCCGCTGCCTTCGATCGCTGCTGAGATCGACGCCTTTTTCGGCCGCGAGCTTGCGCGCGGCGGGCATCGCGATCGGTTCGCCGGCTCTGGGCCGCTGCGCGGCGCGGCCGCTGGGCGCCGCCGGCGCAGGCGCAGGATTGACCGCGGCCGCGGCCGGCGCGGCTTTGGCGTCGCAGCGGCGGCCGACGGCGTGCGTGCGGCCGCGCAGTTGGCTTGGCCTCCGTATCGATGGTGGCGATGACTTCGTTGCTCACCACCGTCCCGCCGTCGCCCTTCACGATGCCGGCGAGCACACCGGCTCTCGGGCGCCGGCAACTCGAGCACCACCTTGTCGGTCTCGATGTCGATCAGGTTTTCGTCGCGTTGCACGAACTCGCCCGGCTTCTTGTGCCAGGCAGCAGCGTAGCCTCGGAGACCGATTCCGAGAGCTGCGGGACACGCACTTCAACGAGCATCTCAGCGTTTCTCCGGTCTGCTTGTTCTGCGCAGGGAACGCGTCAGCGCTCAGGCGGCGCGGGCCAGCGCTGCATCGATGACTGCTTTGTGCTGCTCGTTATGCAACGCGTGATAACCCGCCGCCGGCGAAGCCGACGAGGGCCGCAAGGCATAGGCGAGCTCCTGATGCGGCAGCATGTGCCGCAGCAAGTAGTGCTGGATGCGGTGCCAGGCGCCCTGGTTGCCCGGCTCCTCCTGGCACCACACCACCTCGGTCGGCGTGCGCGTATTTCTGGATCTGCGCCGTGTAGTCGTCGTGCGGGAACGGATAGAGCTGCTCCAGCCGCACGATGGCGATGTCCTTGATGCCGCGCTCGCGCCGCGCCGCGCGCAGCGTCGTAGTAGATCTTGCCGCTGCAGAACACCACCCGCCGGACCTTGGCGGGGTCGATCTCGTCGGTCTCGCGGAATGACGGGCTGGAAGCGGCCCTCGGCGAGCTCCTCCAGGGTGGACACCGACTCCTTGTGGCGCAGCATGCTCTTCGGGCTCATGATGATGAGCGGCTTGCGGAAGGGACGCAGCATCTGCCGGCGCAGCACGTGGAACATCTGCGCCGGCGTGGAAGGCACCACGATCTGCATGTTGTAGTCGGCGCACAGTTGCAGGAAGCGCTCGAGGCGGGCCGAGGAGTGCTCCGGCCCCTGCCCTTCGTAGCCGTGCGGCAGCATCAAGGTCAGAGCCGCACAGACGTCCCCACTTCACCTCGCCGGAGGCGATGAACTGGTCGATCACCACCTGCGCGCCGTTGGCGAAGTCGCCGAACTGCGCCTCCCAGACGACCAGCTCGTTGGGCTCGGCGGTGGCGTAGCCGTACTCGAACCCGAGCACCGCTTCTTCGGACAGCACCGAGTCGATCACCACGAAGTCGGGCTGGTTCTCGGCGATGTGCTGCAGCGGGATATAGGTGCCCGGCATCCCAGCGCTCGCGCGCCTGGTCGTGCAGCACCGCATGCCGGTGGAAGAACGTGCCGCGGCCGGTGTCCTGACCCGACAGGCGCACGCGCGTAGCCATCCTTGATCAACGCGGCATAGGCGAGATTCTCGGCCATGCCCCAGTCGAGCGGCAGCTTGCCCTGAGCATCATCTGGCGGCGGTCGGCGATCACCTTCTCTACGCGCGGGTGCAGCTTGAATGCCGACCGGGACGGTGGTGAGCTTCTCGCCGAGCAGCTTCAAGTCGGCGAGCGGCATGCCGGTGTGCGCCGGATCGGTCCACTTGGCGCCGCGGAAGCGTTCCCAGTTCACCGCGTAGGCCGGATGATAGTTGGTGAGGATGTTCTTGTTGGTGTGGTAGCCCTCGTCCAGCGCGGAGCGGTAGGCCTTGACCATCTCGTCCGCATCCTCGGGCCGCAGCACGCCTTGCGCGGCGAGCCGGTCCGCGTACAGCTTGCGGGTGCCCGGATGCTGGCTGATGAGCTTGTACATCAGCGGCTGCGTGACCATGCGGCTCGTCCTGCTCGTTGTGCCCGTGCCGGCGGAAGCACACCAGGTCGATCACCACGTCCTTCTGGAACTCCATGCGGAAGTCCAGCGCGATCTCGGTCGCCAAGCACACCGCCTCGGGGTCGTCCCCGTTCACGTGGAACACCGGCGCATCGACCATCTTCACCACGTCGGTGCAGTACAGGGTCGAGCGCACATCGCGCGTGTCGGAGGTGGTGAAGCCGATCTGGTTGTTGACGATCACGTGCACCGTGCCGCCGGTGCGGTAGCCGCGCGTCTGCGACAGGTTGAGCGTCTCCATCACCACGCCCTGCCCGGCGAAGGCCGCATCGCCGTGGATGCAGCACGGGCAGCACCTGCCTGCCCTCGCGGTCCTTGCGCCGATGCTGGCGTGCCCGCACCGAGCCTTCCACCACCGGGTTGACGATCTCCAGGTGCGACGGGTTGAAAGCGAGCGACAGGTGCATCGGGCCGCCGGGCGTGTTGATGTCCGAGGAGAAGCCCATGTGGTACTTGACGTCCCCGGCCGGCAAGTGGTCGGCATGCTTGCCCTCGAACTCCGAGAACAGGTCCTTGGGCATCTTGCCCATGGTATTGACCAGGACATTCAGGCGTCCGCGATGGGCCATGCCGATCACCGACTCCTGCGTACCTTGCTCGCCGGCCCGCTGCAGCAGGTGGTCGAGCAGCGGGATCAGGCTCTCGCCACCTTCGAGCGAAAAGCGCTTCTGCCCGACGTAGCGCGTGTGCAGGTAGCGCTCCAGGGTCTCAGCGGCGGTCAGCCGCTCCAGGACGAAGCGCTTGAAGTCGGCCGAGTAGCTCGGCTGCGCCCGCGTGGGCTCCAGCCGCTGCTGAATCCAGCGGCGCTGGCGCCGGATCGGCGATGTTCCAGTACTCGGCGCCGATCGAGCCGCAGTAAGTCTCGCGCAGCGCGCGCAGGATCTCGCGCAGCGGCATCTGCTCGGGCCCGAACATCGACGCGGTGTTGAACGTCGCCTCCATGTCCTGCTTCGGTGAGGCCGTAGAAGGCCGGGTCGAGCTCGGGAATGTTCGGTTTCTCGAAGCGCTTGAGCGGATCGACGTTGGCGTGCAGCATGCCGAGCCGGCGATAGTTGTTGGCGAGCTGCAGCACCCACACCTGCTTGCGCCCGACCTCCGCCGAGCTCGCCGTGGGCGCGTGCGCCGCGGCGGCGCTTCGGGGCCTTGACCAGCTTGACGAAGGATTGCCGGATCGGCTCGTGCGCCACATCCGGCGAGCCGGGCAGCTGCTGGAGCTGGTCGAAGTAGCGCCGCCACTCCGGCGGCACCGACGCCGCGTCGGCCAGGTACGCCTCGTACAGCTCCTCGATGAACGGCGCGTTCGCGCCGAACAGGTACGAGGTGGCCAGGTACTCCTTCAGCAAGGCGGCCATGTCTCAATCCCTCATGCCGATGGGAACGACGTCGCGCGCGGCGCTGCGCCGATGAAGAGCTGGCGCGGCCGCCCGATCTTCTGCTCCGGATCCGAGATCATCTCGTTCCACTGCGCGACCCAGCCGACCGTGCGCGCGAGCGCGAAGATGGCGGTGAACATGCTCATCGGGAATGCCCATGCGCGCGCTGCACGATGCCGGAGTAGAAGTCGACGTTCGGATACAGCTTCTTCTCCACGAAGTACTCGTCCTCCAGGGCGATCCGCTCCAGCTCCATGGCGAGCTTGAACAGCCGGTCGTTCTCCAGCCCCAGCTCGGCCAGCACCTCGTGGCAGGTCTCGCGCATCAGCTTGGCGCGCGGGTCATAGTTCTTGTACACGCGGTGGCCGAAGCCCATCAGGCGGAAGTTGTCGTTCTTGTCCTTGGCGCGGTCGAGGAAGTGGCCGATGCGCGAGACGTCGCCGATCTCCTCCAGCATGTTCAGGCAGGCCTCGTTGGCGCCCCCGTGCGCCGGACCCCACAGGCAGGCGATGCCCGCCGCGATGCAGGCGAACGGGTTGGCTCCGGAGGAGCCGGCCAGCCGCACCGTCGAGGTGGATGCGTTCTGCTCGTGATCGGCGTGCAGGATCAGGATGCGGTCGAGCGCCCGCACCAGCACCGGGTTCGGCTCGTACTCCTCGCACGGCGTGCCGAACATCATGTGCAGGAAGTTCTCCACGTAGCCGAGAGCTGTTGCGCGGATACATGAAGGGCTGGCCCATGTTGTACTTGTAGGACATGGCCGCGATCGTCGGGACCTTGGCCAGCAGGCGAATGGCGGAGATCTCGCGGTGCTCCGGGTTGTTGATGTCGAGCGAGTCGTGGTAGAACGCCGACAGCGCCCCGACCACGCCGACCATCACCGCCATCGGGTGAGCATCGCGGCGAAAGCCGTTGAAGAAGCGCGTGAGCTGGTCATGCACCATGGTGTGGCGGCGTGATGTCGTGGTCCCATTCGCGCTTCTGCGCCAGGCGTCGGCAGCTCGCCTTTGAGCAGCAGATAGCACACCTCCAGGAAGTCGCACTTCTCGCGCCAGCTGCTCGATCGGGTAGCCGCGGTACAGCAGCACGCCCTGGTCGCCATCGATATAGGTGATGGCGGATTTGCAGGCCGCCGTGGACATGAAGCCCGGGTCGTAGGTGAACTTGCCCGTCTGGCCATACAGGGAGCGGATATCGATCACTTCCGGGCCCGAGGGTGCCCGACAGCACCGGTAGCTCCGAGGGCCGGCGTGCCATCGTTGAAGGTGATGGTTGCCGTGCGTTGCTGGGTCATCGCTCTCTCCGCCCTCGGATTCGTTAATCTTCAAATCCTACAACAGTTTAGCAGCATGGCCAGAAGATGTGCAAATGCACATCTAAAGCGCGCGCAGCCGCCTGCACCAGCGCGCCCTGCGGCCCCTCAGTCCGGCTGCGCTGCGTCCAGAGACCAGGTCCCAGAGGTCGTTGTCGGAGAGCTCCAGCAGCGCCTTGAACGCGTCCCGCTCCCGGGCTGAGAGCTGCGTGGAGCTGTGCTCCAGGAAGCGGCCGAGCACGATGTCCAGCTCCAGCAGACCGCGCCGGCAGCGCCAGCGGATGCGGTCGAGCTCGCCCATCGCGATCCCGTGCTAGTGACTGGTGACTAGTGAGCTGGTGACTAGTGAACTGGTGACTAGTGACTGGTGACTGTGACTAGTGACTGGATGTGACTAGTGACTGACCGACCCACGCCCCGCGTCGATCATCACTCGCGACTTGCAGGCGGCCACTCAGAGTTGCCAGCCACTATTCACTATTCACTAGTCACCAGTCACACCGCGCGCCGCACCAGCAGGTCCTTGATCCGGCCGATGGCGCGGGTGGGGTTGAGGCCCTTGGGACACACATCCACGCAGTTCATGATGGAGTGGCAGCGGAACAGCCGGTACGGGTCCTCGAGGTTGTCCAGCCGCTCGTTGGTGGCCTGATCGCGCGAGTCGGCCAGAAAGCGATACGCCTGCAGCAGGCCGGCCGGCCCGACGAACTTGTCGGGATTCCACCAGAACGACGGGCAGGCCGTGGTGCAGCAGGCGCACAGGATGCACTCGTACAGCCCGTCCAGCTCCGCGCGCTCCTCCGGCGTCTGCAGCCGCTCCTTCTCGGGAGGCGGCTCGTCGTTGATCAGGTACGGCTCGCACCGAGTGGTACTGCTTGAAGAACTGCGACATGTCCACGACCAGGTCGCGGATCACCGGCAGCCCGGGCAGCGGCCGCAGCTCGACCGGCTCTTTCAGCTCGCTCAGGCCGCGTGATGCAGGCGAGCCCGTTCTTGCCGTTGATGTTCATCGCGTCGGACCCGCACACGCCCTCGCGGCAAGAGCGCCGCAAGCTCAGCGAGTCGTCCTGCGCCTTGATGCGGATCAGCGCATCCAGCAGCATGCTGTCGGACGGCTCGAGCTGGAGTTCGTAGTCCTGCATGTAGGGCTTGCTGTCCTTGTCCGGGTCGTAGCGGTAGATCTTGAAGCGCATGGTCTATCTCTCTGAGGCAACACCCACCGCAGAGACGCAGAGAGCCAGAGTTCGCAGAGAGAGATGAGATCGGTTGTCATCGATTTTCTCTGCGTTCCTCTGCGTCCTCTGCGCCTCTGCGGTAAGAAGTAGCGAAGTAATCAGTAGGTCCGAACCTTCGGCTCGAACGTCGCAGCCGTCAGCGGCTTCAGATGAACCGGCTTGTACTCCAGCCGGTCGCCGTCCTTGAACCACAGGGTATGCTTGAGCCAGTTGACGTCGTCACGCTCGGGATAGTCGGCGCGATCATGGGCGCCGCGGCTCTCCTTGCGCGCGTCGGCCGAGACCATGCTCGCGCGCGCCACCTCGATCAGGTTGTCCAGCTCCAGCGCCTCGACGCGCGCGGTGTTGAACACCTTGCTCTTGTCCTTGATCTCGGTGCGCGTGCGCGCGCTCCGCGATCTCGCGGATCTCGTGCACGCCCTCGGACGAGCAGGTCCGGGAAGCGGAACACGCCACAGTGCGCCTGCATGGTCCGGCGCAGGTCGTCGGCGACCTCGGTAGACGTTCTCGCCGTTGGCTCTGATTCTGCAAGCCGTTCCAGCCGCGCCAGCGTCGCGGTCCGCCGCATCGCGCGGGCAGGTCCTTGTGGCCGGGGTTCTCGCGCAGGAAGCGGATCACGCCGTCCCCGCTGGCTTTGCCGAAAACCAGCAGGTCGGTCAGCGAGTTGGTGCCGAGCCGGTTCGCGCCGTGCACGGACGCGCATGCACACTCGCCCGCGGCGTAGAAGCCCGGCACGACCGCCTCCGGGTCGCCGCCCGCGGGCGCCACGACCTCGCCGTGATAGTTGGTCGGGATGCCTCCCATCTGATAGTGCACGGTGGGCACCACCGGGATCGGATCTGTCACCGGGTCGACGTTGGCGAACTTCTTCGCGATCTCGCGGATGCCCGGCAGCTTGCTCTCGATCAGCTCCTGCGCCCAGGTGGTCGAGCTTGAGCAGCAGGTGGTCGGCCTGCGGGCCGCAGCCGCGTCCTTCCTTGATCTCGGTGGCCATGGCGCGCGACACCACGTCGCGGCTGGCGAGGTCCTTCATGGTCGGCGCGTAGCGCTCCATGAAGCGCTCGCCGTTCTTGTTCAGCAGATAGCCACCTTCGCCGCGCACGCCCTCGGTGATCAGCACGCCCGCCGGGGCCACGCCGGTCGGGTGAAACTGCCAGAACTCCATGTCCTCCAGCGGGATGCCGGCGCGGGCCGCCATGCCCAGACCGTCGCCGGTGTTGATGATACGCGTTGGTGCTCGCGGCGTAGATGCGCCCGGCACCGCCGGTGGCGAACAGCGACCGCACGCGCGTGCACGATGTAGACCTCGCCCGTCTCCATCTCCAGCGCGGTCACTCCCAGGACCTGGCCGCTGGCGTCGCGGATCAGGTCGAGCGCCATCCACTCCACGAAGAACTGCGTGCTGGCGCGCACGTTGCGCTGATACAGCGTGTGCAGCATGGCATGCCCGGTGCGGTCGGCCGCGCAGCAACTGCGCTGCACCGGGCGCGCGCCGAAATTCTGCGAGTGTCCGCCGAACGGCCGCTGGTACACGGTGCCGTCCTTGTTGCGGTCGAAGGGCATGCCGAAGTGCTCCAGCTCGTAGACCGCCTCGGGCGCCATCCGGCACATGAACTCGATGGCATCCTGGTCGCCCAGATAGTCCGATCCCTTGATGGTGTCGTACATGTGCCAGAGCCAGCTGTCCTGGCCCATGTTGCCGAGCGCGGCGCCGATTCCGCCCTGCGCCGCGACCGTGTGCGAGCGGGTCGGAAACACCTTCGACATCACGGCGACCCTGAAGCCTGCTTCGGCCAGCTGCAATGACGCCCGCATGCCCGCTCCGCCGGCACCCACGATCACTGCATCGAACTTGCGGGTCGCGATTGCCATTTACGCGCTCCACAGGATCTGCAGGGCCCAGCCCGCGTAGGCGACCAGAGCGACAGCCGCTGCCGTTTCCAACCCCAGCCGCACGCCGGTGGGCTGGATGTAGTCCATCAGGATGTCGCGCATTCCGATCCAGGCGTGCAAGAACAGGCTCACCAGGAACAGGAACGTGGCGAGCTTCATCGACTGGTGGGCGAACAGCGCCTTCCAGGCACCGTAGTGGGTCGGCGGAGAGAAGATCAGGATCAGCGCGAAGAGCAACGTGTACAGCGCCATGACCACAGCGCTCACGCGCTGGATCAGCCAGTCGCGCAGCCCGTAGTGGGCACCGACCACAATGCGCTTCACCATATCCATGCTCCGAGAACCAGGGTCAGCAGGATACTCACCGCCAGTACCGCACAGCTGGTGTTACGGGCGACCGCCAGCTCGGTGCCGACGTGGACATCGAGCAGCAGAAAACGCACGCCCGCGAACAAGTGATGCAGGAACGCCCACAGCAAGCCGATCAGGATCAGCTTCATGACCGGATGGGCGATGGCAGCGCGATAACGCACGTAGGAATCGGGCGATGCCAGGCTGGACTGCAGGAGCCAGAGCAACAACGGCAGCAGCAGGAACAAGCCGAAACCGCTGATCCGGTGCAGGATCGAAACCAGACCGGGAACGGGAAGCTTGATCTTGGTCAGGTCCAGGTACTTGGGTCGGTTCTGGTTCATGCGTGGATCCGAATCAACCGGTGATGGCGTTGCGGTAGTGATGCACGCGGGTGTCGCACAGGCACTGCCGCAATTCGGCGGGTTCGTGCCGGTAGCTGAACGCGATGCGCTCGATGTGCAGCATCGGCGTGCCCGGGGCGACCTGCAGGAGCGCGGCCACCTCGCCGGGCGCCGGCGTGGCCTTGACGCGCTCTTCGGCCTGCAAGACCCGCATGCCGAAACGCGTCTCGTACATGCTGTAGAGCATGCACTCGTGTTGCTGGACGACAGCTGGCAGTCAGCCCTTTGAAGCGGGGCGCCGGCAGGCGCACGTCCTCGTAGCAGACCGGCGTGCCGTTCAGCTTGAGGATGCGCGTGAGGACGAACACGCTGCTGCTCGCGTTCAAGCCCAGCAGGCGCGCGGAAGCGGCATCCCGTACCCGCCTGAGATCCAGAAGCTGCGCCGTGAGCTCCTGCAGGTCGGCGGCGTCCGGAGTGATCCGCAAGAACGGAAACTGGTTGCGCTCCTCCGCGTGCGATGCGACGAACGTGCCGCGGCCCTGCTGGCGGACCAGCACCCGCTCCTCGGCGAGCTCGGAGACGGCCTTGCGTACCGTGCCCTGGCTGACGCTGAAACGGCTGGCCAGCTCGATCTCGCTGGGGATGGGCTCGCCCGGGCGCCACTCCCCCGACATCAGGCTCTGGGTGATGCAGCGCCTTGATCTGCCGGTAGAGGGGCTGAAAGGCGGGGAATTCCGGGCCTGGCTTCATGTTGGGACGAATTTGTAGCACAAATCGCCCGTGCTGCGCCAAGCAGTCTTATATAAGACACAAGACCGGTTTGACACCGCCGCCGGGCCTTCGCTAACATCTCGCATTCGCTCGCAACTGCTGCTGCCGCGCCCTCCTCCGACCCCCGCGCGGTGGTCGATTGGTCGCCGCGGTTGGATGACCGATCCTTGAGGACCCATCGCCAGGAGCCCGCCGCAACCATGAAAGCCCCCGTTCGAGTCGCCGTGACCGGCGCCGCCGGCCAGATCGGCTACAGCCTCCTGTTCAGAATTGCCGCCGGCGAGATGCTCGGCCCCGACCAGCCGGTGATCCTGCAGATGCTGGAAATCCCGCAGGAGAAGGCGCAGAAGGCGCTGCAGGGGGTCATGATGGAGATGGACGACTGCGCCTTCCCGCTGCTGGCGGGCATGGCCGGCACCGACGATCCGCGCAAGGCCTTCCAGGACGCCGACGTCGCGCTGCTGGTTGGTGCCCGGCCGCGCGGCCCGGGCATGGAGCGCAAGGATCTGCTGATGGAGAACGCCAAGATCTTCATCGACCAAGGCCGCGCCCTCAACGAAGCCGCCCGCCGCCACGTACACGTGCTGGTGGTCGGCAACCCGGCCAACACCAATGCCTACATCGCCATGAAGAACGCGCCGGATCTGGATCCGCGCAACTTCACCGCCATGATGCGGCTGGACCACAACCGAGCCGTCTCCCAGATCGCCGCGAAGGCAGGCGAGCCCGTGGCCGAGATTCGCAAGATGACCGTCTGGGGGAACCACTCCGCCACTCAGTACCCGGACCTGTTCCAGGCTGAGGTCGGCGGGAAGAAGCTCTGGCCCACGCTCAACGACCAGGCCTGGCTGGAGGGCACGTTCATTCCGACCGTGCAGAAGCGCGGCGCCGCCATTATCGAGGCGCGCGGGGCATCGTCCGCGGCCAGCGCCGCGAACGCAGCCATCGACCACGTCCGCGATTGGATCCAGGGCACCCGTGGCGGCGACTGGGTCACCATGGGCATCCCCTCCGACGGCAGCTATGGCATCCCCGACCGGCGTGATCTACGGATACCCGGTGACCTGCCGCAACGGCACCTACGAGATCGTCCAGGGCATCGACATCAGCCCCTTCAGCCGTGCCCGCATGGACGCCACTCACAAGGAGCTGATCGAGGAGCGCGACGCCGTCGAAGGACATGTTCAGCTGACGCCGCCTGGCATCCCAAGGCAAAGGCATGATGGCCGCAAGCGCCAAGACGCCAAGAAAATCCCCTCGGGGTCGTGGGTGGGCCATATTGCCTCGACGAGCTGCTACAACCTTCCCCGCTAACCACTTGGGTAGTGCCGCTGTGGGTTTTCTTGGCGTCTCGCGTCTGGCGGCTCAATCCAGAGGTTTAGATGAGCAACCAGTCGGCGGGAGCGAAGTTCAGAGCAGCGGTGCAGGCCGAGAAGCCGCTGCAGGTGATCGGCACCATCAACGCCTACCATGCCCGGCTCGCCGAGCGGGTCGGCTACCGTGCCATCTACCTGTCGGGCGGCGGCGTGGCGGCGGGGTCGCTGGGTCTGCCGGATCTGGGCATCAGCACGCTGGACGACGTCCTCACGGATGTCCGCCGCATCACGGATGTCGTGCGAGCTGCCGCTGCTGGTGGACGTCGGACACCGGCTTCGGCGGCGCTTTCAACATCGCCCGCACCGTCAAGTCCCTGATCAAGTTCGGCGCGGGCGCCATGCACATCGAGGACCAGGTCCAGGCCAAGCGCTGCGGCCACCGGCCCGGTAAGGAGATCGTTCCCAAGGACGAGATGGTCGACCGCATCAAGGCCGCCGCAGACGCGCGCAGCGACCCGCGACTTCGTCATCATGGCGCGCACCGACGCACTTGCAGTCGAGGGCCTGGATGCGGCGATCGAGCGCGCTCGCGCCTGCGTCGAAGCCGGGGCCGACATGATCTTCCCGGAGGCGATGACCGAGCTTTCCATGTACCGGAAGCTTCGCCGATGCAGTTGGGGTCCCGGTGCTGGCCAACATCACCGAGTTCGGCAAGACCCCGCTGTTTACCGTCGAGGAACTGCGCTCAGCGAATGTCAGCCTGGTCCTGTATCCGCTGTCGGCGTTCCGCGCGATGAACCAGGCGGCGCTGATGGTCTACGAGACCCTGCGGCGCGAGGGCACGCAGAAGAACTTGCTCGGCACGATGCAGACGCGGGACGAGCTGTACGACTATCTCGACTATCACAAGTACGAGCAGAAGCTCGACGAGCTCTTCGCAAAGGAACGCAACCGATGAGTGAGACCCCGGCCGCCGCTGTCACTCCCAAGCCGAAGAAGTCGGTCGCGCTGTCCGGCGTGACGGCCGGCAACACCGCGCTGTGCACCGTCGGTCGCCAGGGCAACGACCTGCACTACCGCGGCTACGACATCCTGGACTTCGCGGAGACGGCGGAGTTCGAGGAAGTGGCGTATCTGCTGGTGCACGGAAAGTTGCCCACCGCTGCCGAGCTGCACGGCATACAAGCAGAAGCTCAAGGCGCTGCGCGGCCTGCCCGCGGCCGTGCAGGACATCCTGGAATGCATCCCGGCCAACACCCATCCGATGGACGTGCTGCGCACCGGCTGCTCGGCGCTGGGCTCGGTGCTGCCCGAGCCCCTCGGATCACAAGATCGCCGAGGCCCGCAACGTCGCCGATCGGTTGATGGCGAGCTTCGGCTCGATGCTGCTGTACTGGTACCACTTCTCGCATTCGGGCCGCCGCATCGACGTGGAGACCGACGACGACTCCATCGGCGGCCATTTCCTGCACCTCCTGCACGGCAGGAGGCCCTCGGAGCTGTGGGTGCGCGCCATGCACACCTCGCTCATCCTGTACGCCGAGCACGAGTTCAACGCGTCGACGTTCGCCGCTCGCGTGATCGCCGGCACCGGCTCGGACATGTATTCCGCGATCACCGGTGCGATCGGCGCGCTCAAGGGCCCCAAGCACGGCGGGGCCAACGAGTTCGCCTTCGACACCATCGGCCGCTACGACAGCCCGGACGAGGCTGAAGCCGGACATCGTCGCGCGCATCGCCGAAAAGCAGATCATCATCGGCTTCGGCCACCCGGTCTACACGATCTCCGATCCGCGCAACAAGGTGATCAAGGAAGTGGCCCGCCGGCTGTCGCCAGGACGCCGGCGACATGAAGCTGTTCGATATCTCCGCCCGCGTCGAGGAGGTCATGTGGCGAGAGAAGAAGATGTTCCCGAACCTCGACTGGTACAGCGCCACCAGCTACCACATGATGGGAGTGCCGACCGCGATGTTCACGCCGATCTTCGTCATCAGCCGAACTTCCGGCTGGTCGGCGCACGTCATCGAGCAGCGCATCGACGGCAAGATCATCCGCCCGAGCGCCAACTACACCGGCCCGGAGGACCTCAAGTGGGTCCCGATCGAAAAGCGCAGCTAAACCCTTAACCGCAGAGACGCAGAGGACGCAGAGGTTCGCAGAGTAATATCAGAGCTTCTCTGCGCTCTCTGCGTCTCTGCAGTTCAAGTCCTAGGCAGGAAATGATGTCCGCACACATCTCCAACGTCCGCCCCGATCCCGACAAGCCGCTGGTCGACATCGCCGACTACGTCCTCAACTACGACATCGCCAGCGCCGGAGGCGTACAACACCGCCCGCCTGTGCCTGATGGACACGCTGGGCTGCGGGCTGGAAGCGCTCTCCTACCCCGCGTGCACCAAGCTGCTCGGCCCCATCGTGCCGGGGACGGTCGTGCCCAACGGCGCGAAGGTCCCGGGCACGCAGTTCCAGCTCGACCCGGTTCAGGCCGCCTTCAACATCGGCACCATGATCCGCTGGCTCGACTTCAACGACACCTGGCTGGCGGCCGAATGGGGCCACCCGTCCGACAATCTGGGCGGCATTCTCGCCATGGCCGACTGGCTGTCGCGCACCGCTGTGGCCGAGCGGCAAGCAGCCCCTGGTCCGTGCGCGACGTGCTCACCGCGATGATCAAGGCCCATGAGATCCAGGGCGTGATGGCGCTGGAGAACAGCTTCAATCGCGTCGGGCTCGACCACGTGGTACTGGTCAAGGTTGCCAGCACGGCGGTGGTCACGCGGCATGCTCGGCGGGAGCCGCGAGGAGATCGTCAACGCAGTCTCGCAGGCCTGGGTCGACGGGCAGTCCCTGCGCACCTACCGGCACGCACCCAACACCGGCTCGCGCAAGTCGCTGGGCGGCCGGGGACGCCACCAGCCGCGCCGTGCGGCTGGCCCTCATCACCATGAAAGGCGAGATGGGCTACCCCTCGGTCCTGAGCGCCAAGACCTGGGGCTTCTACGACGTGCTGTTCAAGGGCAACCCGTTCAAGTTCCAGCGCCCGTACGGCTCGCTACGTGATGGAGAACGTGCTGTTCAAGATCTCCTTCCCCGCCGAGTTCCACGCCCAGACCGCGGTGGAGTGCGCCATGCAGCTGCATCCGCAGGTCAAGGATCGGCTCGACGAGATCCAGAGGATCGTCATCCGCACCCACGAATCGGCCATCCGCATCATCGACAAGAAGGGGCCGCTGAACAATCCCGCCGACCGCGACCACTGCATCCAGTACATGGTCGCCGTGCCTCTGGTCCACGGCCGGCTGACGGCGGCAGACTACGAGGACGACGTCGCCTCCGACCCGCGCATCGACGCACTGCGCGAGAAGATGGAATGCGTCGAGGACAAGCAGTTCAGCGCCGACTATCACGATCCGGACAAGCGCTCCATCGCCAACGGCATCACCATCCACTTCAAGGACGGAACCAAGACCGAGCGAAGTGGTGGTCGAGTATCCGATCGGCCATCGCCGCCGCCGCGCCGAGGGCATTCCGGTGCTGGAAGCGAAGTTCCGCACCAACCTCGCTGCGGCGCTTCCCGGCCAGGCAGGCTGCGGCGATCCTGGCGCTTGCCAAGGACCAGCAGCGGCTCGAGGACACGCCGGTGCACGAGTTCGTGGACCTGTTCGTGATCTAAGGCGTCTACTGACTAACCCGATAACCGCAGAGGCGCGGAGGCGCAGAGGAACGCAGAGAAAACCATCTGAGAGTTTGCTCTGCCGATGGCTGTTGAGTCGGGGCAAAGTTCGGATAGATCTTCCTTTGCGTCCTTTGCGTCCTTTGCGTGAAAGATTTTCGCTTCCAAACCTGAGGCTCCGCAATGACCCACAACCTGCACAACACGCTGCAAGAGTTCAAGATCGGCGCCGGGAAGACCGGCAAGTACTACTCGCTGCCGGCGCTGGAGAAGGCCGGCTCGGGCGAAGATCTCGCGCCTGCCGGTGTCCATCCGCATCGTGCTCGAGTCGGTGCTGCGCAACTGCGACGGCAAGAAGGTCACCGAGGAGCACGTGCAGCCAGCTGGCCGGCTGGAGCGCCGAAGCGCGGCACGCGTGGACGAGATCCCATTCGTGGTCGCGCGCATCGTGCTGCAGGACTTCACCGGGGTGCCGCTGCTCGCCGACCTCGCCGCCATGCGCAGCGTGGCGGACACGATGGGCAAGGATCCCAAGATCATCGAACCGCTGGTGCCGGTCGACCTGGTGGTCGACCACTCGGTGCAGGTCGACTACTACGGCAGCAAGGACGCCCTCGATCTGAACATGAAGCTCGAGTTCCAGCGCAACGAGGAGCGCTACCAGTTCATGAAGTGGGGCATGCAGGCCTTCGACACCTTCAAAGTGGTCCCGCCCGGCATCGGCATCGTGCATCAGGTCAACCTGGAGTACCTCGCGCGCGGCGTGCACAGAAGGACGGCATCTACTACCCCGACACGCTGGTCGGCACCGACAGCCACACCACCATGATCAACGGCATCGGCGTCGTCGGCTGGGGCGTCGGCGGCATCGAAGCGGAAGCCGGCATGCTGGGCCAGCCGGTGTACTTCCTGACGCCCGACGTGGTCGGAGTGCACTTGAAGGGCAAGCTGCGCGGCGGCGTGACGGCGACCGACCTGGTGCTGACCATCACCGAGATGCTGCGCAAGGCCAAGGTGGTGGGCAAGTTCGTCGAGTTCTTCGGCGAAGGCGTGGAGAACCTCGCCGTGCCCGATCGCGCCACCATCGCCAACATGGCGCCCGAGTATGGCGCGACCATGGGTTTCTTCCCGGTCGACGGCGCGACGGTCGAGTACTTCCAGGGCACCGGCCGCACCGCAGGACGAGGTCGAGGCCTTCAAGGCGTACTTCAAGGCCCAGGGCCTGTTCGGCATCCCCAAGGCGGGCCAGATCGACTACAGCCAGATGCTGGAGCTCGATCTCGCCAGCGTCGTGCCTTCGCTCGCCGGGCCCAAGCGCCCGCAGGACCGTATCGAGATCGGCAAGGTCAAGTAGCACGTTCACCGAGTCTGTTCTCCAAGCCGGTGGCCGAGAACGGCTTTTCCAAGAAGCCGGAGGACCTGCCGCGGCGCTTCACCACCCGCGACGGCATCGATATTGGCTCCGGCGACGTGCTGATCGCGGCGATCACTTCGTGCACCAACACCTCGAACCCCAGCGTGCTGCTGGCCGCCGGGTCTGCTCGCGAAGAAGGCGGTGGAGAAAGGCCTGTCGGTGCAAGCCGCACATCAAGACCTCGCTCGCGCCGGGCTCGCGCGTGGTGACCGACTACTTGACAGCGCGCCGGGCTGCTGCCGTATCTGGAGCGGCTGGGCTTCTTCCTCGCCGGCTACGGCTGCACCACCTGCATCGGCAATGCCGGGCCGCTGGCGGAGCCGATCGACGAGGCCATCGCGCAGAACGACCTGGTGTGCTGCGCGGTGCTCTCCGGCAACCGCAATTTCGAAGCGCGCATCCACGCCAACCTGCGCGGCAACTTCCTCGCCTCGCCGCCGCTGGTGGTGGCCTACGCGATCGCGGGCACGGTGCTGAAGGACCTGATGAGCGAGCCGCTGGGCAAGGGCAAGGGCGGCGAAGACGTCTGGATCGGTGACATCTGGCCGAGCAGCCAGGAGGTCTACGACTGCTTGAAGTTCGCGATGGACCCGAAGACCTTCCAGCAGCTCTACAGCCACCTGGGCGAGGACAAGCCAGCTGTGGAAGGACGTGCCCTCGGCGCAGGGCAGGTCGTACGACTGGCCGAAGTCGACGTATATCGCCGAGCCGCCCTTCTTCCAGAGCTTCGGCATGCAGCCGGGCGCGGTGACGCGGATTCGCTGGCGCGCGCATCCTCGGCATCTTCGGCGACTCGGTCACCACCGACCATATCAGCCCGGCTGGCTCCATCAAGGACACCTCGCCCGCCGGCAGGTACCTGATCGACAACGGCGTGATCAAGGCCGACTTCAACAGCTACGGCGCCCGCCGCGGCAACCACGAAGTCATGATGCGCGGCACGTTCGCCAACGTGCGCATCAAGAACCTCATGCTGCCCCCGAACGGCAGATGGCACGCGCGTGGAAGGTGGCTACACGCTGTTCCAGCCATCCGGCGAGCAGATGACGATCTACGATGCGGCGATGAAGTACATCGCGCAGGGCACGCCCACCGTCGTGTTCGCCGGCGAGGAATACGGGACCGGCTCATCGCGCGACTGGGCCGCCAAGGGCACGCAGCTGCTCGGCGTGAAGGCGGTCATCGCCCGCAGCTTCGAGCGCATCCACCGCTCCAACCTCGTCGGCATGGGCGTCCTGCCGCTGCAGTTCCTGGGCGGAGACAGCGCCGAGACGCTCGGGCTCAAGGGCGACGAGGAGATCTCGATCGTCGGCATGGAGGAGATCAAGCCGCAGCAGGAGCTGACGCTCGTCGATCAAGCGCGGGGACGGCTCGCGCGAGGACGTCAAGGTCAAGTCGCGCATCGACACCGCGATCGAGGTGGACTACTACAAGCACGGCGGCATCCTGCCCTACGTGCTGCGGGAGATCCTGCAGGCGGCGTGAGCATTCTGAAGGCGCGCGGGTCTATCCATCGGCGAAGGTCACGGCGTTCGCTACAGGCGCGCGCTCGGTCCGATACGAGTGTATGGGGTGCTCCGGCTCGGCATACCCGAACGAGATCCCGCAGACCACCTTGCGTTCGGGCGGCAGCCCGAACAGCTCGCGGACCAGATCCGGATACGAAGCCAGCGCCGCCTGCGCGATGGTATCCACACCGCTAGTCGCGCGCCGCGAGCATGAAGGTCTGCACATACAGCCCGCAGTCCATCGCTCCATACACACCCAGCTTCTCCTCGGTCGTTACGATTGCAACATGCGGTGCGCCGAACAGCCGGAAGTTCTCCAGCGCCTGTTCGGCGGCCGCCGCCCGATCGTCCTTGCCGATGCCGAGCGACTGGTAGAGCTGCACCCCGCAGACCTTGCGGCGGTCGCGGTAGTCGCCCTCATAGGCCGCTGGATAAGGGAAATCGGGGTTGGGCCGGGCGCCCGACCGGGCCTGCGCGTACATCGCTTCACGGAACCGGTCGGTGGCCGCGCCGCGAGTGACGACGAGCTGCCAGGGCTGGCAGTTGCACCAGGACGGCGTGCATGCTGAGCGAGGTCCAGGATACGCTGCAACGTGTCGTCCGGGCACCGGGTCGGGCCTGGAACTTGCGGGCGCTGAAGCGCGAGCGGATGGCGGCTGTCGAGTTCCACGTCGAGCCTTCCCGAAATCCGGCTTGAACCGCTCATCCACCTCCACCTGCAACCCCACGGTCAGCCGGTTGCCGGCGTTGGCGAGCGCGACGATCTCGACCAGCTCCGCCAGCATCTCGTCGTCCATGCCTTTCTTGCGCGCCGCGGCGATGTGGGAGTGGATGCAGTACTCGCAGTTGTTGGTGATGCTGACCGCGAGATAGATGTACTCCTTGGTCAGGGAATCGAGCCGGCTGTCCTTGACCATCACCTCCTTCATGTAGCCCCAGAAGCGCTTGAGCATCGGGGGATGGACCGCGAGCGCGCGCCAGATGTTGTTCACGTAGTCGGTGTTGCGGGTCTTGCGGATGTCGTCGAACACCTCGCGCGCCTCGGGCTTCGCGCTGTTGTCGTCCTGCAGCTTGACCAGTGCCATGCTTCGCCTCCTCGGTATGTGCGGCCTGAAATACTAGCATCCGCGCGCCGCCGCGGCCTGGCGCGGTTGGACACCCGTGCAGATCCCCGCATAATGTCGCTTCATTTTAAATGCGCGCCTTAGATCGCGCGCACTGGGCATGATGAAGCTGTTGTTCGATCTGTTTCCGGTCGTCTTGTTCTTCCTGGCCTACATGGGCGGCGAAAACAGGCACCCGAGGCCACTCAGCGCTGGTCGCAGGCCTGCTGGGGGCCGTGGGCGCCGGGACCGGGTCCAGATGCAGCAGGCGCCCATCCTTCTGGCGACGGCGGTGGCGATCGTGGCCACCGCCGCCCAGGTGGGCTGGCTGCTCGCCCGCGGCCGAAAAGTCGACCGGATGCTGTGGATCAGCCTGGCCATCATCGTCGTGATGGGTGGGGCCACGCTGTGGCTTGCGCGACGCCACCTTCATCAAGTGGAAGCCCACGGTGCTATACTGGGCATTCGCTGCCGCATTGCTGGGCGCCGAGTTCCTGTTCGCACGGAACCTCATCCGCGCAATGATGGAGAAGCAGCTGACCCTTCCGGACGCTGTCTGGCGCGTCTGAACCTGAGCTGGGCGGCATTCTTCATCCTGATGGGCGCGATCAACCTGTTCGTCGCCTACCGGTTCTCCGAGAGCACCTGGGTCAACTTCAAGCTGTTCGGCGGCATCGGCCTGATGGTGGTGTTCGTCCTGGTCCAGGGCATGTACCTGTCGCGGTATGTTCAGGCCGACGGGCCGCCGGAAGCCGAGGACGGGAAATAGCGTGCTCTACATGATCTACGGCGAAGACGTTGCCGGCAGCCTGGAGCGGCGCGCCGCGGCGCGCCCCGCCCACCTCGAGCGCATCCGGGAGTTGGCCGAGGCGGGGCGGTTGATCCTCTGCGGACCGCTGCCGGCTGTCGACGCGCCCGATCCCGGCCCCGCGGGCATGGCGGGCAGCCTCATCGTTGCCGAGTTCGAGTCCCTGGAGGCGGCCCGGCTCTGGATCGACACCGACCTCTACGTGACCCAGGGCGTGTTCGCCCGGGTCACCGCCAGGCCCTTCAAGCAGGCGTTTCCCGCGTGAAGAATCCGCCCGCCCTTACCGCCGGGTCCGACACTGCCGCACTGATGCGGGAGCGCCTTGCTGCATTGGAACCCGAGGTCGTGGAGATCTACGACGAGAGCGGCGAGCACGTGGGTCATGCCGGCGCGCAGTCCGGGGGCGGCCACTACCAGCTGCACCATCGTGTCGCGGCGGTTCGCAGGGCCAGTCGCGGGTCGCCCGGCACCGCATGGTCTACGCGGCTCTGGGCGACCTGATGCGGTCGCAGATCCACGCCCTGGCGATCACCGCCTGGACCGCAGAGGAGTTCCAGAGTGCCTTTGCTCGCTGAACCGATCGGCTCGGATCCAGTCCAACCTCCCGCAGTTTTCACACTACACCAGAAGGAACTGACGATGCAGTTCATGAAACCCGCGTCGGCAGCCGCGGTAGCCCTGGCCGGCATGCTGACGCTCGCCGCCTGCAATGCCGAGGACAACGTCGCGGTCGTCAACGGCGTGCCGATCTCCCAGGCGCGTATGGAGTACGTGGTCAAGACCCAGGTGCAGCAGGGCCAGCAGGACAACGAGCAACTGCGCAAGCAGGTCAAGGACGTGCTCATCACCCGCGAGCTCCTGGCGCAGGAGGCGTCAAGAAAGGCCTGGACAAGCGCCGGAAGTGCAGACCGGGGTGGAGATGGCCAGGCAGGAGTTCCTGATCCGCGCCTACTTCGACGACTTCATCAAGAACAACGCCGTCACCGACGAGGAGCTGAAGGCCGAGTACGAGCGCGTCAAGGCCGAGCAGACCGGGAAGCGGCGAGCGCAAGGAGTACCAGGCCCGGCACATCCTGATCGAAGGACCGAGAAGGGCGCGGCCAAGGCGGCCTGCTCGCGCAGGTCAACAAGGCCAAAGGCAAGAACTTCGCCCAGCTCGCCAAGGCCAAGTCCGAGGACAGCGGGTCCAAGGCCGAGGGCGGTCTGCTGGAGTGGAGCGACGGCAGCAACTACGTGCCGGAGTTCGGCGCGGCGCATGGCCAAGCTGGAGCAAGGGCCAGTGCACCAGGCAGCTGGTCAAGACCCAATACGGCTACCACATCATCATGGTCGAAGACGTGCGCGAGACCTGCAGTTCCCGCCGTTCGAGCAGGTCAAGGAGCGGATCGGGCAGCAGCTCATGGCCCAGAAGCGGGACAAGGCCATCGAGGCGCTGAAGGCATCGGCGAAGATCGAGTGATTTGAGGCGGTGACTGCGGGACTGGTGACTAGTGACTGGTGGCCAGTCACCCTCAGCGCACCTTGTGATCGAAGGCAGCGGGCCTAGACAGTCACAACACGCGTTTCGGGCTTCAGTGCAACCTCGACGATCTCAGATCACACCACCGCCTACCCCAGTCACCAGTCACGAGTCACCGCCTTCAACCCACCCACTTGCGCGCATTCGCGGAACATCCGCATCCAGGGACCGTCCTCGCCCCAGTCCGTCCGGGTGCCAGGAGTTCTGCACGGTGCGGAACACCCGCTCCGGGATGCGGCATCAGGATGGTGAAGCGCCCGTCCGCCGTGGTCAGGCCCGTGATGCCCTCCGGCGAGCCGTTCGGGTTGAGCGGATAGAGTCATGGTCGGGCTTGCCGCGGTTGTCGACGAAGCGCAGACGCGACGAGCTGGCGCGCGGCATCGAGTTGGCTCTCGCTGCCGAACTCCGCGTAGCCTTCGCCGTGCGCCACCGCGATCGGCATGCGGCTGCCCGCCATGCCCGCGAAGAACAGCGACGGGCTCTGCGGCACTTCGACCATCGCGAGAGCGCGCTTCGAACTGCTCGGAGCGGTTGCGCACGAAATGCGGCCAGTGCTCCGCGCCGGGGATCAGCGCGCGCAGATTGCTCATCATCTGGCAGCCGTTGCAGACCCCGAGCGCGAAGGAATCGCCGCGCCGGAAGAACGCTTCGAACTCGTCGCGCGCGCGCGCGTTGAACAGGATGGACTTGGCCCAGCCCTCGCCCGCGCCCAGCACATCGCCGTAGGAGAAGCCGCCGCAGGCCGCGAAGCCCTGGAAGTCCTGCAGGCTCACGCGCCCGGCGATGATGTCGCTCATGTGCACGTCGACCGCCTCGAAGCCGGCGCGGTCGAACGCCGCGGCCATCTCGATCTGGCCGTTGACACCCTGCTCGCGCAGGATCGCGATACTGCGGGCGTGCACCGCGGGCGATGAACGGCGCGGCAATGTCCTCGGCAGGATCGAAGGTCAGCGTTCGCGTGCAGCCCGGGATCGGCCGCGTCCAGCAGGCGGTCGTATTCCTCCTGCGCGCACTGCGGGTTGTCGCGCAGCCTCTGCATCCGGTGAGGTGGTTTCCGACCCATGCGCGCTGCAAGCACGACGCCCGATTCCGAGTAGACGCTCTCGCCGCGTGCGCGCACGACCAGCTTGCCGGTCCGGTTCACGCTGCCGATCGGGCATGACACTCGCGCCGCCAGCCCTGCCGCCTCGAAGGCGCTCCTCCACCGCGGCCAGATCGCGCCGGCGCACCTGCAGCACCGCGCCCAGCTCTTCGTTGAACAGCGCCGCCAACACTCCGTCGCACATCGACGAGCGCATCGATGTCCACCGTCACGCCCGACGTGGCAGGCGAACATCATCTCGCACAGCGTGACGAACAGCCCGCCGTCGGAGCGGTCGTGGTAGGCGAGCAGCTGGCCCGCCGCGTTCAGCGCCTGGACCGTCTCGAAGAACGCTTTGAGCTGCGCCGGGCTCGTCCACGTCCGGCGCGTCGTCGCCGAGCTGGCCGTAGACCTGCGCCAGCGCCGAGCCGCCCAGCCGGTTGCGGCCGCCGCCCAGGTCGACCAGCACCAGCACGGTGTCCTCGTCCAGCGCACCGCAGCTGCGGCGTAGCGTCCGCCGCACATCGCAGGCACGGGCGCGAACGCCGAGACGATCAGCGACAGCGGCGCCACGACTTCCTTGTGCTCCCCGCCTTCTAGCCAGGCTCGTCTTCATCGACATCGAGTCCTTGCCCACCGGAATGCTGATCCCCAGCGCCGGGCAAAGCTCCAGCGCCACCGCCCGCACCGTGTCGTAGAGCGCGGCGTCTTCGCCGGGGTGGCCCGGCCGCCGCCATCCAGTTCGCCGACAGCTTGACGTCGCCCAGCGACGTCGATCGGCGCGGCGGCGATATTGGTGATCGCCTCGCCCACCGCCATGCGGCCGGAGGCCGGTGCGTCGATCACGCCAGCGGGGTGCGCTCGCCCATCGCCATGGCCTCGCCCCGATAGGTGTCGAAGCCCATCAGCGTCACCGCCACGTCGGCCACCGGCACCTGCCAGGGTCCGACCAACTGATCGCGGCTGCACAGGCCGCCCACGGTGCGGTCGCCGATGCTGATCAGGAAAGTCTTGTCGGCCACCGCAGGCAGCCGCAGCACGCGCAGCGCCGCCTCCTCGAGCTCGACTCGCTCCAGGCTCAAGCGCTGGCAGCGGCGCGCCACTTGCGGCGCACGTCGCGCGTCATCTTCGGCGGCTTGCCCAGCAGCACCGACAGGTCCATGTCGACCGGCCGGTTGCCGAACAGCGGATCCTCGACCACGAGCTGGTGCTGCGGCCGTGGCGGTGCCGACGACCGCGAACGGGCAGCGCTCGCGCTCGCACAGCGTCGCGCGAACGCGTCGAGGCGATCGGCGCGCATGGCGAGCACGTAGCGCTCCTGCGCCTCGTTGCACCACACCTGCATCGGCGACATGCCCGGCTCTTCGCTCGGAATGTCGCGCAGATCGAAGCGCCCGCCCGCGCCGCCGCCGTGCACCAGCTCGGGCAGCGCGTTGGACAGGCCGCCCGCGCCCACGTCGTGGATCGACAGGATCGGGTTGTCGTGACCCAGCGCCCAGCAGCGGTCGATCACCTCCTGCGCGCGGCGCTGCATCTCGGCGTTGCCGCGCTGCACCGAATCGAAGTCGAGGTCCTCGACGTTCTGGCCCGTGCCCATGCTCGATGCCGAGCCGCCGCCCAGGCCGATCAGCATCCCGGGCCCGCCGAGCTGCACCAGCGGCGCGCCGGCGGCGAGCGGCCGCTTGTGGATCTGCGGTCTGGGCGATGTTGCCGACGCCGCCGGCGATCATGATCGGCTTGTGATAGCCGCGCTGCTCGCCGGCCACCGGCTGCTCGAAGGTGCGGAAGTAGCCCAGCAGGTTGGGCCGGCCGAACTCGTTGTTGAAGCTGGCGCGCGCCGATCGGGCCTTCCAGCATGATCTGCAGCGGCGAGGCGATGCGGCCCGGCCGGCCGTAGTCGCTCGCTCTCCCAAGGCTGCACAGAACGCCGGGATGCGCAGATGCGAGACGGTGAAGCCGGTGAGTCCCGCCTTGGGCTTGGCGCCCCGCCCGGTCGCACCCTCGTCGCGGATCTCGCCGCCCGAGCCGGTCGCGGCGCCGGGAAACGGCGAGATCGCGGTCGGATGGTTGTGCGTCTCGACCTTCATCAGGATGTGCGTGTACTCTTCGCTGTGGCGATACACGCCGTCGCGCGTCCGGATAGAAGCCGCGCGACTCTGGCGCCCTCGCATGACCGCGGCGTTGTCCGCATACGCGACCAGCGTGCCCTCCGGATGCTCGCGCATGGGTGTGCTTGATCATGCCGAAACAGCGACTCGGGCATGCGCCTCCCCGTCGATCACCCAGTCGGCATTGAAGATCTTGTGCCGGCAGTGCTCGGAGTTGGCCTGCGCGAACATCATCAGCTCGACATCGGTGGGATTGCGCCGGATGCGGGCGAAGTAGTCGCCGCAGGTAGGCGATCTCGTCCTGCGACAGCGCGAGCCCCATGCTGCGGTTCGCCTGCTTCGAGCGCCGGCACACCGCGGCCGAGCAGATCGACCTGCAGCGAGCGGCTGCGGGCTCGGCGTGGTGGAACAGCGCGTCGGCCTGCCTCCAGCGTGCTCGAGCACCGTTTCGGTCATGCGGTCGTGGATCAGCGGCAGCAGCGCGCGCCGCGCCGGTTCGTCCAGCGCGTGCCACCCGCGGCCAGCTCGAAGCGAAACGCCGTGCCGCGCTCGATGCGCTCCACCGCGTCCAGCCCGCATGCGTGCGCGATGTCGGTCGCTTTGGACGACCATGGCGAGATGGTGCCCAGCCGCGGCACGACCAGGCAGGATGTCCTCGTGCAGATCTTCCGTGCGCGACCTCGGGACCATACGTCAGCAGAGCATCGAGCACCTCGCGCTCGCGGTGCGTGAGCGAGCGCGCGAGCTTGACGAAGTGCCAGTACTGGGTGCGGATACCGCGGAGCTTGGGGATGGGCTCGAGTTCGGAGCTCTGGCGGGCCAATGGAGGAGCTTGTCGAGCGGAAATGGGAGAGGGCGCTGCGCCGGGGAGCCTGAGGATGGTCGGCATCGAAGAGCGGGACAGGACCGTAAGGCGCGATTATACCCGCGCCGCGTGCGCGGGCCTGAAGGATGCCTGCATGCGCTCGGCTTATGCGATGATCGACGAGGCTGACCCGGCTCCGATACCTCGCTGCGACCGCGCAGCAGCTGCCCGGCCTCTTGACGCTTACACTGCACTCTATGCTCGCCGCGAATTCCCTGCCGGTCTATTTGACCGCACGATGTGCGCAGAGATCGAAGCGCTCGCCGCGCGCAGGCGACGACCGCCGCCGCTGATGGAGCGCGCCGGACTCGCCGCCGCCGAGCTCGCGCGTGATCGTCTGCTCGAGTGAATCAGGTCGGTGCTCGTGCTGGCCGGCCCCGGCAACAACGGCGGCGACGGATTTGTGCTGGCCCGCCATCTGAAGTCCTGGTGGTATCGGGTGGCAGTCGTGTTCACCGGCGAGCGGGACAGGCTGTCCGACGATGCGACTGCCGCGCACGACGCATGGCTGGCCGCTGGCGGCACGAGATCGTGCCCAACCGCCCGATGGCGACTTCGATCTGGTCGTCGATGCGCTGTTCGGCATCGGTCTGGAGCGCGATATCGGCGGACGCTACGCCGAGCTGATCGAGTACATCAACAGCCAGCCGGGCACGGTGCTGGCGCATCGACATCCCCAGCGGACTGCACGCCGACAGCGGACGGGTGCTCGGGTGCGCGCGTCGAGGCCGACCACACCGTCACCTTCATCGCGCTCAAGCCGGGATTGCTCACGCTGGAAGGCCCGGATCACTGTGGTGAGCTGCATGTGCGCGACCTCGGCCTTTCTGTCGAGGCGCTGGTCCCCACGCTGGGACACGTCATTCCGCCCCAGGTCCTGAGCCACGCACTGAGCCCGCGGGCTCTGAACACGCACAAGGGCACGTTCGGTAGTGTCGGCATCGTCGGCGGGGCCACGGGCATGACGGGTGCGGCCCTGCTCGCTGGTCGAGCGGCGCTCAAGCTCGGCACCGGGCGCGTGTACGTCGGCCTTCTAGGCAGTGACGCGCCGCGCCTGGATACTCTGCAGCCGGAGCTGATGCTGCGCACTGCTTCGGAGGTGCTGGCGATGGGCGGCTTGACCAGCGCAGTGCTGGGGCCCGGGCTGTCGCAGTCCATCGCGGCGTTCGATGCGGTCAAGCAGGCGCTGCAACTGCCCATCCCCCTGGTGGTGGATGCCGATGCCCTCAACCTCCTTGGCCGGCACGCGGAGCTGCAGGAAATCTGCGGCGCCCGCTCCGCTCCCACGATATTGACACCGCATCCCGCCGAAGCGGCACGGCTGCTGCAGACCGACACCGCGCAAGTTCAGAATGACCGCGTGCGCGCTGCACGCGACTGCGCGGCGCGCTACCGCGCTCACGTGGTGCTGAAGGGGCTGGGAACGGTCGTCGCGCAGCCCGACGGGCAATTCGCCATCAACACCTCGGGAAATCCCGGCCTGGCCAGTGCGGGCATGGGCGACGCGCTGTGCGGAATCCTGGCTGCGCTGCTCGCCCAGGGAGCGCCGGTGGAGCGGGCCACGCCTGCTGCCGTGTGGCTGCACGGTCACGCCGCGGATCGCCTCCGGGCCCGAGTCGGGCGGGCCGCTGGGCTTGACGGCATCCGAAGTGATCGACGCGGCCCGCAGCGCGTTGAACCAAGCGATCTATCGAGACGCCTGAGCCCAACCGGGCGATGCCGCTGGTTCACGTGCTGACGCCGAGCAGCGCACGCACGCTGGCCACACCCAGCAGCGTCATCGCGATCGACCCCAGGACGTGCACCGAAACCAGCAGCAGCAGCCAGCCCCACTCCAGGCGCTGGATCAGCAGCACCGCTTCGGCGGAGAAACTGGAGAAGGTCGTGAGCCCCCCCAGCAGCCCGGTGATCACGAACAGGCGCAGCTCCGGAGCGAAGGTAGTATGCTGTCCGAGGACCTCCACCGCCACGCCGATCAGATAGCCGCCGATCAGATTGGACGCGAGCGTGCCCATCGGCAGAGGCGGGACGATCGGATTGAGCAGCAGGCTCAGCCACCAGCGCAGCCATGCCCCGAGCGCCGCACCCACCCCCACTGCCAGGAATGCGCTCGCACTCATCGTCCCTCTCCGCGGTTGGGTTGGGGCATTATACGGGCGAGCGCAGCGCGTCGAGTCGACGCGAAAGAACTGGCCACAGAGCTCACAGAGAACGAACACCTGATTGCGCACAGTCCTCGCCGGATGCTCGCTCTGGCTTCAACCCATCGAATCTCTCCGTGTTCTCTGTGTGCTCTGTGGCTGCTTTGCGGGTGCGAGCGCAGCGGGCTGCCGCGCAGCTCCCCTGCTTCACCCGCCAGCGCCATTGGGGTAGAGACCGGCGAGCGTGCCCTCGACGCGCAAGTGCCGTGCGTCCACGTTCTCGCCAGCCGTCTCCAGGAGGTTGACGGTCCGTGCTACGCGGCCGTGGTCGAACACCACCACGTTCTGCGCCAGCGCCTCGACGTCCGCCGGGTCGTGCGTGATCACGATCATCGGCACCCGGAAGCGCGTTTGCAGGTCGAGCAGCTCGCCCCGTACCCGCGCCCGCAACAGCGGATCGAGCGCGGACAACGGCTCGTCCAGAAGCAGCACGTCGGGCCGCCGAATCAGGGCACGAGCGAGCGCGACGCGCTGGCGCTGTCCGCCGGACAGGTTGCGTGGAAAGCTGCGAGCGAGCGCACTGATCTCGAACTGCTCCAGAAACTCACGCACGCGGGTGGCGGTGCCGTGCTCGCCGGTATGACCGAATCGTCCCTTCAAGCCGAACGCCACATTCTGCTCGACACTCATGTGCGGGAACAGGGCGTAGTCCTGGACCAGGTGACCAACATTGCGAACCTGGGGCGGCAGATCGATGCCGGCGGCCGAATCGTAGAGCACGCGGCTCCCGACCTCGATGCGGCCTTCATCCGGGCGCACCAGCCCGGCTATGCACTGCAGGGTGATACTCTTTCCGGAGCCGGACGGGCCAAACACGACCGTGCGCTCGTGCTCGGCGTTGAAGGCGACCTTGAGCTCGAACACACGGTCGCGCGAGCGCAACGTCTTGTGGATATCGATCCGGATTCTCATGCGCTTGAGTGGCAGCCGTCAGTGTCGCGGCTTGAGCACCTTGCCGGAAGCCACCAGGATCAGCACGCACACCACCGAGGTCAGGATCACCAGGAAATTCGCGAGGTCGTCCTGGCCGGCCTGGACCGCATCATAGACTGCCAGCGACAGAGTCTGGGTTTTGCCCGGGATGTTCCCCGCGACCATCAGCGTGGCCCCGAACTCTCCCATGGCCCGCGCAAACGCAAGCATGGTGCCGGCCAGAACACCACGCCAGGCGAGCGGCAATGTGACGCGGTAAAACACCCGCAGCTCGGAAGCGCCGAGCGTGCGGGCCGCGTTCTCGAGTTGCGCGTCGACGCCTTCGAATGCCGCCCGCGCAGATTTGAATACCAGCGGAAACGCCACGATGGCCGCCGCGAATACCGCGCCCTGCCAGGTGAACATCAGCGTGATCCCGAGCGTCTCCCACAGCCACTGTCCGATCCAGCCGCGGCGTCCGATCAGGACGATCAGGTAGTAGCCGAGCACGGTCGGCGGCATCACCATGGGCAAGGTGAACATCGCGTCGAGCACGTCGCGGCCCCAGAACGCCCGGCGGGCCAGCAGGAGCCCCGCCGCAGCACCGAATAGCAGGGCCGCCAAGGTCGCAAAGGCCGCGACCTTGAGCGTCAGAACCAGGGGTACGAGCGCCTGGCCGAGCATCGGAGCGGTCTGTCGGGTTCGAGTTGATTGTGGGCGCCGATCTTCATTGCGTTCTAGCCGATGCGCAGGCGCGTCTCGGGTGGGAGCGCCGCAACGGCGCAGCACGGGAGCGTGTTCGTTTCGCTGATGGCTTGGAGCGCGCAGCACGCACCCACGCAGGCAGCGCGCTGTATTCTCTCATATATATGGCGGTAGCGGGCGGAGGACCAGCCGGGTGCGCGAGCGGCTGGCGGAGGAAAAAAAAGAGCGGCGATCCAAAGATCGCTGCTCTCAACTCGAAGGGATGGCAACGTACGCCGGCAACCATAACCGGTTGCGCGTGCCACCTCGATATATTCTCATGGATATAGCGCGGAAGTCAACTTTATCGCCAGAGGCCCTCTGCCCTGCGAGTTAAGCTAGACGGTTGCCGGGTAAGGGTATGGCTGACGCCGGATCAGCCACCGGACAGCAGCGCAGCGAAGTCGGCCATCTCCCGTCCCACGCTCGCCGCTGCCTTCTTCTCCATCGCCCGATAGCGGCGGACGACTTCATGCCCCAGATCGGTCACCAGGGCGCCGCCACCGTGCTCACCGCCGGTCGCGGTCTGGACCAGCGGGGACTTGAAGCACTCGTTCATGGTCTCGACCAGCAGCCAGGCGCGCCGGTAGGACATGCCCAGCGCCCGCGCGGCGGCCGAGATCGAGCCGGTCTGCTCGATTGCATCGAGCAGGTCGGCCTTGCCCGGCCCCATGGCAATGGATTTCTTGAAACTGATCCGCAGCTGCGGCCGCAGCGCAGTGGCGCCCGCCTTGCGCTTGGCTGCGGCCGGTTTGTTCAGCGACGGCGTGCGCGACTTGCGGGGCATTCTGCCTACTGCTCCCAGCGTTCCGCGGCGACGTCGTCGGCGCTGCGCGCCTCGACCCAGCGTGCGCCTGCGCCGGTCTGCTCCTTCTTCCAGAACGGCGCGCGGGTCTTGAGATAGTCCATCACGAACTCGCATGCGGCGAAGGCCTCGCCCGCGGTGCGCCCCGGTCACCACGACCAGGACGATCTGGTCGGTCGGCGCCAGGCGGCCCACGCGGTGCACCACCAGGACATCGATGATGTCCCAGCGCGCTTTCGCCTCGCGCAACGATCTTTTCAAGCGCCCGCTCGGTCATGCCCGGATAGTGCTCCAGGGTCATGTCCCGTACCGCGATCGCCCTCGTTGACGTCACGCACCACGCCTATGAAGCTGGCCACCGCGCCGACCTTCGGATTGGCCCGCCGCAGCGCCGCGATCTCGGCGCCGGCGTCGAAGTCCTGGGTCTGGACGCGCACGCTCATCTCACCCACCCGTCACCGGAGGGAAGAAGGCGACCTCGTCTGCGTCGGACAGAGCCGTGTCGGCCTGCGCCATATCCTGGTTTACGGCGGCCCGGACCGGCTTGTCGGCCGCCAGCTCGACCTCCCACGGACCCCCACGGCTGCGCAGGAACGCACGAAGCGAGGCGACGGTGCTGCCCGCCGGCAGCCAGCCTCACCTCCTCGCTGTTCCGACCCAGCGCTTCGCGCAGCCGCGCAAAGTACAGCACCGTCACGGTGATTTCACTCGCCACATCGGCCGGTGGCTTGTGCAGGCGCGCTTCGGTCTCGTTCATGCAGCCTTCCCTTGGAGATGCGCCGGGTACAGCAACCCGAGCGCCCCACGCATTATATTCGCTTGCCCTCGGGCGGACAGCGGGTACCGGCCCGGCATCGATTACGCCGCGCGCCTTGAGCAAGACCCCGAAGGGCGTTATGCTTGATGGTATAGAGCACTCATAACCCTAGACCTGTCAAGGGCTTAGTCATCCCGCGAGGGCCTGGGGTCAGAACGGAAAGCCACAACTCATGGAATTCACCGACGCGCGCCAGCCGCGACCGGAGCACGTCCCGCCAGCGGCGCCTCGGGTAGTCGCAGACACGCGCGGCAGACTGCTGCGGGATCTGCGCATCTCGGTCACCGACCGCTGCAACTTCCGCTGCACGTACTGCATGCCCAAGGAGGTGTTCGGCAAGGACTTCCAGTTCCTGGAGCGCAGACCAGCTGCTGACCTTCGGCGAGATCCATCGGCTGGTGCGGCTGTTCCGCGACGAGGGCGTGGAGAAGATCCGCATTACCGGCGGAGAGCCGCTGGTGCGCCGCAAGCTCGAGCGCCTCATCGAGATGCTGGCGTACTGGGACGATCTCGATCTCACCCTCACCACCAACGGCTCGCTGCTCGAAGCAGAAGGCGCGCGACCTCAAGAACGCCGGGCTGCAAGCGCATCACCGTCAGTCTGGATTCGCTCGACGACAGCGTCTTCCGGGCGATGAACGACGTCGATTTCCCGGTGGAGAAGGTGCTGGAGGGCATCGACGAAGCGGCGGCCGCGGGGCTTGCGTCCCGTAAAGGTCAACATGGTGGTCAAGCGCGGCGTGAACGAGCACAGCGTGCTGCCCATGGCGCGCTTCTTCCGGGAGCAGGGGCACATCCTGCGCTTCATCGAATTCATGGACGTAGGCGCCACCAACGGCTGGAAGATGGAGCATGTCGTGCCTTCGCGCGAGCTGGTGGAGACGATCCATCGCGAGCTGCCCATCGAGCCGCTGGACCCGAACTATCGAGGGCGAGGTGGCGGAGCGCTGGCGCTACTGCGACGGCAGCGGCGAGATCGGCTTCATCTCTTCGGTGACGCAGGCCTTCTGCCGCAACTGCACTCGCGCGCGCCTGTCCGCCGAAGGCCAGCTCTACACCTGCCTGTTCGCCACGCACGGGCACGGACTTCCGCTCGCTGCTGCGCGGCGGAGCGTCCGATGCGGAGATCTCGACGCTCATCCGCAGGGTGTGGGCGGCCCGCGCCGACCGCTACTCCGAGATCCGCACCGCCGAGACGGCGAAGATGCGCAAGGTGGAGATGTCGTACATCGGCGGCTAAGCCAACGCGCCGCTCATCCCGGATCCTCTCCACCGCTGCGTGGTGGAGAGGATCCGCAGATCCGAAGTCGGACCATGAACCACCCTACGCCTGCCACCCTGCGCGAGCTCTCCTGCGCCGACGACTACGATCCCGAACTCATGCCGGTCGCGAAGGCGCGCGAGTACATCCGCGCCTTCCTTACGCCCGTCACCGGACCGTCGAGCGGCTGCACGTCCGCGCCGCGCTGGGCCGCGTGCTGGCCGAGGACGTCGTCTCCGACATCGACGTGCCCGGCGCACGACAACTCGGCGATGGATGGCTATGCGATGCGGCATCGGGGATCTGGAGCGGATCGGGCGAGACGGTGCTGCGCGTGGTCGGTGCCTCATTTGCCGGCAGGCCGTTCGCGGGCACCGTGGGCGCGGCGAGGCGGTGCGCATCATGACCGGCGGCGTCATCCCGACGGTGCGACACCGTCGTCATGCAGGAGCGTGTCAGCGTCTCCGGCGGGCGAGGTGAGCGTCCCGCCGGCCAGCAGAAGGCCAGAACGTACGCGCGCGCCGGCTCCGACATCGAGCGCGGCGCAGATCGTGTTCAAGCGTGGCCAGACGTTACGTCCGGCCGAACTCGGCATGCTCGCCTCGCTCGGGTATCGGCGAGGTATCCGTGTATCGCGACGCTGCGGGTAGCATTCTTCTCCACCGGCGACGAGCTGGTGTCGGTCGGCCAACCGCTTGCTGCCGGGCCAGATCTACGACAGCAACCGCTACACGCTCTATGGCATGTTGACCCGGCTGGGCGTCGAGGTGCTCGACTGGGTGTGATCCGCGACGATCCGCGCGCCATCGAGCGCGCGTTCGCGGACGCGTCGCGGCCGCCGACGTGGTGATCAGCAGCGGCGGCGTGTCGGTCGGCGAGGCGGATATCGTCAAGCAGATGCTCGACCGAGCTCGGCGAGGTACTGTTCTGGAAGATCGCGATGAAGCCGGGCCGTCCGCTGGCCTACGGCCGCATCGGCCAGGCGCACTTCTTCGGCCTGCCCGGCAACCCGGTCAGCGCGATGGTGACGTTCTACCAGTTCGTGCGCGAGGCGCTGCTGGTGCTGATGGGCGTACCGCGAGCCGCAGCCGCTGCCCGGTGTTAAGGCGGTAGTGCACCACCGCGATCAAGAAAGCGCCCGGGCGCACCGAGTTCCAGCGCGGCATCCTGAGCCCGGATGCGAACCGGGACGCTGGACCGTGCGCGTAACCGGCGACCAGAGCTCCGCGATACTGTCGTCGATGAGCCAGGCCAACTGCTTCATCATCCTGCCCGGATGCCCAGGGCAACACGCCCGCCGGCGGCGAAGTGGACGTGCAGTTGCTGGAAGGCCTCATCTGATCGCAGTCCGCATGTCACCGGTGTCATCCTCGCAGGCGGCCGGGGCCAGCGCATGGGCGGGGCCGACAAGGGCTGGATCGAGCTGGGCGGCCGCCCGCTGATCGTTCACGTGCTCGAGCGCTTCACCCCGCAGGTGGACGAAGTCATCATCAGCGCCAATCGCAATCTCGAGCGCTATGCGGCGCTTCGGTCATCCAGTCCTGGCCGACGAGCGTCCCCGAATTCGCCGGGCCGCTGGCGGGATTGCATGCGGCGTTCTCGGCCGTGCCCGCATTCGAGCTCGTCTGCGACCGTTCCCTGCGACAGCCCACTCGTTCCGCTGGATCTGGTGGAGCGGCTGCGCCACGCGCTGGAGGCGGCAACGAAGCGGACGTCGCGGTAGCGCGCACGCGCGGACCGCTCCATCCGGTGTTCTCGCTATGCCGCAAGCGCGATCTGCGCGGGCGCTGGGCGACTATCCTGGCCGTCTGGCGGGCGCAGGGTTCAGGCGTGGAGGCACAGCCTGCGCTGCATGGAGGTGAGCTTCGACGAGACGCCCGAGGCGATTCCGCAACATCAACAGCCCAGAGGAGCTCGCCAGCCTGGAACCCGATCGTCAAGGCTTCACCGGGAAGGACGCCAAGCGCGCGATGGAACGCGAGGTTGATACCGTCGCTATTCGCTCGCCATTGCGGTCCTTATGGGACATTCGCGCCATTCGACGTGAAAGCTCTCTTCGGCGCAGCGTTAGGTTCGGGCCCGGAGCCGCGATCACCTGAAAGAACACCTCGTCCTGCCTTATCATGCCGAGCTCGCTGCGGGCGCGCTCCTCGATAGCGTCGTAGCCGGTCTTGAGGTCGCGCACCTCGGCGTCGAGCGCGGCGTTGCGTGCGCGCAAGCGCTCGTTGGTGGCGCTTGCGTACTCGAGCTGCCGGTCGAGCTCCCACACGCGCAGCCAGCCGCCCTTGCCGAACCATAGCGGCGTCTGGATCGCCGCGATCAGGACACCAGCACCGCCGCCAGCATGAACGGCTACTCCTAACAGGCGCACGGAATAGCAACTCGCGCTGGCTGCGCAGGCGGAGGATGAAGAAACGTGCATGCCCGCACCACCCGTCACGCTCGGTGTGCCAACTCTGTCGGGCAGGCTCCCACCACCCCGTCGCGCTTTGCGCGCCACCCTCCTCGGGCAGGAGGGGAGATTCCAACCCGTCGCGCGTCGCGCGCCACCCCTCCTGGGCAGGCCCCACCACCCCGTCGCGCTTTGCGCGCCACCCCTCCTCCGGCAGGAGGGAGATTCCAACCCGTCGCGCTCTGCGCGCCACCCCTCCTCGGGCAGGAGGGAGCGTGCTCTTTCCGCGTCTCTTGCTCGTCACGAGCTGGTAGAACGCCTCCCGCCCGGGATAGCTGGCGGTATCGCCCAGGTCTTCCTCGATGCGCAGCAGCTGGTTGTACTTCGCCAGTCCGGTCCGAGCGCGACAGCGAGCCGGTCTTGATCTGCAGCGCGTTGGTGGCCACTGCGATGTCGGCGATGATGGTGTCCTCGGTCTCGCCCGAGCGGTGCGAAACCACCGCGGTATAGCCGGCGCGCTTGGCCATCTCGATCGCGGCGAAGGTCTCGCGTCAGCGTGCCGATCTGGTTGATCTTGATGAGGATGGAGTTGGCCACGCCGCGCTTGATGCCTTCGGCGAGGATGCGGGTGTTGGTCACGAACAGATCGTCGCCCACCAGCTGCACGGCGTCGCCGAGACGGTCGGTGAGAATCTCCCAGCCGTCCCAGTCGCTTCTCGGCCATGCCGTCCTCGATGCTGATGATGGGGTACTTGGCCGTCCACGCCGCGAGGTAGTCGGCGAACTGCGGCAGCGCTCAGCTTCGAGACCTTCGGACTCGAGGTGGTAGAGGCCGTCCTTGAAGAACTCCGAGCTCGCGCAATCGAGCCCGATCGCGACCTGGTCGCCGGGCGCGTAGCCGGCCTTCTCGATCGCTTCCATGATGAGCTGCAGCGCGGCCTCGTTGTTCGGCAGGCTGGGCGCGAAGCCGCCTTCGTCGCCGACTGTGGTCGGCATGCCCTTGGCATTGATCAGCTTCTTGAGGGTGTGGAACACCTCGGCGCCGCAGCGCAGCGCCTCGCGAAAGCTCGGTGCGCCCACCGGGATGATCATGAACTCCTGCAGATCCAGGCTGTTGTTGGCGTGCGCGCCGCCGTTGATCACGTTCATCATCGGCACCGGCAGCTGCATGCGGCCGGCGCCGCCGAGATAGCGGTACAGCGGCAGGCCGGATTCCTCCGCCGCGCGCCTTTGCCACCGCCAGCGAAACCGCCAGCATGCGCATTGGCGCCCAGCCGCGCCTTGTTCTCGGTGCCGTCCAGCTCGATCAGCGTCTGGTCGATGAGGGGCTGCTCCACCGCGTCGAGGCCGATGATGGCCTCGCAGATCTCGGTGTTGACGTTTTCCACCGCGCGCAGCACACCCTTGCCCAGGTAGCGCTGCGGTCGCCGTCGCGCAGCTCGATCGCCTCTTTCGCTCCGGTGGAGGCGCCCGACGGCACCGCCGCGCGCCCCATGACACCCGACTTCGAGCAGCACGTCCGCCTCCACGGTGGGATTGCCGCGCGAGTCGAGAATCTCGCGCGCCACCACGTCAACGATAGAGCTCATCGCTTGTCCCCGTTTGTCACTTCACATCCCTTCACCGCAATGGACGCAAGGCTCCGACCGGCCGCTGCTCGCCTGCAAGGACACGCACTGCAGCGTCCGCCGAGCGAACCTCGCTGATCTACCCGGCTTTCCGCTATGACGTTCCTCTGGCGCTACCTTCGCGTCCTATTGCGGTAAAAGGTCGTTGCATGCGCGTTGCAAGGTGCTGGTCGTGCGCGACCAGGTTCTCCGCGAAGCCACGCCGCTTCACCAGCGCGTCGATCTCTTTGAGCGTCTCCAGCAGCGCCCGCATGTGCTCCAGCGGCCACGCGTTCGGCCCGTCGGACAACGCCTTCTCGGGATTGGGGTGCGTCTCCATGAACACCCCCGCCACGCCGGTCGCCACCGCTGCGCGGGCCAGTACCGGCACGAACTCCCGCTGGCCCGCCGCTCGAGGTGCCCTGCCCTCCCGGGAAGCTGCACCGAGTGGGTGGCGTCGAACACCACCGGGCAGCCGGTCTCGCGCATGACCATCAGCGCGCGCATGTCGGACACCAGATTGTTGTAGCCGAACGACGCGCCGCGCTCGCACACCAGGATGTTGTCCTGTCCGCTCGCCTCGCGCGCCTTGTCGACCACGTTCTTCATGTCCCAGGGCGCGAGGAACTGGCCTTTCTTGATGTTCACGGGCTTGCCGGCCGAGGCGACGGCGCGGATGAAGTCGGTCTGGCGGCACAGGAAGGCCGGCGTCTGCAGCACGTCCACCACTTCGGCGCACTCAGGCACTTCCTGCTCGGTGTGCACGTCGGTGAGAACCGGCACACCGAGCGTCTTGCGCACGTCGGCGAGGATCTCCAGGCCCTGCTCCATGCCCGGTCCGCGGAACGACTTGCCCGAGCTGCGGTTGGCCTTGTCGTAGGAGGACTTGAAGATGAACGGGATGTCGAGCTGCTGGCAGATGCGCCTTCAGCTCGCCGGCGGTGTCCATCTGCAGCTGCGCGCGACTCGACCACGCACGGGCCGGCGATCAGGAACAGCGGCTGGTCCAGCCCAGCCTCGAAGTGGCAGAGTTTCATGCGGCTGAACGCCGCGCTGGCTCGCGTCGAGCGCAGGCGGTGCCTATCCTCGGCTCGCCAGGCGGCTCGCTCCGGCGTTGGCGCATCGCAGGCCCGTGATGAACGCCGAGAACAGCGGATGGCCCTGGCGCGGAGTGGAGGTGAACTCGGGGTGGAACTGGCAGCCGACGAACCAGGGGTGATCGGGCAGCTCGATCATCTCCGTCAGGTCTTCGGTGGCGGAGATGCCGGACACGCGCAATGCCCGAGTTCATCAGCTGCGGAATGTAGCGGTTGTTGACCTCGTAGCGATGGCGGTGCCGCTCGACGATTTTCTCGCTGCCCGTAGATCTGGCGCGCCAGGCTGCCCGGGAGCAGCGCGCACTCCTGCCCGCCCAGGCGCATCGTGCCGCCCAGGTCGGAGCCGGTCGTCGCGCAGCTCGAGCCTGCCGTCGCGGCCATGCCACTCGTGGATCAGCGCGATCACCGGATGGGGGGTCGTCGGGTCGAACTCGGTGCTGTGCGCGCCTTCCAGCCCGGCGCGTGTGGCGCGCGTACTCGATCACCGCGAGCTGCAGCCCGAGGCAGATGCCCAGGTAAGGCACCTTGTTCTCGCGCGCGTAGCGGATCGCCTCGATCTTGCCCTCGACGCCGCGCTTGCCGAAGCCGCCCGGGACCAGGACGGCGTCCTTGTCCCGCAGGCAGTCGCACACCGTCGCTGCTCGATGCTCTCCGAGTCGATGTAGTGGATGTTGATGCGTGCGCCTGGTTGTGGATGCCGGCGTGCGTCAGCGCCTCGGACAGCGACTTGTACGACTCGGTCAGGTCCACGTACTTGCCGACCAGCGCGATGTTGACCTCGGTGCGCGGATGCTCGAGCGCGTAGACCAGCTCGTCCCACTGCGACGAGGTTGGCAGGCGGCGCCTGGATCTCGAGCTTGCGGCACACGATCTCGTCCAGCCCCTGCGCGTGCAGCAGGCCGGGAATCTTGTAGATGCAGTCCACGTCCACCGCCGAGATCACCGCCTTCTCCTCGACGTTGGTGAACAGCGCGATCTTGCGCCGCTCGTCCTCGGGGATCTCGCGGTCGGCGCGGCACAGCACGATGTCGGGCTGGATGCCGATCTCGCGCAGCTCCTTCACCGAGTGCTGCGTCGGCTTGGTCTTGATCTCGCCGGCCGACGGGATGTAGGGCACCAGGGTGAGGTGGATGAAGCAGGTGTTGTTGCGGCCGAGCTGCAGGCTCATCTGCCGGATCGCCTCGAGGAACGGCAGCGACTCGATGTCGCCCACCGTGCCGCCGATCTCGACGATCGCCACATCGCGCATCGCCCGCGCCCATGCGGATGAAGTGCTTGATCTCGTCGGTGATGTGCGGGATCACCTGCACCGTGCCGCCCAGGTAGTCGCCGCGCCGCTCCTTGCGGATCACGCTCTCGTAGATCTGGCCGGTGGTGAAGTTGTTGCGCTTGGTCATGCGGACGTTGACGAAGCGCTCGTAGTGCCCCAGGTCCAGGTCGGTTTCGGCGCCGTCCTCGGTGACGAACACCTCGCCGTGCTGGAACGGGCTCATCGTGCCCGGATCCACGTTGATGTAGGGATCGAGCTTGAGGAGGGTGAGCTTGATGCCGCGGGATTCGAGGATGGCGCCGAGGGAGGCGGCGGCGATGCCTTTGCCAAGCGAGGAGACGACGCCGCCGGTGACAAAGACGAATTTGGTCATGCCTGCCCTTGCGTTAGACCGCAAAGTGGATCATAGCACAGCTTGCCACGCGGCCCGCGCTGCGCGGGCTTGCGTCGCCCGCGTCATCCAGACTACGACGTGATCGCGGCGCGGCGCGCGCCTCGCGCGCGAGGAACAGCCAGGTCTCGACCACCGTGTCGGGATTGAGCGAGATGGTGTCGATGCCCTCCTCCACCAGCCACTTCGCGAGGTCGGGGTGATCGGAGGGGCCCTGTCCGCAGATGCCGACATACTTGCCCGCCTTGCGGCAGGCCTGGATCGCCATGTGCAGCATGGCCTTGACCGCCGGGTCGCGCTCGTCGAAGGCGCCCGGCCACGATGCCGGAGTCGCGATCCACGCCCAGGGTGAGCTGGGTCATGTCGTTGGAGCCGATCGAGAAGCCGTCGAAGTGCTGCAGGAACTGCTCCGCCAGCAGCGCGTTCGAAGGGATCTCGCACATCATGATCACGCGCAGCCCGTTGCGTCCGCGCTCCAGGCCGTTGTCGGCGAGCAGCTCCATCACCTGCTTCGCCTCGCCCACGGTGCGCACGAAGGGCACCATGATCTCGACGTTGGTGAGCCCCATCTCGTCGCGCACTCGCTTGAGCGCGCTGGCATTCCAGCTCGAAGCACTCCCGGAAGCTGGGATCGATGAAGCGCGACGCGCCGCGGAACCCGAGCATCGGGTTCTCCTCGTGCGGCTCGTAGCGCTGCCCGCCGAGCGAGGCTGGAGTATTCGTTCGACTTGAAGTCGGACAGCCGCACGATGACCGGCTTGGGCGCGAACGCGGCGCCGAGCGTGGCGATGCCTTCGGTCAGCTTCTCGACGTAGAAGTCCTTGGGATCGCGGATAGGCCGCGCAGCGCGGGCCTCGATCTCGCGCCTCAGATCCGGCGGCACGTTGGGATACGACAGCACCGCCTGCGGGTGGATGCCGATCATGCGCGCGATGATGAACTCCAGCCGCGCCAGCCCGATGCCGGCGTTGGGCAGGCGCTGGAAATCGAACGCAAGCTCCGGGTTGCCCACGTTCATGCTGATCTTCACCGGCGGCTTGGGCATGGCGTCGAGCGACAGATCGACGACCTCGACCTCGAGCCTGCCCTCGTAGACGTAGCCGGTGTCGCCTTCCGCGCAGGACACGGTGACCTCCTCGCCCTCGCGCAGCTTGTCGGTGGCATCGCCGGTGCCCACCACGGCGGGAATGCCCAGCTCGCGCGCGATGATGGCGGCATGGCAGGTGCGCCCGCCGCGGTTGGTGACGATCGCCGAGGCCCGCTTCATGACCGGCTCCCAATCCGGGTCGGTCATGTCGGTGACCAGCACGTCGCCGGGCTCGCACGCGCGCCATCTCGCTCGCGTCCACCACCAGCCGCACCGGCCCCACGCCCGACGCGGTTGCCGATCGCCCGGCCCGAGGCCAGGACCTCGGAGCGTTGCTTGAGGCGGAAGCGCTTCTGCGTGTCGTGCTTGGCGTTGGCTTTCACCGTCTCGGGGCGCGCCTGCAGGATGTAGAGCTTGCCGTCGTCGCCGTCGCGCCCCCACTCGATGTCCATCGGGCCGGCCGTAGTGCTTCTCGATGATGAGCGCGTAGCGAGCCAGCTCCTCGACCTCGGCGTCGCTGATGGAAAAGCGGCTGCCGCTCGGCTTCCGGCACGTCCAGCGTGCGCGTCGAGCGCCCGGCCTCGCGCCGCTCCGAGAACACCATCTTGATCAGCTTCGAGCCCAGGGTGCGGCGCAGGATGGCGGGCCGCCCCGCCTCCAGTCCCGGCTTGTAGACGTAGAACTCGTCGGGGTTGACCGCGCCTTGCACCACGGTCTCGCCCAAGCCCGTACGAGGAGGTGATGAACACCACCTGGTCGAAGCCCGATTCGGTATCGAGCGAGAACATCACGCCGCTCGCGCCCAGGTCGCTGCGCACCATGCGCTGCACGCCTGCCGACAGGGCCACGTCGGCATGGATGAAACCCTTGTGCACGCGGTAGGAGATGGCGCGATCGTTGTACAGCGAGGCGAACACGTGCTTGACGGCGGACAGCAGGTTGTCGATGCCGTGGATGTTGAGGAAGGTCTCCTGCTGCCCGGCGAACGAGGCGTCGGGCAGGTCCTCCGCGGTGGCCGACGAGCGCACCGCGAAGGATGGGTCGCCCTCCAGGCCGCCGCACAGCTGCTCGAAGGCGCTGCCGATCTCGGCCTCCAGGCGCGCGGGCAAAGGCGCCTGCGACGATCCACTCGCGGATCTGGGCCCCGGCGGCGGCCAGCGCCTTGACGTCGTCGACGTCGAGGGTCTCGAGACGCTCCTCGATGCGTGCGCGTCAACCCGCTCTGCGACAGGAACTCCCGGTACGCGCCGCGGTCGTGGCGAAGCCGCCCGGCACCCGCACCCCCAGGTGGTCGAGCTGGCTGATCATCTCGCCCAGGGAGGCGTTCTTGCCGCCTACCTGCCCGACATCCTGCATGCGCAGCTGGTCGAAGGGGAGCACGTAGGCATCTCGCGGCCATCGGTCGTCTCTTGCATCCCGTTGGGTAACATGTATCGTGTGGCCTGACTGTTCGGGCATTCTACCGGCGACGGTATTGCTTTGCACAAAAAACCGCATCAGTCGGTGCTTTGCGCCGGAGTCCCTTGCAGAATGCGGTTGCCTGCTGCTCGGTTCTTTGCACCGGAGTCGTTTGCAAGACGCGGTTCTACCTACTGACATTGCTTTGCACACTAGACATGGCCACACGGCGCAGCGCATTTTTCATCTCCGACCGCACGGGGATCACCGCCGAGATGCTCGGCCACAGCCTGCTGACCCAGTTCGAGCAGGTCGAGTTCAGCGAGACCACGCTGCCCTTCATCGACACCGCCGAAAGGCGCAGGCCGCGGTAGAGGAGATCAACGCGGCCGGGCATGCGCGACGGCGTGCGTCCGCTGGTCTTCAGCACGCTGGTCGATCCGGACATCAGCGTGGTGGTGACGCAAGGCCAACGCCCTGGTGCTGGACTGCTTCCAGATCTTCATCGCGCCGATGGAGGCCGAGCTGGGCGTCCGCTCTTCGCACGCGGTCGGCCGCTCGCACAGCGTGGCCGACAGCTCCGGCTATTTCCGCCGCATCGACGCGGTCAACTACGCGCTGTCAGCTACGACGACGGCCAGTCCACCAAGGAGCTCGAGAACGCGGACGTGATCCTGGTGGGGGTGTCACGCAGCGGCAAGACGCCGACCTGCCTGTACCTGGCGCTGCAGTATGGCATGCGCGCCGCCAACTATCCGCTCATCCCGGAGGACTTCGGCGCCATGAAGCTGCCCGGCATGCTCAACCGGCTGCGCCGCAAGCTGTTCGGGCTCGACGATCCTGCCCGACCGCCTGCACCAGATCCGCAGCGAGCGGCGCCCCGGCAGCCAGTACGCGTCGCTCGCCCAACTGCATCGCCGAGGTGCGCGAGGCCGAGGCGCTGATGCGCAACGAGGGCATTCCCTACCTGGACACCACCAGCCGCTCGATCGAGGAGCTGGCCTCCACGATCATGCATCAGGCCAGCTTGCAGCGGCACATCTACTGAGAAAGCGTGAGGCGTAAGGCGGTGAGGACGTGAGGACGCAAGAACCGCTCCCTCACCGGACAGTGCGCAGAGGGTCGGAGCTGAGTGACAGGCAAACGCTAACTACCACGCCTCACGTGCTCACCCGCCGGACTCAGCGGGCCGACGATTCGCTCCGTCACTCCTCACGCCTTCGCGCCTCTGCGCCTTGACGCGATGAGCGGTCAAAACAGGGGCGGCTGAACGAGCAGCTCGCGCACCGGCGCGAAGGTGCGGCGATGAAACTGCGACACGCCGTGCCGGCGCAGCGCCTCCAGATGCTCGGGCGTGGGGTAGCCCTTGTGCCGGTCGAAGCCGTATTCGGGCGGCTGCGCGTGCAGCTCCAGCATTGCCGCATCGCGCGCGCACTTGGCCAGGATCGAGGCGGCCGAGATCGCCTTCACCTTCGCGTCGCCCTGCACGATCGCGCGCGCCGGCCAGCGCGACTGCGGGCAGTGCAGGCCATCCACCAGCACCTCCTGCGGCTCCAGGCTCAGCTGGTCGAGCGCCCGGCGCATGGCGAGCAGCGTCGCCTGCAGGATGTTGAGGTGTCGATCTCCTCCACCGTCGCGCTCGCGACGGCCCAGGCGCAGAGCCCTGGTGCGGATGGCTCGGCGCAAGCACCTCGCGCCGCTCGGGAGACAGCTGCTTGGAGTCGGCCAGACCGCGGATCGGCTGCGCGGATCCAGCACCACGCAGGCGGCGAACACCGCCCCCGCCAGCGGTCCGCGCCCTGCCTCGTCCACCCCGCAGATCAGGCGCACTGCGGGCTCATGCGATCGCACCGCCCCCGCGGGCGCCGACGCTGGCAGCGGGCCGGCGCCTCGGTAGCCTGGTGCGCGCCAGCAGCGGCACGATCGCCTCGACTGCCATGGCGCGCGCGTGCTCTGCCGCAGCTGCCCGGTGCAGCTCCAGGAACGCCGCGCTCCTGGCGCTGGCGCACGACTTTGTCCGCCAGCTGATTGACCAGCGCCTGCGCAAGGTTCTCTGGGATGGCGTCGTCCTGCAGGATCTCCGGAACGACGAAGCGGCCCGCCAGGATATTGGGCAGCGACACGTAGGGCAGTCGATGGCGCGCGGCGCTTGATCAGCGCATACGTCATCGGCGAGAGCCGGTAGGTGACCACCATCGGGCGCTTGAGCAGTGCCGCCTCCAGCGCCGGCGGTGCCGGAAGCGAGCAGCACCGCGTCGGCCGCTGTCATGGCCATGTGCGCATGGCCGAACAGGATGGTCAGCGGGAGGTCCTGCGCTTCGTGGCGGTAGAGCGACTCCTCGAACAGCGAGCGGGTCGGACGGCTTAGCAAGCGGCACCAGGAAATGCACGTTGCGCACCTGCCGATGGATCAGCTTGGCGGTGCGGATGAACAGATCGCCCATGTAGTCCAGCTCGCTCTGACCGGCTAGCCGGGCAGCAGCGCGACCACGGCTCTGCGCACTGGACAGCCGGAACTGCTCACGCGCGCCTTGCCGGTCGGGCACCTCCGGCATCTGGTCGGCCAGCGGATGTCCCACGAAGCTGACCGGAATGCCGGCCTGCTCGAGCAGGGGGACCTCGAACGGGAACAGGCACAGCACGCGGATCGACCGCACGCCGCAGCTGATGCACGCGATGGCTGCGCCAGGCCCATACCTGCGGCGCGACGTACTGCACGGTGCGCATGCCGCGCGCGCGCAACTTCTCTTCGAGCCCGAGATTGAAGTCGGGCGCATCCACGCCGATGAACAGGTCCGGCGGCTCGGCGAGCAGACCGGCGCACGCAAATCCCGGCGCACCCGCAGGATCTCCGGCAGGTGCCGCAGCACCTCCACGTAGCCGCGCACCGCAGAGCGCCTCGGCCGGATGCCAGACCTCGAAGCCCGCCGCCTGCATCTTCGGGCCGCCGATGCCCAGGAAGCGCGCGCCGGGCAGCGCCGCCGACAATGCTTCGATCAGGTGGGCGCCCAGCACATCGCCGGAGGCCTCGCCCGCGACCATGGCGATCCGCACCGGCATCCCGGCGCTCACTGGCTGACCTCCCGCATAGGCCTGCCTAGCGGATGATGCCGCGCTCGGTAGCGGCGAGGAACTCGGCCAGCACTTGGACCTCGGGGAACCCGTCAGCCTGCTCCGCGATCTGCCTGGCGGGCTTCCTCGAAGGACAGGCCGGAGCGATACAGCGTCTTGTAGGCGCGCCGGACGCTGTCGAGCCCTGCGGGCGTGAAGCCGCGCCGCCTCAGCCCCTCGCTGTTGAGGCCGTGAGGTTGCGCGGAGTTGCCGCCGGCCATCACGTACGGCGGCACGTCGCGCAGCACCACCGAGCCGCCTGCCGTGAACGCGTGCGCGCCGACGCGGCAGAACTGGTGCACGAGGGTGCCGCCGCCGAGGATAGCGGATCGCCGATCAGTCGACATGTCCGGCGAGCTGGACGCTGTTGGCGAGCACCGATGCTGACTGCCGATCTGGCAGTCGTGCGCGACATGCGAGTAGGCCATGACCCAGTTGTCGTTCGCCCAGGCGCGTGACGCCCAGAGTCCTGGGCGGTGCCGACGTTGAAGGTGCAGCATTCGCGGATGGTGTTGTTGTCACCGATCTCCAGGCGGGTGGGCTCGCCGCGGTACTTCTTGTCCTGCGGGATATCGCCCAGCGATGCGAACTGGAACACGCGATTGTTGCGGCCGAGCGGGTGTGGCCGGTGATCACCACATGCGGCCCGATCGCGCGTGCCGGAGCCGATCTCCACATGCTCGCCGATGACGCTGTAGGGGCCGACCTCGACGTCGTCGGCAAGCCGTGCGCCGGGATGAACGATGGCAGTGGGATGCAGGACCGGCACGGGCCTATGCCGTCCGCTGGGCCACGCTGCCCGCGGCCGCAGGTCGGTCCGCCGGCAGGCGCGCGCACCGGGTCGGATGCGCGTAACCTTGCATGGTTGGAGCGGTTCGCCAGAACTGGTCTGAATTGCGTCGCACCACTGGCCTCAAGGGTCGCTGCGTTCCTTGATCGTGCACATCAGCTCGGCCTCGGCACCACGCCCTCTCCCACCCGCGCCCGGCCGTGAACTTGCCGATGCCGCGCACGCTGCGCATCATGGTTACGTCCAGCATGAGCTGGTCGCCCGGGATCACCGGTTTCTTGAAGCGCGCCTTGTCGATTCCCACGAAGTAGTACAGCAGATTCTGCGTGCTGTCCGGTTGAAGGTCTTGTACGACAGGATGGCCGCCGCCTGGGCCAGGGCCTCCAGGATCATCACGCCGGGCATGATCGGGTTGTCCGGAAAGTGACCCTGGAAGAACGGCTCGTTGATGGCGACGTTCTTGATCGCGACGATGCGCTTGCCGGCTCGAGGTCACAGCACGCGATCGACAGCAGGAACGGGAACCGGTGCGGCAGGTAGTTGCAGGATCTCCTTGATGTCCATGCTGTTCAAGCCGGTTCCTCTCCAGGTCGGCGAGCCTCTTCTCCAGATGCGCGCACGCGCTCCGCGAGCGCATCGAGGTGGCGGATGTGGGCGGCGTTGCTGAAGCCAGTCGGCGTGCAGCGAGACTGGGAAAAGGCCGGTGTAGGTCCCGGCTTTGAGAATCGACTTGGCGCACCGCGGTGGCTCCGCCAGATCTCGACGTTGTCGGCGATCTCGAGATGGCCGCCGATCATGGCGCTGCCGCCGATGCGGCAGTAGCGGCCGATGCGCGTGCTGCCGGCGATGCCTACGCAGCCGGCGATCGCGGTGTGCGCGCCGATGCGGCAGTTGTGCCGATCTGGATCTGGTTGTCCAGCTTGACGCCCTCCTCGATCACCGTGTCGTCCAGCGCGCCGCGGTCGATCGTGGTGTTGGCTCCGACTCCACGTCATCGCCGATGAGCACCCGGCCGATCTGCGGGATCTTGCGCCAGCGTCCGCCGTCCACGCGAGTGCCGAAGCCGTCGGCGCCGACCACCGCCCCGGCATGAAGGATAACACGGTCGCCTATGACGCAATCATGGTAGATCGCCACGTTCGCGTACATGCAGGCAGTCGTCGCCGATCCGCGCGCGCTCTGCCGATGCTGCAGCCGGGTTCCAAGGCCGTGCGCGCGCCGATCACCGCACCCGCCGCAACCGCCGCGAGCGGGCCGATCGATGCGCTGGGATCGACCCGCGCGGACGGGATGCGACCGCGGCGCTCGGCATGGACGCCGGGCAGACGGCGCTCGCGGCGGGTTGAGAAAGGCGGACAGCCGCGCGAAGTAGGCATAGGGGTCGTCGCAGACGATGCGCGGGCAGCTGCGTGAACTCGGCCGTCGTCGCGGCTGACGATCACCGCCCCCGCGCGCGTTTGCTCGAGCTGCTCGCCGGTAGCGCGGATTGGTGAAGAACGAGATCTGGTCGGCCGCCGGCGCTTTCCAGCGTGGCCACCTGGGCGATCCGCACGCTGGCTGTCGCCCTGCACCTCCCCGCCGAAGCGGGCCGCGATCTCGTTCAGGCTGTAGGCATGCCGGCCGCATCGGTGCCGGGAGGTCACGCTGCGTCACCTCGGTCGGAGGACATCGCCGCATGCGCCGTGCGGCCGGCGCGCTGGCAATGGCGCATACGCGACGGCTCGCTACTTGTCGGCCAGCGCTTTCAGCACCTTGTCGGTGATGTCGATGCGCGGGACTGCGGAACGCGCCACGGCGTCTTGAGGATCAGATCGAACTTCTCCTCCTCGCGCGATCTGCTGGATGACGCGGTTGGCTCGCTCCAGCAGCTGGCGAGCTCCTCGTTGCTTGCGCAGGTTCAGGTCCTCGCGAAATTCCCGCTGCATGCGCTGAGGTCGCGGTTGATGCGGGCCAGGTCTGCTCCTTGTTGCGCCGGTCGCTCTCGCCATGGTCACGCCTCTCCTTCTCGAGCTGCGTCTGCAGGTCCTTGGCCTGCTTGGCGATCTTCTGCAGCTCGCTGTCGCGCGGAGCGAACTCCTTCTCAAGCTTCTTCAGCGCGCGGACGGCAGGGGCAGCCTCCCGCAACAGCCGCTCCATGCTGACGAAACCGATCTTGACCTCAACTGCGCCTGGGCCTGGGCCGAGGCTGGCCACACCCACCAGTGCGGCAGCAACAAAGCAACGTAACCAGTTCAAGGTAGCTTCTCCTCCTGCCAGGGCGTCCACCAGCCGGCGGATGCAGCACTGGGCGAGTGGGCCGACACCCCGACGACACCCCTCGCTCCAGCCCCGCGCGGCACCGGCCGCGCAATGATCAACGGCCCGCCCACGCCTGGTGCGATTATAGTCCGGATGGCGCCGCCGGTTTATCAGAACATGGTGCCCAGCGAGAACTGGAACGGCTGGGTCTGGTCGCCGGCCTCCGGGTTGAGCGGGAAGGCGTAGCTGATCTTCAGCGGCCCCACCGGCGAGAACCAGTCAGGGCCAGGCCTACCGAGGCCCGCGCCTGGCAGTCGGAGCCGGCTACGCCCGCCGTCGCAGCTTCAGAGACAGTGTCGCCCAGGGCACCGGCATCGATGAAGGCCGACAGGCGCACCGAGCTTGTCCTTCTGCAATCCCGGGAACGGGAAGTAGTACTCGGCGCTGGCGATCAGTAGCACGTTGCCGCCCAGCGCGTCGCCTTGCGCGTCCTTGGGTCCGATCGAGGCGGTCTCGTAGCCGCGCACGGAGCCGATGCCGCCGAGGTAGAAGTTCTTGTAGAACGGCAGCGGCAAGTCGCTGTAGCCGTCCGCGTACCCGATCCGTGCCGGTGCAGCTGCAGCGCGTTCTCCACGCGCGAGCGGGAGGTACCACTGGATCGCGTACTGGGTCCGGTAGTAGCGCAGCTCCGCCGGTGGCACGGCGACTTCCAGGTTGGCGCGCTGCAGCGTACCGCTGGTGGTGAAGATCGCGCTGTCGCGACTGGTCGCGCGTCCAGCCTGCCGTGAGCGGCAGAGACGTGTTCGTCGTTGCCGAACGTCGTTGACGAAGTTGATGTAGCTGCTGCGGGGCTGTTCGAGAACGTAGCTGATGTCGGTCTGCTCGGCGGCGATCCCGTAGTTGATGGTGTCGGTTTCGTTGATCGGCACCAGGAAGCGCAGACCCGCGCCGATCGTGGAGGTCTCGTAGGGGCCGACGTCCAGCGAAGTGGAGTCCACGTTGCGCTTGTACAGGTCCACGCCCAGCCCGAGCCCGTCGTCGTTGATATAGGGATTGGTGAAGGACAGCGCGTAGACCGTATTGACCTCACCGGTGTTGATCTGCAGGGACAGCGCATTGCCCGTGCCGAACAGGTTGTTCTGCGCCACCGAGGCGCTCAGGATCACGCCTTCGGAGGTCGAGTAGCCCGACGCCGAACAGCAGGTTGCCGGTCGGGCGCTCGACGACGTTGACGTTGATGTCGACCTGGTCCGGCACCCCGGGCACATCGACCGTGTCCACGGCGACCTCGGAGAAGAAGCCGAGCTTGTCGATGCGCTGCTTGGAGCGCTGCAGCTTTTCCGCCGAGTACCAGCCGCCTTCGAGCTGGCGCATCTCGCGGCGGATCACCTCGTCGCGCGTGGTGGTGTTGCCGCCGATGTTGATCCGCCGCACGTACACCCGGCGCCCCGGGTCCACGTACAGCGTGAACGCCACCTCGCCCTTGTCCCGGATCCAGCTCCGGCACCGGGTTGACGTTGGCGAACGCGTAGCCCTCGTCGCCGAGGCGGTCGCACGATCAGCTTGGTGGACTCGGTCAGCTTCTCGCGCGAGAACACGTCGCCCTTCTTGAGCTTGAGCAGCTTGCGCAGCTCCGCTTCGGGCACGATCAACTCGCCGGCGAAGCGGATGTCCGAGACGTTGTACTTGCGCCCTTCGGTCAGGTTGACGGTGATGTAGATGTCCTTCTTGTCGGGCGAGATCGACACCTGGGTGGAGTCGATGGTGAACTCCAGATAGCCCTGGTTCAAGTAGTAGGAGCGCAGCGTCTCCAGGTCCGCCTCCAGCTTCTGCTTGGAGTACTGGTCGTTCTTGCTGTACCAGGTGAGCAAACCCGGCGTGCGCAGCGTGAACAGGTCGAGCAGACGCGATCTCCTTGAAGGCCTTGTTGCCGACGAAGTTGATCTGGCGGATCTTGGCGACCGGCGCCTTCGGCGATGGTGAACTGGATCGCCACGCGGTTGCGCTCCAGCGGCGTGACGGTCGTTGTGATGCGCACGCCGTACTTCCCGCGGCCGAGATACTGGCTCTTCAGCTCCTGCTCGGCGCGCTCCAGCAGGCTGCGGTCGAAAATGCGGCCCTCGGCCAGGCCGATCTCCTTGACGCGCCTTGCGCTTGGTCTCCTTGTCGAATTCCTTGTTGCCGGACGAAGTCGATCTGGGCGATGGCAGGCCGCTCCTGCACCACCACCACCAGCACGCCGCCTTCGGTCTCCAGCGCGACGTCCTTGAAGAAGCCGGTCGCGTACAGGGAGCGGATGGCCGCGGCCGCCTTGTCCTCGGTCATGGTCTCGCCGACGCGTGACCGGGAGATAGCTGAACACGGTCCCGGCTTCGGTGCGCTGGATGCCTTCGACCCGGATATCCTTGACCTCGAAAGGCTCGAAAGCGGAGGCGGTGAGACTGGTGAACGACCCGAGATGAATAGCAGCAACCGTGACAGCTTCATTCGCCGGGGTTGTTGTCAGCCGCCCACCAGGCGGTGAATGTCGTTGTAGAGTGCGAAGGCCATCAGGCTGAACAGCACCACCATGCCGATGCGCTGGCCGATCTCCAGAGCGCGCTCGGAGACCGGGCGTCCCTTAATGATTTCAACAATATAATACATCAAGTGGCCGCCATCGAGCACCGGCACCGGTAGCAGGTTGAGCACCCCCAGGCTGATGCTGATGAGCGCGATGAAGCTGACAGGTAGTAGAGCCATCCCATCTGCGCCGACTGTCCGGCGTAGTCGGCGATAGTGATCGGTCCGCTCAGGTTCTTGAGCGATACGTCGCCGATGATCATCTTGCCGAGCATGCTGCAGGCTGAGGGCGGAGATCTCCCACGTCTTCACCACCGCCTGTCCGAACGCCGCCAGCGGCCCGTAGCGCACCTGAACCAGCTGTTTCTCGAGCAGCGAGACGTCCCGCGCTAAGCCGATGCGGCCGAGCGTGCGCCCGCCCTCCTCCACGCCATCCGGGACAACCGGGATCTCCAACGTCTCGTTGCCACGCCGGATCGTGAGCACCAGTCGTTTGCCGGCGCTGGGCTGGACGGCGGCCACCAGCTCCTCCCAGCTCGTGATCGGTTTGGCGTCCACCGCGATCACGACATCGCCGGAGCGCAGGCCCGCGCGCTCGCCGGCCTTGCCGGCCTGCACCTCTCCGATCACGGCGGGTGAAAACCGGCTCAGACCGATCTTGTTGAGGAAATCGCTGTCCAGATCGGCAGCGCCGAGGGTGGACAGGTCGAGCCTGCGGAAGGCGATCTCGCCCTTCTCGTTCTGCACCTCGAGGGTCACGCTGCCTTTGTCCACCACCTGCTCCAGGAGCACCCAGCGCACGTCCTCCCAGGTCGTCACCGGTTGGTCGCCGATGCGCACGATGGTCTCGCCGGAGGTCATGCCGGCCTGGGCCGCGGGGGTGCTCGGAAGTGCCGCTCCCAGCAGCGGCTTACGCCCGGCACGCCGTGCAGGAACACGGCCCAGTACACGACAATCGCCAGCAGGAAGTTGGCGACGGGCCCGGCCAGCCACGATGGCGAACCGGCGGTAGACCGATTGGCGGTTGAACGCGCGATTCACCTCCTGCGGCGCAACCTCGCCCTCGCGCTCGTCGAGCATCTTCACGTACCCGCCGAGGGGAAACGCGGCGACCACCCATTCGGTCTGGTCCAGGCCGAGGCGGCGGCGCAACAGCGGCGCGCCGAAGCCCACCGAGAAGCGCAGCACCTTGACCCCGCACAGCGCGCCACCGAGTAGTGCCCCAGCTCGTGAACCACGATCAGCGGGCCCAGCGCAACGAGGAACGCGAGCAGCGTGATCAGCAGGCTCATATCAATCTCTCCGGATATTGCTCCGCGCGCGGTGCTGATCCCAGCTGCATGCGCGCGCTCTGTCGGGCAAGGCGATCGGCATGCAATATTTCCTCCAGGCGTGCGACCGGGTGATCGCCGGCACGCGCCAGCACCTCCTCGAGGAGCGCGGGAATGCGGTTGAACGGCAGCTCTCCGCGCAGAAAGCTTTCGACCGCGACCTCATTGGCTGCGTTCAACACCACAGCCGCGCTGCCGCCGGCCCGCAGGGCTTGATACGCCAGCGCCAGGCAGGGGAAGCGCTGCAGGTCCGGCGGCTCGAAAGCGAGCGCTGCTCAGGGCGAAGAAGTCCAGGCTGGCCACCCCGGATTCGATGCGCTCGGGATAGCCCAGCGCGAAGGCGATCGGCGTGCGCATGTCGGGGTTTCCCAGCTGGGCGATGACCGAGCCGTCGATATACTCCACCATCGAATGGATCACGCTCTGCGGGTGCACCACCACATCGATCTGCCCGGCCTGCGCACCGAACAGCCAGTGCGCCTCGATCACTTCCAGGCCCTTGTTCATCAAGGTCGCCGAATCGACCGAGATCTTCCTGCCCATCACCCAGTTGGGATGTGCGCATGCCTGCTCGGGGGTGACTGCGGCGAGCTGCATCGGCGGCGCAGTGCGGAACGGCCCCCCCGAGGCGGTGAGCAGGATGCGCCGCACGCCCGCGCCGGTCAACGCCCCGGCCGATCCCGGCGGGAAGGCACTGCAGGATGGCGTTGTGCTCGCTGTCGATCGGCAGCAACTGCGCGCCGCAGTCGCGCACCGCCTCCAGGAACAAATGCCCGGCCATCACCAGCGCTTCCTTGTTGGCGAGCAGCACGCGCTTGCCCGCGCGCGCGGCAGCCAGGCTCGGCTCGAGCCCGGCGGCTCCGACGATGGCAGCCATCACGGTGTCGATCTCAGGCGAGCGTGGCGAACGGTTTGCAGGGCCCGCGCACCGGCCAGCACCTGCGTGGCGAGCCCGGCCCCGCGCACGCCGCTGCTCGAGCAGATCGGCGCTGCGGCGCGTCCACCATTACGGCATAGCGCGGAGCGAAGCGCACGCATGCTCGAACATCCGCTCGACCTGGCTATGGGCGGTAAGCGCGGTCACGCGGAACCGGTCCGGATGCCGTGCCACCACGTCCAGCGTGCTCGCCCCAACGGACCCGGTCGCCCCGAGGATGGTCGAGCTGGCGTGGCGGCATGTCGCCTGGATGACTCATGGGGAGCATAACAGCGGATAGGCGAAGTATAGGGCCGCCAGCGGCAGCGTGGAGGTGAGCGCATCGACGCGGTCCAGCACGCCGCCATGGCCGGGCAGCAAGCGTACCGCTGTCTTTGAGCCCGGCGACCCGCTTCATCCACGACTCGAACAGATCGCCCAGGATGCCCACCGCAGTCAACAGCACTACCAGCACCAGTCCCGACGCGAACGTTCCGCGAGAGCTCGGGCAGCAGCCAGCTGACGCTCTCCAGTACAGCACGACTGCAACGCAGCTGCCCCGGCCACACCCTCCCAGGTCTTGCCGGGGCTGATCTGCGGGGCGAGCTTGTGGCGGCCGAACGCCCGGCCGGTGAAATAGGCGGCGGTGTCGGCGGCCCACACCACCCCCATTGTGGCGAGCAGGCGGCTGGGGGTGAGCTGCAGCCAGGTGAGCGCATGCCAGAACGGCAGCATGACCAGCGCGCCGGTCAGAGCGAGCAGCAGCGGGGTCGCGCACGGGCCAGCGGAAGTAGAGCCAGGCGGGCACGATCACCAGCCAGAGCACTGCGGCGAGACCGTAGAGGAGCTTGCCGGGCACCGAATAGATGAAAGGCTGCCGCAACAGGCTGTGCTCGGCCGCCAGGATCGTGAGCGCGCCTGCGACCAGCAGCGCCGGGTAGACCCAGCGGCCGTATCCCGCGTAACCGGCGAGCCGCTCCATTCCTGCGCAGCCAGCCCGAGCACGGCGCTATGCAGCGACCCCCCAATACAGGTTGGGGAGCAGGAACAGCGCGGCCAGAAACAGCGGCAGCAGCACCGCCACCGTCAGGATGCGCTGCTTCAGCATGAGCCCGGCGCGCTGCCGGCTCAGCCGGGCTCGGAGGAACGCGCCCGCCGGCGCCAGCATCGCGGGCCGTGGCGTCACCTGCTCGCTGGTCCGGCCGAAGCGCCGCTCGCGTGCGCCGTACGAGGCGAGCGCCTGCGCCAAAGGCAGTCTCTTCGAAGTCCGGCCAGAGGGTCTCGGTGAAGTACAGCTCGGTATAGGCGAGCTGCCAGAGGCAGAAGTTGCTGACCCGCTGCTCGCCGCCGGTGCGGATGAACAGATCGGGCTCGGGCGCGAAGGACAGCGCCAGATACGGCGCCAGATGCGCTTCATTGAAGCCGCCCACAGTGGCCGGGGTGCTCTTTGAACAGCCGGTTGACCGCCTGCATGATGTCCCAGCGCCCGCCGTAGTTGGCGGCGATCGTGAGCGTGAGACGCGTGTTCGCGGCCGTCAGCAGCTCCGCCTCGCGGATCAGCCCCACCAGGCGCGGCTCGAAACTGGTGAGGTCGCCCACGACTATGAGGCGGATGTTGTTCTCGTGCAGCTTGGCGACCTCGCTTTCCAGCGCGCGCATGAACAGCTGCATGAGGAACGAGACCTCATCGGCGGGCCGGCGCCAGTTCTCGCTGCTGAAGGCGAACAAGCGTCAGATACTCGACCCCCGCCTCGACGCAGGAGCGGGTGATCCGGCGCACCGTCTCCAGACCCCGCCGATGGCCGGCAACCCGCGGCAGCAGGCGCTGCTTCGCCCAACGGCCGTTGCCGTCCATGATGATGGCGATGTGGCGGGGCACCGCGTCCGGTGCTTGGAATCCCGATGGTGCTGCTGTCGAAGGGCGTCACGGCGATGCGGCGTGAGGGCACCTGCTCACACGGCCATCAGGTCCGCTTCCTTGGCGTGCAGCAGCTTGTCGATCTCGGCGATGAAGCGGTCGGTGAGCTTCTGGATGTCTTCCTGGCCACGCCGCTCGTCGTCCTCGGCGACCTTCTTGTCCTTGAGCAGCTCCTTCAGATGCGCGTTGGCATCGCGCCGGATGTTGCGCACCGCCACACGCGCGTTCTCCGCCTCGTGTCTGACCACCTTGATCAGGTCGCGGCGGCGCTCCTCGGTGAGCGCCGGCATGGGCACCCGCACCAGATCCCCGACCGTGGCCGGGTTCAGGCCCAGGTCGGAGTCGCGGATCGCCTTCTCGATCGCATTGGCCATTTTTTTCTCCCACGGCGCCACGCCGATCGTGCGGGCGTCCAGCAGGCTCAGGTTGGCAAGCTGGTTGATGGGAGTCGGGGTGCCGTAGTAGTCGACCTGGATATGATCGAGGATGCCGGTGTGGGCCCGGCCCGTGCGCACCTTGCCCAGGTCTGCCTTCAGCGCCTCCACCGACTTCTGCATCTTCTGCTCGGCTGCTTTCTTGACATCGGCAATCATGATCGCTCCTTTACTACCGTGCTGTCGGACACCCGCGCATCGCCCCGCACACACCGCCGGGCGGAACGCGCAAAGGCTCGCTCGATCCCGACCCCGGATCCGCCCGCCTGGCCGCTGCCGGGGCGGGCACGGTCGCGCCAGGCATCAGGCGATGGCCTGGTCGTGAGCCAGTAGTGTCCCTTCGTCCTCGCCCAGCACCAGGCGCTTCAGCGCCCCGGGCTTGAAAATGCTGAACACGCTAATCGGCAGCTTCTGGTCCCGGCACAGGGTGAGTGCCGTGGCGTCCATGACTTTCAGGTTCTTGACGATGGCCTCGTCGAAGCTCAGGCGCTTGTAGCGCATGGCGCCGGGGTTGGTCTTGGGGGTCGTCTGTGTATACCCCGTCGACCTTGGTGGCCTTGAGGACGATGTCCACGTTCATTTCCATCCCGCGCAGGGCCGCTGCGGTGTCCGTGGTGAAGAACGGGATTGCCGGTGCCGGCGGCGAAGATCACCACCTTGCCTTCCTCCAGGTAGCGGATCGCCTTGCCGCGGATGTAGGGCTCCGCGACCTGCTCGATGTTCAGCGCCGACTGCACGCGGCTCGGCCATGCCGATGTGCCGGAAGGCGTCCTGCAGCGCCAGGGCATTCATCACCGTGGCGAGCATGCCCATGTAGTCCGCGGTGGCCCGGTCCATCCCTGCGGCTCCCAGGGCCACACCGCGGAAGATGTTGCCCCCGCCGATCACGATCCCGGTTTCCACACCCATGCGCACCACTTCGGCGACCTCCGCCACGATGCGCTCCAGGGTCGCCCTGTGGATGCCGTAGGCAGCCTCCCCCATCAGCGCCTCCCCCGACAGCTTGAGGAGGATGCGCTTGTAGACGGGCTTGTCGTCCATCGGCGGCGGCACGCGCGGCGGCCGCTACTACGAGCGCGCCGCCTGGGCGGCCTGCGGCCACCTCGGCGGCGAAGTCCGCCTGCTTCCTCTCGATGCCCTCGCCGACCACATAGAGCACGAAGCGCGACACCGAGGCGCCCTTGGACTTGAGAAGTTGCTCGACCGTGGTCTTGCCGGTATCGTCCTTCACGAACGGCTGCCCCAGCAGCGTCACCTCTTTGAGGAACTTCTGCACGCTGCCCTCGACCATCTTCTCGGCGATGTTGGCAGGTTTGCCCGACTCGAGCGCCTTCTGCTGGGCAATGTCGCGTTCGCGCTGGATCAACTCCGCAGACACCTGGTCCCTGGACAGCGCCACCGGCTTGCTGGCCGCGATATGCATCGCCAGGTCCTTGGCCAAGGCCTCATCCCCGCCGCTCACGTCCACCAGCACGCCGATCTTGGCGCCGCCATGCACATAGCTCTGCAGACGGCCGCCGGCCTGCAGGCGCGCGAAGCGCCGGATCGACATGTTCTCCCCGATCTTGCCGACCAGGGCCGTGCGTACCTGCTCGACGGTCGTCGCCCCCAGCGGCAGCGCCGAGAGCGCCGCCACGTCGGCCGGCGCCGCGCTCGGCCACCAGCGCGGCCAGGTCACGGGCGAATGCCAGGAAATCCTCGTTCTTGGCGACGAAATCGGTCTCGCAGTTGACCTCGACGATGGCGCCGAGCTTGGCGCCGGGCGCGATGAACACCGCCACCACGCCCTCCGCGGCGATGCGGCTCGCGGCTTTCGAGGCCTTGTTGCCGAGCCGCACGCGCAGGATCTCCTCGGCTTTGGTCAGGTCGCCGCCGGCCTCGGTCAGCGCCTTCTTGCATTCCATCATCGGAGCGTCGGTCTTCTCGCGCAGCTCCTTCACCATGCCTGCGGTGATTTCTGCCATGTTGCCTTGCTCCCGGGCCCGCGGCCGGGTGGGCCACGAACGTGTTGTGCTTGGCGAGGCCGGGCTCGCTTGAGTCGAGGCCCCGCGCCAGAATCAAAAAAGGGGGCGCTAGCCACGCCCCGGTTCATCCCGTGTCGAAGGGGCGTCACTGCGCCGCTGCTTCCTCGCTGCCTTCCACCTCCACGAACTCGTCGGTGACGATCTCCTTGACGATCTGGCTGCGCCCCTCCAGGATCGGCATCCGCGATGCCGCGCGCATACAGGCGCACCGCCCGGCTGGAGTCGTCGTTGCCGGGAATCACGTAGCTGATGCCGTCGGGCGAGTTGTTGGTGTCGACCACGCCGATGATCGGGATGGCGAGCTTGGTCGCCTCGGCCACCGCGATCTTCTGATAGCCCGTATCGACGACGAACAGGGCATCGGGAAGGCCGTTCATGTCCTTGATCCCGCCCAGGCTGCGCATCGAGCTTGGTCAGCTCGCGCTGGATCCCCAGGCCCTCCTTCTTGGACAGCCGCTCCAGGGTGCCGTCCTGGGCCATCTGCTCCATGTCCTTCAGCCGCTTGATCGACTGCTTGACCGTCTTGTAGTTGGTGAGCATGCCGCCGAGCCAGCGGTAGTCCACGAACGGCGCCCCGCAGCGGGTAGCCTCCTCGCGGATGATGTCGCGCGCCTGGCGCTTGGTGCCCACGAACAGGATCGTGCCCTTGTTCGCGGCGAGCTGGCGCACGAATTTCAGCGCCTCGTTGTATTGCTCGAGGGTGCGCTCGAGGTTGACGATGTGGATCTTGTTGCGCTGGCCGAAGATGAACGGCGCCATCTTCGGGTTCCAGTAGCGGGTCTGGTGGCCGAAGTGGACCCCGGCCTCCAGCATTTCTCGCATCGTGACTGCCATGAACTTGCATCTCCGGTTAAGGTTGAGCCTCCATCCGCCTCGACCTGCCCGGCTCGCCGAGCAGTCGCTCGGCCTCGCATGGCAGGCACCTTAACTGTGACCCGCCGCTGGCGGGTACCTTGAGTCAAACTGCGCGGTGCGGATGTGTGTAGTCTCGCCTCTCAAGGGGAGCCAAAACCCCCCTCCGAAACGAATCCGGCATTGTATCAGGTAGATGCAGGTTCGCTCAAGACGGCGTCAAGGGCCAACTGGGCTGGCTCAGCAGCGGCCCGACAACCCCCCGTGCAGACCCGTTACTGAGCTCTCCCGTGCGTGGCCGCTGGGGTCTAGTCCAGCAGCCCGACAGCCGAAGGGGCATCTTCGGGGCCTGCCGCCAATTCCTCGAACTCCATGACCTTGTCGATCTCGGTGCCCATGGCGATGTTGGTGACCCGCTCCAGCATGATTTCGACGACGACCGGCACCTTGAGCTCGGCCATCCACCGGTCCGCTTGCTGGATCGCCGGGTCGATCTCCTCCTGCTTCCAGACCCGCAGCGCTTTGCAGCCAAGCCCCTCGGCCACTTTCAGGTGATCCACCCCGTAACCCTGGACCTCCGGTGAGTTGACGTTCTCGAAGGCAAGCTGCACGCAATAGTCCATGTCGAATCCCCGCTGGGACTGGCGGATGAGCCCGAGGTAGGCGTTGTTCACCACGATATGCAGATAGGGCAGCTTGAACTGGGCGCCAACCGCGAGTTCCTCGATCAGGAACTGGAAGTCATAGTCGCCTGACAGCGCGACGATCTTGCGCGTCGGGTCCGCCGCGCGAACCCCGAGCGCGGCGGGGACCGTCCAACCCAGCGGGCCGGCCTGGCCGCAGTTGATCCAGTGGCGCGGCTTGTAGACGTGCAGGAACTGCGCCGCGGCGATCTGCGACAGGCCGATAGTGCTGACGTAGCAGGCATCCTTGCCGAACGCGTTGTTCATGCACTGATACACGCGCTGCGGCTTCATGGGCTTGTTTTCGTAGTTGGTCTTGCGCAGATACTCGACCGATCCCTTGCGGGCGCGGCAGGCTTCCGCCCAGGCGCTGCGGTCCTTGAGCTTGCCGGCGGCCTTCCATTCCCGGGCGAGCTGCACAAACAGCTCCAGCGCAGCCTTCGCGTCGGATGTGATGCCATAGTCCGGGCTGAACACGCGGCCGATCTGCGTGGGCTCGATGTCTACGTGCACGAACTTGCGGCCCTTCGTGTACACATCGACCGAGCCGGTGTGGCGGTTAGCCCAGCGATTGCCGATGCCGAGCACGAAATCCGCGGCCAGCATCGTGGCATTGCCGTAGCGGTGCGAAGTTTGCAGCCCGACCATCCCCGCCATCAGCGGATGGTCATCGGGGATGGTGCCCCAGCCCATCAATGTCGGAATGACCGGCACGCTGGCGATCTCGGCGAACTGTACCAGCAGGTTCGAGGCATCGGCGTTGATGATGCCGCCGCCGGCCACGATCAACGGTCGTTCGGCGTCGTTGAGCATCATCAAGGCCTTCTCGATCTGCGGTTGCGTTGCTTTCGGCTTATACACGGCCAGCGGCGCGTAGGTGGCGTCGTCGAACTCGATCTCCCCCATCTGCACGTCGAACGGCAAATCGATCAGCACCGGCCCGGGCCGGCCCGAGCGCATCAAATGAAACGCCTGCTGGAACGCGCGGGGCACCTGTGCTGGCTCCATCACGGTCACCGCCCATTTCGCAACCGGCTTGGCAATGCTAGCGATGTCCACTGCCTGGAAGTCTTCCTTGTGCATCCGCGCACGGGGCGCCTGGCCGGTGATGCACAGGATGGGAATCGAATCCGCGGAGGCCGAATACAGCCCTGTGATCATATCCGTGCCCGCCGGCCCGGAAGTGCCGATACAGACGCCGATGTTACCGGCCACGGCGCGCGTGTAGCCCTCCGCCATATGCGAGGCACCTTCGACGTGGCGGGCCAGGATGTGCGTGATGCTGCCCCGGCGCCTCAATGCGGCGTACAACGGGTTGATCGCGGCACCCGGAATTCCGAATGCCATGTCGACACCTTCACGCTCCAGCACGCGCACCGCCGCTTCGGCTGCTGTCATTTTCGGCATCGCTGCATCCCCTGTTCTGAAGGCGAACGGGCCAATCGAGGCCAGTCTACCCCGACTCCACGCGGGTGGCTTGATCTCCCGGCTCGGATATTTCGAGCGAACGGGGGTGGTCTGGTGAAATATCCGGGCTAGGCTCAGCGCTCGCCCGAGGCCTCGCGCTGGCGGCGCGTCTCGTAAAGGCACAGCGCTGCCGCCACCGAGACATTCAGGCTCTCGACCCGGCCGAACATGGGGATGCGCACCAGGGCATCGCAGCGTTCCCGGGTCAGTCGGCGCAGACCTGCGCCTTCGGCCCCGACCGCCCAGGCCAGCGGGCCATCCAGCCGTGTGGCGAGCAGGCTCTGCACGCCTTCTTCCGCGGCACCCAGGACCCGGATGCCGGCAGTCTTCAGTTGCTCGATCGTGCGCGCGAGGTTGGTGACCGGGATCAGTGGAACGCTCTCCGAGGCGCCGCTGGCGACCTTGACAACTACGGGCGTGAGCCCCGCGGAGCGGTCCTTTGGCACGATCACAGCGTGCACGCCCATGGCATCGGCCACTCGCAGGCAGGCCCCGAGGTTGTGGGGATCGGTCACCCCGTCGAGCAGCAGCAGGAAGGCTGGCTGCGTCAACCCCTGGAGCAGCTCGTCGAGGTCCGCGGGGCGGGCCACCGCATCGACCTGCGCCACGACGCCCTGGTGACGGGCGTCGCCGGCGAGGCCGGCGAGCCGGGCATCGTCCACTGCCACGACGCGTACGCCGCGCGAGTCGGCCAGCGCGGACAACTCGCGCAGGCGCGGATCGTGGCGCTTGGCATCGACGTAGATCGCCCGCACGCTGTCGGGCCGATGCCGCAGCCTGGCGGTCACCGCGTGAAACCCCACCAGCAGGCGTTGTTCCGTACTCATTCTGTCTGAACCCTAACCGCAGAGGCGCGCAGACGCAGAGGATCCGCAGAGGAGCTCTAGCTAGCAGCTTGCTGGCCGACTGAACGCGTTCTTCTCCGCTATGGCGACGCTGTTCGATAGCTCGCGGTGTGGCGAGTCTTGTGCGAGTCCTGGCGTCTGTTGGGCAACTGGATCGAAATGCTGACCCTTCCTTCGCGACGCAGCCCCTGGACTTCAACGCCGATTCCTGGTTCTCCTCTGCGGGTCCTCTGCGCCTCTGCGCCTCTGCGGTTCAGGTGTGGTCAAGGTTGAAGGCTTGTCGGGTTCGGCCAAAACGAAGTCCATCCGGGTGGTCTCGAGATCGGCCCGCACCAGCCGCACGCGCACCCGGTCGCCCAGGCGGAAGCGGCGGGCGGTGCGCTCGCCAAGGAGCTGATGGCGGGCGGCGTCGAACTGGTAGTAGTCGTTGCCCAGCTCGGAGACGTGCACCATGCCCTCTACGTAGACTTCGTCCAGCGCGACGAAAATGCCGAAGGCCGCGACACCACTGATGGTGGCGCTGAACTCTTCGTTCAGGCGCCCGCGCATGTAGTAGCACTTCAGCCAGGCCTCGACGTCGCGCGTGGCGTCGTCGGCGCGCCGCTCCGTCTGCGAGCACTGCTGTCCCAGCTCTGCCCAGCCGCCCGGATCGTAGGTCTCCCCGCTGAGCACCGCCTTGATGGCGCGATGCACGAGCAGATCGGGGTAGCGCCGGATCGGAGAAGTGAAGTGGGTGTAGGCTTCATACGCCAGTCCGAAATGGCCGACGTTCTCCGGGCTGTACACGGCCTGCTGCAGCGAGCGCAGCAGCACGGTCTGCAAGAGCTGATAGTCGGGACGGCCGCGGATGGCTTCCAACAGCTTGGCGTAGTCCTTGGCCCGCGGCGCGTCGCCGCCGCCCAGCTGCAGGCCGAACTCGCGCAGGAACTCGCGCAGGTCGGCGAGCTTCTCGGGCTTGGGGCCTTCGTGGATGCGGTACAGCGCCGGGTGCTCGTGCTTCTGCAGGACGTCCGAGGCGCACACGTTGGCGGCCAGCATGCACTCCTCGATGATGCGATGAGCGTCATTGCGCGCCACCGGATGGATCGAAGTGATCTTGCCCTGGTCGTCGAACTCCATGCGCGTCTCGAGCGTCTCGAAGTCGATTGCGCCCCGGTGTGCGCGCGCTTTGGCCAGCACCTGATAGAGCCGATTCAGGTCCTGCAGATGCGGCAGCAGCGCGGGCGGCACCGCGTTCGCCTCACCCGCGAGTGCGGCCGCCACAGCGGTATAAGTCAGGCGCGCATGGGAGTGCATCACCGCCGGGTAAAAGCGGTAGTCCTTGATCTCGCCGCGCGGGTCGATCGCCAGCTCGCAGGTCATGCACAGCCGGTCGACCTCCGGGTTCAGCGAGCACAGTCCGTTGGAAAGCTCCTCCGGCAGCATCGCGATCACGCGGCGTGGAAAATACACCGAGTTGCCGCGGGCGCGGGCTTCCATGTCGAGGGCATCGCCCGGCCGCACGTAGTGACTCACGTCCGCGATCGCCACCCACAGGCGAAAGCCCTTGCCCTCCGCACGGCAGAACACGGCGTCGTCGAAGTCCTTGGCGGTCTCGCCGTCGATGGTTACCAGCGGCAGGTCGCGCAGGTCCTCCCGCCCTGCCAGGTCGGTCCTGCGCACCGTCTTCGGCAGCTTGCCGGCGAGCCCTTGTGCGGCGGCGGGGAACTCGTGCGGGAGATCGTGCTTGCGCAGCGCGATCTCGATCTCCATGCCCGGATCGGCGTAGTTGCCCAGCACTTCCACGATGTGGCCGAGCGGTTTGATATGCCGGTCGGGCTGCTGGATGATCTCGGCGACCACGACCTGCCCGGCCTGGCCCCTGCGAGCGCCTCGCGCGGCACCAGCACGTCCTGGCTGATCCGCTTGTCCTCGGCGACTACGAAGAAGATGCCGTGCTCCTCCATCAGGCGCCCGACCACGCGGCGATTGGCGCGCTCCAGCACCTCCACCACAACGCCTTCGGCGCGGCCGCGCCGCCCGGCACCGGACTGGCGCGCCATCACGCGGTCGCCGTGCAGCACCTTGGACATCTCCCAGGGACCCAGGTACAGGTCGAGGCCGCCTTCGTCCGGGATCACGAAACCGTAGCCGTCCGGATGCCCTTGCACTCGCCCACGCGTGAGCCCCAGCTTGTTGACGATGCAGATCGCGCCGCGCCGGTTGAACATGATCTGCCCGTCGCGCTCCATGGCGTTGAGGCGGCGCGCGAAGGTCTCCTCCTCGTCGGCGCCGATGTCGAGCAGCTGCACCAGGCGCTCCGGCGCGACCGGGACGCCCTCCTGCTCGAGCACGTGCAGGATCCACTCCCGGCTCGGCAGGGGATGGGGATAGCGCGCGCGCTCCCGATCGAGATTCGGATCGGACAGCCGCAGGGTGGCGGGTCCGTCCGCTTTGGGCGGCTTGAGTCACGCGCTTCGCGAGTCATACGCCGGCGCCCTCAGGGTTGCGGTGGTTTGACACGGCCGGGATTTCCTTTAAAATTCACGCCCGCTGTGCCGAGATGGCGAAATTGGTAGACGCACTAGGTTCAGGTCCTAGCGCCCGCAAGGGTGTGGAGGTTCGAGTCCTCTTCTCGGCACCAGTGCGCGTGGCACGTCACAAGTGTGCGCGGAGGACGCTGTTCAAGGACACAGGGTCAAACCGTCCGTGCAAAACGAGCCGAGATTGTTTCGTGGTCGTCCGGGCTTTTTCTGGTTCAGGCACTTGTGCCTCAAGCCTGGAACGGGTGGCGCAGGACGATGGTGTCTTCGCGCTCCGCGCCGGTGGAGATCATGTCGACCGGCACGCCGCACACCTCGGCCAGATCCGGCTCAGATACGCGCGCGCCTGTCTCGGCAGATCAGCGTAGCGCCGCACCCCCAGAGTGGTCTGCGTCCAGCCCGGGATCTCCTCGTAGATCGGCTCGCATTCGGCCAGCTCCTCCGCCCCGACCGGCAGGATGTCGCGCACCTCGCCGTTCACGCGATAGCCTACGCCGATCTGCAGAACCTCCATGCCGTCGAGCACATCGAGCTTGGTGACGCACAGCCCGGACACGCCGTTGATCTGGATCGAGCGCTTGAGCGCGGCCGCGTCGAACCAGCCGCAGCGCCGTGGCCGCCCGGTGGTCGCGCCGAACTCGTTGCCGCGCGTGGCGATCTGGCGGCCGATATCGTCGTCGAGCTCGGTCGGAAACGGCCCCGACCCCACGCGCGTGGTATAGGCCTTGGTGATTCCCAGCACGTAATGCAGCGCGCTCGGCCCCACTCCGCTGCCGGCGGCGGCGGCGCCGGCCACGCAGTTGCTGGAGGTCACGAACGGATAGGTGCCGTGGTCCACATCCAGCAGCGTGCCCTGCGCGCCCTCGAACAGCAGATTGTGGCCGGCGCGCTGGGCTTCGAACAGCAGGCGCGGCACGTCGCCCACCATCGGCTTGATGCGATCGGCCAGCGCCAGCGTCTCCTCGAGGGTCTCCTGGAAATCGACCATCTCGGCGCCGAAGTACTGGCGCAGCACGAAGTTGTGGAAGTCCAGCACCTCGCCGAGCTTGGCGGCGAAGCGCTCGCGATGAAACAGGTCCTGGATCCGGATGGCGCGGCGGGCCACCTTGTCTTCGTAGGCCGGGCCGATGCCCCGGCCGGTCGTGCCGATCTTGCCCGCACCCTTGGCGGTCTCACGCGCGCGGTCCAGCGCCGCGTGGTAGGGCAGGATCAGCGGACAGGCTTCGCTGAGCGTCAGCCGCCCTCGCATCTCGCACACCGGCGCGCTCCAACGTGTCGCATTCGTCGAGCAGTGCCTCCGGCGAGACCACCACGCCGTTGCCGATAAAGCAGGCCACACCCTCGCGCAGGATGCCCGAGGGGATCAAGTGCAGAACGGTCTTGTTGCCGGCGATCACCAGGGTGTGGCCGGCATTGTGTCCGCCCTGGAACCGCACCACCGCCTGGGCATGGTCGGTGAGCCAGTCTACGATCTTGCCCTTGCCCTCGTCGCCCCATTGGGTGCCGACGACCACGACGTTGCGTCCCATGCGTATGTCCGCCTCTCATTCGCTGTTCAGCCGGCTCGGCTGCAGCGCGGCGTTATCTGCCACCCATCGTCCACCTGTGCAAGCGTGCGTGTGCAACCCAGCTCGGCGCGTGTGTCGTCGTGGCCGGGAAGGTCGAGGATGACGATCTCGCCACGCGCACGCAGCTCGGCGATGCGCGCGCGCAGGATCGGGTCGTGCGGGCCGGTACGGGGCGAGGATCCCGCTCGCGGCGGGAACCGGTGCGCACAGCCCCGCCAGCTCCCGCAGGTCCATGCTGAAGCCGGTCGCCGGGCGCGCGCGCCCGAATGCCTCGCCGACCTCATCGTAGCGCCCGCCCAACGCGATGGCGTTCGGCCGCCCGCGCGTATAGGCCGCGAACACGACCCCGCTATGATAGTGGTAGCCGCGCAGCTCGGCCAGATCGAAGCAGTGCACGTCCACCACCTCGCGCAGGTCGAGCGCGATGCGCTCCATCTGGTCCAGCGCCGTGGCGAGCTCCGGATACGGCGGCAAGCGCCCTTCGCGCCTGCTCCAGGATCTTGGCTCCGCCGTAGAGCTCCGGCAGCAGCAGAAGCGCCTGCCCGAGCTGGTCCGGCACGCCGCCGACCAACTCCCGCAAGGCCGGCAGATCCTTCATCTGCAGCACCTGGAACAGCTCGGACTCGAGCTCGGCCGCAACCTGGAAACGCTGCATCAGGCAGCGGAACACGCCGACGTGACCCAGGTCCACGTGCAGATCGGCAACGCCTGCTGCGCGCAGCGCATTGACCATCAGCGCCTGGATCTCCACGTCGCTTTCCACGCCGGCGTGGCCATACAGCTCGGCACCCACCTGCAACGGCTCGCGCGTATGCATCATCCCGGAGGGCAGCGCATGCAGAACGCTGCCCGCGTAGCACAGCCGCGCGATGCCGGTGCGGTTCAGCAGATGGGCGTCGATGCGTGCCACTTGCGGGGTGATGTCCGCCCGCAAGCCCGAGCAGCCGGCCGGACAGCTGATCGACCAGCTTGAAGGTCTTCAGGTCCAGGTCGTGGCCGGTGCCGGTGAGCAGCGACTCGAGATATTCGAGCAGCGGCGGCATCACCAGCTCGTAGCCGTGGACCTGGAACAGGTCGAGGATGCGCCGGCGCAGCGCTTCGATCTGCCGGGCCGGCGCCGGCAGGATGTCCTCGATGTACTCGGGCAGGAGCCAGCGGCGCATGGGAAATGATGCCAGATTTGCCATATCGGAGTAGCGGCTAGCCGATCCGCATCAGCAGCAGCAACAGCAGACCCGACCAGCATGCAGGTGAGCCCGATGAAGCGGATCTGCCCGTCGCTCATCTCCAGGACGCGGCGGAAGGCGTCGCGCCAGACCCGCGGGCGCCAGGAACGGCAGCACGCCCTCGAGCACGAGCACCAGGGCGAACGCCGTCCACAGGCTGCTCGCCATCTCGCTCCATCCGCCGCTCCCGCCAAGCGGTGTAACGCCGGCGCTAGCGGCGACCGCGACGGATTCTTCAGGTACTTGAAGAAGTCCGAGCTCGGGATCCAGCACCATGACGTCGCTCTTGCTGCGGAAGCTCTGCCGGTACGCCTCGAGGCTGCGGTAGAACGCGTAGAACTCCGGGTTCTGCTGGAACGCCTTGCGCGTAGATCGCCGCCGCCTTGGCGTCGCCCTCGCCCTTGATGCGCTGGGCGTCTCGATACGCCTCGGCGATGATCACCTCGCGCTGCTTGTCGGCGTCGGCGCGGATCTGCTCGGCCTCCGCGAAGCCCAGCGAGCGCAGCTCGTTCGCCACGCGCTTGCGCTCGGCCTCCATGCGCCGGTACACCGCCTCGCTCACCTCCTGCGGCAGGTCCACGCGCCTCAGCCGCACGTCCAGCACCTGCACGCCGATACTTGCGCGCGTCGGTATCGGCCTTCTCGCGCATCAGCTGCCATGATGCGGTCGCGCTCGCCCGACACCACCTCGTGGATGGTGCGCTTGCCGAACTCCGCGCGCAGGCTGTCGTTGACCGTCTGCGCCAGCCGGATCTTGGCGCGCGCCTCGTCGCCGCCCACGCTGATGTAGTACTGCACCACGTCGATGATGCGGAACTTGACGAAGGAGTCGACCAGCACATTCTTCTTCTCGGAGGTGATGAAGCGCTCGGGCTCCTCCGAGTCCAGGGTGAGGATGCGCACGTCGAAGAAGCGCACGTTGTCGAGCAGCGGCACACTTGAAGTACAGGCCCGGGGTCGCGAATCACGTTCACCGGCTCGCCGAGGCGGAACACGATGGCGTTCTGGCGCTGATCGACGGTGAACAGGCGTCAGGCTGCGAGCACGACCAGCACGGCCACGAGCGCGATCAGCGCTGCTCCGAAGCCGCGCGTTCATGGGCGTGCCTCCCGCTCGCGGTTGCGGAAGGCCTCGCGCGAGCGCGGATCCGCGGCGGGCGCCGCGCCGAGGCTGCGACTCGGCCGCCGCCGGGCGCTGTCCGCGTCCGACGGCGGCGACAGCGCCGGCGCCGCTCATCTGGAGGATCTTGTCGAGCGGCAGGAACAGCAGGTTGGAGCCGGAGTTCTGGTCCACGATGAGCTTGGTGGTGTTGGTGTACACCTGCTGCATCGCATCCAGGTACAGACGCTCGCGCGTGACCGCGGCGCGCTTGTTGTACTCCGTCATCGATCTGGCGGAAGCGCGCGGCCTCGCCTTCGGCGTTGGCGATCACGCGTCTGCCGGTAACCCTCGGCCTCCTGCGCCAGCCGCGACGCCGTGCCGCGCGCCTTGGGCACGACGTCGTTGGCATAGGCCTGCCCTTCGTTGATCTGGCGCTCGCGGTCCTGGCCGGCCTTCACCGCGTCGTCGAAGGCGGCCTGCACCTGCTCGGGAGGCTGCGCCTGCTGCATGGTCACCTGGCTGATGCGATGCCGGTCTTGTAGCGGTCGAGGATCTGCTGCATGAGCGTCTGGGCGCCTGGCCGCGGATCTGCTCGCGACCTTCGTACAGCACGAAGTCCATCTTGCTCTTGCCGACGATTTCGCGGATGGCGGACTCGGCCACCTGGCGTACGGCGTCCTCGTCCACGTCGCGGTTGTTGAACAGGTACTCGGTCGGGATCGCTTGCAGCATGTACTGCACGGCGAACTGAAGATCGACGATGTTCTCATCGTCGGTGAGCATCAGCGATTCCTTCAGCACCTTGTTCTTCACGTTGTTGCGATAGCCCACCTCCACCGTGCGCACCTGGCTCAGGTTGACGATCTCCGCCGATCTCGATGGGATAGGGCAGATGCCACTGCGGGCCCGGCTCGGTGGTGCGCGAGTACTTCCCGAAGCGCAGCACCACGCCGCGCTGGCTCGCGTCGACGATGTAGAAGCCGCTCAGCGAGCCAACGATCAGACACCAGCCCGATCAGGATCAGGCCGCCGCCAGCGGAACTGCCGCGCCTCCGTCCCCGGCCCGTCGCGGCCGCCGCCCCGTGCCGCCGAACAGCCGGAGCAGCCGCTGCCGGAAGCGGTTCCACAGCTCGTCGAGGTCGGGCGGGCCGTCGTTGCCGCGCCGGCCCCAGTTGGGATCGTTCAACGCCATAGTGTCTGCTTCAGTGTCGTGATCGGATGCGGGCAGGGATCTGCCTGGTTGGGATCGGGCCGATGCGCGCAGGCCCAATGCTGCGGACCTTGCCGGCCCTTGCGATGCTCGAGGTCCCGCCTGGGTCTGGCGCTGCGCTCGGTGCGAATCCCGTGAATGCGCTGGTCAGCGCAACTGCGCGGGTCGGACGATTCCGGTCAAGGTCGCGCCGGAACGGAACTCGTCGATGGCCAGACGGACCAGGTCCAGCCCGGCGCCGGTCTTGGCGCTCACGCGAAGCCGCGCGATCTTACCATATTCGTCCCGCTCGAATCCCGCGGGCCAGCCGGTCAGATCCGCCTTGTTCAGGACGAGCACCTGCGGCAGCTGCGGCCGCGCCGATGTCCGCCAGCACGCGGTTGACCTGCGCGATCTGGGCATCGTGCTCGTCGACTCGACGCGTCCACCACGTGCAGGAGCAGGTCGGCCTGGACGGTCTCCTCCAGAGTCGCGCGGAACGCCGCCACCAGCGTCGGCGGCAGATCGCGGATGAAGCCGACGGTATCGGACAGCACGCACTGCTCGCCGCCCATCGGCGTGAGCAGCTTGCGCGTGGTGGTGTCCAGGGTGGCGAAAAGCTGGTCCGCCGCATAGCGCATCGCCGCGGGTCAGAGCGTTGAACAGCGTGGACTTGCCCGCGTTGGTGTACCCGACCAGCGCGACCGACAGCACCTCGGCGCGCCGGCGCGCGCGCCGCTGCACCTCGCGCTGCCTCTGCACGCGTCGCGAGCTTGTCCTTGAGCACTTTGACGCGCTTGCCGAGCAGCCGCCGGTCGGTTTCCAGCTGTGTCTCGCCGGGTCCGCGCAGGCCAATGCCGCCCTTCTGCCGCTCCAGGTGGGTCCAGCCGCGCACCAGGCGCGTGGCCAGATGCTGGAGCTGGGCCAGCTCGACCTGCAGTTTGCCCTCGTGGCTGCGGGCGCGCTGCGCGAAGATGTCGAGGATCAGACTGACGCGGTCGACAACGCGGCAGTTCAGCGCCTTCTCCAGGTTGCGCTCCTGCGCCGGCGACAGCTCGTGGTTGAACGCCACAACCGCGGCCCCCTGTTCGCTCACCGTGGCGGCGAGCTCGGCGACCTTGCCGCGACCGGCGAAGGTGGCCGGGTCCGGGCGCTGGCGCTTGCCCTGCACGACCGCGACGACCTCCAGGCCGGCGCTTGCCGCAAGCTCCTTCAGCTCGGCCAGCCGCGCCTGGTAATCGGGTCACCGAAATCCAGGCTCACGAGTACGGCGCGGTCGCCGCCCTTGGGACGTTCGAACATCGAGGCTATTTCGACGGCGCCTGCGCGGCGCGAGATGTGGAAGCTGACCGGCTGCTGCGCCTGCGCGCACTCACCGGAATCGGAGGAATAGCCGCGTGACGCGCAGCTCGACGCGCCCGCTCAGTTGTCAGAGGAGTGATCCAGGAAAGGTTCACGGCGCGCGCCGGCACCACCGTGGAAATGGCGTGCTTGTAGACCATCTGGGTGACAGTGTTCTTCAACAGCACGACGTACTGGTCGAAGGACTCGATCTGGCCCTGCAGCTTGATGCCGTTCACCAGGTAAATCGACACCGGCACGTGCTCTTTGCGTAGCGCATTCAAGAACGGGTCTTGTAGCAATTGCCCTTTGGCGCTCATGGCGGCCCCCTTGTTTTATTTCCTTTCCCGGACTTTCTACTGTACTTCATTTCTTTCTGCCCTGCCAGTCCCGCTGGGCGCCGGCGGGCGCGAAAGCAGGCGATGCGCCAACGGGCCAGCCGTCATCGGTGGCCGCGGCGCTGCTGCCGCCTGGCATAGGGGTTCTCGCCGGTACGCAGCTGCAGCCGCACCGGCGTGCCCCGCAGATCGAATGCCTCTGCGAAGCAGCGCTGCAAGTAGCGCCGGTAGCTGTCGGGAAGCTGGTCCAGCTGGTTGCCGTGAATGACGATGGTGGGCGGGTTCGTGCCGCCCTGGTGGGCGTAACGCAGCTTCGGGCGGAACAAGCCGGCCCGCGGCGGAGGCTGCCGCGTGGTCGCCGCAATCAGATATGCGTGTGAGCTTGGGCGTGGGCAGCCTCGCCATGGCGGCGGCATAGGCGGCGTCCACCGAATCCAGCACCGCATCGATACCCCGGCCCGCCAGCGCGGACACATAGTGGCGGCGGGCAAAGTCGAGGAAGTCGAGCTTGCGGTCGATATCGCGTTTGACTTGCGCCCGGCGATCCTCGCCCAGGTCGTCCCACTTGTTGACGGCCACCACCAGCGCCTTGCCGGCCTCGAGGATGAATCCGGCCACGTGGGCGTCCTGGTCGGCGATGTCCTGACGCGCGTCGAGCACCAGTATCACCACGTGGGCGTCCTCGATCGCCTGCAGGGTCTTGATGACGGAGAACTTCTCCACGGTCTCTTCGACCTTGCCGCGGCGCCGCAGCCCCGCCGTGTCGATGAGAGTGTAGGGCCGCCCGCCGCGCTCGAAATCGATATGGATGCTGTCGCGGGTGGTGCCGGGCTGGTCGAAAGCGATCACCCGTTCCTCGCCGAGCATGCGCGTTGACCAACGTGGACTTGCCGACGTTGGGCCGGCCCACGCACAGCGATCTTCGGTCCCCGCGCCGGTGCCTCCGGTTGCGCGGCTTCCTCGGCTGCGAACGGCTCCAGCACGAGCTCCAGCAGATCGTCCACGCCGTCGCCATGGGCCGCCGAGACCGCCAGCGGCTCGCCCGAGCCCGAGCTCGTGAAACTCGGCTGCGGCCAGCTGCTCGCGGGCTGCCCCTCGCTCTTGTTGACTACCAGCCACAGGCGCCGTCCGGTCTTGCGCAGCTCCCCCGCGATGGCACGGTCTTCCGGCGTGAGGCCGGCGCGGCCGTCGACCAGCAGCAGGACCGCGTCCGCCTCGGCGACTGCCTGGAGAGTCTGGCGCGCCATGTCGTGGAAGATCCCGCTGCGCGCCCCCGGCTCCAGCCCGCCGGTATCCACCACCAGAAACGGCGTTGTGCCGACCCGCCCGCGCCCGTAGTGGCGGTCACGGGTCAGCCCCGGGATGTCCGCGACCAGTGCGTCGCGGCTGCGCGTCAGCCGGTTGAACAGGGTGGACTTGCCGACATTGGGCCGGCCGACCAGGGCCAGGGTTGGAATCATGCGGGGTTAGTGAGGGGAAGACGAATTCACAGGATTAACAGGATTTCTCAGGATTAACAGGATTACATCGGATTGACTTAGCTGCGCGGAGCAAGCGGCTGACCACCGACATGCGCGCGTCCAGGCGCAATTCCGACGGATCGTCAGTGCACCCGCGCTGCCGTTCGTCAGCGCAACACGCGGCTTCCCGAGGCATCTTCCGCTGGCCCTCAGGGTCCAATCCTGTTAATCCTGAGAAATCCTGTTAATCCTGTGATTCGCTTCTGCGCTCACTTCGTCTTGATGGCGATCGCGTAGATCCCGCCGCCGCGCGTCTGCACCAGCACGTTGTTGCCCACGCGCACCGGCGGCGCCGAGATCGGCGCTGCCGTCGGTCGAGATGCGCGCCACGAAAGCGCCGTCCGCACGCTCGAGGAAGTGCACATAGCCCTCAAGTCGCCGACCACCACGGGATCCCACTACTCCCGGGCCGCTCACGCCGCGCGCGAGCAGCTTGTCCTGCTTCCACACGTGTCGCGCCGGAGGCTCTTGTCGTACGCGTACACCACGACGCCGTTTTCGTCGGTCATGTACACCGACAGCGGGTCCACCGCCAGGCTCGCCCGCGGACGACGCGTCGCGGCTCCACATGCAGCGTACCTTGGCGTAGTCAAGCAGGCGATCCGGCCCTGGAAGGCCACGGCGCAGGCCTGCATCCGTCGCTCACCACCGGCGCGGCGCCGATGTCGGTGACGCGCTCCAGCTCGTTGTCGCCCTTCGGCTGCGCGACCACGGCGTCCCAGACCTGAGTTCCCGGTGCTCAGGTTGAGCGCGACCAGCTTGCCGGCCGGGCAGGCCGGCAAGCACCAATTCGCGCAACGGGGTCAGGCCGGAGTTCGGCGCGCAACAGCAGCGGCGGCAAGGGCGGCCTGATACTCCCATTTGCGCTCGCCGTTGGCGGCGTCGAGCCCGAAAATGCGGCCGTCGCCGCTGGCGCACGATCACCGTTGCCGACCGCGCGCGGCGCGCCAGCACTTCGCTGGTCACCTGGCGAGCGCCACAGCTCCTTGCCCTCCAGGTCGTAGGCGAGCACCACGCCCTTCTCGCTGCCACGAGCACCATGCCGGCATCGGCGCCGACGCCGCCCGAAAGTTTCTGCCCGGTGTCCACGCGCCAGATCTGCTTGCCGTTGGCCGCATCCAGGCGCGCGACGCGTGCCGTCATGGCCGGCGGCGAAAACCGAGCCGTCGTGCAGCGCCGGGGATGAACACGTAGGGCCTTGCGTCTGCCCACCGAGGCGCGCCAGGCGACCCGGGTCTGGCGGTGGGTTTGAAATCGGCGCAGCTTCGCGGGCTTGACCGCCTCGGAGCCGCCGCACGCCGCAACCAGCAGCGGCGAATACGGCAACGGATGCACCAGCCGCGAAGCGGCCGCGCACGCCGACTGGAGGCGCGAAGGCAGGCTCATGGGCGGCGCTCGTCAGGCCGTCTCATTGAGCGCCGCCCAGGCCGTCCAGCTTGATCTGCACGACGGAGCCGATAGGTGCTCTGCGCGGCAGCTTCTCCAACGCCTGCTTGTAGGCGGCCTTTGGCCTCCGCTGTCTTGCCTTGCGCCAGCAGCACGTCGCCCCGCAGATCGGCATACAGGCCGTCGAACGACTCCGGGTGCTTGCCTGCTCGAGGAGCTTGAGCGCTTCATCGTATTTCTTCTCGTCCAGACGCACCCCGGCCAGGCGCAGCCGCGCACGGCGCGCGCCGTCTCTCGTCGCGCGCGTGCTCCAACGCCCACGCGAGCCGCTGTGCCGCGCTCGCCAAGTCGCCCGCGTCGAAGTCGACCTTGGCTGCCGCCAGCGCCGCCATCGGGCCCGTAAGCGGTGCCCCGTAGTGTCCATGAACTGACCGGCCAGCTCTTGACCTGCTTGAGTCGTTGCCGCGCATCGCCTTCTCCAGCGTCGGCATAGAGCTGGGAGGCCTGCGCGGCCTGGCTGCCCCTTGTGGTAGCGCCAACCGCATGACCGCGCCGGCAGCCGCGATGCGCGGCCACCGACCGCCGACGATCAGCAGCTTGCCATTCTGCCGCCACCAGCCTTGAGTGCGTCTATCTGTTCCTGCTCTTCCAGGTCGTACATGTTCGTGTCTGAAATTTAGGATTTCACCACGCTACTAGCCATTGCAACCGTCGCGCAAGCCGCCGTGATGTGGTCGTCCACGGCGTTTGCGCGTGCTGTTGTCCCTCGGTGGTGATCGAGTGTTGCGCTGCTCTCTGCGCTGCGCGCGGATGAGCTGTGTCGCTTCGGCAACGACACGCTCACCTGCTCCGCCAGCTCGTCGCAGCGGCTTCACCGAGACCTGGCCGGCGGCCGCCTCCGCCTTCGCCCACGATCACCGCGAACGCGCGCCCCGCTCGCGTCCGCCTTGCGCATCTGCGACTTGAAGCTGCCCCCGCCGCAGTGCAACACGACCGCTCAGCCCGGCATCGCGCAAGAGCTTCCGCGGCCTGCCAGGCCGAAGCACCACCCCGCTGCCCGCTGCACGCTAGCATACACGTCCGGGTCGGCGCGCGGCACGACCGGCTGCCGGCGTCGTCCGCGATCAGCGCCAGCAGGCGCTCGATGCCCATGGCATAGCCGCAGGCCGGGCGCGGCTTGCCGCCCAGCTGCGCGATCAGCCCGTCGTAGCGGCCGCCCGCGCACACCGCCGCCTGGGCCCCGAGCCGCTCGGTCGGTCCATTCGTACACGGCGTGATTGTAATAGTCGAGGCCGCGCACCAGGCGCGGGTTGATCTCGTACTCGAGCTCCAGCGCGCGCAGGATCGCCTGCAGGTCCTCGAAGTGCTTGAGCGAGTCCTCGTCCAGGTCGTCGTAGAGGCTGCGGGGCCGCCTCGATCAACGCCTGCATCGCCGGGTTCTTGCTGTCGAGCACGCGCAGCGGGTTGGTGTGCACGCGCCGCTTGCCGTCGTCGTCCAGCTCGTCGCAGCGCTGCTCCAGATACTGCACCAGCCGCGCGCGGTAGCGTGCGCGCGACTTCGGCGCTGCCCAGCGTGTTGATCTGCAGCCGGATGTCCGTCGAGACCCAAGCTGCTTCCACAGGCGCGCCGCCATCGCCATGTGCTCGGCGTCCACATCGGGACCCGGCAGCCCGAGCGCTTCCACGCCGACCTGATGGAACTGCCGATAGCGCCCTTTCTGCGGGCGCTCGTGCCGGAACATCGGGCCCGATGTAGTACAGCCGCTGCGGCCCGCCGTAGAGCAGATTGTGCTGGAGCACCGCGCGCACGCACGAGGCCGTGCCCTCCGGGCGCAGCGTCAGGCTCTCGCCGTTCAGTTGGTCGACGAAGGTGTACATCTCCTTCTCGACGATATCGGTGACCTCGCCGATGGAGCGCACGAACAGCTCGGTGCGCTCGACGATGGGCATGCGGATGTTGCGATAGCCGTAGTCGCGCAGCCAGTCGCGCACGGTGTCTTCGAAGAATTCCCACAGCGGCGCCTCGTCCGGCAGGACATCGCTCATCCCGCGGATGGCCTGAATGGTTTCGCTCATGGTTCGACGCTGCGGCGCCGGCACGTTTGCGCGCTCAGCTTGCCCTGGCCTCACGCCGCACCGCGGTGTTGCGCGGCCTGCGGTCTGCGCGCCGTAGCGCGTCGACGACGTAGTCCTCGACGATCCGCTGGAACTCCTCGGCGATCGCGTCGCCCTTCAGGGTAACGGTCTTGACGCCGTCGACGTACACCGGCGCCACCGGGCTTCTCGCCCGAGCCCGGCAGGCTGATGCCGATGTTGGCGTGCGTGCTCTCGCCCGGCCCGTTGACCACGCAGCCCATCACCGCCACGGTCATGCTCTCGACGCCCGGATAGTCGCGCCTCCACGCCGGCATCTGCTCGCGCAGCCAGGACTGGATGCGATCGGCCAGCTCCTGGAAGATACGTGCTGGTGGTGCGTCCGCAACCCGGGCATGCCACCACCATGGGCGCGAACGAGCGCAGCCCCATCGTCTGCAGCATCTCCTGCGCCACCAGACTTCGCGGGTGCGGCTGCCGCCCGGCTCGGGGGTGAGCGACACGCGGATGGTATCGCCGATGCCCTCCTGCAGCAGCACGGCCATGGCCGCGGTCGAGGCGACGATGCCCTTGCTGCCCATGCCGGCTTCGGTCAGTCCCAGGTGCAACGGATAGTCGCAGCGCGCCGCCAGGCTCGCGGTAGACGCTGGATCAGGTCCTGCACGCCGCTCACCTTGCACGACAGCACGATGCGATCGCCCGGCAGAGCCGAGCTGCCTCGGCGCGTGCGCGCGCTTTCCAGCGCGGAGACGACCAGGGCCTCGCGCATCACCGCGCCGGCGTCTAGCGGGCTGCGGGCGCCGCGCATTCTCGTCCATCATGCGCGCCAGCAGCTCCGGGTCGAGGCTGCCCCAGTTCACGCCGATGCGCACCGGCTTGCCGTAGCGGCACGCCATCTCGATCATGGTGGCGAACTGCTCGTCGCGCTTCGCGCCGCGCCCGACGTTGCCCGGGTTGATGCGGTACTTGTCCAGCGCCTGGGCGCAGTCCGGGAACTGGGTCAGCAGGCGGTGGCCGTTGTAAGTGGAAGTCGCCGATCAGCGGCACGCTGACATGCCATGGCATGCGAGCGGTCGCGCGAATGCGCTGCGACCTGCGCCGCGGCCTCCGGCGAGTTGACCGTAATGCGCACCAGCTCGGAGCCCGCGCGCGCCAGCTCCGCCACCTGGCCGGCGGTCGCGCGCTGCGTCCGCCGTGTCGGTGTTGGTCATCGACTGCACGACGATCGGCGCCGCCGCCGCCCACGGCACGCCGCCGATCATCACCTGGCGGCGTGGCTCGGCGCTGCGACCAGGGGCGCATCACCGCGCCACCTAATCCAGACGACGCGCGCGACGTCCACGCGCGTGTGGGGCGCCAGGTCGACGGGCTTGTCGCGGTAGGATCAGGCGCACCGATTGCGCATTGCCGACCACCAGGTCGAGGGGCGGCTCGGCCGCTGGACCACCTGCTCCGCTGCCGCGCCGGGTTGAGCCGCGAGAAGATCATCGCCCCGGTGCCGTCCTTGATCTCCACCCAGGATTCGTCTTCGAAGGCGAGCTTGACCTCGGCAACGCCGGGCGTCGCCGGCGGGGCGGCTGCGGCGTCAGCCCCTGCCGCAGGGCCGGCCGCAGGAGGCGTCGAGGCCGTCGTGTCCGTCGGCGGAAACCGCCGGGGTGGGCGCCGGGGTCACGCTGGCGGCCGGCGAAGAGGGCGGCGGGGAGTCGGCGTGCTGCAGAGAGCGCGCCTGGCCGCTCGGCCCCGCTGGCCCCGGCGTAAGCGACACGGGCGCGGGCTTGTTGCGGGCGTCGTAGATCGCGGCCACCGCTACGATGACCAGTACCAGCCCCAACGCCAACGTCCCAAAACCGAACCGGCTCCGGCGTCCCCCGCCCGACTCGTGCAGCGGTACCGGGCGGGCGGAATGGACGCGCCCGCCGACGCCGACGGGGCGGCCGAGATCGCCGCGCTGCGCCACCAGAGCCTCGGCATCGAGCTGCAGCAGCTTGGCATAGTTGCGCAGGAATCCGCGCGCGAAGACCGGGCCCGGAAACGCGGCGTACTCGTCGCGCTCCAGGGCCTCGACCTGCCGGACGGAGAGCTTGAGCTGGCGCGCTACGTCGCCGAGGCTCAGCCCCTGCGCCCGGCGCTCGGCCAGCAGCTGGGCCCCCGGCCGTCCGACGGAGGCGCCGGGCGCGGGCGGCTGCGGCGTGTCCGCCGGCTCCGTCAGACCGCTGTTGTCGGGCTCCTGGCTGCTCATCAAAAGCGTCCGTCGAGAAAGGCCTTGGTTTCCGGCGCCGCAGGAAAGCGCAGGCGCAGCTGGTTGCCGTAGTTCAGCATGGCGGCGCGATCGCCCAGCCGCCGCTCGATGCGCGCACCGAGCAGGAGTTCCTCCGGCCCCGCCCCCGGAACCGCGCTCATGTAACGGTCGAGGTACTGTTTCGCGGCGAGCGTAGCGGCCGCGTCCGTACTCCAGCTCGGCCATGTTGAAGAGCGCCTGCGGCTGCGCCGGGTTGAGCCTGAGCGCGCGCAGGAAGAACTCCTCCGCCGCCTTCTTGTCGCCCATGCTCAGCGAGCACAATCCGGCGTTCTTGTAGGCCACATCGGGAGTGGCATAGCGCGGGTTCTTGATCGCGTCGAGCAGGTAGCGCACGCCCTCGGCGCCGCGTTTGCGCTGGCACAGGAACAGCCCATAGTTGTTCTTGGTCGCCGAGCTGGCGGGATCGAGCTTGAGCGCCTGCTTGAAGTCGCGCTCGGCCTCAGCGTCTTCCCTGAGGTCCATGTGCGACGAGCGCACGCGCGTTCCAGGCCGGCGCGTAGCTCTTGTCCGCGGAGAGGGCCTCGTTGAGCTCCTCCAGCGCGACGCCGAGGTTACCGGCCTCGTAGTAGTTCACTCCCAGCTCGGTGTGGATCTTGGCCCGCTCCAGCGCGCTGCTCGCGGAGCTCGCCGGCTCGCTCTCCTTCTGGCTTGGGCGCCGGCGCGACCGCACCCGGCGAGCGCGAGGGCGAGGCACAGGCTGAGCGCGGCTGTGATCCTCACGCCGAAGCCTCAGCGCCCCGGCGCTTTTGCGCGCGGCGCGTGCGATCCTGCACCCGTCCCGCGAGCTGCCCGCAGGCCCCGGCGATGTCCTCGCCGCGGGTCTTGCGCACCGTGGCGATCAGCCCCGCGTGCATCAGAATCTCCTGAAACCGGCGCACGGCCTGCGGCGAGGAGCGCTCGAACCCGGAGTCTGGGAAGGGATTGAAGGGAATCAGGTTGTACTTGCAGGGAACCTGGCGCGCGATGTCGAGGAGCTCGGCGCGCCTGCGCGGGATCGATCGTTCACCCCCGCCAGCATAACGTATTCGAACGTGATGAAGTCGCGCGGCGCACCCTGCCGTTGCCATTTCGTGCCGCCTGGCGCGAGCTGTTCATCGTCGCGCGGCGCGCTGTCCAGGTAGCGCCGGCACGCCGCCAGCAGCTCGCGCAGCGGCCACTTCCGGTTGATCGGCACCAGCCGATCGCGCAGCGCGTCATCAGGTGCGTGCAGCGACACCGCCAGCGCCACCGGGCACTCCTGCCGCAACCGGTCGATGTTGGGCACGACGCCGGCTGTGCTGACCGTCACGCGACGGCGCGACAGCCCGTAGGCGTGATCGTCCAGCATGATGCGCAGAGCCGTCACCACGTTGTCGAAGTTGGTCAGCGGCTCGCCCATGCCCATCATCACGACGTTGCTGACGATGCGGTCGCCGGAGGACTTGTCGGCCCGGGCATCGCGGCCCAGCGCCCGGTTCGCCCACCACAGCTGGCCGATGATCTCCGCGACCGTGAGGTTGCGGTTGAATCCCTGGCGGCCGGTTGCGCAGAACGCGCACTCGAGCGCGCAACCCACCTGGCTGGAGATGCACAGCGTGCCGCGGCTCACCTCGGGGATGAATACCGTTTCGATGCCGTTGCCCGCGCCCACTTCGAGCAGCCACTTGCGGGTGCCGTCGGCAGCCACGGAGTCGGCCAGCAGCCGCGGGGCCTCGACCACGGCTGCGCGGCTCAGCGCTGCGCGCAACGACTTCGCGAGGTTGCTCATCTGCTCGAAGTCGGACTCGCCGAAGTGATGCACCCAGCGCATCAGCTGGCGTGCGCGAAAAGGTTTCTCTCCGATCGTCCCGAGGAAGGCCGCGAGCCCCGGCAGATCGTACCCGAGCAGGTTGGCCGGTGGAGGGGGATCCATAGGTGTCATGCGCGCATTCCGAGCAGCGCTCACAGCCTCTCGGGAACTGGAATGCGGATCGAACCGGTGAAGGCCATCAGCGTGAGTGCAGATCAATCGCGGCGAAGAAGTAGGCGATCTCGGTAGCCGCCGTGGCCGGGCCATCGGAGCCGTGCACCGCGTTGGCGTCGATGCTCGTCGGCGAAGTCCGCGCGAATGGTCCCGGGCGCCGCTTTCTTGGGATCGGTGGCGCCCATCAGATCGCGGTTCTTCTGGATGGCGTCGGCGCCCTCCAGCACCTGGATCATCACTGGTCCCGAGATCATGAACTTGACCAGATCGGCGAAAAAAGGCCGTTCCCGATGCACCGCGTAAAAACCCTCGGCCTGCGCGCTGCGAGAGCTGGGTCATCCGCGCGGCAACGAGCTTCAGGCCTGCAGCCTCGAAGCGGGCGTAGATCTGACCGATGGCATTCTTGGCAACCGCATCGGGTTTGATGATCGACAACGTTCGCTCTACCACGCTACCGTCTCCTCGCAATCCTTAAAATTCATCAGGATAGCATGACGGCTCAGAGATAGAAAGGGGGAGATCGGCGGCGCGGCGGGCTGCAGCGCACCCATGTCTGGTCGTCTGGGCGCGGGGTCTGGGCGCGGGCAGCGGGCCCAGGAACGGTTTTGGCGGCTGCAACGACAAGATGATACTGTTGGCGATCGCCAAGAATAATGATCGCGGAGACCGATGGCACAACCGGCGACCCCTGCCGAGGAGCAGCAGTTCAGGCAGCGCGCCATGCGCAGGCTGGCCTTCGCGCTTGCCCTCATCGTAGCGGCGATCGTGGGCCTGGGGCTGCTGGACCACTACTCCGGGCGCAAGCGAGCGGTCGCGCCAGAGACCCCCACCGGCGAGCCGCCGCCCATTGCCAATCTGCCACCGCCCGTACCGCTCGAGCCCGGATCGGCCCCCGCGCAAGCACCTGCGGTTCAGCCCCCGGCAGCGCTGCCGCCCCCTCCGCCTCCGACTGTCGAGGAACAGCCTAGCGCCCCTTCGCGAGCGCACCCGCCGACTAGAGCAGAGTTGCCGGGAAGCACCGGCGCCCCGAGCCGCAGCGCATCTGTACCGGCGGTCGAATCCGGCAAGCCCCGCGCTCCCTCTGGCGACACGACAGCTCCCGGTGCCGGCGCCGCCGCCGCGCTCGACGCCCGCCAGGGCTTTGTCGTCCAGCTTGGGGTGTTCACCACCGTGGAAAACGCCCAGTCGCTCCAGGCCAGACTCAAGGAGCAGGGCATGCCGGCTTTCCTGGAGACCCGCGTCGTGGTAGGGCCCTTCCGCGACCGCGCGGAAGCCGATGCGGCGCAGCGCAAGCTCAACGAGCTCGGGGCTCGCGGCGTCATCGTGCAGCGGAAGTAGGCAGCGCCCTCTACGGGTTCAAGACCAAGGCGATTGGCCGCCAAGGCGCCAAGTGAACCAACACCCTCGACGCAGGTGCTGGCGAAGGAACGCAATCGTCGTCGGGCCGCACCCTGCGCGGCAACTCTTTGTTGGCGGGTTCGCATGATGCTTTCTTGGCGCCTTGGCGTCTTGGCGGCCCAATTTCGGGGTCGGGGTTACGCTGCAGAGGGGGATACTAGCCCGGCAGCCAGGTAGGCAAGACGCCGGGTTCGTGAGCGGCGGCTGCGAATCGACAGTCGACCCCGAGCTGCGCCACCCAGAGCACATGCCCGCCGGCAGCGAGCAGCGGCAAGCGGTCACGCTGCCACTGCGGCACACCCGCTTCCTGCAGCAGATTCTTGAGCGTGCGGGTCGGGCGGTTGGCGGCGAGCTTGATCCGCTCGCCGCCGCTGCGTGCGCGCACCACCAGCTGCTTTCCGGCGAGGCCCTTGGCCGCGAGGCCCGCACCGGTCAGCTGCTGGAACCGCACCCGGCCGAGCCCGCCGGGGAGCACAAGGTCGGGCTCGCCGCGCCAGGGCACCAGCCACGACCGCGTTGCCGCCTCCCCCAATGGCGCGATGCGCAGCAGACCGCGGTGCCGGTACACCTGCGCGCCCCCCAGTGCCATGCTGGGCTGAGCATCGCCGCGCGCACTCGTCGTTTGCCGCAGCAGCTCTTCCAGCTGATCGCGTCGCGGCACCGGCAATCCCTCCCGCTGGAGATACCAGCGCAGCAGGTTGCCGGCTCGCGCCGCGCTCAACTCGCGCAAGCGCGACAGCCGCAGCCCGCATGCATGCAACGCCTCGACCGCGTCGGCCTGCGCCTGTGCGTCCGCGACCTCGCTCAGGTCGGCGAAGTTGCGGCTCGCGCGCAGCCAGGTCTGGCGGTAGCCGGGAAAGCGTGCTGACAAGCGCGGCAGGATTTCGTGGCGCAGATAATTGCGGTCGTGATCCGTGTCGGCGTTGCTCTCGTCGTCGACCCAGGTCAGGCCTTTGCGGCGCGCGTAGCGGTCGATGTGCTCGCGTTCCACTTCCAACAGGGGGCGCACCAGCAGCGGCCCGCCGGCCCCGCCGATCGGCCGCGCAGCCGGCATGGCCGCCAGCCCGCGCGGCCCCGCGCCGCGCAGAAGCTGCAGCAGCAGCGTCTCGGCCTGATCGTCCAGATGGTGGGCGAGCACGACGGCGTCCGCGTCCTGGCCTTCGAACACTGCATAGCGCGCATTGCGGGCCGCCGCCTCGAGCCCCTCCGGGCTGTGGCGCTCGATCTGGACACGCACGGCACGGAACGGAACGCCGTAGTGGCGGCTGCGTTGCGCGCACAACGCACTCCACTTGTCTGCGTGCGGGCTCAGCTGATGATTGACATGCAGGGCCTGCAAGTCGAACGACCGCTCCGTCCGCAGCGCGCTCAGCAAATCCAGCAGCACTATCGAGTCCAGGCCACCGGACAACCCCAGCACGAGACGGCCGCACTCCACCCCCGCCGCAGCCAGCACCGCTGCCACATGCGCTCGCAGCACCGCGTCTTCGGGATCCCCTTGCTTGCGACTAGGAGCAGGCACTGAGCAAACTCCCCACGGCCCTCCACGGCGTCTGCGCAATTGACCGACTACCAACGACGCTAAGCCGCACTTGCACCTTCCCCCGCCTGCGGGGGAAGGCGGGGATGGGGGCGCGCCTGCCTTGCGGCCCCCTCCCCAGCCCTCCCCCGCGTCCTGCGGCCGCAAGGGAGGGAGCCTTTGTCGGCACCGTGCGCCCGTTGGAGGGCTGAGCTTCGTTGGTAATCAAAATTCACTTAAGGGCCGGACCGCGCACAGCGCCCGGCCCTCAGCGGGCGGCGATCTCTTTGAACTTGCCGTATCCCATCAGCTTGGTGAAGCGCGTCTCGAGCAACGCTTCGAGCGGCTTCTCCTGCACCTGTCCCAGCGCCTCCTGGAGTGCGCGGCGCAGCGTCTGGAACACCGCGTTGGGATCGCGATGCGCCCCGCCGAGCGGCTCCGCGACGATCTTGTCGATCAGCCCGAGGGTCTTCAGGCGATTGGCCGTGATGCCCAGCGTCTCGGCGGCATCCGGGCGCTTTCTCCGCGCTCTTCCACAGGATCGAGGCACAACCCTCCGGCGAGATCACCGAGTAGGTCGCATATTGCAGCATCAGGACCACGTCGCCGACTGCGATGGCCAGCGCCCCGCCGGAGCCGCCTTCGCCGATGATGGTCACGACGATGGGCACGCGCAGCTCTGCCATGACATACAGATTGTGGCCGATCGCCTCGGACTGGCCGCGCTCCTCCGCGCCGACGCCCGGATAGGCGCCCGGGGTATCCACGAAAGTCATTACCGGAATGCCGAATTTCTCCGCCAGGCGCAGCAGCCGCAGCGCCTTGCGATAGCCCTCGGGGCGCGGCATGCCGAAGTTGCGGTACAGCTTCTCCTTGGTATCGCGGCCCTTCTGGTGACCGATCACCATGACGGTCTGCCCGCCGAAGCGGGCGAGCCCGCCCTACCACCGAGGGATCGTCGGCGAAGGAGCGGTCGCCGTGCAGCTCCTGGAAGTCGGTGAAGACGCTCTGGATGTAGTCGAGCGAGTACGGACGCTGGGGATGCCGCGCTACCTGCGAGATCTGCCAGGGCGAGAGCTTGGCGTAGATCTCCTTGGTGAGCGTGTTGCTCTTCTTCTGCAGCCGGCCGATTTCCTCGGAGATGTCGAGCGCCGAGTCCTCCTGCACGTAGCGCAGCTCGTCGATCTTGGCTTCCAGCTCGGCGATCGGCTGCTCGAACTCCAGGAACGTGGTCTTCATCGGCGGTGGCTATTTTCCGTAGTTGCGAGCCAGGTAGTCGACGATGGCGGCGGCGTCCTGGTCGCCGATCGGCGCGCCCATGACCTTCACCATCTTGGTCACCGACCCCTCCCAGCCCTTGCGGTCGAGAAATACCGAGTTCATCGGGATGTAATCCAGGCTGTGGCACATGACGCAGTTGGCCTCGACCAGCTGCTTGCCGGCGCCCTCCTTGAGTACGACGCTGGATTCCCCGGCCGATTGATCGGAAAAAACACTGGGCGCCGGGATGGCGAGCAGCAGCGACGCCAGCAGCATGGTCCTATTCACGGCATGCTCCTCAACCGACTTGAACCTCGATCCGCTGCACCACGTTGTTGTGGTAGCCCGCGGGGTTGAAGTTGAGCTCGAAGGTCTGGCCGGCACCGATCCGGTTGGCAGCCTTGACCATGACCACGTACGGCCCGGGGCGTGCCGACGGGATGACGTACCGCCACTGCCGCCAGGCAAAGCGTCCCAGGTCGGCGCCAAGCTGTGCCGGCCGCCAGCTCTTGCCTCCGTCCTGCGAGACCTCCACAGCTGCGATGCCGAAGCCGCCGTCCCATGCCATTCCCCTGACGTCGATGGTCTGGTTGGCGGCAAAGCGCTGGCCCTGGGACAGGTTGGTGATCAGCGAGTTGACCACCATCTCGGTGATGGGTGTGTTGGTCTCGGTCTCTTGCGTCAGGAAGCGATCGACGACCGGGAACTTGCCCTTCGGGATCCGATACGCCGGTCGCCATCCAGAAGCCCTTGAACGGCTGCGTCACCGCCTCGACGCTAGTGATGTGCTTTATCCAGTAGGTCGCGGTCCAGCCCGGCACGACCAGTCGTACCGGGTAGCCGTTCCAGTGCGGCAGCGCCTCGCCGTTCATCTCGTAGGCGAGCAGGACGCTGTCCTCCATCGCCTTCCAGGCCGGGATGCTCTTCACGAAGTCGGGCGTCTTGGCCAGCACCGCGGCGTCAGCGCCGTCGCAGGCGATCTCCACCGCATCCTTGCGCATCCCGGCACGTGCCAGCACGTCCTTGAGCCGCGCGCCCTTCCAGCGCGCGTGGCCCATCGCACCATAGCCCCATTGCACCCCTGGGACGTGAGGGCTGGACAACCCGCGACGGTTGCCCGAACACTGGCACACCGCGTTGATCTCAACGGGTTCGAACTCGCTTCGCAGCTGCGCCAGTGTCAGCTCGAAGGGCTTGTCCAGCCCGTCGCCGCCGACCCGCAGCCGCCAGTTCTGCGGCGCCACCTCGGGAATGTCGGCGAGGTGGTAACGCACGAAGAATGCGTCATTGGGGGTGAACGCCTCGTTGAAGTAGCTCACCGGCGTCTCGAAGTTGGGCGGGCGCCAGGTTTTCTTGATCAAAGCAACCTTCCCGGGCAGCGCCTCCAGCACTGAGGCCTCGAGCGTGCCGCCGGGCAGCTCGGGCGGACCGAGTTCGGCATCGGCGGCCAGCGTGCGCAGCGCGGACACCGACGCCGCGCCCAGACCAGCCGCCCCCGTGAGCAGGAATCTACGTCTGTCGAAACGCATGGGCCGGTCGAAACTCATGGGTCGATCGAAACTCACGGCCACCTCCTTGCGGCGCGGTCCCGCGGCGTGCGTCGCGCCGCAGATCGTAGCTGCAGGATAGCAGACCCTCAGAACAGCATCCCGGCCTTGCCGCGCGGATCGTTGTAGGCGGAGGCGGCGGCGGTGCGCTTGTCGAAGAACACGGCATGCATGTTGCCCCACGGGCGGCCGCCCTGCTCCACCGTGTGTCCCATGGCTCTAAGGGCCTCGACCCATTCCGCCGCCATGGCGTAGGGGGGTGGCTCGAACAGCACGCGGTCCGGCAGATACTGGTGATGAAAGCGCGGCTGCGCCGACCACCCGCTCAAGGTCGAGCTGCGGGCCGTCGACGTACTCGAGGATGCTCAGCAGGACCATGGAGATGATGCGCGACCCGCCCGGCGTGCCGAACACGAGCACGCCGCGCTCGTCCTCCAGGAAGGTGGGCGTCATGCTGGACAGCGGCCGTTTGCCCGGTGCCACCGCGTTGGCCGCCCCGCCGGCGAGCCGATAGGCATTCGCCTGCGGGCCGCCCACCGCGAAATCGTTCATCTCGTCATTGAGCAGCACCCCGGTGTCGCCCGCAACCAGGCCCGCGCCGAAGGGCAGGTTGACGCTGAGGGTGGCGGCTACCCGGTTGCCCTGAGCATCTACCACCGAAAAGTGGGTGGTGTTGTCGCCCTCGGGGAGGACCGGGTAGCAGGCGGTCGAGCTCGGCGCTGGGCGTCGCCTTGTCCGGACTGATGGAGGCTGCGCGCTGCGCGGCGTAGGCGCTGGTGGAGAGCAGAGCTGGTGGAGTCACGAAGGCCGGATCCCCCATGTAGCGGGCCCGATCCTGATAGCCGCGCCGCAACGCCTCCACGACGAAGTGGTCGCGCTGTGGCCGCGGCAGCGCGGCGAGCGGATAGCGCTCCAGGATCTGCAGCGCTTCGGTCAGTACCAGTCCGCCGGAGGACGGCAGCGATGCGCAGGTAATCTGCGCGCCGCGGTAGGCGATGCGAGCGGGTTTGCGCTCGACGACGTGGTAGCCCGCCAGGTCGTCGAGCTCCCAGATGCCGCCGGCCCTCTGCACAGCCGCGACCAGGCGCCGCGCCACATCCCCGGCGTAGAAGCCATTGCGGCCTTTGGCCGCCAGCGCGGCCAGTGTCTGCGCCAGCTCGGGCTGACGGACAACGAAGCCGGCCGCGGGGACTTCGCCGCCTGCAAGGAACACCCGCGCGGCAGCCGGATCTGCCTTCAGCAGACTGGCGCGAAAGCGCGCGGCCGCCACATAGCGCGAATCGACCGGGAAGCCATCGAGCGCGAACCGCATCGCCGGCCCCAGCGACGTCGCGAGCGGCAAGTTGCCATAGCGCTCGGCCAGCCACGCCAGGGCCGCCGGCGTACCAGGAATGCCCGCCGCGAGCGCACCGTCGAGCGAAAGGCCCTCGATCGACATTGCCTTCGGAATTCAGGTACATCTTCGGGCTGGAACGCCCAGGCGCCGTCTCACGCGCGTCGATCATCGTCTCGAAGCCGTCGGCCGCGCGATGCAGCAGCAAGAATCCACCGCCGCCGAGCCCCGAGGAGAACGGCTCCACCACCGCAAGCGCCGCAGCTATGGCGACCGCCGCATCGAAGGCATTGCCACCCTGCGCGAGGATCTCGTGCCCGGCGCCGGTGGCCAGTGGATGCGCGGAGGCGATCGCCTCCTTGGCGGCGTGCGCCGCAGGCGGCCACGCAACGACCAGTACGAATAGCGCGGCGACGAAACGGCGCACGGGTTGACGCAGGCTGAAGGCTCGCAGCACGGTTGACCTGTCGGAGGTTCGAGATTGGCGGGACGCGTAGCCTATCACGCGGCCCGGCCGACGGCCTCCGGCCGCCTCACTTTGAACCAGGCAGCGTACAGGGCGGGCAGGAACAGCAGCGTGAGCACGGTTGCCACGGTGAGTCCGCCCATGATCGCCACCGCCATCGGACCCCAGAAGTTGCTGTGGGTGAGAGGAATCATCGCCAGGATCGCGGCGGCCCCGGTGAGCACGATAGGCCGGAAGCGCCGCACGGTGGATTCGATCACCGCCTCCCACGGCGAGTGTCCGGCCCGCAGGTCCTGGTCGATCTGGTCCACCAGGATGATCGAGTTGCGCATGATCATGCCCGACAGGGCGATGACGCCGAGCATGGCCACAAAGCCGAACGGTACGCGGAACACCAGCAGGAACAGCGTCACCCCGATCAGGCCAAGCGGTGCGGTGAGGATGACGAGGATGCGTCTTCTGCATGCTCTGCAGATGCAGCATCAGCAATGTGACGACCGTGAGCAGCATGATCGGCATGACGGCATTCACCGAGGCCTGGCCGCGCGCGCTTTCTTCGATGGCCCCGCCCATCTCGATGCGATAGCCGGCCGGCAGCTCAGCGCGCAGGGCATCGAGCTGCGGGTCGATCTGCATGGACACCACCGGCGCCTGGATGTCGCCGACGATATCGCCTTGCACCGTGATGGTGGGCTCGCGGTTGCGCCGCCAGACCAGCCCCTCCTCGAATTCGTACTTGACGGTGGCGATCTGCGACAGCGGGATCCAGCGCCCGCTCTGGGTCGGGACGTTGATCGAGGACAGGTCCTCCAGGCTGCGCCGCTCGCGCGGACTCGGCCCGCGCCAGCACTTCGATGAGCTTGTCGCGCTCGCGGTACTGGGTGATGCTGAACCCGGTGAGGATCGAGTTGAGCACGTTGGACAGGGCCTGGGACGCCACCCCGATCAGCCGCGCCTTGTTCTGATCGATCTCCAGCCGGACCACTTTGGCCAGCTCGTTCCAGTCCAGGTGGACGTGGTACCATGTGCGGATTCGCGCGCATGACCTTCGGCGATCTTCTCGGCGAAGCCGCGCAGCTGGGCGAAGTCGGGGCCGCTGATGCGGAACTGGACCGGATAGGCCACCGGCGGGCCGTTCTGCAGCGGGCTGGACCCGCCCGCGCAGCAGGGTGAACTGGCTGTCCAGTGTGTCCAGCAGGCGTTCGGCGACGGCATCGCGCACCTCGTTGCTGCGGGTGGTCACGACGAACTCCGCGAGGTTGGCGTTGAACAACTGCTGATCGAGCGGCAGATAGAAGCGCGGGCTGCCGCCGCCCACGTAGACTACGTAGCTGTCGACGTCCGGGTCGGCCTCGAGCAGTTGCTCGAAGCGCTTGGCCTCGCGATCGGTGGCCACGATCGAGGCGCCGCTCGGCAGCCACAGGTCGACCACCAGCTCCGGGCGGTTGGCGGACGGGAAGAACTGCTGCTGCACCAGGCCGAAGCCGGCGATGGACAGCACGAACACGCGCCACGCGTGATCGCCGATCACGACCCAGCGGTGCGTCACGCACCAGGTGACCACTGCGCGAAAGCGCCGATAGAAGGGCGTGTGGTAGACGTCCTCGCCGTGTCGAGGACTGGGTGCCGGGGTTGGAGCCGCGGCCGCCGCAGCGCAAAGGGAGGCGGGAGCGATCCGCGCCAGCAGCCGGGTCATCAGCCCGGGCTCGATGCGCCCGCGCTGCGAGGTCGGGCAGCAGCTTGTAGCCCAGGTAGGGGGTGAACAGCACCGCAACGATCCAGGAGATCAGCAGCGCCATCGTCACCACGGCGAAGATCGAGAAGGTGTACTCGCCGGCCGCCGACTTGGCCAGCCCGACAGGCAGGAAGCCGGCCGCAGTCACCAGCGTGCCGGTGAGCATGGACGGCGCGGTAGACGTGTAGGCGAAGCTTGCCGCCTTGAAGCGGTCCCAGCCCTGCTCCATCTTGATCGCCATCATCTCCACCGCGATGATGGCGTCGTCCACCAGCAGGCCCAGCGCGATGATCAGCGCGCCGAGCGAGATGCGCTGCAGGTCGATGCCGAACACCAGCATGCCCAGGAATGTCACCGCCAGCACCAGCGGGACGCGACAGCGCCACCACCACGCCGGTGCGCAGCCCCAGGCTGATGAAGCTCACCGCCAGCACGATGACCACGGCCTCCGCGAGCGTGCGCATGAACTCCTTGACGGAGCGGCCCACCACCGTGGGCTGGTCGGCGACCTGGTGCACCTCGATGCCCACCGGCAGGTCGCGCTTGACCCGCGCCATCTCCCGCTTCGAGCGCTTCGCCCAGCGCGATGATGTCGCCGCCCTTGCGCATGGCAGATGCGCGAGCCCGATCGCCTCCTGCCCCTCGTAGCGCAGCTTCAGCAGCGGCGGATCGACGTAGCCGCGGTAGACCTCGGCGATATCGCCGAGGCGGAACAGCCGGCCGTTGGCCTGGATGCCGATCTCGCGGATGCTCTCCAGCGGATTCGAACGCGCCGCTCACGCGCACGAAGATGCGGTCCTCGCTCGGTCTCGAAGTTGCCGGCCGGCACCAGGTTGTTCTGCTGCTGCAGGACCGTCGAAGATGGTGCAGCGGATCGATGCCCAGCGTGGCCAGCTTGCGGTGCGAGGTCTCGATGTAGATCTTCTCGTCCTGGTCGCCGATCATGTCGATCTTGGCCACGTCGGGCACGCGCAGCAGCTCGTTGCGCACGCGGTCGACGTAGTCGCGCAGCTCGGCGAAGGAGTAGCCGTCGGAGGTGAAGGCGTAGATGGTGCCGAAGGTGTCGCCGAACTCGTCGTTGAAGAACGGACCGTGCACCCCTGCCGGCAGCGTGTGGCGGATGTCGCCGATCTTCTTGCGCACCTGGTACCAGGCGTTGGGCACCTCCTTGGGCGGCGTGTAGTCCTTCAGGAGCACGAAGATCAGCGACTCCCCCGGCTTGGAGTAGCTGCGCGTGTAAGTCGAACCAGGGCGTCTCCTGCAGCTTCTTCTCGAGCCGCTCGGTCACCTGCTGCTCGACCTCGCGCGCGGTAGCGCCGGGCCACAGCGTGCGCACGCACCATCACCTTGAACGTGAAGTCCGGGTCTTCGGCCTGTCCCAGGCGCAGGTAGGAATAGGCGCCGGCCAGCGCCAGCGCGATGATCAGGAACAGAATGAAGGACTGGTGCTCGAGCGCCCACTCGGAAAGGTTCGGGCCCTTCATTCGGCGTCCTCCGCCAGCACCCGAACCTTCTGTCCCGGCGTGCAGCTTGTGCACGCCGGCGCGCACCACCAGATCGCCGGGCTTGAGCCCGGAGGCGATCTCCACCGCGTCCTGCGTGTAGCGGGCCAGTTCCACCGGCGTGAGCGTGGCCAGCCCGGTCTTCGGATCCACGATCCAGACCGCCGCCTTGTCGCCCTGCTGGAACAGAGCGGTGAGCGGCAGGCGGATCACCGGCTCGGACTCGCCTGAGCCGAGAAGCACGTTGGCGGTCATGCCGAGCTGCACCTTGGGCGAGGGTTCGAGGATGGTGACCTTGACCGTGTAAGTGCGCGTCACCGGGTCGGCGCTCGGCGAGATCTCGCGAATGCGTCCTTTGAACTTCGCATCCGGTTCGGCCCACAGGGTGATCAGCACCTGCCTGGCGGCCCTCAGCTCCTCGAGCCGGCTCTCGGGCACCGCGACGACCACCTCCTTCTCCTCGGGCCGTGCCACCCGCATGACGGTCTGACCCGCGGTGACGACCTGGCCGACCTCGGCAGCGATCGCCGTGACGATGCCGGCATGGTCGGCGCGCAGAGCTGGTGTAGGCCGACTGGTTCTGCGTTACGCCAAGCTGCGCCTGCGCCTGCTCGAGCCGCGCCTTGGCCACGTCGAACGTGGTCTGACGGCGGTCGAACTCGGCGGCGCTGATGAACTTCTTCTCGTACAGGTCGCGAAACCGCTTGAGCTCGTCCTGGGCCTGGGCGAAGTCGGAGCGCGCGGCGGCGAGCTGGGACTTGGCCGCCTCGATATTGAGCTGGTAGTCGCTCGGATCGAGCCGCGCCAGCAGGTCGCCGCGCGCCACCCGCGACCCGACTTCGACCTGCGCTCGACGATCTTGCCCGCGACCCGGAAGCTGAGTGCGGTCTCGTAGCGGGCACGCACGTCGCCGGTGTAGGTCGTCTGCGTGCCGCCACCGTCGAGCTTCACCTCGACCACGTGGACCGGCCGCACGTCCTCGACCGGCTGGGCCTCCTTGTCGCAGGCGGACAGGCACAGGGCCACGGCAAGGGCCGGCAGCAGCGGCCAGCGGGGCGATGAGAAAGCGGATGGCATGACGAAATGTCCTCGTACTCGGGCGCGCGGATGGATCAAGCGCGCGAGTCGTTCGCGGCCGATGGGAGAAGGGCCCGTTCTCCGGCGATCAAGCCGTTCAGGAGAAGCTCGATGTGATGCTCGATGTAAGCGTCGGGATCGAGGCGATGGCTGTCACAGAAGTCGAAGGAATGGCGCCAGATCGTCATCAGCACCAGCGGTGCAATCACCAGGCGTGTGACATAGTCCAGATCCATCGCCCGGAACTCGCCGCGGTCGATACCCAGCCGCACCGCCCGCTCGATCACCCCATAGCCGCGGCTGATGACCTCCGCGTAGTAGAAGCGCCCCAGCTCCGGGAAGTTGCGGCATTCGGAGATCATCAGCTTGGCGATGCCGCCGTAGGGGGTGGCCCCGATCAGCTGCCACCAGCCCTTGACCAGCTCACGCACGAGGTCGGCGGCGTCACCGCGGTGCTCGCCGACCATTCGCTCCCCCCGCTCCAGCGCCGGCACCAGTCCTTCGCGCACAACCGCCTTGAACAGCTCCTCCTTGCTGTCGAAATACAGATACAGAGTCCCCTTGCTGACCCCCCCGCGCTTTGCGACGTCCTCGAGGCGGGTCGCAGCGTAGCCGCGCTCTACGAAGAGCTCGAGCGCGGCGTGGGTGAGCTCGGCGGGTCTGGCTTGCTTGCGGCGGGACCAGCGGGGAATCGGTTTCATTGCGTATTGCCAGTTACTGACCGGCTGGTAACATATAGCGTGACCTGGACTCAGTCAAGCACTTTTGTGCACTGCAGAAGAGCGGTCTCCGGGCCCATGCCGCGCCCACCCGCCTATAATCCCGGTAACCGTCCGCGGCATGCTTTCGGCGGCTTTGCTGAGGACACCGGCCACCCTCATCTCAAACTCGTAGCGAGGACGCCTGATCAGATGAGCGCGATTCGACCCGCCGCTGTTGCCGGTGCCTTCTACCCCGCGAGCGGTCCAGAGCTTTCCGCCCAAGTGGAGGCGATGCTGCGCACTGCCGCCACCGGCGCCGACCGGGCGGCGCCCAAGGCGATCATCGCGCCGCACGCCGGGTACATCTATTCCGGTCCGGTGGCCGCTTCCGTGTATGCGCGGCTCGCGCCGGTCGCGGCAAGGATCAAGCGCGTCGTCCTGCTCGGGCCGGCACACCGCGTCGCGGTGCAAGGCCTGGCGCTGCCCGGTGCCGCCGCATTCGAGACCCCGCTGGGCACGCGTGCCCGTCGACGCGACCGCAGTCGCCAGCATCAGCGGCCTGCCGCAGGTGGTGACCAGCCCGATGCGCATGCTTTGGAGCACTCGCTGGAAGTGCACCTTCCGTTTCTGCAGAGCGTGCTCGCGAGTTCGCCCTGGTGCCGCTGGTGGTCGGCAGAGCCAGTCCCGGACGAGGTCGCGGAAGTGCTCGATCGCCTGTGGGGCGACGAGGAGACGCTGCTCGTCATCAGCTCCGACCTCTCGCACTACCTTGCCTACGATCAGGCGCAGGCGACCGACCGCGAGACCGCACGCACCATCCTCAATCGCCAGCCCAACCTGAACCCCTACCAAGCCTGTGGCGCCGCCCCGGTCAACGGACTGCTCCTGGCTGCAACGCGCAGAGGTCTCGTGCCAGAGCTGATCGATCTGCGCAACTCGGGCGACACGGCGGGCGACCGCCGGCGCGTGGTCGGCTACGCATCGTTCGGGTTCTACCCCGGACGCGCAGGCCGCGTCGACAACGCCGGGCGAGGTGCTGATCCCGATAGCCCGCTCGGCGATCGGCAGACGTGCTCGGGCATGGGCTTCGAGACCCGCAGAAGACCACGCCTTCCTGCATGAGCCGGGCGCAACGCTTCGTCACGCTCACGCGCCACGGCAAGCTGCGCGGCTGCATCGGCACCTTGCAAGCGCACCGCAAGCTGCTGGCGGACGTCAAGGCCAACGCCAAGGCAGCCGCGTTTCTCGACCCGCGCTTCGAGCCGCTCACCGCTACCGAGTTCGCACCACGCGCATCGAGGTGTCGCTGCTCAGCGCGCCGCGAGCCGATCAGCTTCGCCAGCGAGGAGGAGGCGATCGCTGTGCTGCGGCCGGGCATCGACGGCGTGATCCTCGAGTACGGCGAGCAGCGCGGCACCTTCCTGCCGCAGGTGTGGGAGCAGTTGCCCGAGCGCGCACATTCTTCGCGCATCTGAAGCGCAAGGCCGGGCTGCCGCCGCGACTTCTGGGCCGAGGGCGTGCGGCTGTCTCGCTATACCGTCACCAAGTGGTCGCGAGCCGGATTTCCCGGCGTAGCGCATCGAGTGCAACAGCCGGAATCCCGAGACCGCAGCAACGGCCTATCCGGCCCGCTACTGGCATCTGCTCGATGACGGGCGCATCCAGTGCGACCTGTGCCCGCGCGACTGCCGCCTGCACGAAGGGCAGCGCGGGGCCTGCTTCGTGCGCCAGCGCCTGGGCGACCGGATGGTGCTGACAACCTATGGCCGCTCCTCCGGCTTCTGCATCGACCCGATCGAGAAGAAGCCGCTGAATCAGTTCTACCCGGGCTCCAGCGTCCTGTCGTTCGGCACCGCCGGCTGCAACCTCGCCTGCAAGTTCTGCCAGAACTGGGACATCAGCAAGTCGCGCGACATGGACCGGCTGATGGACCAGGCGAGCCCCGGAGCTGATCGCGCGAGGCGGCCCAGCCGCACCGGCTGCAGGAGCGTGGCGTTCACCTACAACGACCCGGTGATCTTCGCCGAGTATGCGATGGACGTGGCCGATGCCTGCCACGCGCGCGGGATCAAGACCGTGGCGGTCACAGCCGGCTACATGCACGATCGGCCGCGGCGCGACTTCTACGCCAAGATGGACGCGGCCAACGTCGACCTGAAGGCGTTCACCGAGGAGTTCTACTTCAAGCTCACCGGCTCGCACCTGCAGCCGGTGCTGGACACGCTGGTGTACCTCAAGCGCGAGACCGACGTCTGGTTCGAGATCACCACCCTGCTGATTCCGACCAAGAACGACTCGGACGAGGAGATCACCGCGATGTGCCGGTGGGTGGTCGAGGAGCTCGGCACCGACGTGCCGCTGCACTTCACCGCTTTTCATCCGGACTGCAAGCTGGACGACCTGCCCGCCACGCCCGCGTCGACGCTGACGCCGCGCCCGCGACATCGCGCTGCGCGAAGGCCTGCAATACGTCTACACCGGCAACGTGCACGACACGAACGGCGGCACCACCTATTGCCCCGGCTGCGGCGAGGCGCTGATCGTGCGCGACTGGCACCAGATGCTTGACTACCGCTGACCGACTTCGGCCGCTGCCTGAGCTGCGGCACACCGATGGCCGGCCGCTACGAGGCGTTCGCGGCCAGTTCGGCAGGCGCCGCGTGCCGGTGCGCATCAGCACCTTCCGCTAGCTAGCCACGGACGGCCGGCGCTGGTCCCGGTTCGCGAGTCCTACTGCAGACGCTTCAGCGCGGAACGACCGGCTGTGGATTGCGTCACGGGACGCAGACATCGCGCAGATCGTCCGGAAGAGCGCTACTCCTCTGCGTGCTTCGGTTCGACCGGCTGGTCAGAGCCGCCTCAGGCAAGCGATGACTTCCTCGTCCTCGACCTGGCGGAAACTCGCGGTAGAACTGCCCCACCGCGTAGAAGTCGACCGGCGCGCTCCAGGCAGATCGTCTCGTCGGCATACGGCGCGACCCGATCGACCGTGTCGGGCGGGGCGACCGGAACGGCGCACACCAGCTGTTTCGCGTTCTGCTCGCGCAGCGCGTGCAGCGCGGCGATCATGGTGGAGCCCGGTAGCAGCCCATCGTCGACGACGATCACGGTCGCGGCCGGCGGGATCGATGCGCGCGCGGTGCGCGCGTGTACTGCGCGCGGCGCTGCCGGATGAGGTCCAGCTGCGCCTGCTTCTCGCGCTCCAGGTAGGCGTCGTCCGCGCCCGCCTCGCGCGCGTGCGGCGCGATGAAGGCCCAGCCGCTCTCTTCGATCGCACCGACGGCGAACTCCGGATTACCCGGCGCGCGCAGCTTGCGGACCAGCACCACATCCACCTCGCCGCCGAGCTCCTGGGCGATCAGCGCGCGCCATCGGCACCGCTCCCCGCGGGATGCCCAGCACCAGCGGGTTCTGGTCCTTGTAGGGGTGCAGTCTGGCGGCGAGTTGCTCGCCGCGTCGGTCTGTCCAGGAACGGCATGCGTTTGGCCACAGAGGTCAAAGAGAGCACCGAGAATACGGCCTGATCCCGCTACCTGCTTGATCTGGATCAGCCAATCCGCACTGCAGAGGCGTCCAATCGCCTGACGCCGCCAGCCCTTCGCAGCGGACGGCAGTTCTGCGGTCTTTCTCGGTGCTCTCTGTGTCCTCTGCGGCTACGAAGTCCGCTGACAGACCGCTCGGCGGCCGAGCACGGTGTTCGACAGCAGCATGGTGATGGTCATCGGCCCTACCCCGCCGGGCACCGGCGTGATCCACGCGGCCTTCTCGCGCGCCGAATCGAAGTCCACGTCGCCGGCACAGCTTGCCGTCGGGAAGACGGTTCATCCCCACGTCGATCACAATGGCTCCCGGCTTGATCATGTCCCGGTGACCAGGCGCGGCTTGCCGGTGGCCACGACCAGGACATCGGCCCGCCGCGTGTGGTCGGCCAGCTCGCGGGTCTGCGAAGTGCAGATCGTCACCGTCGCGCTGCGGCGGAGCAGCATGATGCGCCATCGGTTTGCCGACGATGTTGCTGCGGCCCACCACCACTGCCTCCTTTCCTTCCAGCTCGCGCGCCGATGCTGTCCAGCATCGCCATGCAGCCGGACGGGGTGCAGGGTGCGAAGCCGGGCTTGCCGACCACCAGGCTGCCGACGTTCTGGACGTGAAAGCCGTCGACGTCCTTGGCCACTGCGATCGTCTCCAGCACCTTCGCTGCGCTCACCTGCCTCGGCAGGGGCAGCTGCACGAGGATGCCGTGGATCCGGGGATCGGCGTTCAGCGCCCGGATGCGGTCCAGCACTTGCGCCTTCGGGGGCGCTGGCCGGGCAGCTCGTACAACTCCGAGTGGATGCCCGTTTCCCCGCACGCCTTGACCTTGTTGCGCACATAGACGCGCGAGGCCGGGTTATCACCGGCCAGCACTACCGCCAGGCCGGGGCGGTGACCCTGGTGCGCGAGCGCTGATGCGCGGGGCCTGAGGTCCGCGCGGATGCGCGCAGACAACGCCGCACCGTCGATTATCTGGGCTGTCATTCTGGGAAATGCGTTATTCTAGCCGTTTGCGGATACCCTCAGCGCATACATCCGCCAGGGTGAGAGATTTCAGACCGACGAGGTGATTGCAATGCCTGCCAACCTGGACGATAAGCTCGTAGTGGCCCTCTCCTCCCGGGCCCTGTTCGACTTCGAAGAGGAGAACGCGGCCTTCGACGAGAAGGACCCGGCCCGCTACCAGAAGCTGCAGCTGGAGCGCTTGGACCAGCCTGCCGCCCCGGGCATGGCCTTTCCGCTCGCCCAGAAGCTGCTGGCGTTCAACACGCCTCAGGAGCAGAAGGTCGAGGTGGTGATTCTTTCGCGCAACGACCCGATCAGCGGTCTGCGGGTGTTCAAGTCGGCCGAGCACCATAAGCTGCCCATCACCCGCGGGGTGTTTCCTGCGCGGGCGCTCGCCGTTCGTCTACCTCAATGCGTTGAAGGCCGATCTGTTCGTCTCCGCGCACCCGGACGACGTGCGCCTCGCCCTGGAGGCCGGCTTCCCGGCCGCGCGCGTCTACGGCAAGCCGGCTGGAACCAAGACCGCCCATCCCGACGAGGTGCGCATCGCCTTCGACGGCGACGCGGTCCTGTTCAGCGACCAGGCCGAGCGCGTCTACCAGGAGCACGGGCTGCCGGCCTTCGAGGAACACGAGCAGTCGCATGCGGGCGAGCCGCTGCCGCCCGGGCCGCTGCAGCCCTTCCTGCGCGTCCCTCCACCTGCTGCAGAGAAACCCTCCGAGGGACCAGCGCATGCGCATCCGCACCGCGCTGGTGACCTCACGCAGCGCACCTGCTCACGATCGCGCGATCCGCACCTTGATGAGCTGGGACATCGAAGTCGACGAGGCAATGTTCCTCGGCGGCCTGGAAAAGGGCCCGTTCCTGCAGGTGTTCGCCCCGGACTTTTTCTTCGATGACCAGATGACGCACCTGAGCTCCGCTGCCATGGCCGGCGCGGGGGCCGGCGGTCACGTGGACGCGGGTATCGTCAACGCGCTGCCCCCGGTGCCTGCACCGGCGATGTTGGGGGCTACCCCGCATGCCAACGAGGCCGCGGTCAACAAGCTGATCCGGTCGCGCCGGACCGAGCGCGCCTGACTGGCGGGTTCTGCGAGACCCGCTCCCCAGAGCTCACCACCGAACGGCGCAAAGGCTGCGTAAAGAACCCCAGGTCCTAGGGGTTCTTTGCGGAAGTTCCTGGCGCCTTTGCGCCTTTGCGGTTATCGCTGAGGGTCTCCTCCGGCGGGCGGCCCGGCCGGCTGATTCGCCGGTGGCCAGATCAGGCTGAGCAGGGGCCGCTCGAGCAGCCTGAGGGTCCCGAGGTTCATCTCCACCAGGCGTTGCAGCTTCATGCTGCTCTCGGCATCGATGTGCCCCCAGTGCAGGCCCAGACGCAGGCCGCGGCGGCAGGCGACCTGCGCCTGCAGGCGAATGGCTTCTTCGGGGTCGCGGCTGAACGGGATGACCAGCACACAGCCCGCGGGCGGCAGATTGAGCCTGGTGGAAGCCTCGAACAGAGCGCCGTTGAAAGATGCGTCGAGCAGCGAACCGGAGCATTCTCCGGAGTCGCTACACGACCGATGCCATGCGGTGAAACGGGAAACGCGGATACCTGCGCCGCTGCGCCGGCACGTTCTTCCTGCATATCGTCACCCCGATACTGGTCTTCCCTGATGCACGGGCTCCAGTCTACTCTGGGCCGCAAGGCCCATGGCAAAATGGTGTCAAAGCGATGCGCGTTTCCCGAGATGGCCGGGCATCGGCACCTGTAGGACCGGCGCTTTGCGACACGGGCATAGAACTGCAGCATTCGCGTTGCCATGCGCGGCGCGCTCCATTCGCGTTGCATAGCTGTGCGCTTCGCTGCGACAGGCGCGCGCGCAGCGTCCGGGTCGCGCAGCAAATCGACTACTCGGGCGGCGAACTCCGTTTCGTCTTCCGCGCGCCACCAGCGCGCCCAGCTCGGCTCCAGGATGTCGCGCGTCCCCATGACGGCGGTGGACACGACCGGCAACGCCCAGGCCATGGCCTCCAGCAGCACCAGCCCTGGGTCTCGGTGCGCGAGGCGAACACGAAGGCGTCGCCGGCGCAATAGCAATCGAGCAGCGCATTGCGCCGGTCCAGGTAGCCGAGCGAACAGCACGTTGCGCCTCCAGCCCCAGGCGCGCGCCAGACGCTGCAGGTGTCTGCATGCGACGGGCCCTCGCCGGCGAGCACCAGCAGCACGTCCGGCAAATGCGCGCGCACGCGCACCAGCGCGCGCAACAGGAAGTCGATGTTCTTCTCGAAGGCCACCCGGCCTACGTGCACCAGGACCGGCTGTTCCGGCGGCGATGCCGTGGCGGCGCCGGAAGGCAGCGCCGTTCCCGCCGGCCAATCGCTCCAGCTCGATGCCCGTCGGAATGATCTCCATCGGACGGCGGACGCCGTACGTGCGTAGCACCTCGCCCATCGCATGGGAAGGCACCACGACCGCATCGAGGTCGTTGCACTGCGCGCGCGAGAAGCGCCGCGCCAGCGCGCGCGTCCAGGCGCCGGGCACCAGCGGCACGTAGTGGTGCAGATACTCCTCGAAGAAGGTGTGATAGGTCTCCACCCGCGGCACGCCCAGCCGTTTCGACAGCGCCACGCCGGCGTAGTGGGCGACAAAGGGCGTCTGGATGTGGATCAGGTCGAAGCGGCGCTCGCGCAGCGCCGGCTCGAGCTTCACCGCGGCTTGAACCCCATCAATCGATCTTCGGGGTCGAAGGGCACCGTGCGGGCAGGCAGGCGCACGATGCCCGGTTCGGGCGCGGCGGGGGGCCCATAGGACGGGGCGATGAGCAGCACTTCGTGGCCGAGCGCGGCGAACTGCCGGCGGAAGGTCTGGATGGACGTGGATACCCCGTTGATGCGGGGAAAGTACACGTCGGAGAGCATCAGAATCCGCATGCGGGAGCAGCTACGTGCGGATTGTGACAGGACGGGGTCAGCCTCGGCCAGCTGCACTGCTCCTGACCGATCGCAAAGAAATCAATGAGGTGACATCGGCGTCGCTCCGCCGCAAAATAAAATGCGTAAAGTGCAGGGGGAGCGGATTTTAGGGTTGACGGCAAGTTGACCTGGGAGGTGAGGACGAAATGAAGGCGCTCTAAGGGGACACTGGGGCAGGTGGTCGCTGTCGCTTTTGCGTTTGGACGTGGCGCTGCTCAGGCAGCCGTGAATTTCGGGACGCCACCGAAAAGAAAAGTAGTCCGGCAGTTTGCGCTAGTGGGGCTGACAGCCTTAGGCCTCAGCACCGGCGCTGAGGCTGCCGTGCTCTACGGGACAGGCGGTAGCGGCTTAACTTTGTCCGCAACCTCAGATCCGATCGACCTTGGAGGCGTGTTTTCCAGCTTCACTGTCGACGCAACGCTGGGTCTGTCGATCACTTCGGCAGCCGGCACAACCCTCACGGCAGCGAGCGAACAGCTACAAGTCGTGCAGGGGTGTCTTTTTGCCGCAGGCTCTTGCGCGGGTCTCTGGTTTGACATTGTTGGTAAGGGACCTCGCTGGGGTGGAGCGAGTTTCACGGAAACGACTCCTCCTCTTACTCAGGTTGTATCATTCGACACTGGCTTAGGAGGCGTGTTGGTGACCGGAACACCCGTCCAGAGTTTGAGGTTGGCGTTCAACGTTGACCCCATTTCCCCCGCAGCAAGTGTCGGCGTGACAGGTTCCTTAAGCGTGGTGGCGATTCCGGAACCTGGAGTCTGGGCCCTGATGTTGGCCGGGATCCTCGGCATCGTGGGTATTGCTCGACGACGCATCGGCTGAACCACCCCTTTTCCGTGCTGGCGGGCGCTGATCCTGGGGCCCGCGGCTGCTTGGCTGCTCTTGTTAGCAGGCTTCGGGTCTTCAGGATCCGCGGGTTTCGCTCCTGATCTGCTCACCGCTGGAGTCTACAAAGCGGAAGCTTGACGTTCGTCCGCAATAGTCAGTGCGTTCTCCTTGGCACCACCCCTGGCTGCCGCCGTCGTCTACGATGAGGCCGTAGACGGCGATCTGTCCGGAAACCGGCGGGGGCGCAACGCTCAATTCGATGACCCTCGCCAGCTTCACGTCGACCGACGATCTCGGTTTCCTGGCGATCCAAGCCGGTACCACCTTCACCGAGCCTCCGGTCGGAACCAACGTTAGTCAGCTGGGCGGATATGGCCACTTCGGTACCGGTTTGAGCTTCCCGGTGACGCATGTCGGTGAGGATGCCCTCGCGAAGATGAGCACCGCGCCGGGTGCCATGGGGTTCACGCTGCCGCTGGGCCGAGAATCCGGGCCAGGATTTTCTGATTCATGGATTCGTGGGTTCCGAGTTCAGTAATCACTCCTCGACGTGACCGGACCCCCGCCCCACTATTCCGCGACGATTACGGATCTGATGATCCCGGTGGCTCAGCCAGTGATTTGCGGTAGCTGATCGTCTTCGATCCAAATGGGGCTCTGCTCGGCTCTACAGCTATCCCTCCCGGAACCAGTAGTTCGTTCGGCTTTATGGCCGCTGCTGGACACGGCTATATCGCGAAAGTATATGCCAACGGCGGCGTCTTCCAAGACACCAAGGCTGGGGACTGGAAGATCCAGATCGCAGCGGTCCCCGAGCCCGGCGTCTGGCTGATGATGGCGAGCGGAATTATTCTTCTCGGCTGGATGCGTGTGCGCAAATCCGCGCAGATGGCCTGAACCGGCGCGCGGCGTTTCCCGAAAGGGCGGCCATGGCCGCCCTTTTTGCGTTGGCGCCGGTGTTCCGTATTGCTTTCTTCAGGCGAGAAGCTTTCTTGCTGGTCTGCGCGCTCCTTTTGTCCCGTTGCTCGGCGATCAGCCTCGGCGCCTGTTCGGTTCGGTGTAGGCGAGGCGCGCGGCACCAGGATCCCTGCGGGCGGAAAATCATCAGCACCATGAGCATCAGGCCGAACACCAGCAGCCGATAGGCCTGCAACTCGCGGAAGACCTCCGGCAGCGCGACGATCACGATGCGCACCGAGGATCACGCCCAGCAGGCTGCCCATCCCGCCGATGATCACCATGGCCAGCACGTTGATCGACTCGGTGAACAGGAAGTTCTCCGGGAACACGGAGCGCTGCCAGGACGCCAGCAGCGCGCCCGGCGAAGCCGGCGAACGAGGCGCCGATGGCGAACGCCTGCAGCTTCGCAACCGTCGTGTTGATCCCCATCGCGCGCGCGGCCAGCTCGTCCTCGCGGATCGCCTGCCAGGCCCAGCCGACGCGGGAATGCTGCAGCGGCCGGAAGCGACCAGCGCGAGCGCCAGGACCGCCAGGAACAGGTAGTAGTAGCTGCGTGTTGCCGCGTCGATGCGTGAGCCGAAGAGCGTCAGGCGGATCGATGTCGATGATGCCGCTCGGGCCGTTGGTGATGTTCACCGGGCGATCCAGGTTGAGCAGCAGCAGATAGGTGATCTCGCCGAAGCCGAGCGTGACGATGGCGAGGTAATCGCCGCCCAGGCGCAGCGTGGGCGCGCCGATGAGGATGCCGAACGCGCGGTGCCGCAACCACGATGCGGCAGCGCCAGCAGAAACGGCAGATGCACGCCGAAATGCGGCGAGGCCAGGAAGGCATACAGGTAGGAGCCGATGCCGAAGAAGGCGACGTAGCCGATGTCCAGCAGCCCGGCGAAGCCGACCACGATGTTGAGCCCGAGCGCCAGCGTCGCGTACAGGCAGATGCGCGCCAGCCACCCCGATGACGTAGTCGCTTGGGCGAAAGCAGCGGCAGCGACCAGCGCGCCGACGCAGGCACGAGCACGATCTGACGACCACCAACCTGGCGCTGTTGGGCTGGCATGCCCGTCAGACCTTGTTCGCCTGCGGCACGGTCTCGCCCAGCAGCCCGGTCGGGCGGAACACCAGCACCAGGATCAGCACGGCGAAGGCGACCACATCCCGGTACGCCGGATTGAGGAACGTCACCGCGAGGCTTTCGATGAGCCCGAGCACGATCCCGCCGAGCATCGCGCCCTTCAGATTGCCGATGCCGCCCAGGACCGCGGCGGTGAAGGCCTTCAGGCCAGCCGAGTAACCCATGAAGAAGTCGATCTGGGTGTAGTACAGGCCGACCAGCACACCGGCGGCGCCGCCCAGCGCGGAGCCGAGCAGGAAGGTGAGCGAGATGACACGGCGCACGTTCACGCCCATCACCGCCGCCACTTCGCGATCCTCTGCCACGGCGCGCATGCAGCGGCCAAGCGTGGTGCGCTGCACGAGCGCAGTTGAGCGCCCACATCAGCAGCAGCGCGACACTGATCATGACCAGCACCAGCGCCGAGATGCGCACGCCGCCGATCTGGAGATACCAGCTGCGCGGGAACAGCAGGCTGGTCATGTAGACCTTCATGCGCGCGCCCTGCGTCAGCATGACGGCGTTCTGCAGGAAGATCGACGCCCCTACCGCGCTGATCAGCGGGCCCAGGCGGGTCGCACCGCGCGTGTACAGCGGCCGGTAGGCGAAGCGCTCCAGCGCCATGCCGAGCGATGCCCGACACCGACATCGCCATCAGCAGCATGACCGGCACGACCCACGCCGGGTGCAGGCCGCCGAAGCCTGGGCGTTGATCAGCCAGATCAGCACGCGCCCAGCCGACGTACGCGCCGATCATGAAGATCTCGCCGTGGGCGAAGTTGATCATCAGCAGCACGCCGTAGACCATGGTGTAGCCGAGCGCGATCAGGCCGTAGACCGCTCCCGAGCGCCAGGCCGAACACCAGCTGCTGCGGCAGGATCTGCAGGGCGTCCACTTCAGTCCTCTCCCGAGGTAGGCGCTGGCGGCATGTCGTCGTGCATCGAGCAGTCTCCGTCGCCGCCGCACCCTGCATCGACGATGCTCGCCGTCCTGCAGCACGTAGCCGCGATGCGCGATCGACAGCGCCACGGCAGCGTTCTGCTCGACCACCAGGATGGTCGTGCCCTGACGGTTGATGGCCTGGATGATGTCGAACACCTGCTCGACCAGCACCGGCGCAAGCCCCATCGACGGCTCGTCCATCAACAGCAGGCGGGGCCTGCGCCATCAGCGCCCGGCCGATGGCGAGCATCTGCTGCTCGCCGCCCGACAGGGTGCCGGCGTACTGGCTCGCTGCGCTCCTTCAGCCGCGGGAACAGCGTGTACACGCGCTCCAGGTCCTGGTCGATCTCGCTCGGGCGAGGCGCCGCGCCGGCTGTAGGCGCCCATGGCCAGGTTCTCCCACACCGTCATGCGCGCGAAGATCCGGCGCGACTCGGGCACCAGCGCGATGCCGCGCGCGGACGATCGTCCTCGGTAGCGAGCGCGGTCGATGCGGCTCGCCTTCGAGCGCGACGCTGCCGGCGCTCGGTCGCTGCGAGGCCGAGGACCGTCTTCAGTGTCGTGGACTTGCCCGCGGCGTTGCCTCCGAGCAGGCAGACGATCTCGCCCTGCCGCACCTCGAGGTTGACCCGGCGCAGCACCTGCAGTGGACCGTAGCCGGCCACCACATCGGTCAGCCTAAGCATGCCGCCGCCCCAGGTACGCTTCGAGCACCGCGGGATTGCGCCGCACCTCGTGAAAGGGTCCCTCGGCGATCTTGACGCCGTGATCGAGCACGCTCACCCGCTCGCAGATCCCTGCACCAACCCCATGTCGTGCTCGATCAGCAGGAACCGACGCCGCGCACGCGGATGCGCTGGATGTCTTGCCTCAGCTCGCGCTTTTCGGTCGGGTTCATTCCCGCGGCGGGTTCGTCGAGCAGCAGCAGCTTCGGCGTCGTGGCCAGGGCGCGGGCAATTTCCAGATCGGCGGCGGTTGGCATAGGACAGGGTCGAGGCGGGGTCGTGGGCGCGCGGCAGCAGGCGCTCGCCGAAGAAAGCCAGCAGTTCCTTGCCGCGCTCGATCGCGTCTGCCGCCGCTCCGCGCGCGCCGCGGGCAACCCCAGCAGGATGCCGGCGGGCCCGGCCCGGGTCCGGCAATGCATGCCGACCAGCACGTTTTCCAGGACGCGTCATCTGGTTGAACAGGCGCTGGTTCTGGAAGGTGCGCGCGACCCCCAGTGCTGTGACCGTGTGCGGTGGGCGTCCGATCAACTCGGCGCGGCCGTCGTCGAAGGCAATGCGGCCCGCGGTCGCCCGGTAAAGGCCGCTGATGACGTTGAACACGGTCGTCTTGCCCGAGCCGTTCGGGCCGATCAGCCCGGCGATCTCGCCGTGCTCACGGCCAGATCCAGCTCCTGGAGCGCACGCAGCCCGCCGAAGGCCATCGACAGGCCGCGGATCTCCAGCAGGGCCATGCATCGCCTCCGCGGCCGGATCAGTCGGGGTTGGTCACTTCACCGATGGTCTGCTTTGCCAGCGGCCCGGTGAGCGGCGCGCCGAGGGCAAGCTTGACGACGACGGATTGGACCGCCCGCGGACATCGCGGGCGAGCAGCAAGGCGTTAGCCAGCGCCTCCAGACCTTCCCTGGACTTCACGGTTCTCCCCCTGTGCGCGAGTCGAGTTGTGGCCCCATTCTACTTGAGACTTCTTGCGCGCCCCGCGTCTTGAGCGGTCTCGAACCGGAACGCCGCCGGCCGCTCCATCGTCCGGTCTTGCCGATGGGCGGGGACGGCTTCTCCAAAGCGCAAAAACGGCAGCCCGTGGGCTGCCGCGGTCGTGCCGGCGCGCGCCGGCGCAACGCTACTGCTTCTGCGAAGGGCCGGTATGTCCCTCCTCGGGGCGCAGCCAGATGGTGCCGGTCGGCCCGTAGCCGATGATCTGCAGAATCACCTCCTCGTCCTTGGCGCCGTCGTAGTGATGCGCCTTGGCCGGGTGCTTCATGTAGGTTCCCGGCTTCAAGCCCACCGCGCTGTCGGGGTCGAACGTGTCCCCCGTGCCGGTGTACCAGGTGCCCTTGATGACGATGGCGTGGCGGTCCTCCGGATGATAGTGCGGCCGCGTCATCAGCCCGGGCGGAAACTTGACCCGCACCACGTAGAGGCCTTGCTTGGATGGGTCACCCTCGATCACCGCGTACTGCAAGCCGCCGTAGCCCGGCAGCTCTTTCCACTGCACTTCCTCTGGAGTGATGCGGACGAACCCCATTTCATCGCGCTCGCTGTGGGCGCCCGGCGCAAGCGCCAGTCCCACGGCCGTGGCCGCTGCGAGCATCCCCCTCCTGCCGAATACCTTCATGTCCTTTTTCTCACCTCGGAGCCTCCCACCAGTCTGAACCCGGCTTTGCCGGCCGTGTCGATGACGTACTGCTCGGTCATGTACCCGCTGGCGATCTGGTCCTCGAAGGGCGTGCCCGGCACGGCGCGATGATGAGCATTGCAACTCCTCCGAATGGTGGGGATGTGTAGCTGCGACCTTAGCCGTTGTCAGCGGGGAGTGCCAAGCGCGCGCGAGGAGTCGCGCAGAATTCTCGACCCCAGGTCCTGGGCGCTGGTTTCTCGGTCGAAGCCCAGCTGCTGGATCTGGAGGATCTGTTGCCGTTGGGCCTCCGGTCGGTTCTCGATCTGGGTTTGCAGCTCCATCTGCCGCCGGCTCTGGCTGTCCAGAAGTTGCGTCTCGCCACTCACGACCGACTTGCCGGGCGCAACCCGCGGCGTTGTGGCCGGTTGCCGGACCTCGTCGCGGCGCAGGATCTCGCTGCCGGGGGTGGGGATATAGAACTTCAGGCCACCCTTGCCCACAGCGATGGGCTGCGGGGGAGGCGGAATGTCGGCTTCCAACCGCACATGGAACTCGTGCTCGCGCGCAGCCCGCTCCTGCAGGTTTCGATCGATGCCGTCCTGAGGGTGCACCTGGCATAGCGCGGGCGTCGCAGCCGCCAGACTGGCTGTAACCAGCATCACCACGATTCGCGATCGCATGGGCGCAAGTTTATAGGCGGGAGGGTCGGCAAGTCCATGCTCCCCGTTGGGGCCTTGATTGCTTTGCCTTGGCCCATATATTGCAGTGCAGCAACCATGTTCTGCATTCGACCCACAGGCCGGGCCAACCGACGGTCCGCGTCAGATCTGCCCCTGCTGCGGTGTGTCATGCGAGCGCGTGGATGAAAGGAGCACTGCCATGAAGCATTTGATCAACTCTGTCCTGGACTGGTTCAAGCATGCCGAGACCCGACAGCTTGAGCGGTATCTCGCCGAAAGCGCCAATGTTGCGGATCTCGAGCGACGGATGCGGGAGTGGGAAAAGAGCGACCGCAACGTTTGGCGCCCCTTCTACTGACAGGAAAAAAAGAGCCTGCGGGACTTGAAGTCACCGCAGGCTAACCCTGGCAGACATCGGAAAATCGATCGGGAGCGAGCCAAATCTCGTCCCTGCGCTCAAGACTCTTTTGCAACCGCCGTGCCTGCGCCCAGGGCTCCCTTCGGATCCGTTTTACATACAGTGGGTTAGCGCATTGCTCTGCCTGTTCATTGAGCAATGAGAGGTGGCCGCAAGGTCCTCCGCGGCGAGAAAACCGCACCGCCCCAGTGCGATTCCGCGGGTCGATGCACACACTCCTGGCATCCCGGGGTTTGCCGGGGGATGGTTACACCACCAGGTAGCTGCGCAACTCCTGCGCGTCCATCTCCGCGCCGGATCCGCGCTTGACGATCTCGCCTCGCCGCAGCACCAGATACTGGTTCGCCAACTCGCGCGCAAACTCGAAGTACTGCTCGACCAGGAGGATGGCCATGTCTCCGCGCTCGGACAGCGCCCGGATCACGCGCTCGATCTCCTTGATGATCGACGGCTGGATGCCTTCGGTGGGTTCGTCCAGGATGAGCAGCTTGGGGCGCATCACCAGTGCGCGGGCAATCGCGAGCTGCTGCTGCTGACCGCCGGACAGGTCCCCGCCACGCCGCCCGAGCATCTGCCTGAGCACCGGGAACATCGCGAACACATCATCGGGGATGGCGCCTTGTCCGCCGTGCGCGCTTGCTGGCCAGCCCCATGAGCAGGTTTTCCTGCACCGTCAGGCGCGGAAAGATCTCCCGCCCCTGCGGCACGTAACCGATCCCGAGCTTCACCCGCTGGAACGCCGGCAGACTGGCGATCTCCCGCCCTTCGAAGCGAATGCTGCCGCCGGCGATCGGCACCACGCCCATCAGGCAGCGCAGCAGCGTCGTCTTGCCTACGCCGTTGCGGCCGAGCAGCGCGGTGCACGCGCCCGCGCGCACCTCGAAGCTGAGGTCGCGCAGCGTCTGGCTGCTGCCGTAGTACTGGTTGAGATTCTCGACTGTCAGCATGTCAAGACAACATATCTGAGCCGCAGAGAACACAGAGAAGAGGACGCGACGAACGAAGGGCGCCCGTTGTCTGCCGGGACATGCTCCCGGCTCACATCAATATCCGTGGTTGACAGTCCTCCGTGTTCTCTGGTTTTCTCTGTGGCTCAAGCTTTCCGCTTCGTCAGCGGCCCGAGATAAACCTCGATCACCCGCTCATCGCGCTTGATCTGGTCGAGCGGCCCTTCGGCCAGCACGCTGCCTTCGTGCAGCACCGTAACGATGTCCGCGATGCGCGCGATGAACTCCATATCGTGCTCGACCACGATGACCGAATGCTGGCCGGCCAGCGACTTGAACAGCTCGGCTGTGCGCTCGGTCTCTTCGTCGGTCATGCCCGCGACCGGCTCATCGAGCAGCAGCAGCTTGGGCTCCTGCATGAGCAACATGCCGATCTCCAGCCATTGCTTCTGGCCGTGTGAAAGCAGGCCGGCGAGCTTGCCGGCCTCGGCGCGCAGCTGGATCATGGTCAGCGTCTGTGCGATCCGGTCGGCCTGCTCGGTGCCGAGCCTTGCCCGCAGCGTGGCCCGCACGCGCTTGTCTGCCTTCATGGCCAGCTCCAGGTTCTCGAACACGGTGTGGTTCTCGAACACGGTCGGCTTCTGGAACTTGCGGCCGATCCCGGCATCGCGCGATCTGTGCCTCGGACAGCCTGGTCAGGTCGATGGTTTGCCCGAAGAAGGCAGTGCCGGCATCTGGCCGGGTCTTGCCGGTGACCACGTCCATCATGGTGGTCTTGCCGGCACCGTTGGGGCCGATCACGCAGCGCAGCTCGCCCGCATCCACCGTGAGCGTGAGCTTGTTCAAGGCCTTGAAGCCGTCGAAGCTGACCGTAATGTCGTCGAGGTAGAGGATGGCCCGGTGGCTGATGTCCAGCCCGACCGTGGCCACCCGGCCGAGGCCGCCGCCTCCCGTCCCCGCGGATACGCTGGGCAGCTCGCTCATTTCCGGCGCCTCTCCTTCGCGCGCGGCAGCAGGATCGGTCGCGCGCGCCGAGCTGCGAACAACGCGGCTGTGCAGCATGCCGGGCAGACCCGCCACGCCCTTGGGCAGGAACAGCGTCACCAGGATGAACAGCAGGCCGAGGAAGAACAGCCAGTACTCGGGATACGCCTGCGTGAAATAGCTCTTGGCGGCGTTGACGAGTCGCCGCTCCGAACACCGGCCCGAGGAGGGTACCGCGCCCGCCCACCGCCACCCAGATGGCGATCTCGATGGAGTTGGCCGGCGACATCTCGCTGGGGTTGATGATGCCCACCTGCGGTACGTACAGCGCGCCGGCGATCCCGCACAGCACTGCCGAGAGCGTCCAGATGAACAACTTGTACCACAGCGGGTTGTAGCCGGAGAACATGAGCCGGGTCTCGGAATCGCGGATCGCGGTGAGGACCCGTCCGAGCTTGGAGCGGATCAGCGCGCGCGAGAGCACAACTACACCGGCCACGTACAGGCCCGTGACCGCGAACAGCGCCGCCCGCGTTGCCGGCTCGGCGACCCGGAATCCCACGATGCGCTTGAAGTCGGTGAACCCGTTGTTGCCGCCGAAGCCGGTGTCGTTGCGGAAGAACAGCAGCATGAAGGCGAAGGTGAGCGCCTGAGTGATGATGGAAAAGTACACCCCCTTGATGCGCGAGCGGAACGCGAAAAAGCCGAAGACAAAGGCGAGCAATCCCGGCACCAGCACCACCAGCAGCCCCGAGTACCAGAAATGCTCCGTGAACGACCAGTACCAGGGATAGGCCTTCCAGTCGAGGAACACCATGAAATCGGGGAGGTCGCTCTGGTACTGCCCCTCGCCGCCGATCATGCGCATGAGGTACATGCCGAAGGCGTAGCCTCCGAGCGCAAAGAACACGCCGTGCCCGAGGCTCAGGATCCCGGTGTAGCCCCAGATGAGATTCATCGCCAGCGCCACTACGCAGTAGCACATGATCTTGCCGATCAGCGTGACGGAGTACGCCGACAGGTGAAAGGGGCTGCTCTGCGGAACGGCGATGAACAGCACCGGCACCAGCACCGTGACGGTCAGCGCAAAAGCGAGCAGCGCGGCCCAGCCGCGCGCACTGAACAGCGACACACTCGGCTGCCCTCCCCCTTCCAGAGGCAGCGCGAGAGTGGGCGTCGGCGCGTTCATGCTTCCACCGCTCTTCCCTTCAGCGCGAACAGGCCCTGCGGGCGCTTCTGGATGAACGCGATGATCAGAACCAGGATGAAAATCTTGGTCAGCACCGCACCGATATGCGGTTCCAGCAGCTTCATCGCCACGCCCAGGCCCATGGCCGCGTACACCGTCCCGGCGAGCTGCCCTACCCCGCCCAGCACCACCACCATGAAAGAGTCGATGATGTAGCTCTGCCCCAGGTCCGGGCCGACGTTGCCGACCTGGGACAAGGCGACTCCAGCCAGCCCGGCGATTCCCGAGCCCAGACCGAAGGCGAGCAGGTCCACACGGCCGGTAGGGACGCCCACGCATGCGGCCATGGTCCGGTTCTGAGTGACTCCGCGAACGAACAGACCCGAGCCGCGTGCGCGAGAGCACCAGCCACATCGCGACCAGCACGACGAAGGCGAACACGATGATGACGATTCGGTTGTACGGCAGCGTCAGGTTGGTGAACTCGATGCCGCCGGACATCCACGACGGATTGGCCACCTCCACGTTCTGGGCGCCGAAGATCTGCCGCACGAGCTGGATCAGGAACAGGCTGATGCCCCAGGTCGCCAGCAGCGTCTCCAGCGGCCGCCCATACAGCCAGCGGATCACGCTGCGCTCCAGCGCCATGCCCACCAGCGCGCGAGGCCAGGAATGCCACCGGCACGGCGAACACCGGATACCACTCGATCAGCCCGGGCACATGGCTCCTGATCACCTGCTGCGTCACGAAGGTGGCGTAGGCACCGATCATGATCATCTCGCCGTGCGCCATGTTGATGACGCCGAGCAGGCCGTAGGTGATCGCCAGGCCCAACGCGGCCAGCAGCAGGATGCTGCCGAGGCTGATGCCGGAGAACAGGCGGCCGGCGTAGTCGCTCACCGCCAGGCGCTGGTCGATCGCCTTGATCGCGGCGAGCGCCGCCTCGCGCACCTTCTCGTCGGGCTCGGTGTACGCGCCGCCGGCATCCTGTTCCAGCAGGGCATAGAGCAGCTGCTTGGTCCGCTGCACGCTGCTCTCGCCCAGCACCTTCACCGCGGCCATGCGCAGTTGCGGGTCACTGCTCTTCAGGTCGATGCCGGCCTTGATCTGCGCGAGCACGGTCTTGATTGCGGGATCGGTCTCCTTGTCGAGCACTTTTTCCAGGATCGGCGCAACTGAAGCCTGAGCCGAGGATTCGAGCGCCTTGGCTGCAGCCAGGCGCTCGTCGCGCGAGTCGGAGAACAGCTGGAATGCCGAGAACGCCGCCTCCAGCTGGCCACGCACGCGGTTGTTGACCACAACGGCTTCGTATTCCGTCGGCGCCGGCTCGAGCGGCTGCAGCGTCGCCGCGTCCTTGGCGATGCCGCCTTCCAGCACGATCACCTGCCCTGACGGGGTGACGGCCAGTTGCCGTCGCGAAGCGCGCGCAGGATAGGCAGCCCGACCGGGTCGGCCGAGCGTGTCAGCGCTTCGATGGCCCGCACCTTGTCGGATACCTCGCTGCTGCCAAGCTGCTTGATCAGCTCGGCGTCGGCCGCCTGCGCGCTGCCGCTCGACAAAATGGCAGGCAACAACAGCACCGCCAACAGCACACGCAGTGCTGCTGTCATATCGAAACGCAATAGGGACTCCCTTGTTGCCCCACGCGGCTCGGCTGCGCAAGACCCTCCGCCCATGCGACAAGAGCGTTGCGCACGGTAGATCACTGGCAGCAGCCTTGCGCGTGCATCCTCACCTCCCAACCCGGATCGAGCCTGAGCTCGACCGCCCGTCAGGGGGCCGGCAGCTTGCAGCCCTCCATCGGGAGGGCTGCCTCTCGAGCCTCGAGCCTCGTGCCTCGAGCCTGACTCAAATGTTCTGCTTCTTCTCGTTGCCCGGAACGAAGGGGCTCCAGGGCTGGGCGCGGATCGGTGGTCTTGGTCCTCCACACCACGTTGAACTGGCCGTCGCCCTGGATCTCGCCGATCATCACCGGCTTCCACAGGTGATGGTTGGTCTTCGTCCATCTTCAGCGTGAAGCCGCAGGGTGCCTTGAACGTCTGGCCGGACATCGCCTTGCGCACTTTCGCGATATCGGCGACTTGGCCTTCTCCACCGCCTGCTTCCACATATGGATGCCGACGTAGGTGGCCTCCATCGGGTCGTTGGTGACGACCGAGTGCGGCAGGTTGGGGACGCTGTTCTTCTTGGCCCACTCCCGGTACGTCTTGATGAACTTCTCGTTCACCGGGTTCTTCACCGACTCGAAGTAGTTCCACGCCGCGAGATGGCCTACCAGTGGCTTGGTGTCGATGCCGCGCAGCTCTTCTTCGCCCACCGAGAAAGCGACCACCGGAACGTCGGTCGCCTTCAGGCCCTGGTTGCCCAGCTCCTTGTAGAACGGCACGTTGGAGTCGCCGTTGATGGTCGACACCACCGCGGTCTTGCCGCCGGCGGCGTACTTCTTGATGTTGGCCACGATAGTCTGGTAGTCACTGTGGCCGAACGGCGTGTAGACCTCTTCGATGTCCTTCTCCGCCACGCCCTTGGACTTGAGGAAAGCGCGCAGGATCTTGTTGGTGGTGCGCGGGTAGACGTAGTCCGTGCCGAGCAGGAACCAGCGCTTGGCGCTGCCTCCGTCCTCGCCCATCAGGTACTCGACCGCGGGGATGGCCTGCTGGTTGGGAGCCGCGCCCGTGTAGAACACGTTCTTGCGACAGCTCCTCGCCTTCGTATTGCACCGGATAGATAGAGCAGGTTATCCAGCTCCTCGAACACCGGGAGCACCGACTTGCGCGACACCGACGTCCAGCAGCCGAACACGGCCGCCACCTTGTCCTGCGTGATGAGCTGGCGGGCCTTTTCGGCGAACAGCGGCCAGTTGGAAGCCGGATCGACCACCACCGCCTCGATCGGACGCCCCAGCACGCCGCCCCCTGGCGTTGATCTCCTCGAAGGTCATGAGGGCAGTGTTCTTCAGCGCGGTCTCGCTGATCGCCATGGTGCCCGACAGCGAGTGCAGCACCCCGACCTTGATGGGATCCTTTGCACCGAACGCTTCGATGGACGCCGGGAGCGTGGCGGCGCCGGCCATAGCGGCCGAGAGTTTCAGAAAGTCGCGTCTTTGCATGGAGAACTTCCCCTGTGAGTGAAGTGATGAACTAGGTGCGCTGTGAAGCCGCCGCACGCTAGACGCGTGCACGGTCTTGATGCATCTCGGCGACCCCCTCCCGCACGCGGATGGTGCTGCGCAACAACCATGCCTTGCGCATGCAGCTCGACGAGGATCGGCGAATTTCTCAATGCTTCATGATGTTATAGGTCCTGCCTGGGCTCGAGGCGGAGGCCCTCGAGTCCGCATAAAACAGAATCTCGCACCGCGTCGGTGCGAGGCCCGCGACCAGCGCACGACTTCAGGGCGCGATTGCCGGTGCGTCGCCAGGATCCCGCTTGCGTCCTGCCGAAGTCTGTATATAATCACAGCAGATACTGGAGATAAACGCATGGATGAGCTCACCGCCCGCCAGGCCGAAGTGCTGCAGTTGATCGCCGATTTCCTGCAGGGCACCGGCTTCCCGCCCACCCGCGCCGAGATCGCTCAGCAACTGGGCTTCCGCTCCGCTAATGCCGCGGAGGAGCACCTGCGCGCCCTGGAGCGCAAGGGTTACATCGAGATGCTGCCAGGCGCCTCGCGCGGCATTCGCCTGCGCAATACCTACAACGTGGGCCTGCCGGTGGTGGGGCGGGTCGCCGCCGGCAGCCCGATCCTGGCCGAGCAGCACGTGCAGGGCCGCTATCAGATCGACCCGTCCCTGTTCAAGCCGCGCGCCGACTATCTATTGAAAGTGCGCGGCATGAGCATGCGCGACGCCGGCATCCTCGAAGGCGACCTGTTGGCCGTTCATCACACCGGCGAGGCGCGCTCCGGCCAGATCGTGGTCGCGCGGCTGAAGGACGAGGTCACCGTCAAGCGTTTCAAGCGCCAGGGCAGCCAGGTGCAGCTGCTGCCGGAGAACCCCGACTTCGCCCCCATCCTGGTGGACACCAGGCGCGACCCGCTGGTGATCGAGGGTATCGGGGTGGGCATCATCCGCAACGGCAAGACGTTGTAGAACCGCATGAGCATCCCCAAGGCTCACGGCTTGAGCCACAGGATATTTCAGAGTAGTGCGTACAAACGGCGTGAGGAGTGAGGGGTAAGGAGTCAGGAGCCAAAACCGGTTGCCGGACGACACTCTCGAAGATGCGCTTGACGGAGTCCTGGTTGAGGTTGCATCGCGGTTTCGCTCCTCACTCCTCACCCCTCACGCCGTTTCCTTAAGGAGCCATCATGGAACAAGACAGAGCGCTTTCAATCCTCAAGGCCCTGACAGACGGTGTGGATCCGGTCACCGGCGAGCAGTTTTCCGCCAGCAGCCCCTATCAGCATCCCGACATCATCCGCGCGCTGTTCTGGGCAGTGCATACGCTGAGCAGCCCCGTCCGCGCACACAAGCAGGCCGCATCACGGCCCGAAGGTGCAGCTGCGACCAATGCCGGCAAGCCCTGGTCGGAAGAAGAAGACGCGCACCTGGGCACAGCCTTCGATGCCGGCAAGCCGATCGAGCAACTTGCCGAGGAGCACAAACGCAGCCGCTGGGCCATCGAAGCCAGGCTGGTGAAGCTGGGCAAGATCTCCGAGCCATCCGCAGGAATGCGCTTCCCCCTCAAGAGGAATGCCGCTGCGCAGCCATCGGCCAGTTACCTCGCCCGCTAGAAGAAGCTGGGAAGGAGGTGCGCGAAGCACACTAAACCCGCCCTCTCCTCTTGCGGGTGCGGCGGGGGTGAGGGGAAGAGCATCTCACGCTTCTCCCACCACCCCGTCGCCTTCGGCGCCACCCCTCCTCAGGCAGGAGGGGAGCACTTCTCCTCTCCCCTTGCGGGAGAGGGCTGGGGTGAGGGATAGAGAGCTAACGTGCAACATCTCGCCAGAAATCTGCGCACCAATCAAAACGATGCGGAGCGGCTACTCTCGATTCAGGTGTACACAGCATCAGTAGCTTCGCCGCACTCAACAGCTCGAGCAGAGTTGCTATTTGAAATGACTTCGGAGTAGAGCTTACATCCCGCTTACGCCCCTCTCCCCTTGTCCCCTTGGTGGGAGAGGATTGGGAGGGATTCCTCACCCTCGTCCCGATGCAACCATGCGCCCCTCCCTCGGCCTCGTCCTCCAGCACCCCGCCATCTGGCGCGGCGACCAGTACGCCAAGGTCGCGGTCGCAAGCGTCCCCACGGGCTTTGCCGAGCTCGACACGCAGCTCCCCGGCGGCGGCTGGCCGCGGGCAGCGTTGACCGAGCTGCTGACCAGCCAGCAAGGCATCGGTGAGCTGCGTCTGCTCGCCCCTGCGCTGGCGCATCTGTCTCGCGAGGAGAAGTGGCTGGTGCTGGTAGCGCCGCCTCACCTGCCCTATGCACCGGGTTTCGAGTCGCTGGGCGTGGACCTTGCGCGGCTGATTGTCGTGCGCACCCGGTCGAGCGGCGAGAGCCTGTGGGCCGCCGAGCGCTGCCTGCGCGCCGGCACCTGTGCCGCCGTGATCGCCTGGCCCGGCCCCGGGTCGGAACGGTCGCTGCGCCGTTTGCAGCTGGCAGCCGAAGAGGGCAAGAGCTTCGGCGTGATCTTCGGCCCCACGCGCAACGCCGCCGCTGCTTCGCCCGCTGCGCTGCGTATCCAGCTCGGTGCCGGCCGCGGCCGGCTCGAGGTGCAGATCCTCAAACGCCGCGGTGGCGGCTGGGCACCGCCGCTGTCGCTGGAGCTGGATAAGCAGCACTTATCTTGTCGTTCCCCCTCCCCCCTTGCGGGAGACGCAGGGGAGTACCGCCCGTTATCCAACCTACGGTTCGCGGTGCCTGGCCCATCGCTTCGTTCATCGCTCAGCGCACGGCGTGCGGCTTCATCGCTTCACCCTGTATTACCGAAGTACCTAACGTGGCCTGGCCTAGCCATCCGCCGATGATCCGTTCGCGCCATGCTCTGGGCTTGCCTCCGTCTCTCCGACTTCTCGCTTCAGCTTCGGCTGCGCGGGGCGGAATCGCCTGGGCCGATCATCGTCACGAGCGGCGGCAACCGTCCGCAGGTCCTTTCCTGTAATCCGCCGGCGCGCAGCCACGGCATCCGGCCGGACATGACAGCCTCGGCGGCCGTCGCGCTGGCGCCGGATCTGATCGAATGCGTGCGCGATTCCATCGCTGAGGCACAGGCCCTGCGCAACATCGCGGCCTGGGCAGGACAGTTCACTTCCGTCGTGTGCCTGGTACCGCCCGATGCGGTGCTGCTGGAGGTCGCCGGCAGCCTGCGGTTGTTCGGCGGCCTGCGCCCGCTGCTGCTGCAGATCGACGCTGGCCTGGTCGAGCTCGGTTACACCGCCGCGCTCACCGCCGCACCCACTCCCACCGGCGCGTGCCTGCTGGCGCGCGCCGGTACCAGTATACGCACCACCGACCCGGCCCAGCTGCCGGCAGTGCTCGCCTCGCTTCCGCTCGTGCTGCTGGATCAGCCGAAAGAGACCGTGCGCACGCTTGCGGTCATGGGTGTGCATACCGTGGGCGACTGCCTGGCCCTGCCGCGCGACGGCCTGGCACGCCGCTTCGGACAGCAGTTGCTGGACGAACTGGACCGCGCGTTGGGCCGGTTGCCCGATACCCGTGTGCCGTACATCCAGCCCATGCGCTATGCGTCGAAGCTTGCATTGCCGGCACCTGTGCAGGAAACCGAACCACTGCTGTTCGCCGCCAAGCGCCTGCTGCTGGAGCTCGCCGGTTTCCTGCGCATGCGGCAGACGGGGGTGACACGGCTTGAGCTCACCCTGCAGCACGCGGATTGCAAACCCACTGTGGTGATGCTCGGCTTTGCCGTGCCCTGCCGCGACGCGGAGCGCATGCTGCGGCTGCTGCGCGAACGGCTGGCGAACGTCGCGTTGCCCGATCGCGTCGAGGCTATCGCCATCCAAAGCAGAGAGACCCGACCGCTGTGCTCGCACAACCTGTCGCTGTTTCCCGAGGACCGGCTGCCCGAAGAGCAGCGCTGGCTCATCATCGAGCACCTGCGGGCAAGGCTGGGCACGGATGCCGTGCATGGCATCGCCTCCCATCCCGATCATCGGCCGGAACTGGCCTGGCGCGCCTGCGAACCGGGCACCAACGCTGCATCGGGGGCGCGCTCGACACGGCCGCTCTGGCTGCTGGAAGTGCCGTGGCGGCTGCCGGTGGACAAGGAGGAAGCAGGGACCGACGCCCCTCTTACCCTGATTCTCTCCCATACCCTCGGGCATGCAGAGCCGGGCCCGCTCATCATGCTGGCCGGACCGGAGCGCATCGAGAGCGGATGGTGGGACGACGGCGACACGGCACGCGACTACTTCGTCGCAACCGATACCGCGGGCAGAAAGCTATGGGTGTTCCGCGAGCGGCATGGCCAGAAGCAGTGGTATCTGCTTGGGCTGTTCGGATGAGGCTGCCCTCGGTGTCCTTGAACCAGCCGCGCCATGTTCCCTTCCTACGCCGAGCTGCACTGTCTGACCAACTTCACTTTCCTGCGCGGGGCTTCGCATCCCGAAGAGCTGGTCGAGCGCGCTGCGCGGCTCGGCTACTCGGCGCTTGCCGTCACCGATGAGTGCTCGCTGGCAGGTGTCGTGCGCGCGCATGTGGCGGCGAAGGAACACGGCATCAAGCTGATCGTGGGCGCCGAGCTGGAGCTCGACGGTGAGGCGAGAGGCGTGAGGCGTGAGGCGAAAGGTTCCTCTTTGCCCCGAATCCTCTCCTCCACTGAACGGAGGAGAGGATATCTTTGCCTCCTCACGTCCTTCGTCTCGCGCCTCACGCCTCTCGCCTTACGCCTCACGCAACGCAGCGCTGCGCATCATCCTCCTCGCCGCCGACCGCACCGGCTACGGCAACCTCTCCGAGCTGATCACCCGCGCGCGGCGCCGCTCGAAGAAGGGCGAATACCATCTCACCGCAGCCGACCTCGACGACGGTGTATCCGGGTGCCTGGCGCTGCTGCTGCCGGGAGAGGTGCCGGATATCGACCGCACCCGCTGGCTCGGGTCCCGTTTCGCGGGGCGTTGCTGGATCGCGGCCGAGCTGCTGCTCGGGCCCGATGACCGCGCACGCCTGGAACGGCTGGAATGCCATGCGCAGGAGGCCGGCCTGCCGCTAGCGGCCGCCGGCGACGTGCACATGCACTTACGCGCGCGGCGTGCGCTGCACGATACCCTCACCGCTGTGCGCCTCGGCACGCCGCTTCGCCACTGCGGCCATGCGCTGTTCCCCAATGGCGAACGCTATCTGCGCTCGCGCGAGCGGCTGGCGCGCCTGTATCCACCCGAGCTGCTGATCGCCACGCTCGATGTGGCCGAGCGCTGCTCTTTTTCTCTCGACAGCTTGCGCTACGAATACCCCGAAGAGATCGTGCCGGCGAACGAGACGCCGACGAGCTGGCTGCGCAAGCTGACCGAGGAAGGGTTCAGGTGGAGGTTCGGCGCGCAGTTGCGTGAGGAGGGAGGCATGAGGCGTGAGGCGTCCCTCGCCCTCAGCTCCTCTCCCGCAAGCGGGACAGAGGAGGCGCACGAGGCGAGAGGTGCGCTTCGTGCGTCTGCCTCACTCATGTCCCCCTCACCCCAGCCCTCTCCCGCAAGGGGAGAGGGGGATGTGCGACCCTCTCCGTCGAGAGAGCGGGAGGACCTTCTCCCTCCTCCTGCCAGGGGGAGGGCCGGGGTGGGGGTGCAACGCAGGCATCTCCTGACAGCTCACATTTCACCCCCATCCCAACCTTCCCCCTGCAAGGGGGAAGGGGTCAGAAGCCTGACGCCTCTCGCCTCTCGCCCCTCGCCTCTCGCCGCGCCGCCGCAGGCGGCGCTCGGCTGGGGCAGCCACTTCACCGCGGGCCGCAGCGTGGACATCGACAAGGCGCGCGCACTGGTGGAGCACGAGCTGGCGCTCATCGCGGAGCTGCAGTACGAGCCCTACTTCCTCACCGTCTACGACGTGGTGAAGTTCGCGCGCAGCCAGGGCATCCTCTGCCAGGGGCGCGGCTCGGCCGCCAACTCCGCGGTGTGCTACTGCCTGGGGGTGACCGAGGTCGACCCCGCGCGCATGGACATGCTGTTCGAGCGCTTCATCTCCCGCGAGCGCAACGAGCCGCCGGACATCGACGTGGACTTCGAGCACGAGCGGCGCGAGGAAGTCATCCAGTACATCTACCGCAAGTACGGACGCGACCGCGCGGCGCTCGCCGCCACTGTCATCACTTACCGGCCCAAGAGCGCGCTGCGCGACGTGGGCAAGGCGCTCGGGCTGGACCTGGCGCAGGTGGATCGCCTGGCCAAGAGCCTGGCCTGGTGGGACGGCCGCAAGGTGCGGCCCGAGCGATTGCGCGAGATGGGCTTCGACCCCGACAGCCCCGTCATCCGCAAGCTCGTCGCCCTGGTGAACATCATCGTCGGCTTCCCGCGTCATCTATCGCAGCATGTGGGCGGCTTCGTCATCTCGCGCGGTCCGCTGTCGCGCCTGGTGCCCATCGAGAACGCGGCCATGGCCGATCGCACGGTGATTCAGTGGGACAAGGACGATCTCGATGCGCTCGGCCTCCTCAAGGTCGACGTGCTGGCGCTTGGCATGCTCACCGCGATCCGCCGTGCGCTTGCACTGCTGGGCGACTGGCATGGCAAGCCCATCGGCATGTCCGATGTGCCGCCCGAAGATCCCGGCGTGTACGAGATGATCGGCCACGCCGACACCATCGGCGTGTTCCAGATCGAGTCGCGTGCGCAGCAGGCGATGCTGCCGCGCATGCAGCCCAACTGCTTCTACGACCTGGTGATCGAGGTGGCCATCGTGCGGCCCGGCCCGATCCAGGGCGGCATGGTGCATCCCTACCTGCGCCGCCGCCAGGGACTGGAGCCGGTCACCTATCCTTCCGAGGACGTCAAGAAGGTGCTCGAGCGCACGCTCGGCGTGCCCATCTTTCAGGAGCAGGTGATGCAGCTCGCGGTGGTCGCCGCAGGCTTCACGCCGGGGGAAGCGGACAGGCTGCGGCGCGCGATGGCGGCGTGGCGGCGCAAGGGCGGCCTGGAGCCGTTCGAGAAGCGCCTCAAGGACGGCATGCGCGAACGCGGCTACCCGGAGCAGTTCGCCGAGCAGATCTTCCGCCAGATCCTGGGCTTCGGCGAGTACGGCTTTCCCGAGTCGCACTCCGCGAGCTTCGCGCTGCTGGTCTACGTCTCCTGCTGGCTCAAGCGCTACGAGCCGGCGGCCTTCACCTGCGCCCTGCTCAACAGCCAGCCCATGGGCTTCTACGCGCCGTCGCAACTGGTGCAGGATGCGCAGCGCCACGGCGTGCAGGTGCTGCCGCCGGACGTGCTGGTGAGCGGGTGGGATTGCGCGCTCGAGCCGCAATGCGGCTCGAGCCGTGAGGAGAAAGGAGTGAGGAGTGAGGAGCAATCCTCACCCGCCTTACGGCTCGGCTTGCGCATAGTGAAGGGGTTGTCGCAGGCCGCGGCGGAGAGACTGGTCGAAGCACGCCAGCGGCTGCGTTTATCCCCCTCTCCCCTGCCCTCTCCCACGAGGGGGGAGGGAGGTTTTGCTCCCTCCCCCGTACCGGGGGAGGGTTGGGGTAGGGGTGAAGCTTGCCCCTCACCCCTCACACCTCACGCCTCACTGCATTTTGAAGACCTCGCCCAAGCCGCCGAGCTGAACCGTCACGACATGAACGCGCTTGCCGCGGCCGGTGCGCTGGCCTCCATCAGCGGACACCGCAGGCAGGCGATGTGGGATGTCACCGGCATCGAGCCGCGGCCGCCGGTGCTGCGCGATGCACCGATCCCGGACCCCGCTGCGCAGCTCACAACGCCCACGGAAGGCCAGGACATCGTGGCCGACTATGCGAGCCTGGGCCTGACACTCGGCCGCCATCCGGTCGCGCTGCTGCGGCCACAGCTCGCGAAGCTGCGCATGGTCACCGCGGCGCGGCTCCGGCAACTGCCGCACGGCAAGCTCGCAAGCGCCGCGGGCATCGTCATCGGCCGCCAGCGGCCCGACACTGCCAGCGGCGTGATCTTCGTCACGCTGGAGGATGAAACCGGCATGGTCAACGTCGTGGTGTGGCGCGACGTCGCAGAGAACCAGAGACGCGCGCTGCTCGCTTCGCAGCTGCTGGCTGTGCACGGCACCGTCGAGCGGCAGGGCGAGGTAGTGCATTTGATCGCCGGCAAGCTGGTCGATCACAGTGCGTTGCTCGGCGGGCTGGTAGCGCGTTCGCGCGATTTCCACTGAAGCCGGCATTCCCATGAAAGCGTGACCAGACTCGTCGTCCGACAGGCCATCCATCTGGTTGGGCAGCTCGAAGAGCACGACGGAACAGGCACCTTCCCGAGCACGCCCCTGTTGCTGCGGTTTCTCGAGAGCCTTGCTGCCCTCGCACTCGAGCTCCGGCTCACTCGTCGTCGCCGGGCTCGGCCGACGCCGGCCGATAACGGCGCTTCAGCCGCACATAGAGCGTCTTGTGCACGCGCGCGACGAGGCCACCGTCTTGGGCGTGCACCACGTCGACCGAGAACTCCGGCAGGCACTTTTCACCGTCCGCCGCCCGCGCGCGCAGGTCTTCGACCCGCTGCTCCGGCAGGACGAAGCGCGCCCGCACCGTGCCGCGTCCCGGCGCCAGGTAGTCGATACGGCCAGCGCGATCCCACACCAGATAGCGGTCGCCGAGTCGATGCACGAGCAGCAACGCGAAGAACGGGTCGGTCATGGAGAACAGGCTGCCGCCGAAGTGGGTGCCAAAGTAGTTTCGATTCCACCAGCGCAGAGGGAGCTCGACATCGGCCTGGCTCCAGTCGTCGGCGATCCGGCGCACGCGAATGCCGGCGCCGAGGAAGGGAGGCCACCAGTTCAGAGCTTTGCCGAGGAGCCGTGGCGACATTCCGCCTATACTACCTGCGACAACCCCGGCTGCCCGTAGAACGGCCCCTGCTCTCCGCGCTCGGGAACCAGCCGGCGCGCCCCTCCTGCAGACACGCTACGAACTGCTCGTGGGGCAGTGGCTTGCTGAACAGGTAGCCCTGGATCTCGTCGCATCCCATCTGACGCAGGGCACCCAGCTGCTCCGGCGTCTCGACCCCCTCGGCGATGACGCGCAATCCCAGGCTGTGGCCCAGGGTGACCACGGCGGAAGCGATCGCGGCGGCGTTCGGATCCCGTCCCAGCCCGCGCACAAAGGACTGATCGATCTTGAGGCGATCGAGCGGAAAGCGCGACAGGTAGCTCAGGGACGAGAAACCGGTGCCGAAGTCGTCGATGGCCAGCGCCACGCCGAGGCCCTTCAGCTCCTGCAGGACCCGCACCGTGCGTTCCACGTCGCGCATAGCCGAGGTTTCGGTGATCTCCAGCTCGAGCGCGCGCGGCTCGAGCCCCGTCTTGCGCTGAGCTCCCCGTTGACGGTACGGCCCGCCTTCGAGACCTCCACCAGCACTTCGCGCGCGCGATCCCAGTCCACCGCGTCGGTCCCGTAGACGCGCAGCGTGTCGTCCAGTGCGGCTGCCAGCTCACGCAGCCGGGCGTACTGCGCGCGCACGCCCGCCAGGCTGCCGGTCTCGCCCAGCACTCGCGAGAGGCCGTCCAGGTCGCGTTGGATGGCGGAGTCGTTCTCGCCGAAACGCTGCTGAAACGCGGGGCGCTCGGTGGTCGCGTAATACTCGTAGAGGATCGGCTCCTGCTCCGCGACCTCGAGCTGCAGGCGGGACAGAGTCTCCAGCAGCGGCAGCTGCTGGTGCAACAGAGGCTCGGAGACCTCCAGCACGGCCCGGCCGTTCAGATAGACGAACGCAGACACGGCCGCGCCGAGGAGAAGCACAGCGGCAAACGCGAGCCTGACCCTGTTCTGGATGCTGACGATCACGTGGGAGCTTGGCCGGCGCGGTGCTGCCGCCGGCTGGGGACTGCTCCCTGGATTAACGGCCCCGGCCAGCCGGTCCTTGAGAGCGATAAGTGCCAGGCGCCGGCTCATGTCAGAATCGAGCCTGCAGCCGCCGCGTCCCGACCGGCGGCTGCCCGGCTCTGTCGCAATGGCCTTCAAGCGCATGCATCCCCTCTTCGATTTCGACACGCCGGTGGACCGGCGCGAGACCTCCAGCACCAAGTGGAACCGCTACCGCGGACGCGACATCATCCCGATGTGGGTCGCGGACATGGACTTCCGCTGTGCGCCCGCGATCGTCCAAGCGCTTCGCGCCCGGATCGACGCGGGCATCTTCGGCTACACCGAACCGCCGGCCGAGCTGGCCGCCACGCTCACAAAGGCACTGCAACGCGACCACGGCTGGCACATCGAGCCCGACTGGATCATCTGGCTGCCGAGCCTGGTGGTCGGGCTCAACGTGGTCAGCCGCGCCTTCGCCGAGGAGGGCGACGACATCCTGACTTGCGTGCCGATCTACCCGCCATTCCTGTCGGCGCCTCAGAACGCCAGCCGAAATGCAGTGCGCGTGCCGCTCGCCCTCGCACCGCAGGTGGGGATCTCCCGGTCGCAGGAGTCGCGCTGGGGGTGGGACATGCAGGCGCTGGAGCGCGCCGTCGGCCCGCGCACGCGCCTGCTGCTGCTGTGCAGTCCCCACAATCCGACCGGCCGTGTGTGGACGCGGGGCGAGTTGGAACAGCTCGCGCAGCTCGCGCTGCGCCACGACCTTCTCGTGTGCTCGGACGAGATCCATTGCGACCTGGTGCTGGACGCGGACAAGCCGCACACTCCGTTCGCGAGCCTGAGCCCGGAAATCGCGGACCGCACCATCACGCTGATGTCGGCGAGCAAGACCTTCAACCTGCCCACGCTGGGCTGCGCGTTCGCGATCGCGTCCAACCCCGAGCTGCGTGCGCGTGTCAAGCGCGTCATGGCCGGCATCGTGCACCACGTGGGTGGCCTGGGGTACACGGCGACGTTAGCCGCCTATGCCGCCGGCCGTGACTGGCAGCTGGCCTTGCTCGATTACCTGCGCGGGAACCGGGATCTGATGCAGCAGGCCATCGCTTCGATGCCGGGCCTGCGTACCTGGCATGTGGAAGCCACTTACCTCGCCTGGATCGATGCCCGCGCACTGGGCGTGGACAATGCGCTGCGGTTCTTCGAGGAAGCAGGTGTCGGGCTGTACGACGGCGCGCTGTTCGGCGCACCGGGGTTCCTGCGACTGAACTTCGCGTGCCCGCGCACGGCGCTCACAACGGCTCTGAGCCGCATGTCGCGAGCGGTACAACGCACGTAAGCATCCCTGCCGGCTCCGGCGGGGCCGGGGGCTTGAAGGGTGAGCTTGAGACCCAGGCCACCATCGGAGCGCCGGCGTAAAGACCCTCAGCCGTTTGCGCAGGCGCCTGCTCAGCGACCGCGGATGGTTTGCGCTACCATCGGTGCGACCGGAAATACGGGAGGAGCATGGAACGCTTCACCATCTCGCTCAGCGAGGACCTGGCCAAGGAGTTCGACGAGCTCATCCACCAAAAGGGCTACCAGAACCGCTCCGAGGCCGTGCGCGACATGCTGCGCGACATGCTGAAGACCGACCGGCTGGAGCGCGCCGAGGCGCCTTACTGCGTCGCTGCGCTGAGCTACGTCTATAACCACCACGCGCGCGATCTCGCCGAGCGGCTGACCAGCCTGCAGCACCAGCACCATCAGCTGGTGCTGTCCTCCATGCACGTGCACCTGGACCATGACAACTGCCTCGAGACCCTCATGCTGCGCGGCCGCACCGCCGAGGTCGCCGCTTTTGCCAACTCACTGATCGCCGAGCCCCAGGTCAAGCACGGACGCGTCAACCTGGTGCCGGTCGATATGGATGAGCACGGACATGGGCAGCACTACCACCTGCACTACCGCCCGCGAAACTAGAAGCATGCAAGGATCAACCAACGCCGGAGGGCACATGCCTGTCGTCGGGATGAATCACTTCACGGTCCTCGCCAAGGACCTGAACACAACCAAGGCGTTCTACATGGACCTGCTCGGGCTCACGGAAGGCTTCCGTCCCGACCTCGGCTTCCCGGGCTCATGGCTGTACTGCGGGAACCAACCGGTGCTGCACATCATCGCCGGGCGCGCCCTCCCGGCCGACCCGCGCGGCGTGTTGGACCACATGGCGTTCACCGCGCGGGATCTGCCTGCAATCACGGCAACGCTCAAATCGGGCGGGATTCAGTACGACCTGCGCCGCCAGAACGAATCGGGCACCTGGCAGCTGTTCTGTTTCGATCCCAACGGTGCGCGCGTAGAGCTGGATTTCGACGCCTCGGAGCCTGCGCCGTAGCCGGCCGTTCGGCTTTGTTGTCCCGCGCAAGCGGGGAAGGAGCAGTACTCCCGCAACTGTCGAACTGCTACTGCCACCCCGGCAGAGCCGGGGGTCTCCCCTTTAACTAGCGCCAGGCGCCGCCGGATCCTGCGATCTGTCAGGCCGCGTTCAATGCGGGAATCTTCGCGAACGCCTGCTGAAGATACTCGATGAACGCGCGCACTTTCGCGGAGAGCAGTCGGTTGGAAGGATAGATGGCGTTGATGTCGAGGGGCTTGGGCGCGTACTCCGGCAAGATCGCCTGGATCTCGCCGCTTGCCAGCTTTTCGTGCATCAGCCAGTCCGGCCCCATGGCGATGCCCACACCGGCACTCACGGCGCGCGCGAGCGCGTGCCCGTTGTTCGACTTGAAGCTGCCCGACACCCGCACGCTGATCTCGCCGTCTGGCCCCTGGAATGACCACTCGTTGCCGGTCGACAGGTAGCTGTAGAGCAAACAGTTGTGCCCGGCCAGGTCCAGCGGGTGCTTCGGCGTGCCGTGCGTGCGCAGGTAGTCGGGCGTGGCCACTGTGATCCTGCGGGTCGAGCCGACGCGACGCGCCACGAGGCTCGAATCCGACAACCGGCCGATGCGCACTGCCACGTCCACCCCCTCTTCCACCAGGTCGATGAAACGGTCGTTCAGCGTCAGCTCCACGCTCAGCTCCGTGAACTGCTGCTGGAACTGCAGGATCAACGGCGCGATGAACAGCTCTCCGAAACCGATGGAGGAGTTCACATGCAGCCCCCCGACCAGCGCGGTCTGCATCTTGCCGAGCGTGCCTTCGGCATCGCGCACCTCGTCGACGATGCGCTTGCAGCGATTGTAGTAGGTTTGGCCCGACTCGGTCAGGCTCAGCTTGCGGGTGCTGCGCTGGAGCAGCCGCGCGCCCAGCCGCTTCTCCAGAGAAGTGAGCTGCTTGCTCACCGTGGGCTGCGTCGTGCCCATCTGGCGCGCGACGGCCGAGAAGCTTCCCGTTTCCACGATGCGCACGAACATCTCCATGGCATCCAGGCGGTCCATTTCCTTTCCTGTCAAAGGGCCTCGGCGGCCCAAACGCTATTGCGTCGCATCATACGACACTTGCGGAGCTGGCCGCTCCCCGAGGCCACCTCGCTTCAAGCGCGGGTGCTCAAGGGGCGTCTGCCGAGCGGACGCAGCCGCAAGACTCTACTGGGCTGGAGAGCGGCTGTGGTCTCGCCGTGGGTCACTCAGCGCGTCGTCGCAAGCGTCCTGCCCCTTCGATTCCGCAGCCGGCTGCGGGCTACCGGCCGGCTGTTGCACAGGTGTCTGCATATCGCGCTCGCGCTGGTAGTACTTCAGCCAACAGGGGGCGAGCGCGACTCAACCGCTCATGCGCGCCCGAAAAGCCTTGCGGTACGAGTCGTAGACTTCCTTGGAGAAGCACACCAGGTGCACCTGCTGTAACGTCGAATCGGCAACCAGAAAATCGGCCACCGTGTTCACCGCGACGCCGGCAGCGGCCTCGACGGGATAGCCGTATGCGCCACAGCTGATGGCTGGAAATGCGACGCTGCGCAGCCCTTTCGCCGCCGCGACGGCGAGGCTGTTTCGGTAGCACATTCCCAACGTCTGCTCTTCGCCGTCGCCGCCGCCATGCCACACCGGGCCGACGGTGTGGATCACGTAGCGCGCCTTGAGGCGATAGCCGCGCGTCATCTTCGCTTCCCCTGCAGCGCAACCGCCCAACGTCCGGCACTCTGCCAACAGCTCCGGGCCGCCCGCCCGGTGGATCGCGCCGTCCACACCGCCTCCGCCCAGCAGCGAGCTGTTGGCCGCGTTGACGATCGCATCGACATCGTAGTCGACGAGGTTGCCCTGCTCGATCAGCAGGCGCCCGGAGAGTTCTTCTCGTGTGGTCATCTGGCTCACCCGTAGTTCCCCTCGCCGCGCCAGTCCTTCCCGCGCTATGACAGCTGGGCGGCAGCTGCGTTGATTATAATCGTGCTGATCCGGCTCGAGCATTGAGCCCGATTCCTGGAGGAACCGCCATGCGCACCCATCCCGCCCTTGCTCTGGTGCTCGCAGCGCTATTGGGCGCCTGCTCGAACACCCCGGTTACCGGCCGCAAGCAGTTCATGCTGGTGTCGGAGAACAGTGCGATCACGGCTTCCCAGCAAGCCTATGCGGAGACCATCCAACCGCTGCAGAAACAGGGCAAGGTCAACAACAATGCCGCGCTCAAGGCGCGCGTGGACCTCATCACGGGCCGGCTGGTGGCGCAGGCCGTGAAATTCCGGCCGGAGACGCAAGACTGGGCCTGGCAGGTAGTCGTGATCGACGATCCCAAGACCCTCAACGCCTGGGCCATGGCGGGCGGTAAGATGGCGATCTACACCGGTATCATCAACCAGCTCAAGCTGTCCGACGACGAGATCGCTCAGATCATGGGCCATGAGATCGGACATGCGCTCGCCAAGCATACGGCCGAGCGGATGTCGGTCGCCATGGCCTCTCAGACGGCGCTTGCAGTGGGTGCCGCCCTGCTGGGTGGCGGCGACTTCACGAGCCAGGCAGCGCTGCAGGCGGCTGCCATCGCTACGACAGTCGGTGTCCAGCTTCCCAACAGCCGCCAGCAGGAAGCGGAGGCCGACCGCATCGGTATCGAGCTGGCGGCCAAGGCCGGCTATAATCCGCAGGCTGCCGTATCGCTATGGGAAAAGATGATCGAGGCCACTGGCCAGAAGGGCAAATCGGACTTCCTCAGCACCCACCCAGCAGGCGAGAAGCGCATCGAGTCGTTGTCCGCGCTCATTCCACAGATGATGCCCTTCTACGAAGACAAGTCACCGCGGCCGGTGTACAACCTGCAGGCGCGCATCATGGCGCCGCTGGTCGCACTGGTGCTCGAGGTCGAGCCCGAACAATGACAGATTTGTCGCTTGTCAGCGTCGATCCGGTGATCCACAGATCCTGTGCATAAGTTTGTGAATAACACTTCGCCAGCGTCCCGCAGCCCCTTTGGATCGGGCCTCGCCTTGGCCCCGCCTAAACTTTATGCAACCGTCAATCATCATAGAAAAACAAGAGCTTGAGAGAAGACGTACAGGACACCTCTAGTTTGCGCGCAAACTTCAAGCTTTACTTGAACTCGTGTGCATAAGGAAGGATGACGGCGCCGCGCGGCCGCATCCATACGGGCCTGCGCCGGGTCGAGATCCGGGTTCGCAAAATCTTTGTCAAAGTTCGCCGGCTTCGGTTGCGGAGCGGATTTTGCGTCCTGTAACCTGACCTTGCAGTAGTTGTTCGCCGCCACGCACGCTGCGCGCGCAGGCAACGCGATGCCCCCGCAAAATTCCCGATCCCATCGCCGCGCCGTGGCGGGTCCAGCGTCAAGCGTTGAGGCTCGCCCCCATGGACTCCAACCAGGCGGGTGCTTGCTCCCGAGCGGCAGGATCGCATGCCGCACGTGAGGCCCAGCCGCGCTCATATCTAAAACTGTCCAGGCGCCATTGCTTCAACAGCTCCATGGCCATGCTGAAATCGGAATAGTTGAGCTGGTACAACTGGTTGACATCGAACTGCTCGCCGGCATCGAGCGACTTGATCAGTGCACGCAGCGTGATCGAGGTGGGATGACCGGGATCCGCGTGGATCTTTCGGATCACGCGATGCAGGATATCCATATGGCCTCCGTGTTTGTGTTCTGGGACGTGCATGCTATCGGGCACTGCCCGTGGCCGTCAATCAGCACCGCAAAGCGTCTGTTTTTGCAGAAATGAAACGCGCCACTACTTGATGCCCGCCTGCAGCTTCTGCAACTCGGCCTGGTTTACGTTGACGGTGGCCTTGCCCAACAGCCCTTCGATGTAGGCACGCTCAGCCTCTTGAGCCTTGCGCAGTCGCATGTTGGCGACGATGGTCTCACGCACTTCGCTCAAAGGCTTGGTGGCGCTCGGCTTGCGATCGAGGAGCCGAACGATGTGCCAACCGCTTGCGCTGCGTATCGGCGGGCTGAGCTCGCCTTTGGTCATCCGCACCACGGCGGCGCGGATCTCGGGGATCAGTTGCGTCTCCGGCACCCGACCCAACTCGCCGCCTTTGGCCGCGCTTTCCTTGTGCTCCGAACTCTCGCGCGCGATCTTGCCGAAGTCGCCGGGGGCCCGCTGCACTCGCGCCGCGAGGTCCGAGGCTTTCTTCAGCGCGGCCGCCACGGCCACCTTGTCGGACTCGTCGGGCGCCTGTACGAAGATCTGCAGGAGCTCATACTCGGCGGGCACGGTGAAGCTGGCCTTGGATGCCTCGTAGAAGCCCCTGACCTCGTCCTCGGACGGATAGTTGGCGGGCGGGCGCGCCAGATCGTTGACATACGAGGTGATGAGCACCTGCTCGCGCGCTCGTTCCATGAGCAATTGCACGTCCGCCTTCTTGTCCCACTGCTTCTGCCGTGTCTCGGCGAGGATCGCCTGCCGCACCAGTTCGCTGCGCACCAGCCGATCCAGCGCCCCCAGATCGGTGGCGAGCTGCTTGCGCACCTCCGGCGGCTGGGCATCGATGATGCGCTTCAGGTCCTGCGTCCGCAACTGCTGCGCACCCATGGTGCCCACAGGGTCCTGCGCGAGGCCCAGTGCGGGCGCGCCGAGCGACACCGCCAGAACGACGCCAGCGCACCACTGCCTGCGTGCGGAGCAGATTGCCATGCGTGAATCCCCAGCAAGTTGAAGCGACCGCCAGCGATCGCGTGCGAACGCGAGCCGTGGTCCGTGACGAGCCGTCCCGCGGACGCATGGGCCGGCAGCGGACTGCGATTGTACCCTCAATCCGGCCGGGAATAGCAACGACCGCCGCATGCTCCCTCCGCGTCTCCACCTCAGGCGGCGGTATCCTGGAAGCATAGCCGCAGCTGTTCGCGCCAGTCGGGGGGCTGCATCCCAAACACCTTCCCCAACCTGTCGGTGCTCAGCACGGAATTCGACGGCCGCCGCGCCGGCAGCCGATACCCGCTGGTCGGAATGGGGAGCAGCTGCGGCCCCTGCGACGCGCCGGGACCATAGCGCAGCTCCCGGATCGCGGTGGCGAAGCCGAACCAGCTGGTCGAGCCGCTGGCCGCCAAGTGATAGGTGCCGCCGAGCTGCTCGCGGAAGGCTCCGCCCGCCAGGCACTGCGTCAGCACTTCGGCAGTGCCCTGCGCGATCCAGCGGCACCAGGTGGGCGCGCCGATCTGGTCGTCCACGATCCGCAGCTCCGGCTTCTCCTCGAACAGGCTCAGCATGGTGACGAGGAAGTTGCGTCCACGCTTCCCGTACACCCAGCTCGTGCGCAGAATCAGGTGCGGCACGCCGCTTGCCCGGATCGCCTGCTCGCCTTCGAGCTTGCTGCGGCCGTAGGCATTGAGCGGGTTCGGCCGGTCGTTTTCGAAGTACGGGCCGGGCTTGGCGCCGTCGAACACGTAGTCCGTGGAGAAATGCACCAGCGCTCCGCCGATTTCCCGCAGGGCCTTGGCCATCACGCCCGGGGCCGTGGCATTGGCCTTGAAGGCAGCTTCGCGCTCGACTTCGGCGCGATCGACCGCCGTGTACGCGGCTGCGTTCACCAGCAGGTCGGGACGCTCGGCGTGAATCACGTCGCGAATCCGGTGGGGGTCGGACAGATCCATCGCGCTTCGATCGAGCGCGACGATCTCGCCTATGGGCGCAAGGGTGCGCAACAGCTCGTAGCCGACCTGGCCGGACGTACCGGTAAGAAGCAGCTTCATCGTACTCAGTTTCCTTCCCCATACTGCCGCTCCACCCACTTCCGGTACTCCCCCGTAGCGACCCCCCGCACCCAGGCCTGGTTGTCGAGGTACCACTGGACCGTCTTCCGCAGTCCGCTCTCGAAGCTCTCCCGCGGTGTCCAACCCAGCTCGCCCTCGATCTTCGAGCAGTCGATGGCATAGCGGCGGTCGTGGCCCGGGCGATCCTTCACATATTCGATCAGCTTCGCGTGCGGAGTGACGGGAGAGCTCGGGTGCAAGGCATCCAGCAGCGCGCATAGGGTGTTTACCACATCGATGTTGCGCTGTTCGCTGCGCCCGCCCACGTTGTACGTTTCGCCCGGCCGGCCGCGCGCAAGAACCTCCCGGATCGCCTCACAGTGATCGTCCACGTACAGCCAGTCACGCACGTTCAGCCCGTCTCCATACACCGGCAGCGCCTTGCCAGCCAGCGCATTGTGGATCATCAGCGGAATCAGCTTCTCGGGGAACTGGTAAGGCCCGTAGTTGTTGGAGCAATTGGTGGTGAGCACGGGCAAGGCATACGTGTGGTGATAGGCCCGCACCAGGTGATCGGACGCGGCCTTCGATGCCGAGTAAGGGCTGTTGGGCGCGTAAGCGGTGCGCTCGGAGAAGGCCGGGTCGTCCGGCGCAAGCGAGCCGTAGACCTCATCGGTGGACACGTGCAGAAAACGGAATCCCGGATCGCACCCCAGCGTCTCGCGCCAGTACCCCAACACTTCATCGAGCAGATGGAAGGTGCCCACCACGTTGGTCTGAACGAAATCCTCCGGGCCGTGGATCGAGCGGTCCACGTGGCTCTCGGCTGCGAAGTTCACCACCGCGCGCGGGCGCTGCTCGCGCAGCAACCGGCGCAGCAACTCGTGATCGCCGATATCCCCGCGCACGAAGAGGTGCCGTGGATCATCCGCGAGCGCCGCCAGGCTCTGCGGGTTGCCGGCATACGTAAGCTTGTCGAGGTTGAGCACGGCACCGTTTTCCCCGCGCACCCAGCCGTGCACGAAGTTGGCGCCGATGAACCCGGCGCCGCCGGTGACCAGAATCAATCGATTCATTCGCTGCCACAGGGCAAGATCCGATCCCCCTCCCAGACTAGGACTTCGTTCAGTCGACCAGCCGCTCGGCCCTGAGCAACGCGCGCAGCCCGTCCCGCAGGCCCAACGACCCCAGGTCCCCGAGCAGCTCACGAAGCCGAGCCGTGCTCGTCGCGGAGTGACGGATGTCTCCTGGCTGCGCAGCTTTGCGGCGGGTTTGCAACGGCCGCCCCGTCACCTCCTCCAGCAGCCTGACCAGCTCGAGCAGGCTCGCGCTGCGCCCGGTACCGACGTTGCACACACCCGTAGCTGTTGCATCCAGCGCGAGCAAGTTGACCCTGGCTATGTCCTCGACGAACACGAAATCGCGCGTCTGCTCCCCATCGCCGAAGATATGCAGCGGCCGATCCGCCCGCACGCAGTCGAGGAACTTGCTGATCACTCCGGCGTAAGGGGAGCCGGGAGCCTGGCGCGGGCCGTAGACATTGAAGTAGCGCAGCCCCAGGCACCGCATGCCATACAGCTGCTCAAAGAGCGCCGCGTACTGGTCGTCGATCGCCTTCTCCAGGCCATAGGGCGATTGTGGCCGCACCGGCGCCGATTCGGCCACTGGCACCCGCTCCGGCGCGCCGTATACCGCGGCACTGGAGGCATACACGAACCGGGCGACACCGGCGCGCCGCGCGGCGTCGAGCACCACGAGAAACCCGCCGACATTCACCGCCGCGGAGGTCAGGGGATCCTGTACCGACTTCACGACCGAAACCTGGGCGGCCAGGTGTAGGACCTTCGTCACCCCTTGCATCGCGGAGCCGACAATGCCGGGGTCACGCACGTCGCCCTCGACGATCTCGAGCCACGTACTGGCAGGCAGGTTCTCGCGCCGCCCGCTGGAGAAATCGTCCAGCACCCGCACCCCCCGCCCCTGCGTCACCAGCAGATCGACGGTGTGTGAGCCGATGAAGCCGGCGCCCCCGGTTATCAGGATCATGCTCGACTGCTCTGCGTCCGGGGGACGACGACTCTCACATGGCTGGATTGGAGCGCCGCCTCGGCATGCAGTTTCCGGAGCAACCGTGGACAGCACACGAGTCGGCATGGAAAAGCCTCGATTCCCAGAGCCGGCACACAATCCGAAGGTGCCTGGGCCGCCTGGCGGGCTCGAGGAGTCGGGCTACACAAGCTCTGCCCGTAGTATAACCGTCCAACGAAGGAAGCCCTGCCCTCGCATCGACCAACCCCTCGTTGGTCGCGGGTGCTCCTGTTCGCGGGTCCTACGCACGCTTCTGCTCCCACCCCCAGCCGTGCGCCACGATCGTCTCCAGCTGCGCATACGCTGGCGCCCACCCAAGCGTCTGGCGGATCATGCGCGAATCCGCCACCAGCCGGGCGGGATCGCCTTCGCGCCTGGGCGCATCCACTACGTTCAGCTTGCGCTGCGTGACAAGCTCAACGGCGCGGAGCACTTCCAGCACCGAGAAGCCGTTGCCGTTGCCCAGGTTGAATGCAGCGCTCTGGCCTCCATCCATCAGCGAGTGCAGGGCCAGCAGATGCGCCTGGCACAGATCGACGACGTGGATGTAGTCGCGGATGCAGGTACCGTCAGGCGTGTCGTAGTCGCGGCCGAAGAGGCTCGCGGACTCGCGCCGGCCCGACGCCGCTTGCAGCAACAGCGGGATCAAGTGTGTCTCGGGCTCGTGCCGCTCGCCGATCGAGCCGTCCGGATGGGCGCCGGCGGCATTGAAGTAGCGCAGACAGACCGATTTCAGTCCGTACGCCCGATCGTAGTCCCGCAGTGCATGTTCTACCATCTGCTTCGACACCCCGTAGGGGTTGATGGGCCGCTGCGGATGCTGCTCGTCCAGCGGCACATACTCCGGCTCCCCGAAGATCGCCGCCGTGGAAGAGAAAATGAAGCGCTTCACGCCGGCCAGCATCATGGCATCGAGGAGGTTGAGCGTATTGGCAAAGTTGTTGCGATAGTACAGCCCGGGCTTCCTCACCGATTCGCCCACCTGGATAAAGGAGGCGAAATGCATCACTGCGTCGAAGGGCCGCGACTCGAACACCCGCGCGAGGGCTTCCACATCCCCCAGGTCGACCTTGAACAGCTCCCCGCCGACCACCGCATCCCGATGCCCGCTCACCAGGCTGTCGAGCGTGCTGGTCTCATGCCCAGCCTCGAGCAGCAGCTTCACCATGTGCGAGCCGATGTAGCCGGCACCGCCGACCACCAGTACCTTCATGCCACACCCCCATCGTCGAAAACCGAGCAATCCCCGCTCTCATCTCGATGCTGGGCGACAGCTCGAGCAGCAAGCATGGATTCGATTGCGTGCGGACGGCTGGCTGGCCAGCTACCTAGTGGCTTTAGCGGGGACCTCTGGAGTACCACCATATACTCCCTCTCCCCTTGCGGGAGAGGCCAAGGGGTGAGGGGTCCCACCGAGCGCATTCAAGTCCGCCGTCCCTACGTCCCGCTTCTCGCCGCCGCGTTGTCCACGTACCATCGGTAGGCGGCCCTGAACCCCTCCTCCAACGGCGTTCTCGCTTTCCACCCGAGCGCCGTGAGCCGGCTCACGTCCATCACCTTGCGCGGTGTGCCGTCGGGCTTGCTGCGGTCGTAAACAATCTCGCCCCGGTACCCGGCGATCCTGGCGATCAGTTCTGCCAGCTCGCGAATCGTGATCTCCTCGCCGGTGCCGGCATTGATGTGCACTTCTTCGGAGTAGTGCTGCATCAGGAACACCAGCGCGTCCGCCAGATCGTCCACGAACAGGAACTCGCGCTTCGGCGTGCCGGTGCCCCACAGCTCGATATGCGGCGCCCCGCTCAGCTTGGCGCGATGCACTTTCACCTGCAGCGCCGCCGCCACGTGCCCCTCCTGCAGATCGTAGTTGTCCCCCGGACCGTAGAGGTTCGTCGGCATCGCGGAAATGAAGTCGCAGCCGTACTGCCTGCGATAGGCCTGGCACAGCTTGATACCGGCGATCTTGGCGACCGCATACCACTCATTGGTCGACTCCAGCGGGCCGGTGAGCAGCTGCTCCTCGGTCATCGGCTGCGGCGCCAGCCGCGGATAGATGCACGAGGATCCCAGCAACAGCAGCTTCTCCACGCCGGTCTTGCGGGCCGCATGGATGATATTGGTCTCGATAGCAAGGTTGTCGTAGAGAAACTCGGCTGGGCGCGTGGCGTTGGCCAGGATGCCCCCCACGGTCGCCGCGGCCACGAACACGGCTTGCGGCTGTGCCCGCTCCATCCAGGCCTCTACCTCCGCCTGCCGGCGCAGATCCACTTCAGCCCGTGTGACCGTCAGGATGTTGCAGTGCTCCTCGCCCAGGCGGCGCACCACGGCGGAGCCCGCCATTCCACGGTGACCGGCCACCCAGACGCGTTTGCCTTCGAGGCTATATGCAACCGATGCGCTCATCTGCCTGCGGCTAAAAGGTGCCAACGTTGTCGGCAACGCTGTAAGTTTACGGCACAACACGGCCTGCATGCGCGTATCGGCATTCTGCAGTCGTCCCGCACGGCGGCAGCAAGGCAGCGACTGCCGTCAGTTGCTGTTCGGTGC
>CAWHCG010000042.1:0-156828 GCA_963827575.1 uncultured beta proteobacterium
GCCTCGCGAATCCCTACGCGGTCATGAGGATCACGAATGCAGGAGCGCGTATCTTTAGGCAGGCCTGTCCGGTGTGTCATGGTGGTGACGCGTCAGGGTGGCACGCTCCACCGCTGAACCGGCCAGGTCTCAAGCACGGTGACAGCGACCTCGCCCTCTACACAGTCGTGAGGGATGGAGTTCCGGAACTCCGATGATCTCTGCCGACTGACATGGTCGGAGCGTTGGCAAGTCGTCGCGTACATGAGGACCCTGCAGGTCGACGGTCTCAGCCGTACCGGGGCCGCACAGAGCGACTGGACATCCAGGTTAGTAGCGAGAGGCTGCGTGTTGGTGGAGGCAGGCCCGACGAGTGGCTGACCTACTCCGGCTCACTAGACGGGCGGCGCTACAGCCCGCTAGCCGAGATCAATCCGGCGAACGTCTCGAAGCTCCGAGTTCGATGGATCAAGCAGTTCCATACCAACGAGTCCAGGATCGAGGCTACGCCTCTGGTCGTTGACGGGGTCATCTTCACCACCGAACCGCCCGCAAATGTGGTTGCGTTGGATGCGAGATCTGGCGAGGTGATTTGGACGTACCGCCGAAGCATTCCCAGCGATGTGCGCGTGTGCTGCGGGCGAGTGAATAGAGGTCTCGCCATTCTCGGGCACCTGCTATTTCTCGGCAGCATCGATGGGTATCTGGTGGCGATCGATGCGAACACCGGGAGGATGGTCTGGCAGACGAAGGTTGCCGATAGTTCTGAGGGCTACACGCTGACCGGTGCGCCGCTCGTCGTGAATCGGTCTGTAGTCGTCGGCGTAGCTGGAGGTGAATATGGCGTTCGCGGATATCTGGCCGCCTACGACACACAGACCGGTCGAGAAGAGTGGAAGTTCTTTACCGTTCCGGGCCCCGGCGAGCCTGGGCACCATACATGGGAGAACGAAGCATGGAAAACCGGAGGAGGCGCCACGTGGACCACAGGGAGCTACGACCCCTCACTTGATCTCGTCTACTGGGGGGTAGGCAATCCGGCCCCGGATTTCTCCAGAGGCGCTCGCCCTGGCGACAACCTCTTTACCAATAGCGTAGTCGCGATCCATGCGACCTCGGGGAAGCTCGCCTGGCACTTTCAGTTCACTCCCCATGACGACCACGATTGGGACTCGACCCAGACGCCAATTTTGGCGGATGTGTTATTCGACGGCGCAATTCGCAAGGTAATCTGCTGGGCCAACAGGAACGGGTTCTACTATGTGCTCGACAGAGTGACTGGGAAATTCCTGGCGGGCACACCGTTCGTGGAACAGGACTGGGCCAAGGGTCTGGACACGAATGGGCGCCCTATCGTCCGGGAAGAAGGCGCAGCCACGAGGACTGGACGGCTTAAAGGCCAGGTGTGGCGGGTGCTACGAACTGGCAGAATGCGGCCTACGACCGTGGACGAGGTTTGGTATTCGTGCCGGCCATCGAGGGGGCGTCTGTATTCACGACCTCGCTGAACCCTAAGCGGGGCGACCGTGGCATCTACCTGGCTAGTGCCGGTTCCATGGTGGAACCCGTGACTTCGGTGGTCCGCGCGCTTGACGTTACCACTGGGGTTAGAAGATGGGAGCGTTCCGGTTCGCCATGGGACAACTTCCCGCCTAGTTACAGTGGCCTCCTGGCGACCGGCGGGGGCCTGGTGTTAGGCGCTTCCGGCGGGTATGCGTTCGCGTTGGATTCGACGAGCGGTCGGGACCTATGGCGTGTTTTTCTTGGAGGAGAGACGCTCGCTACGCCGATCTCTTTCACCGTAGACGGGCACCAAGTGATTGCGGTGTCGGCGGGTCGGGCGCTGGTCGTGCTTCGGATTGTAGTTTCGTCGTCGAATACCGTTCGAGCCGAGGCTCGAGCGGACATATGCATGCGCTCATGGAGCTGGGCGACAACCCAGTCGTCCGCAGTCCACGAGTGAAGATGCGAGCGCTTCTATAGGAAGCAATACTTCTGCGCCTTCCCCGGTCTGACTCGCCCGATGCGACTGCGCCGACCGTTGCGGTCACGTCTCCGGGGTCGGGCGCAGCGCTCTCGGGCACGGTAACTGCCGCGGCGAATGCCTCCGACAACGTCGGCGTGGCCGGCGTGCAATTCTTGGTGGACGGTGCGAATCTTCCCGCAGAAGACGCCTCGTCACCTTACGGCGTGAGTTGCAACACCGCCGGGGTGCCCAACGGATAGCATACGCTTCTCGCACGCGCACGGGATGCGGCTGGCAACCTGACCACTCGTCCCCCATCACGGTTACGGTCGCCAACACCCAGACCGCGGGACTCGCGGCGGGCTATGCATTCGACGAGGTGGCTGGCACCACGGCGGCCGATGCGTCGAGGCACGGCATTGTCGGTACGCTCACCAATGGCCCTACCTTTACGATCGGAAAGTACGGCAATGCTCTGACTCTGGACGGCGTCAACGACTACGTGAATCTCGGCAATCCCAGCGCGCTGCAGATGACTGGGAGCATGACGCTCAGCGGCTGGGTCAACGCGAGCTCATTCCCTGTGGATGATGCGGCGGTGGTGTCCAAGCGTACGAGCGGCGAGCCTCGGATTCCAGCTTGACGTGACCAAGGACACGGGTCCGCGCATCATCGGGTTCAAGCTCACCAACAGCTCCGGCGGACTGATGTTCCGCTACGGGGCGACGACGCTGCAGACCAACACCTGGTATCACATTGCCGGGGTCTACGATGCGGCGAGCCAGAGCCTGCACGTCTACCTCAACGGGCAGCTCAACGACGGGGCGCTGCAGGGCACGGTGACGGCGACCCAGCAGAACTCGACTGCCAACGTGAACATTGGCCGGCGGGCGGGGGCTACGGGGTATGAGTTTGCCGGTCGTGTCGATGACGTGAGGATCTACAACCGCGCGCTCAATGCCGCCGAGGTCCAGGCCGATATGCTGACTCCGGTCGGCACGATCGGATCCACCGATCCCAATCCGCCGGACGTGCATTTGGAGCAGCCGGCGGAAGGGGCGCTGGTGACCGACATCGTGGTTGTCGAAGCCCATGCGAGCGATGACGTCGGCATCGCCGGCGTGCAGTTTTTCGTCGATGGCGTGTTGACAGGCTCGCTGGATACGGTTGATCCCTTCGCGCTGACCTGGGACACACGCTCCGTGAGCAACGGCGCCCATACGCTGACGGCGCGGGCTTACGATACGAGCGGCAACTCTGCCGTTTCGCCGCCGGTGACGGTCAACGTATCCAACGCCAACTACTTCCAGAACGAGATCCTGGCTACGGGGTTGGATTTCCACCGCCATCAAATTCCTTCCCGACGGCCGCATGCTGCTCGTGGAGCTCGAGGGAAGGATCGGGTCCTGCCCGCACCCTATACTCAGCCCGACCCGACCCCATTCTTGCAGCTCACGAATGTCGGTTCCGCTGGGGTGCAGCAGGGCATCTACGACATAGCCCTTGATCCGAATTTCGCCACCAATCACTACTACTACGTCTTCTACACCTCGGACACGCCAAACCGGGATCGCCTGTCGCGCTTCACGGCCAACGGCACGCTCGACCGGCACGATCGCAGGAAGCGAGCTAGTCCTCTATCGAGGATCCCAGACCGCCAACACCGAGCATCACGGCGGCGCGATCAACTTCGGCAACGATGGCAAGATCTACTTCACGACCGGCGAGCACTTCACCGCCGGCAACTGCGCAGGACCTCGACGAACCCCCGCGGCAAGATCCACCGCATCAATCCGGACGGCACGGTGCCCACCGACAACCCGTTCTACGACGGAGCGGGGCCCAACTGGGATTCGATCTGGGCCTACGGGCTGCGCAATCCCGTATCGCGCCTACTACGACGCGCCGACCGGCCGGCTCTACATCGGCGACGTGGGCGGTAACAACTACGAACCGCCAAGGAAGAAGTGAACGTCGGCGCCCGCGGGCAAGAACTACGGCTGGCCGAACTGCGAAGGCACCTACCAGCAATCCGCGCTACACCAGTCCGCATCTACTCGTATCCGCACAACGGACGCGACGCATCGATCACCGGCGGATTCGTCTATCACGGCACGAAGTTCCCGAGCAGCTACCAGGGCAGCTACTTCTTCGCCGACTACACGCAGAACTGGATCAGGCGCCTGACCTTCGAACCAGCGGCAATGTCAGCGGCGTCTTCAATTTCGAGCCGCCGGACGGAAGGGTCGACGGGCCCTACGGCGACATCGTGTACATCGACGGAGGGCCCGACGGCGCGCTGTACTATGTCGACCTCGGCTACTCGGACATCGGCGGCACATTTCGGCATCAGCAAGATCCGCCGCATCCACTACGTTGCAACTCCGACCTGCCGCCGGTGGTCGTCGCATCGGCGACGCCCACGGAAGGTCCGCGACCACTCACCGTCAGCTTCTCCAGTGCAGGCTCTTCCGATCCGGAAGGCGCAGCCTTTGAGCTACTGTGGAGCCTTCGGCGACGGAGCGAACCTCCAACGGCGCCGAACCCCTCAGCACACCTATGTCGAACCCCGGCCTCTATCAGGCTCGCCTGACCGTCTCCGACGGGGTCAACGCGACGCTCTCGACACCGCTCGACGATCAGCGCGGGAAACAAACCCGTAGCAACGCTGGTCACGACGCCGTCGAGCGGTGGGCTGTTCAGGGCGGGCAATGTCATCTCGTACAGCGCGAAGGCGATGGATGTCGAAGATGGACAGCTGCCGGCGAGTGCGTTCACGCTGGAACATCGATTTTCTGCACGAAGGACATGTCCATCCCGGGACTGCCGCTAACGGGCGTGACGGGCGGCATCGTTCACAGATCCCCACGAGCGGGCATGACTTCAGCGGCTTCACCAGATACCGCATCACGCTGACGGTCACCGACTCCGACGGGCTGCAAGCGAATCAGTCTGCGATCGTGCTCCCCGACAAGGTCAATCTTCACCTTCAATACGGCGCCCGGGGGTTTGACACTGTACCTGGATGGCATCGCCCACACTGCGCCGTTCGTCTATGACACACTGATCGGCTTCAACCATACGATAGAAGCGCGCAATCAGACCGCCTCGAGCGAGCACGTACACATTCGCCTCGTGGTCCGATGGCGGCGCGCAACAGCATACGATCACGGTCCCGGCGGCGGCGCAGAGCTACATTGCAGCTGACGGTGTCGGACGGGAATGTCAGCACGGTTTCGGATCCGCTGGCCATTATCGTCGGTACCAGGCCGGTGGCGACCATTCTGAATCCGGTGAACGGCATCGTCTTCCGCGGCGGCGATGTGATTGCCATTACAGGAGATGGCACTGACTGGGAGGATGGCGCCCTTCCAGACAGCGCCTTCACATGGAATATCGACTTCCTCCGCGCGGGCCAGGTCTATCCTGGGGCTGCCCAACGTGGGCACCGAGAGCAGCGCACCCTCCGGATTCCAACGGCCGGGCATGATTTCAGCGGCGATGCACGCTACCGGATTACGCTGACGGTGACCGATTCCGACGGCCTGCAGGCCAGCCGATCCGTCATCATCTATCCGGACGCGGCGGCGATCCGGTGACGATCGTCGGCGGAATCCTTCAACCCGGCGACGCGCCGCCGCGCCGCTCGAGGCGCTCCTCGAGCTCGCCGATGTAAGCCGAAAGGCCGTTACCGGTGTCGTGGATGTCCTGGCGCAAGGCGGTCTCCATTCGGTTCAGCCGCTCCAGCAGCTCACCCGGCTGGCCGCTCGCGCCCTTGATGCCGGCGAACTCTCGCTCCAGCGTCTGCCGCAGGTCGGTGAAGCGCGACGCCTCGGCCTTGTCGGCAAGCTCTCGCTGTGCGGTGAGTTCGCGTGAATGCCGCCGGCTTTCCAGCAGCACACCGGCCTGGAGCCACAGCAGCAGCAGGACGAACAGCGCGATCAGGACTGCGCCGAGGCCCAGTATCACCAGACCCAGTGGTCCCTGCACCTGCGTCACGAGCAAGTTGATCGGCGCGGTCGCACTCAGGGCGGTCCAGTTGAGCAGGGTGAACACCAGGGTCAGCAGCATCACGACGGCGACCAGGATGATCTGAGCACGCATGGCGGGTCTCCTTGTTCCAGAGGACTGAGATGCCAGAATACACCCCCTCTCCGCTTGCGGGAGAGGGGTGCGAAACCGAATCAGGCGTTACAGGCCACTAGCTAGCTGACGACCAGGTGGTGGTTGGGGTTCTGGCCTGCAATATTCATGCATCGTCGGGCACCAGCCGTAGGGAGTTGGCGGCCGGCGGCACCGTGATGGCGCGCCGAATCGGAGCGAGCGGCGCCTGCTCGTCGAAGATCACTTCGCCGTCGATGACGCTGACCCCGAGCTCGCGCCAGAGCGCGTCGAGGTCAACATCGATCGGTGTCGCGCGCATCTGTTCGTAGAGCTCCATGAGCACCGGTACGCCGACCGCCGTGTCACCCTGGTCCAGCGCGCGCGTCAGCGGCCAGATCGTCTGGATGTTGCCGCCGTCCTGGAGAATGCCGCGCAACGCGTCCTGCAGGCCGAAGTGGTTTGCGGTGCGCTTGCGGATCTCGATGTCGGCCAGCAGACAAAACAGGGCCCCGCCCCAGTAGGTCCGGCCCCAGGTGGGGGTGTGGTCCAGTCCGCGATCGCCGCGCCGCGGCAACCCCTGCGGGAGCCCAACCACGAAGTCGCGCCACACCCGTTTGGTGCTCAGCTGCCCGGCCTGTGCGCGCGCAATGGGCTCGACGTAGGTGGCTACCCCTTCCTCGATCCAGTGGTGCTCCACGGCCACGCGTGGGAAGGCCAGATGTACCATCTCATGGGTCAACATCCAGTCCATTGCCAACTCGTCGGCGTCGCTGCCGCGCCCTACGTTCATGCGGATCTGCGGCGAGCCGAAGCCGAAAGCGGCGCCGCGTCTGCGGGCCCAGGCCATGGGCCGGTTCGACGTCCACAGTCAGCCGCTGCACCGGGAAGCGACCGTAGTAGATCTGCACCGCGGTGGCGGCATCCCACACCCATCGCTCGAGGTCGGCGTCGCGTATGCCGAGCTCGCGGGGGCTGTGCGCGATGACGATCACGTTGTTGTCGGAGTGCAGCTCCAGCGTGCGCACGCGTGCGGCGTGCAGCTGCGCCGTGCTGCTGCAGCCGCTCAGCAACGCGGCGGTGGCAAACGCGGCGAGGCTGCCCGGTGTGACGAGGAATCCTGCAGGCCGTCGCGATGTGCCCGGAGAGTGTTCCGACGTGTGCCAGTGCCAAGTCATGACCGAATCAGTGGGGACGCTTGTCTACCCGAGAGGCGCTGAGGCGAGAGCCGTCGAAGAACCAACCCCTCACCCCTGCCCCCCCCACCCTCTCCCGCAAGGGGAGAGGGAGAAGTGCTCCCCTCCTGCCTGAGGAGGGGTGGCGCGGGAAGCGCAACGGGGTGGTCCGGGAGATTCAGAAACTTCCTCCTCCTGCCCGAGGAGGGGTGGCGCCGAAGGCGACGGGGTGGTGGGAGAGGCCTGAGATGCTCTCCCTCCTCACACTCCCTCTCACGCAAGGGATAGGGAGCATTCGGTGGGACTCCTGGAATCACTGCCACAGGCCATTAGTGGATCTCCGGCTCGGCGGTGGGTGCCGTGCCCTCCAGAAAGCGGAAGTCGCAGCCCTCATGGGCCTGAGTGATATGGTGCGGAGAAGAGGGCGCCGTAGCCGCGCTGGTACTTCGGCGTGGGCGCCGTCCAGACGGCGCGCCGGCGCGCCAGCTCGTCCTCGCCCACCCGCAGATTGAGCTTGCGTCCGGGGACATCCAGCTCGATCGAGTCGCCGCTTCTGACCAGCGCCAGCGGCCCGCCAACGAAGCTCTCCGGGGCGACGTGCAGCACGCAGGCGCCGTAGCTCGTGCCGCTCATGCGCGCATCGGAGATGCGGACCATGTCGCGCACGCCTTGCTTGAGCAGCTTCTTCGGAATGGGCAGCATGCCCCACTCCGGCATGCCCGGTCCGCCGAGCGGCCCGGCGTTGCGCAGCACCAGGACGGAGCTCGCGTCGACCTCGAGCGCTCGTCGTCGATGCGGCGCGGCCATGTCGTTGTAGTCATCGAAGACGACCGCCTTGCCGGTGTGCTGCAGCAGCTTGGGATCGGCAGCGGTGGGCTTGATCACCGCGCCGTCGGGCGCGAGATTGCCGCGCAACACCGCCAGCCCCCCGGTGGTCTGGACCGGTTGCCCGACGCTGGCGATCACATCCGAGTTGTAGCTTCTGCAGCCCGCGATGTTCTCGCCCAGGCTCTTGCCGTTGACGTTGCGCTCGTGCCAGGTCGAGCTGATCCTTGAGCTCGGCCAGCAACGCGCGCAAGCCGCCCGCGTAGTAGAAGTCCTCCATCAGCCACTTGCCGGAAGGACGCAGATTGGCCAGCAGCGGTACGCGGCCGCGCGATCGCATCGAAGCGGTCGAGGTCGAGGCGGATGCCGGCGCGACCGGCCATGGCGACCAGGTGCACGATGGCGTTGGTCGAGCCGCCCAGCGCCATGAGCACCGCAATGGCGTTGTCGAAGGAGGCCGGTGTGAGGATGTCGCGCGGCTTGAGGTCTTCCCACACCATCTCGACGACGCGCCGCCCGCAGGCCTCCGCCATGCGGGAGTGATTCGCATCTACGGCGGGAATGGCGGAGGAGCCGGGGAGCGCCAGGCCGAGGGTCTCGGTCAGGCTCATCATCGTCGCCGCGGTTCCCATGGTCATGCAGGTGCCGGCGGAGCGCGCGATGCCCTCCTCGATCTCCGCCCATGCCTGCTCGTCGATGTTGCCGGCGCGCAGCTCTGCCCAGTACTTCCAGGAGTCGCTGCCACTGCCGAGCGTCTGCCCGCGCCAGTTACCGCGCAGCATCGGCCCCGCGGGCATGAACACGGCGGGCAGATTCATGGACAGCGCACCCATGACCAACGCTGGCGTGGTCTTGTCGCAGCCGCCCATCAGCACGCAGCCGTCCGCTGGATAGGAGCGCAGCAGCTCCTCCGTCTCCATGGCCAGCAGATTGCGGTACAGCATGGTGGTGGGCTTCTGAAACGGCTCCGACAGCGAGATGGCAGGCATCTCGACGGGAAAGCCGCCCGCCTGCCACACCCCGCGCTTGACCTCTTCGGCGCGGCTGCGGAAATGGGTGTGGCACTGGTTGATCTCGCTCCAGGTGTTGATGATGGCGATCACCGGCTTGCCGGCGTAGTCCTCGCGGCTGTAGCCCATCTGCAGGGTGCGCGAGCGGTGGCCGAAGGAGCGCAGGTCCTTGGCGCCGTACCAGCGATGGCTGCGGAGTTGTTCGGGAGTTTTTCTGGGCATGAGGGAGACGGCGAACGGCGGATAGCGGAAGGGTACCGGCAGACTCTGCCAAGCCGTTAACTTACCACCAAATTCAGGGCGGCATTCCCCGTGTCAGCGCGGGAGGAAGGGCGCGTATGCTTTGTGGGCGTAGGGCGCAATAGCGAAGCGTACTGCGCGGGACGGTGGAATAATACGGCGGGTAACGCTTCGCTGACCCACCCTGCGAGCTACCGCGCCTGTCCAGGAGACCCCTCGCCGCTGCGCCGGGAGATGCTCCAAGATCGTTAAATGCTGCCCACAAAGCTTCCGGGCGGCGCGCTACTCTGACAGACTCCCGCATCGGTCATGGTGCATCGATAGCTGCAAAAAACACGAATGACTGGATCCCATGTCCTTGGCTTTCCGGGACATCATGGTTATCTTCGGCGTTACAACGGATCGACTCAGGAATTCTCTAGGGTAGACGGATGAGCGACAGAAACTGGAACGTAGCAGTGGTCGGCCTCGGGTATGTGGGCCTGCCTCTGGCAATCGAGTTCGGAAAGCGTTTTCCCACCATCGGCTACGACGTATGCGAGGCCAAGATCGCCGGCTATCGCGAAGGCCGCGATGCGATGGGTGAGGTCTCGCGCGAGCAGTTTGCCGGCAGCCGCCACGTCGAATTTACGGCGGACAGCAGCGCCCTGGCGCGAGCCGACATCATCCTCGTGGCGGTGCCCACGCCGATCGACGAGGCGCGCAAGCCGGATTTGCGGCCCTTGATCGGCGCCAGTGAAACGATCGCTCCGAACCTGAAGCCCGGCGCCATCGTCTGCTACGAGTCGACCGTGTACCCGGGGGCGACAGAGGAGGTCTGCGTGCCGGTGCTGGAGCGCCTTTCGGGCAAGCGGTGGAAACGGGACTTCTTCGTGGGCTACTCACCGGAGCGCATCAACCCGGGCGATAAAAAGCACACGCTGTCTACGGTCGTAAAGGTCGTGGCCGGGGACACTCCCGAGACCTTGGATACCCTGGCTGAGTTCTATGGCGCGATCGTGTCCGCGGGTGTGCATCGCGCCAGCTCCATTCGGGTGGGAGAGGCCGCTAAAGTCATCGAGAACACCCAGCGTGACCTCAACATCGCGCTGATGAACGAGCTCGCCATCATCTTCGACAAACTCGGCCTGGACACTCTGGAGGTGCTGGAGGCGGCGGGGACGAAATGGAACTTTCTGCCTTTCCGCCCCGGGTTGGTGGGCGGGCACTGCATCGGCGTGGATCCGTATTACCTGACGCACAAGGCGGAGGTGATTGGCTATCACCCGCAGGTGATTCTTGCCGGCCGCCGGATCAACGACGGCATGGGCAAGTTCATCGCCGAGCAGACCGTCAAGCAGATGATCGCCGGCGGGAGTCCGATCAAGGGTGCGAAGGTCAACGTGCTCGGGCTCACCTTCAAGGAAGATGTCCCGGACCTGCGTAACTCGCGCGCGGTGGACGTGATCCACGAGCTGCAGACCTATGGTGTCGAGGTGACCGTGCACGATCCGATTGCAGCCCCCGCCGATGCCCACGAGGAGTACGGCATCGGGTTGACGGATTGGGACGCGCTTCCGGTGGCCGATGCCGTGGTGCTGGCAGTGGCGCACCAGGACTACCTGCAGCGTCCGTCCCGCGATTACGTGGCGATGCTGCGACGGGGCGGCTGCTTCGTCGACGTAAAGTCGCGCTTCGACAGGAAGGCGCTCCAGGCCGCCAGCGTGAGGGTCTGGAGGTTGTAAGCCCTCCTCTGGATACACCGGGCTCTGCGCGGGTCCCACGCCGGGCGTATCAACCCGCACCGGACAGGATGCGCACCTCCTGCTGCGGGAACGGGATCACGATGTTGCGGCCACGGAAGGTTTCGACGATCGCCTGGTTGATCTCGCCGCCCGCCTGCACGTAGTCGGGCACTTTGACCCACGGCTTCACCGCGATGTCGATCGAGGAGTCGGCGAGCAGCCGCACCTGGATCACCGGTGCGGGATCCTTCAGCACGCGAGGATTGTACTGCATGATCTCGCTGATCGCGGCCGAGCGCCTGGTTCAGATCGGTGCTGTAGGCCACCCCCACGACGATGTCGAGCTGGCGGATCTGCCCGTAGTTGTGCAGGATCTCGCCGACGATCTTGCGGTTGGGGATCACCACCCGCGAGCGGTCGGGATGGCCGAGCGTCGTGTTGAACAGCGAGATCGTGCGCACATCGCCTTCCTCGCCGAGTATGGAGACGTACTCGCCGACGCGGAATGGCTTGGTGAAGATGATGGTGAGCCCGGCCACCACATTGCCCAGCACGCCTTGCGTGGCGAGCGCGATGCCGGCCCCGAGCACACCCAGGCCGGCCAGCAGCGGCAGCAGCTCGAATGCCGAGGTTTTGCAGGGCCAGAGCGCGAACAGCGCCAGCACCAGCACCCGCACCAGCCTGACGATCAGCGTGACGCACCGGCGGTTCGAGCTCGATACGCGCGAGCGAGCGTCCGGTCAGCTTGCCGACCCAGCGGCCCGCGAAGTAGCCCGCCACGAGGATGATCACGGCGACCAGCACCTTCGGCCCGAAGTTCATGCCCAGATCGATGGCGGTGCGCCGGACCTGATCGAAAGCGTCGAGGTGTTCGTTCATGGCAGCCCCTTTCTTGTCTGTTGCGGCGCGCTAGCCTAGCAGGCCGGGGACCGCAACAGAAGCTGGCGGCCCAGGGCGAGTGGTCGAGCAGTGGCCCGGCGAGACCGCCCCCCGCTCTCGTTTCAGCGCCGCAGCCAGGCGCGCAGCTCCTCGAGGCTGCGGGTGTTCAGCTACGTCCTGTCTTCTCCAGCCAGCCGCGGCGGGCCTGGCCGACGCCGAAGCGCAGCCTGTCGAGCTCGAAGGTGTTGCGCGCGCCGAGTTGATCGCCACCGGCACGCCCTCGTCCTGCGCCATCTGGCAGTACGTGTCGATGAGATCGAGGCGCTGCGGGTCCGCGTTCAGCTCCAGCGCCACTCCGCGGTCGCGTGCAGTGCGCATCACTTGCTGCATGTCGACGTCGTAGGGCTCGCGCTCGTCGATCAAGCGCCCGCCCGGATGCGCGAGGATGTGCACATGCGGGTTGTCGAGCGCCTTGAGGATGCGCGCCGTCTGCTGTGGCTCGCGGCAGATCGAACTGGCTGTGGACGGCGGCGACCACGACGTCGAGCTCGGCCAGCACGGCGTCGGGCAGATCCAGACTGCCGTCCTCGAGAATGTCCACCTCGATCCCTGCCAGCACTGTGATGCCAGCGAGCCCGGCATTCAGCTTCTTGATCTCGTGCGATGTGCTTCCGCAAGCGGACGGTGTCGAGTCCGTGGGCGACGGTGAGGTGCTTGACGGGGTCGGTGATGGCGATGTAGTCGAGACCGTGCGCTTCGGCCGCCTGCGCCATCTCGGCGATGGTGTCGTGTCCGTCACTCGCCTGCGAGTGAGCATGCAGGTCGCCCTTCAGGTCGGCCAGCTCAACCAGCCTGGGCAGCGTCCCCGCACGCGCGGCCTCGATCTCACCGCGGTCCTCGCGCAGCTCGGGCGGGATCCAGGGCAGCCCCACGGCTGCGTACACCGACTCCTCGGTCTCCCCGGCGATGCGCTTTTCGTCCCGGAACACCCCGTACTCGTTGATCTTCAGACCCTGGTCCTGGGCCATGCGGCGGATCAGGATGTTGTGCGCCTTGGAGCCGGTGAAGTACTGCAGCGCCGCGCCGTAGCTCTCCTGCGGGAGCACCCGCAGGTCGACCTGGATGCCGTTCTTCAGGATCACCGTGCTGCGGGTAGGTCCGCTGGACAAAACCTCCTTCACCTCTTCGTAGCGCGCGAAGCGTTCCATCACGGGGCTGCTCTTGGCGGCCACGGCCAGCATGTCCAGGTCGCCTACGGTCTCCTTCATCCGCCGGAAGCTGCCGGCGATCTCCACCCGCTTCACGCCCTGGACCTTGCGCAGGTGTGCGGCCAGCGCCTCGCGCGAACTGCGCCGCTTCGCTGAGCTTGAAGCGGTGCGCCTCGCCCAGGTGGTCCTGGACCGAGTCGATGATCTTCTGCTCGGTCTTCGCACCGAATCCCGGGAGCTCGCGGATGCGCCCATCCTTGGCCGCTTGCAGGAGCTGATCGAGGGTCTGGATCTTCAGGTCGTGCCACAGGATCCGCACGCGCTTCGGTCCCAGGCCGGGAACACGCAAGAGCGCGATCACGGCGGGAGGCACTTCCTTGCGCTGCTTTTCCAGGAACTGGCAGTGACCGGTCTGGATGATCTCGTTGATCTTGTTGGCGAGGTCCTCGCCGATGCCGGGGATGTCGGTGACCGCCGTGCCTTGCTCCATCAGGGTGTTGATGTCGGTGCCCAGCTCACCGACCGTGCGTGCTGCGTTGCGGTAGGCGCGCACTCGGAAGGGGTTGGCGCCCTGGATGTCGAGCAGATCTGCGATCTCGTCGAAGATGGCACTGATCGGTGGCGTTGACGACGGGCATGGCGGGGTCCGGGGATGGAAGTGACGCTGACACCGCAGTCTGTCACCGGCTCGACTGGAGTCAAGCCTGCGCGATGCGCGCATGGCGTCCGCCGCGTGGCCTCAGCCTTCCTCGTCGGTGAGGCCGGCGCGGCTCTTCTGCCGCCAGGTCATTGCGTGCTTCTTGGTGTCGCCGCGCTGCTTGCGGCCGTACTCGTCGAGCTGGCGCTTGGCGGCGTCGAACGCGTCGCGCAGCGCGACGTAGATGTCTTCGTTCAGGTCGCGGTTGATCGCCAGCTCGCTGCCGGGCACGTGCACGTCGATGCGGACATTGAACAGCTTGCCCTGGTGCTTGTGGCGGGCGGGCATCTCCACCGTCACTTTGCAACCGGTGATCTGCGGGTAGAACTCTTCCAGCTTCGCTGCCTTGTCGCGGATATGCGCTTCCAGGGCCTCCGAGGGTCCGACGTCGCGAAGGGTGATCTGGACGGGTCGTTGCATGCTGCGTTTCCTCCTCGGCTGGGCAACGGTTCAAGCTTTGTGACCCGTCGCCACGGGCCACCTTTGACGCAAGGTCGGTCGCGGGCTCAGCCTGCGGAGGCGGTGGCCTGCTCCCGATCGACCGAGTCTGCCAGGGCGCGCAGCGAGCCGGATACCGCGACCGGATAGGGTGCAGCCGGCTCGAGCTCGCGCAGGGCGGGCGGCAGGCGGGTGAGCTCGACGCGGCAGCGCTCGCGGGCCTGCTCCAACGTCTCCAGGCCAGGCAGGCGCTGGCCGGCGCGCATGATCTGGCGCAGCAACGGCTGGCCGCTGTCGCGTTCGTCCTCGAGCGCCAGCAGATCGCCGCTCATCAGCCCGCTGTCCGTGTAGCTGCGCAGCACCTGCTTGCGGCCCGGCCAGGTGGCTTTGCCCTCGGAGCGTTTGCGGCGCGCCCGGCCCCTATACTCCTGCAGCTTGTAGGCGCAATCCAGCGTGGGCACATCGTAAGAGGCGTCCATGCCGCTGCCGATGCCGAAGCCGTCGATGGGCGCGCGCTTCACGGCGAGCAGCTCGTGCAGGGTAAACTCGTCGATCCCGCCGCTCGCGAAGATCTTCACCTCGCGCAAGCCACCGGCGTCGAAGATGCCGCGGACCTGGCGTGCATGCTCGGCGAGATCGCCGCTGTCCAGGCGCACGGCGCGGATGCCGATGCCGTCGGCGGCCAGACCGGGCGCCAGCTGCACGATCTTGCGCGCTGCCGCCTCCGTGTCGTAGGTGTCGATCAGCAGCGTGATGTTGTCGGGATGGCTGCGCGCGAAGTTCTCGAACGCCTGCGTTTCGCTGTCATGGGCCTGGATGAACGAATGGGCCATGGTGCCGAAGATCGGCACGCCGTAGCGCTGGCCAGCGAGCACGGTGGCCGTGCCCGACATCCCGGCGAGATAGGTCGCGCGCGCCGCATACAGCCCGGCCTCGGCCCCGTGAGCGCGACGCAGGCCGAAGTCCACCAGCAGCTTGCCGGGCGCTTGCAGGACCGCGCGCGCGGCCTTGCTGGCGATCATGGTCTGGAAATGCAGGATGTTCATGATCCGGGTTTCCACCAGCTGCGCCTCGGGCAGCGGCGCCGACACGCGGATGATGGGCTCGTTGGCGAAGATCACCGTGCCCTCGGGGATGGCCCAGATATCGCCGGTGAAGCGCAACTTGGCCAGCTGCTCGAGGGTGCTGCGGCTGAACCGGTTCTGGCCCGCCAGCCAATCGAGCTCTTCGGGCGCGAACGCCAGGCCCTCGAGGAACTCCACCACCTGCTCCAGGCCGGCCGCCACGAAGAAGTTGCGCGCCTTGGGCGGCAGCCGCCGGAAGAACAGCTCGAATACGGCAGTGTCCGTCATGCCCCGCTCGTAGTAGGTCTGCAGCATGGTGAGCTGGTACAGATCGGTGAGCAGGGCGCTCGAGCCGGGATCGCGGGGCTGCATCTGCGTCGCAGAACGGGAGATCGGGAAGAGCTTGAAATCATACCATGCACCCTCAGGGCGCCAGCTACGACCGCCGACCCCGCCGGCCTTGCGCGCCTGGTCGCCCGGCTCAAGACTGGAGTTGTATGCTGAAGGAGTGAAACGAAACCTCATCCACCACAGAGGACACAGAGGAACACAGAGGAGGGCCACAACGGCACGCGCATGCTTCTGCGAAAGCTGTGGTTGCCGGCGTGCGCGGTCGTTCCCTCCGTGGGCACGCGTCTGCCAACTGCTTCTCCCCTTGTATTCCTCTGTGTTCCTCTGTGTCCTCTGTGCTAATTGCGGTTCTCTGCGCCTTTAGGCTCTGCGCACCTCGAGAGCGACGGTGATGTCGCTCTCGCCCGCCTCAACCTGCCAGGCGAGCCGTAGCGTGACCGCCTGCATGATCTTCTCGAAGCCATCCTCGGACTGCGACACGGTATGGTGCGGGCCGGCGTCCAGCGCGGCCGGCGGACTGCAGAGCAGCCCGACCATCCCGCCCAGCACTGCGTCCTCCAGGCTGAGCATGGTCATGGTAACCAGGCTGAGGGGCTGGCCGAAGCCGCCGGGAATGCCGCCCTCGAACACGTAGCGGCCGAGCACGCCGTCGCAACTGGGCATCGCCAGATTGAGCTCGGTCTCGAAGCGCCCGGCGGCCTGCGCGCGCAGCGCATAGCGGACCGTCACGCGGTTGTCGTCGAGGCTCAGCGTCTTGACTACCGCCAGCCCTTCGCAGCCGCCCGCGAACGCGATCCCTGGCCCCGCGCTCGCCGCATAGACTGGCAGCCAGCTTTGATCGCCACGCCGCCACCGGTCGAGGAACAGTCCCCGGGGACGCGTGTCGGGAACGAGGTCCCCGGGTGCGATGACATGCTTGAAGCTGGCGCGGTCATGTGCCGAGGCGATGCCTTCGCCCTGGAAGTGCTGGTGCTCGCCCACGTGCATCTTGCGGTAGTAGTGCTCTTCGCGGCGCCTGAGCGTGTCACCGAAGTTGTGGCGCAGCGAATAGGAGTCCAGCTCGATCACCGCGGCGTCGCTGTCGCGACGCGCCACCAGTTGCAGGATACCGTTGTGTACAAACACTTCCTCGGCACCGTCCAGGTCGGCGTCGAGGCGGGCAACCGCTGGCGCGCGGCGAAATGCCGTCCAGCTCGCCCTCCAGCTCCAGCATGGCGGCGTACACGGCGCGGCGCAGGTGCGGCAGGTACAAACCGCCGAACAGGCCATGCCAGTAAGCATCGTTGGCCTGAGCCCGGTACAGCAGCTCGCGCAGACGCCCGCCGCGGGCCGCCGCTGGCAGCCCGTCGAGCCGGGCAGACAGCGCCAGCATGCGCTTGTGCATCCAGTTCGCCTCGCTGTAGCGGGACAGGAAGTTGCGCCAGATGCCCCCGCGGAGAAACCCCTTGTCACGCTCGTAGCGGCCGTGATCCTGTTCCTGCTTGACCAGGCTGGCATAGGCGTGCGCCCGCTCCGCCGGCAGCGTCCATTCGTTCATCTCGACGTAGGAGGTGGCGGGCAGGTAGACCACGCCCCGGCTCGGCGTGCCCGCACGATACGCGTCGAAGTGTTGTGTGCACAGCGTCGGGGAGGACAGCACCGTTTCGATGAAATGCTGCAGCCATCCCTTCTGGTACACCCACTCGTGGGTGTGGGGCCAGACACCGAACTTCTCGATGTCGTCGAAATAGATCGCCGCCGATCCCGGGCGGCTCTCGGCTTGCCGCTCGATGAAGGCGACCGCCTCAGCGGCGGGGGAGAAGGGGATGCGGTAGCGCAACGTCTCGGCAATCGGGAACAACCCTACGCTGCGGCCGTCCTCCTCGGTGCAGAAATGCCCGCCCAACTGCTCTGCGGTTTGCCCGGTGCACAGGAAGTGGTAGTCGTCGACGGGGACGTATTCCACGCCGGCGTCGGCGAGTGCCGGGACGACGCCGCTCTCCCAGACCCGCTCGGCGAGCCAGCCGCCCCTGGGCCGCCGCCCGACCAGCCGTTCCAGCCGGTCCGCCAGGGCGTGGATCTGGCCGATGCGGTCGCGGGTCGGGATCGAAGCGAGCACCGGCTCGGTATCGCCGCCGCCCAGCAGCTCCGCCTGTCCGCGATCCACCATCTCGCGCAGCAACGCCATGTCCTGCGGATAGCGATCGAACAGCCACTGCAGCAGCCAGCCGCTGAAGTGCGCTGCGAATTTGAAGTCCGGGTAGCGGTGCAGCGTGTGCAGGAACGGGCGGTAGCACAGCGCGTGCGCTTTCTCCAGCACGTCCGGAAAGTTGCCGGCCGGCTGGTGCGCATGCACGCCCAGCAGCAGGGATACTGGCGCGTCGCCATCGAAATGAAAACCGAGTGGGCCGCCAAGACGCCAAGGACGCCAAGAACAGCCGGCTGAATCGAGTCGTTCGCAGTGCGCCGCAGTCAAGGCTACGCAAGGAACCGAGAATCTTGATCGTCGGAACATGGGCAGAATAGTCTGCACCTTTCTGCGCTTGCCGCTACTGCCTCAAACGTCCTGCAGTGGGTGGAATCTCTCCGGGTTTCTTGGCGTCTTGGCGTCTTGGCGGCTCCATTCCGGGTTCAGGCAGCGCGGCGCATCGCGCCGGTGGTCTGAGCGTCGACCTTGCCGCGGCTCACCGGCTCGTCGAGCTCGCGCGGCGGCATGAGCTTGAGCAGCTGGTAGAGGCGGCAAAGATTGTCGCGGAACAGGCGATCGAAGGCCGCCACCGAATCGTGCGGATTGTAGTCACCGAACCACCAGAACCAGTCGGAGCCCTCGCATACGGCGAGCTGGGACGAGGCCGCTGCGGCTTCCTCGGCGGACAGGCGTCCGCTGGCCGTCACCAGATCGTAGCTTTGCTTGACCTTGGCCAGCAGATCCCACGCCCGGTTCTTGTCCGGCGACCCGATCCAGGTCGACAGGTTGCCGTAGACCCAGCTGCCCGCCACGAGCTGAGGCAGGGCGGGCGCAGCCGGCCCGCGCGCCAGCACGTCGCTGCAGGTGGCGGTGCGGATATGCGGATGCTTCTCCAGTGCGCCGTACAGGTCGTGCAGGAAGTAGTAGGCGTTGTACGGGTAGTACTCCCAGGCGTTCTCGCCGTCGAGGATCACGCTCACCACCGGCTCCTCGCCCGCGGGCGCGGCCGCGAGGATCTGCTCGAGCTGGTTGACGAAGTGGCTGGCTGCATCCGCGCCGTGCCAGTCTTTGTATTCGAAGCCGATCAGGTCGGAGAGGCGCCCGTCGCGGAAAAAGCACGCCGGTCCCTCCTCCAGCCGATAGGGGCGGTAGAGGTAGCGGCCACGCTCCTCGGTGGGCAGCTTGCTCTTGCGCAACGAGTTGGCGAGCACGCCTTCCCCGCTGGCTATCCAGCGCACGCCCGCTTGCGCCAGCAGGCGGGCAAAGGGCATCGATACCGCACCCTCGGCCGGCCAGATTCCCGCTGGACGCGAACCGAAATGTCGGCCATGGCTGGCGATCGCGTGATCGAGGTGCCAGCCCAGGCGCGAGCGTCCACCCGGATAGCATTGCGCCTCGGGCAAGCGGCGCGTCGGGCATCGCTTCGCGCGCGCAGGCGAAGTCGAGCAGCAGCGGACCGATCGGGTGGCAGTAGGGGGTGGTCGACAGCTCCACGCGGCCAGCCTCGGCGAGCTTGCGGTAGCGCCCGACGACCTCGCGCAGCACCGTGGCAATCAGCTGAAACAGCTCCATGCGCTGCGCATAGCTGAAGCCCTCCCCCTGGCTCATCAGCCGGACCACGGGCTCATGCGAGCGGCGCACAGTCTCGCCGGTCCACACCAGGTGATACCAGGTCACCAGATCCGCGAAGTACTGCCCGGAAAGATACCGCTCGGCCTCGCCGCCGTGCGCCTGGGTGAACTCGTACAGATCGCGCAGGCGCTTGAACGGCGCGAAGGGCTCGATCATCTTGGTGTGGTTGGCGCGGAAGCACTGATCGAGCAGACGCACTCGCTCCTGCCGCGTGAGGCGATCGGGCTCCTCGTGCGTCAGCGCCTTCAACAGCGGATCGCGCAGTTGCCCGCTGGCGCACTGCTGCGCATAGTCCTCGAGCTGGTCGAGCAGCACCGGCACCAGGTTCACCACCGCGCGCACGCCCGGGTGCGCCTCCAGGTGCGCGGCCATGTCGGAGTAGTCCTTCAGCGCGTGCAGATAGACCCAGGGATGGCGGAACTCGCCGCTGTCCTGGTCGCGGAAATCGGGCTGGTGCATGTGCCACAGCAGCACCAGCGTGAGCTTGCGGGGTTCGCTCATGCGTACTCGTCAGTGATGGATCTTCTGGCCCAGCATGTCGGGGGTGATCAGGGTGATGCCCTTCTCGCTGACGTGGAAGCGCTGGCGGTCCTCTTCGGGATCGAAGCCGGCGCTGAAGCCCTCGGGCAGCACGGCGCCCTTGTCGATCACCACCCGCTTGAGGCGCACATGGCGGTTCACCATCACGTCCGGGAGGATCACGGCGTCCTCGATAGTGCAAAAACTGTGCACGCGCACGTTGGAGAACAGCACCGAACGGCGCACGGTCGAGCCGCTGAGCAGGCAGGCGCCCGATACCATGGAATCCAATGCGGTACCGCGCCTGCCGTCGTCGTCGAAGACGAACTTGGCCGGCGGCAGCTGCTCCTGGTAGGTCCAGATCGGCCAGATCTTGTCGTACAGGTTGAGCTCCGGAGTGACGTGGATGAGATCCACGTTGGCCTCCCAGTAGGCGTCCACCGTGCCCACATCGCGCCAGTAGGCGCGGTTGTCGTTCATCCCGACGCAGCTGTCGAAGAAGCTGTGCGCGTACACGCGGTAGCGCGACACCAGGTGCGGGATGATGTCTTTGCCGAAGTCGTGGCTGGACTTGGGCTCGTCGGCGTCGCGCGCGAGCTGCTCGTACAGGAACCTGGCGTTGAACACGTAGATGCCCATGCTCGCGAGCGCACGCCCGGGCTGCCCGGGGATCGATGGCGGGCTGGCCGGCTTCTCCAGGAACGAGCGCACGCGCATGTCCTCGTCCACGCCCATCACGCCGAAGCCGCGCGCCTCCTCGACGGGCACATCGATGCAAGCGACGGTCATGTCCGCTTGCTTGAAGACGTGATAGGCGAGCATGCGCCCGTAGTCCATCTTGTAGACGTGGTCGCCGGCCAGGATCAGGATGTACTCGGGATTGTTGCTCTTGAGGATGTCCATGTTCTGGTAGACGGCATCCGCAGTGCCCTGATACCAGGTGTCCTCCCCCACGCGCTGCGAGGCGGGCAGCAAGTCGATGAACTCCTTCAAGCGCCCGTCGAGGAAGCTCCAGCCGCGCTGCAGGTGGCGGATCAGGCTGTGGGACTTGTACTGTGTGGCCACGCCGATTCGGCGGATGCCCGAGTTCACGCAGTTGGACAGGGGGAAGTCGATGATGCGGAACTTGCCCCCGAAAGGCACGGCCGGCTTGGCGCGCCAGTCCGTGAGTTGCATCAGACGGCTGCCGCGCCCGCCCGCCAGGATCAGGCCATAGGTGCTGCTGGTCAGCTGGCTGATAAAGCGCACGTCCGGCCCGGCCGGACCGCGCGCTTCGCTGCTCGAAGAATCCTGTGCCATGGTTGTGGTCGTCCTCGGCTTGCGCAGTCTGCCGCTCCCGCGGCGGCCGGCGGTTGTGTGACTGGGTACAGGGCAACGGCTGGGAAACCCCGCTCCCGCCGCCTATAATACGTGCGGTGTCCGGCCCCGGCTACCCTGGCCCTGACAATCTGCGGCCCGCACCGCCCACCCTTGCATGAGCTCCCCATCCCTGGCTCCCGACCCCCTCATCGACGCCCTGTTGTCGGCGCGCCTGCACGACCCCTTCCGGCTGCTTGGCCTGCATCACACACCCGAAGGCTGGCGTCTGCGCGTGTTTCAGCCCCAGGCCGATGCGGTGTGGCTGCGGCTGCCCACAGGCGTCGCCCCGCTCGAGCGCGTGCACCGCGCCGGTGTGTTCGAGTGGAGGGGGCCGCAGCCGCCCGCGGCGCCCTATGTGCTGGGCGTGAGCGAGGGCGGGCGAAGTGCGCGAGCTGCACGACCCCTACGCTTTCGCGCCGGTATTGAGCGGGCATGATCTGTATCTGTTCAACGAGGGGCGCCTGCGCCAGGCCTGGCGCGCGCTGGGCAGCCACATCGAGGAGCGCGGGGGCGTCACGGGAACCCGCTTCGCGGTGTGGGCGCCCAATGCCGAGCGTGTCAGCGTGGTCGGGGATTTCAACCGCTGGGACGGCCGCATGCATCCAATGGCGGTGCACGGGTCCAGCGGCGTGTGGGAGCTGTTCGTACCGGACCTGCGCGAGGGCGCGCTGTACAAGTACGAGATCCGCAACCGCGCTACCGGCGAGCTGATGCTCAAGACCGACCCGTACGCGCGCGAGTTCGAGCGCCGGCCCGGCACCGCCGCCCGGGTGCGGGCGGAGGACGCCTACGCATGGGGTGACGAGGCCTGGATGCAGCGGCGCCGCAACTGGGACTGGCAGCATGCTCCCATGAGCATCTACGAAGTGCACCTGGGCTCGTGGAAGCGCCATCCCGACGGACGTTTCTACAGCTACCGCGAGCTCATCGAGCACCTGGTCCCCTACGTGCGCGACATGGGCTTCACGCATGTCGAGCTGCTGCCGGTGAGCGAGCATCCGCTGGACGAGTCCTGGGGCTATCAAACCACCGGCTATTTCGCTGCCACCGCTCGTTTCGGATCGCCCGACGACCTGCGTGCGCTGGTCGATGCCTTCCATCAGGCCGGCGTGGGCGTGCTGGTGGACTGGGTGCCGGCGCACTTCCCGATGGACGGCTGGGCGCTGGCGCGCTTCGACGGCACCGCGCTGTACGAGCACGAGGACCCGCGGCTGGGGTTCCATCAGGACTGGGGAACGCACATCTTCAACTACGGGCGCAGCGAGGTCGTGAGCTTCCTGCTCTCCAGCGCCCACTACTGGCTGTCCGAGTTTCACGCCGACGGCTTGCGAGTCGATGCGGTCGCCTCCATGTTGTACCTCGACTACTCGCGCAAAGCGGGCGAGTGGCTGCCCAACCGCTACGGCGGGCGGGAGAACCTGGAGGCCATCGCTTTCCTGCGCGAGCTCAATGTGATGGTCCACGAAGAGTTCCCCGGGGCGCTGACGCTGGCGGAGGAGTCCACCGCCTGGCCGATGGTGTCCCGGCCCACCTACCTGGGGGGACTGGGGTTCTCCGTGAAATGGAACATGGGGTGGATGAACGACACCTTGTCGTACATGCACCTCGATCCGATCCATCGCCGCTACCACCACAACCAGCTCACCTTCGGCCAGCTCTACGCGTACACCGAGAACTTCCTGCTGCCGCTGTCCCATGACGAGGTCGTCCATGGCAAAGGCGCGTTGCTGGACAAGATGCCGGGCGACACCTGGCAGGAGTTCGCCAACCTGCGCCTGCTGTTTTCCTACCAGTTCGTCTCGCCGGGCAAGAAGCTCAACTTCATGGGCAACGAGCTCGCCCAGGGGCGCGAATGGCGCGCGAGCTGGGAGCTCGACTGGGGGCTGCTCGCCGATCGATTGGCATATCGGCGTGCAGCGGCTGGTGCGGGACCTCAACCGCCTGCACCGCGATCTCCCGGCGCTGCACGAGCAGGACTTCACCCCAGAGGGCTTCAGCTGGATCGACTGCCACGACGCCGATCACTCCACCATCAGCTTCCTGCGCCGTGCGCGCAATGGCGCGTTTGCCGTCGTGGTGCTCAACTTCACCCCGGTGCCGCGCGTGAACTACCGCATCGGGCTGCCTGCCGGCGGGCGCTACAGCGAAGTGCTCAACAGCGACTCGGCCCACTACGGCGGCAGCAACGCCGGCAATGCCGGCGGCATCGAGGCGCAGGCGCTGCCGTGGATGGGGCTGGGCTTTTCCGCCGCCATCACCCTGCCTCCGCTGGCCGCGCTGGTGCTCGAGCCGGAGCGCTGGTGATGGCCCAGAACAAGCATTCGGTCCTGTTCGTCACCTCCGAGGTGGCGCCCCTGGTAAAGACCGGTGGACTGGCCGACGTGAGCGGCTCACTTCCGACCGCGCTCATGTATCAGGGTGTGGACGTGCGCGTGCTGATGCCCGGCTATCCGGCCGTGATGGAAGGGGTCAAGTCGAAGGGGCGGCTGGCTTCCCTGCCGGCGCTGGGCGAGCTGCCGGGCAGCCAGCTGCTGGCCGGCAAGCTGCCGGGCGGGGTGCCGCTGTTGATCGTCGATTGCCCCCAGCTCTACGAGCGTCCCGGCGGCCCCTACCAGGACACCACCGGCAAGGACTGGCCCGACAACGAGCTGCGCTTCGGCCTGTTGTCCTACCTGGGCGCGATCCTGGCGAGCGCGCATTCGCCCATCAGCTGGCGACCGCAGGTGCTGCATTGCCAACGACTGGCAGGCCGGGCTGGGGCCGGCGTACCTGCACTTCATGCCGGGTGACAAGGCGCGCAGCGTGATGACGATCCACAATCTCGCCTACCAGGGAGTCTTTCCACCCGTCACGTTGAGCCGGCTCGGGCTGCCGCCCTCGGCCTTCAGCCCGGATGGTGTCGAGTACTACGGCAACATGTCCTTCCTCAAGGGCGGCCTGCATTACGCCGATCGCATCACCACCGTCAGCCCGACCTACGCGCGCGAGATCCAGCGCGAGCCGCTGGGCATGGGCCTGCAGGGGCTGCTGGCGCATCGTGCGCCGGTGCTGACGGGGATCCTCAACGGCATCGACACCGATGCGTGGGACCCGGAGACCGATCCCTACATCGCCAAGTACTACAACGCGACGCGCCTGCCTGTGAAGCTGGAGAACAAACGCGCGCTGCAGCACCGGCTGGGCCTCACCGCCGACGAGGCCGTGCCCCTGGTGGGCTTGATCGGCCGCTTCACCGATCAGAAGGGCTTCGATCTCGTGCTGGAAAGCGCGGCGGCACTCGTGCGCATGCCTGTCCAGCTCGCCGTGCTGGGCTCGGGCGATGCAAGTCTCCAGGAAGGGTTCCAGCAGCTGGTGCGTACCTACCCCGGCAAGGTCGGCGTTCATGTCGGCTACGACGAGAGCATGGCCCACCAGAGCGAAGCCGGCGCCGACATCTTCCTGATGCCCTCGCGCTTCGAGCCCTGCGGCCTGAACCAGATGTACAGCCAGCGCTACGGCACCCCGGTGGTCGCGCACGCCACCGGCGGGCTGGTCGACTCGATCGTGGACTGCACGCCCGAGACCATCGCCAACAAGACCGCAACCGGGTTCCTGTTCTCGCCCATGACGCGGCCGGCGCTGCTGGACGGGGTGCAGCGCGCGGTGCGCGCATTCGGCGACAAGAAGCTCTGGCGCCAGCTGCAGAAGAGCGGCATGGCCAGGGATTTCAGCTGGGAGGCGAGCGCTGCGAAGTATGTCGAGCTTTACGCTTCGCTCGTTTCCGGCTGAAGACCTACTGCGCTACCCCTGAACCGCAGAGGCGCAGAGGCGCAGAGAACTGCCCGCAAGAAGAAGAGCCCCTCTCCCTTGGTGAGGACCGGCAGATGTGAGGGCTCCCGAGCTTCCAGTTAAAGTCGCATCCGATCCTTCAGGAGGAACAACAAGCCCTTTGGCCTTGGGGGGCGCGAGAGCTCGCACGCGTTAAGCCGCGATTGGAGGTGAGATCACACACCCGCCCGCTGCGCGGGCACCCCTCGTCGGGAGGAGGGCTGGGGAGAGGGGGATCGTTTCCGCCAGCGCAGGCGCCCGATCCGGGCGTGCGCGAGTCTGTGCCATCCCCCTGAATCAAACGGGGTTTCTCCGCGCCTCCGCGCCTCTGCGGTTCAAGGCTTTAAGGGGTAAAATGGCTGACTTTCACAGGGTATTCAGGCCACCGGCTACGGAGGGGAAGATGATCGGCGATCGCATCGAAGTCAACATCGCGGGCGGGTTGGACATCGCGCTGCCCCGCATGGTCCACATCCGGCAGAAGTTCAAGACCACGCGGATCGACAACGTCAGCCAGGTGGTGGCCGACCAGTTCAAGCGGCCCGAGGTGCGCAGCACCGTGAAGCCCGGGATGACCATTGCGCTCGGCGTGGGCAGCCGCGGCATCGCCAACATCGCCGAGTGCGTGAAACAGGTGGTGGCCGAGCTCAAGGCGCTGGGCGCCAAGCCCTTCATCTTTCCGGCCATGGGCAGCCACGGTGGCGCCACCCCCGAGGGCCAGCGCCAGGTGCTCGAGGACTACGGCATCACCGAGAGCTATGTGGGCTGCCCGATCCAGTCGCAGATGGAGGTCGTGGAGCTGGGCAAGGTCGACGGCATGCCTGTCTACATGGACAAGCTCGCGGCCGCCGCCGACGGGGTGGCTTTCGTCTGCCGCATCAAGCCGCACACCAACTTCCGCGCGCCCATCGAGAGCGGCATCGTCAAGATGATGACCATCGGCATGGGCAAGATCACCGGCGCCACCGAGCTGCACACCAACGGCATGGACGTCTTCGGCGAGCTGCTGCCCAAGACCGCGAAGTTCATCATGTCGAAGAAGAACTTCCTGTTCGGCGTGGGCATGGTGGAGAACGCCGCCGACGAGACCGCGATCATCGAAGCCGTGCCGGCCAGCCAGCTCTGGGAGCGCGAGCCGCTCCTGCAGGCCAAGGCCAAGGAGATGATGGCGCGCATCTGCTTCGACGAAGTGGACGTGCTCATCGTCGAGAAGATCGGCAAGAACATCAGCGGCGCGGGCATGGACCCCAACATCACCGGCCGCAACAACCGCTTCATCGAATGGAGCATGAAGCCGCTGGTGAAGAAGATCGTCGTGCTCGGCCTCACGCCCGGAGACGCACGGCAATGCCTGCGGCATCGGCGTCGCGGATGTCACCACCCTGCGCCTGTACAAGGAGATGGACATCCCCAAGACCTACGCCAACATCATCGCCTCGACCTACCTGGACGGCGGGATGATCCCGATGATCATGAACACCGATCAGGAAGCGATCCAGCTCGCGGTGAAGACGGTGGTGCGGGTGAAGCCGCAGGACTGCAGGATCGTACGTATCCGCACCACGCTGGACCTCGTGGATATCCACGTATCCGAGCCGCTGATGGCGCAGGTGCGCGCCGACCCCGCGACGTTCGAGGTGGTGGGCGAACCCGAAGCCCTCAAGTTCGACGCCAAGGGCACGCTCTACCCGATGCTCGCCAAGCACCACGAGGCGGCGCACGTTTGATCTGCATTCTTCAACACGCTGTGCCTGCGACCAATCCGTTCCTCCCCCTTCAAGGGGGAGGCTAGGAGGGGGATGGGTGATGCCCGCACTTCAAAACCCATCCCCGGAGCGCTTCCACTGTTGCCCGTCCCCACCCCAGGCTTGAAGGGGACGGGAGCTTAGCGCCACACCATGCACCTCCACCTCGACGCCGTCGGCGGCGTGGCGGGCGACATGTTCATCGCCGCCATGCTGGACGCTTTCCCGGATCTGCGCGAGCCCATGCTCAGCGCGATCCGCGCGGCCGGGCTGCCGTCGGAGGTGATTTGCTCGGTGGTCGAGCACCGCGACCACGCGCTCACCGGACTGCGCTTCCTGGTTGAAGATCCGCACGATCAAGCGCACCGCCGCGCGCACATGCACGGCCTGGATCATGCGCACGATGAGACCCCGTTCGCGCAGATCCGCGACTACCTGCGCGCGAGCGGGCTGGTAGGTGAGGTGGCCGAGCGTGCCGTGGCAATCTTCTCTCTGCTTGCAGAGGTGGAGGGTGAGATCCATGGCCGGTCCACCGATGAGGTGAGCTTCCACGAGCTGGGCGGCTGGGACTCGATCGCGGACATCGTCGGCGCCGCCGCTCTCGTCACCGCACTGCCCGGCGCCAGCTGGTCGGTGTCCACGCTGCCGCTGGGCCGCGGGCGGACCAGGACCGCGCACGGCCCGCTGCCGGTGCCTTCACCGGCGGCCGCGCGGCTGCTCGAGGGTTACGAGTTCGTGGATGACGGACTCGCCGGCGAACGGGTGACCCCTACCGGGGCGGCAATACTGAAGCACCTGAACGCCAGCCAGTCCGCGGAGCGCATACCGCGCCGTCTGCTGCGCAGCGGCTACGGTTTCGGCAGCAAGGTCTTCCGCGGCATCAGCAACGTGCTGCGCGTGCTGGTGTTCGAGGATGTCCGGGCAGAATCGGGAACCGACCGCATTGCGGCGATCGCGTTCGAAGTGGACGATCAATCGCCAGAGGATCTCGCCATCGCCCTGGATCATCTGCGAGCGCATCCGGCGGTGCTGGACGTGCTGCAGATGCCTGCCTTCGGCAAGAAGGGCCGGATGACAGCGCATGTCCAGGTGCTGGCGCAGCCGGAAGGCGCAGAGCAGGTCATCGACGCCTGCTTCAACGAGACGGCGACCCTGGGCCTGCGCTGTCAGATCGTCGAACGGCGCGTGCTGGCGCGGCGGCAGGAGACGGTCGAGGTCGGCGGGCGCAGGCTGCGGGTCAAGCTGGCGGAGCGTCCGGATGCCGCGACGGTCAAGGTGGAAAGCGACGATCTGCTCGCGGTGCGCGGCGGGCGCGCCGGCCGCGACGAAGCGCGGCGCGACGCCGAGGCCCAGGGGTCGAAGAAAGACGCCAGGGGGTTGAACGAAAGAGGCCGGAGGGTTGAAGAAAAATGGGTGAGCAGACGCCCCGACCGGCGGCCTTGGAGAGCGTGCTGTCCGCCATGGGCGAGGTAGCAGTGGCGGTCAGCGGGGGCGTGGACAGCTTGACCCTCGCGGCTTTCGCCCATCGCATGCCGGGGCCGCCTTGCGTCATGTATCACGCGGTTTCGCCGGCCGTGCCGCACGAGGCCACGCAGCGTACCCGGGCGCTGGCCGAGCGTGAAGGCTGGAGCCTGCGCGTGATCGACGCCGGCGAGTTCGGCAACGCCGACTACATGCGCAACCCGGTCAACCGTTGCTTCTTTTGCAAGACCAGCCTGTACGGGGCGATCCGGCCGCACACCGGGGCGCAGATTGTCTCGGGCACCAACCTGGACGACCTCGGTGAATATCGCCCCGGCCTGCTCGCCGCCCGGGAGCACGGGGTGCGTCATCCATTTGTGGAAGCCGGTCTGCGCAAGAGCGATGTGCGCGCCCTCGCCCGCCAATTGGGCTTGGGCGCAGTCGCCGAGCTGCCCGCTTCGCCCTGCCTGTCCAGCCGTGTGGAAACCGGCATTGCGATCGATCCCGCGGTGCTGGCGCTGGTGCATGCGACCGAGCAACTGGTGAGGCAGGCGGCGCAGCCCGGGACGGTGCGCTGCCGCGTGCGAGCGACCGGAATCGTCATCGAGCTGGATGCCGCGACGCTCGAGCGGCTCGACGGCCGCGAGCAGGACGCCCTGCGCTCTAGAGTCCACGACCTGTTCGTCGCCGGTGGACACGAGCGGCAGGTGGCCTTCGAGCCGTATCGCGTCGGCAGTGCTTTCCTGCATATCAAGCGAACGGCGTGAGGAGTGGGGGTGAGGAGTGAGGAGCAAAGCACTCGGCAGCGTCGCGCCGAGTTGCCCGCTGACGTCGAGACGCAACGACGTATGAGGCGCTATCGCGCCTTTAGCTCCTCACCCCTCACTCCTCACTCCTCACGCCGTTTCTCATGGACCACGACATCAAGCTCGACCTGCAGCGCGCCGCCCGCATCGGCTTCGACGAAGCAATCTTCTGCTCCGGCAAGACCACCGGCCACGTTTCGCGCATTCTCGACCAGGCCCAGGAAAAGGCGCTGCGCCTGCTGCTCACGCGCCTGCACGAGACCCAGTTCATCGAGTTGCCCGAGCATCACCGCGCCCGTATCGACTACGAACCGGTCTCGCGCACCGGCTTCTTCGACTCGCCGCATGCGCCGGTTGGCGGTGCGCCACGCGTGACAATCGTGGCCGCAGGCACGTCGGACGTCGCGGTGAGCCGAGAGGCGGCGCGGACGCTGCGCTACTACGGCGAACCGGTGGTGGAGATCACGGACGTAGGGGTCGCGGGACTATGGCGGCTTCTCGAGCGCATCGACGAGATCCGACCGATGCCCGTGGTCATTGCGGTCGCCGGGATGGACGCGGCGCTGCCCACGGTCCTCGCCGGCCTGGTGCCCGGGCTGGTAATCGGAGTACCGACCTCGGTAGGGTATGGCGTGGCCGCAGGCGGGAATTCGGCACTGCACTCGATCCTGTCGAGCTGCGCACCCGGCCTGCCCGTGATGAACATCGACAACGGCTACGGCGCTGCGTGCGCTGCGCTGCGCGTGCTGCGCTCCGCGGCGCGGGGCTAACACTTCGAAGGCCTACCTCTCACCGCAGAATCGCGCAGGCGCAGAAGATCGCGGAGGAGAAGACGTCGTTGCGAGCAGCGACCCGCGAATACCGCAGTTACGACCAGTGGCCTAGAAACCGCGACTTCGGAAGTACCTCCGAGCGCCCCCTCTCCCCTTGCGGGAGAGGGCTGGGGTGAGGGGAACGGGCGAAGCGCGCATCAAGCCCCCTCTCCCCTTGCGGGCATAAGCGTTAACTTAACTCATGCGAACACCACGTTTCCTCCCCCTTCAAGGGGGAGGCTAGGAGGGGGATGGGTCAGATTCGCACACGAACCCATCCCCACCCCAGCCCTCCCCTTGAAGGGGAGGGTGGCCTTAAGTTAACGCTTATGCCCCTTGCGGGAGAGGGCTGGGGTGAGGGGGCCTAGCGCGGAGTTGTTCATCGCACACGCCGTCGTCAGGTACCCGTTCGACTGAGGCGTTCACCCGCCCTGCGCTGAGACGATAACGTCTCTCTCCCAGATCCCCAAATGGGCCCATGGGCCGAAGATGGCCAGCACGACCCAGGCCCCGGCGAAGTGGACTGGCCGTTCTCGCCCACAGCATCCCGTCGAGTCAGACAGCAGTGGAAGTGCAGATAAGATCGCATCGCCTGGCCAGCCGTCAGGTTGCTTCGGCATGGCAGTACATCGGTATGCGATCTGTAAGTCGCTGGTAAAAAGGCTTCAGACGGGACAGTAGTGAGCGCGACCCTTGCGCTCCACTACGAGCCCGTCTCGCGCCGTGGGCGCGAAAAGACTTCGCCTGCTTCGAATTCTGAGCGTTGAACGCGCACCGTCTTGCGGCCTCTCGCCTACGCTTGCTGGCCTGCCAAGCGCACGACTTCGCTGTGTGTGGCGTGTATAATCGACGACTCATGAGGTTCGATCGTGCATAGCACTAAGCAATACAATAGCTGGGTGGCAACCGGCCTGATCCTGCTGCTGCTGTTCATGCAGGCAGCGACGGCGGCGTATGCGTGCCCGCAGATGGACTCGTTGTCGCCGCAGCCACCGGCCATGGCCATGCCTGGCTGCGAGGAACACGATGGTGGTATGGATCAGAAGCAGCCACTGCTGTGTAAGGCAAGCTGCGAGCAGACCCTCAAGAGCACGACTCCCTCGGTCGCATTCGAAGCTATTCCCGCTGTAGTAGTCCTGTACGTCATTGCGCTCGCGCCGCAGGCTCAGGCAGACATCCAGTCGCCGCGCATCGTAGCCGCTCAACTCGGTGAACCTCCGCCGGGTTGGCCGCCGCTCTACCTCTTCAATCGCATCCTCCGCAATTAGCGCCTGAAGGCTCGCTGTCGCGGCACACGGTCGTTGTCTTGGACCGTTGCCGCGTGCATTGCATTGCCTTCTGACTGCGGAGGATGTCCCATGTCTCTTATCGTTTTGCGAGCCCGCGCTGGCTTGGTGCGCGCAACGGTGTTCCTTGCCGTGCTGGCGGCAGCGCCGAGCTTCGCCCATGCGCAACGAACCCTCACCATGTCCCAAGCGCTGGACATCGCTGTGGCCCGTGCGCCGGAGGTTGCCGCCCGTCAGGCGTCGGCCGAAGGGGCCGCAGCCGCGCAGATCAGCGCCGGCCAACTTCCCGATCCGCGCCTCGTCCTCGGTCTAGACAATGTTCCGGTGACCGGTCCTGACCCGTTCAGCCTCACCAGCGACTCCATGACGCAGGGCAAGATCGGCTGGGCGCAGGAGATGCTCAACGCCGCCAAACGCAAGGCGCGATCGGAAGTGGCACAGGCGCTGACCGCGCGCGAGCGCGCGCTGCTCGCCGCCGAACGCCAGATCGTGAAACGGGCAACCGCGCTGGCCTGGCTGAATCGCTACTTCGCCGAGAAACGTCTAGCTCTGTTCGGTGCACTGGAACGCGAGAATCGCGTCCTGCAGGACACGGTGAACGCTCGCGTTGCCGCGGGCCGAGCGCTCCCTGCGGATGCGATCGCCACTCGCCAGGAAGCGTTGCGGCTCGCCGATCGCCGCGACGAGTTGGAGCTCAATGTGGGGCGGGCGCAGGCTGCATTGAGACGCTGGGTAGGCGATGCGGCAGATGCCACGCTCGCCGGCGAGCCGCAGATCCCCACACTCGATGCCACTCATCTCCGCGAGAATCTGGCGCGTCACGTTGAACTGGCGGTGTTCGAGCCCATGGCGCAGATGGCGGCGGCCGAAGCGCGCGAAGCCGAGGCGGCAAAGCGAGGCGACTGGGCCTGGGAGGTCAGCTATGGCAAGCGCAGCGCCTCCTTCGGGGACATGGTCTCCGTGCAAGTGGCGCTAGAGCTGCCGCTATTCAACGCCACCCGTCGAGATCCCCAAGTCTTCGCAAAGCGAAAAGAGGTTCAGCGGGTCGAAGCAGAACGCGAGGAGATGCTGCGCAAGCACGCCGAAGAGATTGAAACAGAGCTGGCCACCCAGGAGGAGCTCAGCCGCAAGCTCGCGCGGCTGCGCGACGATGCCCTGCCGTTGGCCGACGAGCGCGTGCGGTTGCTCATGGCGAGCTATGAAGCCAAGCGGGTGGACCTCGGTGCCGTGCTTTCCGCCCGAGGAGAACGGATCGAAACGCGGCTCAAGGTGATCGAGACGGACGCGGCGCTTGCCGGATTGCGAGCCCGTCTCGCGTACCTGTTTACGGAGCATCGGCCATGAACGCTCCCCTGGCTACGCGCATGGTTGCCTTAGCCGGCTTGCTGCTCGTGGGCGTGGCGGCGGGCTATGGGATCGCCACGTGGCGTGCGCAGCAGATCACCCGCAAGGCGATACCGGCCACGAGCCCTGCAGATGAAGGCAACGCCAAGACCGAGCGTAAGGTCTTGTACTGGTACGACCCCATGTATCCACAGCACAAGTTCGACCAGCCCGGCAAGTCGCCCTTCATGGACATGCAGCTTGTCCCGAAGTACGCGGACGACACGGACGGAGACGGCGTTGTGCGCATCGACCCGGCTGCCACACAGAGTCTCGGCGTGCGCTTGGGGACGGCGCAGCGGCAGCGCGTTTCGATCGACGTGAGCGCAGTGGCGACCGTCGGGTTCAACGAGCGGGACGTGGCCGTCGTGCAAGCCCGCACAGATGGTTTTGTCGAGCGGGTATATGCACACGCGCCGGGGGATATGATCGTGGCGGGAGCACCGCTCGCCGACGTGTTCGCAAGCGAATGGACAGGAGCCCAGGAGGAGTTTCTCGCAGTTGAGGCCACGGGGGAAGCGGACCTCACCGCCGCTGCGCGGAGGCGCTTGGTGCTGCTCGGGATGAGCGAGGCACAGATCCAGCGACTTGAGCGCACGGGGCGACCCACGACGGTGATCACGATCGTAGCGCCGATCGGCGGTGTCATCCAGGAGTTGGGCATTCGTGCGGGCATGTCGGTGAGCTCAGGAATGACCCTTGTACGTATCAACGGCCTGCGCACGGTATGGCTCGAGGCGGCAGTGCCCGAAGTGCACGCGGGGCTGCTGGAGGTTGGCAGTACAGTCGAAGCGACCTTCGCCGCCTACCCAGACCAAGTCTTCCAGGGGAAGATCGCCGCCATCCTGCCCGAGGCGAACGTGCAGACGCGCACACTGCGGGTGCGCATGGAGTTTGCCAACCCGAAGCTGCGGCTCAAGCCCGGCATGTTCGCCCAGGTGTACATCGCAGGCGAGAAGCGCGACGTGCTGGCGGTCCCGAGCGAAGCCGTGATCCGCACGGGAAAGCGCACGGTCGTGTTCGTCTCTGAGAATGCTGGCCGCTTTCGACCTGTTCAGGTCGAGGTCGGACAGGAAGTGGACGGCAAGCTGGTCGTGCTGCACGGCATAGAGGAGGGGCAGCAGATCGTCCTATCTGGCCAGTTCCTGATCGACTCGGAGGCAAGCATGCGCGGCGTGGTCGGGCAGATGGACCAGCCGGCAGAGTTGCCGGTAGCGGCGCAGCCGGAAGCAGTGACGCATGAAGGAACGGGGACCGTCACCGAGATCAAGCGAGAGCAGGTGACGCTGTCGCACGGGCCGATTCCCACCCTGCAATGGGGACCGATGACGATGCCCTTCAAGCTCTCCAATCCCCCTCAGGGCAAGGATCTAAAGCCGGGCGACCGCGTGCGGTTTCGGTTCCGCCAGGCCGGCGACGAGTTCGTGATTCAAAGCATCGAGAAGGCGGGAGGGGCGCAATGATCGAGCAAGTCATCCGCTGCTCCGTGGCCAATCGGTTTCTGGTCCTGCTGTCCCCGCTGTTCGTGCTCGCAGTCGGCATCTGGGCACTGGCGACCACGCCGATCGACGCACTGCCTGACCTATCGGACGTGCAGGTGATCGTGCGCACCACCTATCCTGGGCAAGCCCCACAGATCGTCGAGAATCAGGTGACCTATCCCCTCACCACGACGATGCTATCCGTGCCCGGTGCGAAGACCGTGCGCGGCTACTCGTTCTTCGGCGATTCCTTCGTCTACGTCTTGTTCGAGGACGGCACCGATCTGTACTGGGCACGCTCTCGCGTGCTCGAGTACTTAAATCAGCTCCAGGGCCGGCTTCCGGCCGGGGCCAAGCCTGCCCTCGGCCCGGACGCCACCGGCGTGGGTTGGATCTATCAATACGCGCTGATCGATCGCAGTGGGCAGCATGACCTCGCCCAGCTGCGGGCATTGCAAGACTGGTTTCTGCGCTTTGAGCTGAAAAGCGTGCCCAACGTCGCGGAGGTCGCCACGATCGGAGGCATGGTGAAGCAGTACCAGATCGTGTTGGATCCGACCAAGCTCGCCGCCTATGGGATTACGCACGAACGTGTGCGCGAGGCGTTGGATAAGGCCAATCGAGAAACCGGCGGCTCGGTATTGGAGCTGGCAGAGGCCGAGTACATGGTACGCGCGAGCGGCTATCTCAAGTCGCTGAACGATTTCCGCGCCATACCGCTCGCGACCGTGGCCGGCGTGCCGGTGACAGTTGACGACGTGGCGATTGTCCAGCTCGGTCCCGAGATGCGCCGCGGCGTCGGCGAGCTGGACGGACGGGGCGAAGTAACCGGCGGGGTGGTGCTGTTGCGCTCTGGCAAGAACGCTCAGCAAACCCTGAAGGCGCTGAAAGCGAAGCTCTATGAGCTCCAGGGCAGCCTGCCCCAAGGGGTCGAGATCGTCCCCACCTACGATCGCAGTGGCCTGATCGAGCGCGCGATCGAGAATCTGTCGCGCAAGCTCATCGAGGAGTTTATCGTCGTGGCGCTGGTATGCGCACTGTTCCTGTGGCACCTGCGCTCCGCGCTGGTTGCGATCATCTCGCTGCCCATCGGGATACTCCTTGCCTTCGCGGTGATGCGCTACCAGGGGATCAACGCCAACATCATGTCGCTGGGCGGGATTGCCATCGCCATCGGCGCGATGGTGGACGCCGCCATCGTCATGATCGAGAACGCCCACAAGAAGATCGAGGCTTGGCAACGCGCCCACCCCGGTGAGACGCTGAAGGGAGAGGCGCGCTGGCAGGTAATGACTGATGCAGCGGTCGAAGTGGGCCCGGCACTGTTCTTCAGCCTGCTCATCATCACGCTCTCATTCATTCCTGTGTTCACGCTGCAGGCGCAGGAGGGCCGCTTGTTCGGGCCGCTAGCCTACACCAAGACCTACGCGATGGCCGCTGCGGCCGGGCTTGCGGTCACGCTGGTGCCCGTCCTCATGGGCTACTGGATCCGCGGCCGCATTCCGGATGAATCGCGCAATCCCCTGAACCGCTGGCTGATCTCGGCCTATCGCCCGATGCTGGACATGGTTCTGCGCTCTCCGCGGATAACCCTGCTAGTGGCTGCTTGCGCCTTTGCCAGCACGCTCTGGCCGCTGGCGCGGTTGGGCGGTGAGTTCCTGCCACCGCTGGACGAAGGCGACCTCTTGTACATGCCCTCGGCGCTGCCAGGGCTGTCAGTTACCAAGGCCTCGCAGCTGTTGCAGCAGACTGACCGCATGATCGCCGCGGTGCCCGAGGTCGAGCGCGTGTTTGGCAAGGCCGGGCGCGCCGAGACGGCTACCGACCCCGCGCCAGTAGAGATGTTTGAGACGACGATTCAGCTCAAACCCAGGTCGCGATGGCGGGCCGGAATGACCCCGGAGGCGCTGGTAGAAGAATTGGACCGGGCCGTGAGGGTGCCGGGTTTGGCGAATGTCTGGATCCCGCCGATCCGCAATCGCATCGACATGCTTGCGACGGGCATCAAGAGTCCAATCGGCGTCAAGGTATCCGGTACCGACCTCGCCGTGATCGACCGCATCGCTGGCGAGGTTGAGCGGGTAGCCAAACGCGTCCCGGGGGTGAGCTCAGCCCTTGCCGAGCGCCTGACGGGTGGGCGCTACGTAGACGTGCAGATCGACCGCCACGCCGCCGCTCGCTACGGGTTGAACATGGCAGACGTACAGTCGATCGTGGCCTCGGCCATTGGCGGTGAGAATGTAGGCGAGACGGTGGAAGGGCGCGCGCGCTTCCCAATCAACCTGCGCTATCCGCGCGAGTTGCGTGACTCGCCCGAGCGGCTGCGGCAACTGCCGGTGGTGACACCCACGGGTCAGCAGATCACTTTGGGTACCATAGCAGGTGTCGAGCTTACGGACGGCCCGCCGATGCTCAAGAGCGAGAATGCGCGCCCATCGGTTTGGGTCTACATCGATGTGCGCGGGCGCGATCTGGCATCGGTCGTGACCGACCTGCGCGCTTCGGTGGCGAGGGAGGTGAGACTCGCGCCCAGCACCAGCCTTGCCTATTCGGGCCAGTATGAGTTTCTGGAGCGTGCCAACGCCCGCTTGAAGATCCTTGTACCGGCGACATTGCTGATCATCTTTGCGCTTCTCTATCTGACCTTCAAGCGCTTCGACGAAGCACTGCTGATCCTGGCCACACTACCATTCGCGCTCACCGGGGGTGTGTGGTTTCTCTACCTCTTGGGCTACAACCTTTCGGTGGCGACGGGCGTGGGCTTCATCGCCCTCGCGGGCGTGGCGGCCGAGTTCGGGGTGGTGATGCTGATCTACCTGAGGCATACGCTCGAGGCGCGGCGCAGGTCAGGAGTCGAGGTGGACGGTACAGCGCTGGACGACGCTATACGGGAAGGTGCGGTGATGCGCGTGCGGCCCAAGGCTATGACCGTTGCCGTAATCCTGGCTGGCTTGCTCCCCATTGTCCTGGGAAGTGGCACGGGCTCGGAGGTTATGAGCCGCATCGCCGCGCCGATGCTCGGGGGAATGGTCACGGCGCCGCTTTTGTCGCTTTTCGTGATCCCGGCTGCGTACAAGTTGATGCACTCACGCCGGTTTCACAGAACCACTCGTCGGCGCGAATCGCTGCTCGGTCAGGCTTAGTCTCAGATATCCATCAGTACCGTAGGCAGATTCACGTGGCGATGTCCAATGCAAACTCGCAATACCTCAGCCGATACGGGCCGAGCACGCAATGGAGCGGTTCAAGCCGCCCCGGAATGTATCGATGCTTGGTAGGCCACCCGAGACTCGAACTCGGAACCAACGGATTAAGAGTCCGCTGCTCTACCAGTTGAGCTAGTGACCCACCGGCGAAATTATACGAGACGCGGCAGGATCGGTGACCACGTGAGACCGGTGCGAAGGCACGGCCACTGGGGTGCTGGAGTCCGCGCTTTGACGAAGCTCCCTGCCATTGTGCGATGATACCAACCCCTTCCAGTCCACCTGTAAGGAGGTTGTCATGGGACTACTCGATCAGATCCTGTCCGGCGCATTGGGTCAGCAGCAGGGTGGCGGCGGGCAAGGCAATGCGATGCAGCTCGTCATGCAGCTGGTTAACAATTACCCCGGCGGATTGCAGGGCCTGATCCAGGCGCTGACCCAGTCCGGCCTGGGTCAGCAGGCACAGTCCTGGGTGAGCACGGGTGCCAACCTGCCCATTTCGCCAGACCAGCTCACGGCCGCGCTGGGCGGCGGGCAGCTCCAGGGTCTGGCGCGGCAGCTGGGGATGACTCAGGACCAGGCGGCGGGCGGCCTCGCCGACCTGCTGCCGCAAGTGGTCGACCACCTTACCCCCAACGGCGCGGTGCAGGATGATCTGGTCGAGCAGGGGCTGAGCGTGCTGCGCGGCAAGCTGATGGGCTGAGCCTTTGAAGCACGTCACCGCCACCTTCCTGCGTGGGCTGGTCACGATCCTGCCCATCGGGCTGACGGTCTACATTCTCTGGTGGCTCGGTTCGCTCGCAGAGTCGCTGCTGGGTCGCCCCTTGAGGGCCTGGCTGCCGGACTGGCTGTACGTGCCGGGCCTGGGGATCGCAGTGGGTGTGATCCTGGTGTTCGGCGTCGGCTTGATCATGGAGCTGTACGTCGCGCGCAAGCTGTTGGCGGGCGTGGAGCGCCTGGTGCTGCGAATTCCGCTGGTGAAGACCGTCTACGGTGCCATCAAGGACTTCGCCGGCTTCCTCTCCACCACATCGAAAGGCCAGGCCGCGGGGCAGCAGGTGGTGCGCGTGCAGGTCGCGCCCAGCATGCACCTGCTGGGCTTTGTGACGCGCCAGGATCTGAGCTCGTCGCCCATCGGTGCCGAGGGCAGCGACACGATCGCGGTCTACCTGCCGATGAGCTACCAGATCGGCGGCTACACGCTGCTGCTGCCTCGTGCGATGGTGGAGCCGGTCGCGATGTCGATCGAAGATGCCCTGCGCTTCACCATCACTGCGGGCATGTCGCAGCAAGGCGGCTCGCAGGGATAGCTGCGCTACAACTCCGCCAACCGTTCGCCCCGCGCCCGGATTCGCCTGGCCACATAGGCTACGGCTCCAGCGGTCAGCAGCGGCACGAGAACAAGCCCATCGCCCGCGCCTGCGCCACCTACGCCGACGTAGAAGCGATCCACGTCGACCCCGCATTCCAGGGCGCGGCACAGGGCATGCGCGACATCCACCCACCACAGCGCCAGGAAGGTCAGGGCGTAGACCAGCGCCGGTGCCACGTAGATGCGGATGAACAACAGCAGCAGGCAGGCAACCGAGAAGGCGCTGTAGATGTACAACCGTTGCACATCCGCGGTGATCTCCCAGCGCGCACAGCAGAAGCTCACCCCGAGGGCCACCATCCAGACCAGCTGCAGGCGGCGGGAAACCCTGCCCTGGCGCGTGTAGAAGCCGAGGATCGCAAGCGAGGCAATACCCGGAATCACCACCGCGAGGCTAGTCTCGGGCGCAACCAGATAGTGGACCAGCGTCCGGGTGCCCGGACTGGCCAGCAACTCTTCCAGCATCGGAGGTGGTCCTCCTTGTTTGCATGCGCGTTCGCACGCGCTGCAGGTCTCCTGACGTCATCTTAGCGCGGAGTCTCGCGGGCGGCTAGCCTGAATTTCTCATTCCCAAAGCGTCGCGACCGGTCGCTGGTGCTCGACCGCTACCATCAGCGCCGCGCGCAGCTGCGGTTCGTACTCTTTGAAGCGGGGGAAGGTCTGCTCGAACAGATCCGCCACCCTGGCGCGCCCGTCCTTCGAGGCGGACCGCCAGCCGCGAACCGGCCCAAGGCTGTGGTGCACCATCGCCGCAACCAGCTTGCTGCGGCTGGGGAAGTAGCGATAGGCGGTGGCGCGGGACACTTCGGCGCGCATGGCCACCTCGGCCACGGTCGGCACGTGCCCGGAGCGGGCGATGTCCATTGCCTGCTCGATCAGCAGGCGATACGTTCTGGCCCTGGGGCCGGCCTCGGGTGGAGGGAGCGAGTGGGTGGTGGGGCTCGGCCGCGGCATTCCGATGGTTGTTCTTGACACCCGTCTGGCTGCATCCATAGGATACCTCGGTATCGCCATAAGACAAGCGTCTCATTTCGGGCCCTGCGTCTTGAGTTGCGCCGCAGCAAGAGGCGGTGTCCATCCAGCGAGCACTCGCGGATCGAAGCGGCGGCGCCCGCGAAGCGTGGCGAAGTGGTTCGTTCATGGACGTTCGGGGCACCGCGCATGATCCTGTTCCAAAGCGACGCGCAGGTGCAGGCGATCTATCCGGGCAGCGGACATGTCCACTACTGAGCCCACCGGCCCTGGCGGGCCCATCCTCGAGACGCCTAGGCTGGCACCGGCGGAGCGCGCCGCCTACGTCGTGGGCACCTTCGATACCAAGGGCCGCGAGCTGTTGTTCATCCGCGACTGCCTCGAGCGCCTGGGTGTGCGCACGGTCACGGTCGACCTCTCAACCTCGGGCAAGCCATCCTCCGCCTCCGTGAGTCCCGTTGAGGTGGCGCGCCATCACCCGGGGGGCGTACAGGCCGTGTTCACGGGCGATCGCGGCTCGGCGGTGGTGGAGATGGCCCACGCCTTCGAGCGCTTCATCGGCACGCGCCCAGACCTGGGCGGCATCATCTCGGCCGGTGGGTCGGGCGGCACGGCGCTCGCCACCGCCGCCATGCGCCGCCTGGCGATCGGCGTGCCCAAGGTGATGGTGTCGACGGTGGCCTCCGGCGACGTCAAGCCCTACGTGGGCCCGGTGGACATCTGCATGATGTACGCGGTGACCGACGTTTCCGGGATCAACCGCATCTCCGAGCGTGTGCTGTCCAATGCGGCCCACGCGCTTGCCGGCATGGTCGTGAACGCGCCGCGGGAGAGCGGCCAGAGCGTGACCAAGCCGGCCATCGGTCTGACCATGTTCGGCGTAACTACACCGTGCGTGCAGGCGGTGAGCAAGGCGCTCGAAGAGCAGTACGACTGCCTGATCTTCCACGCCACCGGCACCGGCGGCCAGTCGATGGAGAAGCTGGTGGACTCGGGCCTGCTCGCCGGCGTGATCGATGTCACCACCACCGAGATTGCCGACGAGCTGGTGGGCGGGGTGTTCTCGGCCGGACCCGAGCGCATGGACGCGGTCGTGCGCAGCCGTGTGCCTTACGTGGGCTCCTGCGGCGCGCTGGACATGGTCAACTTCCACGCCATGGACACGCTGCCCGCCCGGTTCCGCTCCCGCAACCTGTACAAGCACAACCAGAACGTGACGCTGATGCGCACCACGCCGGCGGAGAACACGGCGATGGGCGAGTTCATCGCCGGGAAGCTCAACCGCATGGAGGGGCCGGTGCGCTTCCTCCTCCCCGAGGGCGGGGTCTCGCTGATCGACGCGCCCGGCAAGGCGTTCTGGGATCCGGCGGCGGACCAGGCGCTGTTCGCCGCCATCGAGTCGAGGTTTCGCGCCGCGCCCAACCGCCGGTTGATCCGGCTGCGTTACAACATCAACGATCCGCAGTTCGCTCAGGCGCTGGTCGACCAGTTCCGGGACATTGCCCCGCTCAGCGCATCCGCAGCAAGGTAGAACCATGCCACGCATCGCACGCAAGACCATACTCGACAAGTTTCGCGGCATGCTCGCCCGCGGCCAGCCCATCATCGGCGGGGGCGCCGGCACCGGGCTGTCCGCCAAGTGCGAGGAGGCCGGCGGCATAGATCTCATCGTCATCTACAACTCGGGCCGCTACCGCATGGCCGGCCGCGGCTCGCTTGCCGGGCTGATGGCATACGGCAACGCCAATCAGATCGTGATGGAGATGGCGGCGGAGGTGCTGCCGATCGTCAAGCGCACGCCGGTGCTGGCAGGCGTGAACGGCACCGATCCGTTCATGCTCACCGAGCACTTTCTGCGTCAGGTGGCCGACGTCGGCTTCTCCGGGGTGCAGAACTTTCCGACCGTGGGCTTGTTCGACGGGGTCATTCGCAAGAACCTGGAGGAGACCGGCATGGGCTACGCGCTGGAAGTGGAGATGATCCAGGCAGCGCACGCGCTGGACCTGCTCACCACCCCTTATGTCTTCGCCGAGGAGGATGCCCGCGCGATGGCGCAGGCGGGCGCCGACATCGTCGTGTGTCACCTCGGCCTCACCACCGGGGGCGCGATCGGCGCCGAGACTGCGCTTGCGCTGGAGGCGTGCGTGCCGAAGATCAATGCCTGGGCGAGGGCAGCAAAAGCCGTCAACCCCGAGGTGATCGTGCTGTGCCACGGCGGACCGATCGCGATGCCGGAGGACGCCGCCTATATCCTCGCGCATTGCCCCGAGTGCCACGGCTTCTATGGCGCTTCGAGCATGGAGCGGTTGCCCGCCGAGGTGGCGCTCACCGAGCAGACCAGAAAGTTCAAGAGCATTTCCCGCTAGAGGGAGGACAAGATCATGTCGGGAACCCGGTTCGGACGCTTGTTTCACCCTCACTCCGGCCCTCTCCCGTGAACGCCAGTGAAGGGAGAGGAAGCTTTCTATCGGCCCAGGGAAATCCGACGATGGCCAGACTTGGGAGGTGGCTTCAGTGATTCGCATCTACACATCCAGCGTCATCGACGCCCCGGCCGACAGCGTCTGGGAGGTGATCCGCGACTTCAACGCGTTGCATCTGTGGCATCCGCTCATCGCCGACTCGCGCATCGAAAACGCACTGCCTTCCGACAAGGTCGGCTGTGTGCGCAATTTCCGTCTGGTCGACGGAGGGGAGCTGCGCGAGCAGCTCCTGACGCTGTCGGACCACGACTACCAGTGCACCTATTCGATCCTGGACTCGCCGATGCCGTTGACCAACTACATCGCCACGCTGAAGCTCACTCCCATCACCGACGGCAACCGTGCCTTCGCCGAGTGGAGCGCGGAGTTCGACTGCGATCCCTCGCAGGAGCGCGAGCTGGCCGAGAGCATCGGGCAGGGGGTGTTCCAGGTCGGATTCGATGCGCTCAAGCAGCGTTTTGCCCGGCGGTGAGCTACACCTTCACTCGAACGGAGCATCCATGGCAAACGAGTGCGAAGGCAATCCGGGAAAAGTGGCTCCCGTGGTGGACCGCAACCGCTGCGAAGCCGAGGAGCAGTGCGTTCAGGTGTGTCCGTACAACGTGTTCGAGGTGCGGGCTCTAGCGCCGGAAGAGCGCTCGGGATTGTCGCTCCTGGGCAGAGTGAAAGCGTGGGCGCACGGCAATCGCCAGGCCTTTGTAGTCCGCCCCGAAGACTGCCATGCGTGCCAGTTGTGCATCAAAGCCTGCCCCGAGCAGGCACTGCGCCTGGCGCCGTACCGCGAGTTAGCCGCCCGCCTGCGGGCGCGTTCTCGCCAGGCCGCTCCTGGCCCCGCCTCAAACCGGAGAAGCTCATGACTGACGAGGTGCACGAGGGTGGTTGCCAATGTGGGGCCGTCCGCTATCGGATCGTCGGGGATCCGATCATGACGGCGATCTGCCATTGCTCGATGTGTCGACGCGCCAACGCTGCCCCGGCCGTTGCCTGGGCGATGTTCCAGGACTCGCAGGTCAGCTTCGTCAAGGCGGCGCCTGCGGGCTACGAATCCTCGGCCGGCGCCCGACGCGGCTTCTGCCCCCGCTGCGGCACGCAGATCAGCTTTACTGCCGACTACATACCGGGGTTGATCGACATTACGATCGGCAGCCTCGATCGTCCCGAAACCATCTCGCCATCGCTTCACTACTGGGACTCCAAGCGCCTGCCCTGGGTACGCTTCGCAGACGATCTGCCCCGATACCCGGAGTTCCCGCCCGTGTAACCCGGACAAGCTTCATCAGGGCGCTGCATGCATCATCGAGGCCGGCCGGCTCATTCCGGGCCGCCGGCGAACCGGCCGCTGTCAACTCGGCGCGGATTGGCCCGTTTGAGGAGTGGGTCGCGGCGGCGTCAGGCGCTGGACGCATCTTTAGCACTTCCGTGTATCTCTCCCCGACAACGTTGCGTCAACCGCCGTTCCGATGGCCATCCTCCTCGCCTGCTGTGCGTTGCTGCTCGTGTTGACTACGGTGACCCACTACGAGGTGCTGCGCCTGCTCTCCTTCGGTCTGCCGGCGCTGCGCATCCCGACCCGCACGAAGCTCATCATAGTGATCGTCGCGGCGTTCGGCTCGCATGCCTTCCAGATGCTGCTGTACGGCGGGGTCTACTATGTGCTGATCCATGGGCTCATGCTGGGGACTCTGGTGGGCGGCACCGACTCGTCGTTGGCGACCTGCCTGTACTTCTCAGCGGAGACCTTCACCTCCCTGGGATTCGGCGACCTCCTGCCGTCCGGGCCGCTGCGGATGCTCGCAGGCGCAGAAGCCTTGAACGGGTTGTTGCTGATCGGATGGTCGGCCTCCTATACCTACCTGGCGATGGAGCGGTTCTGGAATGGACCGGAGGTCAATGGCCCGTGACGGTCGGCTGGGGGCATTGCGTATGTTCGGCGTGGCCCCACAGCAGTTCCGCGTCCACGGCTTAGGCCGCCGCGGGAGAGGCGCAGCGCTGCAGAGTTGAGCGAGCCGGTGTTGTGTGCAAGGCCGGAGTGACCTCGATCCGGCCTCGCCCGACGCCGGTTACTTGAGGTCGTCCTTGACCGCATCCAGCCCGGCTTGCGCGCAGACGCCGTCCTGCTCACCGGTGGCGCCGCTCACCCCGATGGAGCCGATCTGCTCGCCGCCGCCGGTCTTGATCGGCAGACCGCCCTCGAAGGTCACCAGGCCAGGCACGAACGCCAGGCCCGGGACCCGGGTCTGGACGATCTCGCCCACCTGCTTGGTCGAGAACGGGAAGCTCGCCGAAGTGTTGGCCTTGAGCTGTGCGATCTGGATGCTGCCGAGGAAGGCGCCATCCATGCGGACGAAGTGCTTGAGGTTGCCGCCGTCATCGAGGATGGCGATGTTCATTTTCCAGCCCTCGGCGGTCGCCTTCTCGACGCAGGCCTGGGCCATCTTCTTGGCGGTGTCGAGCGAGAGCACGGTCTTTTTCTGCTGCGCCAAGGCCGGGGCGGAAGCAATGGCGAAGGCGGCAGTCAAGGCGAGAGCAACAGCGGTGCGGGTCATTACGGTCTCCTGTGAACGAGTTGGAACTCGACGGTTTGTTGTTGAACGCCAGGCGGGGAGCCAGGCTGCCAATGCTGACAGCAGATTGGCGCGCGAGTTCCGTGCTTTCAGCGCGCTGCGCCCGACCGTCCGCGACGGCGGTCTTGAGCAGCGCGTGCACGCCGCGGAGAGTATGACGGGCGCGTGACTGCGCGCACGCCATTGGGGCGGCTCGCCTGTACGGGTGCACGAAAAAAATTGCACGCGCAGGAGCGCGAGTGCGCACGGCAGTTGCTTGTCACCAGCCCGACTCGTGGGTTGGGAGTGCAAAACCGTGAAGCTGATTCGCTCAATCATCGGTGCCGTTACCGGCAAGAACGCAGAGGAAAAGCCCTGGGAGTTCGCCCCGCTGCAGGCCGAGAAGCCTGTCACGCTGGACGAGGGGCGCGCTGCCGAGCAGTCCAAGCAGATCAAGCTGGGCTACTCGGTAGAGATCATCAACAAGGGCGAGGGGGTGCGCTACACCGAAGGCCTGCGCATCGTCGAGGCCAAGATCGGCTGGGACGATGGCGCCCGCCTGGTGCTCAATACCATGTCGCGCTGGGTCAAGCCCGAACCCCGTGAGCTCACGACCAACGAGTTCATCAGGATCCTCGCCCGCATCGGCGAGTATCTCACCTGTGATGGCAAACCGCTGACCGTAGTCGACCAGGCGCCTGCCCTCAGGGTCGAGGGTGCCACTGCCGCCACCACGGTGTTGCCCAGGGTGGCCTGCTGGATGCGGCTGGAGCGGGACTTCAAGATCGTCGAAGACCGCCAGGCGCGGGCGCCGGAGGCAGCGCAGGCGGGCTAGCTAGATGCGCAGCGCGGCCTTCTTGGCGCTCAGCATCACCACACAGAGGTTGAAGCGGGTGCCCTCCGAGGCGGCCTGGCGGACCTTGGCGAGGACGTCCTCCAGCTCGACCAGCACGGCAGGGTAGAGCTCGTCCCAATCGGGCGCCTCGCCGGCCCCGGGGTTCGCTTTCAGGTGCGCCAGCAGACCCTCGATCGAGGCCAGGGCCGCGCCCGGGTCGAACCAGCGTGCCGCTGCCACGTATTCGTAGTCTTCCAGCGGTTCTTCGGCCGACATGTTGGCGTCGAAATCGGTCCAGTCGAAGAACTCGGATATCTTGGTGACACCGAGGTCGCCCGCTACGCGGTCCAGCTCGTCGGAGGCGTCGAAGATCGCGCTGTGGTCGAAATCGTCGCCGTCGCCGGCGGCGCTCTGACGCAGCACCCACACACTCGTAGCCATTTGCGCTCCTGAGTCCCTGAGCTCGATTAAGCATTTCGCTTGCCAGAGCGCCGCCCGGACCCTCGGGCCACGTCGCTAAAGCGAGTGCTTGCTAACTCGGGATCGATTTGCAGGAGCTAAACGGATTGGGGGCGGCCGACGTTGACCACGTAGCGCCGAAAGATGTCCTCGAGGCGCTCCAGCACCGCCTCTCGACCAAGGACCCCGCCCTGCTGCAGCGCCTCGGCGATGAGCTCGGGGGTCAGGCGATCGAGCGCCGGCAAGGAGGTGGCTGCATGGCTGATGTGCCAGGGCTCCGGGTGCACGCCGCCACGCTCGCGGTCGTAGGGCCGGAAAAACCCGAACTGCGCGGCGTGCTCCGCGAGCCAGTGGTTCAGCTGCGTAAACGGCCCGCCTTCCGCGAACTCTTCCGGGAGCAGTTGCACCCGGTAGTCGGGCGCGACCGCGGCGGCGTCGAAGACGTCGATGTCGCTGCCCCAGTGATGGCGGCTTGCCCCGGGCAGCGCCGACCAGTTGAGGATCGCCTCGAGCAACTCGTCGATTCCCAGCGCGGCATGCTCGAGCAGGCCGCCATCGCGCGTGAACAGCGGACGTTGCCCGCTGAACTTGCGGTTCCAGATCGAAAGCTGGGCGGCAAAGTCGCGGAAGGCGCTGAACACCCTCAGATCGATGCCTTCGCGCGCGGCCGCTGCACGCAGCGCGAGAAACGGGTCCACTGTGTCCCGATGCAGTGCGCAGCGCAAGTCGTCAAGCTGCACGACATGGGTGCGCGTGCGCCCGGTCAGCTCGAAGTCGTTCAGCATGGCCTCGCTGCGCAATGAGTCAAGGGCAGGCCGCGCCCGGCGCCGCTTGGCCTTTTGAGAGTCACTCCTGCCAATCCCGAGAAATCCTGTTGATCCTGTCCGGCTGCTTCTGGCTACGGCCGGCTTGTGTTGGGTGAGCTCCGCGACCGATCAGGCGCGCAGCACGCACTTCTGGTACAGGTCTCCAAACCGCCCTTGGGGGTCGTAACGCTGCTTGAGCCGCGCATACGCCTCGCCGCCATAGGCCCGCCAGAACTCCTCCTCGGGGAAATAGCTCTCCGAGTACAGCGACTTGATTCCCCCCAATTCCTGCACTTTCTGTTCCACCAGGCGGTTGTGATGGCCGGGCGCGAAGGCGTGTCTACGACGGACCACATCCCAGAAGCCGAAGTTCACGTAGGTGGCGTCCGGGTCGACAGGATAGAGCGCAAAGGTGCCGATCGGCCGGCGGCAGTGAATCGGGCAGAGCCAGACCGGGAGGATGCCGATGTCGCGATGGAAGAAGTCGAGAAACTCGGCCGCATGCCGGAGCGGCACGTCCACGTCCTGAATCACCGACTCCCGGTGACGGCCCGCCAGGCGGTCGGCTGCGCGCGTGAGTCCCCAGCGGCTGTTCCAGCGCATCACCCGCGTGTAGAAGCGCGAGTTGAGCCGCCTGCGTCCGAGCAGTCGGCGCACCAGCGGGTGCTGCGCGCCGAAGTTCTTCGAGCACCAGAACCAGTCGGTGTCCCAGCGCCAGATGAAGTCGCGCGTGCCGAGGTAGTCCGTGTCGCGGGCGCGAATGGAGCGGTAGTAGATCTGCTCGTAGGTGTAGTCGCTGACGAAGGGCGCCTCGTCCACCCAGCGTCCGACGCTCACATACAGCTCGTCGGGGGCGAACACGGTGCCGTCGATGAAGTCCGCATCCCCCTGGCACAGCGTCTCCAGCTGGCGGAAGCAGGCCGCGGCGTCGCGGTGGCGGATGTGCGTGAGCTGCACGTAGCGCTTGACCGGCACCGTGCGGGCCTTCAGCCGCAGGGCATACCCCAGCGTGCCGTAGGAGTTGGGGAAACCGAAGAACAGATCGCGATGCTCGTTGTCCGCCGTGCACAGGACGACGCTGCCGTCGGCCAGCAGGACTTCGAGCTCCAGGAGCGTATCGTGCACCAGCCCGAGCTTGAAGGAGGACGCCTCGATGCCCACGCCCGCCGCGGCGCCGCCGATGGTGATCGATCGCAATTGCGGCACCACCGCGGGCATGAGCCCGTGCTCGAGCGTCGCGTCCACCAGGACGTCGTAGGGCGTCATCCCCTCGACGTCCACCCAGCCGGCGGCGGCATCGACCTCCAGAACGTGATTGAAGCGCCCGACCTCCAGCCGGTGCTGCGGACGGCGATGGCGATCGCGGAACAGGTTCGAGGTGTCCTTGGCCAGCGCCACGCGCTCGCCTGCGTTCGCCTGCAGCGTGCGGATCAGCTCCGATCTGCGCTGCGCGTAGGATGACATCGGCTCAGGCGGTGGCCGCCGGCTCCGGTTCAGGCGCCGGCACTTCGCGTCCGGCGAAGTCCTCGGCGTAGAGAAAGGCGCGGCTCATCGGGTAGCTGTGGCTCGAGATGTTGCCTTTGCTGAACACGATCTGGAACAGGTGCGTGCGTGAATGCGGCGAGCGGAACATCTCGGCGCACGAGTGCAGATAGGTGCGCCACACCCGGCGGAAGTGCTCGTCGAAGCGCTGCGGATCGATGCGCGTGGATGCGCTCCCAGTTGCGCTCGAAGCGCTCGGCCCAGGCGTCCAGCGTGAAGGCGTAGTGCCGGCGCAGGTTTTCCACGTCGACGACCTCCAGCCCGCACTCCTCCATCGCCGCGATGGTCTGCGCCAGGCTCGGGATCCATCCGCCCGGGAACACGTGCTTGCGGATGTAGAACACGGTGTCGCGCACGCCGACGTGACCGATGAAATGCAGCATCCCGAGCCCGCCGGGTTTGAGGAAATCGGCGTGTGCTTTGATCACTTCGCGCAACTGGTCGCGGCCGGCGTGTTCCAGCACGCCGATGGAGACGACCTTGTCGAACTGGGCATGCACCTCGCGGAAATCGGCTTCGCGCGCCTCCAGCTGCCCCTGCAGGCCGCGGCCGGCGATCTCGCTCGCGCAGCCAGCCGACCTGCTCGGTGGTGGTGTTCACGCCGCACACGCGCACGGCGTAGTTCTCCAGCGCCCGGAACATGAAGCCGCCGAAGCCGCAGCCGATGTCCACCACGCTCTCGCCGTCCTTGAGCCGCGATCTTGCGGCACACGTGGTCGATCTTGTTGCGCTGCGCCTCCTCGACGCTGCGCGTGCCCTCCTTCCAATACCCGCAGGTGTACATCATCAGCGGCTGATCCAGCCACAAGCCGTAGAACTCCGCCCCCAGGGCGTAGTGGAAGCGGGCATTCGCCTTGGCCTGCGCGATGCTGCGGTTGCCGAAGCGCAGCTCGTGCCACTGGTTGCGCACCCACGCCAGCCGGTCCGGAGCTGCGGTCGAAGCCGACCTCGAAGGCGATGCTGAAGGCGCGTGCGAAGTCGCCCTCGACCTCCAGCGACTGGTCGAAATACGACTCGAGCAGACCGATGTTGCCGAACAGCGCGGTCCGCCACTGGCTGGCGGCGGTCTTGAAACGGAAGTGCACGACCGGCTCCGCCGGCAGGTTCTGCCAGGAGGAGCCGTCGGCGAAGGTGACACGGAAGCAGACCCGGGTGGACCGGCCCAGGGCTGCGGCGATGCGCTTCAAAGTTCCGGTCATTGTGCCCCTTGCTGGCAGATCTCGTCCCGCCCTGTGCCGGGCTCCGAGATGCGGCCTACCCGGATGGTATCAGACGACCAGGAAGTTCTTGAACTGCCAGGGGTCGCCCATATCCACGTCTTCGGGGTAGTACCTGGCGCGGTCCTGCAGCGGGGTCCAGTCGCTGTACACGCCCACCACCGGGCCGAGGTAGGGCATCGACACCTCCAGCACGGTGCGGAAATCCAGATCGTCGGGCTCCACCACGCCGGCAGTCGGGATTGCGCATCGCCCAGATCACCGCGCCCAGCGCAGGCGCGTTCACCTGCAGGCTGGTGGCATTGTTGTGCGGGCACAGCCGGCGTGCCTCGTGGATGGAAAGCTGCGAGCCGTACCAGTAAGCGCCGCGCTTGTGGCCCATCAGCAGAACGCCCAGCTCGTCGAACCCGTCGACGATCTCCTCCCGCAGCAGGCGGGTGCTTCTCCTGCATGGTGAAGTTGTGACCCACCATCTCGTGCAGGGACAGCACCGCGTCGTCGCAGGGGTGGTAGGCATAGTAGGCGGTCGGGCGATAGATGGCGCGGCCGTTGTCCCAGACGGTGAAGAAGTCGGGGATCGAATGCGATTCGCCGTGCGAGATCAGCCAGCCTTGGAACGGACCCTCGGTGGGGACCCAGGAGCGCACCCGCGTCGTGCAGCCCGGGCGGTTGAGATAGATGGAGGAGCCGCAGCCGAAGCCGAACTCCATGCCCTCGCGCGGCCAGTGCCGCTCGTGGGTGCCCCAGCCCAGCTCGGCGGGCTGCAGGGATTCGCCGACGAACGCCCCGCTCGACCAGGTGTTGACGAACTCGCCCCACTCTTTGCGGCGGCTGCCGACCTGGCGGTCCCGCTCCGCGATCTGCACCGTCTTGATGCCGAGCTGCATGGCGAAGCGCGCCCACTGCTCCTTCGACCTTCGGCTCCGGCAGGCCGGCGCCGGTGTCGCTCGCGATGTTGAGCAGCGCCTGCTTCAACAAGTGCGAAACCAGCCCCGGGTTGGCGCCGTGCATGGTGACGCAGGTGGGCCCCTGCGGATAGCGCTTGCCGATCTCCTTGGCCAGCTCGCGGAAAGCGTAGTTGGTGCGGCGCGCGGCCGGCACCGAGGTGTCGCGGTGGCCACCGGCCCACGGCTCGATGCAGGCATCCAGATACAGGATGCCGTGCTCGCTGCAGTATTCGATGAGTGCGAGGCTGGACACGTCGAAGGAAGCGTTGAACAGAAAATCGCCCGCCTCCAGCTCGCGGTCGAGGACCGCAAGGTAGTTCTCCCGCACCAGCGGCTCCACCGTAAAGCTGATGCCGTACTCCTGCGCGATCTCACGGCCCGAGTCCTCGGCGGTGATGATCTTGACCTTCTCCCTGGGCATGTCGATGTGCCGCAGGATCAGCGGCAGCGTACCCTGCCCGACTGCCCCGAACCCCACGATCAGGATCTTGCCCTTGAAGGTCACGTGCTTCTTGTACTCGGCCATAGTCTGCTGTTCCCGCCTCACCGTGAAAAAAGCCGGCCCCGGGTCAGTCAGGGGTCGGCGTGCGGTGCGCATTGTAAGGTTTTTTTCCCCGCCCGGGAATCACGCCCGCCGCCTGAACCAGCCGGTCAGGCTCAATCGCTCGCGCTGCGCCGGCAGCACCTCGTGCTCGAAGCGCTCGCTCAGGAAGGCGACCAGCGTTCCAGCGCGGGGAAGCACGTCACACGGGCGGTCGGGGAGGTATAGCCTCAGCGCACCGCCGTCCTCGGCTCGCCAGGCTTCGTTCAGGTAGAGCACACACGACAGCGTGCGGCGATCGTCGGTTGCGAAGCGGTCCAGATGGCGGCTATAGAACGCACCCGGGGAGTACACCGCGAAGTGGGACTCGAAGTCGAACAGCCCCAGCTGCAGCTCGCGGTTGAGCGCGAGCCGCAGAGTCTCGAACCGGTCGAGGCAGATCCGCTGTGCCGCAGTGGTGCCGGTCGGTTCCAGCCAGGCGATGCGGTCGCCGCGCACGTCGCCTTGCAACCGATGCCCCGCGCCGGCCCCCATGCCGGCCGGCCGCAACGCGCCCGCGTTCCACGTCGCGCGCAGCTCCGCGTCGAGCGTGCGCACCGAATCCAGAGGAAGGAACGCGTCGGTCTCGCACCAGCCGTGCCTCGCGATCGCGTCGACGATCGGTTGCATTGGGTCGGGGTACACACTCACGAGGCGTCGACGGAGCGGGCGAAGCGCGGTGAAAAGAAATTCACAGGATTAACAGGATTTCTCAGGATTAACAGGATTGGCGCTGGGACATCGGCCCACGCCTTCAGGGGCGGTCGCTCGCCAGGACTGCTTCTCCTCCGGCACGCAGCCAAGAGTGTGCGATCTTGTTCCTAATCCTGTAAATCCTGAGAAATCCTGTTAATCCTGTGAATTCGCTCTTCGCTCAGCCTTGGGGACGTCACAGCCAGCGCATCATCCCCATCTCGAACGGATGGGTGAGCAGCTCGTGCCAGGGATAGACGCGGATGCGGTACTCGAGCTTGCCGCACATCTCCGGCGTGATCTGCAGCACGAACCGGTGCTCGCCCTGCTCTGTCATCACCCCTTCCCACTCGAAGCGGTAGCGGCGGTTGTCGCGCAGCGCGTCGTAGTCCGTCTGGCGTCCGAGCAGCAGCTCCACGACCACGTCCTCGGGCTTGAGACTGTTCAGGTACACGGCCGCCTCGAAGCGCAGGCCCTCGCCGTAGCTGATGTTGCGCCGGTGCGTGTCGATGCGCCGCACCCGCACGCTGTCCCAGTTCGCGCGCACCTGCGTCTTCCAGGCGGCCAGTCGCCTGGCCGCTTCGAACCCGTTCTCGCTGAAGCGGCGGCCCTGGCGTGTAGCCGGCAGGTAGAACTTGCTCAGATACTCGCCCACCATGCGCGTGGAGCTGAAGCGCGGCAGCAGGCTGGCGATGGAATGCTTGGCGAGCCGGATCCAGTCCGGGCGAGTAGCCCATCTCGCTGCGCCGGTAGTAGGTGGGGATGACGTGGTCCTGCAGCAGCTCGTACAGCGCCTTGGCTTCCTCGCGCCGGCGCCGCGCGTCGTCGAAGCTCTCCGACACCGGCTTGATGGCCCAGCCGTTTTTGCCGTCGTAGCCTTCGTCCCACCAGCCGTCGAGAATCGACAAGTTGATCACACCGTTGATGCCCGCCTTCATGCCCGAGGTGCCGCTCGCCTCCAGCGGGTAGACCGGGTTGTTCAGCCACACGTCCACCCCCGACACCAGCCTGCGCCCCAACCGCAGGTCGTAGTCCTCCACCAGCAGGATACGACCCTCGAATTCGGGCATCCGGGCGATCTGGGTGACGCGGCGGATGACGTCCTGGCCCGGCTGGTCGGCGGGGTGGGCCTTGCCGGCGAACAGCAGCAGCACCGGGCGCGCGTCGTTGCACACCAGCTGCCTGAGCCAGTCAAGGTCCTCGAACACCAGCGTGGCGCGCTTGTAGGTCGCGAAGCGGCGGGCGAAGCCCAGGGTGAGCACGTTGGGGTTGACCGGGTCGGCGTACTTGAGCAGCCGGTCCAGGTGCGCCTCCGAGCCGCGGTTGCGGAAATGCTGGCGCGCTACCCGGAAGCGCACCAGATGCAGCATCTGCGCCTTGAGCGACTGCCGCACGCTCCAGAACAGATGGTCGGGGATCTCGTCCACGCGCCGCCAGAAGCCGTGGTCGGTGATGCGCTGGCTCCAGTCGAAGCCCAGATACTTCTCGAACACCTCGCTCCACTCCTGGGCCAGGAAGGTGGGCACGTGCACGCCGTTGGTGATGTAGGACAGCGAGTTCTCGGGCGGATCGATCTGCGACCACAGCGGGGCGCAGATGCGCGAGGACACCCCGCCGTGGATGCGGCTCACCCCGTTGTGGTAGCGCGACCCGCGGATGGCCAGTGCGGTCATGTTGAAATCGCGGCTGTCGCTGACCCGCCCCAGAGCGAGGAAGTCCTCGCGCGCCAGCCCCAGCTCCTGGCAGAAGTCCTGGAAATAGCTCCAGATCATCTCCTCGGCAAAGTGGTCGTGGCCGGCCGGCACCGGCGTGTGCGTGGTAAACACGGTGTTGGCGGCAACGCACTCGAGCGCGGCGTCCAGCCCCACTCCGCGGCCGGCGAGCGCGCGCATGCGTTCCAGCACGAGGAACGCGGCATGGCCCTCGTTGATGTGCCACACGGTCGGTTTGAGCTGCAGCTCGTCCAGCGCGCGCACGCCGCCCACGCCCAGCACGATCTCCTGCTCGATGCGCGTGGTGCGGTCGCCGCCATACAACTGGTGGGTGATGTTGCGTGCCTGCTCGTCGTTCTCCTCCAGGTCGGTGTCGAGCAGGTACAACGTCACGTGGCCGCAGCGCGCGCTCCACACCTTGCAGGTCACGGGCCGGCCGTGCAGCGTCACGTAGACCTTGAGCTCGGAGCCATCGCCACGCCGAACCGGTGTGACCGGCAGGCTCTCGAACTCGGAGGCGGTGTACACGGCCTGCTGATTGCCTTCGGTGTCGATGGTCTGCGAGAAGTAGCCCTGGCGATAGAGCAGCCCCACGCCGACGAACGGCAGGCGCATGTCGCTGGCCGCTTTGCAGTGGTCCCCGGCGAGAATGCCCAATCCGCCCGAGTAGATCGGGAAGCTCTCGTGAAAACCGAACTCGGCACAGAAATAGGCCACCAGGTCAGTGGCGCGCAGCCACTCCGAGCCATTCCGGCGCAGCGGCTCGTCGTGATACGTATCGTAGGCGGACAGCACGCGGTTGAAGTTGCCCAGGAACACCGGGTCGTCGGCCGCATCCACCAGCACCTGTTCGTCCACGCGCCGCAAGAGGGCTTTGGGGTTGTGTCCCACCGCGTCCCACACGCTGGTGTTCAGGCGCGAGAACAGCGTGCGGGTCGGACGGTCCCAGCTGTACCACAGGTTGGAGGCCAGCTCTTCGAGCCGCGCCAGGCGCGCCGGGATCTTCGGATTGACTTCGAGCTGATAGACGGTGCGGGGCAGCATTGTGGAGTGTGTTGTGGCGGCGCGACAGGCTAACCGAGACCGGATTATGCTACGCTGCAGGTGGAAGATACCAGACGGCGCCGGGGATCTTGCGGCGTCCCAGGACCATACCGGGGCTACCCCTTATGACTCTGAATGATAATGGTTTCGTGCGTTGCCTCGCCACGGCCGTGGTGGCCGGGGGACTCGGCGCTGTCCCCCTTGCCGCCCTGGCATGCGTAGACGGTGCCCCGAAAGGCGAGGTCGTCACGATCCAGCGTGAAGTGGGGACCACCGCATCGGGTCAGCGGGCCGACTTCCACGTCATGGGGGCCGGGTGGTTCCGCGCCACCGAGATCGTGAAGCGGGGCGGCGCCAGCGACAACACCGAGGTCTTCGTCGAGCTCGATGGCGAGGAAGTGTTCTCCGCATCCTTCGCGTCTTTGAAGAACCCGTGGATGCAGCTCAACACGCCCTTCATCGTCGCCAAGGTGGAAAGCCAGGGCGACACCAGCACCATGACCATCTGGTACTCGCCGGAACTGAAGTTCAGAGCGATCCTCGCCGTGCGGGTGGAAGTGCGCGAGGAGGGTGTTCAGGGCATGCACATGCGTGCGGTGATGAACAAGCCCGGCCCGCACGAAGATCCACCTGGGAAAGCCGCCACCGCGCTGGCCCTGCCGGCCTTCAAGTAAGGCGCACCCGCTACTGGTACGGCTCCACGTCGGTTGCCTGCAGCGTGTAGCCGATGCTGATGTCCGAGGTCCCGTCCACCAGATACAGCGACTGTTTGGCCGCCTTGGCGGCCAGTTGACCGGTCACCCAGATCGGCTGGAACACGCCGGTCATCTCGAACGGCTTGGCGGTCTTGACGTACACGATCTGGTTGGGTGGCGGCGGCGGCGTGTGGATGCAAGCCCCGACCCAGGGGACCAGCAGAAACTCGGTCACGCGCTTGCCGGAGAACTCCAGCGGCAGCAGATAGCCAGGCAGACGTACGGTCTGCCCATCGAGCGCCGCGTTGGCCTGCTGGGCCATCTGCTTGCGCTTCGCCAGCAACCCGTCCACATCCACCCCCGAGTGCGTCAGCTCGCGCGATAGCGCCCGCTCGTCCGCCTGCTCCAGCGCAGACAGGGTCGCATCCCCGCGTGCCTTGCGCTCGCGCACCGTGGCGATCGTGCTGAGCTGCGTCAACTGCTCCTTGTCGAGCTTCGCGAACGGGTTGTCGGCCGCCGTGGGCTTGGGCACCAGGTCCGCCCACATGAGAGTGCGCGGTGCATCGGCGTGGCACAGTGGAGCGAGCAGCGCCAGGCTCAGAAGCACAGTGCGATGCAGGCGGTCGGTGATCGTCATATCAACGCCGTTTCGAAGTCAGACCCGGATGGTCATCCCGTCGGCCAGAGAATAGCGGTAAATGCGGTAGGCCGGAATCAGGCCGATGGCAACGCCGGCGGCCGCCACCAGGGCCACGAGCCCCAGCTCGTGCGCCGAGGGCCAGCCCAGGCCGATGAACAGTCCCAGGCGTGCCTCCAGCCAGGTGTGTCCTGCGAGCAGGGCCAGGTACAGCGCGGCGACCCCCAGGCCGATGCCCGCCACTGTGAGCACCGCCGCCTCCCCAAGGATGAGCGCGAACACGTGTGTGGGCCGCGCGCCCACCGAGCGCAGCACCGCCATCTCCCGGCGCCGCTCGCTCAGGCTGGTGAGCAGGGCCACCAGCATCCCCGCCAGGCCGACGACGACGACGAGCACGGAGACGGCGAACAGGGTCTTCTCTGCCGCACCGGTGATTTCCCACAGTTCCTGGAGCGTGACGCCGGGCAGGATCGCCGTCAGCGGCTCAGCCGGGTGCTCGTTGATCAGGCGCTGCATCCCCAGTGCGCTGCCACGCGATTTCAGTCCGACCAGGAAGGCGGTGATGGTTCGGTTCGGACCGGCTCCATGGCTGTGCTCATCCTCGTGTGCGTTGCCCTCGTGTGCGGTGTCCTCGTGTGGCTCCCCGTGGGCGTCCTTGGCATGCTCCTCGGCGGCCCCGTCTGCGTGCATGGCGGCCGCCAGCGGATCGCTGGCAAGCTCTTGGTCGCTGTCGGCATGGACGGCATCGAGCCCCTCCAGCGTCACATGCACGGTGCGGTCTACCGGGGTGCCTGTGCGCGCCAGCACGCCGACGACCTGGAACGGGTGGTCGGCGTGCAACATGAAGCTCACCTCGCCCGCGCCATGCGCGACGACGATGGGTGTGCCGACCTTGTAGCCGAGCGCTTCGGCGACATCGGCGCCGAGCACGGCGTCGTGCTCATCCGCAAGCGGCCTGCCCTGGGCCAGTTCGAGCCGGCGATCGCGGGCGAACCGGAAGTGCTCGAAGTAATCCGGGGTCGTGCCCATCACGCGGAAGCCGCGGTGCGAGTCGCCCAAGGAGATGGGAATGGTCCAGGCAATCTCCGGCCTGCGCGCGAGCCCCTGGTAGGTGTCCCAACGGACATTGTTGGTGGCGTTGCCGATCCGGAACACCGAGGCGAGCATCAGATGCACCGGGCCGCTGCGGGCACCCACGATCAGGTCCGTGCCGGAGACGGTGCTGGCAAAGCCCTCGCGCGCCTCCTGACGGATACGCTCGACCCCGAGCAGCAGCACGACCGCCAGCGCGATCGACAGGATCGTCAACGCGGCGGTGAACTTGCGGTTGCGCAGGCTCTTGAGGGCAAGCGCGGCGATCATCGGCACGGTCTCGCTCAGCTGGCAGCACCTTCAACGGAAGGCGCGTGCGTACGGTTGACCGCGGCGAGCTCGATCGCACGGTCGAACAGGCCGGCCAGCGTGGCGTCGTGGCTGACGAAGATCAGGGTGGCCTGCTCCCGCCTGCACTCCGCGAACAGCAGATCGATGAACGCCATGCGGAGATCGGCGTCCAGCGAGGACGTCGGCTCGTCGGCGATGACCAGCCCGGGTGCACCGATCAGGGCCCTGGCTGCCGCTACGCGCTGCTGCTGACCGACGCTCAGCTCGGTTACCGGACGCCGCAACAGCCCGTCGCGCGTCATATCCAGGTGCTCGAGCAGGCGCAATGCCTCTGCATCCACGTTCCCGCCTGTGCGCTGCGCGTTGGTCCTGCGCCGCTGCGAGAACTGGCAGGGCAGGCGCACGTTCTCCACCACCGAAAGGTAGGGAATGAGGTTGAACATCTGGAAGATGTACCCGACATGGTCGGCCCGGAAGCGGTCGCGCGCGGACCCGCCGAGGCTGCCGATGTCCTGTCCGAGCACCTTGACGCTACCCCGCTGGGGAGTGATGACGCCGGCCAGCAGGCTGAGCAACGTGGACTTGCCGCTGCCGCTCGGCCCGCGCAGGAACACGCGCTCGCCGGGAGCGATGCGCAGCGCGCCGATATCGATCACCGGCTCGCCGCCAAGTTGCCACGAGAAGCGTACTTCCGACAACTCTACGACACTGTCCGAGTGCTCAGCATGCGTGCCGGGTGCTTGTGCGCCAATCGGTTGCATTTCGATTTCGCTTCGTGCGGCGTGGACTTCCCAAGCGTGCACTTTGGTGTTGCTATTCGCGACTTGCATAGTAGCGTATGCGTCAGTGAGGCGGTTTGGGGTCGTCAGTCCCCCAATCCGACAGGCGGGTGCCGGCTTTTACAGAACGTAGCGCGCGAGATCCTCGCTGCCCGCCAGCTCCTTGAGGCGGCTGTCGACGTACTCGGCGTCGATGACCACGGTCTGGCCCGACATCTTCCCGGCGTCGAAGGACACGTCCTCGAGGAGCTTTTCCATCACGGTGTACAAGCGGCGCGCCCCGATGTTCTCGGTGCGCTCGTTGACCTCCCAGGCGGTCTCGGCGATGCGCTTGATCGCATCCGGGGTGAACTCCACACGCACGCTCTCGGTGGCGAGAAGCGCTTCGTACTGCTTGGTGAGACAGGCGTCGGTGCTGGTCAGGATCTGTTCGAAATCGGCCACCGACAGCGAGTCGAGCTCCACCCGGATCGGGAAGCGGCCCTGCAGCTCGGGGATCAGATCGGAGGGCTTGGCGAAGTGGAAGGCGCCGCTGCCGATGAACAGGATGTGGTCGGTCTTCACCATCCCGTACTTGGTCGATACCGTGGTGCCCTCGACCAGCGGCAGCAGGTCGCGCTGCACGCCCTGGCGGGAGACGTCCGCGCCCGGCCATTTCGGAGCGGCTGGCGATCTTGTCGATCTCGTCCAGGAAGACGATGCCGTTCTGCTCGACGTTGCGCAGCGCGCGCGTCTTCAGGTCCTCGTCGTTGATCAGGCGCGCGGCTTCCTCCTCGGCCAGCAGCTTCATGGCCTCGGTCACCTTCATCTTGCGCAGCTTGCGGCGCCCGCCGCCCAGGTTCTGGAACATGGACTGGATCTGCGAGGTGAGCTCCTCCATTCCGGGCGGGGCGAGGATTTCCATCTGCGGCTGCACGGCCGCGACCTCGATCTCGATGTCCTTGGCGTCCAGCTCGCCTTCGCGCAGCTTCTTGCGGAACTTCTGCCGCGTAGCGTTCTCCGCCTCGCTCGGCTTGTCGGGCAGCCCGAACTCTCGCGCCGGCGGAAGCAGCACGTCGAGCACACGCTCCTCCGCCGCGTCCTGGGCGCGCGCCATGACCTTGCGGGTCTCCTGCTCGCGGCTCTGCTTGATGGCCGTCTCCACCAGATCGCGGATGATGGTGTCCACGTCCCGGCCTACGTAGCCGACCTCGGTGAACTTGGTCGCCTCGACCTTCACGAACGGGGCGTCGGCGAGCTTGGCCAGCCGCCGCGCGATCTCGGTCTTGCCCACGCCGGTGGGGCCGATCATCAGGATGTTCTTCGGCGTGATCTCCTGGCGCAGCGGGTCGGCCACCTGCTGGCGCCGCCAGCGGTTGCGCAGCGCGATGGCCACCGCGCGCTTGGCCTTCACTTGGCCGACGATGTGCTTGTTGAGCTCGTGGACGATCTCTTGGGGAGTCATGTACATAACAGGCTCGAGGGTCGAGGCTCGAGGCTCGAGAGGCCGAGCGCCAGGCTTGAAGTCTCGTGCCTCGCGCCTCGTGCCTCGCGCCTAGTCAAGCGTCTCGATGACGTGCTGCTGATTGGTGTAGATGCACAGATCGCCGGCGATGGTGAGCGCCTTCTTGACGATCTCCGCCGGGGTGAACTCGGTGTTGTCCAGCAGTGCCTTGGCGGCCGCCTGCGCGTAGGCACCGCCGCTGCCGATCGCCACCAGTCCCAGCTCGGGCTCCAGGACGTCGCCGTTCCCGGTGATGATCAGGGAGGTATCCCGGTCCGCTACGGCGAGCATTGCTTCCAGCCGGCGCAGAATGCGGTCGGAGCGCCAGTCCTTGGCCAGCTCGACGGCCGAGCGCAGCAGATGGCCTTGGTGCTTCTCCAGCTTGGCTTCGAAACGCTCGAACAGCGTGAACGCGTCGGCCGTCCCGCCGGCGAAACCGGCCAGAATGCGGTCGTGGTACAGGCGGCGCACCTTGCGCGCGCTCGCCTTGACGACGACGTTTCCGAGCGTGACCTGGCCGTCTCCGCCCAGGGCTACGCTGCGACCGCGGCGGGCCGAGAGGATGGTGGTCCCGTGAAAAGCTTCCATGGCTGCGCAATGGGGGTGCCTGGCTCGATTTCAAGCCGCACCACCAAGCTTACCAGGGAGTCGGGGATCAGGTTCTGTGCTTCTCCAGAGTCACGCCGGCGGCCAGGTCGAAGCTCGCCAGCAGGCCATCGACGAGGGCATTGGGCCGGAGCAGGCGCACTATCTTGGCGTTTGCGGCGAGCGCATTGACGAGAGTGGTGAAGCCGGTGGCGCACGCGAAGTCCATGCGTGCCACGCGTGCCAGGTTGATGTTCACGTACTCGCGCTGCGCGGCGTACTGCTCCAGCTCGCGCAACTGTGGATCGGCTACGCCGGCCATGACCCCGCGCAGCTCGATGATCTCGGGGCCAGGCTGGTAGCGCGGCTCGTCGCGCTTCTCGTCGACGCTGCGCGGTGCCACCGGCCGGATCGCTGCCTGCCAGCTGGGCGGCGTCGCGCCCGCGGCCAGCGCGTAGGAGAGCGCCGTGCGCTCGAAATCGGCCTTCAGCCCACGCAGCTGATACAGGTCCAGGAGCAGGAACCAGTAGCCGGGCTCGGCTCCATTGCCCTCTACGGCGCTGCGCAACAGGCCGATGAGCCGATCGCCTCCCGTGACCAGAACACCGTTTGCGTTGGTGTACAGGAACCGCAAGGTCTGCGACAACCGCAGGCAACCCTGCGGCTCGATGTCGGTGACCTTGCTCAAGTCCAGATGCAGCGCGCTGTGGTTGGCGGCGCGCCTGCGCATGCCGTCCAGTCGTGCCGCGGCTTCGTCGTCGAGCGCACCGACCACGTCGAAGTAACCGCTGCCGCCGTGCTGCATCTCCGGCGGCAGGTGTGCGGTTTCCTCGTCGGCCAGCCAATCGGGTGCTGCAAGCCCGAAGCTTGCTTCGAACCGGGCGGCGAGCTGCTCGAATGCACGCCAGTCGGCTTCCGCGCGGTGCAGGTCAAACAGCATGTCCCACGCCTCGCAATCGTGGTGGTACTCGGCGTCTGGCGCGATTGCGCGCTCCAGAACGGCCGCGGCGTCTTGCGCCCGCCCATGCGCATACAGCAGCGCCGCTTCCTGCGGCAGAGGCAGGGGCTGGGACAGGATGGAGGCGGCGAAGTTGATAGAGGTCTCCATGGAGCAGCGGCTTGAGCGGTGGATTCCTCGTTAACGGCCGCCTGCTCGGTGGCTTGACAGTGTGTTGCGGGGCCGGGCGCGCCGCGCGCGGACCGCAAAGGCCAAAGGTCACCCCATCGAGCGGCTCGGCACCTGTGGGCTCGCCGGGCGGTTCGGCTGGTATCATCGCCGGTAGACCGTTCCTTGCGCGAGAATACTTCCCCCCTGGCGGTTGCGGCCCGGAAACCCGATGACGACCCTGCGTTCGTTTCTGCTGTTCAACGGGCTTGTGGCGCTGTCGGCGTGCACGCTGCTCGCGGAGCCCAAGCCAACCGAGCACACGGCAGTGGTCAAGGACGGGCCATGGGGCAAGGTGTATCGCGGCGGCTACGTGGAGCTCGCTTCGGTGAGCGGCGTCCAGCCGGACTGGCGCTTGCAGTCGGCAGTATCGATCCCGGCGGGGGATCGCTCGGCGTGGCTTTACGTCTATCTGTGCAATGAAGACCCAAAGCATTGTATCTCTATCGCCCAAGCGCAGGTGGCCTTCCGAGCGCAAGGTGGCCACACCTATCGACCTCGCGCACAGGAGCAGGTGCACGGCAGCAATCGTTTCTGGGTGTGGGTGGAAGACGAGGCCACGGGCCAGGCAGTGAGCGAGAAGATTCTGGGCACACCCGGATCCTGACGCCGACCGTCGGGTGGAATCACCGGCCGCCTGCCAGTGCTGGCGCTGCTGGCAAACGGTGCGTGCACCGCAGCCCATGGCGTGTAATTCGACAGGGACGATCAAGCCGTTGTGCCGCGCTCTTCCTCGTCATCCGAACGTCCGCAACTGATCTTCTCAGGCCACATCGAGCCTGTTCCGCAGGCTAGGAGGCCACCGCATCGACCCGGCGGACCCCGCTTTCGATGCCGAACACCAGCATCCCGACCACTGCCAGTCCCCACACGATGGTCGGACCGGACGGCAGATCGTACAACGCCGAGAGCACCAGGCCGATCGCATAGCCCAGCGCCGCCACCCCCCAGGCCTTGGCCAGCCGCATGCGCGTGGCGTTGCGCGTGGCGAGTGCCGGTACGATGAGAGTCGCGAATACCAGATAGACGCCGACGAGCTGCACCGACGCGGTCACGCTCACGCCGAACACCAGATAGAAGCCCAAGCGACCGAGCTTGGCGCCGAAGCCGAACCAGACTGCCAGCACTGCCGCGGTCAGCACAGCGACAACGCCGAGTTGCTCCGGCCCGACCCACAGGATCTGTCCCACCAACAGATCCTTCAAGTGCTCGCCGCCTTGCGGGTTGCCCGCCAGCAGCAGAATCTCGGCGGTGGCGGCCATCACGAACACCACGCCGATGATCGCCTCCTGAACTTCCGGCCAGTGCTTCTCCGTCCATGTGAGCAGGACCGCGGCGAGCAAGGCCGCACCCAGTGCCCAGGCCTGCACCGGCAGGCCATGCGGCTCGAACCCCAGGAAGTCGGCAGTGACCACACCCACGCCCGCGGTCTGGGCGATGGCGATATCGATGAATACGATCCCCCGGGCGAGCACCTGCATGCCCAGGGGGACGTGGGTGGCAGCCACCAGCAAGCCTGCTGCCAGCGCGGGGAGGACGATGGAGAGGCTTGCCGAGTCCATGGCTATTTCTTCACCGCCAGCAGCCGATCGATCGTGTCGTCGAAGAGGGAGAACAGGTCCTTGGCCTGCGGGGTACCGCCCACCGTATAGGCCAGCAGGACGACCGGGATCTTGGTTCGCTCCGACAGCCATTCTGCGGCCTTGGGATCGGTATGGGCGGTGATGATGATTGCCTCAGCGGGGTCGGCCTTCAGCCTGGTGAGCAACTCGGCCAGCTGGCCGGCGCTGGGTGGGATGCCGGGCTTGGGTTCGATCGTCGCCACACCTACCACGCCGAGCCAGTTGAACAGATAGCTCTCGTCCTTGTGGTAGGGAACTACCTTCATTCCCTTGAGCGGCGCGGCCTTCGCTTCCCAGCCGGCGATCGCCTTGCGCCAGCGCGTCTCGAAGTCGGTCCAGCGTGCTTGGTAGTAGGCCGCGTTGCCGGGATCGACCTTGGCTAGTCGCTCGCTCAAAGCCTGGCCGACGCGAGCGATGTTGCGTGGATCCAGGTGAATGTGTGGATTCCCGTCGGGATGCACATCGCCCTCCGCGCGATCGGCACGCGTTGGCACTTCGAGCTTCGCGACGTAGTCTGCGGCCGTGAAGTATCCCGGCTGCCCGAACTGCACTCTGTTGTTGCCGGCCGTCTTCAGCAGGACCGGCAGCCAGCCGATCTCGAGCTCGGCGCCGGTGCACGCGGCGATGTCCGCCGAGCGCATGCGGGCGATCAGGCTTGGGCGTGCTTCGATGCGATGCGGATCCTGCTTGGCGGTGGAGGCCACGTAGACGTTGACCTTGTCGCCGCCCAGCTCCTGCGCCAGTGCACCCCATTCCGGCTCGCATGCGAACACATCGATCTTTGCATGCGCCGCGGTCGCCAGCACGATCGCAGCCAGCCCGGCTGCAAGGGTAGTAAGAAGTTTCATTCCGGCCTCCGGGTCAATACTTGTGCGCGCCGTGCGTGCCCAGGCTGAAGATGCCCTGCAGGAACACCTGATGGTCGTCCAGGCCCTGCTGGGTCTTGTCCTGGTTGTATTGCAGGCGCAGGCGGGTGAACTCGGACGGGCTCCAGTCGATCATCGCGGACCAGCGCTCCGGCACGAAGCCGGTGCCGACGATGCCGTTTGCAGCGTTGGAACCGCCGTTGATGGTCCCGTCGCTCAGCTGGCCGTAGCGCAGGCCCGCGCGCCATCTCGGGACGAACTGGTAGATGCCCTGGATGTACCAGCCGTTCTGCTTCGCGCTGAAGGCGTCGGTCTGATTGATGCCGTCCGGGTCGAAAGTTAGATCGCCACTCAGGTCGCGCTGCATCCACTCCGCGACCAGCTTGAAGTTGCGCTGCGTGGGGTTGCCGTCGGGCGCCCACTTATAGACGAAGTCCAGACCCCAGATGTTGGTGTTGCCGCCCGCCAGCGTGTTCGTCACCCCAGTGCGCTCATCGAGGTCGAGCACGGAGGCGCCGTCAACGAGGTTCTGAGAGTTCAGCACCCAGGCGCCCAGCAGGTAGCTGTGGCTGGTACCGATGTCTCCACCCAGCCGTCCGAACAGCGTCCCGGTCGAGAAGCCGTTCTTGCTGCCCATGTCCGCGAACGGGAACTCCACCGCGTTGCCGAGCTCCGCGCCCACTTCCACATAGAGCGGGAGGGGAGCGATCCAGCTGGCTTGAATCCCGTCGACTGCGAGGTTCGGTCCGAGGAACGCCTGCTGCACGAGCGCGGGGTCCACGAAGTCCCAAGCATGCGCGTGGATCGCGTTCTGGTAGCCGATGCCGGAGAAGAAGCGCAGCGCCTTCAGCGTCAAGCCATGGCCGAGCGCGGGAGTTTGCACGTAGGCCTCCTCCGTCTCGATGGCGCCGTCGGCAATGGCGAAGGTGGCCTGGCCGTAGAACAGCTGGTCGACATTGGCGGAAAGGGTCAGCTCCGACTCATTGAGATTGAAGCCCTTGTTGCCTTCGAGGAAGTCCCCGGCCGCCAGATAACCGGTGAGAGAGCGCGTGCTCGGATCGGTGTTGTACTGCTGGTAGGCGCCCTGCAGGATCAGCGAGATCCCTGGGTTGAAGGCGTTCTGTGCCGCGGCGCCGGCCGCCGCCGGCGCGGGCTGTGCCGCGGCCGCCTTGGCCTGGTCCTCGGCGCGTTGCGCCGAAGCCTGCGCTTGCTCTGCCGCGCGTTGAGCCGAAGCCTGCGCCTGCTGGGCCGCCTGCTCGGCTTGCTTCAGGCGGTTCTCCAAGTTCTGGATGCGCTTCTCGTAGTCCTGCTTGACGGCCTCGATCTCCTGGCGGATCTGATCGAGATCAGTGTTCTGTGCGTGCGACACGCCGGCCGCGCTCCAGGCCAGCGCGAGCGCAAGCGCCAAAGGCTTGTGATGTTCCATGAAGAAACACTCCTCTGAATCCGAATCGAAGGGCGCCCGCTCCGGTCGTCCGACCCGAGCAGGCGCGAGATGAAAGGGATTTCAGAGCGGTGCGGGCGGGGCGCGCGAGCGGAAGCCGAGGAACGGTGCGGCGATGTGGGAGCCGCGGACAGGCGCTGCCTCGGGCAGGACGACTGCTATCGAAGGTGGTACGGGTGCGCTCGAGCTCAGCGCCTGCGTAACGTGCACCGACAGCAAGCACTGGATGCACAACTTGGCGTGCGGGAGTCCGGACTCCTTGGTTCCCGCCGCCGCCCGGTGGGGGATGTGGGTGACGGCATGGACGAGCGCGAAGTGCTGCCCTGCCATCAGGACGAAAAGCAGCAGCAACCGGGTGATCATGCGCTGGCTGCGCATTCTTGTCTCGTTAGGGTCCGATAGAACCTGGAAGGTCCCTCGTGCGGCAGTCTAGCGCGCGGAGCGCGCGAGGCGCAACCGTTTCGACCCGCAACTGCAGATCGGCTGCACAGGGGCGTAACCCGCGCGGCGGGCGGGTGCACGACAAGGAGACGCCGTGACGCTTCACGTGCCACCCTCCTCGGAAAGACTCTCACCAGTCCTGGGCTTTGTTGGCCGGCTTGTTGCTTGGGTTTGCGCCCCGAGCGTGTAAGCTGGCGCTCTACTCCGCCACTGCCTGCGAGCTTGTCCATGCGCTTTCATCCCGAGCCTTGCGTCAGCGAACGCTGTGATCATGCGCGTCGCGGTTTCGTCCGCGCCGGCGGCGCCCTCGGTGCCGCACTCGTGCTACCCGGCCTCGCGCGCGCTGCGCAGATTCACGGGCTGAAGGGCGAAGTCGGCGTAAACGGCCGCCCTGCCAGGCGCGAGACCGCGATCAAGGCCGGCGATCGCGTTACTACCGCGCCTGGGAGTGAAGTCATCTTCGTGGTCGGTCAGGACGCGTTTCTGCTGCGCGCCAGCAGCGATCTCCAGCTGCAGCGCGCTGGCGGCGGCGATACTGCCTTGATCGGTGGGCTGCGCATGCTCACCGGCGCACTGCTGGCCGTATTTGGCCAGGGCCCCCGCCGGCTCTCCACCGCGACCGCTACGATCGGCATCCGCGGCACCGGCGTGTACATCGAAGCGAGCGCCCAGCAGACCTATTTTTGCTGCTGTTACGGCGATGTCGAGGTGAGTGACGTCAAAGGCAAGGAACGGCGCAGGATCATCTCGGGCTATCACACGCCGGCGATGATCTACGCGGACCCGCATGCCGGCCGAATGATGACCGACGCGAAGATGAAGAACCACACCGATGCCGAGGTCATCATGCTGGATCGGCTGGTGGGCCGGGTTTCCCCCCTGGTGTTGCACCAGCAGCGGCTTGACGAGGCGGCCGCACAGACCCGGCGCGATGCGCAAGTCGAGGTGAGGCCGGTGCCGGCGCAACCGGCGGCTCAGCCGATCCCCGCCCGCCCGGTCCCCGCCGAAGCGGCCCCACCGCCGGCCGCCGCTCCGCAGTCGCCGGCGCCCGCTCCCGCGGACCTGGAGTGGCACCTGCCTCCGCCGCCGCTGCCGCCGCGGTGACAGACACGAGCTAGCTGCTAGCCACAGAGGACACAGAGAACACAGAGAAAAGCATACGAGGGGATTGCACCGACCCGGCTCTTGGATCGGATGATTGCAAACCGCGCGTAACAGGTTCGCTGTTCTCTGGTGTTCTTTCTCTGTGCCCTCTGTGTTCTCTGTGGCTGCATTTGATCTCGCGCTGAAGGCTCAAAAGTCATCCAGCGCCGCGTCGCGCGTCAGATGCGAGATGTCGCCCCAGCTCTCCAGCACCCAGCCGTTCTCCTCGCGCCGGACCCGGTTCACGCTCGCGTTGTAGACGGGGAAGTCACGCGGCTGGTCGAGCGCCATGCCCGTCACATGGCGATAGAGGGCATCCAAGACCCCACCGTGGGTCACCGCCGCGAGACATCCACCCGGGTGCCGGTCCGCCAGCTCCTCGAAGAAGGCGGCCACGCGCCGATTGAGCGCGCGAATACTCTCGCCGCCGGGCATCGCATGGTCGGGATCGCGGGCGTGGAAGCGCTGGTAGTCCTCCGGGTAGGCGCGCTGGCATTCCGCCGCCGTAAGTCCCTGGAATACCCCCAGCCCTCGCTCCCGCAGCCGGGGATCCGCGCGCGGCTGCTTGCCCGTGCGATCGGCCAACGGCTGCGCGGTCTGCAGCGCACGCCCCAGATCGCTGGAATAGAAGTGCTCGAAGGGCTCTGGCGCGAGGCGCTCCGCGAGCAGCAGTGCCTGCGCCATTCCCTCCTCGTTCAGCGGACTGTCGAGATGACCCTGGATCCGCCCCTGCGCGTTCCAGGCCGTCTCGCCGTGGCGGACGACGATGAATCGGGTCGATGCCATTCGATACTCCTTCCCAAGACCTTCAGCCACAGAGATCGCAGAGAACAGAACGCAGCGCTCACCGCCAAGGACGCAAGGGACGCCAAGGAAAACCAAAGCTGGAGTCGGGTCGAGCAAGTTAGTGGTGAGCGGGTTGGAAAAGAAACCCTCCCTCCCTTGCGCACGCCAACCGCGCGATACGAGGCACTGGGGTTGCACGTATTGCTTTCCTTGGCGTCCTTTGCGTTCTTGGCGGTGAGTGCCGTGCTCTTTGTGCCTAAGGCTTCTCTCTCCGGCCAACCCTGTGCTCCAAGCTCAGGCCACGCGGCAGAGCAAGCCCTTCAAGTACTCGCCTTCCGGAAAGCTCAACGCTACCGGATGATCGACTCCGGCGCTCAAGTGCTGCAGGATCTGCGCATCGACGCCGGCATCCAGCGCCGCGCCGGCCACGATCTTCTGGAACAGGTCGCGCGAGACGCCCCCCGAGCACGAGAAGGTCGCCAGCCAGCCCGCCGGGTGTGAGCAGCTTGAATGCAAGCAGGTTGATGTCCTTGTATCCGCGCGCGGCGCGCTCGGCGAGGGCCGCGGTCGGCGCGAACTTCGGCGGATCGAGCACGATGAGATCGAACCGCCGGCCCTGGTCGCGCAGGCGGCGCAGGATCTGGAACACGTCGGCTTCCACCCATTCGCAGCGCTCCGCCGCCAGCGCGTTGAGCGCCAGATTCTGGCGCGCCAGGGCCAGCGCCTCGCCGGACGCTTCCACGGCGGTCACCCGAGCGGCGCCGCCGGCGAGCGCGTTGACCGTGAAGCCGCCCGTGTAGCAGAAGCAGTCCAGCACTGCGGCGCCGGCCGCCAACGAGCGTACCAGCCGCCGGTTGTCGCGCTGGTCCAGATAGAAGCCGGTCTTGTGGCCGCCGGCGATGCTGACCAGGAACTTCAGGCCGTCCTCTTCGATCGCGAGGGGGTCGGGCGGCGGGTCGCCGCGCAGCCGCCCGACCCGCGGGTGCATCCCTTCCAGCGTGAGCACTTCCGCATCGGAGCGCTCGTAGACGCGCTGCGCCGGGCCCAGTTCCAGCAGCAGATCGGCGAGTGTCTCGCGCCAGGCGCCCGCACCGGCGCTGGTGAGCTGCAACACCACGGTATCGGCGTAGCGGTCGGCGATGACGCCAGGGAGGCCGTCGGATTCGCCGTGCACCAGACGCACCGTCTGCGCGGTTGGAAGCAGCCGGCTGCGCGCGGACACTGCCCGCGTCAACCGCTCGCGCAGCAAGTCGACCCCGAGCGGGGCATCCTCGTGCCAGCTCCACACCCTCGCCACGATCTGGGAATGCGGACTGTACGCGCCCCAGCCGAGGAAGCGGCCGTCGGCCGTTCGGATCTCGACCGTGCCTCCCGGCCCGGGCTCGCCCCGCACTTGCGCCACCGCCCCGGAGAACACCCATGGATGGCGCCTCAGCAGCGACTTCTCCCGTCCGGGTTTGAGGATCAGCTTTGCCATCTACTGAATGATTTGGCCGCCAAGACGCCAAGACGCCAAGAAAAACCGTGACGCCTGTGCTTGGCCAGAGATCCGCGATCCGATCCCGCCGCTTACGAATACTGCTAAGGACCTTTGCGCGAAGACGCTTTTCTCTGGCGTCTCTGGCGTCTTGGCGGCCAGTCTGCCTTTTGGCTCGCGGATGCGCGGCATCGTAGACCTTGGCGAGATGCTGGAAATCCAGATGCGTATAGATCTGCGTCGACGAGATGCTGGCATGCCCGAGCATCTCCTGCACCGCGCGCAGATCTCCGCTCGACTGCAGAACGTGCGACGCGAACGAATGTCGCAGCATGTGCGGGTGGACCGGACGCGACAGGCCCTGCTTCAGCGCCCAGCGCTTGAGGCGGTGCTGGACGGTGCGCGGGCTGACCGGCCGGCCGCTGGCGTTCAGAAACACGGTGCGCACGGCTGGCGGGGCGAGGTGGGCGCGCTGTGCCAACCACTGCCGCAGCGCAATCACGGCGAAGCTTCCGATCGGTACCACGCGCGTCTTGTTGCCCTTGCCGGTGACGCGAACGGTCTGCTGGTCGAGGTCGAGGTTGTCCAGAGTGGCACCGGTCAGCTCCGAGAGCCGCAGCCCGGAAGAGTAGAACAGCTCGAACATGGCGCGGTCGCGCAGCGCCATCGGGTCCTCAGCCTCGGATTTGTGCAGCAGCTGCGCTGCCTCGTCCGGAGACAGTGCCTTGGGCAGCGTCTTGGCCGAGCGCGGAGCGCGCAGGCCCTGGAACGGGTTCCTGGTCACTGCCGTGGTCGCGGGCCAGATAGCGGAAGAAGCTGCGCCATGCGGACAGCATGCGGGCCAGGGACTTGCCGCCCAAACCGCGCGCATGCAGCTGCGCCACCATGCGGCGGGCCTGGTGCACCTCGATTTGCGGCAGCGGGGTCTCGCCCGCCAGCTCGAGCAGACTGCGCACATCGTGGGCGTAGGCCTCGACGGTATGCGGGCTCAACCGCCGCTCATGCGCGAGATGGGAGAGAAAACCATCGAGCTGGGACCGGGGCTGCGGGGCTGGCGCACTGCCGGCGGACATCCTCAGCCCTCCAGCTCGCGCCGCAGGGCGCCGCTCGCCAGCTCGCCCAGACGTGCGAGGTACAGAATGCCCATCTCCCGGGTGAAGCGCTCGGCGTCGGGGCTGGCGAGCGCCAGCACACCGAGCGGGCGCTCCGCGCGCAGGCACACATAGACGAAAGAGCGCAGCTCACCTGCCGCGGCTCCGAACCAGGTTGCGCTCTCGAACATGGCGGCGTCGCTGAAGTAGGGGTTGGTCAGGCTCTCCGCGAAGACCTGCGCTTCCTGGCTGAGCGGCTCGAGCTCCGGGCGGCTGCCGTCGGGCTGCGCCCACCACAGGCGCAAGGCCACGGCGGGCACACCGAAGTCTTCGCGCAGCTGCTGGTACAGGCACTGCAGTACTCCCGGGAGGTCGCGTGCCGCCAGCAGCGCCAGCGTGAGGCGGTGAACCCGGTCGCTGATGAGGTCGTTGTCCTCGCCGAACTGGACCAGCTCGCGCAGCTTCCCCTCCAGGGTGCGGCTCTTTTCGCGCAGCGACAGCATCTGCCTCTCCGCCAGCGGAATGGCATGGCTGCCGTGAGGGTGGGGCACGTAGATGGTGGAGAGCAGCTCGGCGTTCTCTTCGAAGAACTCCGGATGCTCCTGCAGGTACTTCGCGACCTCTTCGGCTCTCGGCATGTGCATCAGATCTCGATCTCACCTTCGAACACGGTCTGCGCCGGCCCGGTCATCAGCACCGGCTCCCGCCCGCCGCCCCAGGCGATGCGCAGATCACCGCCGCGGGTCGTCACGCGCACCGGACTGTCCAGCTTCCCGCGGGTGATCCCGGCCACCACCGCGGCGCACGCGCCCGTTCCGCACGCCAGCGTCTCACCCGCACCGCGCTCGTACACGCGCAGCTTGATGTGATGCCGGTCCACCACCTCCAGGTAGCCTGCGTTCACACGCTCCGGAAAGCGCGCATGCCGCTCGATCAGCGGCCCCTGGGTGAGGACCGGCGCGGAGTCGACGTCCGCGACCACCTGGACGGCATGCGGGTTGCCCATCGACAATGCGCTGATCTCCACCGGCTGGCCGTCTGCCGCGATCCAATAGGTGAGCGCGCGCTTCTCCGCCACGAACGGGATCGCCCCCGGCTCGAACTCCGGCGCCCCCATGTCTACGGTCACCTCGCCGTCGGTCTCCAACCTGGGCACGATCACACCCGACAGCGTCTCCACCCGGATCTGAGTCTTGTCGGTCAGCCCCTTGTCGCGCACGAAGCGCAGAAAGCAGCGTGCGCCGTTGCCGCAGTGCTGCACCTCGGCGCCGTCGGCGTTGAAGATGCGATAGTAGAAATCCGTGTCGGGCGAACGCGGCCGCTCGATCACCAGCACCTGATCGCAGCCGACACCGAAATGCCGATCGGCCAGCTTGCGCGCGCTGGCGGGATCCAGGCGCACTGGCTGGTTGACGGCATCGAGCACCACGAAGTCGTTGCCGGCGCCCTGCATCTTGGTGAAGCGCAGTTTCATGGATTCGTGAGGCGTGAGGCGTGAGGCGTGAAGCGTGAAGTGCCCGGCGGCGGATCATCGTCGACGGGGTTTCCAATCTCGCGTCGTCTAGACTGCGCACTCGTCACGTATTCCGCCTCACGCCTCGCGCCTGCGCGGCCTCGCGCCTCGCGCCTCACGCCTCACGCCTCAGCGCCTCACGCGTATTCTAGTACACTGCCGCCTCGCCCTCCGGGCGAGTCTTGAAGCGCCGGTGCGTCCACAGGTACTGTTCCGGCATCTCCCGGATGCGCTCCTCCAGGAACGCATTCATGCGGCGCGTGTCGGCGCGCGCGTCGCCGCTGGGGAAATTCTCCCAGGCGGGATAGAAGCGTGCCTCATAGCCGCGTCCCCGCGGCAGCTGGCGCACAACCAGAGGCAGAACGCGCGCCCCGGCGAGCCGCGCGATGCGGGACAGTGCCGGCACGGTGGCGGCCTGCACGCCGAAGAAGGGCACGAAGACGGAGTCTCGCGCGCCGAGGTCCATGTCGGGCGACAGTTGCAGGGCCTGTCCGCTGCGCAGCACGGTGACGATCGCCTTCACCCCCTCCTGGCGCAGGATCATGCGGCTGCCCGCAAAGCGCTCGCGTTTGCGCTTGAGAAAGGCGTCCACGAAGGCGTCCTTCTGCCTCACGTATACCGCCGCACCCCGGTAGTCCAGGGTCATCCGCATTCCTTCCAGCTCGATGCCTACGAAGTGAGGAACGAAGGCGATGGTGGGCCGGCCGTTGACGGCATCGGCATGCTCCGTCCCCAGAAGGCGCACCACCGTGCGCAGCCGTTCGGGCGAGCCCCACCAGGCGATTCCCGACTCCAGGATGGCGCGGCCGAACGCGCGGAAGTGGCGCCGCAGCAGCGTCAGCCGCGCGGCATCGGTCAGTTCCGGGAAGCATAGCCGCAGGTTGGTGCGGGCGATCCGCCGCCGCCTGGGGACCAGAGCATAGGCGAGCATGCCGATCGCATGGCCGATCGGGGGCCAGGACAGCCAGCGGGAGGAAGTGCAGGAGCCAGAGGGCGAAGATGCCGAGGCGGGTCATGCGAGGCGTGAGGCGTGAGGCGGGAGGCGTGAGGAGCGTAAGTGACACGCAGGAAGCCAGCGTTGCACAGCGCCGAGCTGACGGTACACGGCAAGCGATGACTTGAACCGCCTTCCCGATCGGCATCAAGTGTGCTGCGGGTGACCCAGGTGGGTGCGGGCGCCCGACGCCTCACGCCTCTCGCCTCACGCCTCACCGGGCGTCACCGGCGGGCGGCGGCGCACCGGCCGGCTGCTTATACCGGTTGTACCCCCACAGATACTGCTCCGGATGCTTGCGAACGGCCGCTTCGATGGCGGCGTTCATCCGGCGAGCCCCTTGCACCCCGGTCAGGTCGCCTTCCACCGGCACGATCTCGATCTCGAAGCCGGCTGCGTTGGGCAGCCGCTGGGCGATGGCTACGAACACGGCTGAGTCGGCGTACTCGCACAGCTTGCCGATCAAGGTCATCGTGTACGCGGGACGGCCGAAGAAGTCGACCCATACCCCCTCGCCCTCGCCCGGCACCTGGTCGGGCAGCACGCCGATGCACTCTCCCGCCTTGAGCGCCCGGAGCAGAGCCCGCACGCCTTTCAAGTTGGCGGGCGCCAGCTTCTCCTGGCCGCGGCCGCGCCCGGCCAGGATCAGCCGGTCCAGGTATCGGACGTGCGGCTGCCGGTAGAGGACCGTGATGGGGGTGCGCTGCGCCGCGTAGATGGCGGAGACTTCGAAGCACCCCAGGTGAGGGGTGAGGAGGATCACGCCTCGCCCCTTGCGCAATGCCTCCTGGACCGCGTCCTCGCCGGTGCAGCGGCGCACCAGCGCGGCGGCTTCGAACTGGCTGCGAAACCAGAGCGGAATGAACTCCAGCGCCTGTTTCCCGGTCTCGCGGATGTTCTCGTGCAGCAAGCGGCGGTACTGCGCCTCATCGGCGCACACCCCGCTCGCGCGCAGATTCTCCCGCAGGCGATGGGCGAAGCGCGACGAGGTGCGGTAGACGATCCAGCCGAGACCCACGCCCGCGGCGTGGTACCACCCCAGGGGCAGGCGGGCGAGGAGGCGCAGCAGAGCGATCAGTGGCGCCACCCGGCGGTCGAGGCGGGGCAACCCGCGACGGGCGATGCTTCTATCCTGCTCCACCCACGAGTGGGCACGTCAGGTCACGGGTCGACGCGCTAAGCGGCATCGATGCGAGCCGCCAACTTCTAGCCACAAAGGCAATCTGCTATCCTGTGGAACGTTTACAAAAGAGACCAACAGGCCTTTGACAATGAGTGAATATCTGTTTACATCCGAGTCGGTGTCCGAGGGACACCCCGACAAGGTCGCGGACCAGATCTCCGATGCGGTACTCGACGCTATCTTAGCCCAGGACAAATACGCGCGGGTAGCGGCGGAAACGCTGGTCAACACCGGGCTGGTCGTGATGGCCGGAGAGATCACCACTACCGCGTCAGTGGATTTCCAGCAGATTGCGCGCGACACCGTCAAGCGCATCGGTTACGACAACACGGAGTTCGGAATCGACTACAAGGGGTGCGCGGTGCTGGTGGCCTACGACAAGCAGTCGCCGGACATCAAGCAGGGCGTGGACAAGGCCCACGACGATCCGCTGAACCAGGGCGCCGGCGACCAGGGCCTCATGTTCGGTTACGCGTGCGAGGAGACCCCGCAGTTCATGCCGCTGCCGATCTATCTCGCCCACCGGCTTGTCGAGAGGCAATCGGAGCTGCGGCGCGACGGGCGGCTGCCGTGGCTGCGGCCGGACGCCAAGTCGCAGGTCACCGTGCGCTATGCGGACGGCCGCCCGGTGAGCATCGACACGGTCGTGCTGTCCACGCAGCATGCGCCCGACGTCCCCCTCGAGCAGGTTCGCGAGGCTGTTGTCGAGCAGATCATCAAGCCCGTGCTGCCGAAGAATCTGATCAAGGGCAGCGTCAACTACCTGGTCAACCCCACCGGCCGGTTCGTGATCGGCGGTCCGCAGGGCGACTGCGGGCTCACCGGACGCAAGATCATCGTGGACACCTACGGCGGCGCGGCCCACCACGGTGGCGGCGCCTTCTCCGGCAAGGACCCCTCGAAGGTCGACCGCTCGGCCGCCTACGCCGCGCGCTACGTCGCCAAGAACGTCGTGGCTGCAGGGCTCGCCAGCAAGTGCGAGCTGCAGGTCTCTTATGCCATCGGCGTGGCGCGCCCCACCAGCATCATGGTCACCAGCTTCGGTACCGGGCGCATCCCGGACGAGCGCATCGCCGAGCTGGTGAACAAGCACTTCGACCTGCGGCCCCGGGGCATCATTCAGATGCTTGATCTGCTGCGGCCGATCTACCTCAAGACCGCGGCCTACGGCCACTTCGGCCGCGACGAGCCCGAGTTCTCCTGGGAAAACCTCGACAAGGTGGAAGCGCTGAAGGCCGATGCCGGCATTCGCCCCGTTCATGCATGACGCTTGCGTACCTTGCGTCGGGGCCAAGTTCTGGACAAGGTCGAAGCAGTGATGGCGCACGCCGGGTAAGCCTCGAACTACCCCCTCTCCCCTTGTGGGAGAGGGCTGGGGTGAGGGGGCGGAGCGGCGCACGGCCGTTACGGTCCGGTCGCGCGTTCGGCACGCACTTGATCCCGGGCGGTGCCACCATCGAGATACGCCCCAGTCTGGTATGATGATCGGCTCTCCGAGGAGCGTTGCAACAGGCACCCGCAAGGGCGCCCGCCAGGCTCGGGGATGTCACCATTGCAACGGCGCTCACGAACTTTTTTCTTAACCGAAAGGAGGGCGTGATGAGCGCCGTACTGCAATCCAGGCAGTCCACCGACTATCGAGTCGCCGATCTCGCGCTGGCCGACTGGGGCCGCAAGGAGATCCGCATCGCCGAGACCGAGATGCCCGGTCTCATGGCCATCCGCGAGGAGTATGCGACGCAGCAGCCGTTGCGCGGCGCCCGCATCACCGGCTCGCTGCACATGACGATCCAGACCGCGGTCCTGATCGAGACGCTGCAGGCGCTGGGCGCCGAGGTGCGCTGGGCTTCGTGCAACATCTACTCCACTCAGGACCACGCCGCGGCCGCTATCGCCGCCCAGGGCACGCCGGTGTTTGCCTACAAGGGCGAGTCGCTCCCCGAGTACTGGGAGTTCACCCATCGCATCTTCGAATGGCCCGACGGCGGCTTCTCGAACATGATCCTCGACGACGGCGGTGACGCGACCATGCTGCTGCACCTGGGAACGCGAGCCGAGACCGACGGCGCTGTGCTGCACCACCCGGGCAGCGAGGAAGAAACGGTCCTGTTCGCTGCCATCAAGGCCAAGCTCGCGCAGGAGCCCAAGTGGTACTCCACGCGCCTGGCCAAGATCCGAGGCGTGACGGAGGAGACCACCACCGGGGTCAAGCGTCTCTATCAGATGGCCAAGGACGGGCTGCTCAAGTTCCCCGCGATCAACGTCAACGATTCGGTGACCAAATCCAAGTTCGACAATCTGTACGGCTGCCGCGAGTCGCTGGTCGACGGCATCAAGCGGGCGACCGACGTGATGATCGCCGGCAAGGTGGCCCTCGTGTGCGGCTACGGCGACGTCGGCAAGGGTTCGGCACAGGCGCTGCGGGCGCTGTCTGCGCAGGTATGGATCACCGAGATCGACCCGATCTGCGCGCTCCAGGCGGCCATGGAAGGTTACCGCGTGGTGACGATGGAGTACGCCTGCGACAAGGCCGACATCTTCGTCACCGCCACCGGCAACTTCCACGTGATCACCCACGATCACATGAAGAAGATGAAGGACCAGGCGATCGTCTGCAACATCGGTCATTTCGACAACGAGATCGACATCGCCGCCCTCAAGCAGCACAAATGGGAGAACATCAAGCCCCAGGTCGACCACGTCATCTTCCCCCCCAGGGCGATGAGCCAGCCAAGCGCATCATCCTGCTCGCCGAAGGGCGGCTGGTGAACCTGGGCTGCGGCACCGGGCATCCTTCCTACGTGATGAGCTCCTCGTTCGCCAACCAGACGATCGCCCAGATCGAGCTGTTCAACAATCCTGACCAGTACCCGGTGGGCGTATACGTGCTGCCCAAGCACCTCGACGAAAAAGTCGCCCGGCTGCAGCTCAAGAAGCTCAGCGCTCAGCTCACCGAGCTCACCGACGCCCAGGCCCGCTACATCGGAGTCAGCAAGGAAGGACCGTACAAGGCGGAGCACTATCGGTACTAAAAACGTGAGGAGTGAGGGGTGAGGAGTGAGGGGCAGCGCTTCGCGCCCTCAACGCCAGCCTGCTGATGGAGCGAAGACATCACAAGCTCCGCGCCTGGCAGCAGGCTGTCGGGCTGGTCAAGTCCGTCTATCGTGCCACGGCCGGCTTCCCTCGCGACGAACTGTATGGCCTTACGGCGCAAATGCGTCGAGCTGCGGTGTCCGTGCCGGCGAACATCGCCGAGGGTGCAGCGCGGGCGACCGACCGTGAGTTCGCTTCATTTCCTCGTTGTCGCCCGCGGCTCATTGAGCGAACTGGAAACACACGTGATCGTAGCTAAGGACCTGGGCTTATCTGGACGGGGACCAAGCCCTCCCGAGGAAATCGATCAGGTGTTCGGGCTCATTGGCGGCCTCCTCGATTCGGTACGAGACGCGCAAGGCGAAGGTCGAATGAGCTCCTCACTCCTCACGCCTCACTCCTCACGCCGTACGTACTCATTCGAGCTGTTCCCCCGCAGACCCCCGAAGGCCTGGAGAAGCTGCGCGTCACGCGCAAGCAGCTCGCCCAGTTGAACCCGGCCTTCTTCTCGGTGACGTTCGGAGCGGGCGGCTCGACGCGCGACCGCACCCTGGGCGTGGCGCTGGAGATCCAGGCTGAAGGCCAGAAGGCGGCGCCGCACATCTCGTGTGTGGCCTCCACCAGGGCGTCGATCCGCGAGATGCTGCAACGCTATCGAGATGCGGGCGTCACACGCATCGTGGCGTTGCGGGGTGACCTGCCTTCCGGCATGGCGGACGCCGGCGAGTTTCGCTTTGCCAACGAGCTCGTAGCCTTCATCCGGGAGGAGTTCGGCAAGGCGTTCCACATCGAGGTGGCCTGCTATCCGGAGTACCACCCACAAGCGCGCTCCTCCTCGGCCGACTTCGCCAACTTCAAGCGCAAGGTGGAAGCCGGGGCCGATTCCGCCATTACCCAGTACTTCTACAATCAGGATGCCTACTTCGCTTTCATGGACGAATGCGAGGCGGCCGGAATCTCCATCCCGATCGTTCCCGGCATCATGCCCATCGGCAGGTTTACGCAGCTCGCGCGCTTCTCCGATGCCTGCGGTGCCGAGATCCCGCGTTGGATCCGTCGCAAACTCGAGGGCTTCGGCGACGACAGCGCGTCGATCCGCTCCTTCGGCCTGGACGTCGTGACCGACCTCTGCGACCGCCTCCTGCGCGGCGGTGCACCCGGGCTGCACTTCTACACGCTCAACCAGGCCGGCGCGACCAGCACGATCTGGCAGCGGCTCGGTCTGTGATCGGAGCGCGGAGCGCTGTCGATACATTTCGAAACGAATTTGCCAGACATCTCAATGAAGAGCCGCGACGGTAGAAAGGCATGAGCCGCTCCGCGCTGCTGGTGGGCACCACCGGGCTGGTCGGCGGTCGCCTGCTCAGCCGCCTGCTCGCCCATCCCGGGTACGATCGGGTCACCGCCTGGGTGCGCAGGCCGGTGTCGTTGCAGATCCACAAGTTCTCTCAGCTCGTCGTCGACTTCGAGCGGCTTGCCGACTACGCCGCCCGGTTCGACGCGCAGGACGTTTACGTGGCGCTCGGTACCACCATCAAGAAGGCCGGGTCACAGGAAGCTTTTCGCCGCGTCGACTACGACTATCCTCTCGCGCTCGCACGCATCGCGAAAGAGCGCGGCGCGCAGCGCTTCCTGCTGGTGTCCTCGCTGGGCGCGGATGCCCGCTCGCGCGTGTTCTACAGCCGGGTCAAGGGTGAGCTCGAGCAGGCGATCGCGAGCCTCGCTATCGCGCAGACGTGGTTTTTCCGTCCGTCGCTGCTGACCGGGCCGCGGGAGGAGGACAGACCGGGTGAGCGCGTCGGTCTCGCAATCAGCAAGGTGATTGGTCCTTTCCTGATCGCGGGTTTGCGCAAGTACCGGCCGATCGCAGCCGACTCAGTGGCCGCAGCAATGGTCTACGCGGCCACGCACGAAGTCGCGCCTGGCGTAGTCGAATCGGACCACATCGAGAGACTGGCGACTTGTTCGGCATGAAGGAAGGCTCGGAGAAGCTGTTCGGCAACTCTATTTCTTCCCGTGACCGCTTGAGGGCCTCGACGGCTACGATCAGTTGCCCTACCTCACCGGGAAGCAGCCGAAGGGTGCGCGCACCGACTTTGCCTATTTCAACGACGACGGCGTGCTGGTTGCGTACCGGCACGAGAACTGGAAGGCGGTGTTCTGCCAGATGAAGGCCCCCGGCGGCTTCCCCGTCTGGTACGAGCCCTTCGAGTGCCTGCGCATCCCGAAGCTCTTCAACCTCCGCATGGACCCGTACGAGCGGGCCGACATCGTCTCCGACCAGTACGACGCGTGGCGGGTCGACAACGCCTACCTGATGGGCTGGATGGTTTTCCACGCGGCCGGGTTCCTCGAGACGTTTGTGGACTACCCGCCCTCCCAGGAGCCTGCAAGCTTCACGATCGACCAGATCTCGCGCGACGTCGAGCGCAGGAGCAAAGAGAAGGCGGGGAAGAGATAGGCGCCGAGGTGTCAGCAGCAGTGGCGCGCAGGCGCTGACTCAAGACCTGCGTACCTGCGCCCGCAGCCCGCCGGTCTCAGCGGTCCGAAACCCGCTGCAGGAATCGTCTCGTGCGGTCCTGCTGCGGGTCACCCAGCACCCGGTCGGGATGGCCCTGCTCGACAACCACGCCGCCGTCCATGAAGACGACGCGGTCGGCCACCTGGCGGGCGAAGCCCATCTCGTGGGTCACCACCATCATGGTCATGCCGTCCTCGGCCAGTGAGCGCATGACGTTGAGGACTTCACCGACCAGCTCGGGGTCGAGCGCGGACGTGGCCTCGTCGAACAGCATCATTTCCGGATCCATTGCGAGCGCGCGGGCAATCGCTACGCGCTGCTGCTGGCCGCCGGAAAGCCGCGACGGGTATTCGTGGATCTTCTCCAACAGGCCCACGCGCTCGAGGACTGTGCGCGCTTTCTGCTCGGCCGACGCCTTCGAGCGCTTCAGCACCTTGCACTGGGCGATCATGAGGTTGTCGAGCACGCACAGGTGCGGAAACAGATTGAACTGCTGGAACACCATGCCGATCTTCGTGCGCACCCGGTCGAGGTCGCAGTCGTGCTCGCAGATGTTCTCGCCGTCGATGAGGATGTGTCCGCCGGTGGGTTGTTCGAGCCGGTTGACACAGCGCAGCAGCGTCGATTTGCCGGAGCCGGACGGTCCGATCAGGCACACCACCTCTGCGGAGGCGACGGCGAGATCAATGCCCCTGAGGACCTGCAAGTTGCCGAAGCGCTTCTCCAGCGCCACGAGCTCGATCGCCGGCGGCGCCTGGCTCATCAGCGCACCGCCCGCTTCTGCCGGCGCTCGAGCCAGGCCACGGCCCGCGTCAACGGCAGCGTGATGGCGAGGTAGACCAGCGCCACCGCGACCAGCGGCGTGCCGTTGAAGGTGTCGGCGACCGCGTCGCGGCCGAACTTTGCCAGCTCGATCGTCTGATCGGTAGTGCCCAGGACGAACAACAGGGACGTGTCTTTCAGCAGCAGCACCAGCTCGTTGGTGAGCGGCGGGAGGATCACGCGGAACGCCTGCGGGATCACGATCGATACCATGGCACGGCCATGGCTCATGCCGAGCGAGCGGGCGGCCTCCATTTGTCCCTTGGGCACCGCCTCGATGCCCGCGCGCAGGGTCTCGGCGAGATAGGCGCCGGTGACGATCGCGAGCGCGAGGCTGCCGGGGCCATAGGTGCCGGGCACCCGCACGTGCAGCGCAATCGGCAGGACAAAGCCAATGAGCACGATAGTGATGAGCGCGGGGAGGCCGCGGAACACTTCGATGTAGAGGCCGGCCGCCCAGCGATACGGCCGCACGGGAGACAACCGCATCAGCGCCAGCACCAGGCCGATGGCCAGTCCGCCGGTGAAGCCGAAGAAGGTGAAGATCAGGGTGTTGCGCGCGGCGCGCGTGAGGATGTCGGGGAACAGGCTGCGGAAGACCTCCCAGTCGAGAAAGCTTTCCTGCAGCTTGGCCCAATCGGTTGCCACCGCCAGCCATGCGACCAACGCGAGCGTGGCCGCGTAGATTGCGTAGCGGATCAGATCGGCGCGCTGGCGCCGGGTCAGGGCCACGCCGGCTCCGGCCGTGAGGGACCGTGACCTCGCCATTGCGTCGATGAACGCCGGCGGCGAGCAGTCGAGAAGTGCCAATCGCTGGGCCCCCTCTCCCCTGCCCTCTCCCGCGGGGGGAGAGGGAGAACTGTCTGCAGCCTCGTCTCAGCTTCCCGTCCCTGCCCTATACGGGACCAGCAGAAAGGCGCCTCGCGGTTCCAGCCCACTATTAGTGGCCCGTATCAGTGAAACCACTGGTTCCAACGTGCGCCCCCTCTCCCCTTGTGGGAGAGGGCGCGCTGGAGCGCGGAGCAGGGGCCCCGCCCTGCGGGGATGCGACCGCGAAGGCGCGCGTGGCCCTCGACCGTGCGAGCGACGACATCCCCTCTCCCCTTGTGGGAGAGGGCAGGGGAGAGGGGGATGCGATGAGCATTTCCACTTCACACATGGCCCGCTACTCGCCGAACCACGCCTTGTAGATGGTGGCGTAGCCGCCGGACTGGCGCGCGCTGGCAAGCGCGGCGTCGAGCGCCGCGACCAGCTTGGGATTGTCCTTTGCCACGGCGAAGCCGTACTGCTCGCCGGTCTTGAAGGTCTCGGTCACCGCGAACTGCTCAGGGGCCTTGAGCGCCCGATACTTGTTGACCGGGAAATCCTGCAGCACCGCGTCGATGTCGCCCGATGTGAGCGCGTTGAACAGGTCGTCGGCGCCGGGGAAGTCCTTGACGGTCGCCCCGGCGGGCGTGTTCGCTTTGGCGTAGGTCTCCCCGGTGGTTCCGGACTGCACGCCGATGGTCTTGCCCTTGAGGTCGGCCAGCTGCTTGTAGTTGTTCTTGTCCGCGGCACGGATCAGCAGGGACTGGTCGGCGTCGAAGTACGGCTGCGTGAAAGCCACCTTCTGCTTGCGCTCGTCGGTGATGGTCGTGGCCGAGGCGACCATGTCGCAGTTGCCGGCGGCAAGCGAGGGGATGATCGCGTCGAACGGCGTGGTCTTGAAGTCGGCCGTCAGCGCGAGCTGCGCCGCCATGGCTCTTACCAGCTCGACGTCGAAGCCGGTGAGCTGGTCGCCGCCGGTTTTGTCTTTGTCGTTGAACTCGAAGGGCGCGTAGGGAATGTCCGAGCAGATGGTGAGCTTGCCCGGTGCGATGAGCCGCGCGTCCTTGATGAGTGCGGCAGCGTCCCCGCCGGGCGTGGCTGCACCGGAGGCTGGCGCGGCCTCTTCCTTCTTCGAGCAGGCGCTGGTCACGGCGAGCAGGGCCAGCAGGGCGAGCAAGGCGAGGCGAGTGCGCATGAGACCTCCGTGTTGGGTCGGGAAACGGTACGGTACCATAGCTGGCCTATGCGCTTGACAGCGCGGCCATGCTGCCGGCTGGAGGCTTATGACAAACTGTTTTCTCGGGATTGACGTAGGCACTTCGGCGGTCAAGGCGCTCCTGGTGGACGACCAGCAGCGGGTGATCGCCGAGGCTGCGGACGAGCTGCCGATCCAGCGCCCGCAGCCGCTCTGGTCGGAGCAGGATCCGCAGGACTGGTGGCGCGCTGTTGCCGCTGCCGTACAGGCCCTGGCGCGCACGGCGCCGCAAGGGCTCGCGGCGGTTCGTGCAGTGGGGCTCTCGGGTCAGATGCATGGCGCCGTGCTGCTGGATCGCGGCGGCGCGGTGATCCGGCCGGCCATCCTCTGGAACGACGGGCGCTCTCACGAGGAATGCGCCACGCTCGAGGAGCGTGTCCCACACCTTGGACGGATCGCCGGCGTGCCCGCGATGCCTGGCTTCACCGCGCCGAAGCTACTGTGGATCGCCAGGCACGAGCCGGACAGCTATGCGCGCGTCGCCACGGTGCTGCTGCCGAAAGACTACGTCCGCTATCGTCTCACCGGGGAGCTGATCACGGATCTATCGGATGCTGCGGGAACGCTGTGGCTGGATCAGGCGCGCCGCCGCTGGTCGCCGCAAGTGCTGGAGGCGACCGGCCTGTCGGAGGCCCAGTTGCCGCGTCTGGTGGAAGGCTCTCAGCCTGCGGGGGTGCTGCGCTCGGACATCGCCCGCGAATGGGGTCTGCCAGACGGGTGTCGTCCTCGCCGGTGGTGCAGGCGACGCGGCGGCCGGTGCTGTCGGGATCGGAGCGGTGTCGGACCGCGATGCATTCGTCTCTCTGGGCACATCGGGGCAGTATTTCGTATCGACTGCCACGTATCGGCCCTTTCCCGAGGCGTTCATTCATGCCTTCTGCCACGCCCTGCCGCAGCGCTGGTTTCAAATGGCCGCCCTGCTCAACGCGGCGAGCAGCCTGGCTTGGGCCGCGAAGCTGGTGGGTGCAACCGATATCGGCGCCCTCCTCGCGCGCGTCGAAGCCCGGTATCGAGGCGCGGGCAGTGTCCTGTTTCTTCCGTATCTGGCAGGAGAGCGTACTCCGCACAACGATCCCTATGCCAAGGGCGTATTTTTCGGGTTGAGCGCCGATACCTCGACCGAAGCGCTGGTTCAATCGGTGCTCGAGGGCGTGGCATTTGCCCTTGCCGAGGCCCAGGACCTGCTGGCGGCCGCCGGCACCAGCGTCGAACGCCTTGCCGCGATCGGCGGCGGGAGCCGCAGCCGCCTGTGGATGCGCATCCTCGCCAACGCACTCGGAAAACCGCTGGTTGTGTACCGGGAGGGCGCCAAGGGCCCGGCCTACGGCGCGGCGCGGCTGGCTCGGCTGGCGCTCACCGGTGAGCCGGTGGAGGACGTGTGCACGGTGCCGCCAGCGAGCGAGGTGTTCGAGCCCACGCCTGCCCTGGTCGATGCCTACCGCACATCCGGCGAGAAGTTTCGTCGTCTCTATCGGGCGGTGAAGGCGGAATTCAGATCCTGAATCGTTGTAACGTCGGATCTGCGTGGCAGCCTTCGGCATCCCCTCTCCCAGCCCTCTCCCACAAGGGGAGAGGGAGTCACCGCCTCGAACTATTCAGGGGTTTCGGCGGAGCTCACTGTGGCTGTGAGAGCGCCCGGATGAAGCTACCGGCGGCGTGGCCCCGCTCGGGAATGCCCGGAGCGCCGGGCGCGTTCAGGCTGCCGCTGCCACCCGCGTCTTCTTCTGCTGCGCCGCCTTCGCATGCAGCTGCGCGTAGGCATGATGCGCAGCCGCCTCGGCGTCGCCCACCTGGATGGGCAGACCCATGTCATCGAGCACCGAGCCCAGCGCCGAGAGGCACACCATCACATTCTCGGGCTTGCATGAGTAGCCCATGATCCCCACGCGCCAGATCTTGCCGGCGAGCGGACCGAGGCCGGCGCCGATCTCGAGGTTGAATTCCGTGAGCAGGGTCCTGCGCACCTCGGCCTCGCGGTCCTTGATGGCCTCGGGGATATGCACCGCGTTCATCTGCGGCAGCCGGCAGGGTTCCTGCACCAGGTACTTCAGCCCCATCGCTTCGAGGCCGGCCTTGAGCGCTTGATGGTGGCGCTGGTGGCGCGCCCAGGCGTTCTCGATGCCCTCTTCCTTCAGGACCAGCAGCGCCTCGTGCAACGCGTACAGGCTGTTGGTGGGGGCGGTGTGGTGATAGGTGCGGTTGGTGGCGCCCCAGTAGCCCAGCAGCAGATTCATGTCCATGAACCAGCTGTGGATCTTGTCCCTGCGGGCCTTGACGTAGTCGACCACGCGGTCGCTGAAGGAGACCGGGGACAGGCCCGGAGTGCACGACAGGCATTTCTGGCTGGCCGAGTAGATGGCATCGACATTCCATTCGTCCACCAGCACCGGGGTGCCCGCCAGTGAGGTGACCGCATCGACGATGGTGAGCGCGTCGTGGCTGTGCGCGATCTCGACCAGGGTCTTGGCGTCCGACTGCACGCCGGTGGAAGTCTCGGCGTGCACGAACGCGACCACGCGCGTGTCGGGGTTGGCCTTCAGCGCGTCCTCGAGCTTGCCGGGATCGACCGGCTCGCCCCACGCATCGTCCACGATGACGGGCACGCCGCCGCAGCGCTCGACGTTCTCGAGCATGCGCCCGCCGAACACGCCGTTGCGGCAGACGATCACCTTGTCGCCGGGGGCAACCAGGTTCACGAAGCAGTATTCCATCCCCACCGAGCCGGGCCCGGACACCGGGAAGGTGAGCGCGTTCTTGGTCTGGAACGCGTAGCGCAGGAGGCCTTTGAGCTCCTCCATCATCTCGACGAAGATCGGGTCGAGGTAGCCGATGGCGGGCAGTCCCATCGCCGCCATCACGCGCGGATTGATCTCGGAGGGACCCGGACCCATCAATGTGCGCTGGGGAGGATGGAAGGAATGGATGCGTTTCGCCGGGGCGAACTGATTCATGGTGTCACTCCCTGCCAGTGAGGGTCCGAACAGGCTGTCTTCTTCTCCGCGCGACTTCACCCGGATGGGCTTGCGCGCGTTCGCTTCGTTGAGCACCTCGACCGCTGCGATCCTGCCATCGGTGAGATGCTCGACTTCCACCGCCCAGCGCGACGGCACATAGCCGGACTTGACCCAGTTGCTCACCACGGCGCGGTCGACGCGCAAACGGCGCCCCACTTCGGCTTGGCTGCCGAAGATGGCGACGAGGCGGTCGGCGCAGTTCATGGAAGCGACGAGTGCGAATGGGCAGATGGTAAGTTTGCTATATCAAACTGAATTTGACAAGCGGAGCTTGATATACCTGCTTTGACGCTGTGGAAGCGCGTGCAATTGATCTTAAGATCAATACGTTGTACAGGAGAGCGAATTCACAGGATTAACAGGATTTCTCAGGATTTACAGGATTAGCAACAAAGACCGCACGCTTTTTGGGTGCTGTGCCGGAGGAGAGGCAGTCCTTGAGAGACACCGCCGGGGGCCGATGTCAATCCTGTGAATCCTGAGAAATCCTGTTGATCCTGTGAATTTCTAGAGGTCAAGCCGCGTCCGCGCGCCGGAGCGGAATCACGGTCTGCGGCAGCGGCTCGGAATCGAACGCGATGTCGCCCCCTTGCACCGGGACCCCGGTTGGGGCCAGGGCAGCGAAGTCGAACAGCCGCGCGTCCGCCAGATGGGAAGGCTCGACATTGCGCAGGCTCCGGAAGATGGTCTCCATGCGCCCGGGGTGGTGACTTCTCCCACGCGGCGAGCATGGCCTTGATCTGTTTGCGCTGCAGATTGTCCTGCGAGCCGCACAGATCGCAAGGGATGATGGGGAACTGGCGCAGCTGCGCGTAGCGGATCAGGTCGCCTTCGCCGGCATAGGCGAGCGGGCGAATCACGATGTGGTTGCCATCGTCGCTCACCAGCTTGGGCGGCATGGCCTTGATCTTCCCGGCGAAGAACAGGTTCAGGAAAAATGTCTCGAGGATGTCGTCGCGGTGGTGGCCGAGCGCGACCTTGGTCGCGCCGATCTCCTTGGCCACCCGGTAGATCACTCCGCGCCGCAGCCGCGAGCACAGGCTGCACATGGTCTTGCCTTCCGGGATGACGCGCTTGACTACGCTGTAGGTGTCCTGCGTCTCGATGCGGAAGGGGACACCGAGCGAGGTCAGATACCGCGGCAGCACGTCGGCCGGATAGCCCGGGTGACGCTGGTCGAGGTTGAACGCGATGACTTCGAAGTCGACCGGGGCGTGCTCCTTCAGGCTGAGCAGCACGTCGAGCAGCGCATAGCTGTCCTTGCCTCCGGACAGGCAGACCATCACGCGGTCGCCCGCGCGGATCATGTCGAAGTCGGCGATGGCCTCGCCCACCAGGCGGCGCAGCCGCTTGGCGAGCTTGTTGCCTTCGTAGTGGCGTCTGCGGATGTCCATCAGTCCTCGCGGTCCCTACAAGTGAATGCTGCGGCCGCCGTCGACGGCGATGACCTGGCCGGTGATGTAGGGCGCGTCGAACACCAGGAAACCGCACGGTACGCGCGATGTCCTCCGGATCGCCGATGCGCTTGAGCAGCGTGGTCTGCACGATGCGCTGGCGCGCCAGCTCGTCCGACCAGCGCTCGTCCTCCGGCCAGATGATCGCACCCGGCGAAACGCCGTTGACCCGCACCTCCGGTCCCAGCTCGGCGGCCAGCGAGCGGGTCAGCGCCAGCAGCCCGCCCTTGGCCACGCTGTACACGACATAGTTGCGCATCGGCCGGTCGGCATGGATGTCGACGATGTTCACGATGCAGCCGTGGCTTCTGCGCAGGTGCGGCGCGGCAGCCTGCGACAGGAACAGCGGGGTCTTGAGATTGGTGCCCATCAGGTCGTCCCACTCGCGCTCGCTGATCTCGCCGACGACGGTGGGGAAGAAGCTGGAGGCGTTGTTGATGAGCACGTCCAGGCGACCGAAGCGCTGCAGCGTTTCGTTCACCATCGCCGGCAGCGACGCCGCGTTCAACAAGTCGCCTTGCACCAGCGCCACCGAATCGGCGCGTGCCGCGTTGAGGTCCGCCTGCACGGCCCGCGCCTGCTCCGCGGAGGAGCGGTAGTGGACCATCAGGTTCATACCGCCCTGGTGCAGCAGCCGGCTGATCGCGGCTCCCACTCGGCGCGCCCCACCGGTGATCAGCGCGACCTTCTCCGGCATCCCAACCTCCTCATCCAGGGGTAAAATTCTACCGGATTTCGCTCCCGTCCCCGCCCTTGTCTCCACCCGACCCGGCGCTGCCGCATCCCGCTCCCGAGGCACAAGCGCATAGCGCAGCCCTGCGCCAGCGGATCGCCGCGGAGATCGCCGCGAACGGGGGCTGGATCGGCTTCGATCGCTACATGGACCTGGCCCTGTACGAGCCGGGGCTCGGCTACTATGCCGGCGGTGCCAGCAAGCTCGGCGCGTCCGGCGACTTCGTCACGGCCCCCGAGATCTCCTCCCTGTTCGGCGCTGCGCTGGCGCGGCAGCTCGGCGAGATGCTCCGCACAGGGGGCGGGGAAATCCTCGAGCTCGGGGCGGGCTCCGGCCGCATGGCTGCCGATCTACTGCTCGCGCTCGAGGCGCTCGGCGGTTTGCCCGAGCGCTACCTCATCCTCGAGCTCAGCGCGCGAGTTGCGCGCGCGTCAGCAGGAGCGGCTTGCCGGGCTGCCGGAGCGGCTTGCGGCGCGCGTGCACTGGCTGGACCGGCTGCCGGCGCATTTCAGCGGCGTGATCCTGGGCAACGAGCTGCTGGATGCGCTGCCAGTGCATCTGGTGGCCTGGCGCGAGGAGGCCATCGTCGAGCGCGGCGTGATCTGGCGCGGCGACGGATTCGCTTTCGATGACCGCCCGATCGCCGGTGCGACGCTCTCGCAGATGGCGTCCCGGCTCGAGCTGCCCAGGCCCTATGTGAGCGAAGCGGGTCTGGCTGCCTGCGCCCTGGTGCACTCGCTTGCCGCCCTGCTGGAGCGCGGGGTCCTGCTGTTCATCGACTATGGCTTCGGGGAAGCCGAGTACTACCATCCACAGCGCAGCGAAGGCACGCTCATGTGTCACTACAGGCAGCGCGCGCACGCCGATCCGTTCTTCTGGCCGGGGCTGCAGGACATCACGGCGCACGTGGATTTCAGCGCCGTGCTGCGCGCCGGCTTGCAGGCCGGCCTGACGCTGATCGGCTACACGACGCAGGCACACTTTCTGGTGAATCTCGGCATCACGGATCTGCTCGCGCGCACGCCGCTGGAGCCGGCAGCCGGGTATCTACGGTTGGCTGCGCAGGTGCAGAAGCTGTTGAGCCCGAGCGAGATGGGCGAGCTGTTCAAGGTGATCGCGCTCGGACGCGGTGCCCAGCCGCCCTTGACCGGCTTCGCGCGGGGTGACCTGAGCAGGCTGCTGTAGAATTGAGGGAACTTCAGCCGCACAGACGCAGGAACTTTGGCCGCAGAGACGCAGAGAGCGCAGATGAACGGCGATGCGAATGGCGTGCACGCCGCCCGGTTCGAGTGGAGAGCAGGGTGAGGACGGGGTTGCGAGTCGTGGCCTTTCCCATGCGCTCTCCTAGCGTCCCCTTGACGGCGCGAACGACGCGCGGATATCCACGATTATTGCGGCCTGATCAGTAACTCGAGCCCAGCGCCACCATGACCGCCATCGCCGCGTTGCGCACTCCCGATGAAGCATTCGCGAATCTGCCGGGTTTCCCCTTTGCGCCGCACTACCTCGACGATCTCCCGGGTTACGCAGGCCTGCGGCTGCACTACGTCGATGAAGGCCCGCGCGAGGCCGAGGCGACCTTCCTGTGCCTGCACGGCGAGCCGACCTGGGCCTACCTGTTCCGGCGCATGCTGCCGGTCTTCACGCAGGCGGGGCACCGCGTGGTGGCGCCGGACCTGTTCGGCTTCGGGCGCTCGGACAAGCCGCTCGAGGAGGCCGTGTATACCTTCGGCTTCCATCGCGACACGCTGATCGCATTGGTCGAAGCGCTGGACCTGCGCGACGTCTGCCTGGTGGTGCAGGACTGGGGCGGATTGCTTGGCCTGACTCTGCCGATGCAGATGCCGGAGCGGATCACGCGGCTGCTGGTGATGAACACCACGCTGGGCACCGGTGACGAGCCGCTCTCGGAAGGGTTCGTCGCGTGGCGCGCCTGGGTGGCGAAGAACCCGGACTTGCCCGCGGGCAGGCTGCTCGGCCGCTCCTGTGCGCACCTGAGCGCGGAGGAGTGCGCAGCCTACGACGCACCGTTCCCGGACCTGCGCTACAAGGCTGGGGTACGCCGCTTCCCGCAACTGGTTCCCGATCGGCCCGATGCGCCCGGCGCCGCCCTTTCCCGCCAGGCACGCGAGCATCTGTCGACGCGATGGAATGGCGCCAGCTTCATGGCGATCGGCATGCTCGATCCCGTGCTGGGGCCGCCCGTGATGCGCGCGCTCCACCGCCACATCCGCGGCTGCCCGGCGCCCATGGAAGTCGCCGACGGCGGGCACTTTCTGCAGGAATGGGGCGGGCGGGTCGCCGCCAACGCCCTCGCGCACTTTTTTCCGTACTGAGTACTCTTTCACCGCCAAGGACGCCAAGGACGCCAAGGAAACCAAGGGCGAGCGGGCGACGCCTGTGAGCAGACGCGGTCGCTCGATGCCGATTGTCAGGCATGGGCGCGGTGGTTAGCCTGAACCACTCAACTGGTTGGATCGGATGCCGTTATCTCCTTCCGCGGGGGCGTCTCTGCGCTACGGTGCACGTAATCGGACTGAAGTTGATGTTGTTTTCCTTGGCGTCCTTTGCGTCCTTGGCGGTGAAAGGTTCTTCTAGCTAGGCCAATGCACATCCACATCCTAGGCATCTGCGGCACCTTCATGGGCGGCATCGCCGCGATCGCGAAGCAGGCCGGTCACCGGGTTACCGGCTGCGACGCCAACGTCTATCCACCGATGAGCACCCAGCTCGAAGCGCAGGGCATCGAGCTGATCGAGGGCTGGGCGCCGCAGCAGGTCGAGCTCAAACCCGATCTGTTCGTGATCGGCAACGTCGTCTCACGCGGCAATCCGCTGGTGGAGGCGATCCTCGATCGCAACCTGGCCTACATCTCGGGTCCGCAGTGGCTGTACGAGAATGTGCTGCGGGAAAAATGGGTGCTGGCCGTAGCCGGCACGCATGGCAAGACCACCACCACCGCCATGCTCGCCTGGCTCCTGCAGGACGCCGGTCTCGAGCCCGGCTTCCTGATCGGCGGGGTACCGGAGAACTTCGGCGTTTCGGCCCGCCTGACGGCCTCCGCGTTCTTCGTGATCGAAGCCGACGAGTACGACACCGCCTTCTTCGACAAGCGCTCCAAGTTCGTCCACTACCACCCGCGCACGGCCATCCTCAACAACCTGGAGTTCGACCACGCCGATATCTTCGCGGACCTCGCCGCCATCGAGACCCAGTTCCACCATCTGGTGCGCACCATCCCCGGCGGCGGCCTCATCGTTGCCAACGGGCGTCGAGGCGAGCCTGGAACGCGTGCTGGCGCGGGGCTGCTGGACGCCGGTGGACCTGGTCGGCGTAGAAACCGGCTGGCAGCGCTGGAATCCCGGCTGCCGACGGCAGCTTCGCCGTCAAGCTGGCGAGACGAGGTGCAGGGCACCGTGCAATGGGAATTGCTCGGCAGCCACAACCGGCATAACGCGCTGGCCGCGCTGGCGGCGGCGCGTCACGCCGGCGTGCCGGTGGCGCAGGCGATCGCCGCCCTCGGGCGCTTCCGCAACGTGAAGCGCCGGCTGGAGGTGCGCGGCAGCGTGGGCGGCGTGACCGTGTACGACGACTTCGCCCACCATCCCACCGCGATCGAGCTGACGATCGCCGGCTTGCGCAGCAAGGTCGGCCGGGCGCGCATCCTCGCCGTGCTGGAGCCGCGCTCCAGCACGATGAAGATGGGCGTCATGAAGGACAGCCTGGGCCCGAGCCTGCGCGGCGCCGACTTGGTGTTCTGCTACACCAACGGCATCGGCTGGGACGCCCAAGCTGCGCTCGCTCCGCTCGGTGCGCAGGCTGTTGCCCACGATGACCTCGAGCAGCTTGTCGCCGCCGTCGTGAGCGCGGCGCGCCCTGGGGATCACGTCCTGGTGATGAGCAACGGCGGCTTCGGCGGGGTTCACGGCAAATTGCTGCAGGCCTTGTCCGCCCGCGCCTGATCCGGGTCGCCTCCCCGCTCCTACGTTCTCCCCTGGCCCGGTCTGGCCAGGCCCAGGCCTTGACTCTCCTGGCTCGGCCTGCCATGTTGCGGATACGAATCATTACTATTATGCTTCGCGCTAGCAGGGTGAGTCTTGTGTGCAGCGCATCGCCCTGCGGGCCTTTGTCAGAAAAACCGTCAGGGAGACGATGAAATGACCAATACAACGAAGATCGCATGCTTCGGCCTGGCTTGCGGGCTGCTTGCCAACACGTCGGCGCTCGCGGATGAACGTTTCTTCACTTACGTCCAGGACGCGGACGTGCTTCCCAAGGGCGCCTGGGAGTTCGAGCAATGGGTGACTTTCCGCAAAGGCTACCCGGGCGGCGACCACGACTTCGACCAGTACTTGTGGGATTTCCGCGAGGAAATCGAATACGGTCTTGACCGACAAGCTCAGCGGCGCGTTGTATCTGAACTTCAGGCAGGATCAGATCGTCGCGAACCAGCCGGGACTGGAGGGTTCGAGCGAGTTCTCGTTCAAAGGCGTGTCGGGAGAGTTGAAGTATCAGCTGCTCAATCCGAACACCAAGCCGGTCGGCGTTGCCCTGTATTTCGAACCGACTTACAACGGCAACGAGGTGGAACTTGAGTATAAACTCATTGTTTCCAAGAACATCGGGGACAAATGGGTGCTGGCCGCCAATGCCGTGTTCGAGCAGGAGTGGGAGAAGGAGGAGGGGGAGACCGAAAAGGAGTCGGTCCTGGAGTTCAATGCCGGGGTCGCCTACCGCTTCACCCCCAACTGGTCGGTAGGCCTGGAAGCGCGCTATCACTCGGTGTATGAGGGCGCGACCCTCAACGAGCGCCTTGGCACGGGCTGGTTTCTCGGGCCGAACATTCACTACGGCACATCCAAGTGGTGGGCGACGTTTACGGTGCTGCCGCAGATCAGCGGCGATCCCAGCGATGGCGGCATCAACACCACGGAGCACCAGATATTCGAGGCACGGCTGATTTTCGGCATCAACTTCTGACGCGCAATCCGCTGGCGCTGCCGGCGGTCGAGGACTGTATGGCAGATTTCGTCCGCTGGCTCGCGCCCGTGGCGATCGTGGCCGCCCAGCACTGCTATGCAGCGCAATATTTGAGCGTGGAGCAGGCGCAGGCGGCGATCTTCGCAGACGCGACCGAGTTCGTGCCCGCCTGGATCATCCTGACCAAGGACCAGGCCAAAGCCATCCAGGGGGCATCGGGTGTGCGCGTGCGGACGGCCGAGCAGCGCGTATGGCAGGCGCGCGCTGATGGCGGCCTGCTCGGCTGGTTCATCGTCGACGAGGTATATGGGAAGCACGAGCTCATCACCTACGCCGTTGGACTCAACGCCGACGGCAGCGTGCGGCAGATCGAAGTGATGGAGTATCGCGAGGCGTACGGCTACGAAGTGCGCAATCCGGCATGGCGGCGGCAGTTCGCCGGCAAACGCCACGGCGACACTCTGAAACTGGAGCAGGACATCAAGAACATCACCGGTGCGACGCTGTCATGCCGCCACATCACCGAAGGCATCAAGCGTTTGCTCGCCTTGCACGAGGTGGCGCTGCGTTGATTCCCGAAACAGTTGAAGTGCGGCGCGCGCGCCCCCTGCTCGGCACGCTGGTCGAGATCGCTGCGCGTGGAGGCAACGGCGCGCGGGTTGCGCAGGCCGTCGCTTCCGCGTTCGCGGTCATGGGGACGGTGCACCGGCTCATGAGCTTTCACGACAGCGCGAGCGACGTGACGCGCCTGAACCGGCGCGCGGCGCGTACGCCGATTCGCGTGCATGCCTGGACCTTTGCCGTTTTGGAGGAGGCGCAGAAGGTCGCGCGGGCCAGCAATGGGCTGTTCGACGTGACGGTGGCCTCGGTGTTGACCCGACAGCGAATCCTGCCCGCCACGCCCGGTGCGCCTGTGCCGCACCGGCGCGCGAGTTTCCGGGACGTCCGCTTGCTGCCCGGGTTGCGCGTGCGCTTCTCGCGTCCGCTGCTGCTGGACTTGGGAGGAATCGCCAAGGGATTTGCCGTGGACCGTGCGATCGATTGCCTGCGCACTGCCGGTGTGTGCAGCGGCGTGGTGAACGCCGGCGGTGATCTGCGCTGCTTCGGTCCCGCTCCACACCGGGTGCACGTGCGCGATCCCATCCGCCCCGACAGGCTGCTGCCATTGGCCGAGTTGCGCGATGGCGCGATCGCAACGAGCGCGGCCTATTTCTCGACGATGCATCGCGCCGGCCGGCCGGTGAGCGCGCTGGTGCATCCGCGCCGGCCGGCGTTCGTGCCCTCCGGCAGTGTCTCGGTGGCGGCGCGGCGTTGCGTCACGGCCGATGCCTGGACCAAAGTGATTCTGCTGGGTGGTCCGCGCTTCCTGGGTCGCGCAAGGCGCGCGGGCGCCTTTGCGCACTTGCTGGCGGCGGTCCCTCCCGTTGGAGGCCTGGCCTCGTGCGGCTGACCTCGGGTCATCGCCATTGGGTCTACTGGGTGGCCGCCGCACTGTTCGCGAGCGGCGCCCTGTGGCTGGTGTTCCACTACTTCGTGCAGGTGGAGGGAGCGTTCGGCCCTGCACCGCATCCCCTCGAGCATTGGTGGCTGCGGCTGCATGGCGCCGCGGCGATGCTGGCGTTGCTGGTGGTCGGGTCGCTTCTGCCGATCCACGTGCGGCGCGGCTGGCATCAGCGCCGCAACCTGCGGCTCGGCATCGTGCTGTCGTCCGCGCTGCTTCTGCTGACGCTGTCGGGCTATGCGTTGTACTACTTCGGGGGCGAGGAGGCACGCCCGTGGATCAGCGTGTTCCACTGGGGCATCGGGATCCTGAGCCCATTGGTCCTGGTCTGGCACATCGCCTCCGGCCGGAGCGCCGCCCCGCAGAAGCATCCCGGCCAGCCGGTGGCGACCGCCCTGCGGGTGGAAGGCTCTCGATTGCGGGATCAAACACTGCGCAGCTGAGAGGTTTGCATCGGGAGCCCGGGTTCGCTGCATCTCGTGGCAGGGACGAAAAAAAACGCCGCCGAAGGCCGGCGGCGCGCAAGCGAGGAGGGGAACAGCGCTCTCGAATCAGCCCTTCGTCTCGGGGGCTGGCTTGTTGTGCTTGTGCTTCTTGCTCTTGCTGGACTTCGTCGGGTCGCCGGCCGGGGCCTGTGCTGTGGAGGCGCCGGGCGTCGAGGCCGCGGGCGCCGTCGGAGCGGGGGAGGCGGCCTTCTGGTGGTCGGCGGCGAAGCCGGCGCCTGCCAGCGAGGTGAATGCGAGTGCGATGCCGAGGGCGAGCAGTTTCCGGGTGTTCATGACAATCCTCTCAAGGTGATGTGAGCGTGGCGATCAGTCTGGCCACGAGCGCAGTCTATTGAGAGGCGACTTAAGCCACGCTTAAGACGGGGAAGCGCACCCTGACCAGCAGACCGCCGAGCGCGGAGCTGTCCAGGTGAATGCTTGCGCCATGCGCGGCGGCTACCCTTTGCGCGATCGACAGCCCCAGCCCGCTGCCGGGAGCGCTGCCATCTACCCGATAGAACCGGTCGAAGACGCGGGGCCGCTCCTCGGGCGGGATGCCCGGTCCCGAATCGGCAATTTCCAGGCAAACCGCGCCGTTGGCGGCGATCGCGCACACCTCCACCTCGCCGCCCGCCGGGCTGTAGCGCACGGCGTTGTCGATCAGGTTGTTGACCAGGATGCGCAGCTGATCCTCGTCGCCCTCCAGCGTCACCTCGTCGCACCTGCCCAGGCGCAGGGCAACGGATTTTTCCGCCGCGATCGGCGCGAAATCCACGACCGCGCGCCGGGCAATCGCCGCCAGCGCGACCGGCAGATGCGCGATCGCACCGGAGTCGGGTTCGAGCCGTGCCAGGGTGAGAAGCTGATGCACCAGCCGGATCGCCTGCTCGATCCCCGCCTTCAGAAGCGCGATCGCCTCGCGCCGCTCCTGGTCGCTCTGCGCACGTTCGAGAAGCTGGAACTGCAGCTTCACGCCGGTCAGCGGGGTGCGCAACTCGTGCGCCGCGTCAGCAGTGAAGCGGCGCTGGCTGTCGAGCGCCTGACCCAGCCGCAGCAGGAGGTCGTTGAGCGAGCCCACCAGCGGTCTGACTTCGTCTGGCGCATGCTCGAGCGCGATGGGCAGCAAGGATGCGGGGTTGCGCTGCGTGAGCTCCTCGCGCAGCGCCCCCAGCGGGCGCAGCCCGCGCCCGACGCTGATCCAGGTCGCGATCCCGAGCAGCGGAACGATCAGCACCAGCGGCAGCATCAGCCGCACCGACATCCCTTGCAGGGCCGCCTCCCGCACCTCGAGCGACTGCGCCACCTGGACCGTGCGGCCGTGGCGGGTCAGTGCGTAGACGCGAAACAGCTCGTCGTCCCAGTCGACGGTACTCAGGCCGGCGCGATCGGGCAGGGGCAGCGGATAGTCTTCGTGCGAGGAATAGATGAGCTTGTGGTTCTCGCTCCAGATCTGGCCGATGAAGTCGAGGTCTTCCTCCTCCGGGAGCGGGGCCAGGCCCCGCGTGTCCGCGAGCTCGCCCTGCTGCATCAGCAACAACGCGACCTGCTCGAGGTGATAGTCCTGCATCTCGTAGAACTCGTCGCGGATGCGATAGTAGGCCAGCGCCACGGCGAGCCCGCCCACCAGCAGCACCGCGGAGAGCTGCAGCAGCAGCAGCCGTCTACGGATCGATCTCATCGGCGGGCGCGACGCAGTAGCCTGCGCCGCGTACGTTGCGCACGATTCCCGTGCCGAGCTTGCGCCGCAGGTTGTGCAGGTGCACCTCGATTGCATTGCTCGCCACCTCTTCCTCCCAGCCGTACACCCGCTCCTCCAGCTGCTCGCGCGAGAGCACTGCCTCGGGCCGCACGAGCAGAGCCTGCAGCAGGGCAAACTCGCGCGGCGACAGCGCCACGGGCCGGCCCCTCAGCTCGACCCGCCGGGCGGCGGGGTCGAGCAGGACCGGACCGTGCCGGATGACCGAGTCCGCGCGTCCGGCGCGGCGCCGGAGCAGCGCACGCATCCGGGCGGTCAGCTCGTCCAGGTCGAAGGGCTTGATCAGATAGTCGTCGGCCCCGCTGTCCAGTCCGCGCACGCGATCCTGGACCGCATCGCGCGCGGTCAGAACCATGACCGGCAAATCGCTCCCCTTCGAGCGCAGCTCGCGCAGGAGCGAGAGCCCGTCCTTGCGCGGCAATCCGAGATCCAGAACCATGGCGTCGTAGACTCCGTTGGCAATCGCCAGCGCGGCCGCCTGGCCGTCCTTCACCCAGTCGACCGCGAAGCCCGCCTGCTTGAGGCCGGTGCGCACGCCCGCGCCGATGAGGGCGTCGTCCTCGACGATCAGCAGTCGCATCGGCGGGTTCCGGGATGAGAAGAACGTAGTAGATGACTACACGCAGTGTAAGCAACGTGCGCAGGTTGCGCTTGCCGGCCGCGCGGACCAAGCGCAGAGTGTGCAGGGCGGTGGCTTAAGCCAGCCTTAAAGAATCTGCTCGCTTCGGGGCGTCTTCATGAGTTGTCCAGGCTAACCTGCACTCGATGCTGATCTACCTTCACGGCTTCAACAGCTCCCCCGAGTCCACCAAGGCGCGCCAGCTGCGAGGCGCGTCTGGAGTCGATCGGCCGCGCCGGCGAGTTCGCGTGCCCCGCGCTGCCCGATCGCCCCGCCCAGGCGATCGCACTGCTGGAGCGAGAGATGGCCAAGGCGGCGCGGCCGCCGATCACCCTCGTGGGCAGCTCGCTCGGCGGGTACTACGCGACCTGGCTGGCGGAAACCCACGGGGTGCGCGCGGTGCTGGTGAACCCTGCGATCACGCCGCACCTGGGGCTGCGCGCCTATCTGGGACCGCAGAAGAACCTGTACACCGGGGAGCCCCTACGAGCTGACCGAGCAGCACCTGAGCGAGCTGCAGGCACTGTGGGTCGAGCGTCCCACCCGGCCGGAGCGCTACTACCTGATGGTCACGACCGGGGACGAGGTGCTCGACTATCGCGAGGCGGTGGCGAAGTACGTCGGAGCGAAGCAGCTCGTCGTCCAGGGCAGCGACCACGGCTTCGCGGAGTTCGAGCAGCTACCTGGACTAGCGTGCTGGAGTTCGCCGGCACCAGTTGATTGCCAGGCCGGCAGGCCGACCGCCAGTCGGCCCCGGCGAACGCGAGCGGGTGATCCAAAGCCGTCGCGCAGAGGTCTCCGAGTCCGGCTCGCAGCCCGGTCGGCTATAATGCGCGCCCGCTTCAGCAGCCCCTCCTCTCAAAGCACCACGCGCTCGAGCCGCATGAATGTCTTCTACGAAGAAGAGGGCACCTTCAAGGTCGGTGCCGTGCTCGCCGACAACGACACCTCCCTGCAGGTCGAGGCGCCGCACGGCAAGCGCAGCAAGGTCAAGGCGGGCAACGTGCTGTTCCGCTTCGACGGCGCCGCTGGCGAGCTTTCTGGAAGCGGCGCAGAAATCGGCCGAGGCGGTGGACGTGGACTTTCTGTGGGAGTGCTGCGGCGCAGACGAGTTCTCGTACGACGACGCTGGCGCGCGACTACTATGGCCACGCGCCCAGCGCGCTGGAGTCGGCGGCGCTGCTGTTGCGCCTGCACGGCTCGCCGATGTACTTCTACCAGAAGGGCAAGGGCCGCTACAGGGCCGCGCCGGCCGACGCGCTGAAGGCCGCGCTCGCCAGCGTCGAGCGCAAGCGCCAGCAGGCGCTCGCGCAGGCCCGCTACATGGAGCAGCTGGCACGCTGCGAGCTGCCGGAGGAGTTCAAGCCGCGCCTGAACGAGCTGCTGTACAACCCGGACCGCAACACCATCGAGGTCAAAGCCCTCGAGCAGGCCGCCAGCGCTGGCGGGCCTGTCCACCGCCGCACCTGCTGGAGAAGTGCGGCGCGATTCCCTCCACCGCGCGAATACCACCTCAACCGCTTTCTGCTCGAGCACTTTCCCAGGGGCCGAGGTTCTTCAAATCGGCGGCGAGGCGCGCCGTGCCGGCCGACTTGCCGCTGGCGCCGGCCGAGGCCTTCAGCATCGACGACATCACCACCACCGAGATCGACGACGCGTTCTCGGTGCGCCCGCTGCCCGCAGGGGGGCTGGGAGATCGGCGTGCACATCGCCGCGCCGGCGCTGGGCATCGCGCCCGACTACCCCGCTCGACCGGGAGGCCGCCGCGCGGCTGTCGACCGTCTACATGCCGGGCGACAAGATCACCATGCTGCCCGAAGCGGTCGATCGAGCGGTACACGCTGGCGGAGGGCCGCAGCGCGCCGGCGCTGTCACTGTATCTGGATGTGGGACCCGATTTCCGCGTGCGCGGGACACGCAGCGCCGTGGAGCAGGTCAAAATTGCCGCCAACCTGCGCCACGACGTGCTGGAGGAGCAGTTCAACGAGGAAACCATTGCCGCCGAGCAGCGCGGGTTCCCCTATTCGCGATGCCCTGCATGTGCTCTGGGACCTGGCCGGCGTGCTGGACGCCGGGCGCAGCCGCCCCGAGACGCTGCGTGCGGTGCAGATGGACTACAACTTCTACGTCGAGAACGAGCACGTGCGCATCGTGGCGCGCAGGCGCGGCTCCCCAATCGACACGGTCGTGGCCGAGATGATGATCTTCGTCAACTCGGAGTGGGGCCGCCTGCTCGCCGAAGCCGGGGTGGCGGCCATCTACCGCTCGCAGAACAACGGCAAAGTGCGCATGTCCACGGTGCCCGCTGCGCATCAGGGGCTGGGCGTGGCGCAGTACATCTGGGCAAGCTCGCCGCTGCGCCGCTACGTGGACCTGGTCAACCAGCGCCAGCTCATCGCCTGGGTGCGCGGCGAGCCGCCCGCCGTATGCCCCCAAGAGCGAGCGCCTGCTCACCGCGATGCGCGACTTCGAGCAGGCCTACGAGGTCTACGCCGAGCTCCAGCGCACCATGGAGCGCTACTGGTGCCTGCGCTGGCTGATTCAGGAGTCGGTGACCGCCGATTGCCGCGGAAGTGATCCGCGAGAACCTGGTGAAGATCGCCGACATCCCGCTGATCACCAGGGTGCATGGACTGCCCGATCTGGAGCCCGGCACGCTGGTCGAGCGTCGCGAATCTCGGACATCGACCTGCTGCGAACGACTGCGGACTCATTCGTCCGGCGCTGCAGTTGCGGGCGCGCATGAAGCGCTCGCGGCTGCGGCCGGCGCAATGACAGTGGCCCGATGCCTTGCATACAATGGCGAAAACCCCGCTCGCGCTAACCTGCATTGTCCGCTACCGCGTTTCACCTGAGCTCCTGCCCGCGCCGACCTGTCGCAGGAGCCGATTGACGCCGCTTGCTCGCGGCGGGTCGCTTCCACCACGCTGTCGGTGGCCCTCGGCTTGTCGCTCCTGCTGCATGCGGTGGTGCTGCTGATCCACTTCGAGTACCCGCGACGTCGAACCTGTTCAAGGGCTCCGCCGCGCCATCGAGGTGGTGCTGGTGAACAGCAAGTCGCCGACGCGGCCCACGCAAGGCCGACGCGCTGGCGCAGGCCAACCTGGACGGCGGCGGCAACACCGAGAAGGCGCTGCGCGCCAAGAGCAACCTGCCGGCGCTGCCCGAAATGCCCGCCGATGCCGAGCTGTCCCTGGCGGCCAAGCGCGTGCAGCAACTCGAGCCGGAGGCGCGAGCGGCTGATGGCGCCGCATCAACCCCGGCGGCTACACGACCGATCCCGACGACCATGCCGCTGCGAGCAGCCGCAGCAGACCGACGCGGACAAGATTGCCGACCTGCCCGAGCGAGGCGCTGCGAGATCGCGCGGCTGGAGGCCGAGATCGCCAAGCGAGCGGCAGGCCTATCAGGAACTGCCCAAGCGCAAGTTCGTGGGCGCGCGCACCCAGAGCGTCGTGTATGCGGAGTACGTCGATGACTGGCGCCAGAAGATCGAGCGCGTGGGCACCGCCAATTTTCCGCCAGAAGCGCGCGAGCGCGCGGAGTTCGGGAGCGTGCTGGTCACGGTCGCGATCAAGGCCGACGGCAGCGTCGAGAAGGTCGAGATCGACCGCTCGTCGGGCCGCCGCGTGCTCGACGCCGCGGTGGAGCGCATCGTGCAGCTCGCCTCGCCGTTCAAGCCGTTCCCCGCCAACGTGCGGCAGCGAGACCGACATCCTGCACATCACCCGCAACTGGTCTTTCACCCGCAGCGATCTGCTGGTGCAGTAGCCGTTGTCCGAGCGAGGCGGTCCACATGACAGACCGCTACGCCGTCGTCGGCAATCCGGTGGCGCACAGCAAGTCGCCGCTGATCCACGCCGAGTTCGCGCGGCAGACCGGCGCAGGACATCGAGTACGAGCCGCCTGCTCGCGCCGCTCGGACGGGTTCCGCGCCAGCGTCGGAGGCGTTCCGCGGCGCGGGGGGCAGCGGGCTCAACGTGACCCTGCCTTTCAAGCTCGAGGCGTTCGAGCTTGCGCACGCCGCAGCCAGCGCGCCCTGCGAAGCGGCGCGGCCGTCAACACGCTGAAGTTCGACGGCGACGGCATGTTCGGCGACAACACCGACGGCGTCGGGCCTGGTGCGCGATCTCGAGGCGAACCTCGGCTTCGCGATCGCCGGCGAGCGCGTGCTGTTGATGGGCGCGGGCGGCGCCGCGCAAGGGGTGCGTGGGTCCGCTGCTCGGCCGCGCGGCCGGCTGCGTTGCTGATCGCCAACCGCACGGTGGACAAGGCGCGCGGCTGGTGGAGCGCTTCCCGCCGCGGGCCAGCGAACCGCGGCGTTGCCGCGCAAGCGGCTACGGCGAGCTGCCGGCGAGCGCAGTTCGATCTGGTCATCAACGCCACTTCGGCCAGCCTGAGCGATGCGCGTTCCGGAGCTGCCGGACGGGGTCTTCGCGGCCGGCTGCGCTCGCCTACGACATGATGTACGGCAAGGGCCTCACCCCGTTTCTGGAACTGGCGCAGCGCCAGGGCGCCGCGCGGCTTGCCGACGGCCTCGGCATGCTGGTGGAGCAGGCCGCCGAATCTTTCTTCGTCTGGCGCGGCGTGCGGCCGCTCACCGCTCCGGTCATCGCGAAGCTCAAGTCACTGTGAAGGCTCGGGCGCTTGCTCTGGCGCGGCGGGCTGCTGGTCCTCGGCCTGGTCCTGCTGTACTCGCAGCTGGGTTCTTCGCGCACGTGATGTGGTGGAACTTCTTCAACCCCTCCAGCAGCGCCTTCATGGAGGACCGGCTGGAGACCCTGCAGGAGAAGAACCCGAAGGCGAAGCTGCGCCACCAGTGGGTGCCCTACGACGAAGATCTCGCTCAACCTGAAGCGCGCGCTGGTCGCGGCCGAGGATGCGAACTTCATGGAGCACGACGGCTTCGACTGGGAGGCGATCCAGCGCGCCTACGAGAAGAATCTCAAGCAGCGGCAAGGTGGTCGCGGGCGGCTCCACCATCACCCAGCAGCTCGCCAAGAACCTGTTCCTCTCGCCCAAGCGCAGCGCCGTGCGCAAACTCGCAGGAGGCAATCATCACGCTCATGATCGAGACCGTGATGAGCAAGGAGCGCATCTTCGAGATCTACCTCAACATCATCGAGTGGGGCAACGGCGTGTTCGGTGCGAGGCGGCGGCCCGCTACTACTTCAAGACCAGCGCCGCCCGGCTCGATGCCTGGGAGGCCGCCGACTCGCCGCCATGGTGCCCAACCCGCGCTACTACGACCGCAACCGCAACACCGGCCTACCTCAATCGCAAGACCAACCTGATCCTCGGGCGGATGCCTTCGGCGGCGGTGCCTTGAGGCCTAGCTAGAGCGCACCGCATCTACCGCAGAGGACGCAGAGGAACGCAGAGGGAGTCGAGGGGAAAGCAGCACTTCGGATCACCACTGGCCGATGCCGTTCCTGGACAGTGGCCTGTAACGGGGCTTCAGGAGTACCGCTGACTACTCCCTCTCCCCTTGCGGGCCCCTTGCGGGAGAGGGTTGAGGGGGTTGGGGTGAGGGGGTACACAGAGGGAACTACCGACTCGCCACCGACTACTCCCTCTCCCCTTGTGGGAGAGGGCTGGGTGAGGGGGTACATCAGAGGGAACTGCCGACTCGCCACCGAATACTCCCTCTCCCCTGGTGGGAGAGGGCTGGGGAGAGGGGGCATGCATAGCGAGCTGCCGACTCCGCCCGTTACAGCCTAGCAACTCGAACCGCCCTCTGCGGCAATGCGTTTGGTGTAGCCTTTCCCGCATGCCCGAGTTGCCCGACGTCGTCGTCTACATCGAAGCGCTCGACCAGCGCATTGTCGGCCGGCGGCTCGAGCGGGTGCGGATCCTGAGCCCGTTCCTGTTGCGCACCGCGGCCCCGCCGATCAACGCGGCGGAAGGCAAGCGGGTCGAAGGTCTGCGGCGCATGGGCAAGCGCATCGTCGTCGCCCTCGAGGACGACCTGTTCCTGGTGGTGCACCTGATGATCGCCGGGCGCCTGCGCTGGCTCGGACCGAAGGACAAGGCGCCGGGCCGCATCACCCTGGCGCTGCTCGACTTCGACAACGGCACGCTCGCGTTCACCGAAGCGGGACCAAGCGGCGCGCATCGCTGCACCTGGTGCAGGGCGAGGCGGCACTGAGCCAGTTCGACATGGGTGGCCTCGAGGTGCTGGATATCGATCTCGCCTCGTTCGGTCAGCGCCTCAAGCAGCGAGAACCACACGCTCAAGCGGGCGCTCACCGATCCGCACATCTTCAGCGGCATCGGCAACGCGTACTCCGACGAGATCCTGCACCGCGCCAAGCTCTCGCCGGTCGCGCTCAGCGCAAACCTCGATGACGAAAGAGTGTCGCGCCTGTTCGAGGCGACGCGCGCGGTGTTGCTGGACTGGACCGAGCGACTGCGTGCGGATGCGGCAGCAGAAGTTCCCGGAAAAAGTCACCGCCTTTCGCGCCGGCATGGCCGTCCACGGCCGCTTCGGCCAGCCCTGCCCGGTCTGCGGCGCCCCGGTGCAACGCATCGTCCATGCCGAGAACGAGACCAACTACTGCGCCCGCTGCCAGACCGGCGGCAAGCTCCTCGCGGACCGCGCCCTGTCGCGGCTGCTGCACAAGAGCTGGCCACGGAATCTGGATGAGCTGGAGTAAAGGCCTGCGGCGGAACGCAAAGGACGCGTAGAACATACTTTAAGAAAGGACGCGCAGGCTCGGGCAGGGGCAAATCATGTCTTCGTAGGTGTTATTTGGGATGAGGCCGCTATCCGCAAAGCTCTACCGCGCGGGATAACCCCTGTCAAGGAGATGACTGGTGCGATCAACATCTATCAAACGGCCGGAAGCTATGCGTTTGGACCGTATCAGTCCGCGTATTTCTGGGTCGATATAGAAGGCTTTGACTCAGCGGATGGGACGAAAGGACGATGGATGCTCGCCGGCGTTTATGGACCATCAGACAAGATGCCGATCGCTTTGACTGAGTACTACGGCCTTCCAGTCCGACTTGGAGGGTCACGGGTCGAACCGACCGCGCAAGGAAAGCGAGCCATTGGGACAGTGAACGGCCGCGACGTTATCACTGTAGAAATAAAATCGGTTCCCGGGGAGTGTCAAGCCGGGTCTGGCCGTGTGAACTATCCCGGAGTGTCTGGGAAGACGAAGCAACTAGTCGTAAACGAGATACCATGGGTCGGTGAGTTCTGTAAGGCGGAGCCGGTGGCTGTCAATATCAGCGCACCGGCTGGCGATGCATTCTCTGCGTATCCAATCGCGAAGGTTGTCTGGGCAGCTGAGTTCAAGAATGCCGCCTTCTCGTTCAGCGTGCCCCAGGTCGCCGCAAAGTAGCGTGACAAGCGCATGCAGCGGAGCGTTCAACAGCGTCGCGCCGCGCCGCTGTTACCCGCCCGCTGATGCGCGGCGTTCGGCGTCAAATCCCCCTGGGGACAAGATCGGAGTATGCTTACGGCCATGAAGATCGCTACTGGAAAAGTCGTTGGCGGGAAGGTGGTGCTGGAGGGTGCGAGCTTCGAGGAAGGCACCTCCGTCACAGTCCTGGCCAGGGACGAGGATAGAGGTGTAACTCTGACCCCAGACGAGGAGGCCGAGCTTCTTCTGGCCATCGCCGAGGCTGACCGCGGCGAAACAGTTTCAGCGGAGGAAGTGCTCGCGAAGCTCGCGCGTCGTCATGGCTAGCTGAGCCATGAAAGTCCGGGTCACGAAGCGAGCTCAAGCGCAGATTGACCGGGCCGCCACATGGTGGGATGAGAACCGCCCACTTGCACCAGAAGCCTTCGACGAGGATCTCGCGGAGGCTTTTTCGCTTCTGAGCGCCCAGCCTGGCATCGGAGTTCCCGTGACCAACGCACGTACGCCTGGGGTGAAGCGGTTGCACCTCGCTCGGATTCACTATTTCCTTTATTACCGCGTCCGAGGTGAAGAGGTCCAAGTGCTGCGAATTTGGCACACGAGTCGCGGAACCGATCCCAAGCTGTAGGAGCGCACATATGACGCCGAACCAGCCCATCCAGCGAACCGTTCAACAGCGTCGTTGCGCTCCGCTGTTGCCCGGCCGCTGATGGGCGACGTTCCAGATCCGGACCATTCACAGACCGAAATGCGATTCCTGACCATGCGCCTATCTTCGACTGGACGGCTCCTGGTTGTATCTCACACTGAGGAAGAGGACGATCTCTTCCGAATCATCAACGCCCGCGAGGCGACATCCCATGAAAGAAAAGCGTACGAAGGTTGACGACCAGCAACTCAAGGACACGATGCGCGCGGAGTACGATTTCTCTGGCGCAGTACGTGGGAAGTACCACGCCAGGTATGTTGAGAGCACGAATGTGGTTGTCCTTGCCCCTGACGTTGCTGCTGCTTTCAAGAATGCGGAGGCAGTAAACGACGCACTCCGCGCCTTGATACGCATCGCGCGAGAGAGTGGAGGGCTATACTCGCGCTGAACCGGACGCACAAACAGCGGCGCTGCGCTCGGGGTGATGCAGGGCTACGAACCTCGACGAGGACACCTGATCGGTCGCTCATGGAAACAGGGCTCGGGAGCAAACAAGGACGAGGGCATACAGGCCAGGATCCCGCGCTGTTGCGCCGCCTGCTGCGCGCGAAGGACCGGATGGACGCCGCCTCGCACGAGGAGTGGCCCGTCCGGCGGCTGGCGCGCGTGAGCCACGTCTCCGAGGCGCACTTCGCGCGAGCGTTCAAGGAAGCGTTCGGCGTTCCCCCGCACCGCTATCTGCTCACGCGGCGCATCGAGCGCGCGACGGCGCTGCTCCGCGACACCGAGCTGTCCATCACCGAAATCGCGTTCCAGACGGGTTGGTCGAGCCTCGGAACGTTCGCGCGCACCTTCCGCGACATCACCGGCAAGAGTGCGGGTGAGCTCCGGGTGCGGGAGAAGACCGCTCCGCACGAGCTCGAGCCCGTGCCGGCGTGCATCGTCAGCGCCGCGCATCGGCCCGACCTCACGATCGCAGTTTCGGAGAAGCGGCGACAGGACGCGGTCGGTACAGTCGCTTCCGACGAAACGGAGGTCCCATGAGCCAAGGTGTCAATGTAGTCGGTCTGTACGTTCGCGATCAGGACGAAGCGCTCGAGTTCTATGTAGAGAAGCTCGGATTCCGCGTCCACACCGACGCGCGAAACGGCGATTACCGCTGGCTCACGGTGCAGCACCCGGACCAGCCTTCCTTCCAGCTCGGCCTGTTCACGCCGGGGCCGCCGGTGCTCGACGCGGCGACCGCTCAGACCGTACGCGAGATCGTCGCGAAGGGCGCGATGCCGCCGCTCGTGCTCGTCGTCGACGACTGCCGCACTGCCTACGACCGGATGCGCGCGCGCGGCGTGGAGTTCACGCAAGAGCCTATCGATCGCTACGGCACCGTGGACGCCGGCTTCCGCGATCCGTCGGGCAACGGGTGGAAGATGATCCAGACGCGGCGAGCTCCGGCATGAGCGCTGCGGGCTATTTTTCAGAGGAGAAACCATTGAACGCGAACAAGTGGGTTCGACAGATCCACCGCTGGCTGTCCATCGCTTTCACGGTGGCCGTCATCGTCACATTCGTCGCCTTGGCACAGGAGCAGCCTGTCGTCTGGGTGTCCTACGTGCCGCTGCTCCCGCTCGGCTTGCTCCTGTTGACCGGTCTGTACTTGTTCGTGCTGCCGTATGTCACCCAGTGGCGCAGCGGGCGACGCACCGTCGCAGTCTCGGAGTGAACACCATGGCCGGCAAGTCGACGAAGAAGACCGCGAAGAAGTCGGCGAAGGTCGCAAGGAAGGCCGCCGCCAAGCGGGTCGCTGCGAAGGCGGCCAAACCGCGCAAGGCGGTCGCCAAGTCATCGGGCCCGATGAGCGCATCCAGGCGGATCGACCAGCGAATCGCGGACCTGGGCGATTGGAGAGGCGAGCGGTTGGCCAAAATCCGCAAGCTCATCCACGAGGTCGACCCCGAGGTGGTCGAAGAATGGAAGTGGATGGGCACGCCCGTCTGGTCGCACGAGGGGATGTACGCCCTCGCCAACGCTCACAAGGACAAGGTGAAGCTCACGTTCTTCCACGGAGCCGAGCTCCCCGACCCGAAGAAGCTCTTCAACGCGGGCCTGGCCGGGAACAAGTGGCGGGCGGTCGACCTTCGCGAGGGCGACAAGATCCACAAGACCGCGCTCAAGGCGTTGCTGCGCGAGGCGGTGGCTTACAACACCAAGCACTCGGTACCAAAGAGCAAAGGTTCGAGAGCCTAGCCAGGGCCCCCCGAAAAGTGGACGGAGAACGGTTGGCACAATCGCTCGTCCGTGGAGCCCTCCAAGTCACGGTCAGGCCGCAGTCAACCTTCCCGCTCCAGGATCCGGAACCGCCCGATCTCGAAATCGTCGCCCTGCTCGGCGAGCGCCACCGGCGTGAGCAGATACTCGCGGTCGTAAGCGTGCATTTGCAGGCTTTGCTTGGGCGAGAACAGCTCCGGGCGCAGGAGCAGGATGCACTGGCCGCTCTGGGTTGTGCTGGCGGAGGGCAGCAGGATGCACAGCTCGCCCTCGGGTGACAGCGTGGTGCCTGCGACCCGGGGCCCGCTCGGAAACACGGTGACCGCGGCACCGCCGGTGGCGAGCATCTGGATGCCGACATAGCGGTTACCCTGCTCGTCGCCCATGACCCGCCGCACGATGCCTACCCCCCAGGCCACGCCTTCCTCGCGGCGCACCGCGATCAAGCTGCCCACCCGCAGCCACGTGCCCAGATGCTTGGGCACAAAGGCTCCGAAGCCCCCGGCACTCTCGTTCTCGACGATCCATTCCTCGTCGTTGCTGACGAAGGGCGACTCGAAGAACAGCCCGCCCGCATTGGCGACGACCTCGCCGAACTCGTGCACCACGGTGACGTGCTCGGTGCGGCGCCGGCGCGTCTCCTTGCGCTCCGGCAGGTTGATGGACCAGTAGCGCGCCAGGTGCTGCAGCGTGGCAAGCGCGACCGGCGGGTCGATCTCGAGTGCCCAGGTTGAGCTCCTGAGGGACAAAGCCGGTAGTGCTCGATCTCCGCGATGTAGCGGGCAATGCGGTTCGCCGCTTCGCCCGGGCCGAAGAAGCGCGTTTGCGGTGTGACGGTCATGCGCGGCGAGATTCTGCCCGGGGGGAAAGCTGCCGCGAGGTCGCTGACGTAGTGCAGTTCCCGGGCCGGCTGGGAGGAGATCGCGAAAGCGTCGCAGCAGTGCGCTATGACACGATCAGCCAGTTCGATCTGGATCGGGAGCAGACCGTCGGGGGAGGAGATCGCCAGCATCAGCGGCCGCAGGAATTCGCGCTCGGCGGTGGTCTCGCGTTTCTCCCCGCGGTACAGGTTCAGCAGCCAGGGCCCGAAGCCCAGGGCTTCCGAGGCTGTGTACAGGCGCGCCAGGTTCTCCCAGATCTGCCGGTCCACGGGACCATAGCGCAGCAGGGACCACTTCAGCTGGGCCCCGCAGGCGCGCAGCGCCCGCCCGGCGATCTTGGACAACGAGGGCTTGAGGGCTGCCGAGCCCACTGCGCCGACCTCGAACTTCGCCAGGCAGAAACGGTAGCCCTCGGTGAGCTGGGTCTGGAACGCGTAGTTGGTGGCGGTGATGCGGTGCTGCTGGAACTTGGTCAGGCGCGCGTCGCCGGTGACGTAGTCCAGGTTGAGCTTGCGCTGATAAGGGCCGGGCGCTGCGGTCGAGCAGCTCGACGATCTCGAAGGCGCGCAGCGGCTTGAGGTTGTCCGCTGTCTTGACCGCGTCGAGCAAGCCGGCCAGCTCCTCCAGTGCGCGAAACGGCCCCTTTTCGGCCAGTTCGCTGAGCAGCTGGCGAGCGTCTTCCTTGTCTTCGAGCGGATGGTCGGAGGCGCTCCCCCGAATCCAGCGCAGCATAGTTCCCCCTCGGCGCAGGGCCGTGGCAAGTTCCATGCCATTGATGGAGGCGGCCCGCGCCGGACCGGTGTTGGTCGACCGGTAGGCTTACCTCACCCGGGGCCCTCCCCGCTGGTTGCAGAGGGTTTCTTGCCCCGCCTCGGGGAGCCCGGCGGACTTCCGTATAATCGAGCGTCGTCGCCCCAGACCGCGCATGTTCGTCCACCCTCAGTTCGATCCCGTCGCGATCCAGCTCGGACCGATCGCGCATCCGCTGGTACGGCCTGATGTACCTGGTCGGCTTCGTCGGCGGGCGTGCTGCTGGGACGGCTGCGGATCCGCCAGCGGCCGGACCTGGGCTGGACGCACAGGGACCTCGACGATCTGCTGTTCTATTGCGTGATCGGAGTGGTGCTCGGCGGCCGGCTGGGCTACGTGCTTCTTCTACAAGCTCTCCGAGTACTGGCATGACCCGTTCAAGATCCTGTATGTCTGGGAGGGCGGCATGTCCTTCCACGGCGGGTTTCTGGGCGTGATCCTGGCCATGCTCGTGTTATGCCCGGCGCCGCAAGCGGCATTGGCTCGAGGTCACCGATTTTCTCGCCCCGCTGGCGCCCGTTGGGGCTCGGTGCCGGGCGCATCGGCAACTTCATCAACGGCGAGCTGTGGGGCCGCCCCACCGATCTGCCCTGGGCCATGATCTTCCCGAGGGGTCGACTCGCTGCCGCGCCATCCCTCGCAGCTCTACGAAGCTTTTCTCGAGGGGCTGGTGCTGTTCCTGATCCTGTGGTTGTTCTCGCGCAAGCCGCGCCCGCTCGGCGCGGTCTCCGGCCTTGTTTCTGCTCGGCTACGGCCTGCTGCGCTTCGTCGTCGAATTCACCCGCGAGCCGGACTACTTCCTCGGGTTACCTGAGCTGGGGCTGACAATGGGTCAGTGGCTGAGCCTGCCGATGATCGCCGGTGGGCTGGTGATGCTGGCATGGGCGTACTGGCCGCGGCGCTGCGCGCTCGTGCGCCCGGAGGCTGACCTCGGCGCGTCCGGTTTTGGCGTACAATGCGCGCCTTCTCCAGGGGTGGTAGCTCAGCTGGGAGAGCGTCGCGTTCGCAATGCGAAGGTCGAGGGTTCGATCCCCTTCCACTCCACCAGAACCCCGCAGGCCAGACGTCGCGCTGGCCTTTTTCGCGCCCGGCCTGACTAAGCGCTAGCGGCCTGACCTGCATGGCCACCCCCATCGAGCTGTTGCAGTCGGTCTTCGGGTACGCGGCCTTTCGCGGCGCACAGGCGCAGATCGTCGCGCACGTGTGCGCGGGTGGCGATGCCCTGGTGCTGATGCCCACCGGCGGCGGCAAGTCCGTCTGCTACCAGATCCCCGCCCTGCTGCGCCAGGGCGTGGGGATCGTGGTTTCTCCGCTCATAGCGTTGATGCAGGACCAGGTCGATGCGCTCCTGCAACTGGGCGTGCGGGCGGCGTTCCTGAATTCCAGCCAGGATGCGCATGCCGCGCGCGAGGTGCAGCGGCGCCTGTTCGCGGGACAGCTGGATCTGCTCTACGTGGCTCCCGAGCGCCTGGTGACCGAAGGGTTCGTGGGGGCGTTGGAGCGCATGCGGGCCGGCCACGGCCTGGCGCTGTTTGCCATCGACGAAGCGCACTGCGTCTCGCAGTGGGGCCACGACTTCCGGCCCGAGTACCTGCAGTTGTCGATGCTGGCGGAGCGCTTCCCCGAGGTGCCGCGGATCGCGCTCACGGCGACCGCCGATGCCCTGACCCGGGCCGAGATCATCACCAAGCTGAAGCTGCGCGAGGCGCGTGAGTTCGTCGCCAGCTTCGATCGCCCCAACATCCGCTACCGGGTGGTGGAGAAGGACAGCGCCCGCAGCCAGCTGGGCGCGTTTGTCGCCGAGTCACCCGGGGGAGGCTGGTATCGTCTACTGTGTTTCACGCAAGAAGGTGGAGGACACGGCCGAGTGGCTGGCCGACCAGGGCGTGCGCGCCCTGCCCTACCACGCCGGCCTGGATGCGCAGACTCGCCGGCTGCACCAGCAGCGCTTCCTGCACGAGGATGGGATCGTGATGGTGGCCACCATCGCGTTCGGGATGGGCATCGACAAGCCGGACGTGCGCTTCGTCGCGCACCTGGACCTGCCGCGCAGCCTGGAAGGCTACTATCAGGAGACCGGGCGCGCCGGGCGCGACGGCGAGCCGGCGGAAGCGTGGCTCGCTTACGGGCTGGCGGATGTGGTGCTGCTGAAGACCTGGATCGAGCAATCCGAAGCCCCAGTCGAGCAGAAGCGCATCGAAGGGATGAAGCTGGACGCGATGCTGGGCTACTGCGAAACCGCCAGCTGCCGGCGCGTGATCCTGCTCAACTACTTCGGCGAGGCCGCGCGACCCTGCGGCAACTGCGACGTGTGCCTCGACCCGCCGCAGACCTGGGACGGGACGGTCGCGGCACAGAAGCTGATGTCCGCCGTGCTGCGCACCGGCAGCCGCTTCGGCGCCGGTCATCTGATTGACATCTTGCGCGGCAGAGCGACCGACCGGGTCAAGCAGTGGCGCCACGACCGGCTGCCCACGTTCGGCGTGGGGGCGGACCTGGATGAGGTCGCCTGGCGGGCCGTGGCGCGCCAGCTGGTCGCGCTCGGGCTGCTGCGCGCAGACGCGCAGCGCTATGGCGCACTGGCGGTGACCGCGGAGGCCCGCCCCGTGCTTCGAGGAGAGAGCCGGCTGGAGCTGCGGCGCGCACGCCCTCAGCTTGCCGGAGGCCGCCGTGCAGACTCGCGCCGGGATGCCGACCTTGCCGGCGGTGTGGATCCAACCCTGCTGGATGCGCTGCGCGCCCTGCGCCGTGAGCTGGCCCAGGCACAGAGCGTTCCCGCGTACGTCGTGTTCCACGATGCGACGCTGCGCGAGCTGGCCCGCCTGCGCCCGACCAGTGAGAGCGAGCTGCGGCGTGTGACCGGCATCGGCGAGCACAAACTCAGGCGCTATGGCGCGCGGGTGCTGGAGGTGCTGCGCGGGGCTGCGGGATAAGGCCGGGAGGCGCGTTGCCGGTTCGTTGCGGGGCCGGTCGCAACCGGGACGGGCGTTCCGGCACATGCTATGCTTTTTTGCGTTTCTCACGGAGCAGCACCCAGGAGAATCGAATGGCCAGACAGCTCAACATCACCTACTTCGCTGACCGGGACATGCTCGGCCTGGTGAGCGACGAGGATTACGAGCAGTTCAAGGACCTTCTGCTCGAGGCCATGCACAAGGAATGGCCGAAGGCGACCGTGGCCGTCGAGGACGGCGAGCACGCCGGTGTCGAGGTCGAGATCGCCAATGCGGACTTCCCCAGTGCGAAGGCGGAGCAGGAGGCCAAGTCGGACGTCGAGTCGCGCGTCCACGAGATCGCCAACGACGTGATCGAGGAGCGCGAGTGGGCGACCGAGGAAGAGTACGACAGCTATGACGACGAGATCGACGAGGAGCTCGAGGAGCGCCGGGGACGTGACGACGACGCGGACTACTGACCCGATCGCCTCAAGGCTCCGCGCCCAGCTCCCTTTCCAGGCGGCGCGCAAACACCCGCATCTCCCTGGCCGCCTGCTGGTCGCCGCGGGCCTGCGCCACTTCGATGCCCTGCCGATACGCGGTCAGCGCCTGGACCGGCTCGCCGCTTTCGGCCAACGCCTTGCCTAGCAGCTTCCACGCCGCCGAGTAGCCGGGATCGAGCTCCACCGCGCGGCGCAGGTGCGTGGCGGCGGTTTGCGCATCCCCCGCCTTCAGGTACTCGTTGCCCAGGCTGAACCGCAGCAGCGCGGTGTCCTTGCCGGCGGTGAGCAGCTTCTCGAGATTGGTCAGGGTTGCGCTTTCGGTCACCGGTCGCCAGTCACGGGTCTCTAGAGCTCGATCCGGGTGCCGAGCTCCACCACCCGGTTGGTCGGGATCTTGAAGAACACGGTCGCGCTGGCGGCGTTGCGCGACATCGCGGCGAACAGCTTCTCGCGCCACAGCGCCATGCCGGCGTCCGGGGTCGGTACGAGCGTCTGACGGCTGAGAAAGAACGACGTCTCCATCATGTTGAACTCGATGCCGCCGTAGCGGGCCGCGGAGGCCAACGCCTCGGGCAGGTCGGGCTCGTCCTTGAAGCCGTAGTGCACGGTGACGCGGTAGAACTCGTGCCCGAGCGGCTCGACGTCCAGGCGCTGTTCGTCGCCCACGTGCGGGATGTCCTCGGAGCGCACGGTGAGCAGCACCACGCGCTCGTGCAGCACCTTGTTGTGGTTCAGGTTATGCAGCATGGCATGCGGCACGCCCTCCTGGCTGGCGGTCAAGAATATGGCGGTCCCCGGGACCCGCACGGGCGGGTGTTCAGTAATGCTCTTGATGAAAGGTGCGATCGGGATGGCGCCCGGGCGCAGGCGCTCGAACAGGATCTCGCGCCCGCGCTTCCAGGTGGAGAGCAGCACGAATACGGCGACGCCCACCACCAGGGGGAACCAGCCCCCGTCCAGGATCTTGACCATGTTGGCGCTGAGGAACGACAGGTCGATCAGCAGGAACACGGCCGAGATCGGGGTCGCCACCCACATAGGCCAGTGCCACAGCCGGCGCATGACGAAGAAGACCAGGATCGAGTCGATGGCCATGGTCGCAGTCACCGCGATCCCGTAGGCGCCCGCCAGGTTGCTGGAGGAGCCGAAGCCCAGCACCAGCCCCACGACTGCAAGGTAGAGGCCCCAGTTGATCCATGGCAGGTAGACCTGGCCGATCGCCTTCTCCGAGGTGTGCTCGATCATCAGGCGCGGACAGTAGCCGAGCTGGATCGCCTGACGGGTGAGGGAGTACGCACCCGAAATCACCGCCTGCGAAGCGATCACGGTGGCGAGCGTCGCCAGCACCACCATCGGATACAGCGCCCAATCCGGGGCGAGGTGGAAGAACGGATGCTGCACGGCCTCGGGCTCGCGCAGCAGCAGCGCCCCCTGCCCGAAGTAGTTGAGCAGCAGCGCAGGAAACACGAACCACACCCAGGCCAGCCGGATCGGGCGCTTGCCGAAGTGCCCCATGTCGGCATACAGCGCCTCCGCCCCGGTCACCGCCAGCACCACGGCGCCCAGAACCAGGAAGCCGAGCGTGCCGTTGCGCACGAAGAACCGCACGGCCCAGAGCGGATTGAGCGCCTCCAGCACGCTGGGATACTGTGCGATGCTGATGGTGCCGAGCAGTGCGAGGATGGCGAACCACACGCACATGATCGGCCCGAAGAATGCACCGACGCGGCCGGTGCCGGTCTGCTGGACCAGGAACAGAGCCGTGATCACGACCAATGTGGCCGGGATTACATAAGGCTTGAGCAGCGGGGTGGCGACCTCCAGGCCTTCCACCGCCGACAGCACCGAAATGGCGGGCGTGATCATGCCGTCGCCGTAGAACAGCGCGGCGCCGAACATGCCCAGGGTCAGCAGCAGCCAGCGCAGGCGCGGCTCGCCGTCGACCGTGCGGCGCACCAGCGCCAGCAACGCCATGATCCCGCCTTCGCCGCGGTTGTCCGCGCGCATGATCAGGGTCACGTACTTGATGGTGACGATGGCGAACAGCGCCCACGCCATGAGGGAGAGCACGCCCGCGACGTTGTCGTGGTTCACCGGCAGGCCGTGCGCCGGGCCGAACGACTCCTTGATCGCGTAGAGTGGGCTGGTGCCGATGTCGCCGTAGACGACACCTACCGCGCCGACAGCCAGCGCGAGTAGGCCGTGTTTGGGATGCGGGGTGGGCTCAGGACCGGTCTGTGCGGGAGTGCTCTGCGTTGGTTCCACAGTGGTCCTACGTATCGTGGCGGCGCATGATACCACTTCCCCGCGGAGCCATGCGGCGTGGCGCCGCTGCCGCGGGCACTGGTACCATCATCCATCCGAGGCCAGGACAACCCATGAAACAGATCATCCAGAGCAAGGATGCACCGCAGGCGATCGGCACGTATTCCCAGGCGGTGCGCGCCGGCGACACCGTCTATTTGTCCGGTCAGATCGGCCTTGATCCGGCGACCATGCAGCTCAGGGACGGCATCGACGCGCAGATCCAGCAGGTGTTCCGCAACCTGCGCGCGGTCGCCGCCGCGGCGGGCGCTACGCTGGACGATGCCGTGAAGGTCAACGTCTTTCTCACCGATCTCGGCCACTTCGCCAAGGTCAACCAGATCATGGCGGAGTACTTCCAGCAGCCCTATCCGGCGCGCGCCGCGGTGGGCGTGGCGTCCCTGCCGCGCGGGGCGCTAGTCGAGATCGAAGCCGTCTTGGTTACGTCGAAGTGACCTCATGAACCGCAGAGGATGCAGAGGAACGCAGAGGAGGGGCTCAATGCGTCCCGCTACCAGGATCTCGCGGGCTATCCTGGACTTGCGCGCTCGCCCCTCACACGGTGAACTAGAGATTTTCCTCTGCGTTCCTCTGCGTCCTCTGCGGTAAACGCGGTTTGGCCTTTCCATGCCCGATCACCCGCCGCGTACAGCCGGGCCAGCCAAAGAGCGCAGCGCCGCGCCGGCGTCCACGCGCAAGCTGCTGGAAAAGCTCGGCGTGCGCACCGACCTGGACCTGGCGCTGCATCTGCCGCTGCGCTATGAAGACGAGACGCATCTGACGCGCTTGCGCGACGCGCTGCCCGGCCAGGGCGTACAGGTCGAAGTGGACGTGATCGAGGCGCAGATCCAGTTCCGCCCCAAGCGCATTCTGGTCTGCCGCACGCGCGATGGGGACGAGGAGCTCACGCTGCGCTTCTTCCACTTCTATCCGAGCCAGCTGCGGCAGTTCGCGGCAGGCGCGCGCCTGCGCGTGATGGGGGAGATCAAGCGCGGGTTCTTCGGCGCCGAGATGATCCACCCGCGGTACTCGCTGCTGCGCGGGGCCGAACCGCTGCCGGAGGCGCTCACGCCGGTCTATCCCACTACTGCCGGGCTGGCGCAGCACACGCTGCGCAGGCTGATCGAGCGGGCGCTGACGCAGACTGACCTCGGCGACACCCTGCCGGCCGAGGTCCTGGCGCGCTGGAACCTCGCCGGCTTCCGCGACAGCGTGCGCTACCTGCACAACCCGCCGCCGGACGCGCCCCAGGACGAGTTGCAGGAGCGCACGCACCCGGCCTGGCGCCGCATCAAGTTCGACGAGCTGCTCGCTCAGCAGCTGTCCATGCGCCAGCACTACCGGCGCCGGCAGGCGGCGCACGCACCGCCGCTGGGCGGCAGCGGCCGGCTGGCCGATCGGCTGGTCGCGGCCCTGCCGTTCAAGCTGACGCGCGCCCAGACGCGGGCGCTGGCGGAGATCCGCACGGATCTCACCAAGCCTCACCCCATGCAGCGTCTGCTGCAGGGTGACGTGGGCAGCGGCAAGACCGTTGTCGCTGCGCTGGCCGCTTTGCAGGCGGTAGAAGCCGGCTACCAGGTTGCCGTGATGGCGCCTACCGAGATCCTGGCCGAACAGCACCATGCCAAGTTCGGCGGCTGGCTGGCTCCGCTGGGCGTGACCGTCGCGTGGCTGACCGGCAGCCTGACGCGCAAAGACAAGCGCGAGGCGCTGGCGCGCGTGGCCGCGGGCGAGGCGGCGGTTGCAGTGGGCACCCATGCACTGTTCCAGGAGCAGGTCGGGTTCCAGCGCCTGGGTCTTGCCATCGTCGATGAGCAGCATCGCTTCGGCGTCCATCAACGCCTGGCGCTGCGCCTCAAAGGAACCGACGCCGGCGAGGACCTGCAGCCGCATCAGCTCATGATGAGCGCCACGCCGATCCCGCGCACCCTGGCCATGAGCTTCTATGCGGATCTCGATGTCTCGGTGATCGACCAGTTGCCGCCGGGACGCACGCCGGTGGTCACCAAGCTGCTGGCCGAGGCCCGGCGCGAGGAAGTCATCGCGCGGGTGCGCGACGCCTGCATGGGCGGGCGCCAGGCCTACTGGGTTTGTCCGCTCATCGAGGAGTCGGAGGTGTTGCAGCTCAAGACCGCGATCGACACCTTCGAGACGCTCACGCAGACTTTCCCGGAGCTGGCGGTGGGTCTGGTGCACGGGCGCATGAGCAGCAGCGAGAAGACCGCCGCAATGGAGCGGTTCAGTGCCGGCGCGATCCAGCTGCTGGTGGCCACTACCGTGATCGAGGTCGGGGTGGACGTGCGCAACGCCTCGTTGATGGTGATCGAGCATGCCGAACGCATGGGGCTGTCCCAGCTGCACCAGCTGCGCGGCCGGGTGGGGCGCGGCGCGCAGGCCAGCGTGTGCATCCTGCTCTACCAGAACCCGCTCTCGGACACCGCCCGCGAGCGCCTGCGCATCCTGTACGAGCACACCGACGGCTTCGAGATCGCACGCCATGATCTGCGCATCCGCGGACCCGGAGAGCTGCTGGGTGCGCGCCAGAGCGGTGTGCCGATGCTGCGCTTCGCCGATCTGGAGACCGACCTCGATCTCCTGGAAGCCGCGCGGGATGCGGCCGAGCAACTGCTGCGCGCCGCGCCCGAGCGCGCGCAGGCGCATGTTGCGCGCTGGATGGGGGCTCGGCAGGAGTATCTGCGCGTGTGATCCGACTGGCGATTGAAAGAATGGAGAACTCGCCGTGTCCTCCCGTTTGTGGTTCCGGTTTGAAACCAACTACAATGGTCATTGACACGGCTGAGCTTCGTCACTAATCAGGAAGCGCTACGATGACCGACTCGGGCGAGCCGGCCTTCCATTGCCTGGCCGTGGTGCTCGCGGTCGCCGCCTTCTGGACTGCAGTGGGCGTGCTGGGCCTGGTTTCGAAGGCGAGCCGTGAGGCGCATGCCCGTTTCGTCTTTCCGCTCGGCGCGCTCGGCGGCGTCGTGCTCGCAGTGGCCGCGTTCGTGGGGTTGTTCGAGTGGCCGCAGACGATGTTGCTCCCGCTCGGGCTGCCCGATCTGCCCTTTCATCTCCGGCTGGACCCGCTGTCGGCATTCTTCCTTCTGCTCCTGGGCGCGGCGAGCACGGGCGTGTCGCTGCATGCCGCCGGCTATTTCCAGCAGGGTGGCGGCGGCGACATCCGCCTGATATGCCTGCAGTACCACGTGTTCCTTGCCGCGATGGTGCTGGTGCTGTTGGCCGACGACGGCTATCTGTTCATGGTGGCCTGGGAAACGATGGCGCTGGCGAGCTATTTCCTGGTGACCACCGATCATCGCCACGCCGAGATCCGCAGCGCCGGACTCTTGTACCTCGTGGTCGCGCATGTCGGTGCGGTGGCGATCCTGCTGTGCTTCGGCGTGCTCCAGCTCGGCACCTGGGACTACACCTTCGCTGCAATGCGCGACAACTCGTTGTCGCCGGGGTGGGCCGGCATCGCTTTTCTGCTGGCGCTGTTCGGCTTCGGTGCCAAGGCCGGGTTCCTGCCCGTGCATGTGTGGCTGCCGGAAGCGCACCCCGCGGCGCCCTCGCCGGTCTCGGCCCTGATGAGCGGGGTCATGCTCAAGACCGCCATCTACGGGCTGCTGCGCGTGAGCTTCGATCTGCTGCACCTGCAGGTCTGGTGGTGGGGCGTGGCTGCACTGTCGCTGGGCCTGCTCACTGCTTTCTACGGTGTGGCGTTCGCCGCCGTCCAGACCGACATGAAGCGCCTGCTCGCCTGGTCTTCCATCGAGAACATCGGCATGGTCCTGGCGGGCGTCGGGCTCACGCTCACCTTCCACGCCTACGAGATGAACCTGCTGGCTGCATTCGCGCTCGCAGCCACCCTCTATCACTGCCTGAACCACGCGCTGTTCAAGAGCCTGCTGTTCCTGGCCACCGGCTCGGTGATGCACGCGACCCGCCAGCGCAGCCTCGGCAAGCTCGGGGGACTCATCCGGAGCATGCCCTGGGTTGCCGGCCTGGCCCTGATCGGCACGCTCGCGATTGCCGGGCTGCCGCCGCTGAACGGATTCGCCTCCGAATGGATGCTGCTGCAGGCGTTCTTGCTCACCCCGGGACTGCCCAATTCGTATCTGAACATGTTCGTTCCGGTGGCCACGGCGGCATTTGCGCTGGTGGTGGCGCTGGCGGGATACGTGATGGTGAAGTTCTACGGCGTGGTGTTCCTGGGCTTGCCGCGTGAGGAAAGCCTGGCTGAGGCTCACGACGCCGGCCTGTTCGAGAGACTGGGCCTGGGGTGGCTGGCGCTCTGGTGCGTGGTGCTGGGTGTGATCCCCGTGTTCGTGGTTGGCGCGCTCGACCCGGTCGCACAGATGCTGGTCGGAGCGTCGCTGCGCAACATGCTTGCGCAGTCGAGCTGGGTGTTCCTCACCGCCATCGAGCGTGGGCACGCCAGCTATGGGCCGATGGTGTTCCTGCTGGTGATCGTAGGCGTGGTGGCGGTGACGTGGCTGCTGGTGCGCCGCTTCTATCACGGCCGGATCCGCTTGGCGGCGCCCTGGGACTGCGGCTTCCCCGGCCTCACTGCCCGCATGCAGGACAGCGCCGAGGGGTTCGGCCAGCCGATCAAGCAGATCTTCGAGCCGTTCTTCCGCATCGAGCGCCACCATCCCAGCCCCTTCGACCGCGCGCCCCGCTATGCCTCGAAGCTGGAGGACAACCTCTGGTACTGGCTGTACCTTCCCATCGTCAAGCTGGCGGAGCGGCTCTCGGCGCTGGTCGGGGTGCTGCACCACGGCCGCATTGCGCTGTACCTGGTGTACAGCTTCGTGACGCTCCTGCTGCTGCTGGTGCTGGTGACATGAACTGGAGCGATCTGGCATCGCAGATCTTTCAGACTGCGCTCGCGGTGGCCAGCGCGCCGCTTCTGCTCGGCTGGGTCAACCAGTGCCGCGCCTGGTTGCAGAATCGCACCGGACCGGGCGTGCTGCAGCCTTACTGGGTGTTGTTCAAGCTGCTGCAGAAGGATGCGGTCATCGCCGGGAATGCGTCCTGGCTGTTCCGGCTGGCACCGTACGTGGTATTCGCTTGCATGGTGCTCTCGGTGAGCATCGTGCCGCTGGTCGCCACCGACTTGCCATTCGCGCTGGCGGCGGACGTGATCGCGCTGGTGGGACTGCTCGCGCTCGCGCGGATGTTCATGGCCCTGGCTGCGATGGATGTGGGCACGGCCTTCGGCAGCATGGGGGCGCGGCGCGAGATGCTCATCGCCTGCCTGGCGGAACCGGCGCTGCTGATGGTGTTCTTTACCCCTGCGCTGATCAGCCAGTCCACCGAGCTTACCGTCATCGTCGACCAGCTCGCTCACCGCGAGCTGCGCCTGTACCCGAGCATGGCCTTCGCGGCGGTGGCTTTCCTCATGGTGCTGCTGGCGGAGAATGCGCGCATCCCGGTGGACAATCCGGCCACGCATCTGGAGCTGACCATGGTCCACGAGGCCATGCTGCTCGAGTACTCGGCCCGCCACCTGGCCCTCATGGAGTGGGCCCACGCGCTCAAGCTGATGACCTACGCGGCGATCGGTATCGCGCTGTTTGCTCCCTGGGGTATCGCGGAGGCCGGCGAATGGGGGATGGTCCCGCTGGCAGTGGCCGTGCTGGCGGTGAAGCTCGCATTGGCCGGCGCGGGGCTGGCGCTGCTCGAGATGGTATCGGCGAAGATGCGCATCTTCCGCGCGCCGGAGTTCCTCGGGATGGCGTTCATGCTCGCCGTCCTGGGCATGCTGACCCGCATCCTGGTCCAGACATGAGCCATACGCTCGCCGCCGACTTCATCAATCTGTTGGCCTCGTTGCTGCTGCTGATCGCGTTCGCGATGCTGGCGCAGCGCCGCCTGCTGCGCCTGATCCACCTGTTCGCTTTGCAAGGCTTCGTGCTGGCGCTGAACACGACCGTGGTGGCGGCCACCATCGGCCAGGCGCACCTGTACTTTTCCGCGCTGCTGACGCTGGTGCTCAAGGTCGTGCTGCTGCCGTGGATCCTGCACCGTCTGATCGACCGCCTGCACGTGCGCTGGGACGTGGAGACGCAGGTCAATCTCTCCACCATTCAGCTGGTCGGCATCGTCCTGGTGATCATCGCCTTCAACCTGGCCTCGCCCATCTCCCAGCTCGCCGGCACCATCACCCGCGGCACCCTGGGCATCGCCATGGCGAGCGTGCTGCTGTCCTTCCTGATGATGATCACGCGGCGCAAGGCCATCCCGCAGGTGATCGGGTTCCTGGCGATGGAGAACGGGCTGTTCTTTGCGGCCACCAGCGCCACCTACGGTATGCCAATGGTCGTCGAGCTGGGCATCGCGCTGGACGTCCTGGTGGGCGTGCTCATCTTCGGGGTGTTCTTCTTCCAGATCCGCGAGACCTTCGACAGTCTCGACATCCATCACCTGGAAAGGCTCAAGGACAAGTGATCGAGCTGCTGCTGGTCCTCGGCTGCCCCCTGGCCGGCGCGCTGCTGCTGGCCTTGCGCGGGCATCGGCCGGCCGCCGCCGACCTGAACGTGGGCGCGAGCCTGCTGACCTTCCTGGCGGCCGCTGCTCTCACCGTGCGCGTCATCTCGGGCGGACCGCTTGTAGCGTTGCGAGAGCTGTTCTTCGTGGACGCCTTCAACGTGTTCCTGGTCGCGCTCACTGCGTTCGTGGCCTTCACCACGGCGGTGTTCGGCCGGGTGTACATGCGCGTGGAGCAGGATCGCGGCAAGCTCTCCGCCGGGCGGCTGCGGCTGTATCACAGCATGTACCAGATGTTCACCTTCACCATGCTGGTGGCGCTGCTCACCAACAACGTGGGTATCCTGTGGGTGGCGATGGAGGCCGCCACGCTGACCACCGTGCTGCTGGTGAGCCTGTATCGCACGCCCGCCAGCATCGAGGCGGCCTGGAAGTACTTCATCCTGTGCGGCGTGGGCATCGCGCTCGCCCTGTTCGGGACCATCCTGCTGTACCTGGCGGCCGAGAAGGTGCTGGGCGCGGGAGGAACGGCGTTGCTGTGGACCCATTTGAACGAGGTGAAGGGCGAGCTCGAGCCCACGGTGCTCTCCATCGCCTTTGTGTTCCTGCTGGTGGGCTACGGCACCAAAGTCGGGCTCGTTCCGCTGCATAACTGGCTGCCGGATGCACACGCCGAGGGTCCTACGCCGATCTCCGCGGTGCTCTCGGGCCTGCTCCTGAACGTCGCGCTGTATGCTGTCGTGCGCAACAAGGTCCTGGCGGACGGCGCGCTCGGCACCCACATCGCCGGCAACCTGCTGATGGGCTTCGGCCTGCTGTCGGTGGTGGTGGCGGCCTTCTTCCTATCCCGCCAGAAGGACATCAAGCGGCTGTTCGCCTACTCCTCGATCGAGCATATGGGCATCGTCGCCTTCGCGTTTGGCATGGGCGGGCCGGTGGCGACCTTCGCCGGACTGCTGCACATGACTGCCCATTCGCTGACGAAGTCCGCGATCTTCTTCGCGGTCGGGCATGCCGCGCAGAAGACCGGCACCCAGACCATCGCCGACATCCGCGGCCTGATCCACGTCAGCCCCACGGTCGGCTGGGGGTTGATGCTCGGCAGCATCGCCATCCTAGGCATGCCGCCGTTCGGCGTGTTCGCCAGCGAGTTCCTGATCCTGACCACGGCCATGCGCGAGCATCCCTGGGCCACGCCGTTCCTGCTCACCGCCCTGGGCGTGGCCTTCGCGTCGGTGTTCAGCAAGGTCCAGGGGATGGTGTTCGGCGAGACCACCGCGCAGCCGCTGCCGCACCCGCCCGCCGTGTTCCCGGTGTTCGTGCACCTCGCGCTGGTCCTGCTGCTGGGGCTGTATATTCCGCCGTACCTGGCGCAGTGGTATCGGCAGGCTGCGGCGATGATCGGTTAGCTCTCAAACCCAAAGCATTCACCGCCAAGGACGCCAAGGACGCCAAGGAAGAACATGTCGAATCTCTTGCTCTCCGAGAACGAGGTGCTGCTGACATTGAGTGCTACGCGTCAGGTTCCGCGCACACGAAAGACGTTTTTGCAGTCCTTGGCGTCCTTTGCGTCCTTGGCGGTGAAAGGTTTTCCGTCAGTAACAGCATGCGAGCCGCAGAGCTAGACCTCGAGCTGACCCCGCTGCCCGGCGCGATGCCGGTGTGGCGCGCGGCGGTCAACGCGCAGCAGTGGCGCGACACGGCGCTGCGGGTGCGCAACCGTGGCGGGAGACTCGTGGCGTTGTGGGGGAGCGACGAGACCACCCGCAGTGGCGGCTATGCCGTTCACGCCGCGCTGGGGGTGCGCGATGGGCTGCTGTGGCTGACGTTGCCCATGCTCCTGCAACCGCCGGAGTTCCCGGACCTCGCGGCGATCTTCCCCGATGCCGATCGCATGCAGCGCGCGGCGTTCGACCTCGTCGGCGTGCGTGCGGCAGATGCCCAGGATCAGCGCCGGTGGCTGCGGCACGGCGCCTGGCCGAAGGGCACGTATCCCCTGCGCAAGAGCTTCGATCGCGCGCGCGTGCTGCCCCCGCAGCCCGACAACTATGCGTTCGTCCCGGTCACGGGGGAAGGCGTCCATGAGATCCCGGTCGGGCCCGTGCATGCAGGCATCATCGAGCCTGGTCATTTCCGTTTCTCGGTGGTGGGCGAACGCGTGCTGCGGCTCGAGGAGCGTCTCGGGTATACCCACAAGGGCATCGAGAAGCGCTTCGAGTCGCTCAGCGTGGATGAGGGTGGCCGCCTTGCGGGGCGCGTCAGCGGCGATTCGACGGTCGCGTACGCGTGGGCCTACGCGATGGCGGCGGAGGGCGCAGCAGGGCTGACACCGCCGGCGCGCGCACTCTGGTTGCGCGCGCTGTTCCTCGAGCGCGAGCGTATCGCCAACCACCTGGGCGATCTGGGCTTCGTCGCCAACGACGCCGGCCTGGCCTTCGGCCTGGCGCAGATGGCGCGCCTGAAAGAGGAGGTGCTGCGACTGAATGCGACCCTGTTTGGCCACCGCTACCTCATGGATGCGGTCGTGCCGGGCGGGGTGGCGTGCGACGTGGGGTTGGATGGACTGCGGGCGCTGCACGCCCAGAACGAGATGTTGCGCCCGGAGATTACCCGCATCCGGGTGATTTTCGACGAGCACCCGGGCCTGCAGGATCGACTCGTCGGCACGGGGCGTGTGCTGCCTGAGCTTGCCGTAGAGCTGGGGTTGACCGGCCTGGCCGGGCGAGCGAGTGGTGTGGGATGCGATCTGCGTTCCCACCTGCCGCCCGCACCCTACGATGAGATCGGCGTGCAGATTGCGGGCGCTCGCGGCGGCGATGTCGCCGCGCGTGTGCTGGTACGGTTCGAGGAGTTGGTGGAGTCTCTCGAGCTGTGCCGCAAGATCCTCAAGCGCATGCCCGAGGGCAACGTGGCGAGCCTGTTCCCGACCCCGCCCGCGGGCGCCGCCGGCATCGGCTGGGTCGAGGGCTGGCGTGGCGAGGTGCTGATCGCTCTGGAAACCGGCGCCGACGGCAAGCTGCATCGTGTGCACGCGCACGATCCGTCCTGGCAGAACTGGCCGGTGCTGGAGCATGCCGTGATCGGCAACATCGTCCCGGATTTTCCGCTGATCAACAAGTCGTTCAATCTTTCCTACAGCGGAGTGGATCTCTAATGCGCAAGAGCTGAAACGCAAGAGGCGCGAAGGCGCAGAAGACGCAGAGGAACCGCAAGAGTTTCGGCGGTCTTGCCCAGTCCTTCGGCGGAGGTCGAACAGATTCTCCGCCTGGTTGCTCCGCGCTATTCTTGGCGTCTTTGCGCCTTCGCGCCTTTGCGTTGAGGTTGTTTCGTGTACCAGATCCTGAAGCAGATAGCGAAAACCGGCATCCTCACCGAGCCGCCGCCGGCCGCCGACGAGACGCTGCGGGTGACCACGGAGCGCCTGAAGGACGAGGTGCTGCGCTGGTTCGCGGGAGCGTTGACGATCCGTCACGTGGACGCGGGCTCGTGCAACGGCTGCGAGCTGGAGATCCACGCCACCAACAACCCTTACTACAACCTCGAGGGGCTGGGGATCCGGTTCGTGGCGAGTCCGCGGCACGCTGACATGCTGCTGGTCACCGGCCCGGTGTCGCGTCACATGGAGACGGCCCTGCGCCGCACGCTCGATGCAACCCCCGAGCCGCGCCTGGTGGTGGCGGTGGGCGACTGCGGTTGCACCGGCGGCATCTTCGGCGAGAGCTACGCCAGCTGCGGCCGCGTGTCCAACGTGATTCCCGTCGACGTGGCAGTCCCCGGCTGCCCGCCTACGCCGGTTGCGATCATGCAGGGCATTCTCGCGGCCATTCAACTGCGTAATTCGAGTGGGCCGCCAAGACGCCAAGACGCCAAGTAGGGAGTTGGTGGCGCACATGTGCGAGGTCTTCGGCGTCATGCGCCTGATGCTCAACCCGCGCCGGCTGCGAACCCGAGCTGTGCTTTCTTGGCGTCTTGGCGTCTTGGCGGCCCAATTTGGGGTTTCCTGAGGTTCCCACAGTTAGACTGCTTCCGTGAACCTGCAAGCGATCGCACGCAAGCTGGACCTGTACGAGAAGCTGATGCGGCTGGACAAGCCGATCGGGATCCTGCTGCTGCTGTGGCCCACGTTGTGGGCGCTGTGGCTGGCGGTGCGCGGGACGCCGCAATGGCAGATCCTGGTCGTATTCCTGGCGGGCACGGTGCTGATGCGCTCGGCGGGCGTGGTGGTCAACGACTATGCCGACCGCAACTTCGACCCGCACGTCGCGCGAACCAAGGATCGCCCCCTGGCCGCGGGGCTGGTGGGCCCGACCGAGGCCCTGGTGCTCGCGGGCGTCCTCGGACTGATGGCCTTCGCGCTGGTGCTCACGCTGAACCGGCTCACCGTCGCGCTGTCGTTTGCGGGTGCGTTCCTGGCGGTGAGCTATCCGTTCACCAAGCGCTTCTTCGCCCTCCCGCAGGCCTACCTGGGCATCGCTTTCGGCTTCGGCATTCCGATGGCCTACGCCGCACAGCTCGAACGCGTGCCGGCGGTGGCCTGGGTGCTGCTGCTTGCGAACATCTGCTGGACGATCGCCTACGATACCGAGTACGCGATGGTGGACCGCGACGACGATCGCAAGATCGGCATCCGCACCGCGGCGATCCTGTTCGGCCGCTTCGACGTGGCCGCCGTCATGCTGTGCCACGCCGCGTTCCTGGCGCTGCTCGCGGGGATCGGCTGGCGCATGCACCTGGCGTGGCCCTATTACGTGGGGCTGGCGGGCGCCGCCGTCTTGATCGCTCATCAGTACACGCTGATCCGCGGCCGCGACCCCGGCCGCTGCTTCCGAGCATTCCTGAACAATAACTGGGTGGGCGGCGCCGTGTTCGCCGGCATCGCCCTGGCGCTGATGGTGGAGCGTAATCTATAGTCCGGACTCAGTCTCGAGGAGGCGGTTGGGAATCGCAGTTCCTCCGTGTCCACCGTGTCCTACATGGTTCAGAGTTTGCCCCAGGATAGAGGCAACGTGCGCTACAACGACCTGCGGGACTTTCTTGCCCAGCTCGAACGACAGGGTGAGCTCAAGCGCATCGCGATCGAGGTCTCGCCCCGGCTGGAGATGACCGAGATCTGCGATCGGGTCCTCAAAGCCGGTGGCCCGGCGATCCTGTTCGAGAAGCCCAAGGGGCACGCCATTCCGGTGCTGGGCAATCTCTTCGGCACGCCGCGGCGCGTGGCCATGGGCATGGGCGAGGAATCGGTCGAGGCGCTGCGCGAAGTGGGCAGGCTGCTGGCATACCTGAAGGAGCCCGACCCTCCCAGGGGACTGAAGGACGCCTGGGACAAGCTGCCGATGCTCAAGAAGGTGCTGGACATGGCGCCAAAGGAGCGTAGCCACGCGCCCTGCCAGGAGATCGTGTGGGAGGGCGCAGAAGTCGATCTCGGACGCCTGCCGATCCAGACCTGCTGGCCGGGTGACGCGGGCCCGCTGATTACCTGGGGCCTGACGGTGACGCGCGGGCCGCACAAGCCGCGCCAGAACCTTGGCATCTATCGCCAGCAGGTCATCGCGCGCAACCGGGTGATCATGCGCTGGCTGCCGCAGCGTGGCGGGGCGCTGGATTTCCGCGACCACGGCCTGGCACATCCCGGCGAGCGGTTCCCGGTCGCCGTCGCGCTCGGCGCCGATCCCGCGACAATCCTCGGTGCAGTCACGCCGGTGCCCGATTCGCTGTCCGAGTATCAGTTCGCGGGGCTGCTGCGCGGGGCACGCACGGAGCTGGTCAAGTGCATCGGCTCCGAGCTGCGGGTCCCCGCCAGCGCGGAAATCGTGCTGGAGGGAAGCATCCAGCCCGGCGAAGTGGCCCTGGAAGGACCCTTCGGCGACCACACCGGCTACTACAACGAGCAGGAGCAGTTTCCCGTCTTCACCGTCGAGCGCATCACCATGCGGCGCGAGCCGATCTATCACAGCACCTATACCGGCAAGCCGCCGGATGAGCCGGCGATTCTGGGGGTGGCGCTCAACGAGGTGTTCGTGCCGCTGCTGACGCGGCAGTTCCCCGAGATCACCGACTTCTACCTGCCGCCGGAGGGCTGCAGCTACCGCCTCGCGGTTGCCAGCATGCGCAAGGCCTATCCGGGGCATGCCAAGCGCGTCATGTTCGGGATCTGGTCGTTCCTGCGCCAGTTCATGTACACCAAGTTCATCGTCGTGGTGGACGACGACGTCGACATCCGCGACTGGAAGGAGGTGATCTGGGCCATTACCACGCGCGTGGACCCGGCGCGCGACACGCTCGTCGCCGAGAACACGCCGATCGACTACCTCGACTTCGCCAGCCCGGTGTCCGGGCTCGGCTCGAAGATGGGGATCGACGCCACCCACAAATGGCCGGGCGAGACGATGCGCAAGTGGGGCACGCCGATCACGATGGACGCCGCGGTGAAGCAGCGCGTCGATGAACTGTGGGCCTCGCTGGGGATCTAAAGCGAAGAGCGAATTCACAGGATTAACAGGATTTTCAGGATTAACAGGATTAGTACACGACTGACAGGGCCGTCGCCTATCAGCGGCGACGTGTCGTCGCCGGGAGTGCTTCTCCTCCGGTATTCAGCTGAAAGTGCGCGATCTTGTTCCTAATCCTGTTAATCCTGAGAAATCCTGTTAATCCTGTGAATTCCTTTTCCTGGCCGTATGTCCTATAAGCATGCCGAACCGCCTCGCCCACGAAACCAGCCCCTACCTGCAGCAGCACGCCGACAACCCGGTGGATTGGCACCCGTGGGGCGAACAGGCGCTCAGGTTGGCGCGGGAGCAGAACAAGCCGATCCTGCTCTCGGTAGGTTACTCGGCGTGTCACTGGTGCCACGTCATGGCGCACGAGTCCTTCGAGGACCCGGGTGTGGCCGAAGCCATGAACCGGCTGTTCGTCAACATCAAGGTCGACCGTGAGGAGCGTCCCGACATCGACCAGATCTACCAGACCGCTCACCAGATGCTGACCCGGCGCGCCGGGGGATGGCCGCTCACGATGTTCCTGACACCGGACCAGGAGCCATTCTACGGAGGAACCTACTTCCCGAAGACGGCGCGCCACAACCTGCCGGGATTCGGCGAGCTCCTGGAGCGCGTGGCAAAAGCCTATCGCGAGCAGGGCGAGGCGATTGCTGCGCAGAACGAGGAGCTGATCGCCGCGCTGGGACAGACGGTGCCGGCGGCTGCGCCGCCTTCCTCGAGCCTCGACCCGGCGCCGATCGCCGCCGCGCTGGAACAGCTCAAAGAGATCTTCGATCCAGCGCACGGCGGGCTCGGTGGCGCGCCGAAGTTTCCGCATCCGGCGGAGCTCGAGCTGTGCTTGCGCGAAGGGACGCTGCGGGCCGACGCTCAGACGCAGCGGGTGGCCTTGTTCACGCTGGAGAAGATGGCGCAGGGCGGCATCTACGATCAGCTGGGCGGGGGCTTCTGCCGCTATAGCGTGGATCAGTACTGGATGATCCCGCATTTCGAGAAGATGCTCTACGACAATGGTCCGCTGCTGCGGCTGTACGCGGATGCATGGCTGGTCACGGGCGCGCCGCTGTTCGCCCGGGTGTGCGAAGGAACCGCCGGTTGGGTGATGCGCGAGATGCAAGCGCCCGAAGGCGGCTACTACTCCAGCCTGGACGCCGACTCCGAGCACGAGGAGGGCAAGTTCTACGTCTGGTCGCGCGAGGAGGCCGCGGCGCTGCTCGACGGCGACGAGTACGCGGTCGCCGCCGCGGTATACGGCCTGGACGAGACCGCCAACTTCGAAGGGCGGCGCTGGCACCTGCGTATCGCCCAGCCGGTGGCTCAGGCAGCGCAGGGTCTGAGCTGGTCCGAACCGGCGGCGCAGGCCGCGCTCGAGCGCGCGCGAGACAAGCTGTTCACGGCGCGCACGCGCCGCGTGCGCCCCGGGCGGGACGACAAGATCCTCACCTCCTGGAACGCACTGATGGCCCACGGCATGCTGCATGCGGGCCGCGTGCTGGACCGGGCGGAGTGGATTGCCTCGGGGCGGCTTGCGCTCGACTTCCTGCGCGCGCGCCTGTGGCGCGACGCGCGTCTGCTGGCGACGTTCAAGGACGGTCGTGCGCATCTGAACGCCTATCTCGATGACCATGCGTTCCTGCTCGCGGCGCTGCTTGAGAGCATGCAGGCGGATTTCCGGCGCGCCGATCTCGACTTCGCCGTAGCGCTCGCCGACGTGCTGCTGAGCCAGTTCGAGGACGCTGAGCGCGGCGGCTTCTTCTTCACCAGCCACGACCACGAGCGCCTGATCCTGCGGCCCAAGCCGGGCTTCGACAATGCAACGCCCTCGGGGAACGGTGTGGCGGCGCTCGCGCTCCAGCGCCTTGGGCATCTGGTCGGGGAGCCGCGCTATCTGGAGGCGGCTGAGCGCACGATGCGGCTGTTCTATCCGCAGCTCACCCGCCACCCCGGCGGGTTCTCCACGCTGTGCATGGCGCTCGCCGAGCACGGCGACCCGCCGACGGTGGCCGTGCTGCGGGGCGAGGCACCCGCTCTGAAATCCTGGCAGAGGACGCTCGCAGCACGCTACGCCCCGGCGGCCCTGGCTGTGGCGATCGACGCCGCCCAGCGCGATCTGCCGTCTGCGCTGGACAAGCCGCTGCGTCCCGGTGTCAACGCCTGGGTATGCCGGGGCGTTGAGTGTCTTGCCCCGATCGGCGAGCTGGACGGGCTCGTGCGCGAGTACGTTCCAAAGGCCGGCGAAAGGCTTTAGAATCGCGGTGCTCGCGCTCAACCTACGCACTCAAAGGAGAGAACGTTCCCATGAAAAAGATCCTGATCGCCATCGCCGCGCTGGCAGGCATCTTCGCCGGCAGCGCTGTGCACGCTGTCGACGCGGCCAAGGCCAAGCAGCTGGCGCAGAAGTACAACTGTCTGGCCTGTCATGCCGAGGACAAGAAGCTGGTCGGCCCCTCCTACAAGGACGTGGCGAAGAAGTACAAAGGCGCCGCCGGTGCCGAGGCCACGCTGGCCGGCAAGATCAAGAACGGTGGCGGTGGGGTATGGGGCTCGATCCCCATGCCCCCGAACAACGTCCCTGACCCCGACATCAAGGTCATGACGGAGTGGATCCTGTCGCTGTAGCCGAGCGCTCCCGACCCCAACGCAAGAGCCGGCCGAGCGCCGGCTCTTGCGTTTTCCGCGGGGCCACCACAAGCCGATGAATTCACGCGGGTTATTTGACATTCCAGCGACGAGAGAGAATAATCCGCCGACTGTTGGGTGGCGCCAATCCGGCGCGGAGAAAATAATGACGAGGGAAGCATTTATGAATCTGAAGGGCTTAGCGGTTGCGGTTGCGCTGGCGATGACGGCTGGACTGGCGGGCTGCGGGAAGAAAGAAGAAGGGGTGGTCAAGATCGGTCACGCCGGTCCGCTCACCGGATCCATCGCGCACCTGGGCAAGGACAACGAGAACGGTGTGCGGATGGCTATTGACGAAGCCAATACGGCCGGCTTCCAGATCGGTGCGGACAAGGTCAAGCTCGACCTGCAGTCCGAAGACGATCAGGCCGACCCCAAGCAGGGCACCATCGTCGCCCAGAAGCTGGTGGACGCCAAGGTCGCCGGCGTGGTCGGGCATCTGAACTCCGGCACCACCATCCCGGCGTCGAAGATCTATCATGACGCCGGGATTGCCCAGGTCTCCCCGTCGGCCACCAACGTCACCTACACCAACCAGGGCTTCAAGACCGCCTTCCGGGTCATCGCCAACGACGCCCAGCAGGGCAAGGTGCTGGGCGAGTTCGCGGTCGGCAAGCTGGGCGCGAAGACCATCGCCATCATCGACGACCGCTCCGCCTACGGGCAGGGGCTGGCCGATGAATTCGAGAAGGCTGCCACCGCCGCGGGCGCGACCATTCTCACGCGCGAGTTCACCGACACCACCAAGACCGATTTCACCGCCATCCTCACCAGCATCAAAGGGAAGAACCCGGACCTGATCTTCTACGGCGGCATGGACGCTCAGGCCGGCCCGATGATGAAGCAGTTCAAGAATCTCGGGCTGACGGCGAAGTATCTGGGCGGCGACGGCATCCAAAGCGCCGAGTTCCTCAAGCTGGGCGCCGACGCGGCCGAGGGCGCTTACGGCTCGTCACCCGGCGTACCGCTCGACCAGATGCCGGGCGGCAAGGATTTCGAGGCCAAGTACAAGGGCAAGTACAACCTGGACATCCAGATCTACGCGCCGTACGCGTACGACGCCGCCAATGTCCTGCTCGCGGCGATCAAGAAGGCGGGCTCCGCCGACCCGGCCAAGTACCTCCCCGAGCTCGCCAACAGCCAGTACCAGGGCGTCACCGGGACCATCACCTTCGACGAGAAGGGCGACGTCAAGGGCGGCGGTATCAGCCTGTACCAGGTGAAGGACGGCAAGTGGCAGTTCCTGGAGACGATCGGCGGCTGAGCTAGCTAGCTAGAGGTCTCGCGCTCGCCTGAGGCTACAATCGCGGCCGAGCGGGTGACCCGACTGGCAAGCAACGGCGCCTAGCGGCGCCGTTGCTTTTGCTGCACTTGTCGAATAGCTTGATGGACATCTTTCTCCAGCAGGTGATCAATGGTCTGGTGCTGGGCAGCGTGTACGCCCTGGTGGCGCTCGGGTACACGATGGTCTACGGCATCCTGGGGTTGATCAACTTCGCCCATGGCGAGGTGGTGATGGTGGGGGCGCTGACTTCGCTGTCGGTCATCGCCGGGCTCATGGGCAGCAGCCTCGGCTTGCCTGCCCCCCTCATCGTGCTGCTGGCGCTTGCCGCGGCGATGTCGGTGTGCATGTTGCTGGGTTTCACGATCGAGCGTGTGGCCTACCGGCCGCTGCGCCGGGCGCCGCGGCTCGCACCGCTCATCACCGCGATAGGCGTCTCGATCTTGCTGCAGACCCTGGCCATGATGTACTGGGGCCGGCACTATCACACTTTCCCTGAGATCATCCGTCCCCAGCGTCACGAGATCATGGGTGCGGTGATCACCGATCTGCAGATCGCGATCATCATGGTGTCGGCCCTGATCATGGCGGGGTTGCTGCTGCTGGTGCACTTCACGCGCCTGGGGCGGGCCATGCGTGCGACCTCGGAGAGTCAACTGGTGGCGGGGCTCATGGGAGTCGACACCAACAAGATCATCTCCGCCACGTTCATCATCGGTTCCGCGCTGGCGGCGGTGGCCGGCTTGCTGGTCAGCGCCAACTACGGCATCGCCCAGTACACCATGGGCTTCATGCTCGGCTTGAAAGCCTTCACGGCGGCGGTGCTCGGGGGTATCGGCAATCTCGGCGGCGCCATGCTCGGCGGCCTGTTGCTCGGGCTGATCGAGAGCATCGGCGCCGGCTACATCGGCGACCTCACCGGCGGCTTCCTGGGCAGCAACTATCAGGATGTATTCGCCTTCGTGGTCCTGATCGCGGTGCTGGTGTTCCGCCCGACCGGGCTGCTGGGCGAGCGCGTTTCGGAGCGAGCATGACTGCAGGCACGAGGCGCGAGGCGCGAGGCTCGAGAAGGGGGCTCGAGGCTCGAGCCCCCCGGCTTGAAGCATTTTCTCGCGCCTCGTGCCTCGCGCCTCGCGCCTGCTGTTCGGGCCTCGCGCCTCCGAGGTGCAGACCAACGCAGAAAGACCGTGCTAGACCACTGGCACTCCATCAAGCGTCACCGGCACGCACCCTGGATCGGCATGGCGCTGGCGGGTGTGGCGCTCGCGGTGCTGCCTTTCGTACTGGAGGCCGGGTTGTCGCGCACCTGGGTGCGCGTGCTCGACTTTGCACTGCTGTACACGATGCTGGCGCTGGGCCTGAACATCGTGGTCGGTTTCGCCGGCCTGCTCGACCTGGGCTACATCGCGTTCTATGCCGTTGGCGCCTACACCTACGCGCTGTTGGCCTCGCCGCACTTCGGCTTGCACGTGCCGTTCTGGATCCTGCTGCCGTTCGGCGCGCTGATCGCTGCCGTCTTCGGCGTCCTGCTGGGCGCGCCCACGCTGCGGCTGCGAGGCGACTACCTGGCCATCGTCACGCTCGGATTCGGCGAGATCATCCGCATCTTCCTCAACAATCTGAACGCGCCCATCAACATCACCAATGGGCCGCAAGGCGTCAATCGCATCGACCCGCTGCAGGTCGGCGGCTTGGCCCTGGACCGAGGCCAGCAGATCCTGGGCGTGACCTTTCCTGCCACGCACCTGTACTACTACGTGTTCCTGGCGCTCACCTTGCTGACCATGTTCATCTGCATACGCCTGGAAGACTCGCGTATCGGCCGCGCCTGGATCGCGATCCGTGAAGACGAGATCGCCGCCCAGGCCACCGGGATCAACACGCGCAACATCAAGCTGCTCGCCTTTGCCATGGGAGCGACCTTCGGCGGCGTGGCCGGCGGACTGTTCTCCTCGTTCCAGGGCTTCGTGAGCCCGGAGAGCTTCCAGCTCATGGAGTCGATCATGGTGCTGTGCATGGTCGTGCTGGGCGGCATGGGCCATGTTGCGGGCGTGGCGCTGGGTGCGCTGCTGCTCGCCACGCTGCCGGAGGTCCTGCGGCACACCGCGGCTCCCGTGCAGCAGCAGCTGTTCGGAAAGGTGATTCTCGACCCTGAAAGCCTGCGCATGCTGCTGTTCGGGCTCGCGCTGATCCTGGTCATGCTGCTGCGCCCGGCCGGCCTGTGGCCGTCTCCAATCCGCCGCCGCGAGCTGGCGAATGCCGGCCAGCCCGGCAAGCCCTGAGCGGATGCCGCTGCTCGAGGCGCACAGGCTGGGCAAGTCCTTCGGCGGACTGCAGGCGCTCGCCGACGTAACGCTGGCGATCGAGCCTGGCGAGATCTACGGGCTGATCGGCCCGAACGGCGCCGGCAAGACCACCATGTTCAACCTGCTCACCGGCCTGTACCGGCCCAGCGCCGGGAAGGTGGTATTCAACGGCGCCGACGTGACGGGGCGTAAACCGCATGTGATCGTCGAGGCCGGCATCGCGCGCACCTTCCAGAACATCCGGCTGTTCGGCCACATGACGGCGGTGGAAAACGTGATGGTCGGCCGGCACCTGCGCACCCATGCCGGTGCGCTGGGCGCGGTCTTGCGTGGCGCCCGCACACGCGCCGAGGAGGATGCGATCCGCCACCGCGCGCAGGAGCTGCTCGCCTACGTCGGCGTCGCGCGCCACGCCCATGCCCAGGCGAAGAACCTCTCCTACGGGGATCAGCGCCGGCTGGAGATCGCGCGGGCGCTCGCTACCGAGCCGCGGCTGCTGGCGCTGGATGAGCCGGCAGCGGGGATGAATGCAACCGAGCGCGCAGCCCTCAAGGGCCTGCTCGAGCAGATCCGCGGCGATGGCATGACCATCCTGCTGATCGAGCACGATGTAAAGCTGGTGATGGATCTGTGCGACCGCGTGGCCGTGCTCGACTACGGCAAGAAGATCGCCGAGGGCGTACCGGCCGAGGTGCAGAAGAGCCCGGCGGTGATCGAAGCCTACCTGGGCGGAGCGCTGCCTTGAGCCTGCTGCGCGTGGAGGGCCTGAAGATCTCCTACGGCGGCATCAACGCCGTCAAGGGGATCGACCTCCAGGTGCAGGCCGGCGAAATGGTTGCGTTGATCGGCGCCAACGGCGCCGGCAAGACCACCACCCTGAAGGCGATCTGCGGAATCCTTCAACCGGCCGCGGGCAGGATCTTCTATGGCGGTGAAGAGGTGACCGGAGCGCCGTCGTTCAGCCTGGTGGAGCAAGGGCTGGCACTGGTGCCCGAGGGGCGCGGGGTGTTCGGCCGCCTGAGCGTCGAAGAGAACCTGCAGATGGGCGCCTATGCGCGGCGCGACAAGCACGCGATCAAGCGCGATCATGACCGCGTCTACGAGCTGTTCCCGCGGCTCAGGGAGCGGCGCAGGCAGACCGGCGGCACGCTCTCCGGCGGGGAGCAGCAGATGCTCGCGATCGGCCGGGCGCTGATGAGCTCGCCCCGCCTGCTCCTGCTGGATGAGCCGAGCATGGGGCTGGCCCCGCTCATGGTCCAGCGCATCTTCGAGACCATCCGCAAGGTTGCCTCGGAGGGCGTAACGGTCCTGCTGGTGGAGCAGAACGCCAAGCTCGCACTGGAGGCCAGCACGCGCGGCTATGTCATGGAAAGCGGGCTCATCACCCTGTCCGACTCGGCGCGCGCCCTGCTCAGCAATCCGCAGGTTCGGCAGGCGTACCTGGGCGAGTGACGTGCCAAGACCTAAAGCGGAACCGCCAAGGACGCCAAGGAAAAGCAAAAGACAAGGACGCCAAGAAGGGGCGAGACATGGTTTCGCGGTGTGGGCCGAACGTAGGGAGCAATAAGCGCAGCGCTGCGCCGAATGCTGAAGTACCAAGCATGCAGTTGGTTACGCTTCGCTAACCCGCCCTACGGGGACTGATGTTGGTCAGGCCTGAAGTTATATCTGGCCTTCCTTGGCGTCCTTATCTTTTGCTTTCCTTGGCGTCCTTGGCGGTCCCGCTTTTGCTCTTAAGCAGTAAGTCACGTCGACGTGTAAGCGCGCCCGTCAGGCAGCTTCCTGAACACGAAGGAGGGCCGCAGCTGCAACGGAGTAACCAGGCTCGAGCGCGTATCCACGCGCACCCACATGGTGCCGTCGCGGTCGATGCGGTACACCTCGACGCCGAATTCGACCTGGACGCCGTCCACGTACTGCGAGAAGGACAACTCCTCGCCGGGCTGCAGGAAGGCCTCGTACGGTCTGCGGGCCAGCTCGCGGCCGACCTCGCCTACCGCGCGCCGGAGGAAGGCGTAGTTGCGGCTCCAGCGGGTCAGCCAGCGGTCGATGAAACGCATCGACCGTCAGGCCAGCCAGACACCGGCTGACTAACTGTCATCCCGCCCCCGATCGGGGTCGGGCGACAATGCAGGGTTTGATAGCAAAGCGCTCCCTACAGCCAGTCGCGCGGCTTGAGGAACTCGTCGTACAGCCGCGCCTCGGGAGAGCCCGGCTGCGGCCGCCAGTCGTAGCGCCATTTCACCGTCGGGGGCAGCGACATCAGGATGGACTCGGTGCGCCCGCCCGATTGCAGGCCGAACAGCGTGCCGCGGTCGAACACCAGATTGAACTCCACGTAGCGCCCGCGGCGATACGCCTGGAAATCGCGCTCGCGCGCGCCGTAGGCGAGACCGCGCCGGCGCTCCACGATGGGCACGTAGGCGGGCAGGAAATGATCCCCCACGCTGCGCATCAGCGCGAAGGAGTGCTCGAAGCCGGCCTCGTTGAGATCGTCGAAGAAGATTCCGCCCACCCCGCGTGGCTCGTTGCGGTGCTTCAAGTGGAAGTACTCATCGCACCATTTCTTGAAGCGCGCGTGACAATCGGCGCCGAAAGGCGCCAGCGCCGCCCGGCAGGTGCGATGGAAATGCACCGCATCCTCTTCGAAGCCGTAGTAGGGCGTCAGATCCATGCCGCCCCCGAACCACCAGACCGGCTCGGCGCCCGCCTGCTCGGCCACGAAGAAGCGCACATTCATGTGCACGGTGGGCACGTAGGGGTTGCGCGGATGCAGCACCAGCGAAACGCCCATCGCGTGGAAGCTGCGGCCCGCGAGCTCCGGCCGCGCGGCGCTGGCCGACGCTGGCAGGCGGGTGCCGCTGACGTGCGAGAAGTTCACCCCGCCGCGCTCGAACAGATGCCCTTCCTCGATCAGGCAGCTCGAGCCGCCGCCGCCTTCGGGCCGCTCCCATGCGTCGCGGCGGAACGCCAGCCCGTCGAGCTCCTCGAGTCGGGCGACGATGCGCGCCTGCAGGTCCAGATAGTAGTCTTTGACTGATTCGAGCTTCATTCGCGAAACACACTAACCACACCGATTGGATCTCCGAGCGAACGGGGGTGTCTGGCGAAATATCGGGTAGAGGCTAGGCTGCGTATCATTTCCGAGGAGTGGTGAACGGATTCAGAAGGGGCACCCCGAAACGCTTGAAGTCCGCCACATTCCGCGTGACCAATGTGTACTTGTGAACCGTCGCGATCGCGGCGATCATCGCATCCTCGTAGAGCGTGTCAGAGGACCGATGCATCAAGCGAGCCCACACCCTGAATGCAGCGGATTCCATCGGGATAACGTTGAACGAAGACGCAACGAGATCGAGCCATTGCTCAATCTCGGCAGCCTTCAACTGGTCCTGCTCGCGCGTGACCTCGATCCCGGCCTGAATCTCGCCTATTGTTACCGCCGAAATATGCAGGTCGACCTCTGCCACGTTCTGAATCCACTGCACCACCGCCCTATGTGGCTTCGGCTTGCGAAGCTCCGAAACCACATTCGTATCGAGCAAGTACATGTGGCTTACCGAAAGGCTCGGGGGGTACGCCGGCGAGCGCGCCTACGGGCGGGAGCGAGCGTCTCGGTTCGTGCCTGGTCTGAGAGCAACAACTCCTTGAGGGAAGGCCGCGCCGCCGCTTGCAGGCGCCGCCATTCATCTGCTGGCACCAAGACTGCTGCCTCGGCGCCGCGTTTGGTTACCATCTGTGGGCCTTCGGTCAAGCACTTCTCCAGAAACTCGCTGAACCGAGCCTTTGCGTCTTGCACAGGCCAAGACTGCATAGGTCACCTCTATCTGACTAGTATGCTGACTAGTGTAGCATAGGCAGGAGGATGCGGGCATGGCTAGAGGGGGCTAGAGGAGCGTCTTCCTGGCACTGATGGCGCGATGCCCGATGTCGCGCCGCATCTGCTTGCCGGCAAACTGGATCTGCTCGGCGACCTCGTAGGCGCGCCGCTGCGCCACCCGCACCGTGTCGCCGAGCGCGGTGACACACAGCACGCGGCCGCCGTTGGTGACGACTTTGCCGTCCTGTAGAGTGGTGCCGGCGTGGAACACGTGGCAGTCCGCGACGTCGCGCGGGATGCCGGTGATCTCATCGCCTTTGCGCGGATCGTCGGGATACCCGGGCGCTGCCAGCACCACGCCCAGCGCAACGCGCCGGTCCCACTCGGCTTGGACCCGGTCGAGCTGGCCGTTGACGGCGTGCTCCACCAGGGCGAACAGGTCGGTCTTGAGGCGCATGAGGATCGGTTGCGTTTCCGGGTCGCCGAGGCGGCAGTTGAACTCCAGGACTTTGAGCTGGCCCTGCGGCGTAATCATCAGCCCCGCATAGAGGAACCCGGTGTACGGGTCCCCTGAGCGCCGCCATCCCGCTGACGGCCGGCTGAATCACCTCGCGCATCGCGCGCGCGTGCAGCGCGGGAGTCAGCACCGGCGCCGGCGAGTAAGCCCCCATCCCACCGGTATTGGGCCCGCGGTCCCCGTCCAGCAGCCGCTTGTGGTCCTGGCTGGAGGCGAGCGGCAGGACGTGGTGCCCGTCCACCATCACGATAAAGCTCGCCTCTTCGCCCTGCAAACACTCTTCGATTACGACGCGTGCGCCCGCGGTGCCCATCCGGTTGTCGACGAGCATGGCGTCGACTGCCGCGTGCGCCTCGTCGGTGTTTGCGGCGACCACTACGCCCTTGCCCGCGGCCAGCCCGTCGGCCTTGACGACGATCGGGGCGCCCTGTGCATCGATGTAGGCGTGCGCCTGCGGTGCATCGGTGAAGGTCCGGTGAGCAGCCGTGGGGATGCGGTGCTCGACCATGAAGGACTTGGCGAAGTCCTTGGAGCTCTCCAGCTGCGCCGCACGCTGCGTCGGACCGAAGATCCGCAGCCCCGCCGCGCGGAACGCGTCCACGATCCCTTCGGCGAGCGGCGCCTCCGGCCCGACCACTGTCAGTCCCACCGATTCCTTCTTGGCGAACTCGATCAGCTCGGGAATGGCCGTGACGGGTACGTTGAACAGCCCGTCCTCCCTGGCCGTCCCGGCGTTGCCCGGGGCCACGTACACACGCGCGATGCGCATGGACTGCGCCAGCCGCCACGCGATGGCGTGTTCCCTTCCGCCGCTGCCGATCACAAGCAAGTTCACATGAACCGACCCCAAGGCCTAGAACCGCAGAGCGCGCAGAGGCGCAGAGAACCCCAACTCGCAGAGGAGACATAGAACTCCGTATTCACACGATGCTCGCGCCGTGCTCGACCCGCCACTGCTGCGCCGCACTCTGCTGTTGTTCGCTCTTCGCGCCTCTGCGCCTCTGCGGTTCAAGCGTAGGCGGTAGCTAGTGCCGGAAATGGCGAACGCCGGTGAACACCATGCGATGCCCTGCTCATCGGCCGCAGCGATGACCTCCTCGTCGCGCATGCTGCCGCCGGGCTGGATCACGGCGCGCGCACCCGCGCCGACCACCACGTCGAGCCCGTCGCGGAACGGAAAGAACGCGTCCGAGGCGACTACCGAGGCTGCCAGGGTCAGGCCGGCATTCTGGGCCTTGATGGCAGCGATGCGGGCGGAATCGATCCGGCTCATCTGCCCCGCGCCAACGCCCACGGTCATGCCGTCCCGGCAGAACACGATGGCATTGGATTTCACGAACTTCGCGACGCGCCAGGCGAACAGCAAGTCCTGCAGCTGCTGCGGGGTGGGCTGCACTTGGTCACCAGGCGCAGCTCGGCCGTGCTCTGACGTTACGCGTGTCGGGCGTTTGCACCAGCAGGCCGCCGCCCACGCGCCTGGTGTCGAAGTCGTTGCCGCCCGGCTCGCAGCGCCACCTCCAGCACCCGCACATTCTGCTTGCTGGCAAGAGCGCTGCGGGCCTGGGCAGAGATGGCGGGCGCGACAACCACCTCCACGAACTGCTGCATCAGGGCCTCTGCGGTGGCGGCGTCGAGCTCGCGGTTGAACGCGATGATGCCGCCAAAGGCAGAGGTCGGATCGGTCGAAAACGCGCGCTGGTAGGCAAGCAGAGTGCTGGCGCCGACCGCCACGCCGCAGGGGTTGGCGTGCTTGACGATGACGCAGGCCGGGGCATCGAAGGTCTTGACGCATTCCCAGGCCGCGTCGGCATCGGCGATGTTGTTGTAGGACAGTTCCTTGCCCTGGAGCTGCGCGTAGTTGGACAGAGCGCCCGGCACGCGCTGCAGGTCGCGGTAGAAGGCGGCGTGCTGATGCGGGTTCTCGCCGTAGCGCAGGTCCTGCACCTTGGCGTAGTTGAGATTGAGCTGATCGGGAAAACGTGCCGAGCTGGCCGTCGGGTGAATCGAAGGCGGTCAGGTAGTTGCCGATGGCGCTGTCATAGGCCGCAGTATGCGAGAAGGCCTTGCGTGCCAGGCGCAGCCGCGTGGCCAGGCTCGCTGCGCCCCCGCTGGCCGTCAGCTCCGCCAGCACGTCGCTGTAGTCCTGCGGGTCGGTGACGACGGCCACGTGCTGGTAGTTCTTCGCCGCCGCCCGCACCATCGCGGGCCCGCCGATGTCGATGTTCTCGATGGCTTCCTCGAGCGTGCAGCCGGGCCTGGAGATGGTCTGCACGAACGGGTACAGGTTCACCACGACGATATCGATGGTGGGGATGGCGGCGCGCCCCAGCGCCTGCATGTGGCCAGGCAGGTCGCGCCGGGCCAGGATCCCCGCATGCACCTTGGGATGCAGGGTTTTGACGCGGCCGTCCAGCATCTCGGGAAAGCCGGTGTAGTCGCCGACCTCGGTCACCTCCACGCCCGCCTCGCATGAGCAGCCGCGCCGTGCCGCCGGTGGACAGAATCCGCACGCCGAGCCGGATGAGGCCGCGCGCCAGCTCGAGCACACCGGTCTTGTCGGATACGCTGATGAGCGCCTGTTTCGATGCAGTCATGGGCCGGATGCGTCAGGATGTGCGGCGCCGCCCGCAGCGGTGGCGCCTCACTTGATGCCGTAGGTCCTGATCTTCTTGCGCAGGGTGTTGCGATTCATCCCGAGGATCTCGGCGGCCTGGGTCTGGTTGCCGCCCACCCGATGCAGGACGACTTCGATGAGGGGCCGCTCCACCGAGCTGATGACCATGTTGTACACGGCAGCGGGCTTCTCGCCGTCCAGGTCGCGGAAGTAGCCGTCCAGGGTTTTGCGTACGCAGCGAGCGATCTCGTTGTCTTTGATCATGCCGCGAGTTCCTCCTCGGTGTAGGTGAGTCGCCGGTCGAGCGCTCCCAGTTGTTCGAAGTAGCGGTCCACGGCCGCGATCTGCTGGTCGGCGCGTTCCAGCAGGTTCAGTTGCTGCCGGAACCCCGCGCTGCCCGCCAGGGGCCTGGTGTACCAGCCGACGTGCTTGCGGGCCACACGCACGCCGCACTCCTCTCCATAGAAGGCATGCAGGGCGTGGAGATGCGCGCGCAGGAGCCGGGCGACCTCCGCGACGTCGGGGGCCGGCAGGTGCTCGCCGGTGCGCAGAAAGTGGTGGATCTCCCGGAAGATCCACGGCCGTCCCTGCGCGGCGCGACCGATCATGACCGCGTCGGCCCCGGTTCTGGCAAGCACCTCGCGCGCCTTCTCCGGCGAATCGATGTCGCCGTTGGCAATCACCGGAATCGAGACTTCGCTCTTGACCGCCGCGATCGTGTCGTACTCCGCGCTGCCGGTGAACCCGCAGGCGCGCGTTCTGCCATGGACCGCGAGCAGCCGTATACCGGCGGACTCCGCGATCCTGGCCACGCGCACCGCGTTGCGCTGCAGCGGATCCCAACCCGTGCGGATCTTGAGCGTGACGGGAACGCCCACCGCGCCAACCACTGCATCGAGGATGCGGCCGACCAGCGGCTCGTCGCGCAGCAGGGCGGAGCCGGCGAGGACATTGCACACTTTCTTGGCGGGGCAGCCCATGTTGATGTCGATCACCTGCGCACCCAGCCCGACGTTGTAGCGTGCCGCATCGGCCAGCATGACCGGATCGGCGCCCGCGATCTGCACACAGATCGGCTCCGCTTCGCCGGCATGGTCGGCACGCCGGCGCGACTTGACGGACCCGCGCAGCTGGGGCTGGCTGCTCATCATCTCGGAGACAGCCAGCCCTGCCCCCAGCCGTCTGCACAGCTGCCGGAACGGCCGGTCGGTGACACCGGCCATCGGCGCCACGAACAGATTGTTTGGAATGAGATGAGGACCGATCTGCATCGCGCGTTTTCGCGTCTCGCAGGAAAAGAGGCGAATTGTAGCCCAAGCGCGCGGGCGAATACCACGCGAGGCGCGCATTGTGTGCGCTCAAGCGCCGAACAGCATCCGGCCCATGAACACCCGCTTAGCAGGAGGCAGGCAGTCCAGAGCAGTGAGTCCGCACCCACGCAACCAGCTCAGGCCCGGAAACGCGTTCGAAAACACGCGCACCAACCCGTCCGTGAGCACAATGCTGCCGCCCCGGTCGAACCGGCGCCGGCTGCGGAAGCGCTCCGCGAAGACGCTGCTGCTCGGCCCGTCCGGATCCGCCTGCAGACAGCGCGCCAGCTCGAAGGCGTCGCGCAGGCCGAGATTGAGGCCCTGGCCGGCAACGGGGTGCAGGGTCTGGGCCGCATTGCCGAGCAGTAGAACGCGCTGCTCGAGCACAGCCCGGGCGACGCGCAGCGCGAGGGGATAGACGGCCCGTCCCTGCGCCTGCGCGAAGCGCCCGGCGCGGTCCCCGAATTCGCCCTGCAGTGCGTCCAGGAAAGTGTGCTCCGCTGCCGTGCACAGCTGTTGTGCTCGCTCGGGTGCGGTGGTCCACACGAGTGCGTAGCCGGACTCGAACGGCAGCAGCGCGATGGGACCATCGCCGGTGAAGCGCTCGAACGCACGATTGTCGTGCGGCCGGTCGGTCACGAGGTTGGCAACCAGGGCGGATTGGCGGTAGTCGTGGACCGTGTGCTTCGCGGCGGACTGCGCCAGCTCGCCGCCGTCGGCGATGACGACCAGACGCCCGGCAACCTCGCCCGTCATCCCGGCACGCTCGTAGCGCACGCGCGCTGCGTCGGCGCCACCGTCGATCTGCGTCACCCGCGCGCCCCGCAGCGCCGGCACGGCACAGGCTTCCAGGCGCTGTTCCAGCGCGGCTTGCAACGCCGCGTACGAGACGACGTAGCCCAGGGCCGGCAGTCCCACGTCCTCGGCCGTCAGTGTCGCCCGGCCGAAGCCGCCGCGTTGCGATACATGGATGGTACGAATCGCAGTGGCGGGCAGCCGTGCGTCCCACACCCCGACGCGCCCCAGGATCAGGCGGCTGCCATGCGACAAGGCGAGGCTGCGGCGGTCGTCGGAGGCCGTCGCGGGACGCGCTTCCAGCACCAGCATCGACAGCCCGCTGCCGCCCAGCGCCGCGGCCGCGGCCGCGCCCACCGGACCGCTGCCTATGATGATCAGGTCGTGCATCCTGTCACGCTGCACGTGTCACGCCGTACCGCTATCGCCCCATCAGCGCCTCGATGTCCGCGATCGTCTTGGGCGCCTGCGCGGTGATGATCTCGCAACCGTCCGCAGTGACGGCGGCATCGTCCTCGATGCGCACGCCGATGTTCCAGAAGCGCTCGGGCACGCCTTCGCCGGGCCGGATGTAGCAGCCGGGCTCGACCGTCAGCACCATCCCGGGCGCGAGCGTGCGCCATTGTCCGTCGCGCTTGTAGTCGCCGCAATCGTGCACGTCCATGCCCAGCCAATGGCCGGTGCGGTGCATGTAGAAGCGGCTGAAATCGCCGGACTCGATCAGGCCGTCGACGCTGCCCTCGAGCAGACCCAGGTCGACGAAGCCCTGCACGAGCACGCGCACCGCCGCGTCATGCGGGTCCTGCCAGGCGTTGCCGGAGCAACCTTGGCGATGGCAGCCGCCTGCGCCGCCAGCACCAGCTCGTAGACGTCGCGCTGCGCGGGGCTGAAGCGGCCGTTGATCGGGAAGGTGCGGGTGATGTCCGAGGCGTAGCCGTCCAGCTCGCAGCCGGCATCGATCAGCAGCAGTTCGCCGTCCCGAAGCGGGGCGTCGTTGGACACGTAGTGCAGCACGCACGCATTGGCGCCCCCGGCCACGATCGGAGTGTAGGCGGGAGCCTGCGCGCCGTGGCTGCGGAACTCGTGCAGCAGCTCGGCCTCGATCTGGTACTCGTGCAGGCCGGGACGAGTGTGGCGCATGGCGCGCCGGTGAGCGTCGGCCGAGATGCGCGCGGCGCGGCGCATGATGTCGAGCTCGTGAGCGTCCTTGGTCAGGCGCATCTCGTCGAGCAGCTTGCGCACATCGCGGATCTCGCCCGGCGCCGGCGATGCCGGTGCGAACCTGCGCTCTGCACTGCATTGAGCCATTTGATGAGGCGCGCGTCCCAGTCGCTGTCCTCGCCCACGTCGCAGAACATCGCCGGCTGGTCGGCAAGCAGCTTGGGCAGCATCTCGTCCAGCTGGTGATCGAGTGCGCTTCGTCGAAGCCCAACGCCTCGCGCGCGGCCTGCGGCCCGTAGCGGAAACCGTCCCAGATCTCGCGCTCCTCGTCCTTGTCCCGGCAGAACAGCAGGCTTCTCGCCTCGTCGCCCGCGCGATGACCACCAGCACCGCCTCGGGCTCGGCGAAACCGGTGAGGTAGTGGAAATAGCTGTCGAAGCGGAAGGGGTAGTGGGCGTCGCGGTTGCGCACGCGCTCCGGTGCGGTGGCCAGCACGGCCACGCCGCGGCCCATCTGCTCGGCCAGGCGCTGCGCCGGCGTCGCGGTAGAGCATTGACATCGATCATCGAGTTGCTGCCAGAGGGACTGTGCTGCGCGATTATACGGCGGCCGGCCGGTACTGCAGGCTAGCTAGCTAACCCTCGCGCTGGTGCATCAGCTGCGCCACCTCTTGTTCGTCCGGCGAACCCGCTGCGAGCGCCGCGGCGACACGCTCGCGGTCGCGGCCGGCCGGTTCTGGCTGAGCTTGAACTTGCCGGTGATGCCCGCCGATCTCGATCTCGAAGCCGACGATGCCCTGCAGCATCCCGGCCTGGTAGTCCGGCGGCAGCTCCATGCGCCAGGGCTGCGGCCGCGGGCCCTCGTGGCGTGCACCAGGCGGCGCACCAGCGGCTCCACGTCCCGGCTGCATCGTGCATGCAGACGGGCGTTGCCGTGGCACGTGCACGACCGCGTAGTTCCAGGTCGGCACGCTGGGGTGAGTCGCATACCAGGACGGCGAAACATACGCGTGCGGACCATGGAACACCGCGAGAACGTGCGGGTTGCGCCTGGAGCGGCGCCAGTGCGGGTTGGCCCGCGCCATGTGGCCGAGCAGCACACCGGATGCGCGCCCGCGGCTGCTCCAGCAGCAGCGGTAGGTGCGTGATCAGCGGATCGATGCGCGTCGGGCGAGATCAGCGTCGCGAAGGCGTTGTCGTCGAGGAACGCGCGCAACGCGGCGGCGTCGCGCTCGGCGAACAGCTCGGGCACGATAGAGCATGATCATCACCTTCGAGGTCGCCGACCGCCGGCGAGCGTTGCGAACCATGGCATCGAGCTGCGGCCAGGCGCTGCGGGCGTTCCAACATCGGTCCACAGGCCGATCAGTGGCTCGCCGCTGAACGCGTCCCTCCCGCATGGCGGCGCGCAGCAAGCGGGGCGAGCGCGGCGCGTGCGCGCCGGACCGCAATGCCGGCGAACAGCGCCGGCGTCGTAGACGCCGATGCCCGAGAAAGTCAGCCGTGCGGGCCCTCGTCGCTGAGGCGTTCCGGACGCCAGGCGAAATCGCCGTGCGGGTTGTGCTCGGGATTGTCCACCAGGACCAGATGGGCCAGCACGTCCGCTGCGAGCGGGGGCGCGCGAGCGATGCAGCGCCGCGTAGTCGCGGTCGGTGAAGATGTCGGCATTGACCACCAGGAACGGGGCGCTTCCCAGCAGCGGCAGCGCCTTGGCGATGCCCGCCTGCCGTCTCCAGCGCCTGGCCTTCGGCCGAGTAGCGGATGCGACACCCCGAAGCGCTCGCCGCCACCCAGGCGGCTCTCGATCTGCTCGCCGAGCCAGGCATGATTGATGACCACGTCGCGGCACGCCGGCGCGCGCGAGCTTTCGAGGTGCCATTCGATGAGCGGCTTGCCGCCCGACCGGCAGCAGGGACTTGGGCGTGCGGTCGGTGAGCGGGCGCATGCGCTCGCCGCGGCCCGCGGCCAGGATCATGGCTGCACGCGATGAGGGCGTCGGCGCGATGACGCGACGACACGTCGGCGCTAGCCAGGCGCTCGATCCAAGAAGGTGTACGCCGCGTCCGCGGCCGGCTGGTCTTCGAGCTCGTCGAGCAACCTGAGCAGCGGGATTGAGGTCGGTGTAACGCTCGCACGCCTGGCGCAGGTAAGCCATCACCAGCGGCATGTCCTTGAGATAGCCGCTCTTGCCGTCCCGGTGGAACAGGCGCGCGAAGATGCCGAGCACCTTGATCTGGCGCTGCGCGCCCATCCACTCGAAGTCGCGGTAGAAGGCCCGAAGTCGGCAGGCACCGGCAGCCGCGCCTGCGCGCCTTCTCCCAGTAGCGGATGACCCAGTCGAGCTGGCGCTGCTCGTCCCAGCCGATGTAGGCGTCCCTGATACAGCGACACCAGATCATAAGTGATCGGCCCGTACACCGCATCCTGAAAGTCCAGGATGCCGGGATTCGGCTCGCTCACCATCAGGTTGCGGGAGTGATAGTCGCGATGCACGTAGACGCGCGGCTGGGCCAGGTTGTTGGCGAGGATCAGTTCGAATGCGGCGGCGAGGACCTCGTTCTGGGCCGCGCGTGAGCGTGATGCCCAGGTGCCTGCGCCACGTACCAGTCGGGAAACAGGCGCAGCTCCCGCAGCAGCAGCGCCCGGTCGTACTCGGGCAGGACGCCGGCGCGACTGGCGAGCTGGATCGTGATCAATGCGTCGTTGGCGTCGGCGTACAGCCGGCGATGCGGTGTCGGGGTCGAGCGCCTGCAGATAGGTGCGACTGCCCAGGTCGGAGAGCAGCAGGAAGCCCTCGTGCCAGATTCTCGTCCAGGATCGCCGGGAACGTGCACGCCCGCGGCCGCGAACAGGCGCGCCACCTTGACGAAGGGGCGGCAGTCCTCCCGCTCGGGCGGGGCGTCCATCACGATGAATGAGCGCCGTTCCCGCGCTGACGCGGAAATAGCGGCGGAAGCTCGCGTCTTCCGAGGCCGGTGCATAGGTGTAGCTGCCGGCGCCGAACCGCTCGGTCAGCCAGCGCTCGAGCAGGACCGAGCGGTTCACGTTGCCTGGTGCATGGTTTTATGCGATTTTATCGCCAAAATCACAGCGATAAGCGGACGCCGCGGCGGCGGGACGCCGGCGCACGCGGACCTTCGCGGGGCGCAAGCACGCACAGCGACCGAACCGAGGCGTGACCGACGTCGATTTCCTTCCGTCCATCCGAGCCTGACGCCTAGCAAGATTCTACCCACCCATGCCCCCTCTGCGCGCAACCAGCCTGCATCCCGCCAGCGTCTCGCCGCCGACCCGAGCTCCAGCGCTGTGCGACCCGGATCTGCCTGGCTTGACGTGCTCCGACCGGGCGCCTGTGTGAGAAATGCAGGCTAGCGTGCGAGTCACGCTGCTGCTCGCCGCCTGGCTGGCCGTGCTGCCGGCCGCCCGTGGGCAAACGCCCAAGGCGGAGGCCGCCGCTCCCGGCGACGTGCGCTTGCCGCTCAGGATGGAAGAGACGCTTCGGCCGCCGGTGGCGCCGGGTACCGGCGAAGAACTGCCCATCTTCATCGAGGCCGATCGAATCCAGGGGGTGCAGGGCAAGGAGCTCGAGGCGGTTGGCAACGTCGTCGTGCGCCGCCGGGGCCAGGTCCTGTCCGCCGACAAGCTGTACTACTCGATCCCGGAGAATGCCGTCACCGCCACCGGCCATGTGCGTGTCGACCGGCTGGGCGATGTGGTCACCGGCGACCGGGCCCGCTACGACCTCGACACGTCGGCCGGCTACATCGACTATCCAACTTACAGCTTCCGCCAGTATCGGGGCCCGCGGCAAGGGCAACCGTCTGGTGATCGTGGACCGCGACGTGTACCGCGCGGAACGGGCGGCCTACACCAACTGCGCGGTCGGCGACGACGATTGGTACCTGAAGGTCGGACGCGTGGACCTCGATCGCCTCACCGACGTGGGCGTGGCGCGCAACGCGAGCGTGTACTTCAAGGACGTCCCGATCTTTTACACGCCCTGGATGGACTTCCCCCTGACCAGCCGGCGCAAGACCGGTTTCCTGGCGCCGATGATCGGCACCGGCAACAACAGCGGATTCGAGATCGAGACGCCGTTCTACTGGAACATCGCGCCCAACCGCGACTACACCTTTGCGCCCCGCCTGATGGCGCGCCGCGGGCTGCAGCTCAACAACGAGTTTCGCTACCTCGAGCCGCGCTTCGGCGGCGAGGCCCGCTTCGACTACCTGCCTGACGATCGGATCCTGAACGAAGCGCGCTGGTTCTGGGTCGTTGCAGCACAGCCAGAGGTTCTCGGACCGGCTGACGGGCTACCTCAACCTCCAGGGCGTGTCGGACGACACCTATTTCACCGACCTGTCCACCAACATCGCCGCCACCTCGCAGACCAATCTGCCGCGCGAAGGGGCGCTCACCTACAACGGCGACTGGTGGACTCTGTTCGGGCGCCTCCAGAAGTTCCAGACCCTGCAGGACCCGGATTCGCCGCCGGTCACGCCGCCCTACGCGCGCGTCCCGCAGCTGGCCCTGAGGGCGGCGCAGCACAACGTGCGTGGCTTCGACCTGGATTTCTTCGGCGAAGTCGGTCAACTTCCAGCAGACCGGCCTGGTCAGCGGCTGGCGTCAGGTCTACTACCCCTCGGTCAGCTACCCGTACCGCAACCGGCTGTTCTGGGTCACGCCCAGGCTTGGATTCAACTGGACGTCGCTACAGCTTCACCAATGACTCCCAACCGGACGAGACGCGAGCCCTGCCCATCTTCAGCGTCGACAGCGGCATGATCTTCGATCGGAACACGGCGCTGGGCGGGCGCAACTTCCGGCAGACGCTCGAGCCCCGCCTGTACTACGTGTACATTCCGTTCGCCGAGCAGAACCAGCTGCCGGTATACGATACCGCCGAGTCCGACTTCAACCTGGCCGAGCTGTTCACCGAGAACCAGTTCAGCGGCTGGGACCGGATCAACAACGCCAACCAGATCAGCGCTGCGCTGACCTCCCGCCTGCTGGACCCGACGACCGGCGCCGAATGGATCCGCGGGACGCTCGCGCAGCGCTACTATTTCGAGCCGCAGGAGGTTACGCTCAACGCGCCGGCCCGCACCGCCAGCCGGTCGGACGTGCTGGCTGCTGGTGAGCGGCTCGCTCACCAGGAGCTGGTCGGCGAACTTCGGGGCTGACCTACAGCCTGGACCAGAGGCAGGCGCAGAAACTCGACATTGCCTCCGTTACCAGCCGCAGCCCGGCAAGAGTGCTCAACTTCGGATATCGCTTCACTCAGCGACTTGCTCGAGCAGCTCGACTTGTCCGCGCAGTGGCCGCTGTCGCGCCGCTGGAGCGGGGTGGCGCGCTGGAACTATTCGCTGCAGGACGAGTCTCTGCTGGAGGCTCTGGTGGGGCTCGAGTACACTGCCGGCTGCTGGGTCCTGCGCCTGGTGGGCCACAAGTTCGTGACCTGCGGTCGGCCAGGATTCGACCTCCCTGCTGGTCCAGCTCGAGCTCACCGGCCTGTCCAGGATCGGGCAACAACCCCCTCGAGCTGCTGCGGCAGAACATCGGCGGCTACACGCGCATGGGAGGCCGCGCGGTGCCCGCCGGCCCCCTGTACCCCGGGATGGAAACGCAATGATGCTCGCAGCTCCGTTTGAGTGCTTTGGTGATTCGAGTCGGATGAGACTGATTGCAATGCGCGCCGCCGCGGCGGCGCTGGCCGTTTGCACAGCGCTGGCATGTGCTGGCCGCAAGTGCGCAGGACGCGACGAGCTTGAACCGCATCGTCGCGGTCGTCAACGACGACGTGATCACCAGCGTCGATCTTGATCGCGAGACGCGATGGCGCTGGAGACGCTGCGCCGGCAGGGCACGCCGCTGCCGCAGCACGACGTGCTGGAGAAGCAGCTGCTGGAGCGCCTGATCACCAAGACGGGTGCTGCTGCAGCAGGCGCGCAACACCGGGCTGCGCGTGCCCGACAGCGAGCTGGATGTGGCGATCGAGCGCATCGCGGCAGCAGAACAAGATGTCCGTGGCGGGTCTGCGCCAGGCGGTGGCGCAGACCGGCGTGTCCGTTCGATCGCTTTCGCGAGGACGTGCGCGGCGAGATCCTGATCTCGCGGCTGCGCGAGCGCGAAGTGGAAGCGCGTGTCGATGGTGTCCGACGCCGAGATCCAGGGCTTCCTGCGCAGCCAGGAGGGTCAGCGCCGAGAAGGTCGACGAGTACAGCCTGGCCCACATCCTGGTCAGCGTCCCCGAGCAGGCCACTCCGGAGGAGCTCAGGCTGCGCCGGACCCGCGCCGAGACCGCGCTCGCCCAGCTGAAGTCCGGGCACGGACTTCCGCCAGGTGGCGGCGAGCTTTTCCGATGCCCCGGACGCGCTGCAGGGCGGCGAGATGGGCTGGCGCCCGGCCGGCCGCTTGCCGACCATGTTCCTCGACGCTCTGCGCGGGATGAAGGTCGGGCGAGGTGTCGCAGATCGTGCGCAGCCCCGCCGGCTTCCACATCCTCAAGCTCACCGACGTGCGCGGCAGCAACGCGGCCGTCATCGTCACGCAGACCCACGCGCGGCATATCCTGGTGCGTCTCAACGAGGTCGTTTCGGAGGCGGATGCGCGCAACCGCCTGACCGAGCTCAAGTACCGGATCGACAACGGCGGGGACTTCGCCGAGCTGGCTCGCCTGCACTCGGACGACGCCTCTGCTGCGCGCGGCGGCGACCTCGGCTGGGTGTCGCCCGGCGACACGGTGCCCGAATTCGAGCGAGCTATGGATGCGCTCAAGCCCAAGCAGGTCAGTGCGCCGTTCCGAAGCCCGTTCGGCTGGCACATCGTTCAGGTGCTGGAGCGGCGTGAGCAGGACATGTCGCAGGACCGCCAGCGCCTGACCGCACGCCAGGCGATCCGGTCGCGCAAGTCGGACGAGCAATGGGATGACTGGGTGCGTCAGCAGCGCGACAAGGCCTACATCGAGTATCACGTCGAGCAGCGCTGACGCTTCATCCCCGTTTTGGCCTTCTTGAGAAGGCCAAAACGGGGATAACCGTAATGAGTGAGGCGACAACGGCGAAGCGGGCAGGGTGCCGAACGGGTTGCGCAATTCGCTTCCCACCTCCATGCGCGGGGCGACCAGGCCGATGCCCTCTGCGTCCTCGCCGTTCTTCCTCTGCGTCCTCTGCGTTCCCCGCTTTGGTCTTCACAGCACGGCCGCCGCAGCCGATTGGAGTCTCGCTTGCATAGACCGCGGCGGCGTTTTGGCCAGAACTTCCTGGTAGACCGCGGTGTGGTATCCAGGCTGCTTGACGCGATCGATCCGCGCGCGGGCGACCGCGTGGTGGAGATCGGCCCGGGGCTGGGTGCGCTGACCGAGCCGCTGCTCGAGCGGGTGGAAGCGCTCGACGTGGTGGAGATCGACCGCGATCTGGCCGGCCGGCGCTGGCCATGCGCTTCCCGCCCGAGCGCTTGCGCATGCACCAGGCCGATGCGCTCGCCTTCGATTTCTGTGCGCTCGGTCACCGAGCTGCGGGTGGTCGGCAACTTGCCCTACAACATCTCTTCCCCGTTGCTGTTTCATCTCGCGGCGATGACCGGCTGCCTGCGCGATTGCCATTTCATGCTGCAGCGTGAAGTGGTGGAGCGGATGGCGGCCGCGCCCGGCGGCCGGGTATACGGACGGCTGTCCGTGATGCTGCAGTACCGCTTCGCGTGTCCAGCAGCTGTTACGGCGTGCCGGCCGGCGCCTTCCGACCGGCGCCGAAGGTGGAATCCGCCTTCGCTGCGCTTGATGCCGCACCGGCCCCTGCCGGTGGCGCGCGCGCGACGAGCGCGGTGCTCGCAGAAGTGGTCGCGAGGCGTTCACGCAGCGGCGCAAGACGCTGCGCAATGCGCTGCGCGGGACTGCTCGAGGCCGATGAGCTCGCGGCGCTCGGGCATGGACCCGGGCCGGCGCGCAGAAACGCTGCCGGTCGACGGAGTTCGTGCGCATAGCCGACGCGTGGCGCAGCGGCGATGCACGGCTACTGGCGTCTTGCGCTGGATGAACTCGATCTTGTAGCCGTCCGGGTCTTCGACGAAGGCGATCACGGTAGTGCCGTGCTTCATCGGCCCGGCTTCGCGCGTGACCTTGCCGCCCGCGCTTTTTGACTTCTTCGCAGGCCCGGTAGGCGTCCGTCGACCTCGACCGCGACGTGGCCGTAGGCGTTGCCCAGCTCGTACTTCTCGACGTCCCAGTTGTGGGTGAGCTCCAGCACCGCGGTGTCGGCCTCGTCGCCGTAGCCGACGAAAGCGAGAGTGAACTTGCCGTCCGGATAGTCCTTGCGCCGCAGCAGCCGCATGCCCAGCACCTCGGTGTAGAACTTGAGCGAGCGCTCCAGGTCGCCCACCCGCAGCATGGTGTGCAGGATCCTCATGTGTGCCTCCGCGTTCGTACGGTGTGCTTGTGCTCGACGCTATGCACTGCAAAGCGAGGAGTTTAGAAATTCACAGGATTAGCAGGATTCGAACAGGATTAACAGGATTAGAGCATTCTCTGCCGAGTGCTGGTGAAGACGTTAATCCTGTTAATCCTGAGAAATCCTGTCAATCCTGTGAATTCCGTTCCGAACATGTCGGCTCAGATGTTCGACTGTTCGACCGGGTGAAGCGTTGTGCGCGGCGATCAGACTTCCACGAGCTCGAAGTCCTCCTTGCGTGCGCCGCATTCGGGGCAGACCCAATTCACCGGCACGTCCTCCCAGCGCGTGCCCGCCGGGATGCCTTCCTCCGGCAGTCCGGACGCTTCATCGTAGATGAAGCCGCAGATCAGGCACATGAAGGTGCGGAAGGGCCGCGCGTTGCTCGGTGCCATGGAGGGCGGGTGCATTTGGAGTAGAATTCGATTCTACCAAATCCTCCTCTGCGATCGTCGCGATGTCCGAGTCCCCGCCGATCGTCCTCACCTTCGCAGGCACCGATCCGAGCGGCGGCGCGGGACTGCAGGCGGACATCCTCACCTTTCCAGCATGGGGTGCCACCCGTTGTCGGTGGTCACCGCTAGTGACCGTTCAGGACACCCGGGGCGTGGAGGACATGCTGGCGCTCGACGCCGAGTGGGTCGCCGAGCAGGCGCGCTGCGTCCTGGAGGACATGCCGGTGACGCGTGTTCAAGATCGGCTTGCTCGGCAGCGTCGAGATCATCGCCGCCATCGCCGAGATCGTATCCGACTACCCGGAGGTTCCGCTGGTCCTCGATCCGGTGCTGGCGTCCGGCCGCGGTGACGAGCTCGCAACCGACGACATGGTGGGCGCGATGCGCGAGCTGCTCATTCCCGCAGACCACGGTGCTGACACCCAACAGTCTCGAGGCGCGCCGTCTGGCGCAGGACGAAGCGGACGACGACGACTACCCTGGGCTGCCGGAGTGCGCGCGGCGGCTGCTCGCCCTGGGCTGCGAGTACGTGCTCATCACGGGCACCCACGAGAACACCCCGGAAGTCGTGAACACTTTGTATACCCAGGGCGGCGTGGTGCGCAGCGACACTTGGCCTCGGCTGCCGGGGAGCTTTCACGGCTCGGGTTGCACGCTCGCCGCAGCCATCGCCGCTACCATCGCCAACGGGTTGGACATCTCCGAAGCGGTGCGTGACGCGCAGGACTACACCTGGCAGACGCTCAACTCGGCGCTATCGGCCCGGCATGGGGCAGCACGTTCCCGATCGGCTGTTCTGGGCGCGGGAGGAAGACAAGGCCGAAGGCGAAGAGTAGCTGCGCTCCTCACACACGGTTCATTCGATTCGCATATGACCGATTGCCGCTCACGGGTGCGTGGACTGTATGCCGTCACGCCTGAAACTGCCCAGGGAAGTTGGCTGCGCACGCGCGTGGAGCAGGCGCTGGCCGGGGGAGCACAGGTTGTGCAGTATCGCAGCAAGAGCCGCGACCATGCCCTGAAGCGAAGCCAGGCCCGCGAGCTCGCCGGATTGTGCCGGCAGCAGGGTGTGCTGTTCATCGTCAACGACGACGTCGAAATCGCGCGCGAGTGCCATGCCGATGGAGTGCACCTGGGGCGCGAAGACACGTCGATTGCGGCGGCCCGCGTGCGCCTTGGTCACGGCGTTTTGATCGGCGCCTCCTGCTACGACGATCTGGCGCGCGCGCAGGAGTGCGTGGACGCGGGCGCGGACTACCTCGCTTTCGGCAGCTTCTTTGCGTCGCGCGGTGAAGCCGGGCGCCGCGCGACCCGCGCTCGCTGTGCTGAGCGAGGCTCGCAGCGCGCTGGCCGCTGCCGCTGGTCGCGATCGGCGGCATCACGCCTGCCAACGCGGCGCCTGTTGTGGCGGCCGGCGCCGACGCCCTGGCGGTGATCAGCGCCCTGTTCCATGTCCCCGACACCGGTGCCGCTGCACGGGCGTTTTCCCGGCTGTTCGAATCCCGTTCCCCTTCCGCACGCCTGGACGCAACCGCATGAAGACCAAGAACGAAGACCCTGTTCGAGCTTTCCCAGCAGATCATTCCCGGTGGCGTCAACTCGCCGGTGCGCGCGTTCCGCTCCGTCGGGCGGCACGCCGGTGTTCTTCGAGCGCGCGCAGGGCGCCTGCTTCTGGGACGCGGACGGCAAGCGCTACATCGACTACGTGGGTTCCTGGGGGCCGCTGGTGCTCGGGCATGCGCATCCCGAGGTGGTCGAGGCGGTGCAGCGCGCGGCCGAACGGGGCTTGAGCTTCGGCGCGCCGACTGAGGCGGAGCAGCGAGATGGCGCAGCTGCTGACCGACTGTGCTGCCTTCGCTGGAGATGGTGCGGCTGGTGAGCTCGGGGACCGAGGCGACCATGACCGCGATCCGGCTGGCGCGCGGCTTCACCGGCCGCAGCCGGATCGTGAAGTTCGAGGGCTGCTACCACGGCCACGCCGACGCTCTGCTGGTGAAGGCCGGCTCGGGTGCGCTGACCCTGGGCGTGCCCAGCTCCGCGGGCGTCCCGCCGGAGGTGACGGCGCACACGCTGGTGCTCGACTACAACGACCTCGACGGTGTGCGGCCGCGCTTTCGACCAGCAGGGCCGGGAGATCGCCGCGGTGATCGTGGAGCCGGTCGTCGGCAACATGAACCTGGTGATGCCCGCGCCGGGTTTCCTCGAGGGGCTGCGCGAGCTGTGCACCCGCCACGGCGCGGTGTTGATCTTCGACGAGGTGATGACCGGCTTCCGGGTCGGGCTGCGCGGTGTCCAGGGGCTGCTACGGCATCCGCCCCGACCTGACCACGCTGGGCAAGGTCGTCGGCGGGGGCATGCCGCTCGCGCGCTTTCGGCGGGCGGCGCGACATCATGCAGTGCATCGCGCCGCTCGGGCCGGTGTATCAGGCCGGCACGCTGTCGGGCAATCCGGTTGCGGTGGCGGCGGGGCTCGCCACGCTGAAGCTGATGCAGGCGCCGGGTTTCTTCGAGCGGCTGTCGGAAGCGACCCGCAGCCTCGCGCGCGGGCTGCAGCAGGCCGCGCATGAGGCGGGAGTGAGCTTGTGTGCGCGATCGGTGGGCGGGATGTTCGGGCTGTATTTCGCGCCGCGCCCGCCGCGCAGCTACGCGGAAGTGATGGCATGCGACCGCGCAGCGTTCAACCGGTTTTTCCACGCCATGCTGCGACGAGGGCGTGTACTTCGCGCCATCAGCCTTCGAGGCGGGGTTCGTCTCGGCCGCGCACACCGCCGGCGACATCGAAGCGACGCGTCGCCGCCGCGCGCCGCGTGCTCGCCGGGATGGGGCGGGCTTAGCGAGGGCTGAACCACAGGTGCAGACGTGCAATTCACAGGATTAACAGGATTTCTCAGGATCGCCAGGATTGAAGATCGCTCAGCACTAATCCTGTTGAATCCTGCAGCCTAATAGTCGCGAGCCGCTACGTCTCAGCACCAACTAATCCTGTTAATCCTGAGAAATCCTGTTAATCCTGTGAATTCTCTGCGCCTCTGCGGTTAGCTCTTGTGAGCCTTCAGTACAACCCCGCGATGTATTCGGCGACGGCCTGCATTTCCTGGTCGCTCATGCGTCCGGCGATCGTTCGCATCATGCTTGAGGGGTCGTTGTCCCGCTCGCCGGCCGGAACGCCTTGAGCTGGGCGAGCGTGTAGTCCCGGTGTTGACCCTTGAGGCGGGGAAACTGGAGCGGAATCCCGACGCCGTTGGGGGAGTGGCAACCGGCACAGGCGGGCAGCCCGCTGCTGGCGTTCCCGGCCCGGTACACGTTCTGGCCTGCGTTGGCCACCGCCGCGTCGTGCGCTACCCCGGGCCGAGATTTCTGCGCAGCGAAGAACGCAGCCAGGTTGCGCATGTCGTCCTCCGACAGGCCAGCGACCATCCCGGCCATGATGGCATTCTTGCGTGCGCCGGATTTGTAGTCCCGGAGCTGCTTGTAGAGGTATTCGGGGTGTTGGCCGGCGAGGCTGGGGTTGGCGGGATCAGACTGTTGCCGTCCAGCCCCGTGGCAGGCCGCGCAGACACCGGTCGCCAGCGCCTGCGCCTTGGCGGGATCGCCTTCGAACGCCCGCGCTGCAGCCGATATCAGCAGCAGGCGCCCAGCAGCCCTGCAGCAACGAAAAGCGTCATCTTCGACTCCGAAGGTTCGTGCCGGTCCGCTCGAAGGCGCGGATTCTAGCTGAACTCGAGGCGCGCACGCCATGAGCCTGCTCGCGCGCGCGCAGTTCCTGACCGGGGTGGCAGAGCTTGGTCAGCTTCCCGTGGATCGGGGCCGGGAGGTCGCGTTTGCGGGCCGCTCGAATGCGGGCAAGTCGAGCGCAATCAACGCGCTCACCGGGCGGCGCAAGCTG